>NZ_JACVON010000006.1 GCF_018882385.1 Polynucleobacter sp. 30F-ANTBAC
TGTTGATCCTGATGATGTAAACACGGTCACAGAAGATACGACACTGACAGTGGCTGCTAATACTGGTTTATTGCTCAATGCAACTGACCCAGAAGGCAATCCATTAACGATTACTGGATATACCATTTCTGGTATATCAGGTACTCAAGCAGTGGGTAGTCCTGTAACGATTCCGAACGTTGGTGCGCTAACGATCAATGCGGATGGTAGCTATAGCTTTGTGCCAGTTGCTAACTACACAGGTGCGATCCCAGTTGTAACTTATGTGATCAGTGATGGTCAGGGTGGTACAGATACATCGACCTTGACGCTCACGATG
>NZ_JACVON010000007.1 GCF_018882385.1 Polynucleobacter sp. 30F-ANTBAC
TGTTGATCCTGATGATGTAAACACGGTCACAGAAGATACGACACTGACAGTGGCTGCTAATACTGGTTTATTGCTCAATGCAACTGACCCAGAAGGCAATCCATTAACGATTACTGGATATACCATTGCTGGTATATCAGGTACTCAAGCAGTGGGTAGTCCTGTAACGATTCCGAACGTTGGTGCGCTAAGGATCAATGCGGATGGTAGCTATAGCTTTGTGCCAGTTGCTAACTACACAGGTGCGATCCCAGTTGTAACTTATGTGATCAGTGATGGTCAGGGTGGTACAGATACATCGACCTTGACGCTCACGATG
>NZ_JACVON010000001.1:0-108843 GCF_018882385.1 Polynucleobacter sp. 30F-ANTBAC
GATCAATGCGGATGGTAGCTATAGCTTTGTGCCAGTTGCTAACTACACAGGTGCGATCCCAGTTGTAACTTATGTGATCAGTGATGGTCAGGGTGGTACAGATACATCGACCTTGACGCTCACGATGGTGCCGGTAAATGATCCTCCTCTAGACGATAACGAATCAGAGCAAACTGAAAAGAATGTGCCTTTATCAATCTTGGTTGCAGATGGATTATTGAAAAATGCAACCGATAGCGATGGAAATGCCTTAACTATTGATAGCTATACGATTCCAGGTATTGCTGGCGTTCAGCAGGTTGGTACACCAATAGATATTCCAGGGGTGGGTGAGATTACTATCAATGCTGATGGTAGCTATGTCTTCATGCCGGCAAATGATTATGTTGGATTAGTTCCCGTTATTACTTATACCGTTTCTGATGGTCAGGGTGGAACGGATACATCGACACTGGTTATAACGATCAGGTCTGATGAAAACTTACCACCATTACCAAGAAAAGACGTCTTTGGTCATCATTACTTCCAACGTCGCTTTGAAGAAAAGCCGATTGAAATGGGGCACTATGAGTTCAATGAAATTGTTTTAGATTTCAATGGTGAGCATGGTGGTATCAATCAGTTCCGTCCGCCAATGAGTGATACGACCGGCACACGTGATGCTCTAGATTATTCAAACGTCACGCCGTACAACAAGTTTGACCGTGTTGGTGATGAGATTGAGATCGCAAAGCGCTCATTGGATTTAGGTCTAGCCATTCTTAAGCTGCCGGATTATGAGCTACGCAACATCTTGCCATTAGCGGATGTCAAAGTACCTGCTAACGGTAATGTGGAGTATCGCCTTCCTGCAGCCACTTTCAAAGGCGGTAAGGGTGACTTAAAGCTGGTGGCAGTTCAAAAAGACGGTTCGCCATTGCCTGGCTGGTTGAAGTTCAATCCTAAGACAGGCTTATTTGAAGGAGTTGTTCCGCCAGACCATGAGGGTCCAATTGATCTTAAAGTGATTGCAACAGATGACGTGGGTGGTCAAGCCGATGTTAAGTTAACCATCAAGCCAGAAAAGGCTAAAGCAAGTCTCAAAGGCAAGCCGTCATTCACAGCGCAATTAAAAAGCGCTATTGGGTTGGGTAAATAATCAATGAGTAATCAAGGTTCCGAGATGAGCCAAGAGCAGCAATCCATTGTCATGCTCACGACGATCATGGATTTGGCACGTCGTGCACGGCGTGCTGAAACAGCTCAGGCATTGCAGTTCTTATTGGTCAACCAAACCATGCCTTTACTCAAATACACCATTGCATTGCTGTGGGTTGAGAATGAGGGGGTTGTTCTCCAATCGGGTGTTTCTCAAATAGATCGTAACTCACCATTTATTCAGGCGAGTAACGAAATTCTTGAGGGTTTATCGCAGCAGACTAGCTTATGTATTATTGAATCAGACATGCTCACTGGTTCACAGTTACGTGAGTGGGGTGAGTGGCTGCCATCTTCTGCTATTTGGGTACCAATTAACGCTCTTGAAAGAAAAGCAGGTTTATTACTCTGCCGTGAAGATTCGTTTGATGAGAATGCTTTACCGGTATTAAATGAGTGGGTAGAGATTTGGACACATGCTTGGGTGAAATTATCAGCACCAACCGTGCAAGGCGAGCTCAGTAAGTATTGGCATAACTTTAAACAGCGCATACCTGATCAAGCAACTTGTATTCAGGAGATGCGTTATGTGATCGCTGGTGCTAAGTTTGTATTAGCCCCTGTGATTGCCAAAGCTAATGAAGAATTGCTTGATTTTAAGAAGCGTCATAAGTTAGATGACTTTGGTCTTGAGTCCATTCTAAAAAAACTACTACCTGCATCTAAAGACAAGGCTAAACCCAAAGCAAAACCAAGAGGAAGACCGCCGAAGGCTAAAAAGAAGCTAACTTTTTCTGAGAAAGTTAGAGCCCAATATCAGCATGTATGTGACAACCCTATTGTTATATGGCAAGGCTGCAAAGTTGTAGGGAAATTAATAGGAAAATTGATAGCTCTGCCATTTGTGGCATTTGGGCGCTTTGTTGAAAAGAGCTTTGCTCAAGTAGTGGAAGATCCAAGTTGCGTGCCAAGATACTTTAAAGATTGTTACGGCACGATTCGTCGACGATTGATTGCAATCGACAAGTTCATTCAAGCAAGCTTTACAGCTATACGAGTGAACCTCGTTAAGCTTTGGAAGTTCCTGAGTGTTCGCTCTATTCCTCTTCAGGAAAGAGTTAAAAAGGACATGGCTTGGGCAAAAGAGCAGGGTGCTGAGGGTGTTTTACAGGCAACGCTCAGAGAGGCCAAAGCCATCTGGGCAGATAAGCGTCGCCGCTGGAAATGGATTATTTGGACATTCATCTTATTCCCAGTTCGTTTGTCGGTTTTAGTGCCAGGTGAATTGGTGCCGGCTAATCCAGCCATCATTCGTGTGCCGATTGAAGGCGTGGTTGATCAATTCTTTGTATCTCCTAACGATCGAGTTACCCAAGGTCAGCCACTCTTTAAACTAGACTTGGCTTCACTGTTATCAAAAGCCCAAGTGGCCGAGCAAGAAATCAAGATCGCCCAACAAGAATATCGTCAGGGTGCTCTTCAGTCTTTGACGGATGCTAAAAGCCGTGGTCAATTAGCGGCTCAAGAAGGTAAAGCGGCTGAAAGAAAAATCGAAGCGGATTACCTAAAAGATTTATTAAACAGAGCCACGATTGAGTCTCCACGAGACGGTATTGTCATTTTTGATGATCCTAGCGAATGGGTTGGTAAGCCAGTGGTGGCTGGTGAAAAAGTCATGGTGGTCGCCACAGAAGGTCAAGTTGAGGTAGAGGCTTGGATACCTGTGGGTGACATGTTAGAGGTGCCTGATCGTGCCTCGGCCAGTTTGTATTTAAATGCTAGCCCGTTTAATGCGGTATCTGCCAATATTCGTTATGTAGGTCATGAGCCCATGTTACGCCCCGATGGTACCTATGCTTATCGTGTCCGCGCCTCTTTACCGAAGGGTAAAAAAGGTCCGCGTGTTGGTCTCAAAGGCACTGCTAAGGTTAACGGGCAGTTTGTGCCTTTATCTTATTGGGTGTTGCGTAAGCCGCTGGCGATCACACGTCAGTTCTTAGGAATCTAAACTCATGATGGCGCCACCAGGGAAGAGACCATGGCCTCAAATACGTGAAGAGCTAGGTTTATATACGGCTCCGACCGAACGTGATGGCTCGCCCATGTGGACGATTCATGATCCAGCGCGCAATGCCTACTTTCAGATTGACTGGTTGTCTTTTGAGGTTATTTCTAGAATTGGCTTAGGAAGTGTTGAAGCCATCTGTGAGTCAATCAATGAAGATACAACGCTAGAAGTTGATGAAAATGCTGTTAACGCCGTATTCACATTTCTTAATGAAAATGAACTTTTATTAAGAACGGGCGAGCAGGATCTCAATTGGTTGTCTCAGCGCGCAGCAATGCGTAAAAAAGATTGGTTTCAATCACTCTTGCACGGGTACTTATTTTTCCGTATACCGCTGGTAAAGCCGGATCGATTTTTAGGTCGGCTATTACCCCATATCAGTTTTTTACTATCCAGTCGTTTTTTTAAATTAACCGCAGTTATTTTTCTGGTTGGTTTATGGCAAATTTATCGCCAGTGGGGTACTTTTAGTACCGCGTTTGTTGATACGTTTAGCTTTGCAGGTATCTTGGGGTATGCCGGTGCTCTCATAGCAGTCAAGATATTGCATGAGTTAGGTCACGCGATAGTGGCTAAGCGCTGCGGTTGTAAAGTTCCCACCATGGGCGTGGCTTTCTTGGTCATGTTCCCCATGGCCTATACGGATGTCACGGAATCTTGGAAATTGGATTCTCATCGCAAGCGCCTCCAAATTGCCGGTGCTGGTATTTCTACTGAATTAATTATTGCTGCTTGGGCTATTTGGCTGTGGGGTTTCTTGCCGGATGGCGCGGTGCGTAATGCTTGTTTCTTCTTGGGTACAACCTCGATTGTGGCGACCATATTGCTCAATGCCAGCCCATTCATGCGCTTCGATGGTTACTTTTTGTTATGTGACTTTTTGGGGATGCCCAATTTACACCAGCGAAGCTTTGCTTATGCACGTTGGTGGTTGCGCGAACAGTTGTTCAAGTTAGGTGAAGCGCCACCCGAAACACTCACACCTGATCAGCATCGCTTTTTTATCATTTTTGCTATTACCACTTGGATATACCGATTAATACTGTTCATTGGTATTGCGGTGATGGTCTACAGCTACTTTTTTAAAGCGTTAGGGATTGCCTTATTCATTGTGGAGATGTGGTACTTTGTATTGAAGCCGATCTCTCAAGAGCTTCGTCTTTGGCAAAAGCAATGGGATAGGATTGGACCAGCGTTCCGACAAAAGCCAGCCTTCTATGTCAGCCTGATCATTATCTTGATCTTAGTTGTCCCGTTTGATATCACTGTTAATACGCAGGGCATGCTCAAGCCAGAGAAAAGTTTTACGATGATTACCTCTGTGCCTGTGCAATTAAGAGCATTGCCAGCCCCTTTAGGTTCTAGAGTTGAAGCAGGGTCGCTGATTATTGGCTTGGAATCTCCGGAGCTCAATAAAAAAATTGCACAGATGCAAGCCAGAATAGATTCATTAACTTTTCAAGTGGCTGCTTCAGGTTTTGACCCTCAGTTACGTAAGCAGCAGGCTATTCTCCGAGAGCAGTTGCAGTTGAGCCAGGAAGCACTTGACGGTTTCAATAAAGAAAAAGCTCGTTTGAATCCCAGAGCTCAGTATCCCGGTGTGATTGCAGATGCCAATCCAGATCTATTTGTTGGAGAGTGGCTACCTAAAGGCGCTCAATTGGTTTCGCTGGTAGATGACCGTCAGTGGGTGGTGGATTGTTATGTGACTGAAACTGATTTGAAGCGATTGGATAAGGGTAATTGGGGTCGCTTTATTCCTGAGGGGCGAGGCCTATGGGGAAGTAATTTAAGCGTTATTAGCATTGATAGAGATGCAACCCGAACTCTTGTTGATGGCGCTCTTGCTTCAACTGCTGGAGGTGATATTGTTGTTCGACTTCAAGAGAAAAAGGTCATACCAGAGCAAGCTATCTATCGCGTGCGATTAAAAGTGGATGGCTGGTTCCCATTAAATTCGGAAGGTTACCTTCGTGGCAACGTCGTCATCTATGCTTGGCCAAAATCCATCTTGGGAGACTTCATTAGAAGTGTCTTGGTGACTCTCTTAAGGGAAGTTGGTTTTTAGAAAATTTATGCTTAACTAAATTGGTTTGGTGATAAATAACTCTTTAAATTTTTCGATTTAACTCGCTCATATATCCCTTTGATTTAAAGGAAATTAGACTTCTGCAAATTAAAACGTTCATACATATAATTTTTTTACAGCCTATAGCTGTCAATGTTATTCATAACGTTAACTTTGAAGGAGTTTTCTATGCAGTGTCCAGCTTGTAAAGATTCTCAGTTGGTAATCTCTGAGCGCCAGCGCATTGAAATTGACTATTGCCCATCTTGCCGAGGTGTTTGGTTAGATAGAGGTGAGCTTGATAAATTAATTGAGAGATCAAGTGCTGATCAGCCCAATATATCCATGCAAAACCAACAGCCACAAGCACAAAGAAATGACTACCGCCCAGACTATCATCGCAAACATAAGTCATGGTTGAGTGATATTTTTGATTAATTAGGTAAAACCAATAAATCTGTATTTTTATAGGGTTATTTGACGACCCCTCATACTTCTATTACTATTTACACGTCTCTCTCAGGGAGTAGCTGTTACAAAAGCCTACCGGGCTTTTATTTTGGTGCCGTCATTACGACAGGGTTGAAGTGGCTTTCATCTTTGTTCGGTTCCTTAACTCGAATCATGAATGTTCGAGCGGCAAGACTAATTGAGACCTCTTTTTAATTTGTTTCCTATGCGTGGCCGGCTTAGGATGAGAGGTTCAAGACGATGTTATCTATCGGTACTCCCTTATTGTGGTCATTATTTGCAGCTTTTGTTTTAGTTGCTTTGTTGATTGACTTCTTTGCCCTTAATAAACAGGGCTCTCATTCAGTTACTATCAAAGAAGCCACCATTTGGTCGCTGATTTGGGTGGCTGTTTCATTTCTATTCGTAGCTTGGTTGTGGTGGTTCTTGGGAGGTATGGGGTCAGACCCTGCAGCCAAAGAATTGGCGGATGCGAAAGCGCTTGAGTTTGTCACGGGTTATTTGGTTGAGAAAGCGCTTGCTGTAGACAACATATTTGTCTTCTTAATGCTTTTCACTTACTTTGCGGTCCCATCAGAATTTCAAAAACGTGTTCTGATGATTGGTATCTTAGGGGCTTTAGTGCTCCGCGCCATCATGATCTTGGTGGGAGCTTGGTTGATTGCTCAGTTCCACTGGGTGATGTATATCTTTGGCACATTCTTGGTCTTTACGGGCGTGAAGATGTGGTGGGCCGCTGGTCAAGAGCCTGATCTTGATAACAACCCAGCGTTGAACTGGATCAAGCGTCATATGAAGATATCGCCAACGTACGATGGTGAGAAGTTTTTCACTGTGACTAACGGCGTCAAAATGGCAACTCCTTTATTTGTGGTGATTTTGTTGATTGGAATTGTGGATGTGGTGTTTGCGGTTGATTCCATCCCTGCTATTTTTGCGATCACAACCGATCCATTTATTGTTCTGACTTCTAATGTGTTTGCGATCCTGGGTTTAAGAGCGATGTATTTCTTGTTGGCCAGCATGCATGAGAAATTCCATTTACTTTCTTATGGTTTGGCGATTGTCTTGGTCTTCATCGGTGTAAAAATGCTATTGATTGATCTTTACAAGATTCCAATCACATGGTCTTTGGGGTTCACAGTATTAACTTTAGCTTTGACGATGGTCTTGTCATTGAGGATTGCTCCGAAGGCTGGCGCATCAAATACGGCCTTCCCATTTGAACCAAAATCTGATAAAAAATCCAAATAAGCTAGCCTTATGTCAAATTACCCGGCCATCAATTAAGAGGGCTGGGTTTTTTATTGGAGCCTTGCCTAAAGGGGTTTGAGTGACCAATACCCCTAACAGTTGAGGACTTACTTGGTGAGCTAAGAAAGATTTAACTATCAGGAGTAAGCTTAAGGGATGAACATCACCTCTTACTCTGATTCATTTAAAAATGCATGCTCATCAAAGGCAATCCTTATTTTAGGGTTTTTGATGGCTGCTTCCTTTTTGCACATCAACCAGGCTAATGCATCAAACGCTCATAACGCGACTTTGGTCAATCAGCAGATTAATCAAGCTGAAGTGATTGGGGAGGGGCGTTTGATTTATTGGGGTTTTAAACTTTACGATGCGCAGCTATTTGCTAGTAAGGAATCTCAAGGTGGATATGCTTTGGATCTTCACTATCTGCGTCAGTTTGAAGCTCAGGCTTTGTATCTGCAAACCTTGGAAGAAATGGAAAAGATGGGGGTTTCTAAGCAAAAACGTGCGCTGTGGGATCCGCAACTTAGTAAAGCATTTAAAACAGTTAAAAAGGGCGACTCCATCACAGCGATTAAAAAGTCTCGTGATCTCACACAACTATTCCATAATGGTCAGTTCATGAGCGAGATCCGTGGTGAAGAATTGACCAAAGCATTTTTTGGAATTTGGTTGCACCCTCGCACCAGCGTACCTAAGTTAAGGCAAAGCCTTTTAGGTGAGAGCTGTCCGAGGATTAATTTAGAGGCATATTGCAATGAATAAATGGATAAAAACATTAGGGGTTAGTTTAATGAGCGTTTCAATGCTATTGGGTTGTTCCAGTGTTAAGGTGAGTGAATACGCTCAAGAGACTCCGGTTTTAGATCTGGCAACGTATTTCAATGGCACGATTGATGCCCATGGAATCTTTACAGATAGAAGTGGCAAAGTTGTTAAAAGGTTCAAGGTGGTAATTGAGGCCAACTGGACAGTTAAAGATGGTCAAAAAGTAGGCGTGTTGGATGAGGCTTTCACTTATTCGGATGGCACCACACAGCGCAGAGTGTGGACTTTGACCGAAGTAGCACCTAAGCGCTACCAAGGTACGGCATCGGATGTAGTGGGACAGGCTGTAGGTGAGGTTTCTGGTAATGCACTCAACTGGTCGTACACCTTGGCTTTGCCAGTGGATGGCAAGGTATACAACGTCAAATTCAATGACTGGATGTACCAGATGGATGACAAAGTCATGTTGAATAAAGCTGAGATGAGCAAGTTTGGCATTTACCTAGGTGAAGTCACCTTGGCTTTTTATAAGCGCCCTTGATTCAGTCATGAAAAAACTCATTAACTTTATTCAGTTTCAGGCAGTCTGGTTTCTTTGTATTTTAGGTGCGGCACATGGCTTTGAATGGCCTGCGATCCTCGTTTCCGCCTTGATCTTAGCTTGGGCATGGTGGGTCTCTGAAGATCGACGCCATGATCAGTGGATGATGATTATTGCCGTAGCACTTGGCATAGTCATTGATAGTAGTTTGGTTTGGTTGGGCATTATGAGCTTTAAGTCAGAAATTTGGACAGGCTTTTCACCCATTTGGATGCCCTTTATTTGGGCTGCCTTAGCGATCACGATTCAGTCATCGATGTCTTGGTTGGCTAAGAGCTATCGATTAGCAGCTGTCTTGGGCGCTATCAGTGGCCCCTTTGCTTACTGGGCAGGCGTGCGGATGGAGGCGGGGAGTTTTCATGACTTCATCACAGCCATCGCAACACTCTCAGTGATTTGGTTGGTTGTAACGCCTTTGTTATTTTATTCCTCTCAACGTTTAAAAGAATCTCATGTCCAACGCTAAACCAACTCTAATTCAAGTCCAAGTCTCCGACTTGGAAAAAATACCGGGATGGATTTTGAGTCAAGATGGATTGAAGATCACTAAGGAATTTAAATTCAAGGGATTTGAGGAAGCATTTAAATTCATGACGGCGTGTTATCCCATCATTGAGGAAATGAACCATCACCCCGATTGGTTTAATTGCTACAGCCTTGTTAAGGTTCATCTAACAACTCATGATCTTGGGGGAGTGTCCCCAAAAGACATTGAATTGGCAAAAGCCATGAATCAAGTCTTTGATAGGCAAAAGAACCTCGGTTAACGGCCATTTTTGGGCTAATTAAGTTGGTTTTGAAGGGGTATTCAGGCGAATGGGTTCAGCCCGCTCTTATCATCGTGAAAGGTATAAAATGCCAAAGTTGACGATATATAAATAATCAAGGAGTTCTTCATCATGCCTGCATACCGTTCTAAGACATCTACCGCTGGTCGAAACATGGCTGGCGCACGCTCACTATGGCGTGCTACAGGTATGAAAGATGATGATTTCAGCAAGCCTATTATTGCCATTTCTAACTCGTTTACGCAGTTCGTTCCAGGTCACGTGCACTTAAAAGACTTGGGTCAATTGGTGGCTCGTGAAATTGAAGCAGCGGGTGGCGTAGCCAAAGAATTCAATACCATTGCGGTTGATGATGGCATTGCGATGGGGCATGACGGTATGTTGTACTCCTTGCCAAGTCGCGACATCATTGCAGACTCTGTTGAGTACATGGTTAATGCCCACTGTGCAGATGCACTGGTGTGTATTTCTAACTGCGACAAGATTACGCCGGGTATGTTGATGGCCGCTATGCGCTTGAACATTCCTGTGATTTTTGTCTCTGGTGGTCCTATGGAAGCCGGTAAGGTCAAGTTAGCTAACCCGACCACACAAACGATTGAGATTAAGAAGTTAGATTTAATTGATGCAATGGTGATGGCTGCTGATAGCAAAGTTTCCGATGCTGATTTAGCTGAAATTGAGCGATCTGCTTGTCCAACATGTGGTTCATGCTCGGGTATGTTTACCGCTAACTCCATGAACTGCTTAACTGAGGCCTTGGGGTTATCTTTGCCGGGTAATGGTACTGTTGTGGCAACACACGCGGATCGTGAGCAATTATTTAAAAATGCTGGACGTCAGATTGTGGAGTTGTGCAAACAATATTACGAAGGTGATGATGAATCAGTATTGCCTCGGTCTGTTGGTTTTAAAGCATTTGAAAATGCCATTACATTAGATATTGCTATGGGTGGTTCAACTAATACCATCTTGCATTTATTGGCGATTGCTCAAGAAGCTGAAATTGATTTCACAATGGCTGACATTGATCGTATGTCTAAGATTGTGCCGCAGCTTTGTAAGGTGGCTCCTAATACCAACAAATACCATATTGAAGATGTTCACCGTGCTGGCGGCATCATGGCGATTTTAGGTGAGCTTGACCGCGCAGGTAAGTTGCATACAGATGTGCCAACCATCCATGCTAAAACCATGAAAGATGCTTTGGATCAGTGGGATATCGCACGCAACCCAAGTGAGGCAGTTAAACATTTCTACATGGCAGGTCCTGGAGGTGTGCCGACTCAAGTGGCATTCAGTCAAAATGCTCGTTGGCCTAGTTTGGATCTTGATCGTGCTGAGGGTTGCATCCGCTCTGCTGAGCATGCGTTCAGCCAGGAGGGTGGTTTAGCCGTATTACGCGGCAATATCGCTTTGGATGGCTGTGTAGTCAAGACAGCAGGCGTTGATGATAACTTGATGGTATTTGAAGGTCCTGCACACGTTGTGGAAAGCCAGGATGAAGCGGTTGAAAACATCCTTGCAGACAAAGTAAAGTCTGGTGATATCGTTGTAGTGATTTACGAAGGCCCTAAGGGTGGTCCTGGCATGCAAGAGATGCTATACCCAACCAGCTACATCAAATCAAAAGGCTTGGGTAAAGCTTGCGCCTTATTAACCGATGGTCGTTTCTCAGGCGGTACTTCTGGTTTATCTATCGGGCACTGTTCGCCAGAAGCTGCGGCTGGTGGTGCCATTGGTTTGGTGCGTAATGGCGACCGTATCCGTATTGATATACCTAATCGCCGAATTGATGTTTTAGTCAGTGATGAAGAGTTGGCTAAGCGCCGTGTGGAGCAAGATAAGTTGGGTTGGAAACCAAGTAAACCTCGCCCACGTAAAGTGTCTGCAGCGCTTAAAGCCTATGCCATGTTAGCAACGAGTGCTGACCGTGGGGCAGTGAGAAATCTTGATCTTCTGGGTTAATCAACAAATTTAGATCTACATCAAAACCCCAAGCTCAGTCTTGGGGTTTTTTATTGGTACTATTAACCAATCTCTATTATTTAAAGAAGCTCCTATGTTGCTAGCCTTTGCATTTGTATTTAATACTATCTTGGTTATTAGTGCCATCCTGATCCATTATGAAGTGCTATTCAAGTTGGATAGAACGCTCCCGCGTATTGCGCACCTGCATTCACGCTATCGAGTATTAATTGGTGTGGGAGTTATCTTTATGACGCACGTCGTTGAAATTTGGTTATTTGCTTTGGGGTATTTTGTGACCTTGCAATTTCCAGGAATGGGTGAGTTGGTTGGGAGTTCAGCTGGTCATGGCGTGTTCTTAGATTATGTCTATTTTTCTTTTATTACCTTTACAACAGTAGGTTATGGCGACTTTATAGCGCAAGGCTATGTCCGTTATTTGACTGGCGTGGAAGCCTTGGTTGGATTGTTATTGGTGGCATGGTCGGCATCTTTCTTATTTATTGAGATGCAAAAATACTGGACGGATTCTAGGAAGTTAGGCGCTAATTAAGGGTCTAAAATAAAACCCTCAAACTGCTTAATAAGCGATAAGATCTGAATATATTAACTAGGAGAAAAACATGGCAAAAGGTCAACAACGTAAAACTAAAGAAGCAAAAAAACCTAAAAAAGCACCAGCTCCTAAAGCTTAATTAGCGTTTTACTTTTCACTCATCGCTTTATAAATGCTTGGGAAGCAAGTTAGAAAAATATAACTTGCATATTGCTCTGGCTGCATGTGATCCAACGCAGCATAGATCTCTTCCCTTAGTAAGCCAATGGCATGAGAATCTGTCTTTGCAAGCGCATCGACTAATTTTTGTGCCAAAGAATCCTTTTCAAGATCAACCCCGTGGTTGATTTTGACTTCCCCTAAAAAAGCACCGTACATGCTTGCAAACTGCATATCAGCCACAAAGCCTTTATGAAGGTTGGGGTGATGCTTAGTTAAAGCAACCGCTTGCTTTTGGCAATCTTGGAAGATTGCCCGCATTTTATGGAGGATATCGTCTTCATTCATAGGCTTATTTTATCTCCGGAAATTCGCCGTCAACATAAAACCAGCGATCATTTTGTTTGATGAATTGACTAATTTCATGAATGCGATGCGCTTTACCATTTACTTTAAATACGGCAACAAATTCAACCGTGCCTGAGAGTTGGTCCGCTGCCATTGAATGATGTTTAATTTTTAAATCGACCCATTGTGTTGAGGGTTGATCTTGAAAAAGAGGTTCTTCTGGGCAGGTATCAGGGTGCCAGGTAGATAAAAGATAGGCTTCCAACTCCATGACATATGCACTATAGCGAGAGCGTATCAGTTTTTCAGGGGTTAGGGTAATGGCTTTCCCTAGATGGAAAGGTTCGCAGCACGATGCATAAGACTTGCCGCCACAAGGGCATGGTTGTAATGAGTTCAAAATTAGATACTTTTTAAGATGTCACTGAATAGCGATAGTTTAGTCAGCTCAACATGAAAATGCTATTAAACTGTACCCAATGTCTCAGAATGATTTAGCACCATTTCAACCCAATCGATTGGCTCAAAAGCTATTAGAGCTTTGCGGCTGGAAGTGTTCTTTCAATGGTTTGCCAGGGCCTCGCGGAGTGATTATTTTTTACCCGCACACGTCTAACTGGGATTTTTGTATGGGTATTTTGGCTAAGTGGGCGATGGGTGTGCAGTTCAAATTTTTGGCCAAACACACCTTGTTTAAGATACCAGTCTTTGGGGCTTGGCTTGCATCGATTGGTGGGATACCGGTTATTCGCCATAGTCCTCAGGGTTACGTCCAAGATCTAGTTCAAACTATTTCTGGTGCTCCTTATTTTTGGCTAGTTATTGCTCCCGAGGGTACTCGTCGAAAAACTACTGGCTGGAGAAGTGGCTTCTATCAAGTAGCTTTACAAGCTCAAATTCCGATTGGGTTGGCTTATTTGGATTACAGAAAAAAAGAAGTGGGTCTAAGCACCTTCTTTACTCCCAGTGGCGATGCTGATAAAGATCTTATTTTTTTCAGAGATTTTTATGAGGATAAGATAGGTTGCCATCCCCATCATGCATCCCCCATCCAATTTTGGACGCCTCCAAAGCGGTAATAGACTTTTATCACTATGCATTTGATTATTTATCTCCATGGGTTTAAATCCTCTCCCGAATCTAGTAAGGCTGTTTTAACGAAAAAGACGATTCTTTCTTTGAAACAGCAGGGGCAGGATGTCGATTGGTATTGTCCGCAGTTGCCACCATCTCCTCAAGAAGCTATGGCGATGGTATGCGCCAAGATAGATCAAAGTCACTTTGAGCAGTTATCCATCATGGGATCTTCTCTGGGTGGTTATTACGCCACCTATCTTGGTGAGAGATATGCTGCTCAATTCCCTAAGGTAACTTTACTGAATCCTGCGATTGAGCCTGCTAGGGATTTAGAAAAATACATAGGTGAGCAAAAGTCATGGCATAGCGAGGATAGTTTTTACTTTAAGCCTGAATACATTGAAGAGTTAAGGAACCTCTACCAATCGAGAGTTACCCAGCTTGAGCGATACAACTTGATTGCTTGTAAGGGAGATGAGGTTTTAGATTGGCAAGAAATGGTGGCCAAGTACCCCAAAGCACATATCACTTTGCAAGAGGGCGGGGACCATGCCATCAGTAACTATTCAGACTATGTCACAGAGATCCTCAAATTTCATGGTTTGCTTGGCTAAATAAAGCCATCAGCTAGATATCAAAGAGATGTTTTATTGAACATCTCTGACACATCTGAAGCCAACATATGCCACCTTGGTATCGGGTGATTTGCTGGCGAGGTTGGACTCCAATTGATTTTTTGGTCCGTACCACCACGATGCACCTCGAGTCACTTTCTCAGAGCCAATTGCTGTATCCACCCATTCCCAAGCATTGCCCCCCATGTCATATAAGCCATTGACACCAGCTTGAGTGGTCATCACAGGAACATGACCATGGCCTCGCCACAGAGAGCCTGATGGTGCTGTGCCTTTAAGACCTGCACAGCCATTCAAACAATGAGAATTCTTGGGGGTGTCACCATGAGGGTAGGTATATCGTTTGCCCTTTGTAAATGGCTGTGTAGGAGTGATTCGTTGTTCTAAAAATGCAGCAGATGTCCATTCAGAGTCCGTTGGTAATCTTTTGCCAAAGAATGAGCAAATGGCTTTCGCTTCATGAAAATTTAAGTGAACTGCTGGCTCATTATTTTTTGCTTCGATGCCAAACGGTTGGCGCCAATTCCATTGGCTCTTTCTGGTCCAGCCGGATTCATAAATAAAGCTCCCGCCTTCTCTTTCTCCCGAGCTCACAAAGCCTGTTTTCTCGGCATAAATTTTTACTGTCGCAACCGTTACCTCATGCAAATCCCATTCCAAGTTGCCTATGCGAGTTATTTTTTCGGTTGCCTGATTTTGAGCAACTGCTGACTGGATGAATAAAACGCTTGTGATCAAGCAAGATAAAAGTGATGGTGGTATTAGATTGGTATTCTTCATTTTTTTAGTCTGAATAAAAGTAATGAAGTAATAACGAGTGCGTAAATACCTACCTCTTGGAAATCGTTCTTGCCAGATTTGTGCCAAAAATAATGCAATATCACCAATACAGCGATCAGGTAAACCAATCGATGCAATTGACCCCAGCGTCTTTTTAATTGATGCATGGCCCATTGGTTGGAGGTTAATGCCAGTGGCCATAGGCCAACAAAAGCAATAAAGCCTAATGTGATGAATGGGCGCTTCAGTACGTCTTGCCACATCTCTGACCAGCTAAGATTGTGATCTAACCAAAACCAAATTGAGAAATGAAGTAGGGCATAGAAAAAAACAAACAGCCCTAACATGCGGCGATATCGAAGTAGCTGGTTCCAGCCGGTTAGACGCCTAAGAGGCGTAATGGAAAGTGTTAAGCAGAGAAAAACTAAAGCCCACGTACCCGTTGAGCGTGTAATGAACTCAATAGGGTTGGCCGTTAAATCATCCTGGAAGCCTAGAGCAACTAGTCTGACTAAGGGCAGCAACCCCAGAATAAAAATAAGAAATTTCATTACTTAATAGAATTTTCTCAAATCCATACCTTTGTAGAGATGAGCCACTTCTTCAGCGTATCCGTTAAATGGAAGTGTTTTAACTTTAGGGGCAAATAATCCGCCTTCACTTCCAATGCGTCTCTCGGTTGCTTGACTCCAACGTGGATGATTGACATCGGGATTCACATTCGAGTAAAACCCGTATTCATAAGGCGCGGAAATTTTCCAACTGGTCGCAGGTTCTTTATCTGTAAATCTAATTTTGACGATAGATTTAGCGCTCTTGAATCCGTATTTCCAAGGCACAACCAAGCGAACAGGGGCACCATTTTGATTGGGCAGTATTTCCCCATACAGGCCAAAGCTTAAAAGCGTGAGAGGATTCATCGCTTCATCTAAACGTAGGCCTTCGGTATAGGGCCAGTTAAGAACGCTGTTATTAACGCCTGGCATTTGTTTAGGATCAGCGAGGCTTACGAACTCAACATATTTTGCAGAGCCAAGTGGCTGACAAGCTTTAATTAAATGAGATAGGGCATAGCCGTTCCATGGAATAACCATTGACCAACCTTCCACGCAGCGGAAACGG
Organism: Polynucleobacter sp. 30F-ANTBAC; assembly: GCF_018882385.1. GTDB lineage: Bacteria > Pseudomonadota > Gammaproteobacteria > Burkholderiales > Burkholderiaceae > Polynucleobacter. Next base: position 15,801 of record NZ_JACVON010000001.1, read on the forward strand.
TAGACACGTTCTTCCATGGCTGCCAACTTTAATAGACTATCAATGTCCCATTCTTTGGGTTTCTTCACTAAGCCTTCAACACTGACTGTCCATGGTCTAGTTTTTAGTGTGTGTGCGTAGCGAGCTGGATCGGATTTATCCGTACCAAACTCATAAAAATTGTTATACATCGTGATGTCTTTGTAGCTGGTGATTTTGTCTGGCAAAAAGTAGCTGGGATTCTTTTTGGAGGGTAGTTTAGTCCCGTTGCTGGCAAATGCTTGCCGACTAAAAAAGCTCATATCGGATAACCCTAATGCTCCCACTGCCGCCATTTGAATCAATTGGCGGCGTTGTTCAAATACCTTTTTGGGGGTAATGCTACTTGGGTCTATCGTTGATTGGTAGGGTGTTTTAGCGTCTTTTTTCATAGCCCTAGCTTAAAACAGAAATACTTTTCCTGCTTAAGCTATTAAAAATAATAAACCCGTATATTGGAATATCACTGGCGCATGTGCTCGATCATCAAGCATTGATCCATGATAGCCTCTAAGCCATGGGCTTGCGCGTAGTCAAGAGCTTCTTGATTGATCACCCCTAACTGCATCCAAAAGACTTTGGCGCCAATTTTGACGGCATCGTGAACAATGGGTAGGCAATCCTCAGATTTTCTAAAGACATTGACCATGTCGATCGGTTCAGGAATACTCAAAAGATCAGGGTAGCAAGTCTCACCCAGCATCTCCGAGCATAAGGGGTTGACTGGAATAATGCGGTATCCAGCAGACTGCATATATTGAGCAACTCGATAGGATGGGCGAGAGGGCTTCTCTGAAAGCCCCACAACTGCAATAGTTTTAGTTTCTTGCCATAATTTAGTCATATGACAAGTATCTACTGAAATGTATAAAAATTAAAGTGATCAAAAAGACACGATGACTAAAAATCCCTTGCACCCCAAAAAGCTACTATTGAGTAAGTGGACTGATCTTGCTCCTCAAAATAAAGAAAAACACTTTATGGTCGTGAAGGTGATCCACCCGGAAAATCCACTAGATGCTATTCAACAAGTTGTCATTGAGGCAGTGATGACAAAGCGCCAGAAAACAATCCATTGGCGAAACTTAACCAATGGATTGGAATGGCAGCAGGGTTGGATTTAAGTCTGCTTATCTATGCAGAAAAACAATAACGCTAATGATAATACCTGTGCAAATTAGAAACATGGCTGAAGAAAAGCTAATCAGCCTATTTTGCACGTCGGATTGAAAGCGATCGAAATAAGTTAACAAGTCATTTTTCAGTTGATGCATCTCGTTTCTAATGTTTTCATGGCTTTTATGCATTTGCTCTTTAACTGTATTTAACTCATGTTGATTCTCTGCAATTGAGTTATTAATTTTTTCCAGAATGTCGCTGCGCTGCTCCGTTATTTGAACTCTTAAGTTATTGATCTCAGAGTTCTGATTATTAATTCCTTCTGCGATCGCTTTGACATCATTTTTTAAATCTTTGACATCATCTTTTAAATCTTTAAAGTCAGTTTTTAAATCTTTAAATTCATTTTTTAAGTCTTTAAAGTCAGTTTTCAAGTCCTTAAAGTCAGTTTTGAGTTCTCTGAAATCTTCTTTTGTTGTTAATTGATTCATATCATCTTTTAATTCAGAGACGCCTTTTGAGATTGCATCGGATTGTTCTGGTGTTAAGCCTGAGGATCTTAGATTTTTTGCAAACTCCAAGTTACTAAATGCCATCGTGGTCAATTTTCTCTCCTGTTTAGACGCGGCAAAACATTTTATAAAAAATATAAATAATTTGAAATGCTTGTGCAAAACTTATTTTTAAAAGGGCTTAAAAAATTTGACGTTTTTCGATCAGATGAAAAAATGGAACGGCAAGAGCCAAGCTAAGGCAAGCAGAGAGTGTCATGCCCCATACATTCATCCAAGCATCCTGAGGGTAAATGTTGATCCATAGGGCGCTTACTAGTAATGAAATTGGGAAATGTATTAAAAATATTGAATACGACATCTTGCCCAGTTGAGCAATCTGATTTCTCCAAATGTTCCAATCCTTCCAGTCGTAGATATAGCTTGTACAGAGCGTCACAGCGGTTAGTCCGGCAAAAAGAATGCGCTCACGAAAGTCGACATAAAGTGCAGCGGCAACTACATCCATCAAGATGAATACCCAAAGGATCGGATTTTTTTCTTGAATAAGCCAAGCACTTAAAAAGCCTAGACCGTATGCCCCGAAGAAATAAATGAAAAAGACATCGAGCTTCTCGTTGAGATTAAATAGAAATAAAGAGCTTGCAGTAATCAGTGCAATTAAACAAAGTGCTAAGGATCTTATTTTTCTGGGTGACCAATTGGCAGGGCTCAAGCGAATCACTGCATAGATTAATAAAGCGCTAAAAGTAAATAATTGAAAATCAATTGCCACATACCAAAGTCCGGCTGAAAGTGATTCATAGCCCAAGATATTTTGAAGGAAAAATAAGTGGCTCACTAGTTGAGGGATCTCCGGAAGCTTGGATAAAGAGTCATGAATCATCCAGTGGCTAGCTAGCCAGGAGAAAGAAATTGCTAAAGCAATAGCTGCCAAGTAGGGGATCACTAGGCGACTATATTTTTGAAAGATCAAAGCAGTAATCGTGCGTTTCTGGAATAGATTGATCTGACTTAACTTCTGACCAGTCAAAAAACCACCAATGACCAAGAAAACCGGAACCGCCATACGACCATAGTCATATAAAAAATGAATCGTATTCGGAATGAGGGTTAGGGCCGCGTCTGACATCGGGCCGTAGAAGGCTAGATGGTGAAACAGGACTAAAAGGCAGGCAACGCCTTTTAAGTTATCAATGAAATCAATACGCTGATTCTGAGGTTTTATCGGATCGGCCATATGATCGGTAGTTTGACCTGTTTATCTTGCTCGATTTTAAGTTTTCTTTTTAAAGTGCGACCTTCAAACTTGGCTTCAATCTCATAATTGCCTGCTGGTAATTCAATGAGCATGATGGGACCATCGCTCAGCGCATCAAAAATAACTTTTTGCTTGGTAGTGGTAATTTTCACTCGAACATCTGCAACCCATAAAGGTCGCTGCGGATGATCTTGGGCAAACTCTAGGGTCACAGCCCATTTCTTACCAAGTAATAACATGGCATCAGATTCCTCACTACCAATACCACCTGTCATGTATTGAATATCCTGGTACCGTTTGACATCTGGAACATCACTCTGTGCATGAGCCATTGAAAGGCTGCCAATGGATAGGCATAAACCAGCCATCCAAAGCCATTTAGAAATCATTAAGCCCAAGTATGTCGAATTACAAGAGGGTGTAGTGGTTTTCATTAAGAGCTCCTAAGAAGTACTTTTATTGTCACAACCTGTGGAGCAGGAGTTACAAGAGCCTTGTGATGATCCACAAGCTTCAGTATTTCTATTTTTGAACATGATCCAGTAACGTCTCAGCATATAAACAAGGACTGATGAGCCAATCAGCCAAACCAAACCATCAAAAATCATTTCTGGGAGAGTCATTTTTTTCTTTCTAATTGATGCTTTCTAATAGCATCAGGATAAACCCATTAGCAGGCGACTAAAAGAGGTAGCCACAGGCTGATCCAGAGTTTCCTGAAATTAAGTGAAATAAGCCTTTTACATATATTTTTAGTGGTTTTATTGACAATCTCAAAAAATACTGTATATTTATACAGTATTGGGTCTCAGCTATATAAACAGGTGCTTTAAGGCTGGTGATCGTCTGAATAACAGGAGATTAAAATGAAAACATTGATTGCAAACCCTATTTGGTCAGCTATTTCAGGTTTAGTAATTTGGATGGTTTTTGCAGAAAAACCAGGTGAGTGGCAGCGTAAAGAGTGGGTTTGTAGCCGCTCAGAATAAGGGCTTTAAAGAATGGGTAACTTCGATAGTTGATTATCTGTTTGCTCTTTTAAGCACTTCTGACAGAGACAACCTTGATCAGGGCTAACTTGGTCTTTGGGTAGCGCTGGTAGTGCCATACACCAGCAAGTCGTTTCTCCAGCCAAACTTTGGCAGTAGAAATCCAAGCCACATTTAAAACAGGTTTGGTTGCTCGTCGTCATTTTCTTAAGATGACCAATGTGATTCCTGGGTTGCTATACATATCCCGAGTTAATAATTTTTTGACGCTGGGATTTTGTCGGATCAACTCTTGATAAGCCTCTTTGCCGGGCTCTAAATCTTCTCCAGCAACATAGCTGTGAATTACATGATCTCTTCTTTGGTAGATTAATTCTTGTCGAATAGCTTCTTTGATTCGTCCACCTTTGCCACCCGATCCGTAGCCGTGAATCACCTTGATCAATTTCATGGCTGTGTCTGACAATTCATTCAAAGCTTGATCAAACTTTTCAATGGCTTGATCAACGGTGGGTAGAGCGATTTCTAGGTTCAGTGTGAAAATCCCCGTCGCCTTTTTGGAGACTGGGGGTAGATCCGATGAACCACAAAAAGGACAGTTTTTCTCTAATGCCCCTCTTGGGTTACCGCAATCAGAGCAGAGGACGGATAGTCGGTTGACCATGGAGCCATGCCTCTAAACATTCAACAACATCCTTGGCGAATGTTGTAAATACAGGTTCTGCCACAAAACCTAAATGAGGAGTTAATAGGGTATTGGGAGTCTTTCTTAAAGGATGATCTGCTGGAAGCGGCTCGATATCAAATACATCGACTGCAGCACCTCCGATCCTGCCTTGATTCAGGCTATCAACTAATGCATCCGTTTCAACCAATACTGCACGGGAAGTATTAATCAAAATGGCGTCTTTTTTCATGAGTGCCAGTTTTTCTTTATTAATAAGACCTTTGGTTGTTGAGCTAGCAATGATGTGTAAAGAAACAATATCGGATTGTTGGAGCAACTCATCTAAGCTAACGGATTGAGCACCAATCGCTTCTGCTCTTGCTGGAGTCATATTAGGACTCCATGTCACAACGTTCATACCAAAAGCCAATGCAACTTTGGCGACTCTTTGACCAATTTCACCAAGACCTACCAAACCTAGGGTTTGCCCTTGTAATACTGGAAGTAATGAAAGTTCATTTCGCCACTTGTTTTGATTGATTAAAGCATTTTGACCGACTAATTGTTTTTTAAGACCCAGAATCAATGCCCAGGTTAATTCAGAAGTACTATTCTTCGACGGTCCCCAGCCTGTATGGCTGATAGGAATTTGGCGCTCTTTTAGTGCATCCACATCCAAGGCACCATTGCGAGTTCCTGTGAACACAAGGTATTCAAGGGCGGGCAGTTGTTGGATGAGGTCAGCTTTGAAAGGGGTTCTATCTCTCATTAAAACAATGGCTTGCGCATCTTTTACTGCTTTAAATAGAGCCTCACCGTATAGCGGTTGATTGTGAATAGTGACCTCAGCTTTTGCGTCTACCTTGGACCAATCCGCTAATTTCTTATACGAATTCTCTAGGTCATCCAGAACCACAATTTTTTTACGCATTTTTAAGGCCTAATTATTTTTGATTGCATTGATTATAGGAGTGTGGGATATTTATGTCGTCACAGAGCATAAATGCCGGACACTCACAATAATAGGAGACATGATGAAAACAAAGCTTTTAGCAGGATTTATTTCAGCCTTATGTTTGACTGGTGCTGTTCAGGCACAGAGCAATGATTGGCCTAATCAGAAAATTATCAAATTGATTTCTGTTTTCCCTCCAGGGGGTTCTGTTGACCAAGTAGCTAGAATTTTGGCTCCGGTCCTACAAACTCAATTAAAGCAAAATGTGATCGTTGAAAATATTGGTGGTGCATCTGGCATGATCGGTACAGCAGCTTTAGTAAAGGCGCCTGCTGACGGTTATACATTTGCGGTTGTTTTTGATACACACGGTGTTAATCCAAGTCTTAAGCAATTAGCTTTCGATACAAAAACAGATATCGCAACAGTGACGATGATCGGTACTGCACCGATGGTGATTGCTGCAAGCAAAAGCTCAGGCATTACAAGTTTTAAACAATTGCTGGATGAAAGTAAAAATAAGAAGCCGCAGAGCTATGGCTCAATTGGTACGGGTAGCTTAGGTCACTTAGCTTTGGCATCCTTGTCAAAAGACGCTAAGTTTGATTGGACTCACGTGCCATACAGAGGCGGTGGTCCATTAATGCAAGACGCTATTGCAGGCCATGTTCCTCTATCAATTGGCTCTATTTTCTTGGTTAAGCCGCATGCAGATAGTGGTGGTGTGATTCCTTTGGCGGTGACAACCCGTAAGAGAACACCAGAAATGCCAAACGTTCCTACTATTGCTGAAAGTGGATATCCAAACTTTGAAGCACCTGCATGGTGGGCTGTGATTGCTCCTGCTAAGACACCTGTTGAAATTGTTAACAAGATGCACAATGAAATTGCTAAAGCATTGCGTTCTCCTGATGTTGCTGCACGTTTAAAAGCACAAGGTATTGATGTGCAAGCATTAGGTCCTAAGCCAGGGCAAGAATTTATCAATAAGCAAATTGATATTTGGGGCAAGTTTGTTAAAGAGAACAACATTAAAGAAAGCAGTTAATTTTTAGTGTCATCTGATCTAGATCGTTTAGTTCCCTATCAGCCGCTGGATCTTCAAGAGCCAGCGGCTTTGGTTTCTGCCATTCGCCAGCGTCGCGGTGGTGAGCTAATTAACCTCGATAGAATGTTGTTGCATAGCACGCCATTTGCAACCGGTTGGAATGCCTTCTTAGGTGAGGTTCGAGCTAACCTGGAGTTGGATTTCAAACTTCGGGAGTTAGCGATGTGCGGTGTTGCAGTCATTAATCAAGCGGATTACGAGTTCTTGCACCATGCCCCTATTTTCATTAAAGCGGGTGGTACGCAGTCTCAAGTAGATGCACTTCGCGATATAGCTACTAACAAAGTAGCTCCAGGTTTATTTTCTTCTCTAGAAGAAGATGCTATTGAGTTAACTATCCAAATGACTCGCACGATAAAGGTTGATCCAGAGCTCATGAAGCGTCTTAAAAATAACTTGGGTGATCAACAGCTGGTTGAGTTAGTGGGAGTGATTGCCACTTACAACATGGTTTCTCGATTCTTAGTCGCCTTGGATGTGACGCCGGATCACGATTAAGCAACAGAGCACTTAAACTAAATTAATAGATTTTAGAAGCAGTTAGTTAAAAAATTAGCTTAAAAGCTAATAGCTCAATATGTTAAATATATTTAATATGGTGCATATTAGATATAAGAGAGACTAACTATTTTGAGCAATTTGGGCCATATTTACATCATCGATGATGATGCTTCCATGAGAAGTTCTCTATCAAGAATGCTAGCCAGTTATGGTTACACAACTGAGATTTATGAGAAAGCGGAAGATTTTATTGAGCAATCGATTCCTGTTTCACCAGCAGCTATTCTTCTTGATATGAGAATGCCGACGATGACGGGTGTTGAGCTACAAATGAAACTCAACACAATGGGGCGCCAAACACCAATTATTTTTATTTCCGGTGAGTCGATGCCTCATGAGATTGTTACCAGCATGAAGCAGGGCGCTATTGATTTTTTGTTGAAGCCATTTAATTTAGATGATCTCTTGAAGTCGATTGCTAGCGCTGTTGAAAGCGATAAATTGATGTTTGAGTCGATGACGCAATCGCTCACAGTGAAACAGAAATATGACAGTTTGACGCCAAGAGAAAAAGAGGTTTTTGCTTTATTGGTAGACGGACTTATGAATAAAGACATTGCAGTTCAATTAGGAACTACCGATGCAACAATCAAAGTTCATAAATCTAGAGTCATGGATAAGATGAAGGCGGATTCTTTACAAGACCTCGTTCGTCAATCCGCTTTACTTCATGCAAAGTGAAGAAACTTTCAAAGATGATCCAAGGACATTACTCGGCAGTGCATTGAAACAATAATAGATATAACATCAAAGAAATACCCTGGAGGCAGCATGGTAGCAGACCTGAAAACCAAAGTGGAAATCACCCCTGAGATTCAAGGGGGAGTGCTTAAGTCTGCGCGCGTCAATCTTAGGATTACTCCCGAGGATTTAGCTAAAAAAGCCTGCTTATCTAAAAAACATATTATTGAGCTTGAAGAGGGTGGCTTAAGCAGTTTTTATTCTTTAGCTCATAAAGTTAGAGTGGCCAAGAAAGTCTCTCTTTTATTATCACTTAAAGAAGATCAAGCTTTGCTTTACCCAGGTGGGGATTTGGCTAAGCAAGAGTCCTTGCCCTTTGATGCTGCACCTCAGGATGGCAATGGTTTATCTGATGCAGCCACATCCTCTAGCTCCACAGACTCAACAAGATTAAGTCAATCTCTTCAGTCAGAAGTGCAAGTAAAGTCTGATGAGCCACAAGTGGATTCTAAAAAGGTGTCAAAAAATTCGACATCTTCACCTAAAAAATCAGCACCACAAGATGCTGTGAGTTTGGAAACGATTGGTCAAAACTTTGCAGCATCACAAACCTCTTCAAAGAAAAGTTGGAAGCCGGTTGTTTCACTATTTTTAATAGTATTGGTGGCAGGGGGTTTATTTGCCACTAAAGATGAAATTGCTGAGTTGATTAATCCTCAGCCATTGCCACTCCCTATGCCTGAAGTATCTCAGATTGAGGCATCAGAAGAAAAGCCAGGTGACACTGCGCCTGTTGTGGTTCCTGCAACGCTATCCCCATCAATGTCAACTGTTACTCCAACAACATCCATTCCACCGTTACCAAGTGAAGCGGGGTGTCCAAAGGCTGATGCAGTTGTTGCCTCACATTCTGTTTCTGAGCCAAACAAAGCAGGTAACTTTGTATTCGTGCAATCAAAGATCAAACAAACAGTTTGTGTTTCGGATGTCAGCGGGAAAGTAACAGTGATGGCTCTTGACGCAGGTGCTTCACATACGTTTACTGGTAAGGCGCCTTTCACAGTGTTGAGCTCAGGTCTAAGTAACTTGGCCGTGTATTTCCAAGGTCGTCCTGTGCGATTAAGTAATGAGCAAGCCAGGAGTATTCGATTGGAAGAGGGTAAGCTCGTTAATTAACTAGTGATTGCGCTCTCATTAAAAAAGGAAGCACTTAGCTTCCTTTTTTTGTGCCGCTATTTTTCTAGGCAATAAAAAACCCGACCGAAGTCGGGTTCTAACGCATACAACCCAAATTACATAGGGTTGATGTTTGAAGCTTGCTTGCCCTTAGGGCCAGTTGTTACTTCAAAGCTAACCTTTTGGTTTTCTTTCAAGCTTTTGAAACCGTTACCTTGAATAGCTGAGAAGTGAGCGAATAAATCTTCACCACCGCCATCAGGAGTAATAAAACCAAAACCTTTTGCGTCGTTAAACCACTTAACAATACCTGTTGCCATTACTGAAATTCCTTAAAAAAATTAAACGTGGTGATTGCTCACCTTTTCTTTGCAGGGCTGGAAGATTCAACTAACCGAATCACCCATTTTTGGAAAATGGAAAACGACGGAAGCTACTTGAAGACCTACAAACTCAGTATCGCACAGTTTTAAAAAATAGATATCTTTATTTGATAAGGGGTTTTACTAGTAAGGCAAAGGCTAGTAGGCTTAAACCATCTTTTAAAGCCTTTTGCAATTGATATTCCTGTTAAATTGACTTAAATGTACGTTATTTATATGCCAAAAAACATTAAGTGTTCATAATTTTACTTAACTTCGCTAAACCCTAGGTTTGACGGCTAATTTTTAGTGGCAAGTACTTAGAGCATAAAGTGGAGGGCTGTTTTATTCTTACAACTTCCAATAAAAACGATAGAGATATACCTCATGAATTCTGCAGATGTAACCAAAGTTATTGATGACAACATTAAGAGTCGCCGTTCTATTCGAGCTTTCCTGCCAAAGCCAGTGGCAAAGCAGGAGATTTTAGAGTTACTTGAGGTTGCTGGGCGTGCACCTTCTGGAACAAATATTCAGCCTTGGCAAGTATTTGTTGTAACTGGTGATAAGAAGCAAGCCATCTCAGACGAAATCATCCAAATTTCCAATGATCCTGAAGCAGTTAAAGAACACACAGAAGAATATAACTACTACCCATCAACCTGGATTGATCCTTATATTTCTCGTCGCCGCAAAGTTGGACTAGATTTATATAGTCTATTGGGTATTGCTAAAGGCGATAAAGAAAAGATGCAAGCGCAAAATAATCGAAATTATTTATTTTTTGATGCGCCAGTGGGTATTTTCTTTGTGATTGACCGCGTCATGCAACAGGGTAGTTGGTTAGATTACGGTATGTTTATTCAAAACGTGATGTTGGCTGCGAAGGCTCGAGGCTTGGATACTTGTCCTCAAGCTGCCTTCACACAGTTCCATCGTGTGATCGCTAAGCACTTGAATCTCAAGCCTGAGCAACAGTTGGTTTGCGGTATGTCTTTGGGATATGCTGATTTATCGAAGATTGAAAATACCTTGGTGACCGAGCGTGTTCCAGCTGAGAGCTTTACGCATTTCGTTGAGTAATTTTTGAATCATCGTTAGGGTTGGTCTGTCATTTGAGTCAAGCCAACCATTTTCACTTTCTTTATGGCGCCATGTCACAGATAAAAATGCCTCACTTGATGTTGAAGAAGATTATTTATCTGTGCCTTTTTTTTTATTGCCAGAATGGTGTCGCCGTTGAAGTTGGTGATTATTTGCCCTTGGGAAAGTTGCAAACTATTCAAGGTCAAACCTTTGATCAAGGGCATTGGAATAATAAAAACACTTTAGTTCATGTTTGGGCTACCTGGTGTGGGTATTGCCACAAGCAAAATAGCCACTTAAATCAGTTGATGAAAAAAATTCCAGTCGACTCGTTGAATGTCATCACGATTTCTGTAGATAAACGAGTTGGACCTGTGAAGGCTTACTTGAAAGATCAGCGCTACGATTTTCAAGTGGTGATGATGGATGAACGCTTATCTAAAGCCATTGGTAAACGTCGAGGTGTTCCAGAGCTTTATATTTTGGATCGACAGGGCCGTGTGATTCAAAAAGACTATGGCTTGATGGTTGACTTAGATTTCTTTGAGTTGGCTCGTTACGCCCAACCGACGCAATCCAACCCTAAATGACCCCCTAAATAGCTGTGCTTTAGATAGCATAGATCGCTATATAGCCAATTGATCTAGTCTCATGCCAATTCGTGATTTGCTTATCTTTACTTAATTAAGCACAATCTCAATAGTTAGCAAAAGTAAATAACTTTAGGGTGAAACCCCAAGGGTGAAAGCTTCGGAATCACCATAGAATCTATCTGTCCATTAAGAGGGGGAAAAATGACTCAATCAATTATTCGTCAGCCAATGCTTGTATTGGCCAGTGTATTGGCTAGCTTAAGCTTTGCTACTGCAGCGCAAGCCGAATCACTTCAAGTTAAACAGTGGGCTGCATCCTGTGCTGCCTGTCATGGAACCGATGGTTATTCTGAAGGTGGTATGGCCAGCCTAGCTGGTCAGAACAAGGCTGAGTTGATCAAGAAGATGAATGAGTACAAAACAGGCAAGCGTACTGCCTCGATCATGCATCAATTGAGCAAAGGCTATTCAGATGAGCAGATTGAACAAATCTCGGCTTACTTCGCTTCATTACCTGCTGAAAAAGCAGTAGCTAAAACTAAATAATCAGGAGCTCATCATGCAAAGACGTCAATTTATACAAATGGTGGGTGGCAGTGCGGCAGCTAGCGCACTTGTTGGTTGTGCTTCATCTCAAATTAATGCAAAAGGTGGCAAGGTCATCGTTATTGGTGGTGGCTACGGTGGCGCAACAGCCGCTAAATACGTGCGTAAGTTCTCAAATTACACAGCTGATGTCACGTTGATTGAGCCTAATCAAAACTTTATCTCTTGCCCAATGTCTAACTTGGTCATTGGCGGAAGTAAGAAGATTGAAGACATCACAGTTTCTTATGAGGGACTTAGAAAAAATCACGGTGTTAATTTAGTGAGAGATTCTGTCACATCAATCGATGTGGCTAAACGACAAGTCAAACTTGCTGGCGGAGCATCACTCTTTTACGACCGATTGATCGTTTCACCAGGTATTGATTTGAATTATGAAAGCTTGCCAGGCATGAAGTCTCAAGCTGCTCAAGATTCAGTTCTTCACGCTTGGAAAGCCGGCGCTCAAACTGTAGCCCTTAGACAGCAATTAGAGTCCATGAAAGATGGTGGCGTATTTGCTATCTCTATTCCATTAGCTCCTTACCGTTGCCCTCCAGGACCATACGAGCGTGCGTGTCAGGTAGCGGATTACTTCCAGAAGAGTAAGCCAAAGAGCAAAATTTTGATTTTGGATGCCAATGATGATGTGACCTCAAAGCCTGGTCTATTCAAGTTAGCTTGGTCACGTCGCTATGCTGGCATGGTTGACTATCGTCCAAAACATAACTTAACCGATGTGGATGTTAAAAACAAAACATTAAAGTTTGAGTTCAATGATGATATCAAGGCCAATGTTTTGAACGTATTGCCTCCAATGCGTGCAGGTGGCATTGCCTTAAAAACAGGTTTGGCGAACATGAACAACCGTTGGTGCGAAGTCGACTTCTTGACGTTTGAATCAAAAGTGGCGCCGAATGTTCACGTATTAGGTGATTCAATTCAAATTGCTCCAGGTATGCCAAAGTCTGGTCACATGGCTAACCAACACGGCAAAACTTGTGCTGCAGCTATTGTGGCGATCTTGAGTGGCAATGAAGTTAGTCAAATGCCTATATATAACAACACTTGCTACAGTTTTGTCTCATCAACCGATGTGGTTCACGTAGCTAGCGTTCACGTTTACGATGCTGCTAAACGTACGATGGTGACTGTGCCTGGATCTGGCGGCATTTCTGCAGCTGCTAATCCATTAGAAGGTGAATATGCCAATGCATGGGCTCGTAATATTTGGGCTGATATGTTGGTGTAAGTCATAAAGTAAAAAAGTAATAAAACAAAAAAGCCTGCTAAAAATAGCAGGCTTTTTTATTTCTCTTCAACACCTTATTTCTTTTTGCTTTGCTCGTCGAGTGATTTTAAGAATGCGAGCTTCTCTTTAATTTTGATTTCAAGACCTCGATTGGTTGGTTCATACCATTGAGGATCTTTCATGCCGTCTGGTAAATAGTTTTCGCCAGCAGCATAGGCATGAGGTTCATCGTGAGCATAGCGGTATGCATGGCCATGGCCAAGTTGTTTCATGAGTTGCGTTGGAGCATTGCGAAGGTGTGCAGGAACCTCACGCGTTGTATCGTTAGCCACAAAAGCTTTTGCTTGGTTATAAGCCGAATAAGCGGCATTGCTTTTAGGTGCGGCGGCTAAATAGATCAGAGCTTCTGCTAAAGCCAATTCGCCTTCTGGGCTACCCAAGCGCTCATAGGTGCTGGCAGCATCGTTGGCTAATTGCATGGCTCTTGGATCTGCTAAGCCAATATCTTCCCAGGCCATTCGGACAATTCTTCTAGCTAAATATTTGGCATCAGCACCACCGTCAATCATTCGACAGAACCAGTAAAGTGCCGCATCTGGATTGGAGCCTCTAACGGATTTATGGAGTGCCGAAATTTGATCGTAAAAATAATCGCCCGCTTTATCAAAACGACGGTTATGAGTGCCTAAGGAATTTTTTAAGAATTCTTCTGTAATTTCGCTGATATTTTTAATTTGAGCAGCATGATCCGCTTGCTCTAGAAGATTTAAAAATTTTCGGGCGTCTCCATCTGCCAAATTGATGAGCATTTGTTTGGCGGGGGCATCTATCGAAAGGCCTTGAAAAATAGTTTTTTTAGCTTTTTCTAGTAAATCTGATAGTTCAGACTCGGATAAGGATTGAAGAACATAAACTTGAGAGCGTGAAAGGAGGGCAGAGTTCACTTCAAAAGAGGGATTCTCAGTTGTGGCTCCAATAAAAGTGACGAGGCCAGATTCAACAAAAGGTAATAGAGCATCCTGTTGAGCTTTATTAAAGCGATGTATTTCATCCACAAAAAGAATGGTGTGTCGCCCAAATTGTTGAAGATTCTGCTCTGCTAACTCGATGGCTTGGCGTATTTCTTTAACACCAGCCAGTACCGCAGATAGGGGGATGAAGTCGCAATCGAATACGGTAGCTGCTAAACGGGCAATTGTGGTCTTACCGACCCCTGGAGGACCCCATAAGATCATCGAATGAGGTTTGCCAGAAACAAAGGCTGTAGCCAGAGGTTTACCCTCACCGAAGAGATGCTTTTGTCCAATCAGCTCATCGATACTCTTGGGTCTGAGAGCTTCGGCTAAAGGGGTGAACTTTTCGGTCATGGGTAACAAAGACATGGTTTAATCGTTAAATTGTCGCATGTTGCTCAATAAACCAATTATTTATTACAATTCGCCATAAATAAACCATTCGCCATAATTTTTAGCTTAATTAATCACTATAAAAGATCCCTATGAGTCAAAACACTAATTCATCCTCACCTGACGATTTGCGCGCTCTACCTCGTTGGATTTTCATGAGCCGTTGGTTGCAGGCGCCTCTTTATCTTGGTTTGATTGTTGCTCAAGGTGTTTATGTCTTTCAGTTCTGGAAAGAATTGACGCATCTCATTGGCATGCTAATGAAGAGTGGTGGTACGACTGAGACTGAGATCATGTTGATCGTCTTAGGATTGATTGACGTGGTGATGATTTCAAATTTGTTGGTGATGGTGATTGTGGGTGGTTGGGAAACTTTTGTTTCGCGCTTGGAGCTTGAGAAGCATCCGGACCAACCAGAGTGGTTATCGCATGTTAATGCTGGCGTTTTGAAAGTCAAGCTAGCCACTGCGATTATTGGCATTTCTTCCATTCACTTATTGAAGACGTTTATCAATGCGCCTGGCATGGACGATAAAACGCTTCTATGGCAAACACTGATTCACTTGACGTTTGTGGTGTCAGCTCTTGCAATTGCTTATACAGAGAAAATCTTATCTCAAGCCAAGCAGCACTGATCTAGCTTTGAATTAAAACTGACGAATCGCTAAGCCAGCCCAGATCAGGCTGGCTGAAGCGACAGCGGTAAGAATGGTGCGCATCTTCAAGAAATCTGCCAAATAGGCGGAGTCTTGAATGAGATAACGAAATTGGGATTTATCAACGATCAGAGCGATCACCAGTGTCGCCGCAATCACAAAATAGCCATAAGAAAAACTTAAGTGAAGAGCTATCCAAGCGAGTAGAGATGGCGTCACCCCCCAAATCCAAGCTCCTTTATCGCGCCAAAACTGATGGGTGATCTGGTTGGATTGTGGTCCCAAAAGAGGGCCCCAATGGAGTGCGCCTACAAAAGATGCAATGCTAGCGCTATAAATAAGGAGCGAGTTAGCAGCCCAAAAATCCCATGGAGATTCAATAAACTGAATCAATCCCGATAAAACAATAAATGGAATCAGTCCTGCATAGCTAATGAATTTTGTAATCGGTGCGAGCATGATTAATTGTACTTATAGACACCTTGACCTGTTTTACGACCTAGGTAGCCTGCGGCAACCATTTCGCGTAAGAGTGGGCAAGGGCGGTATTTGGAGTCATTAAAGTTCTTGAAGTAAACCTCCATGATGGCTAGACAGGTATCCAAGCCGATCATGTCTGCTAAAGCCAAGGGACCAATAGGATGGTTACAGCCTAACTTCATCCCGGCATCGATATCTTCAGGGCTAGCTAAACCTTCTGATAAAACAAAAAAAGCCTCGTTGATCATAGGTACTAGGATTCGATTCACAACAAAGCCTGGTGCATTTTTAACGGTAATGGGTTCTTTTCCAAGGGCTTGGGCCATCGCATGAACCAATTGATGTGTTTGATCGCTGGTCTGTAAGCCTCGAATAATTTCAACCAAACTCATGAGTGGCACTGGATTAAAGAAATGCATGCCAATAAATCGATCTGGATGGCTCACTTCAGCGGCCATTTGCGTGATGGAAATAGAGGAAGTGTTGCTAGCAATAATGACATCTTTAGAAACAATCGCGTCCAACTGCTTGAGAATTTTTAGTTTGAGCTCATAATTTTCAGTGGCGGCTTCAATCACCATCTGGGTGCTCGTGAAGTCTTGGTAATTAGTGCTGATCTTGATTCGAGCCAAGGCTGCTGTTTTTTCAGCCTCTGTCATTTTTTCTTTTTTAATTAAACGATCTAAGCTACCTGAAATCGTTGCAAGTCCTTTTTGTGTAGCAGCCTCATTGATATCCACCATGATCACGTGAAGTCCTGAAACAGCACATGCTTGAGCGATACCATTACCCATTGTTCCTGCACCAATGATTCCTACTGACTGAATGCTCATTTCTTAGCCTTATTGATTAACTATCAAAAGTATAAGTTTAAGCTTGAGTGAGCCTATAAAAAGTGGTTTTTCATCATTTTTTTAAAGGTATTCGCCTTATGAGGCAATAACTCATCGGATTTTCGACAGTTAGGGCTTGATTATGGATAATGGGGGTTATGTCGACACAAGGTTATATTCTGAAAATTGCATGCCCTGACCGCCCGGGTATTGTTCATGCCGTGAGCCATTTTTTATTTGCTCAGACAGCCAACATTTTGGACTCTGCTCAATTTAGCGATACATTTACCAATCGCTTCTTCATGCGCGTTCACTTTGCCAAAACTAATCAAGAGCTCAATCTGGCTAATTTAAAAACAGCCTTTAAAGATATCGGGGCTTCCTTTGATATGGAGTGGGAGCTGTTTGATGCGACGGCTAAACCCAAAGTGTTGATCATGGTTTCTAAGCTAGGTCATTGTTTGAATGATCTTCTCTTTAGAACGCACAGTGGTTATTTGCCGATTGAGATAGCTGGAATAGTGTCGAATCACAAAGACTTTGAGCCGCTCGCCAATACCTATAACATCCCATTTCATCATATGCCGCTCTCCAGTGCGAACGATGAACGCAAGACCGAGCAGGAAGAGCAGCTTCTAAAACTAATTGATAATGAAAAAATTGATTTAGTAGTTTTGGCAAGATACATGCAAATTCTTTCGACTCAAGTTTGTCAAAAATTATCGGGTCGAGCCATCAACATTCATCATTCTTTTTTACCAAGCTTTAAAGGGGCAAAGCCTTATTGGCAGGCGCATCAAAGAGGTGTCAAACTGATTGGTGCGACAGCTCATTACGTCACAACAGATTTGGATGAAGGCCCTATCATTGAACAAGGCGTTGAACGTGTGGATCATTCGATGAACCCGGACCAGCTAGCTGCAGTGGGGCGAGATGTGGAATGTTTAGCGCTATCTCGAGCCGTGCGTTGGCATGCAGAGCATCGTATTTTATTGAATGGCAAGAGCACGGTGGTATTTCAGTAATGGATTTTCCCAGTCTGATTGATTTGTTTCTGCATTTGGACAAGCATCTGATTACAGTTGTCGATGCTTGGGGGCCTTGGGTTTACGCCTTGCTATTTGCGATTATTTTTGTTGAGACAGGTTTGGTGGTGATGCCATTTTTACCTGGTGACTCTTTGTTGTTTGTGGCTGGGGCTATCGCTGCAGTAGGCGGCATGAGTTTACCTGTGCTATTAATTCTATTGGTGATTGCTGCGGTTGCCGGTGATGCTTTGAACTACTCGATTGGTCGTTGGATTGGTCCTAAAGTTTTCGGTTGGGAAAATTCTCGTTGGTTCAATAAGGATGCCTTCAACAAGACCCATGACTTTTACGAAAAGCACGGTCCGATCACAATCGTGATTGGACGATTTTTGCCTTTCATCCGAACTTTTGCGCCGTTTGTAGCTGGCGTTGCTCAAATGTCTTACTCAAAATTCACCGCTTTTAATGTGGTTGGTGGTGTTCTATGGGTTGGTAGTCTAACGACATTGGGATATCTCATTGGCGATCACCCTTGGGTGAAAGCCAATTTTTCAGTGGTTGCTTTGGCGATGATCATCATCCCAGGTCTACCGGCTGCTTGGGTTTTTGCAAAAGCCCTTTATCAAAAACTCACCAAGCCTACCTGATTTAGCTAAAACAAAGTTTAGAAACACCGAGTCCCATCAACTTATCGTTTTTGGTACTGGGTTTTTCCAAAAAGATTTTCTTTGGCTTTGTCATCTATTAAAGGTTTTCTCAAAGCAGTGAGAACTTCGACACCGCGTTGCACTGCTGGGCGGGCTGCAATTTCCTCATGCCATCGTTTAACGTTCGGGAATTCCTCTAAGGTAATGCCTTGATTTTTCCAAGAGCGTGTCCACGGGAAGATGGCGATATCCGCAATGCTGTAGTCCTTGCCAGCAATAAACCGCTTCTTAGATAGCTCTTTATCCATTACGCCATACAAGCGGCGAGTTTCATTGGTGTAACGATCAATGGCATAGGGTACTTTCTCAGGAGCATAGATCCGGAAATGGTGGGTTTGACCCAACATCGGACCAACGCCGCCCATCTGGAACATCAACCACTGCATCACTTCAAATTTTCCTCGGGTCGTCTTTGGTAAAAAGAGACCGGTTTTGCTAGCCAAGTAGAGCAGAATCGCACCAGATTCAAAAAGCGCTATGGGTTGACCATCCGGACCATGAGGATCCACCATGGCAGGGATTTTGTTATTAGGGCTGATCTTAAGAAACTCTTTTTTAAATTGATCACCAGCGCTGATATCCACCGGATGAGCTTGCCAATCACGACCTAAGCGATAACCACATTCTTCCATCATGATGTGGACTTTGTGACCATTGGGCGTAGCCCAACTATAGATATCGATCATCTCTTTTTTTGTGTTTTTCATAGCAAGGTCTTTTTAGTTAGTTTGGCCAATTGGGTTATTAGCGAAATAGCGAGATTAATTTCAAAGCGGTATGATTCAAATATTGCATTACCAATCATAAGAGATCATTCTGCCATGTTAATCGTACTTTCGCCTGCCAAGAGTTTGGATTATGAGACCCCGCCAACGACGGATCAGCATACCTTGCCGATTTTTATTAATGAGTCAGCCAAGTTAGTTAATGATCTCAAAAAGCTATCTCTTCAAGAGGTTGCTGAGTTGATGAGCTTGTCCGACAAATTGGCAGCTTTGAATGTGGCACGTTTTGGTGAGTGGTCTAAGACTTTTACCCCTAAAAACAGCAAGCAGGCTTTGTTGGCTTTCAATGGCGATGTATACGAAGGTTTGGATGCGAAGAGCTTGACTAAAAAATCCTTGGACTATGCGCAAGCCCATGTGCGAGTTTTGTCAGGTCTTTATGGCGTTTTAAAGCCTTTGGATCTGATGCAGGCTTACCGATTGGAGATGGGTACATCCTTTAAGAATGCCGCAGGTAAAGATCTCTATGCTTTTTGGGGTGACAAGATTACCGAGGCTTTAAAGCAAGAGTTAGAACAACAAAAAACCAAAGTGCTGGTGAATCTCGCTTCGGATGAATACTTTAAGTCAGTCAAGCCTAGCAAATTAGGTTACCCCATCATTGCGCCAGTTTTCCAGGATGAAAAAGCCGGCAAGTACAAAATCATTTCGTTCTATGCCAAGCGAGCAAGAGGCTTAATGACCCGCTTCATCATTGATAACAAAATTGATAAAGCCGAAGATCTAAAAGACTTTGACGTAGAAGGTTACAAATACGCCCCGAAAGATAGCACTGCTGATAAACCTGTCTTTAGAAGAAAAGAACAGTAAAAGCTAGACTTAAAGATCTTCTATTTTGACCGGAATGATTTCTCCATTGCGGCGCTCATTAGCAATTTGGCATAAATAAATATCGTCTAATTCTTCTAGCAATGCTTCCTCTGCAGCGAGGAGCCTATTTTTTCTAAAAAATTTAGATCGGGTTCTTTGGGTTGATTACTAATTGGCATTATTTAATTTTCAAGCAATACATCTAGAGTATTAATGGAACAAAGGTTGTTGGTCGGGCGTGTCTTCCGGCATTTCTGGATGAACGATTTCACCATTGCGATCAACAAACATGGGTGCACCGCAGTCTTCACACATCTCGGGATTGAATAACTCGGCATGTCTAAATTGATCATCTATGCCTGATGCTTTAATCGTGTCGTAGATTTCACGGATAGGGCTATCTTCGATAGACGTGTCATTGATGCTGTCGTTTGCAACAGTCTCTCGATCATAGAGAGGCCAAACCACACCATAAATAACTTCCTGAGATCCTTTGAGTGCAAATGAGATCCGGTATTCATCGCATTGCTCAGGACCAAATCCTGCAACGATGCATGACAGCCCTGATGGTTCGATATTCAGAGTAGCTTCCAAATAATTAACCGCAGCCAGGATACTCAAAGGCCTAATTTTTCGGTCAGCTTCTCGGCAATTGGTGAAGTAGGCCTCAGGAAGGGATAGCTCAAACTCACAACCGGGCATGATGCTAGCAATGGTTTCTTGCATCCCTAATTGCCAATTCTGCAAACAGATACTTCGTTCTTGCCGACGCGGAGCATCTTCTTGCCATCTAAAAATCGGCCCTTGGCTTGGCGCTGCCACTGCACCAACAATGTATCTAGGATCAGCTAAAACTGGAATGGTCTCCGGCATATCCCGCAGTTCCAGTTTGATGTCATGACCATTGATGGCAGCCGTCGTTAACTTTTCTAGAAGCTGTCTTGTTTGGCAATGCGAGTGGGGCATCTGATCAATGCTGTAGAGCCAAGGCACCAAAGCAATTCTGGCTGACTGAGCGACTATTTGTTCATGCAAGAAGTTGCCTGTTGCCGTCATGGTTTCTGAGCTTAATTTACCTGATGGGATGCTGTAACGAGTTCTAGCAATGATGGGGATTGCAATTAACACCACATCCCAGCTTTGACCTTCATGCTCGATGGTTAATGACTCAGCCAAGGTCTCTGCATTTTCAGCAAGGCAATCAAATGCTATTGGATTAATTTTTAAAATTTGATCCATGGCACTCTCAATCGCATTTTGATTTTGCGCATGCAATAACCTTAATAATCGATCTGAAAGTTTCTTTTCCCAAAAGACATCCTCGAGTCGACTGCCGGAGGCTGCAAGTGACAGGGCATCGGATACCAGTCTTTCTGCTTCAGGTGAAATGCGAGATGAGTTTTTTGGTCGGTAGCTAGACATACAGACATTCTAAGCAAAACGCCCCAAGGCGGGGCGTTTTTAAATCATTATTAGGGTTTATTTAAAACCCACAAGCATTCTATTTTTGATTACTAGTGCTTTGGGATGCTTGGGGCGAGGATTCTTTAAGAGAGTCTAGACTTCTGGGTTGAATGGGTTCTGTTCCTAGTGTTTCACCTGCAATCGTGATTGGTGAATCACTTTGAATAAGTAAAAAGCCCGCTGTCGCAATGAGAATCACTAACGTAATCAAAATAACTTTATTACCCATGAATATTCCTTTAAGGTGCATTGCTGCTCAGTTATGAATGTACACCCTAAAAAGCCTCCAAACTTGCTAGAAGCTGACTATTTGGCTAATTTAACAAATTAGTTCTAGGGCTTTTGCTGAAATAGGATGACCACTAGCGTGCGCTTTTTGAAGAACGCTCCAGAAGTAGCGATAGCTGGCACGGTCATGCAAACGACCTTCGTATTGAATAGGTCCCCATTGAGCGTCTTGGGCCGCTATTAAGATAGCTGAAGCCATTTCAACTTCTGAGGTGCTTGGAGATAGTGTCTCAACAATCATTGGAATTTGATTGGGATGAATGCTCCATTTGCGGGTGTAGGCAAATTGATTTTTAGCGCGCAATGTATCTGACTTGATGATTTCTAAATCATGAATGTTGGTGCAAACATTATGAGATGGTACTTTGCCATGAGCATGGCATGCTGCTGATATCTCGAGCATGGCACGTGCAACTAAAGGGTGATCAAACTGACCTCGATCCATCGCGTCTGCTGGAATGGCGCCATGATGTTCTGACACAAAATCCATGAGACCAAAACTCAAAGATTCAATCTGAGGAAGCGCTGCAATAGCATCAACTTCTCTTAATGCGCCATGAGTTTCAATTAAAGCTTGAATTGGAATAAGTCGAGCAACACCAGCGGTTTTAGCTGTGTGGTTGATTTCATCAATCACTTCTTGTGCTTGATCTGCAGACATGATCTTGGGGATCATGATGAATGCCACACGATGCCCAATTTTTGGGATCAAGGTTGCAACATCGGATTTCCATGATGGGTGGCTTGGATCATGGATTCGGACACCCACACGATTAAATTTGTTTTCTGGACCAAGAAGAATGTTAGCTACTAATTCAGCATGCTCTGTTTCTTGACCAACTGGAGCGCCATCTTCGCAATCAAACGTGATATCAAAAATAGGACCTAAATCCGATTGCAACTGCAATGCCTTACGCATGCGGACTTCCGTGCCTGCGTAGTGATCACAAACAGGTAAGGCCCTCGGAAGGGCCTCACCTTGAAACAACACTTGTTTAGCTTGCATCAGCTTAGAGTAGGTGCTTAACGCCGTCTTGCTCTTCAGTTAACTCGCTCAACGTAAAGCTCATGCGCTCACGTGAGAAAGTATCGATCTCTAAACCTTGAACAATCTTGTACTCGCCGTTTTCGCAAGTTACTGGGAAGCCATACATCACATCTTTAGGGATGTCGTAAGAGCCGTCAGATGGGATGCCCATCGTGACCCATTTGCCATTTGTGCCACAGTGCCAATCATGGATGTGATCAATTGCAGCGTTAGCAGCAGAAGCAGCAGACGATAAGCCACGTGCTTCAATAATCGCGGCACCACGTTTACCAACGGTTGGTAAGAATGTGTTTTTGTTCCACTCTTCGTCGTTGATCATTTGTTGTACAGATTGACCGCCAATCGTTGCAAAACGGTAGTCAGGGTACATTGTTGGGCTATGGTTACCCCAAACAACTAGTTTCTCAATGTCCGCTACTGCTTTACCTGTCTTAGCTGCTAGCTGTGACAAAGCACGGTTATGGTCTAGACGCAACATCGCTGTGAAGTTCTTCGCTGGAAGATCAGGAGCTGATTTCATAGCGATATATGCATTGGTATTCGCTGGGTTACCAACTACCAATGTCTTAACCGTACGCTTAGCAACAGCATTTAATGCCTTACCTTGTGCTGTAAAGATTTGGGCATTAGCGGATAACAAGTCTTTACGCTCCATGCCAGGGCCACGAGGACGCGCACCAACTAAAACAGCATAGTCAATATCTTTAAACGCAGTCATTGGGTCGCTATGAGCAGTCATGCCAGCCAATAATGGGAATGCGCAATCATCGATCTCCATCATGACGCCAGTCAAAGCCTTTTGAGCTTTTTCGTCAGGAATCTCTAAAAGTTGCAAGATCACAGGTTGATCTTTGCCGAGCATATCGCCGTTGGCGATGCGAAATAGAAGTGAGTAACCGATTTGACCAGCTGCACCAGTAACGGCGACACGCAATGGGGCTTTTGCCATGATTTTGCTCCGAGCTTTGATTAAAAAAAAGTATGTTGCGCCTTAGATCTGACGCGAATCGTACAAAGTTTAGGGCTTTTTGAACATTTCTGTCAAATAGTCTTATATAAGACATAAGATATCTAGACGAATACTGCTCATTGTGATGAAATATTGATCATGACAGAAACCATTGCAACATTTAGCCCTCTTTATCAGCAAATCAAGGTCCTTATCTTAGACAGCCTTCAGGCTGGAGAGTGGAAGCCTGGAGAAGCAATTCCTAGTGAAAATGACTTGGCTGCTCGATTTAAGGTCAGTCAGGGCACTGTTCGCAAGGCGATTGATGAGTTATCTAGTGAAAACTTGCTGGTTCGGCGCCAGGGCAAGGGTACTTTTGTTGCAACGCACCATGAGGATCGTGTTCATTTTAGATTTTTGAGATTGGTGCCGGATGATGGTGAGCCACATTACCCTAAAAGTCAGATTTTGGATTGCAAGCGCTTAAGGGCGCCTGCGGAAATCGCCCGTCTTTTGGACCTTAAGTCAGGGGACCCCGTGATTCAGATTGAAAGAATCATGTTTTTCTCTGAGGAAGCAACGGTTTACGAAGAAATATGGCTGCCTGGTACAACTTTTAGGGGCTTAACTACCGAGCGCTTGGTGGAGTGGCGAGGCCCCATGTATGCACTTTTTGAAACTGAATTCGCCACCCACATGGTGCGAGCTACCGAGCGCCTCAGGGCCGTTGGGGCAGATGAATTGTCAGCCAAGCATTTGGGAGTCCAAATTAACACCCCCTTGCTAGCGGTGGAGCGAGTCTCGTATACCTACGGAGAGCGTCCAGTCGAGGTTCGTAAGGCGGTTTACTTGACGAACCACCATCATTATTTGAATGAACTAAACTAATAAAGTACTTTTATTGGGGCATTTATATGTATTAGAAGAATATTTTTTCGAAAAGTCAGACTTACGAAAGTTAATTAAGCGATAAAATCGATAGGTTTTGCAACAGGCAAAAATACAAGTGAGGTCATAAATGCCAGAATTTAGAAATATTCATGTTTTTGATTTGATGAAATACCGCTTGCCATGGGCTGGCAAGGTATCCATCTTGCACCGGGTCAGCGGTCTTTTGATGTTCATTTTGATCCCGTTTGTGCTGTATTTATTCGAGCAAAGCATTACTTCAGAAGTCAGTTTTGTGACGTTTAAGTCAGTTTTAGCTCATCCAATTATCAAATTGGTTGTTTTGGCTTTGATCTGGGCTTACCTTCACCATTTCTGCGCCGGTATCCGCTTTTTGATGCTCGATTTGCATAAAGGTATCGATAAAGCATCTTCAGCTAAAACAGCCGTTGCTGTATTGATCATTAGCTTATCTTTGACAGCCGTTTGTGCTGCCAAGTTATTCGGTTTGTTTTAAGGAGATACCATGGCTAATAACAATATTGGACCAAAGCGCATCGTTGTTGGCGCTCATTACGGCCTCAGAGATTGGTTGTTGCAGCGTGTAACAGCTGTCATTTTGATTATTTTTACTTTGATTTTGTTGGTGGCTTTTTTATTAGGCGACTCAACCTATGATGCTTGGGCTGGTTTATTTGCTAACCAGATCATGAAGCTCATTACATTCTTAGCAATTGCTAGCTTGCTTTATCACGCATGGGTTGGTGTGCGTGATATCTGGATGGACTACATCAAGCCAGTTGGCATTCGTTTGACATTACATGTATTAACCGCGTTATGGCTGATTGCTTGCTTTGGCTATACCGCTCAAATCCTTTGGAGGGTGTAAATGGCTTCCATCAAGTCAGCGTTACCGACACGTCGTTTTGACGTTGTCATTGTTGGTGCCGGCGGTGCCGGTATGCGCGCTTCATTGCAACTGGCAGAGGCTGGTTTAAACGTTGCCGTTTTATCAAAAGTTTTCCCAACACGTTCTCACACTGTTGCTGCGCAGGGCGGTATTGGTGCCTCATTGGGCAACATGAGTGACGATAATTGGCATTACCATTTCTATGACACGATCAAAGGCTCTGATTGGTTAGGTGACCAAGACGCGATTGAGTTCATGTGTCGTGAAGCACCTAAAGTGGTTTACGAGTTAGAGCACTTTGGTATGCCTTTTGACCGAAACCCAGACGGCACGATTTATCAGCGTCCGTTCGGTGGCCATACTGCTAACTACGGTGAAAAAGCTGTGCAGCGCGCTTGTGCAGCAGCAGACCGTACAGGCCATGCTTTATTGCACACGCTTTATCAGCGCAACGTTCGCGCTAAAACTCATTTCTTTGTGGAGTGGATGGCCTTGGACATCATTCGTGATGCAGAGGGCGATGTGGTAGGTGTGACTGCTCTTGAAATGGAAACAGGTGATGTTCACATTCTTCAAGCGAAATGTGTGATGTTTGCAACGGGTGGTGCAGGCCGTATTTGGCAAGCTTCTACGAATGCCTTTATCAATACCGGTGACGGTATGGGTATGGCTGCTCGTGCAGGCGTCCCTTTAGAAGACATGGAATTCTGGCAATTCCACCCAACTGGCGTAGCCGGTGCTGGCGTTCTCTTAACAGAGGGTTGCCGTGGTGAGGGTGGTATTTTGCGTAACAAGAACGGTGAGCGTTTCATGGAACGTTATGCGCCAACTTTGAAAGACTTGGCTCCACGTGACTTCGTTTCACGCTCAATGGACCAAGAGATCAAAGAAGGTCGCGGATGTGGCCCTAACGGTGATTACGTTGTGCTTGATTTGACACACATTGGTGCTGAAACCATTCACAAGCGTTTGCCATCGGTTTATGAGATTGGTATTAACTTTGCTAACGTGGATGTAACGAAAGAGCCAATTCCAGTTGTTCCAACGATTCACTATCAGATGGGTGGTATTCCAACGAACATTCACGGTCAAGTTGTCGTACCGAAGAATGGCAACCCTAATGAAGTGATTAATGGCTTCTACGCGATGGGTGAGTGCTCTTGCGTATCCGTTCACGGTGCGAACCGTTTAGGTACTAACTCCTTGTTAGACTTGTTGGTATTCGGTCGTGCAGCTGGTAATCACGTGATCTCAACAGCCTTGAAGCAAAAAGAGCACAAGCCATTGCCGGCTGACGCTGGTGATTTTTCATTGGCTCGTTTGGCTAAGTTGGATAACTCCACATCGGGTGAATACACACAAGACGTTGCTAACGACATTCGCAGCACAATGCAGAAACACTGTGGCGTATTCCGTACGCAAGAGTTGATGGATAGTGGTGTTGCAAAGATTGCAGAAGTTTCTTCTCGCGCCAAAAATATTCACCTCAAAGACAAATCAAAAGTTTTCAATACGGCACGTATTGAAGCTTTGGAATTAGAAAACTTGGTGGAAGCTGCTAATGCAACGATGGTTTCAGCTGCTGCACGTCGTGAAAGTCGTGGTGCT
Organism: Polynucleobacter sp. 30F-ANTBAC; assembly: GCF_018882385.1. GTDB lineage: Bacteria > Pseudomonadota > Gammaproteobacteria > Burkholderiales > Burkholderiaceae > Polynucleobacter. Next base: position 42,586 of record NZ_JACVON010000001.1, read on the forward strand.
CATGCGCATGATGATCACCCAGAACGTGATGATGAAAATTGGATGAAGCACACGCTTTGGTATAGCGAAGGTAACAAACTCGACTACAAGCCCGTCAAGATGACACCGCTAACAGTTGAATCTGTTCCACCTAAAGTACGTACTTTCTAAGGGATTAAAAAATGAGCAATACTCGTATTTTTGAAGTCTACCGTTACGATCCAGAAAAAGACGCTGCGCCTCGCATGCAGTCTTATGAAGTGGAATTAGATGGTTCAGAGCGTATGTTGTTAGACGCTTTAATGAAGCTTAAGAAGATGGATGAGACATTATCTTTCCGTCGTTCTTGCCGTGAAGGTGTTTGTGGCTCTGACGCAATGAACATCAACGGTAAAAATGGTTTGGCTTGTTTAACAAACATGTTGACACTGCCAAATAAAATCTCTTTGCGCCCATTGCCTGGTTTGCCAGTTGTGCGTGATTTGATTGTGGACATGACACAGTTCTTTAAGCAATACCATTCGATCCGTCCTTACTTGGTTAACGATATTCCTCCTCCGGAGAAAGAGCGTTTGCAAAGCCCTGAAGAGCGTGAAGAGTTGGATGGTTTGTATGAGTGTATTTTGTGCGCTTCATGCTCAACATCTTGCCCATCATTCTGGTGGAACCCAGATAAGTTCGTAGGCCCAGCTGGCTTGTTGCAGGCATATCGCTTCATTGCTGATAGCCGTGATCAAGTAACTGGTGAACGTTTGGATAACTTGGAAGACCCATACCGTCTATTCCGTTGCCATTCGATCATGAACTGTGTCGATGTTTGTCCAAAAGGTCTCAACCCAACGAAGGCAATTGGCAAAATTAAAGAACTCATGGTTCGTCGAGCCGTTTAATGCCAATTTCATCAGAAACCTTGTCGCTCTTGCGTTGGCGTGCGCGACGAGGTCTGCTTGAAAATGATTTGATGATGGAGCGCTTTTTTGAGCGTCACCATGCAACGATTGAAGAGCTTGATCTTGAGCCTTTAAATCAGTTGCTAGATTTAAGTGATAACGATCTGATGGATTTGTTATTGCGTCGCAAGGAACCGGAGGGAGATCTTGCGACAGATGAGGTGCGACGTGTCCTGGCCATGTTGCGCACTCCTGGATTGCCTGCAGTCCAAAAGTAGTTGCCTGGAATAAAGCTTGCTTGTTTGATAAGACCCTAATAACGCGTATAAGGAAAGAAAAATGAACGCCTCTAATGAAAAAGCCACGTTATCGTTCTCAGATGGTACTCCAGCCATTGAGTTGCCAATCTATAAGGGTGTAGTGGGTCCTGATGTGATTGATATTCGCAAGTTATATGGTCAAACGGGCAAATTTACCTATGACCCAGGCTTTATGTCGACAGCTTCTTGCAACTCCAAGATCACTTACATTGATGGTGACAAAGGTGAGTTGCTTTACCGTGGTTACCAGATTCAAGATTTAGCAACTAATTGCGATTTCTTGGAATCTTGCTACCTATTATTAAAGGGCGAGTTGCCTAATAAAAAACAAAAAGAAGAGTTTGATGCTTTAGTAATGCATCACACGATGGTTCACGAGCAAATGCAATTCTTCTTGCGTGGTTTCCGCCGTGATGCACACCCAATGGCTGTGTTGACTGGCTTGGTTGGCGCAATGGCTGCTTTCTATCACGATGGTGTGGATTACAGTACAGCGCACGAGCGTGAGGTTGCTCAAATCCGTTTGATCGCGAAGATGCCAACATTGGTGGCGATGGCTTATAAATATTCTGTAGGACAACCGTTTATTTATCCAAAGAATAATATTTCTTATACCGCTAACTTCATGCAAATGATGTTTGCAACACCTTGTGAAGATTACAAAATCAATGAAGTTTTAGTACGCGCATTAGATCGTATCTTTATTTTGCATGCGGATCACGAGCAAAACGCCTCTACTTCAACTGTTCGTTTGGCTGGCTCATCAGGCACTAATCCTTTTGCTGCGATTGCTGCGGGCGTGGCTTGTTTGTGGGGGCCATCTCATGGAGGTGCAAACGAAGCTTGTTTGCAGATGTTGGAAGAGATTCAAGCAAACGGTGGCGTCGAGAAGATTGATGATTTCATCGCTAAAGTAAAAGATAAAAATTCGGGCGTTCGTTTGATGGGCTTTGGTCATCGCGTCTACAAGAACTTTGATCCACGCGCTAAATTGATGCGTGAGACATGCCATGAGGTTCTTAAAGAGTTGGGTCTTGAGAATGATCCATTGTTTAAGCTAGCGATGACACTTGAGAAGATCGCTCTTGAAGACGAATACTTTGTGAGCCGTAAGCTTTATCCTAACGTTGACTTCTACTCAGGTATTGTGCAGCGCGCCCTGGGCATCCCAACAGAAATGTTCACATGTATTTTTGCGCTAGCACGTACAGTAGGTTGGATCTCTCAGTGGGAAGAAATGATCACTGATGCCGAATACAAGATTGGTCGTCCGCGTCAGTTATTCGTTGGCCATGCTACTCGCGCAGTTCAGCCAATCGCTAAGCGTTAATTAAAGGGTCGACATGGCACGCACGTTGTACGATAAGTTATGGGATGACCATGTGGTTCATATGGAAGAGGACGGGACGACCGTCCTCTACATTGACAGACAGTTATTACATGAAGTGACTAGCCCTCAAGCCTTTGAGGGTTTGTCTTTAGCAAAGCGACCTATTTGGCGAAATTCTGCTAATTTGGCTGTTTCAGATCACAACGTTCCAACAACGGATCGGTCTGAAGTGGTCAAAGACCCTGTATCGCGTTTGCAAATTGATACGTTGGATCAGAATTGCGATTCTTTTGGTATCACGCAATACAAAATGAACGATAAGCGTCAAGGTATTGTGCATGTAATCGGTCCTGAGCAGGGCGCCACATTGCCTGGCATGACTGTTGTTTGTGGTGACTCTCATACAAGTACACACGGCGCTTTTGGTGCGCTGGCTTTTGGTATTGGTACGTCTGAGGTGGAGCATGTGTTAGCTACTCAGACGTTGCTCATGAAGAAGAGTAAAAACATGTTGGTGCGTGTGAATGGCCAACTTCCTTTGGGATGTTCTGCTAAAGATATCGTTTTAGCAGTTATTGGCAAAATTGGTACAGCAGGTGGTACCGGTTACACCATTGAGTTTGCTGGCGACGCTATTCGCGCACTCTCAATGGAGGGTCGCATGACAGTTTGCAACATGGCCATTGAGGCGGGGGCACGTTCAGGTGTTGTGGGCGTTGATGAAACGACGATCAATTATGTCAAAGGTCGACCTTACTCCCCAACTGAAGGTGAGGCGTGGCGTCATGCGCTACAGTACTGGAGAACTTTAAATACGGATGAAGGCGCCTCTTTTGATCGCACCATTGAGTTGCGCGCTGAAGATATTAAACCTCAAGTTACTTGGGGAACTTCTCCAGAAATGGTTTTGTCGATTGATGATCGCGTACCTGATCCTGATAAAGAAAAAGATTCCGTGAAGCGTGAAGCCATGGAACGTGCTTTGGCATATATGGACTTAAAGCCAAATACCCCGATTGAAGCCATCATGGTTGATAAGGTATTCATTGGCTCTTGCACTAATAGCCGAATTGAAGACATTCGTGCGGCAGCAAGAGTGGTAGAAAGAATCGCTAAAAAAGTTTCTCCATCTGTGAAGTTGGCGATGGTTGTTCCTGGTTCTGGGCTTGTTAAAGAACAGGCAGAGCGTGAAGGTTTGGATCGTGTATTCAAAGCAGCTGGCTTTGAGTGGCGTGAACCAGGTTGCTCAATGTGTTTGGCTATGAATGCCGATCGTCTTGAACCAGGTGAGCGTTGCGCATCAACTTCGAATCGAAACTTTGAGGGTCGTCAGGGTAATGGCGGAAGAACGCATCTTGTGAGTCCTGCTATGGCAGCTGCTGCTGCGCTTGAAGGTCACTTTGTTGATGTTCGTAAAATAGCTTAACGATTGGAGACATTAATGACTAAAACTATAAAAATTACTTGCTTGTTGGCATTGGCCTTTTCTCTTGGTGCCTGTAACACCATGGCTGGCTTAGGACAAGATTTACAAAACTTAGGTCGCACAATGGAAACAAGTGGCGCCAAAGATAACTCTAAAAATGATGCCAACTCATCTGGCGTTGTTGTTACCCCCATTAAATAATGCAAAAGTTTACTGTTCACCAAGGCTTGGTTGTTCCACTGGATCGTGAGAACGTGGATACCGATGCCATCATTCCAAAGCAATTCTTAAAATCCATTAAGAGAACTGGTTTCGGCCAAAACTTATTTGATGAGTGGCGTTACTTAGACCAGGGCGAACCTGGACAAGATTGCACTAATCGCCCATTGAATCCTGATTTTGTTTTGAATCAAGCGCGTTATAAAGGCGGCAGTATTCTTTTGGCACGTCAAAACTTTGGTTGCGGTAGTTCGCGTGAGCATGCGCCATGGGCGCTCGAGCAATATGGTTTCAGGGCGGTGATTGCACCAAGTTTTGCAGACATATTTTTTAATAACTGTTACAAAAATGGTTTATTGCCGATTGTTCTATCGGCACAGCAGGTGGATCACTTATTTAATGAAACGCTGGCCTTTAATGGTTATCAGCTCACTATTGACTTAGAGAAGCAGCAGGTCATTGCGCCTGATGGCAAGTCATATGATTTTGAAATTGCTTCATTTAGAAAATATTGCATGATCAACGGTTTGGATGATATTGGTTTAACTTTGCGTCACGCCGATAAAATCAAGGCCTATGAATCAGAGCGCATCTTGAAGATGCCGTGGCTTAGCACCAAACTCCCATAATTTGTTTTAAGGTTTGATATGAAAATTGCAGTTTTGCCAGGTGATGGCATTGGTACAGAAATTGTTGCTGAAGCCGTAAAGGTGCTTAACGCTTTAGGTGAATCTTTTGAGATGGAGACTGCTCCTGTTGGTGGAGCGGGCTATGAAGCTAAAGGACACCCTTTACCTGAAGAAACTCTTAAGTTGGCTAAAGAAGCCGATGCTATCTTATTTGGTGCAGTAGGTGATTGGAAGTACGACACCTTGGCGCGAGAGTTGCGACCTGAACAAGCGATTCTTGGTTTGCGCAAACACCTCAATTTATTTGCTAATTTACGACCAGCTATTTGTTATCCAGAGTTAACAGCTGCATCCTCCTTAAAACCAGAGATTATTGCTGGCCTCAACATACTAATTATTAGAGAGTTAAATGGGGATATCTACTTTGGATCTCCTAAGGGTATTCGTACAGCAACTGATGGTTTATTCCCTGGCGCTCGTGAAGGCTTTGATACGATGCGTTATAGCGAGCCAGAAGTTGAGCGCATTGCTCACGTGGCATTCCAGGCTGCGCAGAAGCGTGATAAACGAGTTTGCAGTGTGGATAAATCAAACGTATTGGAGACTTTCCAGTTATGGAAAGAAGTAGTGATCAGAGTTGGTAAAGAATATCCAGATGTTGAGTTAACTCATATGTATGTGGATAACGCAGCGATGCAGTTAGTCAAAGCACCCAAGGCTTTTGATGTGATCGTAACTGGAAATATGTTTGGAGATATCCTGTCGGATGAGGCGGCAATGTTGACAGGTTCAATTGGCATGCTTCCATCTGCTTCATTGGATAAGAGCAATAAGGGTCTCTATGAGCCAAGTCATGGTTCTGCTCCTGACATTGCTGGCAAAGGCATCGCGAATCCATTGGCAACAATTTTGTCTGCAGCCATGATGTTACGTTTCTCATTGGGTAAGGCAGAGCAAGCTGATCGTATTGAAGCAGCTGTGCAAAAAGTTTTAGCTCAAGGTTATAGAACAGGTGATATCAAAACTGAGGGCTGCCAGCTTGTGGGAACTCGTGAAATGGGCGAAGCTGTTCTCAAAGCTCTGTAATATAGATGCCCCTGAGGCATAAAAACAATAGTTACAAATTAATTAACTCATTTATTTAAAGATAGGTGTCGTGATGGCAACTCCATTGGTTGGTTTAGTTGGTTGGCGTGGGATGGTTGGTAGTGTGTTGATGCAGCGCATGCAAGATGAGGGCGACTTTGCTCTGATTGAACCTGTTTTCTTCAGTACCAGCAACGCAGGTGGCCCAGCTCCAGCAATGGCTAAAAATGAGAAGAAGCTTTACGCTGCTGACGATATTGAGGCATTAAAGCGTTGCGACATGATCATCACTTGTCAGGGCGGTGACTACACCAAGGAAGTCTATCCAAAGATTCGTGCGGCCGGCTGGAAAGGTCACTGGATTGATGCGGCCAGCTCATTGCGTATGGTCGACGAGTCAGTGATTGTTTTAGATCCTGTTAATCGCCCTGTGATTGACTCTGCGATTTCTAAAGGCGGTAACTTATGGGTGGGCGGCAACTGTACCGTTAGCTTGATGTTGATGGCGATGGGTGGTTTGTTTCGCGAGAACATGATTGAGTGGGTCAGTGCTATGACTTACCAAGCTGCTTCAGGTGCTGGCGCGCAAAACATGCGTGAGTTGTTATCGCAAATGGGCGCTTTGCATGATGCAGTAAAGACTGAGTTAGCCGATCCTGCTTCTGCCATTTTGGATATTGATCGCAAAGTTTCTGAAACTATGCGCTCAGCAGATTTTCCAAAGAAAAATTTCCGCAACACGGCGTTAGCGGGCAGTTTGATTCCATGGATTGATGTGCCTGTTGAAAATGGTCAAACAAAAGAAGAGTGGAAGGGCGGCTCTGAGTGCAACAAGATTTTAGGCAATGCACCATTCCGTACACCAGGTAGCATTCCAATTGATGGCTTATGTGTTCGTATCGGGGCAATGCGTTGCCACTCACAAGGCTTGACGATCAAGTTGAAAAAAGACATTCCTTTGGCTGACATTGAAGGCATTTTGGCTAGTGCGAACGATTGGGTCAAAGTAGTTCCAAATGATCGCGAAATTTCTGAGCGTGATTTAACGCCTGCAGCAGTGACCGGTACATTGACAGTGCCTGTTGGTCGCTTGCACAAGATGGCGATGGGCCCTGATTATTTAGCTGCATTTACAGTGGGTGACCAGTTATTGTGGGGTGCTGCTGAGCCATTACGTCGCATGTTACGTATTTTGTTGGAGCGTTAATTTTGGGATTCGTCCAAGCGCTCAGCGTTGGCTTGCTAAGTCTGCTAGTGACTGGGCAAGCTCTTGCTCTAAGCTTGGGTAACTTAACGGTTCAATCCAAATCCGATCAACCGTTAAAAGCAGAAATTGCGATTCAAGTTAAACCCGATGAACTTGCAACGATTAAAGATCTTCAGGTAGCACTTTCTACAGCAGAGATTTATCAGCGCTTAGGCATTAGTTCATCAGCCACGCAAGCGCAGCTAAAAGTTAGTCTGTTAAAAGGCTCTAACCAAGACCCGGTGGCAGTGCTGATAGCATCCGACGAACGTTTGAGACTTCAAGATGGTGAAGTATTTTTAGATGCACTGATTGAGTTGCGTTGGTCAGCTGGTTTAGTTCGTCGCGCTTATACCTTGATGGTGGCGGATCAGTCTAAAGTGGAAGTAAAGAGTGGTGACACTCTGACAGAAATCGCGGCACGTGCATTACCGAACTTTGATGATGCTAATTTGGATCAAGCGCTCATTGCTCTTTATCGTGCTAATCCCCAAGCTTTTGCAGGTGGCAGTATCCATCGCCTAATCGCTGGGACGAAACTCAGCATGCCAAGTAAGGCGATGGTTCAAAGTGTTTCCAAAGAGGAAGCAAAAGAAATCGCCAGCTCAGCAGATCAAGCGTACCGTTCTGGACAGGCCCAGTTGTCTTTGGCTGAAGTAACAAAATTAACAGTGTCAGGGGATCGCTTGAAAGTCGGACCGGCAGATGGTCTCGAAGGTGATGCCAAGCGTCGCATGGAAGAGTTGTTGGTTCAAGAAAAAGCTTTGGCAGAGGCCAAGCAAAAAATTATTGAACTTGAGAAAAATATTGCTGATTTAAAAAGCTTGATTCAGAACCCAGCGAAGCCTGCGGCTCCTGCGCCAGCTGATTGGAAAACTTATATGGGTCCAATCGCTATTGCAGTAGCGACTCTTATTGCGTTGATGGTTTTATTAAAGCTTTCTAAGCGTCAAGCTAATCAGGTGAGTCAACCTCGCCATTCAGATGAAGTCGCTGTTCCTCCGCAGGCAGCTCAATTATTTGCAACGTTGGACTTGAGCTTGGGTGAGGCGGCTAAAAAGGTTGCTCATTCAAGGTCAGAATTTTTACCGTCTGCAGAAACCTTGAGAGTTAAACTTAATTTGGTTAGGGCTTATATCACCATTGAAGACTTTAAAGCGGCACGTCAAGCGCTCCATGAGATCTTGTTGGTCAGCACTCAAGTTGACCCTGATTTAACTATTCAAGCCCAATCTTTATTGGCTGAGCTCGATCAACGCAGCGCTTGATATGCGTTTAGCACTGGGATTGCAGTATGACGGTGCCGCCTTCTCTGGTTGGCAAACCCAACCGAACGGTCAAACAGTCCAAGACTATTTAGAAAAAGCTCTTCATCAGTTTGTGGGGGATCCTCAGCTACCCCCGATTAAAACAATTACAGCTGGAAGAACTGATACGGGTGTTCATGCGCTAGGTCAAGTTGTGCATTTTGATACGGACATCGTGCGTCCCGATATCTCGTGGGTAAGGGGTGTTAACAGTTTCTTGCCAAGCTCCATGGTGGTGCAATGGGTGAAGCCCGTTTCAGCAGATTTTGATGCGCGTTATTTGGCTTTTGAGCGAACTTATTGTTATGCGCTTTATACGGGGCCTCAGCCATCCCCTTTAGTTGCCAATAAAGCTGGATACCTGCAGATTCCTCAAGGTCAGTCGTTGAACATGGCTGCTATGCGAGAGGCATCCCAGTGTTTGATTGGTGAACAAGATTTCAGTTCTTTCCGGTCATCCGAGTGCCAAAGTAATTCCCCAATTAAAACTCTCTATGAAGTGGGGATTCATGAACAGGGTCCTTGGGTCTACTTTGTGTTCAGGGGCAGTGCGTTTTTACACCACATGGTCAGAAATTTGGTTGGATCGCTATTAGTAGTTGGTCAAAACAAGGAGCTACCCGCTTGGTTGAAACAAGTTTTAGATGCCCGAAGTCGCCAAGTGGCTGCCCCAACATTCATGGCGGATGGTTTGTATTTGGTCAGAGTAGGCTATCCTGAGCACTTTCAGATTCCAGAGCCTGAACTTTCAGGAAGCTTGTTACCTGGTAGTCTATTCAAACCTTAGTAAAAGTTATAGAAATAACAAAATTAGATCTTATGGGCCTTTTAAAACATACTCCTGGCAAAACACGGATCAAATTCTGCGGTTTCACACGCTCAATTGACGTGGATGCTGCCGTGCGCCTGGGGGTAGATGCCTTGGGCTTTGTCTTTTATGAGCCTAGCCCTCGTTATGTCAGTCCTGAGGTGGCAGCCACTCTGGTGGGTCGAATGCCTGGGGGTATGGATGCCGTTGCTTTGGTGGTGAACCCCACGGATGAGCAGGTTTTACGCATCAAAGACCGCATGCCTGTGAGTCTCTGGCAGTTCCATGGGGACGAGTCCCCGGAGCGTTGTACTGAAATAGCCGATGGCTCTCCTTGGATCAAAGCCGCCAGAATGCAGCCGGGATTCAGACTTGAGGATTTTTCTCTACAATACAGCCAAGCAGCTGGCTTTTTATTGGATGCCTTTGTTGAAGGCTACGGTGGAGGCGGGCATGTATTCGATTGGTCTTTGATACCGGAATTATGGGCAAAAGAAAACGCGCATCGGGTCGTTTTGAGTGGTGGATTGAACACGCACAACGTGGGCGAGGGAATCTCACACCTTCAACCTTGTGCCGTTGATATCTCAAGCGGGATAGAAATAGCTAAAGGTCAAAAAAGCCCTGAGTTAATGCAGGCGTTTATTCAAGCTGTTCGGGATGCTGATGCCAGCATCCTCCCTATATAAAAGGTCAAGACTATGTATGATTTTCCAGACATCAGAGGTCACTTTGGACCCTATGGTGGTGTGTTCGTTTCTGAGACATTGATGTATGCCTTAAATGAACTCAAAGAGACTTATGCCAAGTACCAGCATGATCCTGAGTTCATGGCCGAGTTCCATTCAGAGTTAAAACATTTCGTCGGTCGTCCATCACCGGTTTACCACGCTAAGCGTTGGAGCGACATGGTGGGTGGGGCTCAGATTTACTTCAAGCGTGAAGATCTCAACCACACCGGTGCCCATAAGATTAACAACGTGATTGGTCAAGCTATGTTGGCCAAGCGCATGGGTAAAAAGCGCATCATTGCCGAAACCGGTGCGGGTCAACATGGTGTGGCAACCGCCACCATCTGCGCTCGTATGGGTCTTGAGTGCATCGTTTACCAAGGTGCTGTGGATGTGGCTCGCCAAGCTCAAAACGTTTACCGTATGAAGCTCTTGGGCGCCACAGTTGTTCCAGTGGAATCAGGTACTAAGACGTTAAAAGACGCGCTGAATGAAGCCATGCGCGATTGGGTAACCAACGTGGAAAGTACTTTTTATATTATTGGTACTGTTGCTGGTCCTCATCCTTATCCGATGATGGTGCGCGACTTCCAAAGCGTAATTGGTGAAGAGTGCAAAGTGCAAATGCCAGAAATGATTGGTCGTCAACCGGACTACGTGATGGCTTGCGTAGGTGGCGGTTCCAATGCAATGGGTATTTTCTATCCGTACATCGATGTGCCGGACGTCAAGTTGATTGGTGTTGAGGCAGCAGGTCGTGGCTTAAATACCAAGGATCATTCTGCTGCTTTGGTCGCTGGTTCTCCAGGCGTTCTCCATGGTAATCGCACTTATTTATTACAAAATGAAGATGGTCAGATTGCAGAAACGCATTCCATCTCAGCAGGCATGGACTATCCCGGGGTTGGTCCCGAGCACGCTTGGTTGAAGGACTCTAAGAGAGCGGAGTACGTTGCCATTACAGACGAAGAGGCGCTCAAAGCTTTTCATGATTGCTGCCGTATTGAGGGCATCATCCCAGCTTTAGAGACAAGTCATGCGATTGCTTATGCTTGCAAGTTGGCCGCCACGTTGCCAAAAGACAAAACCATTTTGGTTAATATCTCCGGTCGTGGTGATAAGGATATGCACACGGTAGCCCAAGAATCAGGTTTGAAGTTTTAGGAATTGAGATGTCAAAAATTGCAAAAGTATTTGCTGACTTAAAAGCACAAGGACGTAAAGGTCTCGTTCCATTCATCACGGCAGGTGATCCAGAGCCAGGTATCACTCTAGAGTTATTGCATGCTCTCGTAAGAGGTGGTGCGGATGTGATTGAGTTGGGTATTCCTTTCTCAGACCCGATGGCAGATGGTCCAGTGATTCAACGAGCTTCTGAGCGTGCTTTGTCTCATGGCATGAGCTTGAAGCATGTGATTGAGATTGTGAAAGAGTTCCGCCAAACCAATACCGACACGCCGGTTGTTTTGATGGGCTATGCCAATCCGATCGAACACATGGGGACAGAGACTTTTGTAAGAACAGCTAAAGACGCCGGTGTTGATGGTGTTTTGGTGGTGGATTACCCCCCTGAGGAGTGCGAAGACTTTGCTTTCCAGTGCAAAAAGGCCGGAATTGACCCCATTTTCCTCTTGGCGCCAACTTCCTCCCAGGATCGTATTGACCAGGTGGGTAAAGTGGCATCTGGCTATATTTACTACGTTTCTCTCAAAGGGGTGACGGGATCCGCCAATTTGGATACCAAGGCTGTGGCGGGAATTATTCCCCAAATTAGGGCTGCTTCTGAGGTGCCAATTGCGGTGGGATTTGGCATTAGAGATGCTGCATCTGCCGTAGCTATTGGCCAAACAGCCGATGCAGTGGTTATTGGTAGCAGAATTGTCCAATTATTAGAGGAAACCCCTAGCTCACAGAGAGTACAATGCTTGGAACGTTTCCTTCGGGACATTCGCGAGGCTTTGGACAAATAATATGAGTTGGTTAGACAAACTACTTCCACCTAGTATTCAACATACTGATCCTGCACAACGTAAAACTGTGCCTGAAGGTTTATGGGTGAAGTGCCCATCCTGTGAAGCGGTTCTCTATCGCAACGATATCGAAGCCAATCTGCACGTTTGCCCTAAGTGTGACCACCATATGCGCATCAATGCACGTGAGCGTCTTGACAAGTTGCTTGACCAAGAAGGTCGTCATGAGATTGGGCAAGAAGTTCTACCGATTGACCCTCTTAAATTTAAAGATACTAAAAAATACCCTGATCGCCTAAAAGACGCGATTGATACTACTGGCGAGACGGATGCCATGGTGGTAATGTCAGGTTCTATCCATTCGATCCCTGTCGTTATTGCTTGTTTTGAATTTGAGTTCATGGGTGGCTCTATGGGTTCTGTGGTGGGCGAGCGTTTTGTTCGTGGTGCCCAGATGGCTTTGGAGCAAAAAGTACCCTTTATTTGCGTTAGCGCAACAGGTGGCGCACGTATGCAAGAGAGTCTTCTTTCTCTCATGCAAATGGCTAAGACCAATGCCATGTTGGTTAAGTTAGCTCATGCTCGACTCCCTTACATCAGCGTTCTAACTGATCCAACCATGGGTGGTATTTCTGCCAGTTTTGCCTTTATGGGTGATGTGGTGATGGCTGAGCCAAAGGCTTTAATTGGTTTTGCTGGTCCACGCGTGATTGAGCAGACTGTTCGTGAAAAATTACCTGAAGGCTTCCAGCGTTCGGAGTTTTTGATGCAAAAAGGTGGCATTGACATGATTGTTGATCGTCGTCAGATGCGCCAAGAGATTGCACAGTTGTTGGCTCTTTTGCTAAAGCAGCCAAGCGACACTGTTGCCTAACTCGAACGTCACTTCGGGTTTGCCTGTGACCTTTGATAATTTAGATGATTGGTTGCAGCACCTAGAGCAGGCCCATCCTGTCGGAATTGATATGGGCTTGGACCGCATCAATCGTGTGAAACAAGCCCTTGATTTAAAGATAGAAGCTCTTGTATTTACGGTGGGTGGTACCAACGGCAAGGGCTCCACATGTGCATTGCTTGAAAGTATTCTTTTAGCTGCTTCCTACAAGGTCGGTTGCCATACATCCCCTCATTTTTTAAAGTTCAATGAGCGCGCCCGGATACAGGGTGAGATGGTCAGTGATGAACAATTACTGGAGCATTTCAGAGTTGTTGAGCAGGCAAGGGTTAGCCTAGCTGATGCGCCAACCTTAACTTACTTTGAATTCACGACCTTGGCCATCATGCACCTTTTTTCAAAGGCCGGTTTGGATGCTGTCATCCTAGAAGTTGGCTTAGGCGGGCGCCTAGATGCTGTCAATATCATTGATCCTGACTGTGCGATTGTGACCAGTATCGATTTGGATCACATGGGGTATCTTGGCGACACTCGCGAGAAGATCGCTTTTGAAAAAGCAGGTATTTTCCGCTCCAACTGTCCCGCTGTATGCGGTGACCCTGTGCCACCACAGTCTTTAATTGATCATGCGAATCAAATTGGCGCTGATTTATGGCTGATGGGGCGTGACTACAACTTCCAAGGTGATAAGCAGCAATGGGGATGGGCGGGGCGTTCCAAGCGTTTTTCAGGTCTAGGGTATCCCGCTCTGAGGGGGGCTAACCAATTGCTCAATGCTTCAGCCGTCATTGCGGCCTTAATGGCGGTGCGTGACCGATTACCTGTCGGAGCTCAAGAAATCAGAAATGGCATGGCTTGGGTGGAGTTGCCAGGCAGATTCCAGGTATTACCGGGTCAGCCCACCATTATTTTAGATGTAGCGCACAACCCTCATGCTAGCGCAGCTTTAGCGCAAAACTTGGAGAACATGGCTTACCACCCCTATACGATTGCAGTATTTGGGGCTATGTCCGACAAAGACATTGCAGGCGTTCTAAAGCCGATGCTTGATAAGATTGATTTTTGGTATTTTTGTGACTTACCGACAGCTAGAGCAGACTCGGCAGAGAGTTTGGCTAAGCAATTGAAAGCCTTAGGTTTCAAGGAGGGTAAGGACTCTGGGATCGAAACCTTTGAGAGTCCTGAAAAAGCCTACCAAGCAGCGCTTAAAAAGGCAGGTGAGGGTGATAGAATTACGGTGTTTGGTTCCTTCTACACTGTTGCTGGTGTGTTGGCCTATCGAAATGCAAAAGCTCATTAAATATGACACCACTTTGACTTAGAAATTTAGCTGATGCGCCTACCTTTTTTTAACCGTCCAAGTACTAAAAGCAACTCACGAGCTGCTGATGAGCTCACCGAAGATCCTGAGCGTCAAAAAGCGCGCCATCGATTGATTGGCGCAGTGTTTTTAGTTACTGTCGCTGTGGCAGGTTTGCCAATTCTTTTTGATTCTCAGCCTAAGCAGCACCCTCATGACATTGCTATACAAATTATTCAGCCGGGCGCCAAAGATCAGAAGTTAGCAGAATCAAAATCAGATCCTGCTGATAAAAACCCAAAAAATAGTGTGGCTACCGATAGCAAAGAAGTAAAAAAAGACGACGCTAAAGAATCCAAAGACACTAAAGAAGCTAAAGACGTAAAAGATACCAAGCAGGCTAAAAAAGAAGAGGTTAAGTCTGATAAGCCTGCTGCACCGGTTAATAAGACTCTCGATAAGGGTGAGGAAGTGGTGGCGATTCTTGAGAATCGTCAGGATAAAAAACCTGAAACAAAACCAGAAAATTTAGCAACATCCTCGAAGTACATGATTCAAATTGGCGCATTCTCATCGGAGGAGCGGGTGAAGAATTGGCAAGCCAAACTCAAAGAGCAAAAGGTAAATACCTTCGTTGAGTTCAGAACTAACAAAGAAGGCGCGAAACTCCACTTGTTAAGGTCGGGCCCATATGCTGATAAAGCTAGTGCAGAGGCTGCTGAGAAAAAAATTCGTTATGTGGGCTTAAGTCCTAAAGTTGTCGAGCAAAAGCCTAATTAATTATTTAAAGAATTTATTTCATGGACTTTAACCTGACGCTCATCGATATTATTGTTTTTGCCATATTGGCAATTTCAGCGTTGATGGGCATTTGGCGTGGCTTGGTTCGTGAGGTTTTGGCTTTGGTTGGATGGGTGGCTGCCTCTTGGGTTGCTTATCACTACGCGACTTGGTTGGCGTATGAATGGTTAACAGGAGTACCTGGCGGCGAGATGATGCGTTTGGCTTTGGGCTTCATTATTTTATTCATCGTTGTCATGATCGTTTGCGCACTGATTGGTAAATTTTTAGCCAAACTGATGCAGCAAGCTGGCTTGAGCCCGATGGATCGTTTTTTAGGATTTGCATTTGGTTTGCTAAGAGGGGTGTTGATTGTTGTGGTGCTAAGTAGTTTGGCAACCTTAACAACTGTCTCGCAAACAACAGAATGGCGTAAGGCTTGGACTCTTCCAGCAATTGAATTATTGATTGGAATGACGCAAGCTTGGCTTCCGGATGAGTGGGCTGCTCAGGTGTCTGGGCAGTTAAAGAAGTAAGTTTTAAAAAGATAGAGGTTTCTATGTGCGGTATTGTCGGTGCGGTAGGCAATAGTCCTGTTAACCAGTTGCTCTATGACGCTTTGTTGTTATTACAACATCGTGGTCAAGATGCTGCCGGTATTGCCACAATGAACGGAAGTTCATTTAGCATGCATAAAGCCAATGGCATGGTGCGCGATGTATTCCGTACACGCAACATGCGTAGCTTGCCGGGCAATGCTGGCATTGGTCAGGTACGCTATCCAACTGCTGGTTCAGCTAGTAGTGAAGAAGAGGCGCAACCGTTTTATGTTAATGCGCCATTCGGCATCATCTTGGCTCATAACGGTAATCTGACTAATGCTCCAGCTCTTCGTGATGAAATGTTTTATCGCGATCGACGCCACATCAATACCAACTCTGATACAGAAGTTTTATTAAATGTATTGGCTGACGAGATTCAACGAGCGACCGATAGTATTGCTTTGGATGCTGCAGCCGCTTTTGCTGCTGTGAGCAAAGTTCAAAAGCGATTAAAAGGTTCTTATGCCGTTGTTTCTTTAATTGCCGGTTATGGTTTATTGGCATTCCGTGATCCATTTGGTATTCGTCCTTTATGTATTGGTCGTTTAGATACGCCGCAAGGTCCGGAGTGGATGATTGCATCCGAGTCCGTGACTCTGGAGGGTTTGGGATTTAAGGTGGTGAGAGACGTTGCGCCTGGTGAAGCAATCTTCATTGATAACTCAGGACAGTTCCACAGTAAATTATGTGCAGAGGGTGCCAAACTCAATCCATGTATTTTTGAATACGTTTATTTGGCAAGGCCTGATTCATGTATTGATGGCGTGACTGTTTATGATGTGCGCTTGTTGATGGGTAACTATCTGGCTCAGAAGATTGCTCGCGAAACCGATGTATCGCAAATTGATGTGGTGATGCCGATTCCAGATTCAAGCCGACCAGCTGCTATGCAGGTGGCTAAGTTGTTGGGTGTACCTTATCGCGAAGGTTTCTTTAAGAACCGTTACGTTGGTCGTACCTTCATCATGCCGGGTCAGGCAATGCGTAAAAAGTCTGTTCGCCAAAAACTCAATGCCATGCGCCTAGAGTTCAAAGACAAGAATGTCTTGATTGTGGATGACTCGATTGTGCGGGGCACGACGTCTTATGAGATTGTGCAGATGGCAAGAGATGCCGGCGCGAAGAAAGTGATCTTTGCTTCAGCAGCGCCTCCGGTTCGTTTCCCGAACGTCTACGGTATCGATATGCCAACGCGCAGTGAGTTAGTGGCTTACGGTCGCACGCATGATGAAATTACCAAATTAATTGGCGCTGATGAGCTCATCTATCAAGATGTGGAAGATCTGAAAAAAGCGGTTAGAGATATCAACCCAGCGATTGAGAACTTTGATGCCTCTTGCTTTGATGGTCAATACATTACCGGTGATATCACAGAGTCTTATTTGGATGCCCTTGAGGCTTCTAGAAATACGCCAAAAGCGTTAGCTGATCGACAGCAGGGTGAGAGCACTGATTTGGCTCGCTCACAATTACATTTACATTTAGCATCTCAAGAGTAGTATTCAGTTATGAGCGATAAAAAAAGAGCGCCGATTGATATCAAAAACTTGCACACCGACACATTGGGTGTGAGAGCGGGTGTTCGTCGTACGGAGTTTAATGAGCACTCTGAAGCGATGTTTTTAACTTCTAGCTTTTGCTTTGATAGTGCTGCCGATGCCGCTTATGGTTTTGCCAATGCTGAAAAAGGCTTTATCTACTCGAGATTTACCAATCCAACGGTGGCGATGTTCCAAGACCGTTTAGCGGCCTTAGAAGGTGGTGAGGCTTGTATTGCTACATCATCAGGTATGTCAGCCATCATGACCGTGGCGATGGCTCATCTTCAAGCAGGTGATCATGTTGTTTGTTCACGCTCTGTTTTTGGTGCGACCATTCAGTTGTTTACAGCCATCTTGGGTAAGTTTGGTATTGAGACAACGTATGTCGACATGTCTGATCTCAACGCATGGCAAGCTGCAGTCAAGCCAAATACAAAACTATTTTATTTAGAAACACCGTCTAATCCTTTGACTGAAGTGGCTGACATTGCTGCAATTGCCAAAATTGCAAAAGCAGCCAAGGCGCTTTATGTTGTAGATAATTGTTTCTGTACACCTGCTTTACAAAAACCTTTGGCTCTGGGTGCCGATGTGGTGATTCATTCAGCAACCAAATACCTCGATGGTCAAGGCCGTGTTTTAGGTGGCGCTATTGTTGGTAGTGAAGAATTTATTTTGGGCAAAGCATTTCCTTATGTGAGAACAGCAGGACCCACACTGTCTGCGTTCAATGCTTGGGTGATCCTCAAGGGTTTGGAGACCTTAAACCTAAGAGTTGAAAAGCAGAGTGAGTCCGCTTTGGAGTTGGCGCAATGGTTAGAGCAGCAACCCGCGGTGGAACGTGTTTACCATCCAGGTTTGAAATCTCATCCGCAGTATGAGTTGGCGCGTACCCAGCAAAGAATGGGTGGTCCGATTTTGTCTTTTACACTCAAAGGCGGCAAAGAGGCTGCGTGGAAAGTGATTGATGGCACCAAGTTGTTATCGATTACGGCGAACTTGGGTGATACGCGTACCACGATCACTCATCCAGCCACTACGACCCACGTTCGAGTGAGCCCTGAAGCGAGAGCTGCAGCAGGTATCACGGATAGCTTGGTGCGAATTGCAGTCGGCTTGGAAAATATTGAAGATATCAAAAACGACTTGCTAGCAGGCTTGAAGCTTTAACTATCTAACACCCAATTCACAGCCGCATGACACTCAGAAGGAAGCTTAAAAAGCTTCCTTTTCTGCTTCTAGGTAAGCCAGGCTTGTGTACTTCCCGATATTGCCTTCAAATCCAGCAGTCGTTTTGGCGTATTTCATCACTCTTGGATCTTTTAGAACCAAGGCTTTGGCTGCGCTTGGATCGACTCCATCCTGAATGGCTTTGACGCAGGTCTCATAAATGCCACCCATGAATTCACCATACTCTTTAAGAAGGGTTTTCTTGGCATTGCCGTGACCCGGAATCCACAATTGCTCGCCCGTGGCTTCACTGAGTGCTTTATAGGTTTTAAACGTGCCGACGTATGAGCCGTCATCCATATTCGCAATCCGGCCATCCATCGCGATATCGCCTACATAAGTGACTTGATCTTGAACAACTTCTAGGCAAATATCCCCGGGGGTATGAGAAATACCATAGTGGTGGACTCTAATTTGTATATCACCGTAATCAAACACATCACCATGTTTAACGGTATGCGTCGGCGGTATCACTTTAGTTCCGACGGTAGCTTGATTGGTCCAACGTTCCATTAAGCTCTTCCAAGCATTACCTTCAATACCTTTGATTTGATTCAGGCTGTAAGGGTGTGCATAGATCGGAATTTCTTGACCATAGGCTTCAATGAAAGCCTGATTACCTAAGAAATGATCGCCATGGTAGTGAGAGTTAAATATGGCAATGACTGGGAGTGAGCTAACTTTTTTAATCATGCGTATGGCCATCTCACCGATTTGTAAGGAGGCGCCTGTATCTAAAACAACAATACCTTTTTTAGTGATGACAAATGTGATGTTGGCCATCATGCCTTGGTTTTCTGCAGTAGGAAAACCGTCGGGTGAGTAAATCATCCAAACGTGTTTGCTGAGTTGTTTAGCGGGATGATCTTTGACCTTCGGCCCCTTGATGAATTCTTCGGCTGCTTTAGCAAAATTGATGACTTGAGGAAGCGCAACTAAGCCAATTGCTCCCACAGAAATTTTTAAAATGGTGCGACGCTGATTCATAAGAAACCTTATTTATTTTTTTATACGTTTGATGCTGGATTGTCACATCGTACCGCGAACAATTTGTCTAAATTATTTTTGCTGAAAATTTGATGAAATTATCGAATCAGTGATTGTGTGATGCAAATGCGCATATATCAATTAGCCTTATTTCATAAGCGTTTCAAAATAAGATGGCATCAGTTAGTTAAAGCCTCTAACTGATGCTAATTTTTCATCAGTATTTCCCCTTAATTCGGAGAACCGTTCAACTTTTTTGCTATTTTGATATTTCAAAAAAATCTATAAGGCTCGATAATGATGAACAGTGAAATTTAAGCACTTTAAGACATACACTTAAATCAAAATTAGGAGTCCTTGTGACAACAGAGAAAAAACCTAGAGTGTTAGGACGATTACGTCGAGCACCAGAAAATTTTGTAACTCAGCAATTCGCTGACGATGTTTATGAAAATGGTCTTGACGAAACTCGTCGTGGCTTCTTGCGTAAAAGTTTTATGACTGCATTGGGTGCAGCTTCAGCAGGTGGTGCTGTTAGTGCAGCTTTTGCAGCCGACGGTGAAAAAGTGATTTTAGAGAAGCAACAATGGCAAACGACTTTAGGTCAACCTGTTGCTGCTCGACCTTATGGTATGCCATCACAGTGGGAGGCGCCATTACAGCGTCGTGAGTCACCTGGTCTTACACGAGTATCTGCTGCATCAGTCGCCTTTTCACCTTTGCAAGGTTTCTTTGGCATCATCACACCTAACGGCTTGCATTTTGAGCGTCACCACCAAGGTTGGTATGACATCGATCCAGCGCAACACCGTTTGATGGTCAATGGTTTGGTTAAGCAAGAAAAAGTATTTACGATGGATGACATGATGCGTTTGCCATCTGTGTCACGTATTCACTTTATTGAGTGCGGTGCTAATACTGGTTTAGAGTGGGGTAACGTTGCTGTACCTAGCGTACAGTACACCCACGGTATGTTGTCTTGCTGCGAGTTCACAGGTGTGTTGCTTTCAACACTTTTAGATATGTGTGGTGCAGACCTTAAAAATGGTAAGTACATTTTGGCTGAAGGTGGTGATGGCTCTGGTATGACTAGAACTATCCCAATGGATGCGGCTCTCAAAGATGTGATGGTAGTTTGGGCCATGAACGGCGAGATGCTTCGCCCTGAAAATGGTTACCCATTGCGTTTATTGGTGCCAGGCGTGCAGGGCGTTAGCTCTGTAAAGTGGTTGCGTCGTATTGAAGTGGGTGACATGCCCTACGCAGCTAAAGATGAAGCTGTTCACTATATTGACTTATTGCCAAGTGGATTGCATCGTCAATACACCACGATCCAAGAATGTAAGTCTGTGATTACGACACCTTCAGGTGGTCAGCAATTGCTTGACAAAGGTTTCTATAACATCAGTGGTATGGCTTGGTCTGGTCGCGGTAAGATCAAACACGTGGATATCTCAGTGGATGGCGGCAATAACTGGCGCCGTGCTCGCTTAGAGACTCCTGTGTTGTCAAAAGCGATCACACGTTTCAATATGGATTGGACATGGGATGGCTCACCAGCGATCTTGATGTCACGTGCAACTGATGAGACAGGTTATGTTCAGCCAATGGTCAAACAATTGAGAGAAGTTCGTGGCACTCGCTCGATCTATCACAACAATTCAATCCAAGCATGGAAGCTTGATACGAACGGGGAGTTAAGTAATGTTCAAGTGGGCTAATCCTATGACAAATAAATTAACTTCTAAAGTAACGAAGGCGCTTGTTTTAGCTGGTCTTTCAACAGTGTTAATCGGTACAGCTGTAGCGCAATCCAAATACTCAGGTATTGGTCGCGACGCAACAAAAGCTGAAGTAGCGGCTTGGGATATCGATGTACGTCCTGACTTTAAAGGTTTGCCTGCTGGTTCGGGTACAACTTTGCGTGGTCAAGAGGTTTGGGAAGGTCGTTGTGCATCTTGTCACGGTACTTTTGGTGAATCTAATGAGGTATTTACCCCGATTGTGGGTGGTACAACTAAAGACGATATCAAAACAGGTCGTGTTGCTTCATTAACAAGCGAAAAGCAACCTCAAAGAACAACTTTGATGAAGGTGGCAACTGTTTCAACACTTTGGGACTATATCTACCGCGCTATGCCGTGGAATGCTCCTCGAACATTGAGTGTGGATGACACGTATGCTGTTCTTGGTTACATCTTGAGCATGGCTGAAATCGTTCCGGATGAGTTCACGTTGAGCGACAAAAATATCGCTGATGTGCAAAAGTTGATGCCTAACCGTAATGGTATGACTCAGGCTCACGGCATGTGGAACGAAGGTGGTAAGCCTGACGTTAAAGCAACAGCTTGTATGAGTGATTGCTCAAAGCACGTCACCATTGGTTCATTCTTGCCAGACTATGCGCGCAATGCTCATGAGAACTTGGCATTACAAAATCGTCCTTACGGTCCTTACCGTGGTGTGGATACAACAAAGCCACCTGTAGCGAAGTTGCCTGGCAAAGGCTTGATGGCTGTGAATATGAGTGCAGCGGACTCGATCACTCCAGAGGGTTTGTTCAAGAAGCATAACTGTGCTACTTGCCATGCTCCAGCTAGCCGTGCGATTGGTCCAGCTATCTCTGAGGTGGCGGCCAAGTACAAAGGTCAAGCAGATGCCGTTAAAAAGTTGCATGACAAAGTGAAGGTGGGTGGTGCTGGTGTTTGGGGTGCTATCCCAATGCCGCCACATGCACACGTTCCAGAGGGTGATATTGATGTCCTCGTAAAATGGATGCTCACAGGTAAATAAAACGGTAATATGCTGTTTATAAGTGTTTTTAATTGATTTTTTGATATTTAGTTTTTTTAGAAGGAGTTCATATGAACCAAAAGCGTCGTGATGCATTGCGATTAACAGCTGTTATCGGTTTGATGGCAGCAACAGGTCTTATTTCTCAAGCAGAAGCTGCTGAATGGAACAAGGCTGCATTTGATGGTAAAACTTTAGATGATGTTTTGAAGTCATTAGGTGGCTCATCAGCTAGCAAATCACCAGCTATTACCATTAACGCTCCAGATATCGCTGAAAACGGTGCTGTTGTGCCTGTTGGCGTTACAACAACATTGCCAAAAACACAGCAAATCGCTATTTTGGTTGAGAAGAATCCGAGTGCATTAGCAGCTCAGTTCTTAATGACTGGCGATTCAGAGCCATTCGTAGCTTCTCGTGTGAAGATGGGTCAAACATCCAATGTTCACGCTTTAGTAAAAGCTGACGGCAAGTGGTTTGTAACAACTAAAGAAGTTAAAGTGACTTTGGGTGGTTGCGGCGGTTAATTCCCCGAGCACACAAGACACCAACTTAATCTATTTGTACTGAAAGGAAATAACATGGCAGATCCAATGCGCGTACGCGCCCAAGAAAATGGCGGCGTAGTAGACGTTAAAGTTTTGATGAAACATGACATGGAAACAGGTCAGCGTAAAGATGCATCAGGTAAAGTAATTCCTGCTCACCACATCACAACAATCACTGCAACTTGCAAAGGTAAGCAAGTTTTTGAGGCTCAATTTGGCCCAGCCGTTTCTAAAGACCCATTCCTAAACTTCAAGTTTAAGGGTGGCGCTAAAGGTGACACAGTAAGCGTTACTTGGGTGGAT
The DNA here is from genome assembly GCF_018882385.1 of Polynucleobacter sp. 30F-ANTBAC. GTDB lineage: Bacteria > Pseudomonadota > Gammaproteobacteria > Burkholderiales > Burkholderiaceae > Polynucleobacter. The sequence goes on from NZ_JACVON010000001.1 coordinate 65,506, forward strand.
AACAAGAACGACAAGCGTACAGACGAAGCGAAGATTAGCTAATTTGTATGACACTAAAACCCCGACTAATTCAAAAGTTAGCGGGGTTTTTTTCTTAAGAGGAGATGTAGGATGAAGAAAACAATAAAAACTACTTTATTAGTCTCTTTGAGTATGGCTGCTGGCTTGGCTTTTGCTCAGAGCGCTACTGATGATATTGCAAAGTATCGTGAGATGATTGCTGATGGCAATCCTGCGGAGTTATACGAAGCAGCTGGTGAAGATATTTGGGCAAAACCAATGGGTCCTAAAAATGTCTCTCTTCAAAAGTGTGATTTAGGTAAAGGTCCTGGCGTTGTTAAGGGAGCTTCTGCTGAATTGCCACGTTACTTCAAAGATACTAATAAAGTACAAGACTTAGAGTCACGAATCATTACTTGTATGGAGAAATTACAAGGTTATAACGCTCAAGAAATCATTGATGCTGGCTTTGAAAAAGGTAAGCGTAAAGATGTTGAGGCGGTTGTGGCTTATGTTGTGACACATTCAAAAGGTATGAAGATCAAAGTGCCTAATAAGCATCCGAAAGAAAAAGCGATGTTTACAATGGGCGAAAAAGCTTTCTATTTCCAGGGTGGTCCAATGGACTTCTCATGTGCTTCATGCCATGGTGAAGATGGTAAGCGTATTCGTTTACAAGATCTTCCAAACATCACTGAACAAAAAGGTGCTGCTTTAGGTTTTGGTTACTGGCCTGCTTATCGCGTTTCTAGCGGTAACTTCTGGACAATGCAACGTCGTTTGAACGATTGTTATCGTCAACAGCGTTTCCCTGAGCCAATTTACACATCCGATGTCACGATTGCTTTGTCTGTTTATATGGGCGTAAAAGCTAATGGTGGTGAAATGAATACACCTGGATTGAAGCGCTAAGTCGCGGGAGATAAGACAATGAAAAAATTACATTTATTAGCATCTGCAGCTTTGTGCGTAGCGGCAGCCTCATCTGCAATGGCTCAAAGTTCTTTTGAAAAAGAGCATGCAGCTAGTTTTAAAGAAAAAGGCATTGCTAAGTTAGATCGCCTTAATCGCGATGAAACTCAAGTATTTTGTTCTGATCCAGCTGCTCTAGCAGGTAAGGGTGATCCTAAAAAGCGTGAAGCGATTGAGAAAGCCAATATGGCAACTATCAAGCAGCCTTCTGATGGCAAGTATCTAGGCGACTGGAAAGTTGGCGAGACAGTTGCTCAAAGTGGTCGTGGTGCAACATGGTCTGACAAGGCTGGCACACCAAACGGTGGCGGTTGCTATAACTGTCACCAAATTGACAAGAAAGAAATTTCTCACGGCAATATCGGACCATCACTTTGGAATTACGGCAAAGTGCGCGGCAATACGGAAGCAGTTGTTCAATACACTTGGGGTAAGATTTATAACGCTAAAGCTTATAACGCTTGCAGCAATATGCCGCGTATGGGACATTACAATTTATTAACTGAGCAGCAAATGCGTGATGTAATGGCTCTTTTATTAGATCCAGCATCACCAGTTAATCAGTAATTGCAGTAGCAGTAGGGCCGCTATATCGAATTGATATTGCGGCTTTTTTATTTATTAATAAGGTTTTTTATGTCAATGAATCGTAGAGAGTTTTTACAAGTTTTGGCCGTTGCTTCAGCAGGCGGCATGTCTTTAGCAACCGATCACGCTAGTGCTCAAGTCGCTGCTAATAAGTTTTATGATTTGCCAAAATTTGGTAATGTCCACTTTCTACATTTCACTGACTGTCATGCTCAATTAAAGCCAATTTATTTCCGTGAGCCAGATGTGAATCTTGGTTTCGGTTCTCAATTAGGTAAGACTCCTCACTTGGTGGGTGAGCACTTGTTGAAGGCGCATAACATCATGCCGGGTACACGTGAAGCGCATGCTTTCACGTATTTAGATTTTGAAAAAGCGGCTGCTACTTACGGTAAGGTTGGTGGTTTTGCTCACTTAGCTACATTGGTTAAAAAAATGAAGGCTAGTCGTCCAGGTTCATTGTTATTGGACGGTGGTGATACATGGCAAGGCTCTGGTACTGCGCTATGGACCAACGGTCAAGATATGGTGGATGCTTGTTTGGCTTTAGGCGTTGACATCATGACACCTCACTGGGAAATGACTCTAGGTGAAGAGCGCGTTAAAGAGATCGTTGAAAAAGATTTCAAGAATAAGATTTCATTCTTGGCGCAAAACATTAAGACGAATGACTTTGGCGATCAAGTGTTTGATCCGTATGTCATTCGTGAAATGAACGGCGTGAAGGTCGCAGTGATTGGTCAAGCTTTCCCTTATACGCCGATTGCTAACCCTCGTTACATGGTAGCGAACTGGACATTTGGTATCCAAGACGACAACATGCAAAAGATGGTGAATGAAGTTCGTGCCAAAGGTGCCAAAGTAGTGGTGGTGCTTTCTCATAACGGTATGGACGTTGACTTGAAGATGGCAAGCCGTGTAACCGGTATTGATGCGATCATGGGTGGTCATACGCACGATGGCGTGCCAACTCCGGTGAAAGTTAAAAATGCTTCAGGCGTTACTTTGGTGACGAATGCTGGTTCTAACGGTAAGTACTTGGGTGTATTGGACTTCAAAGTTGACGCAGGTAGAGTTACTGACTTCCGTTATAAATTATTGCCAGTCTTCTCTGAGATGATTCCAGCTGATCCAGCGATGAATAAGTTGATTGATCGTGTTCGTCAACCTTATGAGACGAAGTTGGGTGAGAAGTTAGCTGTGACAGAAGGTTTGTTATACCGTCGCGGTAACTTCAACGGTAGCTTTGACCAGTTGATTTTGGACGGCTTGATGGCTGTTAAAAATGCAGAGATTGCATTCTCTCCAGGTTTCCGCTGGGGTACATCCTTATTGCCAGGTCAGGCTATTACGATGGAGCATGTGTTGGATCAAACCGCTATTACATATCCATGGACAACTGTGACCATGATGAAGGGCGATATGATCAAGACAGTTTTAGAAGATATTGCGGATAACTTGTTTAACCCAGACCCGTATTACCAGCAGGGTGGCGATATGGTGCGTGTCGGTGGTTTGCAGTATGACATCGACCCAATGGGCCAGCCGGAAAAGCGTATCAGCAACATGATGCTTAACGGTAAGAAGATTGACCCTAACAAGACTTATAAAGTGGCTGGTTGGGCTCCAGTTTCTGAAGAGGCTAAAGCTGCTGGTGGCGAGCCGATTTGGGATGTGGTTGCTAAGTATTTGCGTGATATCAAGACTGTTAAGGCGAAGTCACTCAATATGCCAAATATTAAGGGTGCCAAAGGTAACCCTGGTTTTGGAGCTTAACTAACTATTGAAAGGTCCTCACAATGGAGCTAACTGGAATCTACCTCACTATTTCTGGTTTAGTTTTATTGTGGGCCCTAAGTGGTGGTTGCTGGAAGGTCTTACTCAAGCCTTCCGTCCGTTTCTCGGTTCTAGGTGGTTTACTCGTTTTAGGTTTGGCTTGGAATGTGAAAGCCACTTTACCTGGAATGGCTGCTGAAGCATTAGTTGGTCTCTCGTTTCAGTTTTTCGGTGCATCTCTGTTGGTAGCTATGTATGGGCTTCGTCCTGCCATCGTCATGTTGGCAGTGGTCACCACAATGGTCGCGATTATTTCCTCTTGGACTCTATTTGATGCCCTCAAGCAATTTTTACTCTTGGGCGTGCTGCCAGGGTTTGCTGCTTGTTTGGTGATGAGACTCATTAGTCATTTTCTACCTAAACACCTTTTTATCTTCATATTGGGTCATGGCTATGTGGCGGGGGTATTGAGCATCATCGTGCCCTCCGTGTTGCTGATGTTCTGGCATCAGTCCTTCTCCGCCGCCAGCTGGGGGTTATCCATGGACATGGTGGATTGGTTTGTTACCTTGGTGATCCTTTCTTTTACTGAGGGATCCTTATCGGGGATGCTCTTGGCCGTTTTTGTTATTTACCGGCCTAATTGGGTGCCTAGTTTTAAGGATATGGAGTACTTGGATGCAGAAACAGGCAAAGCTCCAAAAATGCCATAAAATGGCAGCTTCTTACGTTTTCTAGCGCTTTTGAGCTAATGTGCCCGCCATGCCTGATATTGATCTAAATTCTCTTTCCCAAAGTGTGCTTTGGGGCACTTTTTTAATCACAATTCTTTTAGCCATTATTCTGCAAAAGACTCGCTTCTGTACGATGGGTGCTATTACTGACATCATGATTATGGGTGAGTGGACTCGTATGCGCCAATGGCTCATGGCTATAGGTGTGGCTGTGATCGGCATGGCCTTTATGAGTTCTAGTGGCATGATTGATCCGGCTAAATCGATCTACACAGGCAGTCGCCTTGCTTGGTTATCGACCATCGTTGGTAGCGTGATGTTTGGTTTTGGTATGGTTTTGGCCTCTGGTTGCGGGAGTAAGACCTTGGTCAGAATGGGTTCTGGAAGCCTAAAAGCGTTTGTAGTTTTTGTGGTGTTGGGCTTATCTTCTTATATGACCCTAAAAGGTATTTTTGGGGTTTTAAGAGTTAACACAACCGATACCGTATTTATTACCCTCACTACAACGCAAGATCTACCAAGCATCTTATCTGCATCATTAGGTCTATCGAAAGCCACTCTACAGTTGCTCTTAGGCTTGATCGTGGGTGGTGCATTGATGATTTTTGCGTTATCTAAAAAGAACTTTTGGACCTTTAATAATTTATTGGCTGGCTTTGGCGTTGGTTTGGCTATTTTGGGTATTTGGTGGGTTTCCGGTGTTCTTGGTTACGTGGCTGAAGATCCCAATACGCTTGAAGAAGTGTTTCTCACAACAAACAGTGGTCGGATGGAAAGTTTGACCTATGTGGCACCCTATGCCTATGTTCTTGAGTGGTTAACTTTTTACAGTGACTCTAGTAGAAAAGTGACCTTGGGTATTGCCTCAGTGGGTGGCTTAATTGTGGGCTCTACAATTTATGCGCTTGTCACCAAGACTTTCCAATGGGAATCTTTTAGAGATGCCGAAGATACAGGCAACCACATCATCGGCGCCATCTTGATGGGGGTTGGGGGTGTTACCGCTATGGGGTGCACGATTGGTCAGGGTTTAACCGGTATTTCAACCTTGGCGATCAGCTCGTTCATTGCAATTATTGGTTACGGTGTGGGTGCTGTGTTGGCTATGAAATACTTAACATGGAGAATGTTGCCGCCACCTTGTGAACCTGTTTTAGCATCAAATCATTCTAACTATCAATCAACTACCGGAGGATGTGGCATGCCACTACCAATCGCTTGTCATACAGATCAATTTGGTACGCTTGGACAGATTAGCCCTCATGATGTGGCTGAAATTGCACGCCAGGGCTATAAGTCTATTATCAACAACCGTCCTGATGGTGAAGGTGGCCCAGATCAGCCCTCGAATGCGGAAGTTGAGATGGCGGCAAAGGCTCTAGGCCTTCAGTATGCCTACTTACCTGTGGTTAGCGGTCAAATCACTCTTGAGCAAGCGCAAGAAATGTCTCGTCTATTGGAAGAGATGCCAACGCCCATTTTGGCTTTCTGCCGCTCTGGTGCCAGATCGACAAACTTGTTCATGCTAGCCCAGCAGGTTTAAGTTCAGTTGGAAGTCTCATTAACGGGTCTTCTACTAGGGTTGGCTGTTGGAGTTATCTTAGGTTTAACCGGGGCAGGTGGTGCCATATTGTCTGTGCCACTCCTCGGGTTCTTTCTTCATCTAACCGTTGTTGAAGCTGCTCCTATCGGTTTGTTGGCTGTCACCTTGTCTGCCGGCCTGGGCGCTTTTTTGGCATTTAGAGCGCGTATTCTTCGTTATAAAGCGGCTGCTTTGATGGCAGCGTTGGGAATTTTATTCTCTCCCTTGGGCATTTGGATCGCTCATCAGTTACCCAATGCATTTTTAGTATTTATTTTCTGTTTGGTGCTTTTGCTGGTTGCCAAAAACATGTGGTCTCAAGCTTCCCAAGAATTAAATGGCGTACCTGATGAGGTAGGACCACCATGTTTATTGGATGAGACCATTGGTAAGCTCACTTGGACCTTGCCGTGCGCACGCTCATTGGCTGCTTCAGGTTCTGTAGCGGGTTTTCTCTCGGGTCTACTGGGTGTAGGGGGTGGGTTCGTCATCGTGCCAGCGCTCAGAAAGTTTACTGATTTACCAATGAAATCCATTGTTGCTACTTCTCTGGGTGTTTTAACTTTGGTTTCGTTGAGCGGTGTGCTGTTTTCTAATTTATATGGTGCGATGAACTGGGTGATTGCCATCCCATTTGCTGTGGGCTCCATCGCAGGCTTACTCATAGCTCGTCAGTGGGTGACGAAAATTTCGGGGCCAAGAGTGCAACAAGCTTTTTCCATTTTGGCGTTATCGATAGCTCTCATCATGCTGTTTAATTTGATTCACACTTTTTAGTGGTGAGAAGTAATGACTGATCAGCCTGCGGTATCTATCCTATTAATGAAGCGCAACTGTTCTTTTACGCCTAAGCAGGTAGGTCTTTTTTATTTATCCATGCTGCTATTTTCCAGTTTGATCGCCAGTTATTTTTACTGGCGAGGCGCATGGATGATTGTTCCGTTTGCCATGATTGAGTTATTGGTACTTGGTATAGCGTTGTTAATTTATGCCCGCCATGCAACAGACTACGAAAAAATAACCATCCGTGATGGTTTGATGGATATTGAAATTGTCACTGGAAGGAAAAGGGTAAGCCAACAATGGCCACTGGTATGGTTAAGAATCAAAGCCCCTTTGTTTTCAAAAGACCCTAAGTGTGTGAAAGATCCTAAGAATAGCCTGGTGACCATTGAGCATGGTGATGAGAGTATCTGTGTGGGAGCTTATATCTTGCGAGACAAAAGAAAAGAATTGGCCGATAAAATAAGGAGTGCAAGGGAGTTGGGCTTGCACTAAAATCATGAGATGCGCTTAATTCATACCACTAAATTTCTGACCACTATTTTATTTGCATTAGCTCTTGCTGCTTGCGGGAAAGAGGGGGTCAAAGAGCCGTTGCCACGTCAAGTTAAGATTTTTGTTGTTGGTCAAGACGCTATTAATTCAAAATCCTTGGTGGATAGCAATAAAGAACTGAAGAGTTCTGAGAATCTTGGTTTTGATGCCGGTGGCAAGGTGATTGAAGTCTTGGCGAAAATTGGTTCTGAAGTTGTTGCGGGTCAAGCTTTGGGTCGGTTGATGCCCAGCAGCATGTCGATGTCTGAGTCTTCAGCGTTGACAAGTTATAGAGCTGCTCGCGCAGAGATTCAGTCCTCTGAGGCTGATTTCAAAAGATATACAGAATTAAGAGAAAAGAATTTTATATCTGCCTCTGAATATGGGAAACGTATTGCAACGATAGAGCTTGCCCGTGCAAAATTTGAGTCAACTATGGAGCAGTTAGGCTTTGTAACACTGCGTGCGATTGAATCTGGAACGCTAATTAAGCTTGATTTTCAGATAGGTCAGCAGGTTATGGCTCAGCAACCTGTTGCAAAAATAAAATTGGCTGCCCAAGTGAAAAATCAATCGACTCAGGCATCAAGCTCAGCCAACTCTAAATCAGGAGCATTTCAGATCCCCTCAGAGTCGATTCATAGTGATGGAGTATCGGTTTATCGCGTTAAATTAATTGAAGGCTCTCAACAGTTGGGTACGCTCGAACTAGTTAAGCTCAGTGTGAAATCTGTTGACGACTCGCGAGCTGAGGTTGTAGATGGGCTTAAGGCAGGTGATTTAATTGTTGCGACTGGTTGGCATGCTTTAACAGTCGGTCAAAAAGTGCGAATTGGCCTTATTGCAAAGGTTGATTGATGAGCTCAGACCAGTCAGACCGTTTCAATCTCTCTCTTTGGGCCATTAAAAACGCTGCAATTACTCGTTATTTAATGATTGCTTTGCTGGTTTTAGGTATTGCAGCGTATTTTCAATTAGGGCAAGACGAAGATCCACCATTTACGTTCAGGGCAATGGTGGTTCGTACACTTTGGCCTGGTGCAACTGCTGTTCAAGTTGCAGAACAGGTCACTAATAAGATCGAGAGAACTTTGCAAGAAGTTCCTAATGTGGACAAAATTCGTAGCTTCTCGCACCCAGGCGAGTCTATGATTATTTTCTTTATTAAAGATAGTGCACCATCCAAAGATATCCCTAATTTATTTTATACAGTTCGAAAAAAAATAGCTGATTCAAAATCGTATTTACCAATTGGGGTCAACGGCCCGTATTTTGATGATGATTTTGGAGATACATACGGCGTCATTTATGCCATGTCGGCTAAAGGATATTCGGCTTCTGAGGTACGAGATTTCACAACTTTTGTAAGGCAAAGACTTTTACAAGTAAAAGATGTTGGAAAAGTTAATATTTATGGCCTGCAAGAAGAGCAAGTTTATGTTGAGCTCTCTCGTAAAAAGATGGCGCAGTATTCATTGACACCAGTTGCGGTTGCTCAGCAATTAAATCAGCAAAACACTATTGAAGCCGGTGGCAATCTGGAGACTCGCTCATTTTCCATGCCTATTCGAGTTGGCGGCCCTTTTGAAAATATTGCTGATGTTAAAGCTATGCCGCTGCGTTCTCCATCAGGTGCTTCGATTCGTCTAGGTGATATTGCAGAGGTTCGTAAAGGCGTTGTTGATCCAGCACAGAGCAAAGTTAGGTTTCAAGGTGAAGAATTAGTTGCTCTTGGCATATCAATGGCTCGTGGTGGAGATATTGTGCAATTGGGTAAGTCTTTAGATCAAGTTAGTCAGCTTATCGAGAATGATTTGCCGGCGGGAGTAACTTTATCTTTGATACAAAATCAACCGAAAGTAGTAGCTGGTTCAGTTAGAGAGTTTTTAATAACGCTGATTGAAGCGCTTATTATTGTTCTTATTGTGAGCTTACTGGCTCTTGGTTTACACCGACACCCTTGGAGAATCGATCCAAGACCGGGCTTGGTTGTTGCTATTAGCATACCCTTGGTAATGTCTGTAACATTTTTGGTCATGTATTTGTCTGGCGTTGGCCTTCATAAAATATCTTTGGGATCCCTCATTATTGCTTTAGGTTTGCTAGTAGATGATGCCATTATCGTTGTTGAGATGATGGTTCGCAAACTCGAGGAGGGTTATGATCGTGTGAGTGCTGTTACATCTGCATATCGACTAACAGCCATGCCGATGTTGACTGGTACGTTAATTACAGCGGTTGGTTTTTTGCCAATTGGAATTGCAAAATCTGCTGTAGGCGAATATACCTTTGCCATATTTGCGGTAACTGCAGTTGCTTTAATTGTTTCTTGGTTTGTCTCAGTCATATTTGTACCTTATCTAGGTTTCTTGATACTAAAAAAACCTGAAACTTTAACTGCTAAACATGCGGAACATGAGAGCTATAACACCATTTTTTATAATCGCTTTAGAAAAGTTATCGCTTGGTGTATAGACCACCACCGTAAAGCCATACTGGCTGCAATAACTTCCTTTGTTTTAGGTGTTATCGGGATGGGGTATGTTCAGCAGCAATTTTTCCCTGACTCATCTAGGCCAGAAATATTGGTTGATGTTTTTTTAACTGAGGGCGCTAGTTTTGAGGCTACAGAAAAAGCCGTTAAAAATATCGAATCTAAAATCTTAGAGCAAAAAGGTGTTCTAACTGTAACCTCCTGGATTGGCAATGGAGCTCCTCGATTCTTCTTTCCGCTTGATATTATTTTTCCACGATCAAATGCAGCTCAAATAGTGATTATTTCCGATTTAAATGAGAGAACGCGATTGAATGCTGAATTGCCTAGGCTGTTGGAGGATGTTGCTCCGGAGGCAAGGTTGCGTGTCAAGTTACTGCCCAATGGACCTCCGGTTAGTTATCCTGTGCAGTTTAGATTGACTGGAAGTGATGCGGAATTATTAAGGCTGCATGCTGATAAATTTTTACAGCTTATGCGTCAATCTGATTTGTTAAATGGTGTTAATGATAATTGGAATCAGAGTCAACCTGTGGCTAGGATTGATGTGGATGCAGCAAAGGCTAGGGAGTTGGGTATTCCTCCGCAAGTCATTGCGCAAACATTATCAAGCCATTTTGGAGGTGTCACAGTTGGTCAGTATCGTGAAGGTGACTTATTGGCCCCCATTATTTTACGATTGCCCAAATCTGAGCGTGATCAAGTCAGCGATTTAAATGACACCATGTTGGCTAGTGTTAATGGTCAGGCTATACCGTTGGGTCGAATTGCTCAGGTTAAAGTTATTTGGGAGCCTGCCACCGTGTGGCGTGAAAATCGTGAATATGCTATTACAGTTCAAGCAGATGTTCAGCCAGGTATTCAGGGGCCAACTGCAACAGCAGCTCTAATGAAGCAATTTGAGCCTCTGATTAATGAATTGCCGCCTGGTTATGGTTTGACTCTCGGTGGTTCAATTGAGGAAAGTTCCCGTGGTCAGAATTCAATTAATGCTGGCATGCCAATTATGTTATTTATTACTTTTACATTATTGGTCTTTCAGTTAAAGAGTAATTCTCGAGCATTCCTAGTTATCCTGACAGCACCTTTAGGTATATCAGGCGTTGCACTGACTCTGCTCCTATTTAATAAGCCATTTGGATTCGTTGCTCTTCTGGGCTTTATTGCGCTAATGGGCATGATCATGCGTAACTCCGTTATTTTGATTGATCAAATTGAGCAGGGTCGTTCTGCTGGGCTTGCAGCAAGAGATGCGATTATTCAGGCATGCGTAACTCGCTATCGACCAATTATCTTGACAGCCGCAGCTGCTGTTCTTGCGATGATCCCTCTGTCAAGGAGTGTTTTTTGGGGACCTATGGCCATCGCCATCATGGGTGGACTGATTGTGGCGACTGCACTAACTCTATTGGTGTTGCCTGCCATGTATGCGGCTTGGTTCAAGATTGATAAAGCAAGCGTTTAAGATTTATCCAAAAATCACTAATTGAACTTAACTATGCGTATCCCGATCCCAGAAGATAAGAAATTCGTTCATGAATCTATTATCCCCATACGGTGGGGAGATATGGATGCATTTGGGCATGTGAACAATGCGGTGTACTTTCGATACATCGAGCAAGCTCGCATTAATTGGTTGGATAGCTTGGGTTTGTCTTTTTCTAAAAAAGACCAAGGTGTCGTGGTTGTGAATGCTTTTTGTAACTTCACCAAGCAAATTGAGTACCCTGCTGATTTATTGGTGAAGACTTATATTACAAACCCAACTCGGGTAGGTTTAGATACATTCAATGTCATGTCACTCACAACAGATCCGGACACGATCTATGCAACTTCTGGAGCTACGATTGTTTGGGTGGACTTTAAAGCACAAAAAGCAGCTTCTTGGCCTGCAGACATAAAAGCTCAATTAGAGCTCTAAATGCCCTCTAAAAAAGGCTCTAGGTATCTCTAGCCTGGCCTTTTGATGCTTTACTCAGGTTTTTTGAGTAAAGAAGCGAGGAGGGGATTCAACTTTTTGCCATTTTCAGGACCGTTTTTTGCGTTTCCTTTTGGTTTTGGGGCTGAATTCTTCATCTGGTTGGCTACTGCCAATCCTGCATTTTTGTAAAGGTCTGTTTTCTTCATAAGTCGTTACTTTACATCATTGATTTAAAAGCTTATTTTATTTATCTGAGTTTTGTCAGGCGGATGAGAGGAATTTACGCTAATTTAGTTGAAAAGTCAGCTTCTGGCTTGCCAGTTTTTCAAGTCTTATATAAGATATAAGTCTTGAAATATTGATCGATTTAATTGTCTTTAAAGAGAGGGAAAAGACCATGTTGAAAGCCTACCGTGAACACGTTGCTGAACGCGCTGCATTGGGTATTCCACCACTACCATTGTCTGCGCAGCAGACAGGTGAGTTGATTGAATTACTTAAAAATCCACCAAAGGGTGAAGAAGCCACTTTAGTTGAGTTAATTACTTACCGTGTTCCTGCTGGTGTTGATGATGCGGCCAAAGTAAAGGCCTCCTACCTTGCAGCAGTTGCATTAGGCAAAGAAAAAACACCATTGATTAGCCGTGAAACAGCCACTCAATTGTTAGGCACGATGCTCGGTGGTTACAACATTTCCCCTCTAATTGATTTATTGGGTGATGCTGCTGTTGGTGGAATCGCTGCTGAAGGTCTTAAAAAGACACTTTTGATGTTTGATCAATTCCATGATGTTAAAGAATTGGCTGACAAGGGTAACGCCAATGCTAAAGCTGTATTACAGAGCTGGGCAGATGCTGAATGGTTTACAAGCCGTCCAGAAGTGCCGAAGAGCCTCACCTTAACGGTATTCAAAGTGACAGGCGAAACCAATACAGATGACCTCTCACCAGCACCAGATGCTTGGAGTCGTCCAGATATTCCTTTGCACGCATTGGCGATGCTTAAAAACCCTCGCGAAGGCATTGAGCCTCAAGAGGCGGGCAAGATTGGTCCGATCAAACAGTTGGCAGCTTTGCAAGCTAAGGGTAACTTGGTTGCTTATGTGGGTGATGTCGTTGGTACAGGTTCATCACGTAAGTCAGCTACTAATTCGGTGCTTTGGTTCACCGGTGAAGATATTCCTTATGTGCCAAACAAGCGTTTTGGTGGTGTTTGTTTGGGTAGCAAAATTGCTCCGATTTTCTACAACACGATGGAAGATGCGGGTGCATTACCGATTGAGTTAGATGTGAACAGCATGAACATGGGTGACGTGATTGAATTGCGTCCTTATGATGGTCAAGCACTTAAAGATGGCAAAGTGATTTCAGAATTCAAAGTGAAGTCTGATGTTTTGTTTGATGAAGTTCGTGCCGGCGGTCGTATCCCTTTGATCATTGGTCGCGGTTTGACAGCTAAAGCACGTGAAGCACTAGGCTTACCGGTTTCAACTTTGTTCCGCTTGCCAACTAATCCAGCTAATTCTGGTAAAGGTTTCTCATTGGCGCAGAAGATGGTTGGTCGCGCATGTGGTTTGCCTGAAGGTCAAGGCGTTCGTCCTGGCACATACTGTGAGCCTAAGATGACAACCGTCGGGTCTCAAGATACGACAGGTCCTATGACTCGTGATGAGTTGAAGGATTTAGCATGTTTAGGTTTCTCATCGGATATGGTGATGCAATCTTTCTGTCATACGGCTGCTTATCCAAAGCCAGTAGATGTGAAGATGCACCATGAGTTGCCTGATTTTATTAGCACTCGTGGTGGTGTTGCTTTGCGCCCAGGTGACGGTGTGATCCACTCATGGTTGAACCGTTTATTGTTGCCAGATACAGTTGGTACAGGTGGCGACTCTCATACACGTTTCCCAATTGGTATTTCATTCCCAGCAGGTTCAGGTTTAGTCGCTTTTGCTGCTGCTACAGGTGTGATGCCTCTTGATATGCCAGAGTCTGTATTGGTTAGATTCAAAGGCAAGATGCAGCCTGGCGTGACATTGCGTGATTTAGTGAATGCGATTCCTTTGTATGCAATTAAGCAAGGTTTGTTAACGGTTGAGAAGAAGGGTAAGAAAAACATTTTCTCAGGACGTATTCTAGAAATCGAAGGTTTGCCGGAGCTAAAAGTAGAGCAGGCATTTGAGTTGTCTGACGCTTCTGCTGAGCGATCAGCAGCTGGTTGTACAGTTCATTTGAATAAAGAGCCGATCATTGAATACATGACGAGCAACATTACTTTAATGAAGTGGATGATTGCGAATGGTTACTCTGACGCACGTACTTTGGCTCGTCGTATCCAAGCCATGGAAGCATGGTTAGCAAAACCTGATCTATTAAAAGGTGATGCTGATGCAGAATACGCAGCAGTGATTGAGATTGATCTAGCCGATGTTCATGAGCCGATTGTGGCTTGCCCGAATGACCCAGATGATGTGAAGACCTTGTCTGAAGTTTCTGGTGCGAAGATTGATGAAGTCTTTATCGGTTCTTGCATGACGAATATCGGTCACTTCCGTGCAGCGTCTAAGTTGCTCGAAGGCAAGCGTGATATTCCTGTGAAGCTATGGGTTGCTCCTCCAACGAAAATGGATGCCAAGCAATTGACTGAAGAGGGCCACTATGGTGTTCTAGGTAGTGCCGGTGCTCGTATGGAAATGCCAGGTTGCTCACTCTGTATGGGTAACCAAGCGCAAGTTCGTGAAGGTGCTACGGTGATGTCAACATCAACTCGCAACTTCCCGAATCGCTTGGGTAAAAACACCTTTGTGTATCTTGGTTCAGCAGAGTTGGCTTCTATTTGTTCTAAGTTAGGCAGAATCCCAACGAAAGAAGAGTACATGTCTGATATTGGTGTTCTCAATGCAAGTAGCGGTGAGATTTACAAATATATGAACTTTGACCAAATCAAAGATTTCAGTGATGTAGCTGATACGGTGAAAGCTTAAATCATTCTGATTTAAGCTTTAATGCTCACTTTAAAGGCTTCCGCAAGGAAGCCTTTATTCATTTGAGGGTAGCAAAATAGTCTTCTGAAAAAATATGCGCAAGCGGTTATGCTTAGGTATGTTTCAATTTTCTGATCTCTCGATACCTGTTGTTCAAGCGCCCATGGCAGGAGGTATTAACTTACCCAAGCTGGTCGCTGGTGTTTCAAACGCCGGTGGTTTGGGTAGTTTTGGGTTTGCTTATTCCAGTCCTGAAAAAATTCAGGCGGATCTTCAGGCAACCAAGGCTTTGATCAAGCAAGTTCCAAGCAGCAGAATTCAAGCCAACTTTTTTGTCTTTCAAGAATCTTTTTTGCCGTCAGCATCCGAATGTGAATCGGCGTTAAGGGATCTTAATGATATTTTGAGTCCTCTTGGCATTTTTGCTGAATTACCCAAGCAACCTTTTATTCCTAATTTAGATGCCATGTTGGAGCCTATTTGGATCGAGCGTCCAGAGGTATTGAGTTTCCATTTTGGCTTGCCCAGTTCTGCAGTGGTAGATAAAGCCCATTCTCTAGGCATAGCCGTGGGGGTGACAGCGACATCTCTTGCTGAAGCTTTGGATATTCAAAAGAGGGGCGCTGACTTTATTGTTGTACAAGGTATTGAAGCGGGGGGTCATCGCGGGACTTTTCAGATGGATCCTCATTTCCCACCTGATCAGAAGAAAACATTAAAAGACTTGATGGCGGATTTAAAAGATCATATCCATTTACCTATGATTGCTGCTGGGGGGATCATGCATGGTCATGATGTTTATCAAGCGATGCAATGGGGTGCTGTGGCTGCTCAAATGGGAACTGCTTTCCTTGTGGCTCACGAATCAGGTGCTAGCTCGGCACACCGTCGCGTGATTCTTGAGCATCGTGACAAAAAAGCCGTATTTACCAAAGCATTCTCAGGTCGATGGGCGCAAGGTATTCAAAATCAATTTATTGAGCAGATGCAAGGTAAAGCTGTTTTACCGTTTCCGATTCAAAATACGATGACCGGTGCCATGAGGCGTTGGGCTACTGAAAATGATCAGTCGGATTATCAAAGTTTATGGGTTGGTCAAGCCTTTGCAAAATCTCGCGCTATGCCTGTCAGCGAATTGATGACTCTACTTCACCAAGAATATGAAGACGCTTTGCAAGCATTTAACCAAAAGGGTTCATGATACAACTAACAGCATATCAAGAGCAGCTAAAGGCTTGGGTAAGGGCGGAGCAAGATAGTGCCCAGCTTATTGAAAACTTCAGATCATTGTGCAAGGAATGGCAATTGCCACAAAAGTATCAAGATGCTCTTGATCAAGTTTTATCAAGGATTGAATCGTCTTCTTTGTTTACAGAAGAGAGTTGCTCGTTTAGCAAAAAAGATTTAGCCAATGCATTGGGAGTTTGGCTTGAAAAAGCCTATCAGTTCAAGAGTGGGTGAACGTTTATCAGGGTAACGATGGCGTTCAGTTGGAGATGATCTTTGCGTGCACAAATTTATCTTAAGAAACCTTAAGTTTTAGTTTTCTATATTTCCGGTGTCGTTGGGGATTTGAGCGCGAGCATTGGTCAATTTAGTCCAATGCAAAATGGAAAAAACAAACATGGGGAGTACGGCAATAAAAAATAGCCCGGGGATAAATGAGGCGGCCCAGCAGCAACCCATGGCAATGCCATAGTGGTATCCCGAGTCAATGGGGTTGTGGATCAGATTCTTTTGAAGCATGGCATCAAAGCCTTGTCGAATCGCTTGAAGTAAGAAAAAGAACCAAATCACATTAAAAATAGGGATCAGGAGCAGCCAAGCCATGGCCGGTTTTTGAGTTCGACACGATGGCGTAATGACTGCCAAAGTTTTCTTAATGGCGTAAATATAAAAGCTAAAAGCGATCAAAGGTATGATGACTAAAAATGCAAGCATCAAAATAATGACTCCTATGTTTAATATTTAGATGAAAATAACATATATCCCTAATAGAGAGAATAAATAGTTATGTCGATCTTACTTTCAGCAGAAGATACCCAATTGGTTTTGGTTGATTATCAGGCTAAATTGATGCCGGTGATTCACCAAGGTGAACAAGCTTTAGCCAATGCGATTCGTTTAGCAAAAATATCTAAGATGTTGGATCTACCTATATTTGGTACTGAACAAAACCCTGAAAAATTGGGTTCTAACGATGCGACTCTGAAGGCGTATTGTCAAAAAACCCTTTCTAAAATGCATTTTGGTGCTTGTGACGATGGTCTCGTTGAGTTGCTAAGAGCGCCTGCTAAGCCGATGGGTAATGCGCGCAGTTTGCCAAAACATATTCAGCGTAAACAAGAAGGTCAAGAAGAGCGCAATACAGTTCTCATCGCAGGTTGTGAAGCACACGTGTGCTTATTGCAAACAGCGTTAGGTTTATTAGAAGAGGAATTTGATGTGTGGGTGGTGACGGATGCATGCAGTTCTCGTACAGAGGCCAGTCGTGATGCAGCCTTTGATCGCTTAGCGGGTAACGGTGCTGAATTGGTGACGACAGAGATGGCTATCTTTGAACTCATCAGAAGTTGCGAGCACCCTGACTTTAAGTCGGCCTTGGAGCTGGTGAAGTAAGGCGTCTGGTTAAGTTCAAGCATCCATTCGTTAGACAAAAAAATAAGGCTGACCTGTGATGGGTCAGCCTTATCTCATAAGTGTCACTCAATTAATCTTGAGTTTCAGCCATTTTCTTTAGAAGTGTCTTAACTGCAATGTAGCTTGCGATGATCATAAATAGAATAATCGCAAGGCTTAATTGACCTGCGAAAGACCCAAAAAGTTCGTTCAGCATCATTTCCCCCTTATTTGGTCTCACTTTAGGGGAGAAGGAGGGGAGGTGCTTTGATTTAACTCAAATAAATTACAAAAAACACCGTTATTTAGCCTGGGATGCTTTTGCCGAGTTGAGCTAGGTCTTCTTGATAAAGCCAGCGCCATTCGCCTTCAGCCAAATCATCAGGCATGACATAGTCACCAATGGTGGTGCGATGCAAGCCAGCAACGTGATTACCAACCGCCGCCATCATGCGTTTTACTTGATGGTAGCGACCTTCCACAATGGTCATCGCTAAAAGGTGGTCACCCAGTTGCTCACAAGCCTTTGCAAAACAGGGAGCGGGATCATCATCGAGCACTACGCCACCTAAGAGGTGGTCCATCTGTTTGGTGCTAATTGGCTCAGATGTTGTGATTTGGTAGATCTTGCCAATATTCTTCTTTGGGGTGGTCATTTTGTGGATAAATTGACCGTCATCAGACATCAAGATTAAGCCGGTGGTGTCGTAATCGAGTCGACCGACACACTGAATGCCACGCTCCACGAGCGGTTGGGGTAATAATCCATAAATACTGGGATGATGGCTTGTTTTATGGGAGCATTCATAGCCAGTGGGCTTGTTGAAGGCAATATACGCTTTTTCGTGGAACTCCCAGTCTTGGCCATCTACCGTTAAAAGCAGATTCTCCGGAACCATTTTTTCTTCAGGATCCTCCGCTAAAACCCCGTTCACTTTAACCAAGTCAGCATAGACCAAGTCACTACAGTAGCGACGGGTGCCAAAGCCTTGGCTAAACAGAATTTTTTCTAAAGTAAGGGGTTTTGCCATGCTGGGTCAGGTATACATATAATGGATAAAAATAATACTAATTAAAGATTTTACAGGCTCTTGGCTGGATCAATACAAGCTTGTCGAACTTTGGTTAACTGAGGAGAAAAAGATGCCAGTGATTACCAATATTGAAGACTTACGGGTGTTGCACAAGAAGCGTACTCCCAAGATGTTTTATGACTATGCCGATTCTGGATCTTGGACCGAGTCAACGTATCGCTCGAATGAAACGGACTTCCAAAAAATCAAACTCCGTCAAAAAGTAGCGGTCAATATGGAGAACCGAACCACCAAGACCAAGATGGTGGGTCAAGATGTATTCATGCCAGTGGGATTGGCTCCAACCGGTTTAACCGGAATGCAGCATGCGGATGGTGAGATTTTGGCAGCGAAAGCCGCTGAGAAATTTGGCGTGCCATTCTGTCTTTCAACAATGAGCATTTGCTCAATTGAAGACGTTGCTGAAAACACCACAGCACCTTTTTGGTTTCAGTTATATGTCATGAAGGATCGTGGCTTTATCGAGCGTTTGATTCAGCGGGCGAAAAACGCCAAATGCTCTGCTTTGGTATTAACCTTGGATTTGCAAATCCTAGGGCAGCGTCACAAAGATATTAAAAATGGCTTAACAGCACCTCCTAAGCTCACGATTCCAAACATTATCAATATGATGACCAAGCCTCGTTGGTGTATGGGGATGTTGGGGACGCAGAGAAGATCTTTTAGAAATATTGTTGGTCATGCTTCTGGTGTTGGTGATATGTCTTCTTTGTCATCATGGACTGCTGAACAGTTTGATCCAGCCTTAAGCTGGGATGATGTGCAGTGGATCAAAGATCTCTGGGGTGGAAAGCTGATTATTAAAGGCATCATGGATGAGGGTGATGCACGCTTAGCCGTTGAATCAGGGGCAGATGCATTGATCGTATCCAATCATGGTGGTCGTCAATTGGATGGTGCTGTCTCAAGTATTCATGCATTGCCGGGTATTGTGAATGCTGTAGGTCGTGAGATTGAGGTTTGGATGGATGGCGGTATTCGTTCTGGTCAAGATGTCTTGAAGGCTTGGGCCTTAGGAGCACGTGGTACGTTGATTGGTCGTCCATTCTTGCATGGCTTGGGTGCGATGGGTGAGGCCGGTGTCACCAAATGCCTTGAAATCATCCACAAGGAGCTTGATATCACGATGGCTTTCACAGGTCATCGCGATATTCAAAATGTGACAAAAGATATTTTGTATCCAGGAACCTTCTAAGGTGTTGATGAAGCGCTTTAATAGCTCTTACAAAGCCTTGATCATCGGCGCCAGTGGCGCAATCGGTGCTGCTTTTGTCAAAGATCTAGAAGGTGATAAAAATTGCGAGAAGGTTATTCAGTTATCTCGCAGTGAGCCTAATGAATTTGGCCTCACCATTGATCTGAAGGATGAGGTCTCGCTTCAATTTGCAGCGCACACGCTACAACTGGAGGGACCATTTGATTTGATCTTGGTTTCAACAGGCATTTTGCACGGTGAAAACCTGATGCCTGAGAAACGTTTGGCAGATATTGATATGAGTATCCTTCAAGAGACTTTTGCAGTTAATACCCTTGGTCCTGCCTTGTTGTTGAAGTACTTTTTACCGTTGTTAACTAACCATGGCTTAATGGGTTTTATCTCTGCCAAGGTGGGTAGTATTGGTGATAATCGATTGGGTGGTTGGTATTCTTATCGAGCATCCAAAGCAGCACTCAATATGCTGATTAAAACTGCTGCGATTGAGCTAAAGCGCCAGAAACCTGATGCTTTAGTGGTGGCGATTCATCCTGGAACAGTTATTTCAGAATTATCCAAACCATTTTCTGGCGGCTCTGGCACCAATGCGAGAGATGCCCAAATAGCTACTCAAGAAATGCTTCGAACCTTAGATGGCTTAAAGCCCGATCAGTCCGGTGGATTTTTTGCATACGATGGTCAAGAGCTACCTTGGTAGTATTTTGATACAGCATTTAATAATTTTTTAGATTAAAGTTTATTTATGATGAACCCCGGTACCTTAAGTGATAGCATTCAATTGGCGGTTGCACCTGTTTTCCTTTTAACCGCAGTGGCGGGAATGATCGGCGCCTTAACTCAGCGTTTAGCGAGGGTGATTGACCGGGCTCGGGTCATTCATAAAGAAATGTCACAAGTCACATTAAAAGATTCTGCCAAAGAGGCATATCAAGATGAGTTGAAGAACATCATGACTAGAGGGCGTTTCATTAATGTTTCCATGATTTTCTTAGTTCTTTGCGCCATTATGATTGGCTTAACTGTCCTGGAATTATTCTTTGCGGAAACCTCATCTGGCAAGTTATTAGTTTCTAGCTTTGTTCTTTATACATTTGTTAGTGGTATTGCTTCATTCATCTTTGCATTGATTTCATTGTTGTTTGAAGTTCTCATTGCTTCTTATTCAATTCGTTGGAAACCTCACGATTAACTCATTGAAGTGAGTATCAATAAAACCAGGAGTTCAGTATGACCATTTACCAGTTCAAAGACAAAATCCCGCAAATCCATTCAACTGCTTTTGTTGCTAAAGAAGCTACCATTATTGGCGATGTCATTTTGGGTGAAGATGTGAGTGTTTGGCCAGGTGTTGTGATTCGAGGTGATAACGAGCCGATTACTTTAGGTAAGGGTAGTAATGTCCAAGAAGGTACTGTGATGCATACCGATATGGGGTGTCCTCTTACTGTGGCTGATAATGTCACGATTGGTCATCAAGCGATGTTGCACGGCTGCACGATTGGCGAAGGATCTTTAATTGGCATCCAAGCTGTTGTTTTAAATCGTGCTGTGATCGGTAAAAATTGTTTGGTGGGGGCGGGTTCTGTTGTGACTGAAGGCAAAGTTTTTCCAGATAATTCTTTGATATTGGGTTCGCCTGCCAAGGTGGTACGTGAGTTAACCCCTGAGGCACTTGCTGGGATGAAGGCCAATGCAGCTGGTTATGTGGCTAAGAAAGACTTATTCAAGCAACATTTAGTTGAGATTCCGCAGAGTAATTAAAGTGAACGAAAAGCGAACTTAAGGTAACAAAGGTCAGGCAATGATTCCAGGATTGGTTCAAATACTTTTATGGCAAGGCGTTGGTGAGTTGATCTCACATTTTTTCTTGCCGATTTTGCCGGGCCCTGTCTTAGGTCTCATCTTGTTGCTGGGGTTTCTAATTATCAAAGGTCAGGTTAATGCGCCATTAGCCATGGTCTCTGATGCTTTTAGTCAGCATTTAGGTGTTTTATTTATACCAGCTGCTGTCGGTGTAATTCTTTTTCTACCGCAATTAAAAGCACATGCATTCGCTGTGATGACAGCACTTCTTGTTAGTGTTGTTTTAACGATCACAACGACTGCTTTGATTGTGCGTTTCTTTGCCAAGAAGGATTCTGATGAATCCTAATAACTTGCACATCGCCGAGATCTGGGTGTACCTTTCAGGTAGCCCTTTATTCGCCTTGATCCTAACTTTAACGGCTTACCAGATTGGTAGCTACCTCTATCAAAAGACAGATAAATATCCTTTGGCTAATCCGGTGGCGATTGCTGTGATTGTGGTGGCTGTTGTTTTGAACTTGGTGGATATGCCTTATCAAAAATATTTCGAGGGGGCGCAGTTTGTGCATTTCTTATTGGGTACAGCGACTGTCTCTTTAGCAGTACCCATCTACCGTGGTATTGCAGTGCTTAAAACCAGACTTGTCCCGCTCATGATTGCTTTGTTATGTGGTGGTGTTGTTTCCATTGTTAGCGCCGTAGGTATTGCAACCTTGATGGGGGCGGATGCAGCGATCATTGGTGCGTTCTATCCTAAATCAGTGACAGCGCCGATTGCCATGGGTGTGGCAGAGCGTTTAGGTGTTTCTCCAACATTGACTGCTGTTTTCGCGGTTATCACTGGCATATTGGGTGCCATGTTAGGCAGCAGTATTTTGAACTTCTTAGGGATGAAGGCTTGGTGGCAGCGTGGCTTTGCCATGGGTGTGGCTGCTCACGGTATCGGTACTTCCAGAGCCTTTGCTGTTCATCCTGAAGCAGGTACTTATGCCAGTCTAGCAATGGGACTGCATGGTATTGCAGGAGCCTTGCTCATTCCGTTCCTCAAAAATTATTTGTAATGGATACCAAAGTCCTGTCAACGGACCAGCTTCCAGTTTGGCTCAAGTTAGATAATGCCAGCTCTCTTTCCTTCATCATTGCTTTTCACTGCCAGCCTGGTTCTAAGAAAACAGAGGTGCAAGGGGAGCACGATGGTCGTTTAAAGCTTCGTTTAGCAGCGCCGCCTGTTGAAGGAAAAGCGAATGATGCATTGATCGCCTACTTATCCAAGATTTTTAAAATCAATCGTTCTCAGGTTGAATTATTGGCGGGTGACCTCAGTCGCCTCAAACGCGTGAAGGTTAGTGGTGTGCCGCACACCCAAATTCTTGAGACACTTTTACCTGTCGCGTAAGTCTCTTACATATTTCAGATGAGATTTAGATAGATTGACCCTATCGATCTATCAAGCAATTACTTATAAAATATATAATGAATATAATCCTCCCTTAAAAAGAAAGGGGGAGGCTTATTAATTACTTAAATAACCGAATTAAAAGTTTAAATAGAGAGCAAATAGATGCTTATTCAAGATACGCCCATGCGCTATCAGTGTCATCAGCAATTGGAACATTTAGTTTGCTTTTGACTGATGAGAACTTACTTGTATTGATCTTTAAATTTATAGCTTTGTTGATTGTGACGATTTTGCTATTTAAGTTTGGAACATATATTTTGGAGAAGAAAAATGACAATTGATAGAAGCACAGTGCAACTATTTTTATTTATTTTATTGGCTATATTCAGTGCTTTTTTATTACGCGCAACGATTAGCGTTAATAAAGAGCGAGAAAAAGAGTGGGCTGAGCGCAAGAATCAATTGGCTGAAACCAAAACAGAAGTTTCGTAAATCAAGATGGTGGCTTATGTCGCCATCATCAAAACAGTTTACTTTTTAAAGCCCGGCTTTGATCGTGGATTGATTCGTGCAGAAGGGGATCTAGAGTTTGATGACGTTCCTTGTGAGCCCTGAGTACTTCTAGGACCTTGAGCTGCTTTAATGGCTTGGATGCCATTGCGCATGGGGCGTCCGCCACCTGGTGTTGCAGCTTTGGTGCCCGCGCGCGGAGGTAAGCCGGTGTGCTGGGTTAGTATCTGACCACGCACAGGCTTTTGTGGCACTGAAAAATCACGAGGATTATGCGCCTCTGCTGCTTGGCTAGATTTGCCAAGATAAGAGTTCTTGCGACGAGGACTTTGATACGTACCGTCTGTATTAGGTTGGTAGTTCGGAATCAAATGGTGTTTGCCGTTACCGATTAAATCAGCACGACCCATTTTTTTCAGAGCTTCACGAAGCAGCGGCCAATTATTCGCATCGTGATAACGTAAAAATGCTTTATGCAGGCGTCGACGTTTCTCACCACGGACGATATCAACGGTTTCACTATCGCGTGTCACCTTGCGTAGTGGGTTTTTATTGGTGTGATACATCGCTGTGGCAGTTGCCATCGGGGATGGGTAGAAGGTCTGAACTTGATCTGCTCTAAAACCATTCTTCTTTAACCAAATGGCTAGATGCATCATATCTTCATCGCTGGTTCCTGGGTGGGCAGCGATAAAGTAGGGGATCAAGAATTGTTCTTTGCCAGCTTCTTTAGAGTACTTATCAAATAATTCTTTGAACTTGTCATAAGCCCCCATGCCTGGCTTCATCATCTTGGATAAAGGACCTTGCTCAGTATGTTCCGGGGCAATCTTTAAGTACCCACCCACGTGGTGCGATACAAGTTCTTTGATATAGGCAGGCGCTTTAACAGCTAAGTCATAACGAACGCCTGAGCCAATCAGAATCTTCTTAATACCAGGCAATGCTCTTGCGCGACGGTACAACTGGATGAGAGGTGTGTGGTCTGTATTGAGGTTGGGGCAGATGTCTGGGTAAACGCAAGATGGTTTACGGCAGTGTGCTTCAATCTCTCGCGACTTACAAGCAATGCGGTACATATTGGCGGTAGGACCGCCCAAGTCAGAAATAATGCCTGTAAAGCCAGGAACTTTATCTCGGATATCTTCGATCTCTTTGATGATGGAGTTCGATGAACGGTTCTGAATGATGCGACCTTCGTGCTCCGTAATCGAACAGAAGGTACAGCCACCAAAACAACCGCGCATGATGTTCACTGAGAAACGGATCATATCCCAAGCGGGGATCTTCGCATCACCGTAAGAAGGGTGTGGTGCTCTGGCATAGGGTAAATCAAAGACAGAGTCCATCTCCTCCGTTGTCAGAGGCACTGCTGGCTGGTTTAACCAAACGTCTCTGATTGAGGCGCCTTCGCCATGTTGCTGAACTAAAGCACGTGCATTACCTGGATTCGTTTCTAAATGGAGCACGCGATTGGCGTGGGCATACAAAACAGGATCACGTTTAACCGCTTCATAGCTTGGTAAACGAATCACCGTCGTGTCTCGTTCCAAGCGTTTCTTGGCGCTTGGAACAACTGTAATTGCTTGAACTGCTGGGGCTTCAATAGAGGCAGGCTCCTCTAAGGTGCCATCAGTCTTTTTACAGCTTGTACCTTGTTCTTTGGCTTGCTCATCAGGTGTTAGGTAAGGATTGATTGGCGCATCGATCACACCTGGTTCATCCACTGTGCTGGAATCAATTTCTGTAAAGCCTGGGGCAGGATGTCTTCTGACAAAAGCAGTGCCGCGGATATCAATAATGTCACCAATCGCTTCGCCTTTAGCTAGGCGGTGAGCAATTTCAACAACGGCACGTTCCGCATTACCGTAGAGCAAAATATCCGCTTTGGCATCAATCAAAATGGAGCGACGGACTTTATCTTGCCAATAGTCGTAATGCGCAATGCGTCTTAAAGAAGCTTCAATGCCACCCATCACAATAGGTACTTCTGGATAGGCCTCACGACAACGCTGAGCGTAGACAAGTGAACAGCGATCCGGACGTTTGCCTCCGATACCACCAGGTGTGTAAGCGTCATCACTTCGAACTTTACGATCTGCCGTATAACGGTTGATCATCGAATCCATATTGCCGGCAGCCACACCATAAAATAAATTAGGACGTCCAAGCGTCTTAAATGGATCTGCAGATTGCCAATCCGGTTGAGCAATGATGCCAACTCTAAACCCTTGGGCTTCTAGTAAACGACCGATAATGGCCATGCCAAAACTTGGATGATCGACATAAGCGTCACCCGTCACGATAATGATGTCGCAACTGTCCCAACCCAATTGATCCATTTCTTCTCGGCTCATTGGCAAGAAGGGGGCTGTACCGAAGCACTCAGCCCAATATTTAGGGTAAGAGTCTAGTCGGGGAGAGCTGGGGATCAGCAAAGGATTGAAAGGTGCGTTCACGGTGCGTATTTTAGGCGGTTTAAGTACTTTGCGCTCGTTTACACTAGGGAATGATGAAGACCCCCCATTTTTAGAGGTTAATTAGGTGTCGAGACAGTTTTTACTTATTTCCTTGTCATTGGCTTGTTTGGGATCAATTATGTTCTCAGCCAAAGCCATTGTTGTTAAATTAGCCTACCAGCATGGGGCTGATGCGGCAACGGTATTGGCTTTGAGGATGTTTTTCTCCCTCCCATTTTTCTGGGTGGCAGTCTATTGGGAGAGTCGTCAGCGACCGATGGCACCTATTAGTCGTCAAGATTTGCTGACCATGATTTTTTTGGGTTTTATCGGTTATTACCTTTCCAGTTATTTGGATTTCTTGGGTTTGAAATACATCAGTGTTGGTTTGGAGAGGGTCATCCTTTACCTTAACCCGACCATCGTTTTATTGATTGCCTTGGTTTTCTTAAAAAAGAAGATCATGCCTAAACAGTGGGTTGCCATGGGTTTGGCCTATGCTGGCGTGATTTTGGTATTTCTGCAAGATATCCGTTGGGAAGGTTCATTGGTTGCCTGGGGCGCGCTGTTAGTATTTTTAAGCGCAGTTGCTTATGCCATTTATTTGATCTTTGCTGGCGAGATCGTCAAGCGAGTTGGGAGCATCCGTTTAGTTGCTTTTGCGAGTGGCTCCTCCACCATCTTGAGTGTCGCTCAGGCTTTAATCTTGGATCCTGCAAGTTTATGGACTCAGCCGGCTGAGGTTTACCAATTGAGCCTATTTAATGGGGCATTTTGTACGTTTGTACCCATGTTGCTGGTGATGATTTCCGTCAATCGGATTGGCCCAGGGCTGACCTCTCAAGCGGGGATGGTAGGGCCTGTTGCCACTGTTTTCTTAGGTTGGTATTTTTTACAAGAGACCATGACTTTGATGCAGTTAATAGGTATGGCTATTGTTCTAGTCGGTGTTGCTGTATTAGCTACCTCGAAACCTGCGATGGTACAGCCTCGTCCAGAGCTAGCTGAGGCTGAGTAAGAGTTAAGTTCTAAGCAATCAGATTACAGCGAAACAGCAGGGTTTAAGCTATAAACGCCTGTGATAGTAGCTTTGTCCAAAATATGACTTGCCATGGCCTCCATCGCTTCAGCTCCCGTAAATGCTCCTGAAAGTGGTAGACGCTCAATGGATAGGGCGTAGACAGTAAAAACGTAGTGATGAGGGATTTCATCATTCCAAGGGGGGCAAGGGCCATCGTAACCAAAATAGTTGCCTGCCATCTCTGCATCGCCTTTGAACCATAAGGTGTAGTCATTGATACCGGCTAAACCAATTGGACTTTGACTAGTAGTTTTGCCTCTGGGTGTTACGGCTGCACTGTGTGTTCCAGCAAGAATCTGATGGGTAGATGCAGGGATATTCACAAGGACCCAATGATAGAACGTAACTCTAGGTAGGCTCGCCGGAATAATCTGGCCCTCTTGGTTGACTTGATCCGCTTGGCTGGGCACATCACGATCATGGCAAATGATGGCAAATGAGCGGGTACCGGCAGGAGCCTCACCCCAAGATAACTCTGGATTTTTATTAGAGGATAAGCTGATGTGTGCTTCTGGAGCTTTAATGGCAAAAGCAAACTCGCCTGGAATAACAGCTTGATCATTAAAACTAGTACTAGTTACTCGCACGCTCAACTCCTAAGGACGTTTAGATTTTCATCTTATTGGCTTTGTTGACGCCAACCAATTTAATTAAAGCTTGTTTCATGGCTTCAACTTCCTCTTCCGGAAGCATTCCCATGATCTTACCTAAATAAGCGATATGACGACGAATGCCCCCATGGCTCCTTACCTTAGGTGTTTCTAATAAACTTTCCAGCAAGCGCTCTGGTATCGGCATTTGTTTCCATTTATCGGGCGTCATCTTGCTCATTTCCTCCGCAAGATTGTGACGAGCCTCTAAACGGCGCTTAATTTCCGATTTACTGGGCTTTTCGTAAATTTCTTCTTCTTCGGGCATATTTGATTGCTTCATAATGCTATTTTCGCAGACTCTTGCATATTCATCAGAAAAGTAGAACTCTACATGGCTACCAAAGCAACCATTTTCAAAGTTAACCTCTCGGTGGCTGATATTGATCACTCCTATTATGCCGACCATAGCTTAACTCTGGCCCGACATCCCAGTGAGACCGATGAGCGAATGATGATGCGTTTGTTGGCGTTGTCGTTCAATGCCCATCTCCTGAATGACCTTTGTAATGGTGATGGCCAATTGGTATTTGGTGCTGGCTTATCGGATCCTGATGAGCCGGATGTGTGGTTAAAAGATTTCACTGGCCAAACCAGGTTATGGGTCGAAGTGGGGCAACCCGAAGAGAAACCGATTAGTCGAGCTTGCTCAAAAGCTGATAAGGTTGTTGTGTATGCCTATCACCATGCCGCTGAGGTATGGTGGAAGGGTATCCAGAACAAACTGACTCGGATGGATAAGCTGTCTGTTTACAGAGTGCCTTCTGAGATCTCTCAAGAGCTAGCCAAATGGGCAGAACGCAGTATGCAGATTCAGGCAACGATTCAGGATGGTCAGCTGATGCTAAGCCACGGCAAGGGCACGATTGAAGTTATCTGTGAGCGCTGGAAGTAAATCCCAAGTACACATCACAATCAATCTATTTAGTAATGAGGGGGTAACTCATCACGCGGACTATTGCCATCTGCAGGTGAGTTACTCGCCATTTGTAGTTTGAGTGCTCTTACTTCATTGATGAGCATATCAATTTTTTGTTGTTGTTTATAGACTGTTTGACTCAGTTCTTCTACTAAGTCTTCCGTGAAGCTTAATTTAACTTCAATATTGGTGATGCGTTCATCGCTGGGCATACGGGTCTTTCAATCAATAAGACTCAAGCATAATCGAAGTTGGATCGTGGGTCATGCTAGGATGCCCAACTTGCTGAAAATAAAATAAATAAAAGAATTAAAACTCATCCATGACTCAACTCAATCTACGAACGATCTCTTATTTGATTTTGCCCACCATCTTATGGGCGGGTAATGCCGTGGTTGGTCGCTTGGCTGTGGGAGAGATTTCACCGCTATTGTTAAATAGTATTCGTTGGGTATTGGCAGCCATTATCTTATTGCCTTTGGGTTGGCAAGTTTTCAAACCAACGGCACCTATTTGGCAATACAAGTTACGTTTTATCTTGTTGGGTTTTTTGGGTATGGGTTCTTATAACGCGCTTTTATACCTCGCCTTACAAACTTCTACACCGATCAACCTCACGCTAATTGGCGCGAGTATGCCGATTTGGATGTTGATCGTGGGTGGTATTTTTTATGCGCAAACACCACAAAAACGTCAGCTACTGGGCGCCGTAGTTTCCTTATTTGGAGTGGTATTGGTTTTATCTCGAGGTGACTTGACTGTTTTACTTGGCTTGGAATTATTTCTGGGTGATGTATTGATGGTGATAGCCACTATTTTTTGGGCTTTTTATAGTTGGATGATCAGTCATCCAGGGCATAGTCGCGAGCGAGAGTGGCCATGGGCAGAGTTTTTGTTGGCGCAAGTTGTAACAGGGCTGATATGGTCGCTTCTATTTTCTATTGGTGAGGTAGCTACGGGTACGATTCACTTTGAACTCAGTCTCTCAACGGTGTTGATTCTGTTGTTTATCGCAATCGGACCGTCACTCATTGCTTACCGTTGTTGGGGTCTAGGTGTAAGTGCTATTGGGCCAGCGATTGCTTCTTTCTTTGCTAATTTGATTCCGTTGTTTACAGCCTTGATGTCAGCAGCCATGCTGGGTGAGCCACCACAGATCTTTCATGGTCTGGCATTTTTGTTGATTGTGGCCGGTATATTTGTTTCTTCGAAATTGAGTTTTAAATCAAGCTAGAGACCATAAAAATAATTACGAGATTGACTCAGTTACTAAAACAAATCGGCCATCTTCCATCTCTTCTTGCGGTCTAATCCAATAGTCATTGGTTTGATGAGATAAATACACGTAGGCCATTTCTAAAGTGGCTTCAACCTTGGCTAAACCAATCACTTTGTAAAAACCACCTGTTTTCTTATGCTGCAATCGGCTTCCAATTGGGAAGAGACCTGGGTGTGTTTTATCCATGGGCATCATGAGTTAGACTTTCTTTTAGTTTTCCAAAAATAGAATTGGGTGTAAAAAACAAATAGTAATCCCCAAATCACGATGGATGCATAGGCGGCTGTCCAGCCATCATGATGAAAAGCACGACTGAGATCGAGGGTAGCGCCAAAAATAGCTGGCCCGAGTAAGCCTCCGCCAAACCCCATGACCGAGTGAAGCCCCATAGCACTGCCTTTGATTTCTGGAGGAACACTCATGACCAAACCTGCAGTTAATGTGGCGGAGTCAGCCATTATCAAAATAGAGTGGAGCAGTGCAAGGGCTAAGATGATGCTCCAGTGCAAGTTGACGGCTGCGCCCAGTGCGATACCTGACATAGCGCTACCAATCATCACCCAGAAAACCCAGCGATGCCTGCCGATACGTAAAGCCATTTCGTTGCCAATGATGGAAGCAGGGACGCCAATTAAATTGATAAGAGTTGCAATCAAGGTGGCGGTCATTGGAAAGGTGTTTTCAGGGCTGGCAATACTGGCGCAATAAACAAAAAATGCCACCAGCCAACTGCGTGATGCAAACAGCTCCAGTGTATGAGCCGAATAGCCCAGCATGTAAGCGAAAGCCTCTTTCACTTGCAAAACTTTTTTCCAGCGCTCCATTGGGAAAATATCTTTCCACTCAAACTGCGCATCTAAGAGCGATTTTTCATGAGGGAGTTGTTGGGTGCCGAGCCAAGCAAAAATGCCGCCTAATCCAGGTCCAATGGCAGTTGTTAAGAAGGCAGCCCGCCAGCCAAAATCTTCAATCAAAATACCGGATACAAAGTAAGAGAGTGCTGCGCCAATGCCAAAGAATGCCGTGTAAAAAGAAATGTGGCGGCTGACTTCTCCAATATGAACCCGATCAGAAATAATTTTCAACCCTGGCATGTAGGTTGCTGAGACACCTGCTCCATGGAGCATGAGATAAATCCAGGCATCATGGAAGCCCGTCGAAGAATGCCCCATGCCCAATAAACCCAAGCTAGCGACCAAGCCACCTAGCAAGTAAATCTGCCTGGTATCTACTTTGTCTGTGAGCGTCGTGGCTAGCGGAACGATTAGGACATAGCCAATAAAGAAGCTGCTCGCTAAAAAGCCAGACTCAAAATTACTCAGTTGCCATTCTGCTTGGATCAGAGTGAGTGATGCAGCATAACAAGCAAATCCCATGATCGATAAGACTTGGGTTATGAGCATTAAGTAGGTGGTCAAAATAAATATCGCCTTTAAAGTGAGGTCTTAAGTGTAGCTGAGCGCCTATCCATCGTGAAGGTCCTTAAATATACTTTTTAAGTGTGTGTGGCCAGATTAATTGCGAGATAATCTCTCCAAGAGAAAACTATGACATTAGAACTAAGAGCCCAAGCATTGCAATGTTTAAGCCTGAATGACCCTGATACCAAGTGTCAGGCAGTGAAGGCTTTACGTGAGCAATATCTTCAGGGTCAAGTCAAGATCGCCCCAACAGAAAAAATTAACTCGGATACGATTCAGATCCCAGGCCGCCCGGAAAAGCCATTATTGGTCAATCCTGGCTTGGTGAAACGTCGCTCGATGGTGACTGAAGAAGGTCGGGCAGTGTTAATCCATGCGCTGGCGCATATTGAGTTCAATGCGATTAACTTAGCTCTTGATGCGATTTGGCGCTTTGAAGGATTGCCCCAAGACTATTACGAAGATTGGCTAAAAGTAGCATCAGAAGAGGCGTATCACTTTCAGTTGCTCAATGGTTATCTAGGGTCTCAAGGTTTCAGTTATGGCGATTTTCCTGCGCATAACAGTTTGTGGGAGATGGTCAGTAAAACAACTGACTCGATTTTGGCTCGGATGGCTTTAGTGCCCAGAACGATGGAGTCTCGGGGTTTGGATGCATTGCCACCCATTCAGGAAAAACTCGAGCAAGCCCATGATCATGAAGCAGTCAGACTTCTTCAAATCATTCTGAACGATGAAGTGGGGCATGTGGAGATTGGTAACCGTTGGTTTAACTACGAATGTCAACGCCAACAATTAGACCCTATACAGGCCTATGCAAATCTGGCTCAGCAATACGAAGCTCCTAAACTCAGAGGCCCCTTTAACTATGCCGCTAGAAAAGCTGCTGGATTTACGGATGCGGAGCTAGAAGCTTTAGATATCAAAGCTTGATCAATTAAATAGTGCTGATCAAGCCACCGTCGACACGAATTACAGAACCTGTCACGTAGCTTGCTGGTTGGCCAGCTAAAAAAGTTACAACAGCTGCGAACTCCTTCGGTTCACCAATACGTCCAATTGGAATATTTTTGAGGCTATCAAGAGCCACTTCTTCCACTGTTTTATTGTGACGTTCAGCAAGTCCTTGGTCGAGTGATTTAATTCGATCCGTTGCAATTCGACCTGGTACAACAATATTGGCGGTGATGCCTGAAGCGGCTACTTCATTGGCGAGTGTTTTAGACCAAGCGTGCAAGGAAGCTCTTAAGGTATTGGAAATCCCAAGATTAGTAAGAGGGCTCACAGCACCTGATGAAGTAGAGGTGATGATGCGCCCCCACTGTTTCTTCTTCATGGCAGGTAATGCTCGGTCAGTGATCATGATCACGGATAAAACCATTTCTTGAAATTTCTCTAACCATAAAGCCGGATCTTGCCCCTGCGCCAGAGTGGCTGGAGGTCCACCGGTATTGTTAATCAAAATATCCACGCTGCCCCAAGTCGATTCAATCAAAGAAAAATTCTGATCAATCACGCTTGCTTTGGCTAAATCCCAAGGAAGAACCAATGACTCGCCACCCAGATGTTTAATTTTTTCTGCGGTTGACTGAAGCTTTTCTGCTGTTCGCCCAGCTAGAACCACGCGAGCACCTTCAGCGGCTAAAGCAATGGCTATGGCTTGACCTAGACCACTACCGGCACCAAATACGAGGGCTACTTTTTGTTTGATGTGTAAATCCATTTACGAACCTCACTATTTGATGAGCCAATAAATGTATCGATTGATGGTGCCCCAGGAGAGACTCGAACTCTCACGCCTCTCGGCACCGGCTTCTAAGACCGGCGTGTCTACCATTCCACCACCAGGGCATATCTGAAAAAGTGAATATATTCAGGTAAGACCAGAATTGTACTAGAAAATAATCAGGCTTTTACGTTTCCTTAAATGAGAATGCTTGGATGCCCCCGGACACCCCATAAATTCAAATAACTCACTGTTAAATGGGGGTATTTTTAGCGGATAATGGCATCACTTTTGTTAGATGGAATAAATCCATGAGTCTGATGCACTCAAACCCCCGTGTACTGAAACAAGGTTTACTTGTGGGGTTTTTATTACTACTTTCCCAATCTGCTAAGGCGGCTGGCTTTGTCGATTCTTTGGCGGATATCGTCTCTTGGATTGCCATCATCATTATTCCCATTATTTTGGGGATTGTTTATTGGCAGATTCATTACTTGCCTAGTAAGATTGCTGAAAAACGCCAGCATCCTCAACAAGAAGCCATTCATGCCATGTGCATGGTGTCTCGTTTTTCAGGTGGTTTATTTTGGCCGATTGCTTTTGTTTGGGCTCATCTCCGGCCAGCCATTGTTCCTCTATCGAAGGATCAGGTCAGCGCGATTGCTCAATCCAATAAAAAATCAGAAGAAACTAAGGATGGATCATGCTAGAAATCATCTTAGTTCTTTATGCTTTGGTCGTATGGTGGGTATTCTTCAAGCGCAAGCTTTACCCTTGGAATAAGCGTTCCAAAATCATCGTATTTGCCACGCCTGTTATTTTTGTCCTCATCATGATCCTGCTCATGAACATCTTTGCACCGAGTAGTTCAGATGTTCGAGTCACGCGTCATGAGGTGCCTATCATTCCCCAGGTAAAGGGAAGAGTGATTGAAGTAGGGGTGACTGATAACCAACGCGTTAAAAAGGGTGATGTGCTTTTTAAGATTGACCCTGAACCCTACCAAGCTTCCGTGAATGCCTTAAATGCCAAGCTCAAATTGGCTAAAAAGCGCGTTCAAGAAAACCAGGCTTTAGTTAAAACAGGCTCTGGTAATCGATTTGATCTAGAAAAAGCTGAAGCGGATTATGAAGAGCTTCAAGAAAAAGCAAACAACTCTTATTGGGAGCTAGAGCAAACCCTTGTGCGTGCACCTAATGACGGAACGGTTATTAATGCGCAACTGCGCCCGGGCACATTCTTGGTGGCAAGCCCATTAAGGGCTGCCATGAGCTTCATTGAGGATGAGCCCCAAGTCTTTATGTTGTTCTATCAAAATGAGCTTCACCAGATTAAACCGGGTCATGAAGCAGAGTTTTACGTGCCGACCAATCCAGGTCAAATCTATAAAGCCAAGGTTGAAACCATTATTTGGGCGCAACGCCAAGGACAGGTTAATGCGAGTGGTGATCTACCTCAAACAGGATTGCGTCCAGCTATTCCGAATCGATTCCCAGTGAAATTGGTTTTAGAAAAGGGCAGTGATATTGAGTTAATCGCTGCTGGTGCTGTGGGGCATGGTGCGATCTATACCGACCACATGAGCTTCTTGCACTTTGTTAGAAAAGTCATGCTGCGTGTTTATAGCAAATTTAACTATATCGTTCCTAAGCTCCATTGATGCGTAAGCCTTCCTCCAAATTTTTATGGCAGTTCTTGCCACTGAGTGCCTTGATGGTGCTCAGCGCATGCGCTATTGATGAGCCCATTAAAAAAGCGGATCTCCTAGAGCAATCGTTGCCGGGCGTGACCTTGCCTGAAAAGTATAAGAACAGCTCAGCTCATCCAAACAATCTTGTATCCACTAGCTCCACTGCTAGCATCGCTTGGTTGGCGTCATTCAATGATCCAGAATTATCAGAATTGGCAAAATTGGCATTGCAATCAGCACCTGACCTAAGGGTATTTGCGGCGAGACGTGAACAAGCCGAGGCAATGATGAAAGCTGTTGGTGGATCTTTCTATCCCAACGTAGGCGCTCAAGGCAAAACCGGTTCCAAAATGGGTATGGATGGATCTGGCACCTCTGGTTATTACATCGGTGCTAATTGGGAACTGGATTTATGGGGTCGCGTTAGAGCCAGTTACGCTAGTGCTCAACAAAATGCCATGGCTGTTGCAGCAGATCAAGAATCTGCCCAACTGTCTTATATGGCGAACCTGGCTAAAACCTTGTGGACGGCAAGAGTATTGAGTTATCAAGCTAGCAATGCAGTGGATTCGGTCAAGCACCAAGAGAAAATCTTAGACCATGTTAAGCAACGTGAGAAAGTCGGTGCTTCATCCAAACAAGATATCGCATTGGCAGAAATCAACCTTGCCGAAGCAAAAGATCGAGCTTTCAATCTTCAGAATGCCAGTGCACAACAACTAAAAACATTGGATATTTTGGTGGGGCGTTATCCAGTTGGAACGCCGTTAAAGAATAACCAGTTGCCTCAGTTACCAACCATGATGTCTACCGGTGTGCCATCCGAGTTGCTAGAGAGGAGGCCTGATATACGGTCGGCAGCAGCTCGTGTGGATGCCGCTCGCTATAACGTGAAAGTGGCGGAGGCTACTCGGTTGCCAACCGTTAGTTTGACGGCAGGCTTTGGCAGGATCAGTAGTGAGGTCTTTGTTTTAAAGGCTGATGCAGCTAATCCTAGTGCGGGTGTTGGTGTGGCATTACCTATATTTACCGGCGGGGCACTAGAGCAGCAAGTTAACGCTAAAGAAGCGGAACTTCAGCAAGCCTTTGCTAACTTCGCTAAGGTTGGTCTCAATGCCTTTAGAGAGGTTGAATCAGCTTTATCCGGCGAGCAAATTTGGCATGCCCGATATGCAGAACTTAATCAAATCTATCAAAACCAAAAAAATATACAGATCAGTACGGATGCGGAGTTCGCCATTGGTAGGATTGATCAGCGCCAAGTCTTGCAACAAAAAATTAAAACCCATGCGGCCCATTCCAATGAACAGCAGGGGCAGTTAGAAGTTTTGATGCAACGTATTAACTTGTATTTATCTTTAGGTGGTCCGGCCATCTAAAGTACTAATAACAAATGTTTAAAAAGTATTTAAAAAAATTATTAAAGGTTATTTATGAGTGACACATCCCATTCAACAGAAACATTAACGCGCTGGCAAAAAATCAAGCACGGTACAGTTCATGAAACCAAAAAGTTTTTGATTGCGACCGGCTATCTGGCTGTATGGTTTTATGCCATTGGTTTGTATAACCAGTCTCAGTTAATCCATCTGGGTGTTGATGGCTCTGATACGGTTTTCTCTGTCACTGTGGCATTGATCAAAGCAGCTATTGTGGGCAAATTCTTAATTACTGTAGAAATGCTTTTGCCTATTAAGGTTAACAAAGGCAAACCTATTTTATGGTCGCTACTGGGTCATTCATTGATCTACGTGGTCTTGGTCATGATCTTGCATGCCAATGCTTTAGGTATAGAAGGGTACTTGCTCCACGGTAAGCCATTCTTAGAAGGCTTGTTAGAGTTTGGTCATGCTAAACCTCGCAACCTTTTCATGATTGCCTTCATCTATTGGCTCATCATTGTTCACTATCTGACTTATTTCACGGTTCAAAAAGCTATTGGTGAAAAAGAGTTTAAGGATATCTTCTTAGGTAAGTGATCTACCATTATCAACATAGATACCAAAATAGATACCAGCACTAACAAAAAAGCCTCTGAAACATTCAGAGGCTTTTTTTATACAAGAAGTACTTAATTCAGATTACTTCTTAGGGGTGCTGATCACCGCAGCAATTGCTTCTGCGTAAGTGACGTCGACTTGATCTTTTGTAGTGATACCTTTTAGAAGTTCTGGGTTATTCACCTTTACTTCAACGATATTGCCTTTAGGACCTTTTAAAGAAACAATTTGTTTTTTCTTATCAATCGCCTCAACGCTGGCAGTTGTTTTAACAATGTTGGTTTTAACCATACCTGGCTTTGCACCCGCTGGTGCAGTTTTTACATCGCTAACCTTTTCACGGCTACGGATGTCATTGTTTTTAGTTTTAACCAATTCAATGGCTACCGCAACTTCGTAAGCCACATCCAAGCGATCACCAACTTTGATTTGAGCAAAATTCTTAACCTCTGGACCAGCAACAATATCTAACTCACCATCTTGATTCTTAAAAGACACCACACGGTTCTTTTGATCGATCTTTGTCACAGTGGCACTAAAGATCTGGCCACGGTCACCTGCTACAGCAGCCGCTGCAGTTGTTCTATTCTGAGTATTGGCAGGCTGAGCTACTGCTGCAGCTGATAAACCTAACAAAGAAGCAGTTAAAAGGCTGATAGAGATGTTTCTTGCTGTCATGTGAGATTTCCTAGGGAGTTGATATTGAATGATTTTTGCAAATTTACCATTGATACCTACCGCCACATATACGCTCTTAAGCTAATTGGGGGCTTCAGGGGTGCCGACTCGGGAGAATCGATATGAAAAAACCCTGTAGCGATTAAGCAAACAGGGTTTTAATTTGGCTCCTCGACCTGGGCTCGAACCAGGGACCTACGGATTAACAGTCTTTTAATCTAAGTCCATATAAAACTTTAATTAACTTAAAACCTATATTTTAATTGGATTTACTAGGTTTTTATTATAGTAGTTAAATGTTGTCTATATGTTGTCTAGATGATAATATTGATTCTTATGTTGTCCAAGTGTTGTCTGGAGGTGTGTCATGGAATGGAAAAAAGACAAAGTCATATCATCGCTTTATAGGCGTGAAAGACAAAGTAAATCAGTTTGGGCGGTTCGTGCTCGAGTTAAGGGTGGGGGTACTGTAACCGTTACTTTGGGTAATGCAGACCTTATCTCTTCAGTTGAGGCTCGCCAATTGGCTAAAAGAGAGTTAGCTAAGATGTCTCAGGGCATTAACCCTAACGCAGAGCGAAAGCATGCTAAAAAAGTATCAAAGGCTAGAGGTTTCACTCTTGCTCAGGCGGTTGAACAATATTCAGAATTAGCTCATTGGAAGCCTAAGACACGACAAGATGCATTATCAACACTTCAGCGAAGGTTTGGTGACTGGTATAAGAGACCATTAGCTGATATCTCAAGAGATGACTGTTTAACTCGATTTCAGGAAATTAAAAAAGAGGTCTTACTCAAGAAAACTAGGATTGATAAAAGACGAGTTACTGAATCCTTGGCTGTGACCATTCCAAATAATGAGGTTGGTTTGGGTGAGGCTCAAAGAGCCTTTCGTTACCTTTCTGCAGTATTCAATTCTTTCTCAAGTGATGACGCAGCTGGTGAGAAATTACTTCCCAAAGGTAATCCAGTTCTAGTGCTAAAAGATAAGAAGGTGAGAAGGGCTCTAAAGCCAAAAGAGATATTCCTCAATGCCGAGCAGCGAGACAGCCTTTATTTCGATTTAAGAGTTTGTAGTCATCCCGAATATAAAGGACCTATTCAAGAGGAAGATGCTGATTTAGCATGGCTTTTGATGCACACGGGTCTTAGGCTTGAGGAAGCACTTCAGATGAAATGGGTAAATATTGATTTTAAGCAAAAGACATTTACGGCTATAGATACTAAAAATCATACAAACCATACCTTGCCAATGACATCTGCAACAGAGCATTTATTCAAGCGTAGATTCGCTGAAAGAGCTAATCTTAAATATGGTCTTAAAAGTCTATATGTTTTTCCAAGTCCGCTTTCGGATAAGCAGCCCATGTCAGCAAGTAGAACATTTAACCGTCTTTCAGAGGCAATAGGGTTTAAATTTACTGCTCACGACCTCAGGAGAACTGTTGCAACTGTTGCAGATGAGTGCGGATATGACTTGGATGCTATTGGAAAAATATTGAACCACAAGAAAAAAGGTGTTACAGCAAGATATATTCAAAACACCCATCAGCGACTTAAGGCTATATTGGAGGATGTTCAAAATAACTTATTTTCAGAGCCTGATTTTATCGATGACGACCATTCAATATTTGACTGACATAAATGGTTAAGCCTACTTCTATCGTCTGTGCTGGAATCTCATTTCCCTCAATTGTCGAGCTTGCTCGTCACTACAAGGTTCATCCTTCTACAGTAGCTAGAAGGGTAAGAGATGGTTGGTCAGTGGAAGAATCCGTGGGTTTGGAAAACAAAAAACGGGCGGGGCATGGTAAAGAAGTTATTGTTCAGGGTGAGAGGTATAGAACAATTAATGAGGCATGCAAAGTTTTAAATTTGAATGCGGGTACGATAGCTGCAAGAATTAGATACGGTTATTCAATTGATGATGCTTTTTCAGGCAATCTAAAAAAGAAGGTCGGTGGAAACTCTATCCAAATTAGTTTTGATGGTGTCAAATTTAACTCTATTCAAGCTCTTGGGGAGGCTTACAAGGTTAACTCAAGTGTATTAAGTAGGCGTCTTAAAAGAGGGTGGACTCTCTCTCAGGCATTAAATCAAGAGGATGCTCCTCCAAGATTTAGAAATTTTGAAGGTCATGCAAGAGCTACGAAATGGAAAATCACAAGAACAACAACTAATGGCGTTGAGCCAATTCCTGATACTGAAGGTTACAAGCTTTACTTGATAACTAACACTCAGAGTGATAAGCAATATGTTGGTATAACAATTGGGTCTTTGGAAAAAAGACTTAAATCTCACTTTTCAGCTGCTAGAAGAGGGAGAAAAAATGCATTGAGTAATGCAATCCGAAAGTATGGCGAGAACTCATTCTCCATAAAGCTCTTAAGGAGTGATGCTGGTTCTTTTGATGAGCTGCAATCTCAAGAAATTGACGAGATTGCAAAAAGAAATTCTATTAAGAATGGCTACAACACAGCAGTTGGAGGTTCTCTGGGAACTGCTAAATCAATAACTGTAAATGGCAAGAGGTTTCCTAGTGTTGCCCAGGCTGCTGAGTATTACGGAATTGATAGTAGTGTTTTTTCTCTGAGAATTAATCGCCTTAAATGGACTCCAGAAGAGGCTGCGGGTTTGGTTGCTAAGAACTGGCAAGGCAAACCACAGGAGATAACATTGGGCGGGAAGACATATACAAGTCTGAGGGCGGCAGCAAAAGCTCTTCAAATTGACTATAAACTAGTTCACGATAGATACAAGTCAAAAGGATGGAGTCTTGAGGAGGCATTTGGAGTTATCAAGCCACCCCTATCTTCAAAGTTTGGCGGAGTTGAATTGTCAGTTAATGGCGTCAACTACTCTTCAATCGCAAAAGCCGCATCTGAATTGGGTATTCCAAAAGAGACATTTAGGAAGAGGATTGCCGATGGATTAAGTGCTGAGCAAGCATATATAGAAATTATTTCAAAAAAAAGAAAAGGTGGTGTTTAATTAGAATTTTTTACTTGTAGTAGAACATTCGCCTCTGTAATGCTTGCCCACATCATATATATAGTTACCGTCTCTTTTTACACCATTATCTTTTAGTTCATGAATCAACAACTCACCAGTGTATCTATTTAACTCACCAACATATATTAAATTAGTTTTTTCGGGTAGAAACCTAAATTTAATCGTAGCATCAGATTCTTCGTAAATCTTATACCGAACAGAGTTTCCCTTATAGGTAGAAAAAATGTATCACTAAGACTAACGACACCATTCAAAGCATAAATATTTAAAGTGTGCGGCGGTCTGGGATTACCATCCACTGAAAAATCATATGATGAACCTTTACAGGCTAATCTCAGTTCACTAGCCCATCCTGGCGATACGAATGTTGCTAACAACAAAGTAAAAATAGAAATGAATTTCATTTCTTGGGCATCCTTCCGCCTGCATTCAAGCAAGCTTGTAATGTTGGGTATGGGGTGTAATTCTTGGTTTGTTTGTAATAAGTTGTGTTCGGTGCGTGACAAATCCCAGACTTAGACATCTTCACTGGCTCTGCTGCATGCACAGCTCCACCAAGTACAGTTAGTGCTAATAGGCTTATTATTGATTTCACAAATAAAGATTACCATAGAAATAAATATCAAAATCCTGCCAGAAAGCCTTGACTTTGATATTTCAAAACTGATACAGAGGCATATCTATTAACAAAGGAGTTAGATATGACCATAGAGAACATCGGTGACGAACAAGATTGCTACATACCTCGTCACCCCTACGAGAAAGTTAAGCCAGTCCTTGATGCTGAAAAACAGGCGGCTTTCTATCCAGAAATTGAGGGTTTTGCCTCATACAAGGCTGAATTGAAGGATAAGAACGAGTTCTGGATTACCCTATCCATGCAGACTGGATTCAATAATTGTAGTCAACTCAGTATTAATTCTTGGACTGATGTCAGTCAGCAATTGCAGCTACTCAAGGACCTAAATCGTATGACCTACGATGCTATCAATTT
Organism: Polynucleobacter sp. 30F-ANTBAC; assembly: GCF_018882385.1. GTDB lineage: Bacteria > Pseudomonadota > Gammaproteobacteria > Burkholderiales > Burkholderiaceae > Polynucleobacter. The sequence goes on from NZ_JACVON010000001.1 coordinate 106,426, forward strand.
CGTTGAGCGTCATAACTTACACAAGAATAGGAAATAAAGATGAGTCCACAGTCCTATAAATCTATTTGCTTCATTCTTCTTGCTGTTCTTGGTTACTCTGTCCTTAGTCATTACAACACTGGTAGTAATTACACAGATACATGCTTCAGAATCTTCGCTGCAGTGAATGATGATGAAGCCAGGTTTGAGCAGATTCTTGGAAGAAGATTGAGTTCTGAGTGTAGATATAGAATGTCCTCAGATTAACGAGTGTATATAGCAAATTAGCACCCTCTGAAGCCTCTGAATTATCGGTATTATTTGCTTAAATAATAGGCAATTAAGCCTCTAAGGTTCTTGTAGTTGTGTATTCTTTAGCTGTTATGAATTATCAATAACTACAAGTACTTAAATAGCTCTGATACCGCACACTGAAAGCTCTATTGAAGGTAATAATGAATAATATTTCTTCTACCTCTCCTTCTTCTTATTCTCAGGACTCATTAGGGGGTCTTCAGGGGTATAGGGAAGCCGTAAGGGAGGACATCGTCTTCTTAGGAATCAAGGCTTATTCAGAGCATCAAGAGGTCTATAAGGCTGCAGAGCTCTTGGTAAATGAATACTGTAGAACCAGACAAAGAATCAAAAACAGAGACAAGCTACCAAGAGATGCTAAGAAGCTGATTGCCTCAATCTGGTTACATGATGGTTTATTTAGGTTCACAACAAAAGAGGAGTACTTCAGCAAAGGCAAGCGAAAGCAAGTCTGGATGACCAGCAGAACTCTTGAGCTTTTTAACTGTGCCAGAGAGCTTGGATGGGTTGAAGTGGTCAAAGGTGCTATTCCGCCTCATTTAGCAAAAAATAAACAAGGGCTTTCAACCGTTTATAGAGCTACTGATAAGTTCAAAAGTCTACTGACTTGGCTTGGATTTGAAGATTTAACGGTTAATCCTGACCTACCCTGTGTTGTTCGAAAAGATGTGGAGAAGAGAGTCATAGAAGAGCCAGAAAGCTTCTATTTGACAGAGAACTATTTAAGGCATCAAAGCCTTGTGCAGAGCAATTTAAACCGCCTCAGAGAGCATCAAGCAAGGTGGGCTAATGGTGACCTCATAGCACCCTCAGAACTGCTTTTAACGAGGCAATTCACTGAGACATTCGGCAAGGGTGGCAGGTGGTATTGCAACTTCCAGAACAAGCCCAAAAGCGTCAGAAACAGCATCACAATCGGTGGAAAATCTGTCGGTAGCCTAGACATCACCCAGTGTCATCCTATGCTCATATTGAGGGCTTTTAAGGGTAAAGAAGAAGAGGGTGGTTTGTTTGGAAAATTTAGTGAAGAGGTCTACGATGTAAGAGGATTTGAGTATTTAGATAGAGGCATTCGTAAGAAAGCAATCAATACTCTTTTTAACGCCGATAGCGAGAAATCTGCTGAGAAATCTTTAAGAAATACTCATTGGTGGATTGATGATGAAACGGGTGAGCTTGAGATTAAAACCTTTAAAACTAAGGCGGTTCGCCAAGGAAATCCAATATTTAAGAGCTTATCTGAAATAAGAGCTTTTATTAGTCAGTTTAAGTTTCAGCATACAGACTTCATAGATATGATTGGAACTGGTATCGGACTAAAACTTCAGGGCTTTGATGGTGCAATAACAACTCAAGTTCTCATGTTTGCTGAGATTATGAAACTACCCATCATTCCAATCCACGAAGAATATCTTGTCCCAGAGGATAAAAAGTTCCTGATTGAAGAGATACTCAGGTCGTCACTGAGAGTTGTCTTAATGGAAGCTGGTCAGTATGGAACGATAGCGGCAAAGTGGACAGATTCAAATGGCAATAAATCCAATGTTGTTATAAATTTGAGTTGATGTATGAGTTACTTTACTTTTTGGCTGCAAATATAGTCTCTAGCAAAAGTGGCTACTGAGCCTTTAGGCATCTCTTGCCATGGTAGGGGTCTCTCTTGAGCAGTCGTGACAGTGACACCCTTGCCAAATAATTCACTGTGAGCAGAAGCCGATAGCAATCTAACCTTATCGGATTTGCAATCATATTCCTGCTGTACTTTTGCAGATAAATAGCCTTCTCTTGAATAGTTTGGATGGTTAACGAGTTCCCATGCACTTCTGGTGTGTGCCCGTCTTTTTTATACTATCTTTGGAGACATAAAAAACAGCATCATCATTGAGCGTAGACGCTACTTTTACCCAGTCGGCTTGTGCATTAAATGAAATCAGGAGTGTTGTGAATAATATTTTTCTAAACATAGAATTAATACTACTGATTTAAATTCATGTTTGATTTAGTGAATTAATTGTTGAAATCAATATTAGCTAGATTGCAGTTTGCTCACAAATTATTTTCATGAAACTAATCTAGATTTAAAAGGAGTTGACCATTCGGCAGCATGTAGTCACCGTTACCCAT
>NZ_JACVON010000001.1:108941-1151372 GCF_018882385.1 Polynucleobacter sp. 30F-ANTBAC
ATATCAAGCATTAATCCACCACCTGGCAACATTTTATCGCCATTGCCCATATCCATAATCATTCCACCACCTGGCAACATGTAGTCACCGTTACCCATATCAAGCATTAATCCACCACCTGGCAACATTTTATCGCCATTGCCCATATCCATAATCATTCCACCACCTGGCAACATGTAGTCACCGTTACCCATATCAAGCATTAATCCACCACCTGGCAACATGTAGTCAGCAGCAAACAGGTTTGTACTCATTATCAAAAAGACCAAAACAAGCTTTTTCATATTTAACCTCTTACATCATCAGAATAAATTACAGATTAAGTTAACAGCATTAAATCTGATTTTGGTACATCAAGTCTTAGCTTGAGACACTTTACATTTGCTATCCTCATCAGCCCACTCAGGGTCAAAGTTTCTTTTTTCCTGACAAATCTCTAGGGGCTTCAAACCTTCCTTTTCACGCTTCATATTAACTTCATTGAAGTTTTGTATGAATTTCTGTTTAGCCTCTATTGTTGTAGAGCCTTTATAGTAGTAGCCGCCAACCATGACGGGTAAACACGCAGTTAATAAAAAAGATGCAGAGATTGCGGTTAGGGATTTTTTTAACATATCAGTCTTCCTAAATTTATTAAAACTATAACAGTTATCTAAAGTCAAAAATACTTTTTATGTGGCTAAGAGGATTCCGCATTCTATTGATTGGTGAGTAAGGTAGCCCCCCGTATGTACTTTGTGTAAAGAATTTTCATATGGCTTGCTCGAGTAAGCATGTAATGTTGTCCATGTGTTGTCCAAGATTCCTAAAAGGAAAAAGCCTTCAGAGCTATTAACTCTAAAGGCTTTTACTTATTTGGCTCCTCGACCTGGGCTCGAACCAGGGACCTACGGATTAACAGTCCGGCGCTCTACCGACTGAGCTATCGAGGAATAGACGAAGATTATAGCCTGATTTTCTAAAGATGCCAAATTTCCTATGACTTTGTTCTAATAGAAGAAATTCAGATCAAGGAATCATTATTGATGCTCCATACATACCTAGGTCCTTTGGGCTTTGTGGGTTTATTAACCCTATCTAATATCTTCATGACTTTTGCTTGGTACGCCCATCTTAAGAACCTATCGGGCCATCCATGGTGGATTGCTGCATTGTTAAGTTGGGGAATTGCCTTTTTTGAGTATGCACTTCAAGTGCCTGCCAATAGAATTGGCTTTCAATATTTTGACTTGGCTCAGCTCAAAATCACACAAGAGATCATTACTTTGGCAGTTTTTGTGCCGTTTTCGATGTTTTACATGGGGCAAGCATTTAAGACAGATTTTATTTGGGCAGGCTTGTGTCTACTGGGTGCCATCTATTTCATATTCAGATCATGATGGTTCAAATAGGCAGCTGGTCCTTATCTCACACCTTGATTAAGCCCATTCGTTATCAAGTATTTGTGATTGAGCAGCAAATACCTGAGACAGAAGAGTGGGATGACGGTGACCTTATAGCCACCCATGCTTTGGCATTTTCAAAAGATCTTCCCGTGGGCACTGGCAGACTCATCATCGATCAAGAAGAGCCGACTCATGCCAAGATAGGGCGTATGGCTGTTTTAGAGAGCTTTCGCTCACGAGGAATTGGTCGGGCTATCTTGCGCAAACTGATTGCCACTGGAAAAGAAAAGGGCGTTCAAGTATTAACCTTGCACGCCCAAGTCTCTGCCATTCCTTTTTATGCCTCAGAAGGCTTTATTTCTAAAGGTGCCATCTTTGATGAGGTCAACATTCCTCACCAAAAGATGTACTTAAAAATCTAAATCCATCAAAAATCAAAAGTTGCGGTGGCTCTGACGATTCGTGGCGCACCGGGATACAGCGTATTAGAACCATACGTCTGACTTACGTCACGCCAGTAAAACGTATTAAACAGATTCTCTACGCTCAAGCGATAGGTCGCTTGACTCGCACCCAATCGATCCATGTACTTAAGACCTACATCAAACTTATGGTAACCAGGAGCTTTAATACGATTGTCTAGCGTCACACCTTTGCTAGAGATATATGTCCAGCCACCTTGAACGCTGAGATTTTCAACCTGGGGTAGCAAGTAGTCTGCGAATACCACTGCTTTCCAATGGGGGATGCCAATGGCCTGCTTGCCATTTTGGGAGGTTTCTGATGCACCCGACTGCTTCGCTTCAAGATACATTGCGCTCGATAGCACGTTCAACCGATTGGTGGCTTTAAACGCTAAAGTAGCTTCAGCACCTGAATTGGTTACTTTGCCTTCTTGAACCAATATCGATCTGCCGTAGCCTACTGCTGGATCAAATTGGTAATCTGTTGCGTATTCATTGGGTCTTTCACTTTGGAAAATGGCAAAACTCAAGAGGGAATCAGAGTTGATTGCATACTTGCTACCAAGCTCCATTTGTTCAGTTCTTCTTGGAGCCATCACTTGAGAATTTCTAAAGCTATCCGGCAATGCAATCGTTCCTGGTTCCACACCTTTGCTGTAGCTGACATAATTGGTGAGTTGGCTTGTTAGAGCATGACTCGCACCAATCTGTGGCAAATGCCATGTCTTATTAACTGATGAGTATGGGTCGCCGGTATAAACATCATAGGCAGCCTGTTTCATCTGAAGGAAACGATGCCCCAGAAACAATTTGGTTTTTTCAGTTAACTGGATTTGATCATGAACAAACAAACTGGTTTGACGATGATCTAAGATTTTATAAACCGCACCTGTTGAAGCGGTACTAGGACTGATGTTGGCATTGAGGTTATCTATATCATCTTGTCCACGGTATTCATAAACAGACGCACCTTTGTAAACGGATCTCTTCAATTCTGATACGCCGAGAGTCCATTGATGCTTGATCTGTCCAGTGTTTGCTTGACCGGTTAAACCTGTTTGAACGTGATCATTACGCCTAACTTCGCCTTCACTTCTAAAGTCATAAACGTCAAATTCACCACCCGAGCAAAATGACCCGCTGGCACCAGAGCTATCAACGCTACAACCATAGGGGTAGGCCAATCGATCGTTGATTGTCACTTCACTACGATTGGCATTGGCAAATAACTTTAAGGAATCATTGATTTCATGATCAAGGCGTAGGCCGATATTCTTTGACTTGATTTCGGTGGGTAAAACCCAGGGGTAGTGGGATAAATTAATGTCTGTTTTAACAGAGGGTAGCGTTGTGCCACCCAAAAGCATCAAACCAGGAACTGATTTTTGGCTTTTATCTTGGTACTCCAAATCAAACTGTACTAAAGTTTTGGAGCTGATCTTTGCATCAGCCGCCAAGCTAAAAAATTGCCGTTCACCTTTGGCATCTTTAATGTAAGGGCGAAGATTTTCATTGGCCGCATTGATGCGGATACCCAGTGATTTTGTTTCGCCTAAAAATGTGCCAAAGTCTGCCGCCACATATTGCGTACCTCTTTCACCGATCCCTAAGGTAAAGGATTGAACATCTTTCGGTCGTTTGGTGACGTAGTTGATGATGCCGCCAGGGGATGCGGCACCCGCTTGCATGGCACTCACACCCTTGAAGATTTCAAGGCGCTCTTTGTTTTCAAATGCGATGTTTTGCTCACCAGTCACAGACATCCCATTGATACGATAGCTGGTTGCGGCATCCAAGGGGAAGCCTCGGATGTAGAGATTTTCGTAGTAACCCATTGCCGCGTAATAGTCACCAATGGATGCATCCAATCGAGCTGCCTCTGACATGACTCGCGCTTGGCGGTCATCCAGTAAATCTTTGGCAATCACAGTGATAGAGGCAGGGATATCTTTAAGTTCCACCTCCTCAGTGCCGCCTGGCCCACCAATCATGGCGCGTTTGGCGGCATAACCACTGCCTTTTTCACCGGTGACCACCACGGGTGCTAGTTGAGTATCAGTTTGGGCAGAGCTTTGTGAAGAAAATAGGAATAACCAAGCGCATGCGCTGGCGATGTAGTTCTTTTTTGGCCTATAAGCCATCGTATAACTCCTTAAAGGAACGATGGCGAGTTGGGGATGCGGTTTTGACGCTTCCCTGCGCTCGCATTATCGAGATCAGGTTCAACGGGTATTTCTCACCCACATCTAATGCCACCAGATGCAGGACCCCGAGCTAATATCTAAAACAACTAGATGAGATGATTATAGGTATTTTTTAGGATTGCTGTTGACTAAGCCAATTTCCGACAAATTCTTGGGCTTTTTGGGTGCGATCCCGGGTGGATCCTGAGATCTTTAAGTAAGGTATTTCTAGTTTTTGAAGTCGACTCTCGATGAGCTGATGAACCGCAGCTTGAATTTCGGGGCCATCGCGTTGCACACCATCACTGACCCAAGGCAAATCAATTTCAGTCAACAAGGTTAAATCGTAATCATTTAACTCGGCGATTTGATCAACTAGGGCATCAGCTTGCCCAAAAATAACTTCGCTATAGATGCTGGTTATCAGAGGCGTTGTGTCACAAAACAGCAGGGCGTGCGGAGCATGACCGGTCAATGGTTTTATTGGATCATGGTTATCCTGCAGCAAAGCGTGACTCAAGCGAGCTTCATGAGCTTTCTGCTCACGTGCAATCAGCACTTGCTCTTCTGCCAGCGGTGTTCTTTGGTGGTGATCAACAAAAGACCTCAGGTACTCTGGCACCCAGTTACTGGGGTAGTGCTGAGAGAAGTGCTCTGCCAAGCCCTTCGCCAGTGTAGATTTACCCGTGCACTCCGCACCAAGGATGGCAATCTTAACTAGGCGTCGCATCAGTGCTTATCCGATTGCAACAGATCCTGCGCCATTATTTTCTGAGACCATTGGCGCCAACCCCAAAAGCATAAAACAACAAAAAGACCATAAAGTCCTGCTGTTAGATACAGATCCATATAGATATACAAGGCAATGTAAATAGGATTAAGAATCATCCATAGTAACCAATTCTCAATCCATTTTTGAGCACTCATCAAGGTTGCCATAATGCTGCCTGCTGTAAGGAGGGCATCCGCGTTTGGAACAACGGAGCTGGTGTAGTTCACCAGTACAAACTTGATGGCGATAAACAATACCAACCAAGCAAGCAAACACACTGCGATCATTTTTTTAGGAGCATGCCCAAATTGTTTGGCGAGAGTGCCCGAATCCATTTTTCTTGTCCAGCACCACCAAGCATAAATGGCCAAACTGATAAAAATGAACTGTAGAGCAGCGTCTCCAAATAAACCGCTGTCATAAAACACCCAGGCGTAGGTTGCAGAACTGGCAATGGAAAAAGGCCAAGTTAAAACATGGCCTTTGGCATTCAAGCTCACGCAAACCAGGGCAAGAAAGAATGCTGCGATTTCCATGAGTGAGTAGGCTAATTACGCTTTTCTTAAAAGGAATTCAGCGGTGACTGCAGCTGCGTCCGGTGTGAGTGCGCCTTCTAAGATCAAATTAGCGGCCTGCGTGAAAGGAACCTTTATAAACTCGGATACTTCACCGTCTTTATTCTGAGGCTCAAACTCTTCTGGCAACAGTAAGTCATAGGTATAAAGGCTCTCATCATGAAGCCCTTTAGGTTCGACGATCCGGCGCACGTGGATATGTCCTACCGGGTTAGCGAGTCTAGCAATCTCCAAAGGCGCGCCGGCTTCTTCCCATAACTCTCGAATAACAGATTGCTGCAGCGTTTCATCGGCACTGATACCGCCAGCTGCTAAGTTGTCGAGCATATTCGGATCAGTTGCTTTGATATTGCTACGCAGACCCAAGTAAATCTCTTGCTGAGACGTGTACCCATTAACGTGACAGGCGCGACTGTGAAAGCCGAGCGAACGGAACACGGCTCTTTCCATCCGAAAACGCTCATGACCCAAGGTGTCCAACCAAGAAAAATGCTCATTGCGCCAGCCTGGGGCTAAGTTATTTTTCTTCAAGAACTCCGCTAAATCTTGGAGCAATTGGCTCAATAAAAATGGGGGAAGGTTCTCTAATTGCAAATGATCGCCAAAACGAGCCAAGGCAGGAGTTTCTGCTTGCTCGATATAAGCATCTATGGTGGGCACATAGCTGGGCTGAATATGGCCAATAATCTCGCTTCCAAAGCGGATCTGTAACCAATGGTCTGGTGCAGGACGAAGGGCCGTTTCTAGAAGCTCTTCGAGTGCAGCGCGAGTTGTAGCGGAAATAAGTGACATATTTGTATTGTTTTTTAATATTATTAGATTATCTTCTAAACAATCCTTAATCGCTGAAATTCATTAGAGAGTTTGTACCATGTCTAACGAGCCCCAGAATACTGAAATTGACGACTTTGAGCCCTTGATTCAGGCGGGGCATGTCATTTGCTCCTCCGGTAGCGTTGAGGATCTGGGTGATGGTTTTCGTTTCATGGTTAGAAGCTCCGATATAGCATCCCAAGTCCATGGTATTGATCATCGGGTGGATGCTACTTTGCCTGCATTTTTAATTCGCCATGATGGCCAAGTTCATGCGTATCTGAATCGATGTGCTCATGTAGCTATGGAACTCGATTGGCAACCAGGTCAATTTTTGACACAGGATAAATCCGCCATCATTTGTGCTTCCCATGATGCGCAATATTTACCCGATACAGGGGAGTGCATTTCTGGACCTTGTCCTCGTGGTGCAAGATTAATCAAGTTGGATATTGAAGAAAAAGAAGGTCAGATTTTTCTGTGTCAAGCGGTTTGAGATATTTATTTTTAAATTTCTGAAAGTAAAAAATAGATAATAAAAATATAGTTTGTTGCTGCCTATTTTTTAGGCAAGCCAGCTCAAGCATTGCTAGATAAGGTTTCTTGAATTTTTGACGTGAAGTAGTCCACACATTCTGTGGATAAGTATTTTTTAATTATTTAGAAATTAATTATTTTTTCCTATTGACATCCCTTTATAAAACTTTTTATGGCACCTGATTTTATTTTTAATTTAGATTTCCAAACAGCGCTGGGATATTTCGCGGCAACGCTTACCACACTCTCATTTTTGCCTCAGGTTATTCGTGTTTATCGAACAAAAAATACAGATGCCATTTCTTTTTGGATGTATTTGCTATTCAGTGCAGGAGTATTTTTTTGGTTCATTTATGGCGTCATGATTCAAGCTTGGCCAGTCGTGGTAGCCAATGCGATTACACTAGTGCTATCTCTTTCGATTCTCTGGATGAAAATCAATGAACAATCTCGTTAAATTACTCACTATTCTGACCATGTCTTTGTCAGTAATTGCTTGTACAACAACACCCATAGCAAATGCTGATGGCGATACATTTCAGGATATTCAGACGAAGCTATTAGGCGATATGCCAATTCCGGGTGGGGCAAAGATCATTCATGACAAATCGTTGATCTTGGGTTCAGGTGATACGTGGGCTGGTCGTGTTGCCATTACTGCTGTTCAAAACTCAACAGAGACTTTCACATTCTTTAGAGAGCAATTCCAGAATGCTGGGTGGACCTTGGTTTCTTCAACGAAAACGAGAAATAGTATTTTAGTATTTATCAAAAAAGATCGAACAGCAACCATTGAAATTGAAGAGGGTTCAATTGTTGGAGGAACAGGCGTCATGCTGACAGTAGCCCCAAGGAGTACAGTCTCTCCACCGCCCACAAAATAAGTACCCAGTTCAAAGTAAGACACTCTTAAAAGCCATCAGATGATGGCTTTTTTGCTTTATTGGTATCTCTATTAGTCTTATCATTGCTCTTATGACGATCAAAAAAATAAGCTATCGAGTTCTTTTGCCGCTATCAGGTGCTCTGATTCTCATTTGGGCATTGATGTTTGTTTTTTTGCCAAACTTAATCAAGAATAAATTAGAAGACTACGGTCAAAGTATCGGTTATCGGATCAGTTACCAAGACATACAGGTGACACCGTGGATATTACGAGTGGATCTGAAGGGGCTTGAACTTTCCAAGGCCTCTGGCACAACTGCTCAATCCTTATTAAAAGCTGATCATCTCAGGGTCAATGCTGAGTTAATGCCTTTGTTGCTAGGTCGCGTCCAGTTATCAGAACTTATGATCGATGGTCTTCAGTTCAGGCTCACTCGTGCAGCCTCTCACTATGCTATAAGCTCATGGAATTGGTTGGATTTCATCAAGGCGGTTCAATCTAAAAAAACAGATGAACCCAAACCCTCAACACTTCAATTAAAAGTCTCGGTCTTCGAGCTTAAAAATGCTCATGTCATCATTGATGATCGGGTGGCTAACACCAAATACGACTTTCCAAATCTCCATTTCAATGCCATTGATTTAGCTAATTATGATCACACCGGTCAAGCGGGTGCTCAGGCAGACTACAGTCTTCATTTGGATAGCTTGGATTTGCCAGTGCCCGGTTCTGCTAATCGCTTAAAGCTAACTGGCTTGTCTTTAAGTGGTCATTTGGAGTTTATTAAAAAAGAAGCGCTTCAAGTTCAAATGAATCTTTTGATGAATGGCTCAGCGATTAAGAGCCAATTTCAAATGGACATAAAAAGTTCCAAGTTAGAGGGTGAGGTTAGTTTTAAAGATCTGCCACTATCCCCATTCATCGCTTTATTACCCTCGAATAAAGTGCTGGTGACGCAAAAAGGAACGGCTAGCGCAGAACTCAAGCTAAAGACGGCTAAAAAAGGCTGGTCGATTCTTGGGGATGTTGATTTTGGTGAGTTAGCTATTTATGAACCGGGTGAAAAGGAAGCGCTACTCACCTGGGCTAAGGCGCATTTTGAAAAAATCGATTTCAACTTTTTAGATCAGCAGCAACGCCGCTTCAGTATTCAAGAAATTGCCATTAGCAAGCCGGGCATACGTTTTGAAGTGGCGCAAGATGGGCGCTCCAATTTCCGTCGCATGTTTGCACGGGAAAAAATCAGTCAAGAAACCTCAACAGAAGCAGCCGAATCGCAACAGCCTATGGCTGATAAGTCCAAAGTTCAAGTGGATATCAAAGCGATCAAAGTGAATGATGGAAGTATGTATTTCAGTGATTTCTCCTTGAAACCGCAATTTACAACAAGAGTTCGTCAGTTAAACGGCACTTTATTAGGGGTTAGCAATATTCCTGGCCAGTATGCTTTGATAGCTTTGGATGGTCAGGTCGATCGCAGAGGTAGTATGCGTGCCCGCGGCCAATTGGCTTTTGAAGATCCAAGACGGAACAATGATTTAAGTCTGACCTTTAGAAATTTACCCATGCACAGTATGAATCCCTATTCAGTTGCTTTTGCGGGTCATGAAATCGAATCAGGGCGTATTGATGTGGATCTCAAATACGCCACCAAAGAGGGGCTCCTTCACGGACAAAACCATTTCGTCATCAACCAAATTAAATTAGGTAAAGAGTTGGAAGACTTTAAGGGGCGACGTCTTCCAATTCAGTTGGCTATCAGCCTATTGGAAGACTCGGATGGCTTAATTGATGTCAACATACCTGTATCTGGCAATGTCGATTCACCCGAATTCAGTATGGGGCATTTGGTATGGCAGGCGATCACAACGGTTTTAGGCAACATTGCAACAGCACCCTTTAAAGCCCTTGGCTCACTTTTTGGTGGTGAGAGCAGTATCAGTGGCGTTTACTTTCTCTTGGGAGAGAGTGTTGTGACACCTCCTGAGAGAGAGAAGTTAGAAAAACTAGCGGCTTTTCTCGTTAAAAGACCAACAGCCAAGCTCACTTTTTTTGGCACCTACGATGCTAAGGCGGATCGTGTTGAGCTCGCTCGAGCACAAGCCGATCGCGCGATTTTATTGGCTGCTGGTTTCAAGTTGGCCGATGATGAGCCCTTACCAGTGACTAGCTTGGTAGACCCAAGGATTCAGAGTGGTTTGAAGTCTGCATACGGTTCGCAAGTGGGGCGTATCAAGCTAGCACGCCAATTGATCAACTTGCCGAATACACCAGAGCGATGGACGACGCTCAGAGATGAGTTGATACAAAGTTACACCATCACCGATCAACAACTCGCTCAATTAGCGGACCAACGTGCTAAAAATGCGAGAAGGGTTTTCTTGAAGAAAAACCCGGATATGGCGGATCGCCTCTCAATCGGTGATGTTCAAGCGGTTCAAGCGGAAACCATGGGCATTGCTCTTGGTGTGTCATTGGTTAAATAAATTTCAATAAAGCTTTCACTACATGATTAAAAATTACCTCAATCGCCTTTTATCTCGCTTGATTGAACCACCTCTGATATATATCTGGCCATTGATCTTGGTACTTTTATTGGGTTTATTATTTTGGTCTTTGGTGCCTCGTCCTAGTAATAAATTGGTGATTACAACAGGGATAGATCAAGGTTTGTATTACCGATTTGGACAGCAGCTATCAAAGGAGTTAGCTAAAGAGGGCATTCAGTTGGAGGTTTTAAGCTCGGCGGGTAGTGTTGAAAATATCGAGCGCCTTAAAGACACCATCAAAGATCCAAAATCAGCTTCTCCATCAAACGCTCACATAGCCTTGTTACAAGGTGGCGTCGGCAAAACCGATGAGCACCCTCATATCTCAGCTCTATCTTCTATCTTTGATGAGCAAGTGTGGGTTTTTTACAGAAAGGCTGCTTTCAAAACGCCACTTACCCAACTGACAGCACTGGGCCAAAAGCGTGTTTCGATAGGCCCTCAAGGCAGCGGTACGCGGGCATTGAGTCAACAGCTTCTCAGTCTTAACGGGATAGATCCTGATAGAAATACCCAAGGCATTATTTTTAAAGATCTCAATGCCGTAGAGACCCTTACAGCACTCAAAGCCAATCAACTCGATGTGGCTATTTTGGTGAGTGCTCCTCAGGCACCGATCATCTTGCAGTATTTGAGAAGCCCGGACTTGGCTGTGATGAGCTTTGATCAAGCAGATGCCTATGCAATTCGATTACCTTTCCTTAAAAGAGTAACCGTTCCTCGAGGTGTTATCAATCTTGCAGAAGATATCCCATCCAAGGACTTAACGATTTTGGCGACCCCAGCAGCCTTGGTGGTCAGTGATGAGATTCATCCTGCTTTGATTACGCCTTTGATGCGCAGTGCTGAGGCAGCGATTACTCAGCTAGGCTTATTACAAAAAGAAGGGGAGTTTCCTTCGGCTTCTGGTTTTGCTTGGCCTCACAACGAAGACGCCAAACATTACTTAAAAACAGGCCCATCTTTCTTGCATCGTCATCTCCCATTTTGGAGTGTGGTTTGGATTGATCGCGCGATTCGGATTGGGCTGCCACTCTTAGTAATCTTGTTACCTTTGTTCAACTATCTACCAGTTTTGATACAGATGCGTGTTGAATCAAAAACATCAGCTATCTATAAACGTCTCAGGTCACTTGAGGAACGGTTACGACAAAATCGCACTTTGGATTGGCACAAAGAGTTGGATCAGATTGAAGAGCAGGCGCTCAAGATGCGTGTACCTAAAAAGTTTGCTGTGAATGTTTACGAGCTCAGAATGTACATCGATATGGTGAGAGCAAAGCTAGCTCAATAAGCAATTCTTGATTTGGTCCCGCTCGTAATTCTTTCAAGATAAACCTTCAGTGTTGGACGTCACCCTCGATGGTTTAGTGCTCAAGTTAGATATAAGAATCTAACCTTTAAGTCTCTAATGACTGAGAAACAACTTTTCCAAGTTATATGAGCTACTTCATTGTTCTTATATTCAAATGAAATGCTTCATTATTCTATTCATCTTTACCTCAATTCATAATTCGAATGCTTTTGTCGCTTATTGAGGTTATCTTCATTTAAAAATACATCATTTAATGTTAATTTTTACGACTTTCTGATTTTTTATATTTATTACAATTTGTTACAGTTTATTAGCTTTAGAGCGTACAATCTGTGGCTAATTATTAGCCCTAAGGCTAATTTCTTGTAATAAATAGAGAAAAGTATGAAAAATAAAAAATTAAGATCCATTTTCAAATTCAGCCCAATTTTTTTGGCGATATCAACTCTAAATATGCCTCTAGCAGTGCATGCAGCTGACTTTACTAACGGTGGGTTTGAGGCTGGAGATACATCAGGCTGGACGGTAACTGGCGGCACATGGAATGGAACTCCGATAGCTCCATTAGATCCAGCCACATACACGGGCGTTGGGGGTGTTAGCGCGGTAGTGACAACATCCACCCCAGATTCATATATCGCTCAATATAATTCCTTAAATAGCACAACAATTTCCCCAGTATTTGATGGTTCAAGTGCAGTTAGGATTAATGACGATAACAACAATACAAGCGTTACAGTTATCAGCCAAACTGTAACGGGATACGTCGGTAACAAAATTTATATTGCTTGGCTAGCCGTGCTTGAGGGATCACACGATGTTACGGATTCAGATCACTTTGTTATTAAGGTGCGTGACAACACAACAAATACGGACGTTCAAACAATTTCCTATAGCTCTGCAAATACTGCAGGATTTTTTACAGATGTGGGTGGTGGTATCTACGTATCTGGATGGCAAGCTCAAGCCATCGATGTGACTCAAGGAAATGACTTTACGATTTCTTTGTTAGCAGCAGACTGTCCTTATGGTGGTCACTGGGGCTATGTATATCTTGACTTTGCTGGATCTGTTGCTCCTGCTGGACTTACCATTACATCTGGTCAACCTGGTGCCACTCCCAATATTGTCGCGGCTGGTAATGTGAGCGGTGGTAGCGGTGTCAATTTAATTTCAACACAAAACAACGGAGCGAGTCCGAACTATTACAACGTATTTGATGGCGGCACTTTATCCATTGATACAACAGGTCAGACTTACTCTGGAGATTTCTCAATCACCTCGAACGGTGCTCTCATTGATCAAAATGGTAATGCAGTCACTTTATCTGGAGTATTTTCTGATAACGCCTCTGATGTTGGCAGCTTACAAATTATTAATACAGGATCTGGAGGCGCAGTTACTCTAACAGGCGTTAATCTGTATACAGGCTCTACAACAATTGATAGTGGAGCAACCCTCATAATTTCTAGTGCTGGTGTTTTAGGTGCGGGAGATTACGCAGGTAACATCTCAAATTCAGGAACGTTGACTTATAACTCGACGGCTAATCAAGTTTTTAGTGGAATTGTGAGTGGAGATGGAGTTTTAAATAAATCCTCTACAAGTACTCTGACACTTAATGGCGTCAACACATTCTCAGGTACAACAAACCTAACTGACGGTACATTACTAGTTGGTAGTTCTGCAAATAATTCAACAGCTAGATTGTTGGGAACTGTCATTATTGGTACGAGTGGTACCTTAGCAGGTTATGGTACGGTCGGTAGTTCAGCAACGACATTAATAAATAACGGAACAGTTTCACCTGGTAACAATTCTGTGGCAGTTCTCAATATTGGGGGCGCTTATACTCAAGCCGCATCTGGCAATCTCAGTTTGGACTTGACGCCGACTACTAATGATCAGCTAGCAGTTGTAGGCGCTGCCAATTTAGATGGATCGGTAACAGTTAATGGTAGTTCTGGAACTTACTCTCCTACAAGATATACGCTACTGACATCCAGTGGTAGAGCTGGTACTTTTTCTACGCTAAATAGTGACTTGAGTAGCTACACATCCTTGGGATATTTTATAAGCTACGATACAAATAACGTTTATTTAACTCTAGGTCCAGATTCAGTAAATACAACTCTGGGATTGTCCGCAATTCATGATCAGCTAAAGAGTATTTTTGCTGCCAAGAATGAAAGCTTGTTATCAGGATTAAGCTACGACTGTAATTTGTTTGGTGAAAATAATATTTGTCTAAGTACCGGTGGTCGCTTAACTTATACAAGTAGCTCGACAGATAAGTTGGATGACAATAGACCTAGTAATGCCTCAGCTCTTCTAATAGGGGCCTATAGAGCAGATAAAGATCTTCGAATTGGAGCATGGATTGACCAAGATCTTTATACGCAAAATAAAAATATTCGAATCTCGAATTCAAATCCAATGATCGGCTTATTTGGTGTTTATTATCCGTCCGGTAACAGCACAGGATTACAAGCTAAAGCTTCCTTGTCTTACGTGGATAAAAAAGTAGAAATAACTAGAGACCAACTTGCTAATACTGAGCCTGGTCAGGGTTCTACTAAATTCAAAGGTTTTGGAGCTCAATTTGAGCTTGCTTACGGATTGGATGATGTCATATCCGAATCTGTTTTGTCTCCATTTATTGGTGTGAGAAATTACGATAGTTCTACTGGGGCTTATAGCGAAGTTTCTAGTGCTACTGTACAAGTGCCGGTTAATTACTCTAAGTATTCCCAGAGAGCTTCAATGGTATTTTCAGGTCTAAAGCTTGAGGGAAAGTTATCTAAAGAATTGACTTATAACGTTTCTGGCGGGCTTGAAAAAGATACTAATGCGAATAACCCAAGCTATGCTGGCACAAGTAATATTTATGGATTAAGCAGCTTCAACCTTAACAGCCAATCTAATCAACGTGAATCGAGAATGTTTGCCAATGTTGGGACAACTTACTTACTTGATAAAAATGAAACCTTGAGTCTAGGCGTTTCGTTTAGAGAAGATAGATTTAAGGGGACAAGTTTAGTTTCAGGGATGCTTACTTATACAATTGGTTTGTAAATGCAAAAATTACTTGTTAGCTTTTTTGTCAGCTGTTTAATTTTTAGCGCGCCCCAATCTTTTGCTTCCGAGCAAAAGCAGGATGCATTTCTGAGTCCATGGGGCAGTACATGCAGTGCTGCTAATGCAACAGCATCAAAAATATGTGTTTTGGAGAGGCATCTCTTTTTGGACAAAACAAGCACAAGAAAATTATTAACCTTTGGCATTAGAACAGCATCAAATGAGCCACCAGTCATGTCAATAGTTCTTCCGCTTGGAGTTTTGCTTCCTGTTGGAGTCGAAGTTGGAGTCACAAAAACTCCTAAGAAATTAAACTTTCTTTTTTGTGACTCAACGGGTTGCATTGCGCAATTGAGACTTGATGATACTTACTTAGATGAGTTATCTAAATCGAAAGTTTTAAATATCAAATATCAGCCTATAAATGGCAAATCAACTCTTATTAATCTTGATATTTCAGGGTTCGGTGATGCTTATAAAAAAGTAAAACAATAATCTTCTATATTCAGTAGCCTGCAACTATGGTGGGATTTTATTGAACGTGGGGTGGATTATTTCTTGGTTTATTTTCCATGTGACTCATTGAAATCGCTCAATACGTTATTCATGATCAAGGTCATGTGTTTTACTTCTGCCAATACAGCCCTGAAAGACTAAGTGCTGTAAGTGATTTAAAAATCAAACCCAGACTGTTTCTTTTTAAATTCTTCCTCAGCTTTGTTCTCTGTAATGGGCTGACCAATAAACTTAAAGAATGGATTCCAAGCTTTTTTTAGAGCTTTTAGTTTTCTATCAACAGATGAACCTTCACCATAGATGTTAGCTATGTTTTGTTTAGCCCCACCATGGATTTCATCTTGAAGGTCTTTTGTGATGTCTGCATTTCTAAACATGTCTCTTAGAGTATGCCTAAATGTATGAGTTGTCTTATCTGTTTGAGTTAGTTCCTTTAACCATTTAGATGCATAGCTACTTGCAGAGTCAGCTCTAGGTTTATCAATTAAATTGTTATATCTAGGAAATAGGGCATCTGTCTCGCTCTGATTGAGGGCTCTCACAACAACTTCTTGAGCTTCTGGTATCAGAGGGACAATTCTTGAGGAGTTTGATGTCTTGAGTATTCGTTGGTTATAAGGTGTGATTCTGATACAGGGTACTTTTTGAACAAATGTACAGTCTTGCTTCCTGAGACCCACAATCTCACCAATTCTTGCCCCTGTGTACATTTCAATCAATATGAGATGTCGGATGTCATCATTGATTGCTAAGCACTTAGCCCTAATTAAAGCCAATTCATCATAGGTGTAAGAGAGTCTTTTCTTACCATCATCTTTCTTCGTTGGGCTGATTCGCTCAAAAGGATTGCTTACCTTAATTTCACCCTCCAAGATAGCAACAGCAACAATAGCTCGTAGGTTATTGAGTTCTCTTTGAACGGTGGCACTCTTCTTACCCTGGGATTCTCTAAATTCAACATATTGGCGAGCCATGTCGTTGTTTAATTGCTCAGCAGGGCAGTCACCGATCAACTCAACAAATCTACCCCAATCTCGCTTGACCTTTACTCTAAATAGAGAGTCATCTCCTTTACCGTCTGGATGATTGTCAAAATATATGTCTAATATTTCAGATAAGAATGTCGGCAATGGACTTTTCAGAGCCTGCATTACTAATCTATCTGCCTCTGTGGACAACTCATTCATCAAGTCATAGAACTTATCTGAGTGCGGTGTGTCATTGAGACCAAACCCTTGAAGTGTTAATAAGGCACTTAGCTTTTTCTCTGGGATTATTAGCTCAGGATTGCCCCTATATGCCTCAAATAGCATGTCATGAGCTCTTGCCAGATTAGCCACTTGCTTGGCAGGCATTCCATTCTTGGGGTCTAGTTTGGACTTGAGCAACCTCTTCCCGAGTCTACTCACTAAGTCATCTGGAACTTTTCTTTGATAGTACGGTAGACCATTGTTATTGACGAGATATTTCACCAGAATCCTAGTAGACCCAATGCTTAATATTGCCACAAATACCTCTAAGTATCTAATTAATATCTAAATTAGTCTTTATTTATACTATTAAGTATTTGATTTATATGGTTAATATAAATATATTGGTCCCGCCAACAGGAATCGAACCTGTGTCTACCGCTTAGGAGGCAGTTGTACTATCCACTGTACTATGGCGAGGATGATGAAGAGGTCGTTAGCTTACCATCCACACATGGTTAAGATGGTATTTGTGATTTCAAAAATAAAATCTGTTCTCAAATAAGCCCAAAAAGTTAGTCCCAAAATAATGAAGACTGATAACTGAATAATGGCTTTATTAGATAAAAGTTTTTTTGACATTTTTTATGTTGGAATGACGTTTGATGGCCTGACTAATGTTGTCTCTTTGATGGGAAGATTGACTAATCCAGCAAGGATTCCAAGCGCAATAGCTATTAACCAGACCCAATCATAAGATCCCGTTAGATCATAAAAATAACCGCCTAGGTAGACTCCCATAAAACTGCCTAACTGATGCGATAAAAAAGCAAAACCAGAAAGCATGGCGAGATATTTAACGCCAAAAATTTGAGCAATCAGCGCGTTAGTCACTGGCACGGTGGATAACCAGAGTATGCCCATCACTGCGGAAAATAGATAAATGGAATAAGTGGATATTGGCAGGTATAAAAATAAAATAATAGCTATTGATCGGCTGACGTAGATGCTAGCCAAAATTAATCGTTTAGGTACTTTAGTACCTAATACGCCAGCGTAATAGGTGCCGAATACATTAAATAAACCAATTAAGGCCAGCGCAATGGTGCCAAGTTCTGGGTGACCAATGCCGGGATATAGTTTGGACATATCTTTTAGATACGCTGGAAAGTGGACACCAATAAATACCACCTGGAAACCGCACACAAAATAGCCCAATAGGATCAGAATGAAACTTCTTTGTTTGAAAGCTTCTTTGATAGCTTGTCGAACAGTTTGGTCATTGATCTTTTGAACGAAGGTTTCCTTGGGTTCTTTCAAAATATAAGCCAAAGGCAGCATCATCACAGCCAAGCCAGCCAAAGCGATGAGAGCCGTTGATGAGCCAAACTGGGTGATTAAGGTTTGCTCAACAGGAATCATCAAAAATTGCCCAAATGAACCCATCGCTGCCACGATACCCATTGCCCAAACCCTTTTTTCGCTAGGGCAGTTCCTGCCAATCGTGCCATAAATGATCGTATAAGTTGTACAGGATTGTGCAACCCCAATTAGAACTCCTGCAGAAATGATGAATCCAATTGGAGAGCCTGATTGAGACATTCCTGTTAATCCGAGGGCATAAAGCAACCCACCAAATAGCATAATTTTGAATGAACCAAGGCGATCAGATAGGCCGCCGAAAAGAGGTTGGCTCAGTCCCCAGACTAAGTTTTGAAGTGCTAGTGCAAAAGCAAACGTTTCTCTTCCCCAGCCATTGGCCTGTGTCACAGGCAGGTTGAATAAGCCAAATCCATGACGAATCCCCATGGAGAGTGTCACAAGGAATCCGCCAGCAATTAAAACTTTTGTGAGGCTTAACTGTTGTGAGGAGCTCACAAGATACCTTTATCCCGAAGTCCTTGGATTTCTGCGTCACTCAGTTGCAGACGTTCTTTGAGGATTTCCTCCGTATGCTCACCTAATAAAGGCGGTGGTCGATTCTCGACAACAGGTGTGGCACTCATTCTCATTGGACTTCTAACTAACGGAACTTTGCCTGCTGTTGGATGCGTCATCTCCATTTTGATGTCTCGGGCAATCACTTGCTCGTTCTCAAAAACTTCTTGGAAGTTATTGATCGGACCGCAAGGAACGCCCACATGATCCAAGGCATCGATCCATTCTTTTTTGGTCTTCTTTAAGGTCATCTTCTGTAGAAGCGGAATCAATTCATCCCGATGACGAATCCGTTCTGGATTGGTTGCAAACTTGGGATCGTCTGCTAATTCAGGGCAAGCACCTGTTTCCACAAAATGTCTAAATTGACCATCATTACCAGCGGCAACGATGATCCAGCCATCAGCTGCTTTAAAGGTTTGGTAGGGCACAATATTTGGACTCGCGTTTCCCCACGAATGAGGTGCGACTCCACTGGTGAGGTAATTGCTGGCCACATTGGCCATGGTGGCGATCTGCACATCTAAAAGTGCTAAATCAATGTATTGACCCACACCGGTTTTATCGCGGTGGATGATGGCGGCAAGAATGGCAGAAGTGGCATACATACCAGTGAATAGGTCTGCAATCGCAACGCCGGCTTTTTGAGGTCCGCCACCTGGAAGATCGTCTTTTTCACCGGTAACGCTCATAAAGCCACCCATTCCTTGCACCACGAAGTCATAACCAGCGCGGTGAGCATACGGGCCTGTTTGGCCAAAACCGGTAATGGAGCAGTAAATTAAATCCGGTTTTATAGCGCTAAGACTTTGATAATCAAGAGAATATTTTTTTAATTGGCCAACTTTGTAGTTTTCAATGACGATATCGCAGTCTAAAACCATTTTTTTGATGATTTCTTGACCTTCTTTGGTCGAAATATCCAAAGTCATGGATCTTTTATTGCGATTAATCGCCAAATAAAACGCAGATTCTGAAGTTTCTTGACCCTCAGAATCCTTCAAAAAAGGGGGTCCCCATTGGCGGGTATCATCCCCCGTGATTGGCCGCTCAACCTTGATTACATCGGCTCCTAGGTCAGCTAGGTTCTGCCCAGACCAGGGTCCGGCAAGGACTCGACTGAGGTCTAAAACGCGAAGGTGATTAAGTGCTCCCATGGATCTCATTTTCGCATGTGGATACAATTCTCCGCCATGGCTACAAAAAAATCAGATCAATACAGCGAATCGTCCATCAAAGTCCTAAAGGGGCTTGAACCTGTCAAACAGCGTCCTGGTATGTATACCCGGACCGATAACCCCTTGCATATGATTCAAGAGGTGATCGATAACGCTTCCGATGAAGCCCTAGGTGGCTACGGTAAGCACATCATGGTCACTTTGCATACCGACGGTAGTGTGAGCGTGGAGGATGATGGTCGAGGCATCCCTGTGGGTATGCACCCAGAAGAGAAAAGACCGGTGGTGGAGCTCGTTTTTACCCAGTTACATGCGGGTGGTAAGTTCGAAAAAGGCTCAGGCGGCGCCTATGCATTCTCGGGTGGTTTACACGGTGTAGGTGTTTCCGTCACCAATGCGCTTTCTAAGCGCATGGAAGTCACAGTTTGGCGTGATAAACAAATCTCAACCTTGACCTTTGAAGCGGGCTTTGTGGTTGAGCCTTTGAAGACCAAGATTGCCCCAATGGGTGACCGTCCTAACGGCACTCGTGTGAGAGCTTGGCCAGATAACAAATATTTTGATAGTGGCAACATCCCACTCGCTGAACTTCAAAGACTCTTGCGCTCTAAGGCGGTCTTATTACCCGGCGTTAAAGTCACTTTGATCCAAGAAAAAGGTGGCGAGACACAAACTTGGTTGTATGCACAGGGTCTTAAAGGGTACTTAGATGAGGCGATGGCCCACGGTGGTCATAGTCCAGTGGTCATTCCAGCATTTGATGGCGAACACTTTGCAGACCCTAATCGTCCTGGTGAAGATTCTTTTGCTGAAGGTGAAGGCGCGAGTTGGGTGGTCGCTTGGACAGAAGATGGAGCACCGGTTCGTGAGAGCTATGTGAACTTGATTCCAACTCCTGCAGGCGGAACTCACGAAAGTGGTTTGCGTGATGGTCTATTCAATGCTGTGAAGTCATTCATTGATATCCATGCATTGCAGCCGAAGGGCGTCAAGCTCATGCCCGAAGACGTGTTTGCAAGAGCGTCCTTTGTCTTATCCGCCAAAGTATTGGATCCGCAATTCCAAGGACAGATCAAAGAGCGCCTGAATTCTCGTGATGCGGTTCGGTTGGTCTCTGGTTTTGTGAAGTCTGCTTTAGATCTTTGGCTTAATCAACACGTGGATTACGGTCGTAAATTAGCTGAGTTAGTGATCAAACAAGCTCAAGCAAGAACGCGTGCTGGTCAGAAAGTGGAAAAGAAAAAATCATCTGGCGTGGCTGTCTTGCCTGGTAAGTTGACCGATTGCGAAAGCGAAGACATTGCCATGAATGAAATCTTTCTCGTGGAAGGTGATTCTGCAGGTGGTTCTGCGAAGATGGGTCGTAATAAAGAGTACCAAGCGATCTTGCCTTTGCGCGGTAAAGTTTTAAACACGTGGGAAGCTGAGCGCGATCGCTTGTTTGCTAATAATGAAGTTCACGATATTGCGGTTGCCATTGGTGTCGATCCTCACGGTGCTCACGATGAACCTGATTTAACCAATCTTCGTTATGGCAAGGTTTGTATCTTGTCCGATGCGGACGTGGACGGTGCACACATTCAGGTATTGTTGCTCACGCTGTTCTACAAGCATTTCCCGAAACTCATGGAGCGCGGTCACGTTTACATCGCACGTCCTCCATTGTTCCGTGTGGATGCCCCGGCTCGCGGTAAGAAACCTGCACAAAAGCTCTACGCCTTGGATGAAGGAGAGCTGCGCTCGATTGAAGACAAACTTCGTAAAGAAGGTTTGCGCGAGGGTAGTTGGCAGATCAGCCGCTTTAAAGGTTTGGGTGAGATGAATGCCGAGCAGCTTTGGGATACCACGCTGAATCCGGACACGCGTCGTTTACTTCCTGTCACAGAAGGTGAGTTTGGTGAATCTGAAACGATTAAGACCATGGATATGTTGATGGGTAAATCAGAGTCGGGCGCTCGTAAGACTTGGTTGGAAGAGCGTGGCAATGAAGTTGAAGCAGATATTTAAAGTAAAAAAATGACAAAAAAGAAAAATAATCCGAATCAAGAACCAGATCTGTTTGCTGATATGGATGATTCTCAAGAGTCTGAAACTCAAGAGACTGAGATCCAGCCAGAAGCTGCTCCGCCGCGTCGTATTGTGCCCAATACGCCGGATGTGGATTCACTCACTTTAGCCACTTATGCGGAACGCGCTTACTTGGACTACGCGATCAGCGTGGTCAAAGGTCGTGCCTTGCCTGAAGTAGCGGATGGCCAGAAGCCTGTTCAGCGTCGCATCCTATTTGCGATGAATGAAATGAACTTGCGCTCGGATGCGAAGCCCGTGAAAAGTGCGCGTGTGGTCGGTGATGTGTTGGGTAAGTTTCATCCGCACGGTGACCAATCTGCTTACGATGCCTTGGTTCGTTTGGCTCAGGACTTTTCATTGCGTTACCCATTGATTGATGGTCAAGGTAACTTTGGTTCACGAGATGGTGACGGTGCGGCAGCGATGCGTTACACCGAAGCACGACTAACCAAAATTGCGAGTTTGTTACTTGATGAGATTGATCAGGGTACAGTTGATTTCATTCCTAACTATGATGGTTCGATGCAAGAACCAAGACTCTTGCCAGCACGTTTGCCATTTGTTCTTTTGAACGGTGCATCTGGTATTGCGGTGGGTATGGCCACAGAAGTACCATCCCATAACTTAAAAGAAATTGCGGGTGCAACCATTGCGCTCATGAAAAATCCCAACCTCAGTCATGATGAGCTCATGAGCTATGTGCCGGGTCCTGATTTCCCAGGCGGTGCGCAGATCATTTCATCCTCCTCTGAAATTGCGCAGATCTATCAAACTGGTCGTGGTAGTTTAAAAGTTCGTGCGCGCTGGGTCATAGAAGATATGGCTCGAGGTCAATGGAAGTTGGTGGTTAATGAAATGCCACCAGGCACATCGACTCAGAAAGTTCTGCAAGAGATTGAAGAACTCACCAACCCTAAAGTGAAGGTGGGTAAGAAAACATTAACGCCTGAACAAAATAACCTCAAGCAAACTATCTTGTCTTTACTTGATTCTGTTCGTGATGAATCCAGTAAAGATGCTGCGGTACGTTTGGTGTTCGAGCCGAAAACCAAAAACATTGATGTCAACGAGTTTGTGACCACCTTATTAGCGCATACATCTCTTGAGTCCAATGCGCCGATTAACTTGGTGATGATTGGTAACGATGGTCGCCCACGTCAAAAAGGCTTGGGTGAGATTCTGCGTGAGTGGATTGAGTTCCGTGTTGCAACAGTGACACGTAGAACCGAGCACCGCTTGGGTAAAGTTAACGACCGCATGCACATCTTGGAAGGTCGTCAACTCATCCTTCTTAATATCGACAAAGTGATCAAGATCATCCGTGGTAGTGATGAGCCTAAAGCGGATTTGATGACGGCGTTCAAATTGTCAGAGCGTCAAGCCGATGACATCCTTGAAATTCGTTTGCGTCAATTGGCTCGTTTAGAAGCGATCAAGATTGAGCAAGAGCTTAAAGAACTCAAAACTGAAAAAGATGATTTAGAAAGCCTTCTTGGTAGCGATACACAAATGCGCAAGCGCATTGTGAAAGAAATTGAAGCCGACATGAAGACCTTTGGTGACGAGCGTCGCACCATGATTCAAGAAGAGAAAAAAGCGGTTGCAGAAGCAAAGGTGATTGATGAGCCTGTTACCGTGATTATTTCTCAACGTGGTTGGGTGAGGGCGCGTCAGGGTCATGAACATGATCCACAACAATTTAGCTTCAAAGCTGGTGATGGCATGTATGGCACGTTTGAATGCCGGACCACCGATGTTGTTTTAGGCTTTGGTAGTAACGGCCGCGTTTATACCGTTCCAGTTTCCGATCTTCCTGGTGCACGTGGCGATGGTTCTCCGTTGACAGGTTTTGTGAACCTAGCAGCGGGTACGCAGATGGTGGCTTATTACGCTGGCCATAACGATGACTTACTTTTGTTATCGATGCGCTCGGGTAATGGCTTCTTAGCCAATGTGACTGACATGACAACGCGTAACAAGGCTGGTAAATCATTTGTGGGTGTGGATGCCAAATTTGCACCGGGTGATGCACCATTACCACCCGCTAAAGTTTCAGATGGTATGAAACAGGTGGCATGTTTATCAGAAAACGGTCGCTTATTGGTATTTGCTTTGGATGATTTAAAGCGATTACCAACAGGTGGTAAAGGCGTGATCTTGATGGATCTTGAAAAAGGTGAGAGGTTGCAATCAGCGATTGCTGTAGGTAGTGGTGGTGCCACTATTGCTGGTTTGGGTCGCACAGGCAAACCAACGGAAGCAGCGTTGGATGCTAAAACATTGAAATCATTTACAGTCAGTCGTGCTCGTAAGGGTCATGCACTTGAGCCGAAGATGAAAGATGCAAAGTTAATCCCCATCACTATGTGATTGATGAGATGAAATCAGCACCCTTTGAAAACAGGGGTGCGTTTTTCTGCCCAGGCGCTGCGACCTTCTTGTAGATCCTCTGAATTTTGAGCTTGAGCAATATCCTGGTTCAGAGCGTCAAGATTTAGTTGACCTCTAGCAATCGTATTCAGATGCTTTTTCATGCCAAGAAGTGCCAGTGGTGCCATTTTCGTGAGTTGGCTAGTTAAAGTATTAACAGCATCATCTAATTCATTAGGTTTAACCAGTTCAGTTAAAAATCCAATGGTTTTCATCTCTTCAAATTGAATCTTTTCAGCCGTTAATAGTAGTTTTTTAGCTGTATCGATGCCTAGTCGCGATACATAGCGCTCAAGACCGCGCTTGTAAAAGTGAATGCCTAGCTTGGCTGCTGGCATCACCATTTCACAAGCTTCACTACCAACTCTAAAGTCACACGCTAAAGCTAAATCTGTAGCGCCACCATACACGCCTCCTTGAATCGAGGCGATCGTAACTGGTCGACAATCTTCTATGGCATTGACAACTTCTTCAAATAAAAGTGATTTCTCTTGGGCTGATTGATCAAGGCTGCCAATATCAAAACCTGAACAGAAATATTTGCCAGTCGACTTAATCATTAAAACCAAAATAGTTTTATTTTGATTGATGGTGTCAATGTGCTCTTGCAAAGATGCAAGATCATCAATCGACAATCGATTCGCAGCTTCAGGGTTGTTCAGCTGTATTGTGGCAACGGCACCATCAATGTGAAGAGTAGGTTTTTTCATGAGCTGAATCATTCAACTTCAGCAATTAACTCGATCTCAACGCAAGCACCCAAGGGGATCTGAGCCACGCCAAACGCACTGCGAGCATGCTTGCCTGCTTCACCAAACACTTCAAACAATAATTCGGAGCAGCCATTGGTGACCAGATGGTGCTCGGTATAGTCTTGTGTCGAATTAACCAGACTCATTACTTTCACGATGCGCTTCACACGATCTAAGTTACCCAAGTGGGCTTGCATGGTTGCCATCAAATCAATTGCAATGCTTCGGGCAGCCGCTTTACCTTCTTCCGTGCTCATAGTCAGACCCAATTTACCAACCAGAGGTTTGCCATCTACTTTGGCAATGTGACCTGATAGGAAGAGGGTGTTTCCGGTTTGTGCTGACATCACATAGGCTGCTGCAGGTGCACCCGCTGATGGCAAAGTAATATTTAATTCTTTTAAACGTTGTGCAATGGCTGACATTTTTTTCTCCAAGATGACTTCTATTGTAAGGCGAAGCTTTTTGCTTATAAAAAAGCGGTTTTATCCAAAAATCCTGATGAAGCTTGAGTAAATGGCTTTTAGGTGCCTTTAAACCTTGAAAAATTTGTAAAAAATGCTTTTTCCAAGCCATTTTCCCCGAGCATCCGCTATACTTCCCACACTATTTTTTTGATCTACCTCAATATTTGGTTACTATGAAAAAACTACTAACTGTTGTTGCAACCCTCGGAATGATGGGTGCTGTTCAAGCTCAAACCATCAAGGGCGACGTTAAAGCCGCTGAATCTAAAGTGGGTATGTGTATTGGTTGTCACGCTATCCCTGGGTACCGTGCTAGCTACCCTGAGATTTACACAGTTCCTCTGTTGGGCGGTCAAAACGCTGCTTATATCGTTGCTGCTTTGCAAGCCTACAAAAA
This sequence comes from Polynucleobacter sp. 30F-ANTBAC, assembly GCF_018882385.1. Classification (GTDB taxonomy): domain Bacteria; phylum Pseudomonadota; class Gammaproteobacteria; order Burkholderiales; family Burkholderiaceae; genus Polynucleobacter. Next base: position 134,437 of record NZ_JACVON010000001.1, read on the forward strand.
AGGTGAGCGTAAACACCCAACGATGCGCAGTATTGCAGCATCTTTGACGGATCAAGATATGGCTGATATCTCTGAGTACTATGCAGCTCAGACATCTGCCACCACCATCAATAAATTGAAGTAAGTAGGAGCCTAATATGAAACGCATTTTGATGGCTGCTGTAACAGCATCTTTCGTATTGTCAGCCAATGCTGCTGATCTAAAAAAGGGTCAAGAACTTGTTGCTAAGGGTGCTTGTATTGCTTGCCACGGTGAAAACCTTAACAACCCAGTAGTTGCAGAGTATCCTAAGTTAGCAGGTCAACCGGCTGATTACTTGTACCATGCACTCAAGGCCTACAAAGTGACTAATAACCCTAACATTGGTCGTAATAACGCGATCATGGCAGGTCAAGTGGCTCAGTTTTCGAATCAGGATCTAAAAGACATGGCAGCTTATATCTCTAGCTTGCCTGGCACAATGGTGATGAAGAAGTAACCATCCCTAAGCCAATAAAAAGCCGCTCAATCTTATGATTCAGCGGCTTTTTTAATACCTTTTTTGAATTTCGTTTATTAGGATCATGCCTTATCTAGCCGCCAACTGACCTTGTAATAAATGCTCTTTCATGAGGTTCTCAGATAACTCTGCATCTCGAGCCAATAGGGCAGACAGTATTTTGCGGTGCTCTAACAGCGAGCTTTCTAATCGACCTCGTTTGCTGAGAGAGTCACGTCGTTGGAGTTTGAGGACTTTTCTTAAATCATGGATCACACGTTGCATCCATGGGTTAGCGCAAATCTCTTGAATCTTGTCATGAAACTGCTGATTGATTGCAAAAAACTGATCTAAATCTCTATCTGCCGCTGAGCGCTCCAGTTTTAAATGGATGCTATCCAAATCCTCCAACTCCTTTTCAGTCGCCTTTTGGGTCACTTCGCGACAGGCTTGACCTTCTAGGAGGGCTAATACAGTAAAGATTTGGCTTAAGTCCGACTTTGAAACTTCGGTCACATAGGCGCCACGACGCATTTTCATGGTGATCAAGCCTTCTGCAGCCAGTACCTTGATGGCTTCACGCATGGGGGTGCGACTAATACCATACTGAATGGCGAGAGCTTGTTCGTCTATCCAGTCGCCAGGGGCGAATTCGTGCGAAAAGATGCTGGTACGCAATCTTTCAGCTACTTCTTCGTAGAGAGGTCTTGGATTTAATGTCATTTTGAATTATGAATTATGAATTCAAAAAATTAAAAATGCAAGGGAATTATCAAGAATAATCTGTTAAATTACGCTTATTAGTTCATGTGTCGTGGAGAAAAGATGAGTTCAAGTAATAACAAGTGGCCGTCATTTACAAACCCAAGTATGGAAGCTTGGGAAAAAGCAGCCGGTAAGTCAGCCCCTAATGGCGATGTCGATGCTTTGGGTTGGAAGACACCGGATGATATCAAGCTCAAGGCTCTTTATACGGCTGCCGATACCGAAGGTTTACCTTTCTCCAACACCTTACCAGGATTTGAGCCATTTGTTCGTGGCCCACAGGCAACGATGTATGCCGTTCGTCCTTGGACGATTCGCCAATATGCTGGTTTCTCAACAGCAGAAGAGTCGAATGCTTTCTACCGTAAAGCTCTAGCTGCTGGTGGTCAAGGGGTATCCGTGGCATTTGACTTGGCAACCCATCGTGGTTACGACTCTGATCATCCTCGTGTGACAGGTGATGTGGGTAAAGCTGGTGTGGCGATTGATACAGTAGAAGACATGAAGATTCTGTTCAATGAAATTCCATTGGATAAGGTTTCTGTTTCTATGACCATGAACGGCGCTGTATTACCTATCTTGGCTGGTTATGTTGTAGCAGCTGAAGAGCAGGGTGTGAAGCAAGATCAGTTGTCGGGCACGATTCAGAATGACATTCTGAAAGAGTTCATGGTGCGTAATACCTACATCTACCCACCAGAGCCATCCATGCGCATTATTGGTGACATCATTGAGTACACCTCTCAGAACATGCCGAAGTTCAATTCCATTTCTATTTCGGGTTATCACATGCAAGAGGCAGGTGCTAACCAAGCTTTGGAATTGGCCTTCACGATTGCCGATGGTAAAGAATATGTCAAAACTGCTTTAACCAAAGGTTTAGATGTGGATGACTTCGCGGGTCGTTTGTCATTCTTCTTTGCCATTGGTATGAACTTCTACTTGGAAGTGGCCAAGCTACGCGCTGCTCGCTTGTTGTGGTGGAAGATCATGAAAGAGTTCAATCCAAAGAACCCTAAATCCTTGATGTTGCGCACCCATTGCCAAACATCCGGATGGTCACTGACAGAGCAAGATCCCTACAACAACGTGGTTCGTACCACGGTGGAAGCAATGGCGGCTGTCTTTGGCGGAACACAATCGTTGCACACCAATTCATTTGATGAAGCGATTGCTTTACCAACTGAATTCTCGTCACGGATTGCACGTAATACCCAGTTGATCATTCAAGAAGAGACGCACATCACCAATGTGATCGATCCTTGGGCGGGTTCTTACATGATGGAAAAGCTCACGCATGACATGGCGGATAAAGCTTTAGAAATCATTCAAGAAGTGGAAGCCATGGGTGGCATGACCAAAGCTGTAGAGAGTGGCTGGGCTAAGTTAAAAATTGAAGCTGCTGCTGCTGAAAAACAAGCTTGCATCGATTCTGGTAAAGATGTGATTGTTGGCGTTAATAAATACAAGTTAGCCAAAGAAGACAACATTGATATTTTGGCGATTGATAACAACAAGGTTCGTGATTCACAGATCGTTCGTTTGAAAGATGTCAAAGCGAAGCGAGATAGTGCGAAGGTTCAAGCCGCATTAGATGCATTGACGCAAGCTGCCGAAACGAATACAGGTAACTTATTAGGCTTAGCGATAGATGCGATTCGCCTAAGAGCGACAGTGGGTGAAGTATCCGATGCATTAGAGAAAGTTTTTGGGCGCCATCGCGCCGATACTCAAAAGGTGACTGGTGTGTATGCAGCTGCTTATGACTCAGCCGAAGGTTGGGATAAATTAAAAACAGAAATCGCTGACTTTGCTAAAGAAGAGGGTCGTCATCCTCGTGTGATGATTGCCAAGCTCGGTCAAGACGGCCATGATCGTGGTGCTAAAGTTGTGGCGACAGCATTTGCTGACTTGGGCTTCGATGTGGATATGGGGCCTTTGTTCCAAACGCCAGAAGAGTGTGCTCGCCAAGCGATTGAAAATGACGTACATGCAGTGGGTATTTCAACACTAGCTGCAGGACACAAAACCTTGGTACCAGCGATCATTGCGGAGCTTAAAAAGCAAGGCGCTGATGACATCATTGTTTTCGTGGGTGGCGTGATTCCTCGTCAAGACTATGAAGAGCTCTATGAGGCGGGTGTGAAGGGCATTTATGGCCCAGGGACACCGATACCGGCATCTGCCAAAGATGTACTTGAGCAAATTCGTTTAGCGCTCAAGAAATAAATCATCAAACTCAACTGAAAAGACCCAACTGAGTGGACGCACAAGACCAAGCTCTCGTGGATGCGATTTGTGGCCCAGGCGCACAGCCTGGTGCTGCTCAACGTCGCTCGATGGCAAAGGCGATTACGTTGCTGGAGTCGACGCGTCCTGATCATCGCTTGCGAGCGGATGATTTACTCAATGCAGTTTTGCCTAAGAGTGGTAACTCTTTTAGATTGGGCATTTCTGGCGTTCCTGGAGTTGGAAAATCCACCTTCATTGAAGCGCTGGGTTTGTACTTGATTGAAAAAGGGCATCGCGTTGCTGTTTTGGCGATTGATCCATCCTCTACCGTGAACGGCGGTTCTATCTTGGGTGATAAAACCCGGATGGAGTTTTTATCGGTTCATGAAAAAGCATTTATTCGTCCCAGTCCATCCTCTGGCAACTTGGGTGGTGTGGCTGAAAAAACCCGTGAGGCGATGTTGGTTGCCGAAGCCGCTGGTCATGATGTGGTTATTGTCGAGACCGTGGGTGTGGGTCAAAGTGAAATAGCTGTGGCCAATATGACGGATATGTTTGTGCTATTGCAACTTCCCAATGCGGGCGATGATCTTCAAGCCATTAAAAAAGGTGTGATGGAATTGGCCGATTTGGTGGTGATTAATAAGGTTGATCTAGACCCGGATGCTGCCATGCGTGCCCAAGGTCAGGTGATGAGTTCCTTGCGTTTATTTAGCATGCACGGTAATCCTGATCATGCTCACCATGATGAAACACTTTGGCATCCTCGAGTGATGAAAATGAGTGCCTTGAAGTCAGAGGGTATTACCGAGTTTTGGGACTTGGTCATGCAATTTCAAAGCATACAAACTCAACACGGGCATTTAAAACAACGTCGCCAACACCAAGCGCAAGCTTGGATGTGGGAGCGCATTGAAGCAGGCTTAAAACAAGGATTTGAAAACAACCAAGCTGTGCAGAAACTATTGCCGGATCTAACCCGTGCTGTTAATGCGGGGGAGGTTGCAGCATCTGTAGCAGCTCGAAAATTATTGGATTTAATGAAGTAAAGAGAAGCAGTAAATAAAACGCAATTTAAAAGTTATTGATTCAGTTTTAGAAATAAGGGAGCACTTTCCATGCATGAAATCATTAAGCAACTAGAAGCCAAGCGAGAGCAGGCGCGCCTAGGTGGTGGTCAAAAGCGTATCAATGCCCAACATGGCAAAGGTAAGTTAACGGCACGCGAGCGTATCGAACTTTTACTCGATGAAGGTTCATTTGAAGAGTGGGACATGTTCGTTGAACATCGTTGCACTGATTTTGGTATGGCGGATGAATCCGTGCCAGGTGATGGTGTGGTAACAGGTTACGGCATGATCAATGGCCGTTTGGTATTTGTGTTTTCACAAGACTTCACAGTATTTGGTGGCTCTCTATCCGAAGCTCATGCTGAGAAGATTTGTAAAGTCATGGATCAAGCGATGAAAGTTGGCGCACCTGTGATTGGTTTGAATGACTCAGGTGGTGCACGTATTCAAGAGGGTGTGGCATCTTTGGGTGGTTATGCAGAGATTTTCCAGCGTAACGTGTCAGCCTCTGGTGTGATTCCTCAGATCTCTCTCATCATGGGGCCATCAGCGGGTGGTGCAGTTTATTCGCCTGCTTTGACTGATTTCATCTTTATGGTGAAAGATAGTTCATACATGTTTGTGACTGGTCCAGAAGTGGTTAAGACTGTGACACATGAAGAAGTGACGGCTGAAGAGTTGGGTGGCGCGATGACGCACTCAACAAAATCTGGCGTTTGTGATCGTTCATTTGATAACGATGTCGAAGCGATCATGATGTTGCGTCGTTTCTTTAACTATTTGCCTTTATCCAATAAAGAAAAACCACCAGTTAGAAAAGGTGCGGATGCGGCTGAGCGTTTGGATTACTCATTAGATACGCTAGTGCCAGATAATGCCAACAAGCCTTATGACATGCACGAGCTCATTACCAAGACGGTAGATGATGGTGATTTCTTTGAGTTGCAACCGGATTACGCTAAGAACATCATTATTGGTTTTGCGCGTATCGAAGGTCAAACGGTGGGTATTGTTGCCAACCAGCCATTGGTACTTGCTGGTTGTTTGGATATCAAATCATCGATCAAAGCCGCACGCTTTGTGCGTTTCTGTGATGCATTCAATATTCCTGTTGTGACTTTTGTAGACGTGCCAGGCTTCATGCCAGGTACTGCTCAAGAGTACGGCGGCATCATCAAGCATGGTGCTAAATTACTTTATGCCTATGCGGAGTGCACGGTTCCTAAAATCACAGTGATCACACGTAAGGCGTACGGTGGTGCGTATGACGTGATGGCTTCTAAGCACTTAAGAGGTGACGTTAACTTTGCTTGGCCATCGGCTGAGATTGCCGTAATGGGACCGAAGGGTGCGGTGGAAATTATTTTCCGTGAAGAGAAGGGTGATCCTGCAAAGTTAGCTGAGCGTGAAGCAGAGTACAAATCTAAATTTGCTAATCCATTCGTAGCAGGTCGTCGTGGTTACATCGATGATGTGATCATGCCTCATGAAACTCGTAAGCGTGTGGCGCGTTCTTTGGCAATGCTCAAAGACAAGGATCTAGAAAATCCATGGCGCAAACACGGCAACATTCCCCTTTAATCGATTAGGAAAAGAACATGTTTAAAAAGATTCTAATTGCTAACCGTGGTGAGATTGCTTGCCGCGTAATTAAAACAGCCCGTAAGATGGGTATTAAAACGGTAGCGGTTTATTCCGAAGCAGATAAAGATGCGCGCCATGTTGAGTTGGCTGACGAAGCTGTTTGTATTGGCCCAGCTCCTTCACGCGAGTCTTACTTGGTGATGGATAACATCATCAAGGCTTGCAAAGATACAGGCGCTGAGGCGGTTCATCCGGGTTATGGTTTCTTGTCTGAGAACGAAGCCTTTGCAAAACGTCTCGAAGAAGAAGGCATTATATTCATCGGTCCTAAGCATCACTCGATCGCTGCGATGGGTGACAAGATCGCTTCGAAGAAATTAGCCAATGAAGCCAAAGTTAATACCATTCCAGGTTATAACGACGCCATTGATACACCTGAGGCAGCGGTAGAGATTGCTAAAGGCATTGGTTACCCTGTCATGATCAAAGCTTCAGCAGGTGGTGGCGGTAAAGGCTTGCGCGTTGCATTCAATGATAAAGAAGCGTTTGAAGGCTTTTCTGCTTGTAAAAATGAAGCTTTAAATAGCTTTGGTGATGATCGCGTATTTATTGAGAAGTTTGTTGAAGAGCCACGCCATATTGAAATCCAGATATTGGGTGATGCACATGGCAACACGGTTTACTTGTGGGAGCGTGAATGTTCGATTCAGCGTCGTCACCAAAAGGTGATTGAAGAAGCACCATCACCGTTCATTAGTGAAGCCACTCGTAAAGCGATGGGTGAGCAAGCGGTAGCGCTTGCTAAAGCCGTTAAGTACCAATCAGCCGGTACGGTTGAGTTTGTCGTCGGTAAGGATCAGTCTTTCTACTTCTTGGAAATGAACACGCGTTTACAAGTAGAGCATCCTGTGACGGAATCCATTACCGGTTTAGATTTGGTCGAGCAAATGATTCGCGTGGCTGCCGGTGAAAAGTTATCCTTTGGTCAAGGCGATATTCAGCGCAACGGTTGGTCAATGGAGTGCCGTATCAATGCGGATGACCCATACCGTAGTTTCTTGCCTTCTACCGGTCGCTTGGTGAGATACCAGCCGCCAGCAGAAGTGGATGGTGTGCGTGTGGATACCGGCGTGTATGAGGGTGGTGAGATCCCGATGTACTACGACTCGATGATTGCCAAATTGATTGTGCATGGCAAAGATCGTATGGATGCCATTACCAAGATGCGTGCTGCTTTAAACAAATTTGTGATTCGTGGCATTCACTCGAACATTCCCTTCCAGGCAGCATTGATGCAGCACCCACGTTTTATTTCGGGTGATTTCAATACAGGTTTTATTGCAGAGCAGTTTCCGCACGGTTTCCGTGCCAGTGATGTCAAGCCAACCGATTTAGGATTGATGGATGCTCTAGCAACAGCAGTTCATCGCCGTTACTTGGAGCGTGCGGCTGGTATTTACGGTCAGCTAGAGGGGCATGAGGTCAAAATCCCTAGCCACTTTGTGGTGGCATCTGGTGAACCGGGCAAGATGGATTATGTCGACGCTTCTCTTGAGGAAACGGCTAAGGGTTATCACGTCACGGTTAACAATAAGACCTATGACATTGAGACAGATTGGAATCCTGGTCAAATCATTTACAGTGCTACCGTGAATGGTCAAGAAATCGCTGCACAAGTAGAGCGAACAGATTTGTTCTACCGTATTCAGTTTGATGGTGTGCGTGTTGATAGTTTGGTCTTGACGCCACAAGGTGCTGAAATGCAAAAGTTGATGCCTTTCAAAGAACCACCAGATATGTCGAAATTCCTTTTGTCACCGATGCCTGGTTTGTTGGTGGATGTGGCGGTGACAGTGGGCCAAAAAGTCGAAGCTGGTCAGCGTTTGGCGGCAATCGAAGCAATGAAGATGGAAAACGTTTTATTAGCTACGCAAGATGGTGTGATTGCTGAAATCATGGCCGCTAAGGGCGAGAGTTTGGCTGTTGATCAACAAATTCTTCGATTTGAATAAGGCGGATATGACGAACTCAACCGTAACGAAGCCTTTCAAGATCCTAGGGATCCAACAAGTAGCCATTGGTGGACCTGATAAAACCAAACTTCAGAAGTTGTGGGTGGAGATGTTGGGTCTTGAAGTCACAGGTACTTTTCAATCGGAACGCGAAAACGTGGATGAGGACATTTGCTCTATGGGCAAAGGTCCTTACAAGGTGGAAGTGGATTTGATGCAACCGATTGATCCTGAGAAAAAGCCAGCGGTGCACACGACACCCTTGAATCACATTGGTCTATGGGTGGATGATTTGCCGGTAGCAGTGGAGTGGTTAACTGCTCAAGGTGTGCGATTTGCACCCGGTGGCATTCGTAAGGGGGCCGCAGGCTACGACATTACTTTTTTACACCCCAAAGCCAATGAGGAGTTTCCGATAGCTGGCGAAGGAGTTTTGATTGAATTGGTTCAGGCTCCAGCAGAGGTGATTGCAGCTTTAAGCTAAGACACCCAGCAAACTGTAGCTAAAAAAATAAACGCCACATCTTGGATGTGGCGTTTGTCTATTGAAATCTTACACACGAAAAGTTTTAAGCATAGGCCGACATGTAGGTCAGACCCTTACGCCATTCAGAGAACGCGGCTAGCTTGGGTGGCAATTCACGAATAGCCCCAATCAAGAGTAAGCCCTTGTTTTTATTCAACTCTTTACACAAACTAACAAACTCGTCATCTGATAAATGGTTAAAACCGTATCTCACCGAAGGCTCCTTTTAAAGTGTCCTTGTACCTTCAACGCGTGATAAATGAGTTTGGTTGACACCAATGGTAAAAATGACAGATAAATACTTCTTGGTTGGAATTAGCGACTGAGGACTTTTTTTCTTCCAAAAGGCATAATGTCTCTTTTGCAATAAAACGCTTTGCGTACCTATAACCATAACTATTTGTTTTACAGGAGTTTTTTATGTCGAATTTGCCTCAAGGCATGGCTATTAGTGCCGAAATTACCCCAGAGTTTGCAACTATTTTGACGCCTGAGGCACTCGCCCTTGTCGCTAAACTTCATCGCGCTTTTGAACCACGCCGCCAAGAATTGTTAAAGGCACGTGTTGAGCGTACCAAGCGTTTAGATGCTGGTGAAAGACCTGACTTCCTGCCTGAAACAAAAGCGATTCGCGAAGGTGACTGGAAAGTAGCAGCGATTCCTGCTGCATTGCAATGCCGTCGTGTTGAAATCACTGGCCCAGTAGAAGCTAAGATGGTGATCAACGCTTTCAACTCAGGCGCTGACTCTTACATGACAGACTTTGAAGATTCCAATAGCCCAAGCTGGACGAATCAAATCCAAGGTCAAATTAATATGAAAAAGGCAATTCGTCGTGAATTGTCTTTAGAGCAAAATGGTAAGGTTTACAAATTAAACGACAAGATTGCGACCTTGCAAGTGCGCCCACGTGGTTGGCATTTGGATGAGAAGCATGTAACCGTGGATGGTCAACGTGTTTCTGGTGGTATTTTTGACTTTGCTTTGTTCTTCTTCCACAACGCTAAAGAGCAATTGGCTCGTGGCGCAGGTCCTTATTTCTATTTGCCAAAAATGGAAAGCCATTTAGAAGCTCGTTTGTGGAATGATATTTTCTGCATGACGCAAGATGAATTAGGTTTCCCACGTGGCACGATCAAAGCAACTGTATTGATCGAAACAATTTTGGCTGCATTCGAAATGGAAGAGATTCTTTACGAGTTGCGTGAGCATAGTGCTGGTTTGAATGCGGGTCGTTGGGATTACATCTTCTCTTGCATCAAGAAATTCAAGCTAGACAAAAATTTCTGCTTGGCCGATCGCGCCAAGGTGACAATGACTGCACCATTTATGCGTGCTTACGCTTTGTTGCTATTGAAGACTTGCCACAAGCGTGGTGCACCAGCGATGGGCGGTATGAGTGCTTTAATTCCTATTAAGAACGATCCAGAAAAAAATGCGATTGCGATGCAAGGCATCATTAATGACAAAAAGCGTGACGCAACCGATGGTTACGATGGTGGTTGGGTTGCTCACCCAGGTTTGGTTGAAGCTTCTATGGCAGAGTTCAAAGCCGTATTAGGCGATCGTCCAAACCAATTTGACAAGCAAAAACCTGAAGTCAATGTGACAGCTGCCGATCTATTGGATTTCCAACCAGAAACACCAATTACAGAAGCTGGTTTGCGCATGAACATCAACGTGGGTATCCATTACCTAGGCGCTTGGTTGGCTGGTAACGGTTGTGTACCAATTCATAACTTGATGGAAGATGCTGCTACAGCAGAGATCAGCCGTTCACAAGTATGGCAGTGGATCCGTTCACCAAAAGGTGTTTTGGAAGATGGTACAAAAGTAACTGAAGAGTTGGTTCGTAAACTGATTGCTGAAGAGTTGCCAAAAGTTAAAGCGAGCGGTGCAACAGGTCATTGGGATCGTGCTGCTGAGATCTTTGACACGATGAGCACGAGCGAGAAGTTTGAAGAGTTCTTAACCTTGCCTTTGTACGAGGAAATCTAATTGACGATTCTTGCCATCGACACCTCGACACAGTGGTGTTCTGTGGCTTTGGTCAATGCCCAAGGAGGTCGGGACTCGTCCCAGCCTCCTTTTTCTTTGGTTCGCCATGAGAACCTAGGGCCGGAGTCTAGCCAGCACGCTTTGGACTGGGTAGAAGCTTTACTCGGTGAAGCCAATATCTTCTTTAAGGATCTTGAAGCGATTGCTGTTGGCATTGGTCCTGGTGCTTTTACGGGGATTCGGATTGGGGTGGGGATTGGGCAGGGTATGGCACTCGGTGGTGATCTACCTTGTTTGCCTATCGTTTGTTTGGATGCCATTGCTCTAGAAGGCATTGATTCATTAAAGCTTCAATCAGGTGACCGTCTTGTAGTCGCAGTTGATGCACGCATGAGTGAGGTCTATTGGGCCGAGTATCAAGTTCTAGCTAATGGCTTACCCGAGCGCTTAGGGGATATTCATTTGTCGGCACCGGAGTGTGTAGCACTTCCTGAGCAAGCTTTTTGCTTGGTAGGTAATGCTGTGACAGCTTATCCAGAAAAAATGCAGACTCATGCCGCTAAAGCGCAAAAAACAGATGCGGATGCAGTACCGCATGCAAGATCTATTGCGCGTTTAGGCTTTGATGCACTTGAAAAAGGTTTGCAGGTCAGCGCACAAGATCTTCAGCCGATTTATATCCGAGATAAAGTAGCTCAAACAATTGCTGAGCGCACTCAGGCTAAGCCTGAATAACTCCTAAATTCATGTCAGAACTTAGATTGTTGCCCATGGCCGTGCGTGATTTGGATGAGGTGCTGGCCATTGAGCAGCGTGCTCATCTTGCCCCTTGGACAAAAGGTCAGTTAACAGACTCCTTGACGGCTGGGAACTGGGCGTATGTATTACGAGCATTGGGAGTGGATGATGCACCTGATACATTGTTAGGGTACTGTGTGTTGATGCCTGGTGTGGATGACATCAGCCTTCTCAATATTGCCGTGGATCCATCCTATCAAGGTCAAGGGTATGCTAAAAAAATGCTCTTAGTGATGGAAGACCAAGCCATCGCTAAAAATTTTCTCAAGCTATTTTTAGAGGTGAGAGCCAGTAATGCACCAGCGATTGGCTTGTACCAAAAAATGCATTATCAGCAAGTGGGTATCCGAAAAGCTTATTATCCCGTTCATGAAGCCCCGCGTGAAGATGCCTTAGTCATGATGAAAGAATTAGTCAAACCATGAGTCAAACAGATTACTTAACCGCTATGGGTATCAGTACCTGGGTTTTAAATGATGCGGACGATGCCGTCGACCAATCACCATCAGAAGCTCCACAAGCCCAAGCAGCCGATATGCCGCAGCCTCTGACGGCTTCACAAGAGACGGCAACACCCCAAGCAGCACCCCCAGCACCAAAGGCGCCAGCAGCACCTGTTAAACCGCCTCAAACAGCACCTGTTCAGCCTTTAGCGATGGACCCTGCTTACGCACAAGCTTGGACCTTTGTGGTTGATCAATTAAACGGTGATGCCAGTTTATTGTTTGACAAAATTTTGGCTTCTTTGATGCTCTCTCGAACAGAGGTGCAGATACTCACCAGTACCGATGTATTAGGAGGCCAAGCCACAGGGCAGGTGATTGTCGCCATGGGGTCAGACATGGGCAAGAAAATACTACAGATGTCAGAGCCTTTTGAAGAGCTCAGAGGCGCTGTGCATTCTTTAGAAGCGGCGGATATGGAGTGGCCAATTGTTCTCACGTATCACCCAGAGCACCTTTTAAAGCGTGCCTTGGATAAATCTAAAACTTGGCAAGATCTTATCTTGGCAAGATCACTGATTTAAAAATCAGGTGATCCTGCCAGACAAAAAGGGATCAAGAACCTAAGTTACTTTTCTTAGTTCTAGCGCGGATGTTAAGAAATTCAACGAACAATGAAAACGCCATGGCAAAGTAAACGTAGCCTTTAGGGATATGGATATCCATACTCTCTGCAATCAAAACCATGCCAACAACCGTTAAGAATGACAAAGCTAAAACTTTGATCGATGGGTGTCTGTGAACGAAGTCACCAATTGATTTAGCAGCAAAGAGCATCACGGCAACGGACACCAAAACTGCTGAAACCATGATGGAGATCTCATCGACTAAACCAACCGCAGTGATCACACTGTCGAGTGAGAAAACAATATCCAAGATACCAATCTGAACCACGGCACCCCAAAACACCTTCCCCTTGGCTTTATTAGCAGCTTTTTGCATATCCTCTTGGACAATGGGTTCCTCTTCTTCTGCTTCCACCTCAAGGTAAATCTCTTTTGAAGCCTTCCAGAGAAGGAATAGGCCACCACCTAAAAGGATTAAGTCGCGACCGCTGATTTCTTGATTGAAGGCGTTGAAAATTGGTTCGGTTAAACCCATCACCCATGACAAGCTAAGGAGTAAAAGGATGCGAGTAACGAGCGCAAACATCAAACCAAAGCGACGCACTTGATCGCGCATTTCAGCAGGCAATCGATTGGCAAGCACGCTGATGAAAATAATGTTGTCGATACCTAAAACAATCTCTAATGCTGCCAGCGTTAAGAACGCAATAATAGTATTAGGATCTAGTAAAAACTCGAGCATGGGATACCTTGTAGGTTAAAGATGAAGTCATTCAATTGATGAATCAATGGGTCATTGATGTAAAAGGAATCAGCAGCTTAGTGCTTGTGCTCACCAATGAGATGTAAGGAGTCATACTCAGCTTGGTTTCTGTTGTGCCAGCGCATGATGAAAATCATCACTAAACAAACAAAGCTGCCAAATAACAAAATAACAAATGAGATTGGCAAGTCTAACCAGATGAGAAGCGCATAAAGACAGAGCATGCCTAAAACAGATAAGTTCTCATTGAAGTTTTGCACAGCAATGGAGTGGCCTGCTGAAAGTAAAACGTGACCACGGTGCTGTAAGAGGGCGTTCATTGGTACAACAAAGTAACCCGACATCCAACCAATGACCATCAAGAAAAGATAGGTGATTAAAAGGTATAAAGGCATTTCGAATAAACCTAAATCAATCTGAATGTCTGCAATGAGATCTTTGCGGTAAATAGCCATCACCATGACTAAAGCGCCCATCATCGCGCCATACTTGAGGACAGTTAATGCTTTTTTCAGAGGAACACGTGCTGCCGCCCAAACAGCGCCACCGGCTACACCAAATGCGACTACGGCTTGCAAAATAGCGCCTTGGGACAGGGACATCCCTAAAGCTGATTCAGCCCACTTAAGAACAATGAACTGAAGTGTGGCTCCGGCACCCCAGAATAAGGTGGTCACAGCCAACGAAATTTGGCCCAAGCGATCTTTCCAAAGCGTATCAAAGCAATGTTTGAAGTCTTTGATCAAACGAATCGGGTTGCTTTCTTGCTTGGGGTAAACCGCTCCTGTATCTGGAATTCTTAAATTGAATCCAGCGGCAATCAGGTAAACAAGGGCAATCACACAGATCGCCGCTTCAGGGGCAGTATCAATCCCGGTATCCATTAAAGGAAAATCAAAGCCTAATAGCATTAAGGAAAGCTTATTAGAAATTAACATTCCACCCAAAACAGTTCCCAAGATAATAGAACCGACGGTTAAGCCTTCAATCCAACCGTTGGCAGCCACTAGTTTTTCTGGCGGTAATAATTCAGTCAAAATGCCATATTTGGCAGGAGAGTAGGCTGCTGCACCAAAGCCGACGATCGCATAAGCCATCAAAGGGTGGGTACTGAACAACATAGCCATACAACCCACGATCTTGATCGTATTGGTCATGAACATCACTTTGCCTTTAGGGCGTGAGTCAGCAAAGGCTCCCACAAAGGCAGCCAATAAAACATAGGATAAAACGAAGAAAAGTTTCAGGAGCGGAGTCATCCAAGCCGGTGCTTGGAGTTGATATAGCAAAGCAATCGCTGCGATTAACAGCGCGTTGTCTGCGAGCGACGAAAAAAATTGCGCCGCCATAATTGTGTAAAAACCTGGTTTCATTCGTACAATTCAGTTATCAACTTCCATTAAAACACGAAAGTGAGTCTTTTCTGTCTAGACCGACCGTAGTTCACCTCGATACCAATGCCTTGCGACACAACTTAGAGCGTGTTCGCCACCTCATGCCTGGAACAAAAGTATGGGCGGTGGTGAAGGCTAATTCCTACGGACACGGTATGATTAAAGCCTTGGAGGGCCTGTCAGGTACCGACGGATTTGCTCTATTGGATCTGGCAGAAGCGAAGGTATTACGTGAGCAGGGGTGGCAGGGGCCTATCCTACTTTTAGAAGGGTTATTTACTCAGGAGGATGTTTTTGAGGCTCTTGAGTTGGGGTGCGATTGTGTGGTGCACGAGCTCAATCAAGTAGATTGGCTGGAAAATGCCATGGAAGCGCGCCAATCTGCTCAAACTCTTCATCCTGAGACATTGCGCGTATTTCTTAAAATGAACACGGGTATGAACCGTTTAGGTCTTAAACCTGCTAGTTATCGAGAGGTATTCCACCGCTTGCACGCTGTGGGCTTCAATGTGGCGCACATGACCCATTTTGCCAATGCCGACTATGTGGATCGCACGCCTACGGTAGACCAGCAATTGGAAGTCTTTCAATCAACAATAGCGGGCTTATCGGGTGAAACGTCTTTATCTAACTCAGCAGCGATTCTTTGGCATCACCACTTGGTTCAATGTGATTGGGTAAGACCTGGAATTATGCTTTATGGCGTTTCGCCATCTGGCAAGTATGAAGACATCGAGCATGCCCAGCTGCAAGCAGCCATGTCTCTCAGAACCAAAATCATCGGCATTCAGCATTTAGAGGCGGGTGAGAGTGTTGGTTATGGCTCTCGCTACCGCACGGATGTGCCGATTCGGATTGCTGTGATTGCTTGTGGTTATGCCGATGGCTACCCAAGGCATGCCCCAGATGGCACACCAGTTTGGATCGCGGGCCCAGGTGGCTTGTCCAATGGAAAAATTTGTCCGATTGCGGGTCAAGTCTCGATGGATATGATCACCGTTGATATCACCGATATGCCGCACGCTGAGGTGGGTACTGAGGTGGAGTTATGGGGACACTACTTACCGGTTGATCGAGTTGCTCAAGCGGCTGGCACAATTGGCTATGAACTCCTTTGTGCGATTGCATCAAGAGTTAAAAGAAGCTAAGCCTGAGGCATTCTCGCCATAAAAAAAGGAAGGATTAAATCCTTCCTTTTTTATTTAACTTGGTCATGAGTCATTCCTCTCATGAATCCAATGTTACTTCCGCCAGATTTGCCACCATGAAGGGGTTTTATCCTCGGCGGTGCTGCGAATGCCAGTTTCTACGATCTTACTGTTTGGGTAATTGAGCTTTAAAACACGAAGCGCATCATTACTTAGATCTTTCATCCCAATAGCATCATAGGACTTGTACAAAATATAGAGAGCCTCTTCAATGGCTGGCGCTCGATCATAGTCCGTAATAGCAATTTGAGCTCTATTAATGGCTGCTAAAAATGCGCCGCGGCGGTAGTAGAACCGCGCTGTATTGACGTCGCTGTCCGCTAGAGAGTTCACGATATAACGCATACGATCCAAAGCATCTGGCGTGTATTTGCTATCAGGAAAACGAGTGGTCAAAATTTTAAATGCTTCAAAGGCATCACGTGCTGCCTTAGGGTCTCGCTCGCTTAAATCTTGACCAGTGATTTTCCCTAAAAAGCCTAGATTGTCATTGAAGGTGATCAAGCCCTTTAAGTAGTAGGCATAGTCAACCATCGCATGACCTGGATGCAGCTGAATAAAGCGATCAACTGCTGTGGCTGCTTGAGCTAGATCGTTTCCTTTCCAATGGCAATAAGCCACATTAATCTGCGACTGTTGGGCATAGGGACCAAAGGGGTAGCGTGCTTCAAGTTTTTCGAAGTACTTCACGCATCTATCAAAATCACCACCTTCCATGGCATCTTTTGCTTCAACATAAAGTTTATTTTGAGACCAGCCGGCAGTTTCATCCTCAGGCCCTCCGGCACACCCAGTGAGTAAGGCTGCTGAGACTAAGAATGAGACAGTAGTGAAAGACCCGAACATGCCTGAGCAAATGCGACTTAAACTAGCGGTGTTGATAGATGGAAAGGCACCCAATTTTGGCATTACCAGATTCTCCTGAGAACAATACTTCCGATTATATCGATGAGGAAGAGATTATTGCTGTATTTGTGCCAGATCATTTGGCAGGGGAGCGTTTGGATAAGGTTTTAGCCCAATTAGTGCCTCAACATTCACGTAATCGTCTCAAAACTTGGATTGAAGACGGTTTTGTCACAATCGCGGGTCAAGTACCTAAAATCCGATATGCCGCCCAAGCAGGCGATCATATTGTGGTGATTCCTCAAGCGAGTGATGAAGAGCAAGCTTATGTCCCAGAGGACATTCCTTTAGACATTGTTTATGAGGATTCTGAAATTCTCGTTATCCATAAGCCAGCAGGGATGGTGGTTCATCCTGCCAATGGCAACTGGTCGGGTACCTTACTAAACGGTTTGCTCTATCGATATCCTCAGATTGCCAGCGTGCCTAGAGCGGGTATTGTGCATCGTCTTGATAAAGACACCTCCGGTTTACTGATGGTGGCTAAAACCTTAGAAGCCCAAACTGATTTGGTTCGACAGCTTCAATCTCGTCAAGTGATTCGACGCTATTTGGCTTTAGCGTGGGGGCAAGTACGCTCTCAAACAGTTCACTCGCCCATTGGTAGAGATCCAAGAGATCGACTCAAGATGGCATTGATCACGGGCTCAGCTGGCAAACCAGCCGTCACCCACGTTGAGCTTTTGGAAATGGGCGCCTTTAATAAAGCCAAAGTCTCTTTAGTCGCTTGTCGCCTAGAGACCGGGCGTACCCATCAAATTCGGGTTCACCTTGAGTCACTGGGTAATGCCTTGGTGGGCGACCCTGTTTATAAAAAGAAAAACCCAGCTGATGCTTCTATTTTGGAGTTCAGCCGAGGTGGGCAGGCATTGCATGCCGCTGTATTGGGGATCAAACATCCTAAAACCAAAGAAGAGTTGCTTTGGCAAGCACCGATGCCTGAAGATATGAAAGAGCTAGCTCTGAGACTGAATGTTCCTGAGGGCGCTCTGTGGCCGGATTGGGAGAGCTTGAATGTCTAATGGATCGAATAAGCCATGGATTCAGCCAGAGTGGCCCGGGAAAGATGCTGTTAAGATTTTGATCACACATCGCGAAGGGGGTGTGAGTCAGCCGCCTTATGACTGCCTAAACTTGGGGGCACATGTGGGGGATGACCCTGAATCGGTTGCTGCCAATCGCCTGATACTCGGCACCTTTTTGCCATCTGACCCTATCTGGCTCAATCAAACACATGGCACCACAGTTTTTGATGCCGATCACTGGGTTCCTTATGGACCTTCTGGATATACCGAGCCCCCGGCAGCCGATGCGGCTATCGCTACCTTACCTAACTTTGTGCTCAGCATCATGACGGCAGACTGTTTGCCTGTTTTGCTGGCATCTACGGATGGGCAGGTAATCGGTGCAGCCCATGCGGGTTGGCGTGGGCTGAGTGCGGGCATTCTTGAAGCAACGGTGAGCGCCATGAGACGCAAAGTGGCCAAAGATGATTTAGAGATACAAGCTTATTTGGGGCCAGCAATTGGGCCGATGGCCTTCCAGGTCGGTGAAGAGGTCAGAGCTATTTTTGTCCTGCATGATCACCACAGTGATGCCGCCTTCAAGGCTTGTGATGAGCCTGGTAAATTTATGGCGGATATCTATCAATTAGCTAAATTAAGACTTCAAGCCGTGGGCGTAACCTCTATTGAGGGGGGCTGTGAGTGCACCTTTCAAAATGAACGCTTTTACTCCTATCGACGTGATCGCATTACGGGGCGGATGGCAAGTTTGATTTGGAAATCTAACAGTTAAACGGATTGACTAAATGATGTCACTCAAACCATGCCTCAAAAGCCCCACCACGTAAGCTTGATCGAAGTTATAGATAGGGTTAATTCTTATAACTAATTTAACAATTAAACCTCAAAATAGAGCTATTAGACATATGGTTAAGTCTCTCTATTAAGGAAGTTTATGGTTAAGACGCAAGGCTTAGGTAAGGGCCCCAGCCTCGCTCCGCAGCATATGGCTTTGATACCCCCAGAGAGGTTGGTGGAAATTGAACAGCAATATGCCAAAGACTTGGCCGCTTTATGGGCAAACCCAACTGGGTCTGAGATCAAGGATCGTCGATTCTTGGGGGATGCATGGAAAAACCCATGGAGCCAAGCCACGGTTAACTTCTATTTATTAAATTCAAAACATTTATTAACTTTGGCAGATGCAGTTGAAGCAGAAGCTAAGGCACGTCAACGGATTCGTTTTAGCATCGAGCAAATGATTGATGCGATGTCGCCATCTAATTTTTTAGCGACCAACCCAGAAGCGCATCAGCGTTTGATTGATACCCAAGGTGAATCACTGCGCACAGGTATCTTGAACGCTCTCCAAGATTTAGGTAAAGGCAAAGTCTCTCAAACCGATGAGACAGCTTTTGAGGTGGGGGTGAACATGGCGACCACCGAGGGCGCCGTGGTTTACCAGACAGAGCTCTTCCAGCTCATTCAGTACAAGCCGTTGACTGCTCAGGTTTACGAGCGACCTTATTTGATGATTCCGCCGTGCATCAACAAATACTACATTCTGGATTTACAGCCAGCGAACTCTCTGGTGAGGTACTTGGTTGAACAAGGGCATACTGTTTACTTGGTCTCATGGAAGAATCCTGATCCGAGCATGGCAGGCACCACTTGGGATGATTACATCGGTGATGGGGCCATCAACGCCATTGAAACAGTGCAAGCGATCAGCGGTCAAAAGCAAATCAATATCTTGGGTTTCTGTGTCGGTGGAACGATTACTAGTACTGCACTAGCGGTATTGGCTGCGCGCAACAAACACCCAGCTGCCAGTTTGACCCTTTTAACAACCTTGTTGGATTTCTCAGATACAGGCATCTTGGATGTGTTTGTAGATGAACAACTTGTGCAGCTTCGAGAAAACTCCATTGGTGGCATGAACGGTGGTCAGTGCGGTATGTTGCGCGGCGTTGAATTGGCCAATACTTTCTCGTTCTTACGTCCCAATGATTTGGTATGGAACTACGTGGTAGATAGTTACTTAAAAGGTAACTCTCCGCCACCTTTCGACTTGCTCTATTGGAATGGTGACTCCACTAACTTACCGGGCGCTATGTATGTCTGGTATTTACGTCACTTGTATTTGCAGAATGAACTCAAAGTTCCTGACAAATTAACCATTTGTGGTGAGAAAGTGGACCTTGGCAAAATTAAATGCCCGGTTTACTTGTATGCCTCTCGAGAAGATCACATCGTACCGTGGTGGTCTGCTTATGAATCCACCAAACTTCTTAAGGGCGCCAAAGTACATTTTGTATTGGGGGCCTCGGGACACATTGCAGGCGTGATCAATCCTCCTGCTAAAAACAAACGCAACTATTGGTCCAATCCTAAATTGGCAGCTAAAGCTGACACGTGGTTTGAGGGGGCCAAAGAAATTCCAGGCAGTTGGTGGCCTGACTGGATTAAGTGGTTGGCACCATTAGGTGGCAAGCTTAAAGCAGCCCCCAAAACCTATGGCAATACCAAATACAAGATGATTGAAAAGGCCCCAGGCTCTTACGTGAAAGAAAAGGCAAAAGATTAATTACGACATGACGTAATGGATCAAGCAGCAAAGTAAGAAACAGAATTTTTATAGTGAAGTTTTAAGGCTAATAGCTCAACAAGGAGAAGTACCATGAGTCAAAAGATTGCATATGTAACAGGCGGTATGGGTGGAATTGGCACCGCTATTTGTCAGCGTTTAGCTAAAGATGGTTTTAAAGTAATTGCCGGTTGCGGGCCTAATTCACCCCGCAAAGATCGTTGGTTGGGTGAGCAAAAAGCGCTTGGTTTTGACTTCTCTGCCTCCGAAGGCAATGTGGGAGATTGGGATAGCACTGTTGCTGCCTTTAATAAGGTAAAAGCAGAATTTGGCAAAGTAGATGTTTTGGTGAATAACGCAGGTATCACTCGCGATACGGTATTCCGCAAGATGACTCCGGATGACTGGCGTGCAGTGATCGATACAAACTTGAACTCCTTGTTCAACGTGACGAAGCAAGTGATCGATGGCATGGTCGACAGTGGTTGGGGGCGCGTGATCAATATTTCCTCGGTGAACGGGCAAAAAGGTCAATTTGGTCAATCTAACTACGCCACAGCCAAAGCAGGTATTCATGGCTTCACCATGTCATTAGCTCAAGAAACAGCTTCCAAAGGTGTGACTGTGAATACAGTTTCACCGGGCTATATTGGGACCGATATGGTGACTGCGATTCGTGAAGATGTTCTAGAAAAGATCATTGCCACTATCCCTGTTAAACGCTTGGGAACCCCAGATGAGATTGCTTCGATTGTGTCTTGGTTGGCCTCCGATCATGGCGGCTTCTCAACCGGAGCAGACTTCTCACTCAACGGTGGATTGCACATGGGTTAAGTAGGTTAATGGGCTCTTTTGGGGGTGTAACCCATGAGCCCATTGCTGCTAAGCAATAAAAGGTCAGATTTGCACTTACAATAGAGGGACACAAGCCTCTAAAGAATGATCATGGTTACTAAAAAACAATCTGCAAAATCTGCTGGCATCCGAACGATTAAGAAATACCCGAATCGTCGTCTTTATGACACTCAAACGAGCACTTATGTCACATTAGCTGACGTTAAAGTGTTGGTCTTAGGTCATGAAGAATTTAAAGTCGTTGATGCGAAGACGGAAGAAGATCTAACGCGCGCGATCTTGCTTCAAATTATTTTGGAAGAAGAGGCGGGTGGTGTGCCATTGTTCACAACCCCGATGTTGTCTCAAATGATTCGCTTCTACGGTCATTCCATGCAAGGCATGGTCGGTGGTTTGCTAGAGAAAAATATGCAATCGTTCATCGATATGCAAAGTAAGTTTGCAGAACAATCTCAGCAGGGCGGTGCTAAAGCAACACCCGAGGCATGGGCTCAGTTCATGAACGTTCAAAATCCCATGATGCCCGACATGATGGGTAATTACATTGAGCAAAGCAAAGCCTTGTTTGGCCAAATGCAAGAGAGCATGAAAGACCCGAGCAAAGCGTTTACAGGCTTTCCTTTTACGACCCCGACGAAGAGCGATAAATAAGTGAGCGGCAAGATTGGTTTTGTTTCCTTAGGTTGCCCTAAGGCTTTGGTTGATGCTGAACGTATCGTGACGCAATTACGCTCTGAGGGTTATGAGATCGCTAAGGACTACGCTGGATCAGATCTAGTGGTGGTCAATACCTGTGGTTTCATCGATTCAGCGGTGCAAGAGAGTTTAGATGCCATTGGTGAAGCATTAGCCGAGAACGGTAAAGTAATTGTGACTGGTTGTTTGGGTGCTAAAAAGAATGCTGATGGTTCCGATGTGGTGACATCGGTTCACCCCAAAGTTCTGGCGGTAACCGGCCCTCATGCAGCCGATGAAGTCCTGGCTGTGGTGCATCAGCACCTCCCTAAAGAACATGATCCATTTTCTGATTTGGTGCCTAAAGCAGGTATCAAGTTAACCCCGAAGCACTATGCGTATTTAAAGATTTCTGAAGGGTGCAACCATCGTTGTACTTTTTGCATTATTCCTAGTTTGCGCGGTGATTTGGTTTCTCGCCCGATTGGCGATGTCTTGCTTGAAGCGCAACATTTATTTGAAGCGGGAGTTAAAGAGTTATTGGTAGTTTCTCAAGACACCAGTGCTTATGGTGTGGACGTCCAATACAGAACAGGTTTTTGGGATGGTCGTCCCGTCAAGGCAAAACTCTTTGACATGGTCGAAGCCCTCGGTAAATTAGCGCGACAGCATGATGCATGGGTGCGCTTGCACTATGTTTATCCTTACCCTCACGTGGATGAGATCTTGCCCTTGATGGCACAGTTTGCTGATGAAGGTAGTGGTGTCTTACCGTATCTAGATATTCCAATGCAGCATGCTCACCCCGATGTTCTTAAGCGAATGAAGCGCCCAGCCAGTGGTGAAAAAAATCTTGATCGTATTCAGGCATGGCGTGCAGCTTGCCCTGATTTGACAATTCGTAGTACCTTTATCGCAGGATTCCCTGGTGAAACAGAAGAAGAGTTCAATTACTTATTGGATTTCATGCGTGAAGCTAAGATTGATCGTGCGGGTTGTTTTGCCTACTCTCCTGTAGAAGGTGCTAA
The DNA here is from genome assembly GCF_018882385.1 of Polynucleobacter sp. 30F-ANTBAC. Lineage (GTDB taxonomy): Bacteria > Pseudomonadota > Gammaproteobacteria > Burkholderiales > Burkholderiaceae > Polynucleobacter. The sequence continues at coordinate 157,390 of NZ_JACVON010000001.1, forward strand.
AGCCAATGAATTGGAAGGTGCTCTTCCTGATGCCATCAGAAATGAGCGTCAAGCCCAGTTCATGGCCGTTGCCGAAGAGGTCTCAGCCAAGCTTTTGCAAGCGAAGGTTGGTAAACGTATTCGAGTGATTGTGGATGCTGTGGATGGTCCTCGTGGTGTTGGCCGAAGCCAATCGGATGCCCCAGAAATTGACGGTTTGGTGCATTTGTTACCAACTGATAAGATCTCTAAAAAATACAGAGCTGGCGAATTTGTTAAAGCAACTGTGGTTGGCACTCAAGGCCACGATCTGATTGCGCAGCTCTAATTTAAGGCTTTCATAAACCCATGGGTGATTACCCCTAGTTTTGTCCAATTGCTTGTTTTAGACAGTTAGTCGTAAGATTAGCCCTACAGACTAGTTTTTTCTAATAAAAAGTTTTTAAAGGGAGTTTCAGATGGCTCGAGAAGTGGTTGTTCTAAGTGCAGTTCGTTCTGCTATTGGTGGTTTTGGTGGTTCATTAAGCAGTATGGAGCCAGCTGAATTGGCAGGTACAGTCATGAAAGAAGCTGTTAGCCGTTCTGGTGTTGACCCTCAACAAATTAATTATGTGACTGTTGGTAACTGTATTCCAACAGAATCACGCTTTCCATATGTGGCTCGTGTTGCTGCTATTCAAGCGGGTTTACCGATGGAATCGGTAGCTATGGCTGTTAATCGCCTATGTAGTTCTGGTTTACAAGGTATTGTCACAACATCTCAAGCCATCATGTTGGGTGATTGTGAGTATGGTGTGGGTGGTGGTGTTGAGGTGATGTCACGCGGTATTTACGGTGCTCCTTCAATGCGAACCGGTGCTCGTATGGGCGATACCAAAATGATCGACTTAATGGTGTCGACTTTGACCGATCCATTTGGTGCTGGTCACATGGGTATCACAGCAGAAAACTTAGCCACGAAGTGGAACATCACTCGTGAAGAGCAAGATGCTCTCGCGGTAGAGTCTCATCGCCGTGCTGCTGCAGCAATTGCTGAAGGTCGTTTCAAATCACAAATCACACCGATCACCATGCAAACGCGTAAGGGTGATGTGGTGTTTGATACTGATGAGCACGTTAAAGCTTCTACAACCATGGAAAGCCTGGGTAAGATGAAGCCAGCTTTCAAAAAGGATGGTTCTGTAACGGCTGGTAATGCGTCTGGTATTAATGACGGTGCGGCATTCTTTGTTTTGGCATCGGCTGATGCAGCAGCAAAAGCTGGTCAAAAACCCATGGCGCGTCTAGTGTCTTATGCGCTAGCAGGTGTGCCGAATGACATCATGGGTGAAGGTCCAATTCCAGCGTCTAAGATTGCCTTGCAACGTGCCGGTTTAACCATCGACAAAATTGATGTTGTTGAATCCAATGAAGCATTTGCGGCACAAGCCATTGCAGTTTCAAAAGGTTTGGGTCTTGATATGGCTAAAACCAATCCTAACGGTGGCGCCATTGCATTAGGTCACCCAGTAGGTTGTTCAGGCGCTTTCATTGCAACCAAGGCTATTTACGAGCTCCATCGCACAGGCGGTAAATACGCACTAGTAACAATGTGTATTGGTGGTGGTCAAGGTATTGCAGTGATCTTCGAACGTCTCTGATCAGGGTTTCAGCAAAGAAAAAAGCCGCTCTCATGAGCGGCTTTTTTATTGAGTTAAATTACTCTTAAAACTAATTTTGGTGACTTATCTAATATTTTTAGTAATAGTCTAGCTGGACCGGTTGGATATCTTTTTCCTTGCTCCCAATTTCTGATGGTGTCGAGTGGGACCAAAATTCTTTCGGATAATTGCTTTTGAGTAAATCCTAGCTTTTCCCTTATGCTTTTTGCATACCTAGCAGCATCCATTTTCGCTTCGAGATCATCTTCAGCCTTCTGTTTTTCAATTTCTTTCTCATTAGTTGCATCTAGTAATTTCTGATTGACGTTCCATTTCGGAAATGAAGTTGGGTCATTCGGATTAACTGTTATTTTTTTTATTTTTATATCTCTTTTTTTCTCTTTCATTTGCTTTCCTCGCAGAAATTATCCTAATTGCTTCACTTCTAATTGTGAAGACTACAACAAATAATGTTTCCGTAAACATGGCTAACATCTCATATCTGTCTTCGCCGTAATCATGTTTTTTATCCGTTTTAACTATTTTTTGTGGATCTAGAAAAACGTTAGTTATTTCCTCAAATCCGAACCCGCGTAACTTATGACATTCAATGCTTTTAACTTCATCCCATTCGTAATGTTTATGGTAGTTCAATGAACTACCATAGTCAAGCATATTAAGACGCTTCAAATATTCACCTTTTATCAATTTTGTTAATTTATTAAGTCTTGAATGCACAAAGCCCCCACTTCATAGAAGTGAGGGCTTTGGATAATTAACGTTTAATTGTTTAAAAGGTTTACATCAAGAATATTTTTTACAAAAGATCTAACCAAGCATCCAATCCAACATGATCAAAAGCCATATCTACTTTTTCTTTAACGATAGGTTTCGCACGATAACCAATTGATAGGCCTGCACCGTGCATCATCGGTAAATCATTGGAGCCATCACCCATCGTCACCGCAGCATGTTTATTTGATCCAAGACTCAGACAACGCGCTTCCACATAAGCAGCCTTAGCTGCACCATCCACGATGTTGCCAAGAACTTGACCAGTCAATAAACCGTCAATAATCTCTAGTTGATTGGCATGGGTTTCAGAAAGATGTAACTCAGCTTGTAGCTTTTGCGTAAAGAATGTAAAGCCACCAGAAACCAATAAGGTATGGATACCTCTGGCGTGAGCACCAGCAATCAGCTCTCTTGCACCAAGATTTAAACGTAAACGTTCGTTAAAAACACCTTCCAGGGCTGCTGCTGGTACGCCTTTGAGAAGAGCCACGCGACGACGCAAGCTTTCACTGAAATCTTTGATCTCGCCACGCATAGCAGCTTCAGTAATATCTGATACTTCTTTCTTTTTACCCACGGCATCGGCAATCTCATCAATGCATTCAATATTGATGAGTGTGGAATCCATGTCCATGGCCAATAATTTGATTTGGCTTGGATCGAAATGCTTCGGTAAAAATCCAATATCCGTTGCATGCAAAGTACACAGATTTCGTAAGTGTGTTCTTTGCTCAAGACTTAGAACGTCTGTTAATTGCAGAACCGTTGTTTTAGTTGTTTTAGGAATTACCGATTGAACCTGGTGAGCGGACTCTATCTCGCGGATCAATTTTGGATCAATCGCGGTCATGTGGAATAGGGCTATTTGCATAAGGAACTCTTATTTTGGATCTTTAACAACAGTATCGCCTAAGTGCTTCATGAGTTGGCGAATGGCTTCTAATCGCTGAGCAAAGGTAATAAAAGCTTCTTTATCAGCAGGAATAATCTTGAGTTTATCTTGTCCGTTCAACTGTACACGTTTATTCGTTTGAACCAATTGAATGATCTTGATCGGATCAATGGGTGGATTGGGAATAAATTGGATGGAGATTTGAACGGGGTTAGCGTCAATCTTCTTGATACCCAAGCGCGCCATATTGAGGCGCAAGCGATGCGTCTCAAATAAAGACAAGGCTTGCTCTGGTAACTCTCCAAAACGATCAACCAATTCTTCACGGATATCTATCAACTTTTCTTGAGTCTCCACACTGGCTAATCGTTTATACAAAGATAAGCGCTCATGAACGTCTGGACAGTAATCATTGGTGAGAAGTGCCGGCACGCCCAATGAAATATCCGTAATGATTTCCATAGGCGCCATCAAGTCAGGTTCTTTGCCACTCTTTAGGGATTTCACAGCTTTGTTGAGCATCTCGGTATACAACTGGAAACCAATCTCCGAAATATCACCGGATTGTTTATCTCCCAAAACTTCACCTGCGCCACGAATCTCTAAGTCATGCATCGCCAAATAGAAACCAGAACCTAATTCTTCCATGGCTTGGATGGCATCCAAGCGCAACTTGGCCTGCTTGGTCAATGCTTCGGGATCTGGAACCGTTAAGTAGGCATAGGCTTGGTGGTGCGATCGTCCCACGCGACCACGCAACTGATGCAACTGAGCCAAACCAAACTTATCGGCTCGGTGCATGATGATGGTGTTGGCCGTTGGAACGTCAATACCGGTTTCAATAATCGTGGTGCATAACAAAATGTTGGCGCGCTGCGTCACGAAGTCTCGCATCACACGCTCAAGATCTCGCTCGTGCATCTGGCCATGAGCCACCACAATGCGAGCCTCCGGTAAAAGCTTTTCTAGGGACTGTTTGCGGTTCTCAATCGTATCGACTTCATTATGTAAGAAATAGACCTGACCACCACGCTTGATTTCTCGAAGGACTGCTTCACGAATGATGCCATCGCTCTCCCGACGCACAAAGGTCTTAATCGCCAAACGTTTTTGAGGTGCTGTCGCAATCACAGAGAAATCTCTCAAACCTTCCAAAGCCATGCCCAAAGTTCGTGGAATCGGTGTGGCAGTGAGCATCAAGATATCGACTTCAGCCCGCAATGTTTTTAGCGCTTCTTTTTGACGCACACCAAAACGGTGCTCTTCATCAATGATGACCAAGCCTAATCTTGGGAACTTCACGTCTGCTGAAAACAACTTATGTGTGCCAATCACGATATCGGCTTCACCTCTGGCCATCGCATCCAGTGCGGCGTTCACTTCTTTGGTAGTTTTAAAGCGGGATAGCTCCACAATTTTCACGGGCCAGTCTGCAAAGCGATCTTTCCATGTCTCAGCATGCTGTTCAGCAAGCAGGGTGGTGGGAGCTAAGATTGCGACTTGCTTGCCGCCCATCACTGCCAAGAAACTGGCCCTTAAAGCCACTTCCGTTTTACCAAAGCCAACGTCACCACAGACTAATCGATCCATGGGTTTATCACTGGTCATATCTTGAATCACTGCCGCAATCGCTGCAGTTTGGTCGGCGGTTTCTTCAAAACCAAAGCCGTCGGCGAAGGCTTCGTAGTCATGTGCTGAAAACTCAAAAGCATGCCCCTTGCGCAATGCACGCGCGGCATAGAGGTTGAGTAATTCGGCAGCGGTATCTCGAATTTGTTGAGCGGCTTTGCGCTTGGCTTTTTCCCATTGACCGGAGCCCAATTGATGCAAAGGGGCTGTATCAGGATCCGATCCGGCATATCTAGAAATTAATTGGAGTTGCTGAACGGGAACATACAGAGCGGCAGCATGCGCATAGAGCAGATGTAAATATTCTTCTTCACCATGACCGACGTCTAACAAAATCAAACCTTGGTAACGACCAATGCCATGCTCTGCGTGAACGACGGGGTCGCCCACTTTGAGTTCAGATAGATCGCGGACAAGGGTGTCGACGTTACTGGCTTCTTTATCTTTGCCTTTACGTCTGGTTCTAGCACTTGCAGCAAACAATTCAGTTTCGGTAACGATGATGAGTTGAGCTGCAGTTGAAACAAAACCATCGTGGATGGTGCTGTGAGTGATGCCGATAGGGTTGTCGGATAAGAGGAACTCTGCCAAGCTATCCGTTTGTTGTGCTCGTAAGCCGTTTTCTTCGAGGAGTTGACGCACGGTCTCCCGACGGCCAGCACTGTCTGTACTGATCAATATTCTGGATGTGGTCGTCGAGGCCAAATGCTTGAGTTTGGCGATCGGATCAGCCTCTTTGCGATTCACTGCGATATTTGGCAGTGGTAAGAAGGCGATATCCGTAACTAATTCATCGGATGTAGACTCCGAAGCTGCATCAGCCGTTTTCTCTGAAGCATTGTTTTGTAATTGCAGTCTTGCAAACGGCTTTAATAAACTAAATAACTCATCGTTTTGCAAATACAGTTGCTTAGGATCTAAAACAGGTCGTGCTGAATCATGTTTTAAGAAGTTGTAGCGTTGCTGTGTGTCTTGCCAAAAACCTCGGACATTGGTTTCTAGATCACCATGGATACCTAGCCAAACTGGACCCTTGCCTAAAGGTAAATAATCAAAGACCGTGGCGCCACCTTCAAAGAAGAGTGGCAAGTAAGACTCGATACCTGCACTAGGGATGCCTAGACCAATATCTTTGTAAATACTGCATCGTGATGGGTCGCCATCAAACACTTCGCGCCAGCGACCTCTAAAAGCTGTTCTGGATTCTTCATCCATCGGAAACTCATGACCGGGTAGGAGTCGGACTTCTTGTACGGGGAATAAGCTGCGTTGCGTATCGGGATCAAAGGAGCGGATTTGATCAATCTCATCACCAAATAGATCGATGCGATACGGTAGTGCTGATCCCATTGGAAACAAATCAATCAAGCCACCACGAAGACTGTATTCACCAGGGCGAACTACTGCGCTGACAGGGTCATAGCCAGCTTGCTGCAACTGCAAGCGCAAAGCTTTTTCATCGAGTTTGTCACCTTTTTTAAAGAAAAAGGTATGTGCCGCTAAAAAGCTAGGAGGGCCTAGTTTCTGAAGGGCGGTGGTCACCGGCATTAAAACAATATCGCAGGCGCCAACTAAAAGTTCATGCAAGGTTGCCAAACGCTCCGAGACCAAATCTTGGTGGGGGGAAAATGCGTCGTAAGGCAAGATTTCCCAATCAGGCAGCAAACGAACCGCCAAGCTAGGAGCGAATACCGGAATCTCCTCTTGAAGGCGCGCCGCATCCAAGGCATTCGCACAAATAACTACCATGACAGAGAAAGCGGAGCGATGTGCAAGGGCTTGCTGGGCAATCACAGCGGCATCTGCAGAACCAATCAACTTTGAAACGGTTAAGCGCTGCCCACCCCGGGGTCCCGGGAGGGGGGGTGACCATGTCACCTGATTCATGGAGGCTGTTAATTCAGCCGATAACTTCTGCATAAGCGAAGCATTATAGAATTGAGGGATGAATCCTGCTCAAACATCTTCGGACAAGCCCCATTCTTTGCACGTGCTCATTCCGTGTGCAGGAACTGGCAGTCGCATGGGTCAGCCATCTCAGCCACTCCCCAAGCAATTTCAATTGCTAGCTGGTCAACCGATGGTGATGCATTCGGTGCAAACATTCCTCGATATGCCAGAAATAACCAGTATTTGGGTTGGCGTATCTTCTGAACTGCAGGCCCCTCACGAATTCATCACATCCAATGACTCACGTTTAACAATTAGCCCAACAGGTGGTGAGAGCCGTCATCAGACCGTGCTGCAAACCTTGCAGGCAATGTTGGGTGCAGGGATTTCTGCTGATGACTGGGTTTTGGTGCATGACGCTGCTAGGCCCGGTCTGAGCATTGAAGCCGCAAGACGATTGATCCAAGCAGTCACCGAGCAGGTTTATGTATCCGGTGGCATCTTGGCCATGCCAATGGCTGATACGCTAAAAATGATTTCTCAAGCTAATCCTCAATGCATTGGCAAAACTTTGCCACGTGATGGGTTGTGGTTGGCTCAAACTCCGCAAATGTTCCGACTACAAGCGTTAAGCGAAGCATTGCAAGAAGCGTTAACTAGCAAAACGGAAGTGACCGATGAGGCCAGTGCCATGGAGCGAGCCGGTTGTGAGCCTTTATTGGTTCCCGGTGAGTGGCGCAATTTAAAAGTGACATATCCCCAAGATTGGTCTTTAATGAACGATCTACTTCGTTTAAAAAAAACATCATGAGCGTTTCTTCATTTCCATTTCGCGTTGGCCAAGGCTACGACCTTCATGCTTTAGTCGAGAACCGCGACTTAATTCTTGGTGGCGTAAAAATCCCTCATACTCACGGTTTGTTGGGGCACTCGGATGCTGATGCGTTATTGCATGCCATCACGGACGCTCTATTGGGTGCAGCTGCCTTGGGTGATATTGGTCGTCATTTCCCGGATACGGATCCAAAGTACAAAGGCGCTGATAGCCGTGTTTTACTTCAAGCAACGGTGAAACTGGTTCAGTCTGCCGGTTATCAAGTGGGTAATGTGGATGCCACAATCATTTGTCAGGCACCCAAGATGGCACCTCATATCCCAGCAATGATTAATCACATCGCCGCAGATCTGGGTATTGACTCCCATCAAGTGAACGTTAAAGCAAAAACCAATGAGGGCTTAGGCCACCTGGGACGAGGTGAGGGTATTGCGGTGCAAGCCATCGTGATGCTCTATCAGAGTTAGATCCAAGGACCAAATAAAAAAGCGCTCTAAATTAGAGCGCTTTTTTTGACTTAGCTTACTAAGCCATTAACTGATTAGCAATTAAACCGCTAAAAGTTCTACTTCAAATAGAAGCGTTGCATTTGGTGGAATCACGCCACCAGCACCTGATGCGCCGTAGCCTAATTCAGCAGGGATTACTAAACGACGTGTGCCGCCGATTTTCATACCCTGAACACCTTCATCCCAACCACGAATGACCATGCCGCCACCTAATGGGAACTCAAATGGATCATTGCGATCTTTACTGGAATCAAACTTTTGACCAGCTTGACCATTCTCATAGAGCCAGCCAGTGTAGTGAACTGTAACGTAATTGCCTTTTTTAGCTTCTTCGCCAGAACCAACAACTGTATCTTCGTACTGCAAACCTGATGGGGTCGTAATCATTTTGATTCCTTATTTTTTAAGACTATCTCGAATTTCTCTGAGTAACTGAATATCTTCTGGCACCGGAGGAATTTCAGTAGCGGCGTCAGCTTCATCCTGAAGTTTAATGCGATTAATGATTTTGACCATTTGAAAAATAATGAAAGCCAAAATCACAAAGTTCAAAGTGATGGTCAAAAAGTTGCCATAAGCAAAAAGAGGGACGCCTGCTTTTTTGAGAGCATCGAGCGTGCGGGGCACATTCTCAGGAACCGTGCCCAAAACCACAAAAAGGTTTGAAAAGTCTAATTTGCCACCAATTAGCCAAGCCACAATAGGCATAAAGACATCGCCAACCACAGAATCAACGATTTTTCCGAAAGCGCCACCGATAATCACGCCAACCGCCAAGTCAATCACATTGCCTCGAACAGCAAAAGCGCGGAATTCTTGAATCATTTTCATAGGGTGACCTTTAAGCTCAAATATTGGAAAAACGCTATTTTGACATCATAAAGCCCAACAGATGATTCACTATAGGGCCAATAAGTTTTAGGGCTTGGAACCTAAATAGCATTGAGATGTTAAAGGCATTCAAGCTAAGTCATTGATTTATCGGGATTAGGGCAAACTGGAATGCCGCTATTCTTGCGCTCTCATGTAGAATAGTGAGCTTTTGTGATGTACTACTCAAGGTGGCAGGTCGATCTTTGGCTCTGCCCCTATTTTAATAAGCTTAAACGGGATACCAGCATGTCTGTAACGATTGAAAACCTCGGCAATTTAGACCGCAAAATTACTATCAGCTTTCCAAAAGCCGATACAGCTCAGGCTCGCACTGCGCGCTTACAAAAATTATCTAAGACCGTCAAAATGGCTGGATTCCGTCCAGGCAAAGTGCCCATGAAGATGGTTGAAGCACAGTACGGTATGCAAGTGGATTTTGAGGCGCAATTTGATCACGCCACGAACCTTTTCTATGACATCGTTAAAAAACAAGAATTAAAGATTGCTGGTCAACCAAGTCTTGAGCCAAAGAGTGACATGACTGCTGATCCAGTGGTTTATGACGCTAAATTTGAAGTGTTCCCTGAAGTAAAGATGGGTGACCTCAGCAAAGCAGAAATCACACGTTATGCAACAGAAGTGAATGATGCTGAAATTGATAAGACATTAGAAGTGCTTCGCAAACAACGTGTTCACTTTCACACACGTGGCGAAGAAAGTGCTCACGGTAACGGCGGTGCCAACACAGCGGCTCAAACCGGTGACCAGGTAACCGTTGATTTCGTAGGTAAAATCGATGGCGTTGAGTTTGCTGGTGGTAAAGCTGAGAACTTCACATTTGTATTGGGTGAAGGTCGCATGTTGCCTGAGTTTGAAACAGCGTCTCTAGGTCTTAAAGCAGGTGAGTCTAAAGTGTTCCCATTAGCTTTCCCAGCCGATTATCAGGGTAAAGAGGTGGCTGGTAAGACAGCCGATTTCACAGTCACAATGAAAAAAGTGGAATGGCCACATTTGCCAGAAGTAAATGATGAATTTGCTAAATCACTTGGTGTTGCTGAAGGCGTTGCCAAAATGCGTGAAGAGGTTCGTACGAACTTAACACGTGAAGTGAAGCGTCGCACACAGACTTTATTAAAGAGCCAAGTGATGGAATCTTTAACAAAGATTTGTGAGTTAGATGTTCCTAAAGGTTTAGCGGCACAAGAACAAGAGCGTTTGATTGCGAATGCACGTCAGGACTTGGCAGCTCGCGGTATTCCAAATGCTAAAGATGCACCGATTCCTGCTGAATTGTTTACAGCACAAGCAGAGCAGCGTGTGAAGTTGGGCTTGATCTTGAACGAATTGGTGAAACAACAGAAATTAGAAGCTAAGCCAGAGCAGATCAAAGCAGAAATCGAAGAGCAATCTTCTAGCTACGAAGATCCTAAAGAAGTGATGCGTTGGTACTACAGTGATCCAAAGCGTTTGGCAGATGTCGAAGCCTTGGTTCTTGAGAATAACGTAGTCGCTTATGTGAGCAGTTTAGCCAAGGTAACTGAAAAAGCAGTAAGCTTTGAGGAATTAAGTCAGGTTCAGTAATTGCTGAATCAAACCAAAGAATCCCAGGAGACGACAAAGATATGAACAACACTTTTAACAGCGCACTAGACACTCAAGCTTTGGGCATGGTTCCGATGGTTGTAGAAACATCTGGTCGTGGTGAGCGTGCTTATGATATTTATTCACGCTTATTAAAAGAGCGTGTTGTTTTCTTGGTGGGTGAGGTGAATGATCAAACCGCTAATGTGGTGATTGCTCAGTTACTTTTCTTGGAAAGTGAAAACCCAGAGAAAGACATTTCTTTGTACATCAACTCTCCTGGTGGTTCTGTTTCAGCTGGCTTAGCGATTTATGACACGATGCAATTCATCAAGCCAGATGTGAGCACCTTGTGCATGGGCATGGCTGCCAGCATGGGCGCATTCTTGTTATCAGCGGGTGCTAAAGGCAAGCGTTTCTCATTGCCAAATTCACGTGTGATGATTCATCAGCCTTTGGGTGGTGCGCGTGGTCAGGCTTCTGATATTGAAATTCAAGCGCGTGAGATTCTTTATTTGCGTGAGCGTTTGAATCAAGTATTGGCAGATCGCACTGGTCAAACGATTGAAACAATTGCCAAAGATACGGATCGTGATAACTTCATGTCAGCCGAGCAAGCAAAAGAATATGGCTTGATTGACCAAGTGATAGAGAAGCGTTAATCCAATAGCAACCTAGAAAATTGCAAAATAGAAAATAACAACAAAAAATAAACAGTTATGAGTGAAACAACGACGTCAACCGAGAAGCCACTTTTTTGTTCTTTCTGTGGAAAAAATCAGCACGAAGTTAAAAAGCTCATTGCTGGACCGAATGTCTTTATCTGTGATGAGTGCATCGATTTATGTACGGACATCATCACGGAGGAAGCTGGTAAGGCGGTACAAGAGGGTGTTCGCGAAGATTTGCCAACGCCTCATGAAATTCGTGCCAGCTTAGATCAGTATGTGATCGGTCAAGATCATGCTAAAAAACAACTTGCTGTAGCGGTTTACAACCACTACAAGCGTTTAAAGCATATTGAAACAACGGGTGCTGGCAAAAATAAAAAGACGGTTCACAACGGTGTTGAATTAGCTAAAAGTAACATTCTTTTGATCGGTCCGACAGGTTCCGGTAAAACATTATTAGCGCAAACATTAGCCAGACTATTGGATGTGCCCTTTGTGATTGCTGACGCTACCACCTTAACTGAAGCAGGGTACGTGGGTGAAGACGTTGAGGCGATTATTCAGAAGTTATTGCAAGCGTGTGATTACGATAAAGATAAAGCACAGCGCGGCATTGTTTACATCGATGAGATCGATAAGATCTCTCGCAAGTCAGACAACCCATCGATCACGCGCGACGTATCCGGTGAGGGTGTTCAGCAAGCTCTACTCAAACTCGTTGAAGGTACGATGGCTTCTGTACCACCACAAGGTGGCCGCAAACATCCTAACCAAGACTTCTTACAAGTCGATACGACGAATATTTTATTTATTTGCGGTGGTGCTTTTGACGGTTTAGAAAAAGTCATTCAGCAGCGCACCGTGACTGCTGGTATCGGTTTTGGTGCTCAGGTACGTGGCAAAGACGATCGTTCTATTTCAGAGTTGCTAAAAGAAGTACAAACGGAAGACTTGATCAAGTTTGGTTTGATTCCAGAATTGATTGGTCGTTTACCGGTTGTAGCCACACTGACTCAATTGGATGAAGCGGCACTGATCCAAATCTTGACCGAACCTAACAATGCTCTTGTGAAGCAATACCAAGCTTTACTCGATATGGAAGGTGTGGAGCTTGAGATTCGTGAAAACGCTTTAGGTGCGATTGCTAAAAAGGCGATTGCTCGTAAAACCGGTGCCCGTGGTCTTCGTTCTATCATCGAACATGCCTTGATGGATGTGATGTACGACTTACCAAGTCTTGAAAATGTGAAGCGCGTAGTGATTGATGAGAACACCATCAACGGTGACGGTAAACCTTTGATGCTTTACCAAGAAGCATCAGAGAAACTTGCTTCTTAAACTAATTATGAGGAGATAGGTCTAAGACTTAGTCTTAAACCTAATGCTTTAAATACTTTTAGTACAGTTGAGAATTCTGGGTTGCCGTTATCGGTCAATGCTTTGTACAAACCCTCACGACTGATACCTGTCTCCTTTGCTAGCTGTGTCATTCCTCTAGCTTTAGCTATAACACCCAATGCATGTGTAATTAATTGAGGATCTCCATCCTCAAAGCATGCTTCCAAATAGTTGCTGATATCGATTTCTGTTTTTAATAATTCAGCGCTATCCCACTTAGTTAATATTTCTTTTGCCATAAGTTGCTCCTAAATTTCTTTTGATAACTTGATTGCGAGCTTGATATCTTTACTTTGCGTTGTTTTATCTCCGCCTGCCAATAGGACGATGATTTCTTTTCCACTCTTCATAAAATAAACTCTGTAGCCAGGGCCATAATGAATGCGTAATTCAAACAAACCAGACTCAATCGTTGAACAGTCTCCGAAGTGGCCTAACTCTAGTCTGTCTAGTCTTACTTGAATCCTGGCTTTACCTTTTAAGTCTTTTAGATCGAGTAGCCATTTATGAAATTTTCTTGTCTTTAGTATAGTCACCATTCCTCAAACTGTAAACTATGGTTGACAATTTGACAATCTATTTATGAAAAACATAATTAAATTGAGGTCATTTCATTACCCAAAGTAAATAAACCAATAAACAAAAAGTTCATTGAGAATAAAAATTCATCAAAAAAAACCATTTTTTAGTAAATTTCTTCACTTTTACCCTTGTTTTTGATCAAAACAGACCCAAATTAGATGTATTCTTACCTTGTAGGAAATTACAAACACAATTTGGAGATTAACCATGCCTGGTGACTTGTTACTTCCTTCTGAACCCATCCAACTGCCTTTGTTGCCGTTGAGAGATGTGGTGGTGTTCCCGCACATGGTCATTCCATTGTTCGTGGGTCGCCCAAAATCGATTAAAGCTCTTGAAGCTGCTATGGAAAGTGGCAAAAGTGTCCTATTAGTGGCTCAAAAGACCGCTGCCAAGGATGAGCCTGAAGTAGAGGACTTGTATACAGTTGGTTGTATTGCAAAGATTCTGCAAATGCTCAAACTACCTGACGGTACCGTGAAGGTGCTCGTTGAAGGTACGCAGCGTGCTGATGTGAGCCATGTTGAGGATAGCTTGGAGTATTTCATGTGCGAAGCAACGCCACATGATTCTGTTTCATCTGAGGTTCCTGAGATTGAGGCCTTGCGTCGTGCAGTGGTTTCTCAATTTGACCAATACGTCAAACTCAACAAGAAAATTCCTCAAGAAGTATTAGCTACTTTGCAGGGCATTGATGATGCAGCTCGTTTGGCAGATACCATTTGTTCCCATTTGCCGATCAAGCTCGATCAAAAGCAACGTTTGCTCGAATTAGCAACGGTGGTTGAGCGTTTAGAAGCGATCCTTGCTCACCTCGAGAGCGAAATTGACATCTTGCAAGTAGAAAAACGTATCCGTGGTCGCGTTAAGCGTCAGATGGAGAAGAGTCAGCGTGAGTACTATTTGAATGAGCAAGTTAAAGCGATTCAAAAAGAACTAGGTGAAGGCGAAGACGGTGCGGATATCGAAGAACTCGAGAAACGTATCAAAGCTGCCAAGATGCCTAAAGAAGCGCAAAAAAAGGTGGATGGCGAAATGAAGAAGTTGAAGTTGATGTCTCCGATGTCAGCTGAAGCATCTGTGGTGCGTAACTACATTGAGACCTTGACCAACTTACCTTGGAGAAAAAAGAGCAAAGTGAACAACGATCTCACCAATGCTGAAAAAGTATTGAATGAGGATCACTACGGTCTTGATAAGGTGAAAGAACGCATCTTGGAGTATCTCGCTGTTCAACAACGTGTTGATAAAGTGAAGGCACCAATTCTTTGTTTAGTTGGCCCTCCAGGTGTTGGTAAAACATCTCTCGGTCAATCGATTGCACGTGCGACCAATCGTAAGTTTGTGCGCATGGCCTTAGGTGGTGTGCGCGATGAATCAGAGATCCGTGGTCACCGCCGTACTTACATTGGTTCCATGCCTGGCAAGATCTTATCGAGCTTGACCAAGGTGGGAGTGCGTAACCCATTGTTCTTGTTGGATGAGATTGACAAGATGGGGATGGACTTCCGTGGGGATCCTGCGAGTGCGATGCTTGAAGTTTTAGATCCAGAGCAAAACCATACCTTCCAAGATCACTACGTTGAAGTTGATTACGACTTATCTGACGTGATGTTCGTGGCAACCTCTAATTCATTAAATATTCCAGGTCCGTTATTGGATCGTATGGAAGTGATTCGTTTAGCGGGTTATACCGAAGATGAAAAAACCCATATTGCAATGAGTTACTTGATGCCAAAACAGATCAAGGGCAACGGTTTGAAGGATGGCGAAATCATCATCGAAGAATCTGCGATCCGCGACATTATTCGTTACTACACCCGTGAAGCAGGCGTGCGTGCTCTTGAGCGAGAAATTAGTAAAATCTGCCGTAAGGTCGTGAAGCTATTGCTGTTGAAAAAAGAGGCTGCACCGATCAAAGTCGATGGCTCTAATCTAGATAAGTTCTTGTCTGTGCGCCGTTATGACTTTGGCTTAGCGGCTAAAGAGAATCAAGTGGGGCAGGTGACTGGTTTGGCTTGGACAGAAGTCGGTGGCGATCTACTAACGATTGAAGCTGCTGTGATGCCAGGTAAAGGCAACACCATCCGTACCGGCTCTTTGGGTGATGTGATGAAAGAATCAGTGGAAGCTGCTCGTTCTGTGGTTCGTTCACGTGGTCGTAAATTGGGTATTTCTGAAGAAGCATTTGAAAAGAAAGATCTTCATATCCACTTCCCAGAAGGTGCTACACCTAAAGATGGTCCATCCGCCGGTATTGCGATTACAACCGCTTTGGTGTCTGTGATTACAGGTATTCCAGTTCGTGCGGATGTGGCGATGACGGGTGAAATCACACTGCGTGGTGAAGTACTTCCGATCGGCGGATTAAAGGAAAAGCTTCTTGCTGCTCATCGTGGCGGCATTAAGTTGGTCTTGATCCCTGAAGAGAACATCAAAGATTTGACGGATATTCCAGATAATGTCAAAAATGGAATTGAAATCAGACCGGTGCGCTGGATTGATCAAGTTTTGGAATTAGCCTTGGAAAAAATGCCAACGCCATTACCAGAGCTGACACCAGAGGAAATTGCCAAAGCAGCTGAAGCCAGTAAGGCAGCTGCGGCCACAAGCAGTGAGATCCTCAAGCACTAAATGCATCAGAAGTACAAGGCCTCATGGTTATGAACCACATAACCATGAGGAATATTATTAATCAAAAGGATGAAAAAATTTGCAGGTGAGGTGAAGGTACTGTATACTTTCGTCTTCTCTGTGGGTGCTTAGCTCAGTTGGTAGAGCGTCGCCCTTACAAGGCGAATGTCGGCGGTTCGACCCCGTCAGCACCCACCACAGATTTCTTCTGACTTTTCTACGTCAAATCTACAAAACCCATGCTTGAATCAATTCGTAAGTACCAAAAACTACTGATGGGCATTTTGTTGCTCCTTATTCTTCCTTCTTTTGTCTTTTTGGGGGTTGAAAGTTACATGCGTGACATCGGCAAAGACACTGTTTTAGTGAAGATGGATGGTATTAAAATTACTCGCCAAGAGTTGGATATCGCTATCAAAGCTCGTGTAGATAGACTTCAGCAACAAGGTAAACCTTTGGACTCTGCTGTCATCAATAGCATGCCTTTTAAGCATGCAGTTTTGAGTGAAATTGTTCAACAGCGCTTGTTGGCCTTCGAAATAAAGTCACTCAAGTTAGAAGTAACTCCAGATGCATTGGCAAAAGACCTTACGCAGATTCCAGAAATTCGTGATTTGTATAAAGACGGTAAATTTGATTCAGTTCGTTACAAGCAGTTATTAGCGAATAATCAAATGACTATTGACCAATTTGAAAATGGACGCCGTTATGAACTCTTAAGCCGACAAGTTTTGACGTCTGTGCTGGCTACAGGAATTGGTTCTAGAAAAGTTTCTGAGAAAATTTCTCAGGCATTGGAGTCTGAGCGAGAAGTTCAGGTTTTGAAATTAACTCCTAATGACTTTTTATCCAAGGTTAAGCCGACTCAAGAAGAGTTGGAGGCTTTTTATCAGGCTAATATCAATGCTTTCCAGTTGCCAGAGATGGTCGATGTGGAGTTTGTGCTCTTAGTTGCTAACGCTAAAGATGACCCAAAAGACTTTGCTGAGAAGGCTGATTTATTTGCCAATATGGCGTACGAGCAACCGGATAGCTTAAAGCCTGTTGCAGAGCGCTTGAAATTATCGATTCAAACCGTGAAGGGTGTGACTCGTGCCGGTGCTAGAGGTTTAGCTGCTGATCACCCATTGACCAATCCTAAATTGTTGGCCAGCGTGTTCAGTGATGATGCAATTAAGAATCGCCGCAACATTGAGGCACAAGAAGTTTCTCCAGGTAAGATCGTTGTGGCACGCGTGGCTAACCACCAAGCTCAAGCAGCTGTTCCTTTGAGCGCTGTTCAAGCGGAAGTGAACAAGCAGGTAAGCATGCGTTTAGCTGCTGAATTAGCGAATAAGATAGCTCAAGAAAAACTCGAATCTGCTAAAAAAGCACCCAATGATTTATCTGGTTTCTCTTCAGCGAAATGGGTTTCTCGTAACAAGCCTACTGACTTAAATGCACCGTCGATAGATGCTGTGATGTCCGTTGATGTAGCTCAATTACCCGCTGTAGTGAGTGCTCCGATCAATGGTGGCGGAACTGCTATTTATCGCGTATCTAAAGTGCAACAACCGCTGAAGGCTGATCCTAAGTTAAGAGCCGATCAAGCTCAGCAAATTGCACAATTAGCAACTCAGGCTGAGGGTGCCACGTATTTTGATGCCGTCAGAATCAATTCTGGTTTGAAACAAGTTAATCAGATTAAATAAAGTTAAAAAACCACTTCTTTTTGAAGTGGTTTTTTTTACCCACTATGCCTAACACTTCGACAGACTTCATCCATCTCTTCGATCATGCAAACCGCTAATCAAATTTTCTTTTCGCTTTTATCGCTGATGTTGATCGGATTGTATGTGAGTACGATCACGCCATCAGGCTTTAAGAAAGATGAAAACCTCATTTATTGGCAATCCTCCATTTTGTTGAGAGCATTTTCTTTTATTAGTTGGATGACTGCTCCCTATTTGGCAGGATTTTTTTTAACAGTCGCAAACTTGTCTTTTTTAGCATCCATGATGTTGATGGTTTTGTTATTTAGAAGTTGGCGAAAACCTTTGACACAGTTTGATTTAATTTTTGCAGCTTCTTTTGTGGCAGTCTCTATTTTGATCTTTGAAATTTTGCGTCAGTTTGATGCTGGTTTTGCTGTTCGTGCTGCTTTTATGGCTATTCCCATTTCTATTCTCTCTGTGTGGGAGATGAGGGAGTTAACAACTGTTTTAAAAACGGATAAAAGTACAGGTCTTAAGACCTTGATGATCATGGTGCTCATCAGCTTAATCATTACTTCTGCAGTTGGTGTATCTGGATTATTGAATAAATCTCTTGGTGGTAACCAGTTGATTCAATTTGACGGGACATTCATGCTCTGGGGTAGTTTGAGTATGCACCTCTTGATTTATATTGCAGTGAGTAGCTACCTCTACCAGCGCATGATGACTCGCGAGCGTGATGCTTTGATGAGTTTGGATCAAGCGGCTAGAGAAAATGCACAAATTAAATCTCTCTTGGAAGAGCGAGAGGGTTTAATTTCATCCCTACTGATTGCCAATAAAACAGCCGCAACGGGCGCTCTGTCAGCCTCGATTGCCCATGAATTAAATCAACCGGTGGCTGCCATTAGTTTGAATGCTGAATTCATCAAACGTCAATTGAGTGAAGGAATAGCTGATCCACAGGCCATTCAAGAAGTGATCAGTGGTATTCAGTTTGATAACCAACGCATTGCCAAAATCGTTTCTACATTAAGAGATATTTTCAGGCAAGAAGAGGTTAAAACCGGCCTTGTTAATCTGGATGAGTTGATTGAGCAAATGAAGTCGATCATCTTGCCGCAAGCAAGGGATCGGCGTGTGGATGTTGAGTTTGACCTTCAGGGGGAGCAAGCGATTCCTTTGAACACGAATGAGATCAGTCAAGTGATCTTAAATTTGGTGAATAACGCTATTGATGCAGTCTCAAGCAATGCTTCCATGGATAAAAAAATTATGATCCAAACGCGAGTGACTGCGGATCATATTGAGTTACGTATTGCGGATAATGGTCCTGGTATCGCTGCCCAGAAAAGAGACACGATTTTTGATCTTATGAAGTCACATAAAAAAGAAGGTATGGGTTTGGGACTTTGGCTCTGTAAACACATTATCGACCGTCATCAAGGACGGATTCATTACGAAGACTCTGAGTGGGGCGGCGCACAGTTTGTGATCAAGCTGCCGATTCACCCGATGGCAACTAAGGTTTAAGCAAGAGTTGAAGTTGAGGTAAAACATTACCCAATAGGATCGGCTGAGCTTTTTCATTCGGGTGAATTCGATCTACCTGGAATAACTCCATCTTCAATGCCACCCGATCTAAGAAAAAGGGCACATGTGCCACATTCTCAGATTTAGCGACTTTCCCAAATAAGTTAAAAAATTGCGTGGTGTAGTCCTGCCCATAATTAGGGGGTATGCGCATACCTAGCACCAAGACCTTCGCTCCAATGTTTTTCGATGCTTGGATCATGGATCTCAGATTTTTCTCGGTAGCTTGTAGTTGCAGACCACGTAATGCATCGTTGGCTCCCAATTCAATCACGACGACTTTAGGTTGGTGCACTTTGAGTAACTGGGCGAGACGCGTTTGACCACCCGCTGTTGTCTCACCGCTGATACTGGCATTCACGACACGCCAAGGTAGGCCATCTGTGGCCAGCCGTTTTTCCAAAAGAGCGACCCAGCCAGTTCCTCTTGCGAGCCCATATTCAGCAGACAAGCTATCGCCTAAAACTAATAGGGTTGAAGTAGGTGTGACTGACGGTACAGTTGTCTTTTGTGACCATGCAGGACCCACGATCAACGTATTGACGGCCAAACTCATGCAAGCAAGTAAAAAGACCATTACTATCTGATGTGTTAACCATTTAAAACTGCTATTCACTCTATCTCCAATGCCTACTGATTCTGTTCGTTCTGTTCTGACTGTTTCTCACCTAGCTAAATCCGTGCAAACGGTGGATGGTCCATTGACTATTTTGCACGATATCAGCTTCTCTGTTGAAGAGGGCGAGAGTCTAGCGATTGTGGGTGCGAGCGGTTCTGGAAAAAGTACCTTATTGGGTTTGTTAGCGGGCTTGGATACACCCACCTCTGGTCACGTTCACTTGATGGATCAGGATATTTCAGCTGCCAACGAAGACCAGCGGGCTCAAATCCGCTCTCAGCATGTGGGTTTTGTCTTCCAGTCCTTTCAGCTGATTGATCAATTGAGTGCCTTGGAGAATGTCCAACTTCCTCTCGAGCTCAAAGGCATGCCACGCCATGAAGCTGCGGCCAAAGCCCAAGTTTGGCTAGAAAAAGTCGGTTTGGGAGAGCGTTTGAACCATCGTCCTAAGACCCTGTCGGGAGGGGAGCAGCAACGGGTTGCTCTAGCGAGAGCCTTTGTCACTCAGCCCGATGTTCTTTTTGCGGATGAGCCGACCGGCAGTTTGGATGAGGTAACAGGGCAAAAAGTCATTGATTTGCTCTTTAGTCTCAATAAAGACTCGGGCTCCACTTTGATCTTGGTGACCCATGATTTAGCCTTGGCCCAACGCTGTCAAAGGCAAATGGTGATCAATGCCGGGAAAATCGTGACCCATTAAGCCAGATTGGATAGGCTTTTAAGACCTTTTTCGCTAAAAATACCCTCAAAAATATGAGTGCAATTCCCATTCGTTTTATAATCTTGGGATGCCTGCAAACCACTGTTTTTTAAGCCTTCCTGGGTCTAAATCCCTTTCCCAATTTCGCCAACAGCGCCTGTTGAGCTCCTTAGCCGAGCAGGGTGTCGAATTGACGCAGATACAAGCGCAGTTTATGCACTTTGTCTGGTCACCAGCGCCTATCGCTGGCGAGGCATTAACAGTTCTCAAAGGCTTGCTCAATTATGGCGAGCCTTTTGTTCTTGAAGAAGCTAAAGGTCTCTTTGCGGGCAAACAAGATCAAGCCGTGGTCGCGCCTCGTTTAGGCACGATTTCACCATGGGCCAGTAAAGCAACCGATATTGCTCATCACTGTGGTTTGGATGTTTTAAGAATTGAGCGTGGTCTTCAGGTTTACTGGACCAGCAAAAAAGCCTTAAATGAAGCGCAAAAGCAAATCGTTTTAGCCGTGATCCATGATCGCATGACCGAAATCACTCTGCCCAATGTCGAGGCAGCCGGTGAGCTTTATCAATTATTGAACGATAAGCACTTTACGCGTATTGATATCCTTCAGGGTGGTAAGGCTGCCTTAGAAGTAGCCAATACAACCATGGGTTTAGCGCTTTCTGAAGATGAAGTGGAGTATTTGGTTGAGAACTTTAAAAAGCTCAACCGTAATCCAAGCGATGTGGAACTCATGATGTTTGCTCAGGCCAATAGTGAGCATTGCCGTCACAAGATCTTCAATGCTAGTTGGACCATTGATGGTCTAGAGCAAGATAAATCACTTTTTGCGATGATTCGTAATACACATCAATTGCAACCAAACGGCACCATCGTTGCTTATTCTGATAACTCCGCCATCATGGCGGGTTGCGAGGCAGAGGTTTGGGCTCCGAATCAACAGCAAGAGTATGTCAAAAGTACTCGCTTGACACACACCCTCATGAAGGTGGAAACGCATAACCATCCGACTGCCATTGCCCCATATCCTGGAGCATCGACAGGTTCCGGTGGTGAGATCCGTGACGAAGGTGCAACCGGTATTGGTGGCAAACCTAAAGCAGGCTTGAGTGGTTTCTCTGTATCCAACTTGAACTTACCAGGCAGTCAATTGCCTTGGGATCAACAGCCTTATGGTAAGCCAGAGCGCATTGCCTCTGCTTTGCAAATCATGATTGAAGGCCCTTTAGGTGGTGCGGCGTTTAATAACGAATTCGGTCGTCCGAACTTGGGTGGTTACTTCCGCGTGTTTGAGCAAACCATTGACGGTGAGCGTCGTGGTTATCACAAGCCCATCATGATTGCCGGTGGTATTGGCGCGATTGATGATGGTCATACTCATAAAAAAGAAATCAAAGCCGGTAACCTATTAGTTCAACTAGGCGGCCCTGGTATGCGCATTGGTATGGGTGGCGGTGCCGCCAGCTCCATGGCCACCGGTGCCAACACCGCTGATCTCGATTTTGACTCCGTACAGCGTGGCAATCCTGAGATTGAACGCCGTGCGCAAGAAGTGATTAACGCATGTCGCGCCATGGGGGAGAACAACCCGATTGTCTCGATCCATGACGTGGGTGCAGGTGGTTTATCGAATGCTTTCCCAGAGTTGGCTGATGGCGCTGGTTTGGGTGCGATCTTTGATATGCGAAAAGTGCCACTAGAAGAAAGCGGCATGAGCCCTGCGGAGATTTGGTGTAACGAATCTCAAGAGCGTTATGTACTAGCGATTACTAAAGAAAGCTTGCCAATCTTGCAAGCCATGTGTGAGCGTGAGCGTTGTCCGATTGCGGTGGTTGGTGAAACAACTACCGAGCGTCAATTGCTTTTGGTGGATACCAAAGAAGCCGACGGTAAAAACGAACGTTTACCGATTGATATGCCGATGGAAGTATTGCTCGGCAAACCGCCGCGCATGCACCGTGATGTCAAACGCATTGACAAGCAATTGCCAGAAGTGGATCTCACGGATGTGCAATTGGATATCGCTGCCAGTTTGGTTTTGCAACACCCGACAGTGGCTAGCAAGTCATTCTTAATCACGATTGGTGACAGAACCGTTGGTGGCTTGAATGCCCGTGATCAGTTTGTGGGTCCTTGGCAAGTACCGGTTGCAGATGCTGCTGTGACTTTGATGGACTACAAAGGTTATCGTGGTGAAGCGATGTCCATGGGTGAGAGAACGCCATTGGCGGTGATGAACGCACCGGCGGCTGCACGCATGGCTGTTGCTGAATCAATTACCAATATTCTTTCTGCTGATATCGACAAAATTGAAGATATCAAGTTGTCGGCGAACTGGATGGCTGCCTGTGGCAACCCAGGTGAAGATGCCAAACTATTTGATTCAGTTAAAGCAGTGGGTATGGAACTATGCCCAGCATTGGGTATTTCAATTCCAGTCGGTAAAGACTCTTTATCGATGCGCACGCAGTGGTCCGATGACACAACAGCAGAAAAGAAAGCGGTGACATCACCGGTTTCCTTGATTATTTCTGCTTTTGCGCCTGTAGTTGATACACGTCAGACCACCACGCCTTTACTTCAGACGAAGGATGAGCAGGGTCAGGCTCTTGATACAGAAATCATTTTGATTGATTTGGGTCGATCTAAGAGCCGTATGGCTGGCAGCATCTTGGCTCAAGTCATTGATCAAGCCGGTCAATCCACACCTGACCTGGATGACCCACAAGATTTGAAGAACTTGGCTTCAGCGATCATTAAGATGCGCCGAGAAGGTTTGTTATTGGCGTATCACGACCGTTCGGATGGTGGTTTGTTTGCAGCTGCCACCGAAATGGCCTTTACCTCTCATGTGGGTGTATCGCTCAATGTCGACATGTTGGTGCTTGATAAAGATCACGAATCCGACTTTGGGGATGCGAAGAACTGGGCTCAACAAGTGTCTGGAAGACGTAACGACCTCACATTACGCGCACTCTTTAATGAAGAGTTAGGTGCTCTGATTCAAGTGAAACGTTCTGACAGAGATGCTGTTTTAGCTATTT
Source organism: Polynucleobacter sp. 30F-ANTBAC (assembly GCF_018882385.1). GTDB lineage: Bacteria > Pseudomonadota > Gammaproteobacteria > Burkholderiales > Burkholderiaceae > Polynucleobacter. The sequence goes on from NZ_JACVON010000001.1 coordinate 180,954, forward strand.
TGAAAGAGTTCAACCTCTACGCTTGCAGCCATGTGGTGGCGAAGCCGAATACCAATGGCCAAATTGAAGTGTGGCGCGATGCTAAGAAAATCTTGGATGTGCCTCGCCATGTCTTGCACAAGCTATGGCAGAGCACCAGCTGGCAGATTGCACGTTTACGTGACAACCCGGATTGCGCCGATAGCGAGAACAACCTCGTTGATAACCTCGCCGATGCTGGTATGCAGCCCAAGCTCACCTTCGATCCAAGTGAGAACGTGGCAGCTCCGTACATTGCTAAAGGTATTAAACCCAAAGTCGCGATACTTAGAGAGCAGGGCGTTAACTCCCATCTCGAGATGGCTTATGCCATGGACTGGGCAGGTTTCTCAAGCTATGACGTTCACATGAGCGACCTGATTGCCGGTAGAGTCAATTTAAAAGATTTCCAAGGCTTGGTAGCTTGTGGTGGTTTTAGTTATGGTGACGTATTAGGTGCTGGTGAGGGTTGGGCCAAGTCCATCCTATTTAATGCTGCCATCAAGGATCAGTTCCAAACCTACTTCAATCGTCAAGATACCTTTGGTTTGGGTATTTGTAACGGTTGCCAAATGATGTCTAACTTGGCCAGCATTATTCCGGGTGCGGACACTTGGTCAAAATTCACTCGTAACCAGTCTGAGCAGTATGAGGCTCGTTTGGTCATGGTTGAGGTTACAAAATCACCATCGATCTTCTTGCAAGGCATGGCCGGTAGCCAATTACCGATTGCTGTGGCTCACGGTGAAGGTTTCGCTAACTTTAGCCAGCAGGGCAATCAAGCACAAACTCAAGCTAAAGGCTTGGTTGCGTTACGATTTGTGGATAACCAAGGTCAGCCAACTCAAACCTACCCATTGAATCCAAACGGTTCACCAGACGGTATTACGGGGTTAACAACGCCGGATGGTCGCTTTACGGTGCTCATGCCTCACCCAGAGCGTGTATTCAGAACGGCACAAATGAGTTGGGCTCCAAAGCAATGGAACGATATCCAAGATGGGGCCAGCCCATGGATGCGCATGTTCCGTAACGCTAGGGCTTGGACTAAATAACTTGTCGTTCTAGTGGGGTCTGCCGATGGTAGATCCCATTCAACATCATCCTTCTATTTCTGAAATCTTCATTAAGTATTCTTTTGTTTTTCAGCGATATAAAATATAGAAATGAATCCATTAATCAAATCTATTCCAGAGTTCCTTAACCATGAGGAGGAAGTAGCATTCTGGGAACAAAATGACACATGTGATTACTTTGACTTCAGTAAAAGTATTAGGGTTGATAAAGTAGCTATGTCAAACTTATCGCCAACTTCTTTATTAGTAGCTGGGCATTCAGATTAATACAAAGTTGAACCAGTTAAATGAGGCTCAATCATTGAGCCTTATTCTTTTATCGGAGGCCGCCATGGCTAAAAAACAATCATCCACCCCTCAGGTTAAGTTAACCAAGGTCAATCAAAAGGATAGTAAGCCTCAGTTTGCTCCCGTAACCTTCTCGGAAGAGCATGGTGTCAGATTTTTGCATTTTGGTACTTGGTGGGTGCAGGGTGCTATGCGGATTTGTAAGCCTGACTTCATTGAACTAGAGTATGCCCAGCAGATGATGGCAGGATTACTATTCCTAGATCCAAATGACAAGCGCTTAACTCAGGTTAAGAATAGGTCATCAAAAACCAGCGCGTTAACAATTGACTCATCCAAGGCTGCGAAACCATTCCATATGGTTCAGTTAGGGTTGGGTACAGGGGCTTTAACCAAGTTTGCGCATAAGCATTTCCCTAAGGCAAAGGTTACGGCTATTGATTTAAACCCAGCGGTGATTGTTGCAGCTCGTGTGATGTTTAATCTACCGGCACCTAATAAGAACTTGGAGTTATTAGAAACGGATGCTCTTCACTATGTGACAAGTAAGAATAATCAAGAATCCATTGATTTATTACAAGTGGACTTATATGACGCCACAGCAAGAGGGCCTGTTTTAAGTTCAGCAGAGTTTTATGAAGGTTGTTTTAATAGTTTAAAAACTACCGGTGTTATGACAGTCAATTTATTTGGTAATCATAAAAGCTTTAAAACTAATATTAATAATATATGTAATGCATTTAATAATAGAGTTTTAGTATTCCAACAGGTTCACGATTGCAATGTTGTGGTTATTGCATTTAAGGGACCGCATTTAGAAGTTGAATGGAAGGATGTTAAAGCCCGAGCTGACTATCTTGAAAAGCATTATGGCTTACCAACCCAAACTTGGGTGCCAGGCCTCCGGTCTGAGAACGTAGGGCAGGAGACCTTTTTGGCTATCTAAGGCCATCTTTCAGAGCTTGTAACCAAGCTTGGTACAAGTCTAGGTAAAGGATCCAAGACCATTCCCGATCATTAACCGCGATGGGGATTTTTTTTGCTTAATGATGGTTGATAGATGGTTAATTTGACCTTAAATTAACCATCTCTTAACCATCGGCAATACATTGTTTGTAAAACCCTTGGTTAAGTTGAGAAAAAATGAAGTCTTGTTAGAAAAAAATAAGTCTAAAAATCACAAAGACACCTCTTTTTAAGAGGTTGATTTCAAACAATGAAACAGTCATTTTTAGATCTTGTTTTTCACTCAAAAACACATCATAAATTTTTCGTTCTAAGTTCGTTATGTTGGCTTGCAAGTCAATGCATAAAGACATCTTAGCCTTGTAGCTAATATTAAAAATCACTCTGAATTCCTACAATCTCGTCACGCCAAGAAATCACTTTAAATAAGTGATTGATTTGCTAATTTTTTATCGATAAAAAAATTAAATCATTTGAAGCCATTTCGTAGATCAATTCTGAGTGTTGGAGCGCTTGTCCTTTTGGGACCAAGTCTCGCTTTTGCACAAGCTCAGGTTGCTGCCAATGCGCTACCTACTGGCGGCCAAGTGGTTGCGGGTCAGGTTCAAATCAATACAGTACCAGCAACACGAACAACACTGAACGTTGTTCAAACGTCTCAACGTGCAGTGGTCAACTGGAACAGCTTCAACATCGGTGCTAATGCCCGTGTCGAGATCATTCAGCCGAATGCTCAAGCTGTGATCCACAACCGTGTGGTGTCTGCAAGCCCGACGCAAATCGACGGCATGCTCAAGTCCAACGGTCAGGTTGTGATCTCTAACGCTAAAGGCGTTACTTTTGGTACATCGGCTCAGATTGACGTAGGTGCCATCGTTGCGACAACGATGGACATGAGCGACAAAGACTTCATGGACGGCAAGAACACCTACAAGGGTGATGGCACTGGTGCGGTGGTCAACTACGGCAAGATCCAGACAAATGATGCTAAAGGCTATGTGGCTTTATTGGCTCCCGAAGTTCGTAACGAAGGCTACATCTTGGCTAGAGGCGGTGCCGCTAACACGGTCGCTATGGCCAGTGGTTCTCAGATCACCTTGGACTTCCGCGGTGACCAGCTGATGAACGTCAAGGTAGACGCTTCTGCCTTCAAGTCTCTAATTGAGAACAAGCGTTTGGTACAGGTAGAAGGTGGCTTGGTGGTGATCGCCGCTAACTCCGCCGCTCAGTTGATGGGTTCAGTGATTAAGAACAGCGGCCGCATTAGTACTAGCAGCATGGTCAGACATGGCGGTATCGTTGAGATCTTGGCGGATACGGTTCAAAACCTAGGCTCTATCGTGGCTAACGCCATGGGCAGTACAGGTAACGGCGGCCAGATCAGCCTCAAAGGCAATATCATCGCTCTAGCCGATAGCAGCAAGATCAAGGCCAACGCCAAAGAGCAGGGCAATGGCGGACAAATCATCGTTCTATCTAATAAGAAGACCCAGGTATCTGGCATCCTAGAAGCCATGGGCGGTAAGACCCGTGGTAACGGTGGCTTCATCGACACCAGCTCTAAAGAAGTACTCGAGATCAGCAGCCAGACTAAGGTTGATACATCAGCTAGAAACATCCTAGGCAAAGCCGGTACTTGGCTATTGGATCCTATGGATCTCCTAATAACCTCAAGCTTTGCTCAGGTAATCAGCGATGCGTTGCAAAATAACAACGTGACGGTTCAGGTACAGGGTAACGTTTGTTTAGGTGGTAACTGCACCCAAAACGGTAGCGGTAACCTTACCATCGATCAGGGTGTAACCATCACGAAGACAGGTAGTGCCAGAACTGTTTTAACCTTCTTGGCGGATGGCACCTTCTTTAACTATGGCACGATTAACCAAGCAGCTAGTTCCATCCTTGATGTAGTGATCCACGCTCAAGATGTTAACTTGGCTCAAAACAGCAGCATCGAAGTGAACAAAGTAACTATCACGGCAGTTAACTCTGTGACAGGTTACGGTAGCATCGTTGGTGCAGGATCCAACCCATTAGTTAACATCCTAGCGAACGTCTTTAACTTCCACGGTGTGATCTCGGCAAATGGATTGATTGGTAATCAAGGCCAAACCCAAAATCCTGGTTCTATTCGAATTACTGCTCAAGATATTATTTTGTCTTCGATTGCTCGATTAGAAGCAAACGGTCCAAGTAATGGCGGTACGATTACATTAAGTGCTAATGGCACAGGTCATATTATTATTGAAGGTGTTATTCAAACAAATGGTGGTAATGGTCGTGGTGGAGAGATTACTATTTCTCAAGCCGACGATATTCAAATCAATAACGCTATTATTCAATCCAACGCAAATAATGGCGGCAGTATTCAAATAATCACCAACTCTGGTGATTTAATTCTCCAAAATGCATTAATCCAAACCAACGGTTCAAATGGCCGAGGTGGTTCTATTGGAATATCCGCCACTAATAATACTTTTATCTCAGATTCTAATATCGAGGCAAAAGGATTTAATCAGGGTGGCAGAATCTTAATCGGCAATGATGCAGATAATGGCACATTGCCGTTTTCTATTTATACAGGCATCAATAGCAATACCGTTGTATCAACAGATCAGTTAGGTCTGTTCAATCCAGACTTTATCGGCGGCTTCATTGAAACATCAGGCGATACACTTAACCTCTTAGGAACAATCAATGCGGGTAGGGGTGGTATGTGGCTGTTGGATCCTACCAATGTCACAATCAGTTCTACAGCATCATCGGGTGGTGACTTAACGTCAGCCCAAGGTCAAGCGACCACATCTAACTTCAATACAACTCAGATTCAGACCGCTATTAATAGTGGCACAAGCGTTACCATTATTGCCTCAGGTACTATTACCCAGACCACAGCATTAGTATTCAACGTGACTGGAGCAGGCTTAACACCAACGCTCACTCTCAATAACACCAGCGGCTCCAAACAGAACATCACCTTAATTGCGATGACTGATAATTCATCGGGTGCTGGATCTGGTGTCAGTCTTCAGGCTATGTCATCTGGTGGTGGAATCATTCTTAACGGTGTGCTGACGCTTAAAGGCTCTGTTACTTTAGATAATACGTATGGTGGTACTGCTGGTGCAGGTGGAACTCCAACGTCTGGTTTTATTACGAGCAGTAACGCCCCAACATTTGCAAGCGCAATCAGAGGTGTTGATGTGGGTGCAGCGATTAACGCAAATGGAGGCATCACTCTTAAAGGCGCCTCCATAGCTGGTTACTACTCGGTAGATGTCACAGCAGCGATTGCCTCAAGTCTTGGTTCTATTAATATTTTTGGGGCGGGTACTAATTATTCTGTCCATAGTACGGCAGGGGGCACGATCAATGCATCAGTTGGTTCGGTGACGATTAATGGCACATCAACCACTGGCATCTCCGTGGAGATGCTCGCCTTAATCACTGCCAAAACAGGCATCACCATTAACGGTAACGCCTCTGGATCAGCAGCAACTACTGTCTCTCTTGGTGCTATGAAGATTAATGCTGGTGGCGGAAATATCATTGTCACAGCCAATGATGTCTCTACTGGTACTAATACGGGTATTTATCAAGCTGGAGCAATCACCAATAGTGCAGTAGGTTCAAGTATTAGCTTCACAACCAATGGCAAGATCAACCAAACAGGTGCCATTGCTTTAGTAGCGAACACCGGCAGTACTGCTGCCAATATTTTTTATGACACAACCAGCGGCAACAAAGCTGGCAACATCACACTCGGCGATATCAGTGTTGCTGCAGGCACTAACAACGCACCAATTAATGTCACCGCTAAATCCTCAGGATCTACGATTACTGCGAGTGTTATTGGAACGGCAGCATTGCCACTGCCGGGTTCCATTACTTTGGACAATACCTATGGAATTGTGAACGGTACACCAACCAGTCGTTTTATTAACGCCATAACTGCCAATTTAAGCACTTTAGCCACAACAGCAGATGGCGTGATTATTGGTGCTAGTGCTGCTTTGAATACCACTGGGAATATTTTGATCAATGCTGTCAGTAATGGCGGAGTAGGTATTCGTTATGACTCTGCCATTAAATCAACGGCTGGTAACGTTACATTCAATGCTGCCACAACGAATTACTACGGTGTCTTCACCAGTAACGCTTCATTAATTACAGCAAATAACATCACCATCAATGCCTCATCAACCACAACCACTTCAGGCTGGTTGGCTCAAATAGGTGCTCTCACTATTAATACAGCATCTACCGGCGGTGACATTTCTGTTACTTCAATCGCAGGGACTTCAGGTGGCGGTAACGGTATTTACCAATCTGGAGCTATCAACGGAGCCAGTGGCTCTGATATGACATTCATAACCAATAATAAGATTGATATTAATGGTTCCATTACAGCGGCAGCTAATACCAGTGGCTCAGCAGCAAGCATTACGTTCGACACCACTCGCGGTACTTCAGCGTCAACGATTTCAAATACGACGTTTACCGTATCCTCAACCGGCACAAGCACCTCAGCGATTAACTACATTGCGAAGTCAGCTGGTAGCAATATCAATCCTGGATTGATTGCCACCACGTCTTTGCGTTTACCTGGTTTCATCCTTTTAGATAACACCTATGGTTGTACTGGTGCAAGCTGTACCCCAGCTTCTGAATTCATCAACACCACAACGAATAATCTAACGACTTTAGCAAGCACTGCTCATGGTATTACGATTGATAACGCCATCTATGCATCTGGCAACATCACGCTCAGTGGTGTGAGCAAAGGTTCTTTTGGTATTAACTATTCAACAAACATCGGCTCGTCGGCGGGGGATGTGGTCTTAAATGGTTCATCGACCGATTACTATGGCGTCTACACCAGTAATGATTCATTGATAAATGCTAACAATATTACGATTGTTGGCAGAGCTGGGGCTGCACATACAGGATGGTTAGTTCAAGCTGGTGCATTGACTATTAATCCAGGTGTAAATGCGGGCGATATTGCCATCAATGCATTTAGTGCTGATACAGGTGGCCGTCTAGGTATTTATCAATCGGGTGCGATTAATGCAGCCAATGGCTCTAATATTTCATTCACATCAAATAACAAAATTGATCAAAACGGCACTTTTTATATAGCAGCCAATACCAGCGGTAGTGCAGTCAATCTTACTTTTGATACAACTAGCGGTCTAAAAACATCAAGTATTTCAACAGGCACTTTAACGATTGCTGCATCAGGCAGTTCGTCTGACATCAACTTTATTGCGAAAGCGGCTGGCGGTAACATCAATCCTAGCTTGATTGCAACCTCGACAATACCTTTGCCGGGCTACATCCTTCTTGATAATACGTATGGATGTTCTGGAAGTGGCTGCACGCCAGCAACAGGTTTTATCAACACGACTAGCAATAACTTAGTCGCTCTAGCCACAACCTCTGCTGGCGTGACAATGGATAACGCTATCTTTGCAAGGGGTGATATCACTTTAAATGGTGTAAGTAATAATGCTCAGGGTGTTAACTACAGTGTTCAGATCAAATCAACTGCTGGTGATGTAGCTTTAAATGGCGGCACAACTGGTAATTACGGTGTCTTTAATAGCACTGAATCTTTGATCTACGGTAATAACATCAGCATTACTGGAAGAGCGACTTCAGTTGTTAATGGCTACTTGGCCCAAGTCGGTTCATTCACGATTAATCCAACTGCAGAGGGTGGTGATATCACGGTGACTGCCATGGGCGTTGCTGGTGGTGGTAATGGTATTTATCAGACAGGCGCCATTGGTGGTGCCAGCGGCTCAGATATCAGTTTTATTTCTAATAACCGTATTGACCAAAACGGCGCCATTACTTTAGCGCTTAATACCAGCGGGTCTGCTGGCAATATTACCTATGACACAAGTCGAGGCACCAGTGCATCGACTATTAGCACGGGTCCTCTCAGCTTTGCTGCTGGAACTAGCACCTCAACGGTGAACTATTCCGTTCTGACATCCGGTGCTCCAATTGTGATTCGCAATGCTGTTACCGTTCCAGGTCTCATTACTTTGGATAACACCTATGGATGTTCAGGTGCTGATTGCACCCCATTTACTGGGTACTTCAATAAAAATTTGGCTTCTTGGCACACCCAAGTAGTGACGGGTCAGGGTATTAACATTGGCGCTGCCATGAATGGTGCAGCATTGACCATCAATGGCGTTAATTCAGGTGGCGGGGCAGCAGTGATGCTGCGGGCAGTTATTACTGCAACGACTGGCAATATCAATATTACAGGTCTAGGCACATCAGGTTTTGGCGTGAGCAATAACTATGGTGGAGCTTGGGCTGCTACGGGTATCACAGCCAATAGTGGGGCCGTCAATATCACCGGCACAGCAACCACTTCCGGTGATGGTATTGAGCTAGGTTCAACGGCCACAATTAGTGCCAAGTCCATCACGGTAATTGGTGCAACGGACACGGGAACCTACGCCACATTCTTGGATGCCATGACCATCGTTGCGGGTGGTACCAATCTGAACGTAACCGGTACGGTTGGTGTTACAACCAATACAGGTATTTATCAAACTGGTGCTATTACTAATAATGCCACTGGGTCTAATATCAGCTTTTTTACGAATGGCAAGATTAACCAAACCGGCGCCATTGCCCTAGTTGCCAACACAACTTCTACCGCCGTGAGTATTACGTACAACACCACCACTGGCTCAAAAGGGTCCTCCGTGGTTTCTGGAGCGATTACAGTAGCTGCAGGCACCAATGCTTCTCCGATTAACTACATTATCAAAACACTGGGTGCTTCGATTAATCCAGCTGCAATTGGTACAGCTATCAACCCATTGCCTGGTTATATCTTGTTGGATAACTCGTACGGTTGCTCTGGCACTAATTGCACACCGGTCACTGACTTCATTAATGCAACAACGAATAATCTAGCATCACTGGGAACAGGAGTAACTGGTGTCACCATTAATAACTTGATCTTTTCTACTGGCAGCATCACCGTTAACGGGGTGACTGGTGGTGCGGGTCAAAAAGGTATCGATATCACGGTTAATCTGACATCGACTGCTAATGCCATCACTTTAAATGGCGTTACCACAACGGGTTATGGAGTTTATGCGCCTAGTACTTTATTAACCGCGCATCACATCACGATTAACGGTACAGCATCAGCAGCGCCTACATGGGTGATCCAGATTGATGCTTTAAAGATCAATGGTGGATCAATTGGTGGCAGTATCTTTGTTAAGGGAACTGTCATTGGTATTCCTGGTACAGCGGGCGGTATATATCAGGGTACTGGGGCCATTACGGGTGCAAGTGGCTCCAATATCAGCTTCATATCCAACAACAATATCAGTCAAAACGGTGCGATTGGTTTGGCGGCTAATACCAGTGGTACAGCTGCCAACATCACTTATGACATCACTGCCGGTAATAAGACTTCAACATTGCTGACGGGTGGGTTATCGATTCCGACGGGATCCACTTCATCAATTAACTACATCATTAAAACAGCTGGCTCAGCCATCAATCCAGGCACGATTGGTAGTGCCTCACTCAGCTTGCCTGGTTACGTTTTATTAGATAACACCTATGGTTGTTCAGGAGCTGGGTGCACTCCCGTGACTGGCTTTATCAATCCTATCACTAATAACTTAGGTACTTTTGCAACAGCCTCTAATGGTGTCACGATCAATAGCGCCATTTACGCAAGAGACAATATTAGTGTTTATGGTGTTTCAACAACTGGTCAGGCCATTTCGTACTCCGTCGCCATAACATCCACAAGCGGCTCGGTTGTGATGAATGGCAGCACAGTATCTGGTTATGGTGTTTATACCGGAGGCGCTTTAATTACGGCGAATAACATCACGATCACAGGTTTAGCCACTGCTGCACCTTCGTGGGTTGTTCAAATTGATGCTTTAAAGATCAACACGGCATTTGTGGGTGGCAATATATCAGTGATCGGTAATGTCATTAACCTACCAGGAGCTGCTGGTGGTATTTATCAGAGTGGCGCAATTACTGCAGCCAATGGTTCGAATATCAGCTTCATTTCTAATAATGACATCAGCCAAGGGGGCGCGATTGCATTGGTAGCGAATACCAGTGGAGCTGCAGCAAATGTCACTTATGACACGACAAGCGGTAACAGTACATCAACGATCTCTGCTGGCGCCTTAACAATTGCAACAAACACACTTGGCTCAGACATTAACTATATTGTTAAATCTGCTGGCTCAACGATTGATCCCGGCGCTATCGGCAGCACAACAGTGAGCTTGCCGGGTTATGTGCTGCTGGATAACACCTACGGTTGTACCGCATCGACTCCAGCTTGTACGCCTGTATCCGGCTTCATCAATACCACAACAGCCAATCTCACAAGCTTGGCCACCACTGGTAATGGTGTAACTATCAATGGCGTAATCGTTGCTAAAAATAATATTACCGTTAATGGTGTGAATAGTGATGGCAATAAAGCCATCACTATTTCAGTCAATATCACTTCGCTCAATGGCTCTGCCAACTTCAATGGCGGCACAACGACAGGTCATGCTCTTTATAGCGCCACATCCTTAATTACTGCCAATAACATCACGATTCTTGGAACGGCGACTGCGGCACCATCTTGGGTTATCCAAATGGATGCCATGAAGATTAATGCTGCAGGCGGCAATATAGTCGTCACTGGTCATGTGATCAACACTCCAGGAGCCAACGGTGGTATTTATCAATCCGGTGCTATCACTGGTGCAGTGGGATCTAACATCAGTTTCATTTCCAATAATGATATTGATCAAAATGGAGCAATTGCATTAGTAGGAAATAGTGGTTCAGCAGTCAATATCACTTATGACACTACAGCTGGTGACAAAACTTCTTCAATATCAACTGGTGCTGTCACTATTACAGGCGGATCTACTTCTGCCATTAACTATCTGGTTAAAACTAATGGCGCCACCATTTCAGTACCGGCTATCACTGTGCCAGGTTATATCCTCTTGGATAACTCGTGCAATGGTTGCAGCACAGCAACAACTCCAGCAAATGCCGCTCTTAATGGTGCAGGAGTCACCTTAAGAGGTGCTCTGGTATCAGGTAGCCTTGCCGGATCAACGGGTATCACGATCAATGCAGTAGCCAATGGTTCTGGTGTTGGTTTCACACAGGCTGCTCACGCCATAACCTCTACTACAGGTGGTGTCACCATTACTGTTAATGGTCAAACAGGTACTGGCTACACCAGCTCTGGCGCTATCTTAGCAACGGGTCAAACAATCACCATCAACACAACGACCACCACCGCTGCGGGTATCAGTACCTCTGGCACGATCAATGGTGGGGTGGTTAACTTAAGTAGCAATCAAACAACAGCAGGGGCAACCTTAGTACCTATTTATGCTGTTGGCTTGATCACCGCGAATGAACTGAACGTTACAGGTACTGGCGGAGCGTCAAGCACCATTGTCTCTTTAGGTGCGATCACCATTAATGCGGGTGGTGGAGATGTCAATGTGATTGCCAATAACCGAGCAGCAGGCGCAGCAATCGGTATCACTCAAGCGGGTGTCATTACGAATAATGCGGTTGGCTCCAATATGAGCTTTATCAGTAACAACACAATTGATCAGGGTGGGGCGATCACACTGGCGGCCAACTCTGGCAACCGTGTAGCTAATATCCTTTTTGACACAACGTCAGGTACCAATGCATCTAGCGTGACAACAGGAACAGTTGCGATGGCCACTGGCACATCAACAGCGGCTATCAATTATTTAATTAAGACCAATGGTGCCATCATTTCAGTACCGGCCATTGCTGTTCCTGGTTACATTCGTTTAGACAATACCTGTTTAGGCTGCAATACAGCAGCTACCCCAGCTAGCGCATTCTTAAATGGTGTGGGCTTAACACTCAGAGGTAATTTATCAGCCGGTACATTGGCCAACCCAATTGGCGTGACATTCAATATCGTATCGAATGGCACGGGCAGAGCTATCTTCCAAAACACCTATACCATTACCTCAGCTTCTGGTGGTGTCTCCATCACGTCACAGAGTCAAACAGGTAATGCTTATTACAGCACTGGAGCGATTACGGCAACAGGCCAGGCAATTACGATTACCACCAACAGCACAACTGGTTCTGGTATTGATACCACCGGCACGATCAGTGGCGGGGCGGTGACTTTAAGCAGTACGCAATCTACGGCTACTGCAACAGCTATTCCTGTGACTGCGACTGGCTTGATCACAGCGAACTCACTGACTGTAACCGGTAACGGTGGTGCCTCAAGCACAATCGTTGATCTTGGGGCTATTACACTCAATGCCGGTGGCACGAATATAACTATCACGGGTAATAACCTTGCATCTGGTGATAAGGTGGGTATCAAGCAAACCGGTGCAATTATCGATAACGCAATTGGTTCAAGTATCAGTTTTATCTCTAATAACCTGATCAATCAGACTGGTGCGATTACCTTAGTGGCAAACACTGTTGTTTCTGCAGCCAATATTGTTTACGACACTACGGGCGGTAACAATACCTCGAAGATTACTTCCGGTACCGTCACCATCGGTGCAGGCACTTCAACTGCCGCAATCAACTACATCGTCAAGACCAATGGCGCAATTATTTCTGTTCCAGCCATTACTGTGCCTGGCTACATACTCCTGGATGACACTTGCTTGGGGTGCACCACTGCAGTGACTACCTCAACAGCAGCTGCAAACGGTGCTGCGATTACCATTACTGGTGCCTTATCTGCAGGATCTCTGGCGGGATCAACTGGTGTCAAGATTAACGCGGTAGCTAACGGTACCGGTATCGGCTTTACTCAGGGTGCCAATGCAATTAGCTCTAGTGCGGGTGGTGTGACGATTACAGTGAACGGCCAAACTGGTACTGGATACACAAGTACTGGCGGTATTACAGCGACTGGTCAGGCGATCGCTATCACCAGTACAACAACTTCTGGTGGCACAGGCATTTGGCTTACTGGTGCCGTTACTGGTGGATCGGTCACGTTAATCAGCAACAAAACCTCAGCAACCGCCACATCAGTCCATATTGCTGCAACAGGATTAATCACTGCCAATAGTTTGACAGTCACTACTCGCGGGGGTTTATCTGCTACGCTGGTTTCATTAGGCGCAATCACCATTAATGCTGGCGGTGGGAATATCACGGTAAACGCAATGGCTGATACAGCCACTACGGGTACGGATGTTGGTATTTATCAATCTGGCGCGATTATAAATAACGCTGTCGGATCAAACATCAGCTTTGTCACCAACAACATCATCAATCAGTTAGGCGCAATCAGTCTGGTTGCCAATACTGGAGCTCCAGCAGCTAATATTATTTACGACACAACATCAGGCACTAAGGCAGCAAATATTTCCAGTGGGGCACTTACGTTCACCACTGGCACAGGATCAGTAATTAATTACGTTGCTAAATCTGCTGGTTCGGCAATTGCAACAGGTGCGATTGGTACATCTACGGCTCCCTTGCCAGGTTATGTCACTATCGACAACACCTATGGATGCGCTACAGCGCCTTGTACGAAAGTCAGTGGATTTGTTGCAATTGGTAATGCCGCTACTTTGGCTACTGCATCGGCTGGAGTAACTATTTCCAATGCAATTTATGCGGCCAAATACATTGCCATCTCCGGCATCTCCAATACAGCGGCTGGCGTTACCTATTCAGCAGCAATTAATTCATCTGAGTCTGGAATTGTCCTTACGGGCACATCGATTGGTACTGCAGCCACTGGCTATGGTGTTTATGGAAGTGTCGCTGCTGGTGTGGTTACGGCAGCTGGTTTGGTTGAAGTATACGGAACATCTACTGCAAGTAGCGGTACTGTTGACGCAATTAAGACCGTGGCATCAGCAACCATCACTGGCAATGCTGGCGTCATGATTTTTGCTATGAATACCAGTGGCAACATTACATTGGGCGGTTTAGTTAAAAACGGAGGCGCTACTCGTGGGGTCACTGTTAGCGGTACTGGAAACGTCAGTCTTGCTGGCGCATGGAACTCTGGTGTCAATGGCATCATCATTGTTGCAGGCAGGGGGGAGCAGGCAGGCGTAATTACTGGTGGTGATATTACTGCAGTTGGCACTCTCACAAATTCTGGTGGAGTTATTTCAATCTCCATGGCTAAGCCTGATGCAACGAGTTACGCGATTGCTGGTGCACTCGGCATTACTACTGCTAATGCTAATGCGACTACCAATATTGCCTACGGAATTGCTGGTGGCACACCTGTGAAGCCCGGTAATTACGTTGGTGGCAACTTCATCAACTACCGTCAAAAGATCTCAGGTAGTACGCTTGCTATTACTGTCACGCTAAATAGTGACTATTCAGCAGCATATGGGACGGCTTATAACTCAAATGCCGCCAATGATTGGTTGCAAGCCAATGCAACAGTTACCTTTACAGGTTCTAGTAATGCAACGTTTGGTTTGCCTGCCATTACAAGTGCTTCGAGCGCATATGTTAAATCTGTTTTGGTATTTAGCCCAACGGTAGGGGGCACGACTGCTCTAAATGGCACTAATGCTAATGCGGTGCAAACAGCTACAGTACTAACAACGAATAGCCTCACTGCGACAGATGGCTCTACGGTAACCTTATCTGGCGCAGCGCGCACCTACACGATTACCCCTGCGGTTTTAGGAATTTCTGTATCTGCAGTTTATAACGGTACAACCACTTTTACCAATGCTGTGATCACGGCAACAGGCAAGGCTGATTGGGATAAGATTACTTCTGTGACCGTCAGCTCTGCGAATGTTAATGGAGCAAGTACTTATGTGACAGCAATTGGCGGCACTTCCACAGCAGGCACGTTCTCAGCATCGAACTATGTTATTAATTCATCATTCAACAATACTTTAGTTAGTGGTGCCGCCGTTAATGCTGATCAAGCCTCAGCCACTAATCGAGTGAGCATCACGCCTGCCCCACTAGGGGTCGCGGTATCGGGTGTTTATACCGGCACCACAAGCATTGCACCAACAGCGTTCAATCTGACTGGCTTGGTTAATGGTGAAACCATCTCAGGTATCAGCGCAGCCACGATTAACAACATGAATGTTGCTGCAAACAATAGCAATTACGTCACAGCACTAGTGTCAAATGGTGGCACGGCATCCTTGGATAACTACGCCATCACGCCGGCTTACAACACGGTATTGGGCAACACTCAAAATACGGTGACCTTAACGCCTAAGTCAATTACGGTGACTGGTATTGCTATCGGAGCAAAAACATATGACGGTACAACTAGCGCGACTGTAACGGCAGGTGCGTTAGATGGAGTAGCTTCAATTGATCAATCATCTGCTAGCTTAAGCTTGACTCAAACAGCCAACTTTGTAACAGCTAATGCCGCCAATGATGTATCAATCAACGTAGTCGGTAAGCTTGCTGGAACTGCTGTGACGAACTACACACTTGTTCAGCCAACCGGTATTACAGCCAATATTGCTCGCAAAACTATTACCGTGGGTGGCACTTCAACCGCAGTAAATAAAACATACGATCGAACTAACGTTGCGACTATCTATGGTGGCAATCTGGTGGGGGTCATTACCGCTGATGTGCCTAACGTGAGTTTGACGCAAGTTGGTACATTTGCTCAAACCGATGTGGCTAACGGTATTGCCGTAACTGTGAATGCTTCGCTTGCTGGTACAGCCGCTTCTAACTATATCGTGACGCAGCCAGCTAATTTATCAGCCAACATCACACCGAAAACACTCACTGTTGCCGATACCACTGTTGCCAATAAAGTGTATAACGCCAATACAGCAGCAACAGTCACGGGCGGTACGTTGGTGGGTGTGATTGCCGGTGATGAATCCTTGGTCACTCTGGCAAGATCCGCTACCTTTACATCCGCTAATGCTGCCAATGCTATTCCATTAACGATCAATCACTCGATCGGTGGCGATGCCAGTGGTAACTACACCTTGGTTCAGCCAACGGGTATTGTTGCGAACATTACTCCAGCACCATTGGGTATCTCGGTTGCGGCAACTTATAGTGGCTCAACCACCATCACACCAACCACCTTTAGCGTGAATGGCTTGGTCAATGGTGAGACCATCACAACTATTAGCAGTGCGGTTATCAATAGTATGAATGTGAGTGCTAATAGTGCTAATTTTGTTAAATCAATCACTATTGGCGCTGGCACAGCCAATCCAAGTAACTACACATTCAATACGGCTACCAATACAACCGCTGGCAGCACGCTCAATACAGTCACTTTGTCAGCCAAGGCACTCACGGTGACGGGTACGATTGCAGATAACAAAACGTATGACGGTACGACTGCAGTCAGCGTTTGGGGTGGAACATTGGTTGGTGTGATTGGTATTGATGCGGTCACCTTAACGCAAACAGGTATCCTCAACAGCAGCAACGTTGGAGTGGCTGTTCCTGTGACCATGACCAGCACGATTTCAGGGTTTTCATCAGGTAACTACACACTCGTTCAGCCAACGGGTATTGCTGCTGCAATTACACCGAAGCGCATCACGATCAGTGACGGTACAGTCGCTAATAAGGTTTATGACGGCACCACGAATGCAGTATTAACGGGTGGATCATTGGTAGGTGTTTTACCAGCTGATGCTAACAATGTGGTTCTCACGCAAGCCGGTAGATTCTCATCCCCGAACGTTAGTAACGGCATCATCATTATTGCGAGTGGCTCGATCTCTGGTAGTGCCGCCTCTAACTACACCTTGGTTCAGCCAACGGGTATTACGGCCAATATCACACCGGCGATGCTCGGCATCTCCGTGATTGGTCTTGCAAATGGTACAAATAACATTTCACCGATTTCATTCACGATCAATGGCTTGATCAATGGTCAAACCATTACCAGTTTGAGTACCGTCAACGTGAAGAGCTCTAGTATTAGTAGTAACGGCAGCAACTTTGTGACAGGCATCGTGATTTCTGGCGGTACAGCATTGGCTACCAACTATGCGTTTGCGCCATCGTATAACGCTGCTGCCGGAATCAATCAAAACACGGTCACTCTCGTTAATCAGAATCAGAAAATCGTGACGGTGACGGGTACTGTGGCCGGTAGCAAAGTCTATGACGGCACAACAGCCATTACTGTAAGCGGTGGTACTTTGGTCGGTGTGGTTGGCTCGGATAACGTGAGTTTGGTCTTTGGCGCATCATTGGTGAATCCAAATGTCAGCTTAGTCTCAGCAGTTGCCGTGAACTATTCATTATCTGGTGCGGATGCTGCTAACTACATATTGGTGCAGCCAACAGGTATTACAGCCATCGTGACTCCTGCCCCAATAGGTATTGTTCTTTCAGGAACTTACAATGGCACAACAACCGTCAATCCTAATTCATTTGCCGTAACTGGATTGGTTAATGGCGAAACCATCACGGGTCTATCAAGTGCCACATTAAGTGCTGCGAATGTGTCTAACAATGGCAGCAATTATGTTGCTTCAATTGTGACCAATGGCGGCACAGCCAATCTAGATAACTATAAGATTACTCAGGCCTACAACGCAAGCTCTGGAACAACGCAAAACACAGCCACTTTGACACCTAAAGCCCTAACAGTAGGTGGTGTATCCGTTGCAGATAACAAGGTGTATGACGGATCAACTGCTGCAACCATTAGTGGTGGCGCACTGGTTGGTATCGTTGGCTCGGATGTGGTTACTTTGAACCAATTGGGGACTTTTGCTCAAAGTGACGTTGCCAACGGTATTGCAGTCACTTCAACCAGTACCTTAAGCGGCTTGCATGCTGCCAACTATTCGGTGACACAACCAACAGGCATCACTGGCAATATCACACCTAAAACAATCACAGTGAGTGGTGTATCTGTTGCTAACAAGGTTTACGATGGTGATAACTCGGCAACCGTCACTGGTGGTTCATTGCTTGGTTTGGTCGGTTCTGATGGTGCCAATGTCAGCCTGGCTCAAACAGCCACTTTTGCATCCGTTAATGTCGGTCAAGCGATTACGGTCACACCCGTTGCTAGCATCTCCGGTACTAAAGCTGCTAACTACATTCTGACTCAGCCCAATACAGTTACTGCCAATATCACACCAAAGGCATTGACGGTCACTGGTACAACAGTTTCTAACAAAGCCTATGACGGAACAACGGCGGCTACTTTCACAGGCGGAAGCTTAAGTGGTGTGGTGACAGCAGATATCAATAATGTCACTTTAACTAGAGCAGGTATATTCACATCCGCTAATGTAGGCAACTCCATCGCTGTTGCTGTTAATCACAGCATCAGTGGTTCTGCTATCGGTAACTACACGCTGACTCAACCAACAGGTGTCTCAGCCAATATCACTGCTAAAGCTGTCACCATCACTGCAGACGATATCAGTACTATTTATGGCAATACCACCAATTTAGGTACGACTGCTTTCAGACAAACTGGTCTTTTAACTGGAGACTCTATCAGTGGAGTCACCTTGCAATACAGCGGTAGCAATGCAGTTGCTGCGACAGTGAATGCCGGTTCATACACAAGCAGCATCATCGCTAGTGCAGCGACTGGTTCTGGTTTAAGTAACTACGCCATCAGCTATGTGGCTGGTGATTTGACCGTCACACCTGCAACATTAACTATTACGCCAACAACTAAGAGCGCTGTTTATAACGGTAGTGCCTTGAATGCAGCTACTTATTCAACCAATCCTGCAAACTACACAGTTTCTGGCTATAAAAATACAGACTCAGCGACTAATACGCCATTGGCATTCACGGGTGCACTAGGATTTACAGCAGGTGGCTCTTCGTCTTCAGTTCTTAATGCGGGAACTTACGGTTATGCTGCTGGCGATTTAGCTGCTACAACAACCAATGGCAATTACACCGTTGTACTCAACAGCACACTCTCGAATCAGTATGTTGTAACACCTGCTACAGTTAGCTTAACTGCACGTAAGATCTATGACGGATCCAGTGGCTTTGTTGTTGGTACCGCTGGAACAACCTTCACAGTAGCAACAGGCATTGGTTCACAAACACTCACAGTTTCTGGATCAGCTAATGCTAATAATGCCAATGTAATCGGTGTTAGCAGTCTCGATACGACTGGATTAAGTTTAGTTAACGGCAGTAACGGTGGTTTAGCAAGTAACTATGTATTGCCAAGCACAACTGGTGATGTAGCCATTACGCCAAAAGCGGTAACTGTCACTATTTCAACACCGCCAAAAGTTTATGACACGACGACTAACGCTGCTTTAGTAGCAGGTACTGATTCAAGCAATGGATCATATGTCTTATCAGGCTTTGTTAATGGCGAGGGTGCTTACATCACGCAAACAAATGGCAGCTATAACAGTGCTAACGTAGCAACAGCTTCAACGATTACAGCAGCAGTTGGTTCATCGTATATTGCAAAGAATGGCACGGCACTGACTAACTACACCTTACCAGTGACGGTATCTGGTAGCTCAAGTATTACGCCAGCGCCATTAACGATGACAGCGGACAATGCCTCAACGTATATTGGTGTCACTCCAACTCTGACATATCAGTTATCAGGCTTGCTTGGCGCTGATACAGCCAGCAATTCAATTAGCAATCCAACAGTCAGCTATACCGCTGGCGCATTAGATACTGCAACATCTCCGCCAACAACACCGACAGCAGCTTTGGTGCCGAGTGCCACATCATCGAATTACGCTTTAACTTTTGTTAATGGTTCCTTAACGGTTGCTGCTAACCGTCAAATGATTGTCAATGTGGGTAGCAACACAACATCTTATGGCGTGGTGAACTCGACCAATGTCACCTTCTTAGGTAATGCTTTATCAAGCACCAATAGCATTGTTGCGGGTTACTGTACCGATTGCGTTGCAGGTAATTCCAACCCAACTATTATTAATTTAACCTTAACGGCACCCGTTGCTGGTGGCAATATCTGGACTGCCACGGATAATTTAGGTTCTGGTGCGGGAACAGGGCAGGGTCAATACACATTTGTGATCACGCCAACCATCCCATCTAACTCTTATAGTGGTGGTCAGAATCTCAATGTGGGTAACTATGCCATTACTCCAAGCGGCTTAGCAACAGTGAGCGGTTATGCAACCAATTACGACCCGGCCAAAGAAATTATTTATAACGCTGGTAATTTAAACGTCACGCCAAAAGTATTAACTGTGACAGGTACAACAGTTGCTAATCGAGCATATAACGGTACGAATGTCGCAACAGTTTCAGGTGGTCAATTAGCGGGTGTTGCGACAGGTGATACATCTGTTGACATTAACCTAACTCAGGCTGGTAATTTTTCTTCAGTCAACGTTGCGAATGGTATTGCAGTTAATGTAACCAATTCATTAGCTGGTACCGCTGCATCGAACTATATCCTTACTCAACCAACTGGCTTGACAGCTAATATCACTCCTGCTCAAGTGACGATTAGTGGTTTATCAGTGGCCAATAAGGTTTACGACGCCAATAGGTCAGCAACTGTCAGCGGAACACCGGTTGTTTTAGGCTTGATTGGATCAGACACAGCCAATGCATCTGGTTCAATCACGGCAACGTTTGATCAAAAGGATGTAGGTAATAACCGACTAGTTACAGCAGACTTTACCGATCTAAGTCTTGATAATCCCAACTACATGATTTTGGGCTCAACCAGCGTATTACGAGCCAATATCACGCCAGCCTCTATCACAGTGAGTGCTGCAAAAACCTACGATGGCACCAACTCTGTCACGGCTGGTCAGATGACTGTTGCAGGTATTGCGGGGGAAACGCTGACATTTGCATCCGGAAGCTTGGGAACATTAACAAGCCCGAATGTGGGATCTGCATCATTGTCATCATTGTCTAATGCTGAGTTAGTCACTGGTACAGGTTTAGCTACCAACTATTCTGTGGTTAACCCAATATTCTCAACAGTTGCCATTACTCCTGCTGCCATTACTGTGACGACCAACAGTATGACCAAGGTCTATGATGCAACGAATGGTACGGCTTCAGCTCGAACTTCTGCCAATGCTGCACCAGCTTTGGTTTTAAGTAGTGGCTCATTGTTTACTAACCAAGTGACTGGTTTGCTAGATACCTTATCAGGTGGTTCTTTTGTTTACTCTGACCTTAACGCTGGAAGTGGCAATAAGACAGTGAATGTCTCCAACGCTAGTGTTGTTAGCGGCGCAACAACCGTCACCTCTAACTACACCATCACTTATCAAGCCAATACAAGCAGTACCATCACAAAAGCACCTCTATGGGTTGGTGGTTTGACTGCTTCAGATAAGGTCTACAACAACACGACGACCGCAGCGATCACAGGCACGCCATCCATTGCATCCGGTTTATTGCTCAATGACACCAGCAACCTAACTGGTACTGCATCAGTTGGCACATTTGCTAACCTCAATGTGGGAACAGGCATTGTTGTCACACCTGATTTAAGTACTTTAGCTCTAGATAACCTGAACTACTATATTGCTGGTACCAGCACGGTATTGGCAGCGAATATCACGCCAGCACCTGTCACGATCAGTGGTTTGACAGCTAACAACAAGGTTTATGACACAACCCTTGCTGCAACATTGAGCGGTACGCCTACAATCAGTGGCTTATTAAGCAATACCAACTCTACTGTGTCGGGAAGCTACAGCGGTGAATTTGCCAATGCCAACGTGGGTAATGCCAAAACTATTACAGCTGATTTAAGTGCTCTAACGCTTTCAAATAGCAACTATTACATTTCAGGTGTGACAGATACTATTACCGCCAACATTACACCTGCACCTCTCCAAGTAGGTGGGTTAACAACATCGAATAAGGTTTACAACGCCAATACGGATGCGGTTTTGTCAGGCAGCGCGATCATCGCATCTGGTTTATTGGGTAGTGATGTGGCTACATTAAATGGTTCTGCCGCAGCCGGTATCTTTGCAAGTTCTGACGTAGGAACAGGTATTAGCATTACAGCCACTTTGACAGGTTTAAGTTCATCAAATCCTAACTACTATGTGGCTGGATATTCCGCTGCACTGTCTGCTGATATCACGCCAGCGCCTGTCACAATCAGCGGTTTGACTGCTGTTGATAAGGTGTATGACACAACTACAGCTGCGACTATAACTGGCACTCGTGCGTTGGCAGGTCTACTCAACAATGAAAACGTGACGATCAATGGATCAATAACGGGTGCTTTTGTTGGTTCTGATGCCGGAACAGGTATCGCAGTCAGCGTGAACATAAGTAACATCACACTTTCTAACCCGAACTACGCGATAACTGGTCTAACAGCACCTTTGACCGCCAATATTACGCCGGCACCTTTGGTTGTTTCAGCGATTGAGCAAACCATGACCTATGGTTCGCCCGTGCCAACCCTCACATACAACTTACTATCTGGCCTGTTGGGGAATGATTCTGCTGGATTTACTGGTTCGTTAGCAACTAATGTGAGTGCAACATCAGCAGTTGGCAATAATTACACTATTACCCAAGGTACTTTGACTGCCTCAAGTAACTACGTCATTGATGTTTTCAATCCAGCAACCATGACCGTGACACCTCGTCCTGTGACTGTGACAGTGACAAGCGGTCAATTTAAAGTTTATGGCAATGCCGATCCTAGCTCTTTTGCGACTTCTGTTGAAGTTCAGGGCAACAACAGGGGGTTGATTACTGGTAGCAGCTTAGCTGGAGCTCTTGTGAGAACCGCTGGTGAGAACGTGGGTAGTTACCCTATTACGATAGGCACACTTGCTAGCGCAAATCCAAACTACGCCGTGACTTTGATCCCTAATGACTATGTCATTACTGCTAGACCTATTACAGTAACTGCAACAGCAGGGCAGACAAAGGTTTATGGCGATGCCGATGGTTCACTAACTTACGCAGTGACTTCAGGTTCATTGGCTACATTTAATAATGTGACCGACACTCTTATTGGAGTATTAGCTCGAGAACCAGGTAATCATGTTGGTATTGTTTACCCGATCAATGCCGGTACGCTGACAAGTACAAATAATCCTAACTATGAAATTACTTTCATAGGCTCAAGTTATTCAACAACGGCACGTCCGATAACCATTGCTGCTCCTGCGATTAATAAAACTTACGATGGTGGTTATAACTACGACTTTACTGTTGCTGATATGGCGATCATGAATCAACAGTTGGTTGGGTCTGATACGTTCAATACCATTAAAGCAGTATTCTCTGGAAATAATCCAAACGTTGGCAATAACAAAGTTATTGAAATTGATCCAAGATTAATTTCTATTTCTGATGGTAACCAAGGTAGAAACTACATCATTACCTCTGTGAACTCAGTTGGCAACATTACGCCAGCTTCATTAACAGTCACAGCGGCAAATGATGCTAAGTTTAGAAGTGAGATTGATCCAATTGGATTTAACGGCGCTTTGTATAGAGGATTTGTTAATGGTGAAACCATCTCTAATTTGCCGGTTGCCAACCAAACCTTATCGATCACTAGAACAAATCCAACGGTTAATGCCGAAGGTCTTTATGAACTTATTCCGGGTGGTCATGGTGCACAAGGTGAGATTGTCGGCAACTACCAAGTTAATTATGTCAATGGGCGCTTTACGATTCTTGGACCACAAGATTTATTGGTTAGAGCGACTGCTACCGTCAACTACGGCACAACTCCAACCTATAACTTCACAGCTAAATACCTTGATTCAGCCGGCTCACTGATTTCTTATATTGGAACAAGTGCTGACACCCCAAGTCCAGCCGCTATTAATTTAACGTCCATTGGTTCAACACCATTTACATTAAGTGATAACGCTGGCGGATCTCTAACTACTGCCTTGATGCCTACCGGTACGACAAATAGTGCCTCAGGCAATATTAATGCCGGTCAATACAACATCACATCCACAGCCAATCCTAGCTTACTTGGATTTACCAACTTGGTGGTGATTGGTACTTTGGTAGTTGAACCCAAAGTTATTGCTACTCCAAGCCTTGGTTCATCAACATTTTCTAAAGTCTACGATGGCAATACGGCCATTCAGGGGAATCTAGTTAACGTTGCACCAATCAGTGCACAAATTGTGGCGGGTGATGCTGTTAGCTTATCTTCAACGGGTTTTTATAGTGATAAGAATGTTGGAACTGCCAAAGAGATAACTATCAATTTTGGTCTTACTGGCGCAGATACAGGCAACTATATTTTGTCATCCAATCAAGCTATTGGACTTTTTGGCGCTATCACGCAGCTTAATTCAGTGACTTACATCGGCCCAGCAGGCGGTAATTGGTCAGATGCCAGCAACTGGGCAGGTGGGGCGATTCCTGATTTATCGAACGTGGCTAACGTGGTGATTCCAACCGGTATGTCAGTCGCTTACGATGCAGCGGTCGCTGGTCCAGTCACAAGCCAAGTGGCCGCCAACGGGGCACTCAATTTAGCGGGTGCAGGCGCAAGTGTTTCTCTTGGCGGTATTTCAGGATCAGGGTCCATCGCCTTGGGTGCAAACAATCTCATATTAACGGCAGCAACGGGTAACTTTGCTGGATCAATGACTGGTTCTGGTGGTTTAACAGTTGCTGGAGGTACTCAAACACTATCGGGTAACAATACCTTTACTGGTAACACAGTCATTGATGCCAATGCCAGCCTCATCATCGCTGGTTCAGGTAGCTTGGGCGATGGTAATTATGCTGGCACTTTAACGAATAACGGCAATTTTGAATACGCTTCAACAGCAACCCAAACAATGACCGGTGTGATATCTGGAACCGGTGATATCGATAAAACAGGTACCGGTACACTCATTTTAGGTGCGACTAATACCTATAGTGGTGCCACCACTGTGGATGGTGGTACTTTAGCCATTACCAACGCGGGCGCTTTAGGAACTACAACGGGTGCTACAACGGTGAACACCGGTGGCACCTTGGATCTTCGTGATGTGACCGGTGTGGCTGAGCCAATCACCATTAACGGTGGCACCTTGGCTACCAGCTCGGGTAACAGCAGTGTGACCAGCCCATTAACGGTGACTGGTAGCAGTAGCATCGATGTGGATGGCACATCACTCACCATCACGAATGTTATTTCGGGCACTGGAAGTATTGATAAAACCGGCGAGGGCACTTTAGTTCTCGAGTCAGCTAACACCTACTCGGGTACTACCGAGATTGATGGCGGAACGATCGTAATCACCAATGCGGCTGCTTTAGGCACAACAGCAGGTGGCACAACCGTTAATACTGGCGGTACTTTGGATTTACGCAATGTCACGGATGTTGAAGAGCCAATCACTTTGGCTGGTGGTACGTTGGCTACTAGCACGGGTAGTAGCAGTGTGACTAGCCCCATGACAGTGAACGGTAACAGTACTATTGATGTAGATGGCACATCGCTTACCATCACCGATGTTATTTCTGGTACAGGTAGCATTGATAAAACAGGTGCAGGAACTTTAGTTCTTGAATCCGCCAATACCTACAGCGGTGCTACGGTGATAGATGGCGGTACGATTGCCATTACTGATGCTGCTGCATTAGGTTCAACAGCAGGCAATACCACGGTTAACACGGGTGGCACTTTAGACCTTCGTGGCGTAACCGGTGTGGCTGAACCAATCACGTTGGCTGGTGGCACCTTGGCGGCAAGCACAGGGGATAACAGTGTGACGGGTCCGATTACTTTAGAAGCTAGGAGTGATAATCAAAGTGGGAACAGTACCATCGACGTCGATGGCACATCACTCACCATCTCGAGTGTGATGTCTGGTCCAGGTGGCATTGATAAAACAGGCGCCGGCAATTTGGTACTCGAGTCTGCTAACACCTACACAGGTTCTACGAGCATTGATGCAGGTCGACTAATCTTGGCAGCAGGGGCCTCTGTTGCAGAGTCAGAAAAAATAGTCGTTGGTGCTAATGGCGTATTTGATACATCAGCTATTACCGACAATGTTTACATTAATAGCTTGGCCGGCGCAGGTTCTGTTGTTAATGGCTCTATTGCACCGAATTCTTTAGTGATCAAAGATGCTATCCCTGGCGATGTGTTCTCAGGTGTGATCAGTGGCACAGGCGGATTGAGTATCACGGGTGGTACGCAAACATTAACGGGTATCAATACCTATACTGGCCCAACCGTTGTTAGCCCAGGTGCCAATCTCATTGCATCGATCCAATCCATCCCGGGCGATGTGGTGAATAACGGTAGCTTTGGTTTGAGCCAAGCAACCGATGGTTCATTCACAAAAAATATGAGTGGTACAGGTTCCATGGTCATTGGTGGTACCGGTGTTATTACCTTAACCGGCACCAATACCCAATCAGGCGGTACAACAATTGAGGATGGCGCCTCTCTCATGATCGGGTCAACAGGAGCCTTGAGTGGTAACCGTGTCAACTCGAATGGTGGATCATTAGGTATCGTTACAGGTATTACCTTGGCTAAGCTAGATGTCACGGGTACAGTCAAATTAACAACTGACATCATCACAACGGGTGCTCAGACGTATGACAACATTAAGTTGGCTCCAACAACAGGCAACGTTATTAATTTAACAACAACGAATAGCAATATCTTTATCAGAGGTACTTTGGATGGCACGGTTGGTAAGCAACAGTCTGTTGTAATCAACGCAGGGTCGGGTATTGTGACGATTGGAGATAGCGTAGGTTCTATAGCTAGACCAGATCGATTAATGGTGACCGGTTCACGTATCTATATCTTGGCAGACATCTTGACCGGCAATATTCAGCAATACAACGGTGCTGCATTGATTGGCAATGGAACTTATATTGGCAAACCGCTAGTTTTAGGATTCTTGTACAACTCACATAAGCATTATTTTGAATATGACCAAGGTGGCATCAGCAGCCCCGTAGACTTTAAAGATAATGACCCGCGTTATGTGAGAACACTTATTTCTATGGATCCTGTTATCACATTCAATGGCACGGTGGATGATGTCAATGAATTTACCCATACGCTTTTAGTTGCTGCAATTGCCCCTAATCCGGCTGCTGCAAGAGCCACACTCACCAAACCAGTTATTAACTTTAACAACTCGATTAGTGAAATAACACCTCTCTATAGTTTGAATGCTCAAACGGTTGGGGCTATTGATGGAACCAACACCCCAGATTTGACGATCTTTGTTGGTGAAATCAACTTAATCGGCAATGCCAAGACATATTTCAATCAAACCTATCGCGCTGGAGTGATGAGAGCCAATGCTGTTATTCCTGGTTCGGAGGTTGTTTTCTCTGTATTTGATCCAGCTGCTGGCGTTACATTCGCTTTACCAGTGAAATCCGATGGAAGTGGCCTGATTAATCTTCTAAATCCTGGTTCTGTCGATTTATTAACAATCAATGGTGCAACTAACTTCATTAGTGCCCCTAATTTATCGGGTCAAGACAATTGGGGGCAAGGTTTTACTAATAACCTAGCTCTTAATGCCAAACCAATCTTCCAAGGTGATCTCAGCCTTCAACCTCGCTTGGCTGACCTTAAGAAGCTAGCCGAACTCAAAGAAGATGATGCTCTTGTAGGTGAAGTCACCATTGATGAATTGGAAGAGGGTGATCCTAACTGCGTCAAAAATGACCCTAACCAGGCACTTGATCCTAAATGTGCTTTGTCAGCGATCTAGTACCTAACTCGGTATTAGCTTTAATCCCTATCAAGTTTTAATCCTTTTAGATTTAAATGAATGCCATAGCCATAATCATTATGGGTGGTATTAATGACGATGGATTAATTAATAGTCAGTTCTATATTCCCCGTTATTGTCAGACTTTGCCTGTGAAACATGTCACTGGGCTCCTATATTCAATCAGCATCTCTATTTAAGTATGAATAGCCCATTTTTAAAATGAATACATTCGCAAAGGCATACATTACGTTAAATTAACAAAAAGAAACAAAAACTCACTAAATCCAATAGAAGGGTAGCCAAGGGTTAACTAAGGGTGCCTTAATTAAGCAGCATCAAACAGAAGAGCTAAATAAAGTAAAAAACAAATAAGCGGAAAAATCAGCTAGTAGGCTGGTAGATCATGTTATCCATTTACTAGTAAAGCAAATCAAGATTCAGTACAGCTAATAAATAAGGACGTTACAAGCAGTCCTCCTCAGAGCACTGCAAACAGCCTATAAGGGCTAGAACTCAATGAAGAGCTATCAAAGACTATCTACACAAAGAGTAAGAAGGAGCAAAACGATAAGTTTAGATGGTTAAGTGCCCTATGGTGTATTTACCATTCTTGGCAATTAAGGTAAATTCGGTGCTTCTTTAAAACAACAGAAAGTTAAGGTTACACATGTTAGCGCTAGATAACGTTACCACCATCTACTTAACAGGCTTAATTGCCATTGGTTTTTCAATCGTACAACTGCTGCTATTGCTCAGAAGAGGTAGCTCTGTCTTGTTATGGAGTCTCGGTACCCTATTAATGGGGCTTGGTTACATCATGACCCTTATGTTGGTAGAAGACCCGTTGCCACAGTTCTGGGTTGCTGGTCCTATCGCCGTACTACTTGGTAGTTTGGTCATCTTAAGTGGTTTAGGCAAGTGGGCTGGTTACGAGTTACCTAAAAGATCGACCATTATTTGCTTGGTTGGCGTGGCTATTACAGCTGGTTTATTCTACTTTAGCCGTAAGTACAATGCGCCGTTGGGAAGCTTGGAGGCGATTCTTTTAGCTCCTGTATCAGCGACACTTATATATAGTGCATGGTTTACTGGGGTACAGGCTAAGCTGACAGGTAGTAAATACATCTATTTAATTAGTGGTGTTTATTGGCTAAAAGGTATCTTTATGGCTGCATTAACCTTAGGTGCGTTAGCTGCTATTGGGGATCAGTATATTATTGTGACATCTCAAGTGGTTTATTACACCAGCTTAGTCTTTTTACTTGCCACATTAATTAACAACATGTCCTGGTCACTTCAAATTTCTGAGGATCTGATGGGGAAGTTGTCTAGCCGTCAAACTACTCAGCCAGTTATTATTAAAACTCCTGTTACTGTTAAAGATGAAACACCAGTAGCTAATAAAACTGAAAAGGTTATTAAAGAGAAAAAGATAATCGAAAAGACTGAGACTATTGATAATACTTCTGTTAACCCTGATTTGTTAAGCGATGCTGAAAAGTTAGCCATGTTGGAAAAATTAACAGATAAAGAACGTGAAGTATTTTTGTTGGCAGCAGAAGGTAAGAAGAATGGTGAAATTGCTACATTGCTTAATTCTTCTGAATCCAGCATTAAAGTTCACCGCTCACGTATGACTGGTAAATTGGGCATGAAGAAACCAGAAGATCTAAAAAAGATGCTTTCAAAAGCACCGGCCGTAACAAGCAGTCAAAATGTTGAGATTGACCAAGTTACAGAAGTTGCGAACGATACTGAAGTTTCTTCAGACACAGGTTCTGATAACCAAAATCCTGACCTCTTTACAAAATCTTAACCAAAAAAAGTTAAGTAAAAGCCACCTTCGGGTGGCTTTTTTTATAACTTAACCTTGGGTGTGGTTAAGTTGATCCTTTCTGAGGTTCTCAACTTTACAAAATTTTTATGTATTTAACGCGTTAATTTTTAAACCGATTGACCTTCGGTTAATTAACCTTTTATCTAGGTAAATCATGATCTTAGCTATGATAATCGCTTGCGTTAAAAGGGCATTTCCCTATAATCGCATACGTGCACACGTGTTAATGATTTAAATCAAAAAAAATAAATGAGACTAAATTCCCTATTGCCCCTTGTAGTTATTGGCGTTTCAGCCATTTCTACAGTCGCGCATGCTGCTCCCGGGGACTTTGTTAATCCTGGAGCAGGCCCGCTCCTTCAAGAACTGCAGAAACAAGCGCCTAAACCATCGACTTTACCTCCCCCTGTAGCACCTGCTGAAAAGGTTAAACCTAAGCCGGGCAAGCCTTCAGAGGTCAAGGTGACCATTCAGGGTTTCAAGGTTGATGGCAATAAGAGCTTGGATTCAGCTCGCATCAATGACGTTCTAAAGCCTTGGATTGGTCAATCTCTACCGTTCGAAGAACTACAAAAAGCAGCCGATGCACTAGCAGGACTCTACGTGTCCAGCGGTCGCCTAGCCCAAGTAGCTGTGCCTCCGCAGCGTATCAGCGATGGCATTGTGATCCTCAAGGTATT
This sequence comes from Polynucleobacter sp. 30F-ANTBAC, assembly GCF_018882385.1. Classification (GTDB taxonomy): domain Bacteria; phylum Pseudomonadota; class Gammaproteobacteria; order Burkholderiales; family Burkholderiaceae; genus Polynucleobacter. The sequence continues at coordinate 211,528 of NZ_JACVON010000001.1, forward strand.
GGAAGCCAAGCTCGGTGCGGTTAATGTTGAAATGCCCAATGGTCCATCTCGCTTTGGTGCAGACAAGGCCCGCCGCTTTGTCACCGACTCTAATCCAACCTCAGAACTGATCATCACGACCAATGTTGAACGTTCGATCTACATCCTCAATGAGATGCCGGGCATTGCTGTCAACAGTCAGCTTGAGCCTGGTAAGAACGAGGGTGAAGTCGATATCAAGCTGTCATTGGCTGATACAGCACCGGTGCGTGGCCGTGCAGAATGGAACAACCACGGTAGCCGTGCGACGGGTACAGGTCAACGCGTTGTGAACTTTGTGTTTGATGGCTTGACAGGCAATGGTGATCAGCTTTCTGCTAGTCATATCAAATCAGATGGTTCTGATTATTCATTGGCGAGCTACTCACTACCAGTCAACTCTGACGGCCTTCGTGCCGGTCTCTCTGGTAGCTACCTCGATTATGAGAACGTCAATAAGTTCTCTCCTGCTATCAACCGTAATGCAGGCTTTGGACGTGCTAAGACCATCGGTGCCAACCTCACATACCCAACCTTGCGTTCGCCAGCAGCCAACAGCAACGTGACAGCTAGCTTTGATCGTAAGATGTACCTGAATAAAAAGGCTGTGGATGGAGAAATCTCCAGTGACTACCGTATTGAGAACATGGTGTTTGGTTATAACGCCAATCAATACGACCAGTGGCTGGGCGGTGGTGTTAACCAAGGCTCCATCACGTTGACCAAGGGTCATATCAGCTTTGGTTCAGAAACTATCACCAATGGTGTTTATGGTGTTAATACGCCAACCACGTTCACCAAAATTAATGCGAGCCTCTCTAGGTCGCATCAGGTTGTTCAGGATAAAACCATCCTCAACGTCAGCGCTTCGGGCCAAATGGCCTCAGTGGATCTAGACTCCTCAGAGAAGTTCTACCTTGGTGGCCCTAACGGTGTGAGAGGCTACCCAGGCTCTCAAGCTGGTGGCTCTCAAGGTGCCATGATCAATATCGAGCTTCAGCAAGCTCTAGAAGACAAAATGATTGCCTCGGTCTTTTTTGACGCAGGCTTTGTCCAGCAGGCTAGAGACAAGAGTAATTTTGAAGATTTAGGTGCTAACAACAGCTACAGTCTACGTAGCTTAGGGGTTGGCCTCAAGCGCCCTGATAGCCAGATCATCTGGAGTACCGCGATTGCGTGGAAACTTGGCCATAATCCTCTTGAAGACTACCGTGGCAACGGCGTCAACAATGACGGTCTATCCAAATCAGCCTATGTTTGGGCTAACGTTCAATTCGTCTTCTGATCATGAAGTCGCCTTGGATCTCCCTCGTATTGATGTCCTTAGCCGGTGGGGCTTACGCCCAGTCATCGGCTGATGCATTGCCGACGGGGGGTCGCGTGGTGGCAGGTCAGGCCAATATCACTCAAACTACTAACACCATGAACGTTGTTCAAACGTCTCAACGTGCGGTGGTCAACTGGAACAGTTTCAACATCGGCTCTAACGCCCGTGTCGAGATCATTCAGCCGAATGCTCAGGCTGTGATCCACAACCGTGTGGTGTCTGCAAGCCCGACGCAAATCGACGGCATGCTCAAGTCCAACGGTCAGGTTGTGATCTCGAACGCTAAAGGCGTTACTTTTGGTACATCAGCTCAGATTGACGTAGGTGCCATCGTTGCGACAACGATGGACATCAATGACAAAGACTTCATGGACGGCAAGAACACCTACAAGGGCGATGGCACTGGTGCGGTGGTCAACTACGGCAAGATTCAGACAAATGATGCTAAAGGCTATGTGGCTTTATTGGCTCCCGAAGTTCGTAACGAAGGCTACATCTTGGCTAGAGGCGGTGCCGCTAACACGGTCGCTATGGCCAGTGGTTCTCAGATCACCTTGGACTTCCGCGGTGACCAGCTGATGAACGTCAAGGTAGACGCTTCTGCCTTCAAGTCTCTAATTGAGAACAAGCGTTTGGTACAGGTAGAAGGTGGCTTGGTGGTGATCGCCGCTAACTCCGCCGCTCAGTTGATGGGTTCAGTGATTAAGAACAGCGGCCGCATCAGTACTAGCAGCATGGTCAGACATGGCGGTATCGTTGAGATCTTGGCGGATACGGTTCAAAACCTAGGTTCTATCGTGGCTAACGCCATGGGCAGTACAGGTAACGGCGGCCAGATCAGCCTCAAAGGCAATACCATTGCTCTAGCCGATAGCAGCAAGATCAAGGCTAACGCCAAAGAGCAGGGCAATGGCGGACAAATCATCGTTCTATCTAATAAGAAGACCCAGGTATCTGGCATCCTAGAAGCCATGGGCGGTAAGACCCGTGGTAACGGTGGCTTCATCGACACCAGCTCTAAAGAAGTACTCGAGATCAGCAGCCAGACTAAGGTTGATACATCTGCCAGAAACATCCTAGGCAAAGCCGGTACTTGGCTATTGGATCCTATGGATCTCTTAATAACCTCAAGCTTTGCTCAGGTAATCAGCGATGCGTTGCAAAATAACAACGTGACGGTTCAGATACAGGGTAACGTTTGTTCAGGTGGTAGCTGCACCCAAAACGGTAGCGGTAACCTTACCATCGATCAGGGTGTAACCATCACGAAGACAGGTAGTGCCAGAACTGTTTTAACCTTCTTGGCGGATGGCACCTTCTTTAACTATGGCACGATTAACCAAGCAGCTGGTTCCATCCTTGATGTGGTAATCCACGCTCAAGATGTTAACTTGGCTCAAAACAGCAGCATCGAAGTGAACAAAGTAACTATCACTGCAGTTAACTCTGTGACAGGTTACGGTAGCATCGTTGGTGCAGGATCGAACCCATTGGTTAACATCCTAGCGAACGTCTTTAACTTCCATGGTGCGATTACGGTTAACTCTAGAAACCAGGTTACGGTTAACAATGCCAATGGATCTACAAGTAACGCAACAGGAAGTAACACAGCTAGCAACACCACAGTCGGAACGATCCGTATCGCAGCGGATGAGTTAACCTTGGCTTCAACTGGTAAGTTAGAAGCCAATGGTGATATTAATGGCGGTTCGATTACATTAACTGCTAATGGCACAGGTCATATTATTATTGAAGGTGTTATTCAAACAAATGGTGGTAATGGTCGTGGTGGAGAGATTACTATTTCCCAAGCCGACGATATTCATATTAATAACGCTATTATTCAATCCAACGCAAATAATGGCGGCAGTATTCAAATAATCACCAACTCTGGTGATTTAATTCTCAAAAATGCATTAATCCAAACTAACGGTTCAAATGGCCGGGGTGGTTCTATTGGAATATCCGCCACTAATAATACGTTGATCTCAGATTCTAATATCGAGGCAAAAGGATTTAATCAGGGTGGCAGAATCTTAATCGGCAATGATGCAGATAATGGCACATTGCCGTTTTCTATTTCTGTGACCTTAGATAATACGAATATTGATGTTTCTGGAATCAATAATCTAAATAATCAAGATATCAATCAAATCAAGATTGATACACAAAATGACTTACTCATTAATAACTCATCATTAAAAGCAAATGGTGAGCAAGGTGGTCAAATCTATTTGAACTCTCACTATCAAGACATTGTTTTTGATCATTCAGTAATTCAAACAAATGGCAGCAATGGTCGCGGAGGCACGGTTGAGATTTCTTCTAACTCAGGCAGCCTCACTATTAATAGCACCATCCAAGCGACTGGTGCCACTGTTGGCGGAACAGTTCTATTAACCGCAGATCACATTCTTTTGGATAGCAACACTCTCATCGATGTCACCGGTAACACTGGTGGCGGATCTGTATTGGTGGGTGGTGATTGGCAGGGTGGCAACAACCAAGACATCAGAGTCGTCCAAAATCGAGATATCCATCAATCGACCACAGTCACCATGAAAGACGAAGTGATCATCGATGCCAGCGCCAAGATCAATGGTGATGGTGGTGTGGTCGTTTTGTGGAGTGACATCACAAACTCAGGGTCAATTACCGAAGTACATGGAACGATTTATTCTAGAGGTGGTAACAACGGTGGCAATGGCGGCCAGATTGAGACATCTGCTAGCACCTTGAATATTGATGGGGTTGTTGTTGATACACAGGCTATCAATGGGCGATCTGGCTTATGGCTTTTGGATCCGTATAACTTTTTTATGGTCAATTCCATCGCAACTGTTGCGGCAAACTTAAATACAACAGATGTAGAAATTACAACGGCAAGCTCAACAATTATTTCTGGTTTTACAACTGAGTACTTTGGTTATGGTCACATCATCTTTACATTAGACCTAACATATACAGGCTCGAGAAACTCAGTGTTAACTCTCAACGCGGATGGCGATATTTACATTCAAGGAAATATTTCTGCTGCTGGGACTGGAAAGCTGGGCATTAATTTCAATGCCAGTGGGGACCAAGTTTATCTGAGCGGCAACATCACCACTAATGGTGGTGCAGTTACATTTAGTGCAAATGATGTTCATTTCCAGAAAACCAGTGGTGCTCAATCCATAACAACCAATGGCGGTAATCTAAGTTTCAATACTTCCAATATTTTGCTACTGAGACAGGGTGGTACGCTCACTCTTGACACGGGCGCTGGATCACTTAATCTCGGATCTGGTTCTGTTTCGATTACAAACACACAATATGGCATTACAGAACCTACTCTGCTGATGGAATGGGGTGGCCGTAGTAATAATGGTGAAAGGTATTACTACAACAACATTGTTGCTGGACGTGAGTACTCGTTGCGTCTTTGGATTATGGACTCTTGGGACGCCGAACAAGGCGAGCTTATTTTTAGTACCAATAGCACTGCAAGACAAAATGAATATTTTATTTTTTGGACAAAGGCCAATGCGAATAGTGATCCAAAGCTATACGATACTGGTGCCTCTGCTGGCACGCTTTACACAGTTGGCCCTGTAGGTCATTATGGCCACCACTCCTCCTTTACTGATGTGTATGTCGACATTACATTTAAAACGACACAAAATGGTTATATAAGAACGTGGAATAACCTCAATGAAGATGTTAGTAATGAATCTTTTGAGATTCAAAATCTAAGGGAAACTGGTTTCTCATCCAATTCAGGATTTACAACAGGCGGTAGAAGTTTGTCGCTGGTATCAACTGGTGGACAAATCACTGGTTCAGGAAATATCTCTGATTTAGCAAGTCTCACCGTCAACACGAACAATGCGTCTAGTTCACTTAGTGGAGCCATTTCTGGCTCCGGCACAACTCTTACCAAGGAAGGCACAGGGACATTAAGGCTAACTGGCAGCAACTCTTACACGGGTCTCACAACAGTGAGTTCTGGAGCTCTCAATCTTGCACCATCAGGAGTTGGTGAAATCAGATTGAGTGGTGGCATGGTTAACAATGCGAACGTTAGTTTTGATGGTTCTATGGGGGGAATCATTGGTGGCGGAACCTTCATTAACGGCGCTTCTGGTTCTGGAACATGGAATGTGAGTGGAACGACTAGTGGGAGAGGTCAATATAACAATCGTCTGGTTCTTGAGGGGAATACGACCATTTCTGGTCAAGTGACAGTCACAAACTACGGCAACTTCTGGCTTGAAAGCACTGGTATTAATTCAACTTCACCGATTTTTCTAGATGGTGCAAATACTTATCTAAATATTTACAACTTAACCAATACATTGATGAAGATTGGTGCGCTGAGTGGTAACGGTAAGGTAGAGGCAGCGGGCGGCGGTGTGTTGAGTTTATCTTTGGGTAATGGCGATGGTTCTGCTACTTTTGGTGGTGTTATTGCAAATTCATCAGCGGTGATGGCATTAACTAAAGCAGGTTCGGGCACTCAAACACTATCTGGTACAAATACCTACACTGGCAACACCACCATTTCAGCAGGAACATTATCGATTACTGGAACATTGGGTAGTGGCAACTATTCTGGGACCATATCAAATGCTGGTGTCCTCAACATCAACTCGAGTTCAAATCAAATACTGAACGGCATTATTTCTGGTGCAGGAAGCTTGACTAAATCGGGTTCAGGCACTTTATATCTCACTGGAAATAATACCTACAGCCTTGGGACAACAGTATCTGCTGGAACTATTGGCGTCTATCACAACAGTGCATTGGGATCTGGTTCTGTATCGATGACCGATAGTACAACTCTATTATTGGGTCGAGCAGTGACTGAAGTTGCAAACAGTATTTCTGTTACTGGTTCAGTAACGGCTGCGATTGATTCATCTGTTGAATATTTGCTGGTTGGTGGCGGCGGTGGCGGTGGAGGAATTATCGGCGGCGGCGGTGGCGGCGGCGGTTTAGTTATGAATACTGCTAATCTTGTTGGTGATCTTGCAGTCACTGTTGGTGCTGGTGGCGCGGGTGGCTACTACTGGAACTCTTCAAGTCAGCAAGGTCAGAACGGTGGAGATTCGCGCTTGGGAACGATAGTGGCTGCAGGCGGCGGCGGTGGAGGCGGTTATGGGAATAACCAGACAGGCTTCGCTGGAGGCTCAGGTGGTGGTGGAGCAAATACCCTCAATGGAGGGTCTAGTAGTTATGCAACCGATGGAATAAGTTATACCTACGGAAATCCAGGCGGCAATAGCCAGGCTAACCAGAGTGGTGGTGGTGGTGGTGCAGGTGGTGCTGGCGGAAACGCTATTGGCACTACTAGTGGCGCAGGTGGTGCTGGCGGTATTGGTATTTACAGTAGTATTTCTGGCACTCTTACAGGGTACGCGGGCGGTGGTGGCGGCGGTGTGAGGATTAACTGGGGTACAGCAGGTGCAGGAGCCACTAGCTTCGGCGGAGGTAACGGAACTGCATCGCGAAGTTATGCTGGATATGGTGTTGCTAATACCGGTGGCGGTGGCGGTGCAACTGGCTTCACGGAAGGAACGCAAAATGCCGGTGAGCTTTGGGCTGGTTATGGTGGCTCTGGTATTGTCATCGTCCGCTACCTTGGTGGTGTTGCTTCTACTGCTTCTGGTGCTGGTGCAACAGGGGCTGCGGGTACTGCATTAGCTGCTGGTTACTATGTCCATACCTTTACGACTGTTGGTAGCGGAACGTTAAGTCTAAGTCCAATTCCAACAAAAACATTTAGTGGCGTGGTTAGTGGAACAGGAAACCTTAACGTCAATGCCACAGGTGGAACGGTGACACTTACTGGGACGAACACCTACAGTGGTAATACCAGCATTAGTGGTGGCACATTGGTCATTGGCGGCTCTGGCTCATTAAATTCTGGTAACTATGCTGGAACAATTAGTAACGCTGGAACTTTGATCTACGCATCATCAGCTAATCAAACTTTTGCTGGGGTTATCAGTGGAGTGGGTTCATTAATTAAGAACACAAGTACATCTACTCTTACTTTATCTGGATCAAGCACTTATACGGGTGGCACAACAGTTTCAGGAGGCTTAGTTAAAGCTGGTATTGCATCAACTGGTTCTGCTGGTTCTGTCACCAATGGTGCTTTTGGTACGGGCTTGGTGACTGTGCAATCAGGATTCACTGCGGATCTAAATGGCTATGCTCAGGCGAACGCATTTAACTTAAGTGGTACTGGTTTAAGCAGTAATGGCGCATTGATCAACTCGACATCAACAGCTTTGACATTACCTGGAGCAATCACTCTGGCTGCTGATACAACCATCGGCAGCACTGGTGATTTAACTATTTCAGGTCAAATAACTTCTGCCACATTTGGTTTAGCTCTTAAGAATGGCGGGAACTATACATTTAGCAATACTTCAAACACTTTAAGTACCATCGCAGCAACAGGCATTGCATCATTAACACTGACTAATAATGCGACCCTAACAGTCGGAACAGTTAATAGCATTGCTGGCATTTCTTCTGCTGGAACAATTTCATTAACAGCCAATGTCATCGTGTTAAACGGTAACTTGAGCATCATCACATCAACAACTGATGGTCTGAGCTTGCTTTCTAAAACACATATCACCAATTCAAGTGCAACGACGATTAATACTCAAGGTGGTGATTTAATTATTGCTTCAAATATTGATGATGCAACTGATACTGATACAACTACCAATGGCTATGTCAATCTACGTGAGGGTTTAACAGTCAACACCAGAGGTGGTGATATCACGATTGGCGGTGGTAATGGTAGTGGATCAAGTTACGCGTTAGGTAGCTCAGCTACTGGATGGACTGAAGGGGTCCGTATTGATAAGGTGCTCTCATTAGTCTCTGGTAATGGCAATATCAGTATTAAAGGTAAGTCTTATGCTGCAAGCGTTGCCTCTACGACAGGTGGTGCAGCATTTGGTATTTACTATTTAATTAGTGCTGGTGTTATTAATTCGGGTACAGGTACTATTTATATTGAAGGTTATAGCCAAACTACCAACACATCGACTTATGGTTCTGGGCTTCTTTTTGCTTTAAACAATTCAAACACAACAACTATTACATCTGCTAACACAACTGCTGATGCGATTAAGTTACTAGGTATTGCAACAGGTACCGGTGGTGATACTTGGGGTATGGAAATTGAAACTAGTTCACCGGTCAATATTTATGCAGCAGGTGCGGGTGGTGGCATCACTCTTTCAACATCGCAGAAAGTGGCGAATCACGATGTGGTGATTCGTTCTGAGCTGCAAATCCTTGCAACTAGTGGTGACATAAAACTCTTGGGTAGTCAGAATATTTCTGGCTCACAAGGCAGTTTAACGGCATCATTTTGGACTAGTGCAAATGTATACATTGGTGCTAAGGCGGGTACAAGCATTACATCAAGCTCAAGTGATGTGTACATGACATACCAAGATCACTACCACAGTGGTCTCAGGCCCTACATCACAACTAGCGGTAAATTTATTTGGATGTCACCAAGTGATTCGTTTTCAGCCACTGTTGATACAGGTTGGTTTACGTTTAGCGGAATTTCTGGTCTATATGTTGGCAAAGCAACTAATGCCTACGATATCTCAATGACTGTGAGCGATATCACTGTTGCGGGGCCCGTTGAGATGACCTCTATGTCAGGTACTACTGCAAATGTCTATATTGGCAAGGCATTAACAGTTACAGGTGCCAATGCTTGGATTACTCTTAAAGCAGCAGAGTATGTCTATAACGACGGCGCAATATCTATGACTGGTACTGGCGCTAATAGATTCACAGTCATGGCTGGTAGAGATTTTTATTCCAATGCATCCATCTCAGGTGCAACTGGCAAGCCTATGACTGTCGATATCTATGCGGATGTCGATAACACTGGTGGCGGTCAGATTGTCCTCAATTCATCTTCCAGAATTCTCAGCTATGGTGGCAACATTACTCTACGAGGTGGTACCGGTGACACTACAACAGGTTGTGCTGCTGCTAAAACTTGTATCGCGGGATATGCATCCAATTCAGGTGGTGATTGGATTGGTTGGAATGGCTCATATTGGAATCCTGGTTACCAAGATAACGTCAGCGGTATCGTGATTGTAAGTAACGGCTCTATTGATGCTGGCGCTGGCTCTATTACTATGATGGGCCGAACATCTGATGCCTCTTCCTACGGCGTGCTTGTTTATAACGGCGGCACCACGATTAAAGCCGGTGGAGATATCACGATCACTGGTATCACTGCAAGTGGTGGTAGTGGTTGGGGTGTTGATATCGAAAGCGGTACGCTTTGGTCAACTGCTGGCAACATTAGTATTACCGGTACAGGTAGTAACGGTATCTATTTCGCTTCGCAAACGATTGTTGCCGGTAATGCAACATCAAATCCTAGTTCAGGTGGCACGATCACAATCAATGCCACTGGCAATACATCTGGCTACTATGGCTTACGTCAAAATGCTAGTTCAATCGAAGCTGTTGGAGCTGTCACAATTACAGCAACAGCTATTGCAAACCATGCTTACCGCTTAGAAGGTACTGGTGGCAGAGTTCAGTCAGCAGCAGATATTACGATTAGTGCGACCCAAGGTAGTTGGGGTCTCACCATGTATAACAATTCATTGATTCAGTCTACTGCTGGCAATATTGCGATTACCTCTAATGGAACTGGGGGTGGTATGTACTTCGGTACAACTGGAGGTATTTATGCAAGCAGTAATACCTCAACTCCAACAGCTGTTCCAACAGCCGGCGGCACTCTAACAATAAATGCAACTGGTGACGGTCAATATGGTATTCAAGGTGTTACTGGTTCCTTAGTTTCTTTTGGTGCGATGAACATTACTGTTCGTGGTGCAGGGGCTTATGAAGGTTTTTACATTGCTGGTTCCGGTTCATTTAGGGCTGTAGGAAATATCACCATTGACTCTGCTACCAGCGGAGCGCATTGGGGATTTGCACTTTACGATAGTCGTGTTATTCAGTCGACAGAAGGTAATGTTTCTCTTACTGCTATAGGTAACTACGGCGTTCATCTGAATGGCAGTATTGCTGCAAGTACTAGTGCAACAGACACATCTGCTTCAACAGTACCGGCAACTGGTGGATCAGTTACGATCAGCGCAACTGGAAGAACTCAGCAAGGTCTTGAGATGGTTGCTGGTTCTTTGATTGCTAACAATGCGATAACGATTACTGGTAGTGCTACGGGTGGGTACCATGGCGTCTATATTGCTGGTACGGGATCTTTGAAAGCGGTCGGTAATATCGTAATCACAGCAAGTACTGCTGGAGCGCAGTGGTCTTTCTATCAGACTGGAAGTCGATTTATTCAGTCGACTATAGGCAATATTTCTATTACATCAACTGCGGCTGCTGGCTACGGTGTGTATATGAGTGGTGGTGGCTTGGTGGCTGGTAACAATACAACTACGCCAACTGCTGGCGGCACAATCACTATTAATTCCAGCTCTTCTTACAACGACATCACGGGTGCTGCTCTGAGGTTGGATGGCACAAGTACTAAGATTATTGCTTACGGTGACATCAGTATTTATGCTAATGGAGCAGCATTAGGTTTGAATGGTGTTAATCAACAAGGTCACGGCATCATTCTTTGGGGTGAATCTCAAGTAGTTCGCAGCTTCAACGGCGCTATCAGCATGACGGGCTATGCGAATCGCAGTGCTGGTGGTGTCGCTAACTGGGCGAATGCTTCTGGCGGTATCACTCTTTACAGTGACGGCGCTACTATTCAAGCTAAAGGTAACGTGACGCTCAATGGAGTTTCCTCTCAAGGTATTGGTCTTTATCTCACCGCTTATGATGGCAATGGCGGTGGTATCACCTCTGATACTGGCAATATCGTGATGAATGGCTTAAGTAATAACGCCTCATATGGTGGTGTTCTTATTCGTCTGCCAGTGACTGCAACTTTAGGATCTGTGACGATTTCTGCGGCAGGTCAAAATTATGGTTACTATCAAGATAATTGGAGTGGTTCTGTTTCTGCTAAAACTGATGTGAATATCATTGGCTATGCTACTGCTGGCCATGGTGTTTACCTAGGTATAGGCTCTATTTCATCGAGTAACGGTAATGTGGTTTTTTCTGGCTATACATCTAGCGCAACAACTACCGATTATGGTATTTACTCAAATGCAATCAATGCTTCCGCAAGTAATGGCTCTGTTACTTTCCAAGGTGCAAAACTTGATACGGTCACAACGCTTGCAAATGCGGTTAGCAACTTGTCAGGTGGCAGCCCGGCACCATTATTTGCTATTGCAGATTCCGCTACCCCAGCCTTTGCTGCAACAAAAGGTCTGAATTGGACTGGCGCGGTTACGGCAAATACATCAACTGGTTACGTTTTAATTAACGCAAAAGCTCCATCTATTACAGGCGCCATTACAGCCTATGGCATTGCTTTGCTTGCTAATAATCAAAGCTATACCCTCAACAACACAAGTAATTCAATCAAAGCATTTGCTGCTGATATTGGTACCGGAAGCTTGAATATTGCAACAAATTCAAATCTTGAAATTGGTAGTTATGGAAGTGTTGAAGGTTTTACTGGTAGTGGCTTGACAGTTACTAGCACGGCAACGTTGACACAAACCAAACCAATCAGTGTTTCTAACTTGACCTTGGCTGGTACAGGTGGCGTATTTGATCTTGATCAAGCTAACACAATCAGCACCAGCATTGCATTAAATAGTGGAACGTTAAAAGTAAGTAATGCGGCTGCGTTAGGTGCTTCTACAACTCCAATCACGTTAGGCGCCAATTCAATACTTCTATCAAATGTCAGCACTTTGACTTTGAGCAATCCTATTGTGATGAGTGGCGCTGCGACAATCAATGCGCCATCGGGTCACACGTTCACTCTGGGTGGAATTATTAGTAGCTCTGGTAATCTCACCATCAATAGCCCAACAACAAATACGGGCACAGTGATCTTTACTGGTGCTAATACTTACAGTGGAACCACTACGATTTCAGCGGGTACGCTGCAAATTGGTTCTGGTTCAACCACAGGGGTGCTGGGCACTGGCGCAGTAACTAATAATGCCGCTTTGATCTTTAATCGTAGTAATGACTTCACAGTCTCAAACACAATCTCTGGTACAGGTAGCGTCACTAAAGAAGGAAGTGGCAAACTAACTTTAAGCACTGGGCAAAGTACTTATAGTGGGGGTACAACAGTCAATTCTGGTACTTTGATACTTAATGACATCTATAACAATAGTAATGGCGTCATTCTGGGTGTTTTAAACGTTAATGCAAATGGTATTGTTCAATTAACAGGTTCTACTTCTGCATTTGGATGGAGCGGCAATCGCGTTTCAACCATTAACATCAATGGTGGTCTAGTTGAGGTGGTGGGTGCTGTTCAGCACATTTGGAATGCGACTCTTAACTTTAATGGTGGCGGCACCTTAAGATCTAATAGTGGTACAAGCTCTAATTCAACAACCTCTTATTGGGAATGGGGTGGTGTTACTGTTAATGTGACTAATCCTTCATCTGAGGCACAGATCGCAGGCAGAATCAACCTACGTTCAGATTTAGGTACGAGCACATTCACGATTGCTGATGGTGTTGCCACCAATGATTTATTAGTGAGTGCCGCTATTACTCAAGCCTCTGCGATGGGCTTTACTAAAGCTGGTGCTGGTACGATGATAGTATCAGGTGCTAACACTAATACTGGTGCAATTACTGTCAATGCCGGTACGCTTGCTGTGACAAATGATGCTGGTTTAGGTACCACGGCTGGTGGTGTAACAGTTGCAAGTGGCGCAATCTTAGATTTGCAAAATATCACTGTGGGCACTGAATCGTTAACAGTTAATGGCGGTACGATTACGACCAGCACTGGTACATCAAGTCTAAGCGGTACTGTAGCTTTAGGTGCAAATAGCACCGTGAACGTAGCTGGTACCCAATTAACGCTTTCCGGCATTATTTCTGGCACAAATTTTGGCATCACTAAAACGGGTACTGGCATCTTGGTGCTTTCAGCGGCTAATACTTATACAGGCGCTGTGACTGTCAGCGCAGGTACGCTCGCTGTGTCTAATGCTACGGGCTTGGGCTCAACTGCTGGTGGTGTGACAGTCGCGAATGGCGCAACACTAGATTTACAAAACGTAACGGTGGGTGCTGAATCACTGACCGTTAATGGCGGTACGATTGCGACTAGTACTGGTACATCAAGCCTAAGCGGTACAGTTGCCTTGGGTGCAAACACCACCGTGAGCGTAGCTGGTACGCAATTAACGCTGTCAGGCATTATTTCCGGCACAAATTTTGGTATTACTAAAACGGGTGCTGGCATCTTGGTGCTGTCAGCTGCTAATACTTATACAGGTGTAACCACAATTTCAGGGGGTATCTTATCTGCCTCAAGTCTTGCGAATGGTGGCTCAAATAGTAATATCGGTGCCTCAAGTAACGCAGCGACTAACCTAGTATTTGATGGCGGTACGCTTCGATACACTGGTGCCGCAGCGAGCACAAATCGTTTGTTCACTATTACTGATAATGGTGGCGCGCTCAATGCATCAGGTACAGGTGCCTTGGACTTTACTAATTCAGGTGCAATTGCCTATATTGGATCAGCTGCACGCACCTTTACCCTCAATGGAGCTAGCGCTGGTGATAATAAGTTAACAGCAGTGTTAGCAGACAATACTGGCTTAACTAGTGTCACTAAATCAGGCGCTGGTACTTGGTGGCTTTCTGGTGCCAATACCTATACAGGCGGTACAACGATTTCAGAAGGTATTTTAGAATTAGGTAACGCTGCTGCATTGGGTAGCACTTCTGGCACGGTTTCTGTTGCTAGCGGCGCAGCGCTTGATCTAAATGGTCAAACTGTGACAAACACCAATGCGCTCACCCTACGTGGCACAGGCATTAGTTCTGGTGGTGCATTAATTAATAGTTCAGCAACGGCGGCAAGTTATGCGGGTGCTATTTCTCTCGCTTCTAATTCATCGATTAGCACGACTAACGGCAACATTACATTAAGTGGTCAAATTAGTGGCACGGCTTCTTTGACCAAAGTTAGCAGTTATACATTAATTCTATCTGGCACTAATACCTACTCTGGCGGTACAACGATATCAGCGGGTACTTTATCAATCAACGCAGACGCTAATCTTGGCTCTGGAAATATTAGTTTGGGTGGCGGTACTTTATCGATTACAGGTTCAGCAGCATTTAGCTCAGCTAAGAATTTCACTTTAACAGCAGCAAGCACGATTAATAATAGCAATGCTGGTGGTGCAACATTGAGTGGTACTGTTTCCAATGGTGCTCATACCTTAACTGTGGATACTAGCCAGGCCATGACAATGTCAGGTGTTATTGGTAATGGTTCTGGTGGTCTAACAAAAACTGGTACTGGCGTATTAACTATAAGTGGGGCAAATACCTATACTGGTTTAACCAACATTAACGCCGGCACACTTAAACTTGATAATGCTGGTGCGCTAGGAACTGCTGCTGCAGGTACAGCTGTAGCATCTAATGCGGTGCTTGATCTTAATGGTCAAACCATTACTAATTTAGAAGCATTAACGATTAATGGCACAGGTATTAGCTCTGGTGGTGCATTGATCAATAGTTCAGAGACTGCTGCAAGTTACGCAGGCAACATCACAATCTCATCAGCGACTATCTTTAACACGGCAAGTGGGATCACGATTTCTGGCACAGTTACAGGCGGCAGCTCAACCAACACTTTGCTATTAACTGGTGGCGGTAATTACACATTGAATAATGCAAGCAATGTGATTTCAACGTTTGCAGGTCAAGTTGGTTCGTTAACCTTGAGAAGCAGCAACTTACTGATTGGCGCTGCTAGTGCAGTCACTGGTTTGAGTGCCACTGGCAACATCACAATCAATGTCACCGGTGACATTGTTGCCAATTCAGCGATAGGTTATTCGGGTTCTACTGCTGGCACATTATCCTTAACTGCTGGAGATGATATTTTCATCAATAGCACCATCGCTTCATCTGATGGCGCCTTAGGAGTTCAGTTAACTGCGGGTGCTTCTACTGGTTATATCGGTATTGAAAACAATATCACCACACGAGGTGGTGCTGTGACAATCACCGCTCCAACTATTGCGCTTCAACAGAATTCTTTCGCAATTAATACAACGGCACCATCAGGCGCTGGTGGTGCTGTGACATTTACGGGTCCTGTGTTGCTCGCAGTTGATGCGGCAGACATCGCAATCAACACAGGTGGTGGCAATATTAACTTCTCATCAACGGTCGATTCAGCATCATCTTATTTGCGCCAAGCAGATTTATTTACTGACATTGTCTCAACCACAGATGGTTGGAGTAGTAGCTCAACTAACACTAGCACCGCATGGGGCACAATACTAGGGCTATACACTACTGGTCCGCTCACCCGCACATTTAATTTAGGTGGAGCAGGGAGAACTATTACGTTTGAATTCTATCGCTTGGATTCTTGGGATAGCGAATACTTTGATATCACGATTGGAAGCCGAATTTTCAGGGGCCAATTTTTGTGTTGCCAGACCACTGATGCAGCCCATATGTTGTCGGCCGCATCTCAAACAGTTGGAAGTTACACCACAACGATAACCTCACAAGGTATTGCATCCCCGAATGTGAATGCAAGCTGGAATGACTCAAAGTACCTCATCACAATTGCAGCCCCTTCATCAAGTATTAATCAAACAATCAGTTTAAGTTCAACACTTGATTCAGCAAATAATGATGAATCTTGGGGTACCAGGAACTTTACGGTTTCAGCTGCAAATACTGTTTTCATGGCTAATGCTAGCGGTCTAGTCGTCAATGCGGGTGCTGGCAATGTCACCGTGAATGGCGCAATGGGTGCAACTAAGAATGTTGGTAATACTGCATTCACTGGGGCGCAGATTACAGCAACATCTATTAATCTATGGGGAAGTAGCGCACCTCTATACATCAATAACTCAGCAGCAAGTTCGATTACGGGCGCTATATCTCAAGCAAAATTAACTAAAGACGGCTCTGGCACATTAACTCTATCTGGTACCAATACTTATGCCGGTGTAACTACCATCAGTGCAGGTACTCTGAGCGTAGCAACAATTGGTGATGGTGGTGTTGCAGGAAACCTAGGTCAGGCCACCAATGCAGCAGCAAATCTTGTGCTCAATGGCGGAACGCTTAAGTACACAGGTACTACGGCCTCTACTAATCGTAACTTCACACTAATATCTGGAACTAACTCCACAATAGATATTGCTAGCGCTCTTTCTACACTGACTATGTCAGGTGCTTCGACTTCTACAACTGGTGGATTGACTAAAGCGGGTGCGGGTACATTATTACTATCTGGCGCGAGTGCTTATACGGGTCTGACTACTGTGTCTGCAGGTACTATTAAATTAGGATCGGCAGGTAGCGGTACAAATACTCCATTAGGTACGGCCACTAGCGGTACAGTTGTAATGAGTGGTGCAGCATTGGATTTAAATGGCTATAACTTAGTCACTGCTGAAGCATTAACCATCAGTGGTACAGGTGTGAGCACCAGTGGCGCCTTGTTTAACTCAAGCGCAACAGCTTCAACTTATCTTGGTGCTATCACCCTAGCAGCTGATTCAACTATCAAATCAACGGGTGATCTGACTCTAAGCAGCACAGTTGATGGTGCATTTGCATTAACAGTGACTAATACAGGTACTGTTGGATTTAGATCACGAGTGGGTAGTTCAGCATCACGATTGGCGAGCATCTCTGTCAGCGGTCCAGTCAACCTTAGCTCTGATGTTTGGACAACGGGTGCCCAAACATACAGTAGCAATGTAGGTGTTAATGATGAAATCAGCCTCAACTCTTCAAGCGGTGGTGTAACCATAGGCGGTACTGTAACTGGCATTCAAATTCCGAGCACCTTGTTGTATGAGACCACTTCAGCCACTAGGGCAATCGATGCAACAAGCTACAGCGCTAATAATTCTGGATCATTCAGCGGGGCGATTACACGGATCACCTACAGAATGGAAGTAAAAGTTGGCACCACACCTTACTGGGTTGAAGTTAGTTTTGACCCATGGGCGAACAACCTAACGGCATCTGATTTACGTATACCAGACTTATCCAATAACTTGGTTGTCCAGAAGATTGTGCAAAACATGGTGGTGAAGTCCAACCAAACATCTGGTATTTCAGGTACAGCAACTGCTGTGAATGTAGGCTCTGGGTTTACTGGGTACCTAGAATTATGGCCATGGAACTATGGAACGGAAGCAAGTGCTCCGATAGGTGTACCAACTGGTGATATTACTAAGTATGACTTTAATGACACTCATAACAGTAATGGAGTTTATGGCTCATTCCAGGTTCATAACATCACAGCAGGGTCTACGCAGACAGTATTGGCTTGGAATAACCACACAGCGACAACGCCTGACGTTGGTATGGGTAATTACATTGGTACAGCAGGTAACTCCAATGGCCATACCGACTGGACTTTTACTGGCGGAAATGCAACAAGTCTCGGCAAAGTTGATTTCAAGCTTCAAGTTCGTGTTAATGAACGCAATCCTGGTTTAACGATCAATGGTGGCACTGGTGCTGTTTCTGTCACAGGTAATGTGAGTGGTCTCAATGCATTAACTATTAACTCTAATGCAACTACGAGCACGATTACAGGCTCTATTTCTGATGCATCAGGTTCTGCAACCACATTAACGAAGCAGGGTACAGGTACTTTGGTTCTTAATGGTGCTAACTCATACACCGGTGCAACCACTGTTTCAGCCGGCACACTCAAGTTGGGTCATGCCACCGCATTAGGTACTGCAGCAACTGGTACAACTGTTGCTTCTGGTGCTGTGCTTGACCTCAATGGACAAAACGTCAGCAATGCTGAAGCTTTGACCATCAGTGGTGATGGCATCAGTTCTGGTGGCGCCTTAATCAATAGCTCTTCAACAGCTGCTACATTTGGTGGATTAATCACATTAGCAGATGACACCTTGATTGTTGGTGAAACCGGTACAATTGCCTTAAGCCATGCTGGCACGATCACAGGCGCTTACGATTTGACTTTGGGTGGTGCGCAGGGAGGCTCGATCACATCTATTGTCGGTATCTCAACGGGTTCACTCACTAAAGTAGGCGCCGGTACTTGGACGATGTCAGGTTTAAATACCTACACAGGCGGCACAGATATCGATGCAGGTATCTTAAAAGCAGGTAGCGCTAAACCATTTGGTGCAGCCTCAGGTACTGTCACGGTTGCCGATGGTGCAGTATTGGATCTCAACGGCCAAACATTCACGAACGCCTACGCTCTCACTTTAAACGGTATGGGTATTAGCACTTCTGGTGCATTGACCAACAGTAGCTCAAGTACCGGTGTTTATATAGGCGCTATCACTCTAGGCAGTGATTCAGCCATTGGCGGTACTGGTGGTGCTATCTCTGTCACTGGGTCTGTAAATGCCAGCGCCAATAACTACGGCTTAGCCTTCATTGGAACAAAAGCGATAAGCTTGTCCAGCACTAGCAACGCTCTTAGAACGATTGCTTCTAATACAACCGTCGGCGCCATCACTGTTGTTAACACAGGTGACTTGGAGATTGGTTCTGTCACAGACGGTGTCAGCACTTATAATGGCATCACTTCATGGGGTGCCATCAACATCAGAACGACAGGTGATTTAACCATCTCTCAAGATGTTGCAACAACCAGCACCTCTAAGTCAGCAACTGCTCCTGCCTTACTGTTGTCAGCAGGTAGTGGTGAGGCTGCGGGTAGCATTACTAAGAATATCTTATTGGTCAACTCACCAGAATTCACGGTTGGCACTGGTGGTGCCGCTAACTTCTACACCGGTGGATTGACAGAAAGTGCAGATTTAAAAGCCTACGCTGAAGCACAGACTAATAACAACACGGCTACTTATTACTCAACACTAACCACGCAGCCAACCACGGCTGGTTATAACGTTGTTTATCGTGGTACTCCACCGTATATTTATGTCACGATTGTTGATGGCCAATCAAGCACTTATGGTACAGCCAGTGGTTTGAGCTTCTGGTATTCCACCAGCGCCTCATCCTACGGTTCATCTTATATTCCAGGATTGTTATCAACATTAACAACAGCTCAAACATTTACGGCTGGTGCCACCACGATGAATGTCAATGTGGCAGGCATTACTGGAACAATTGATATAAGTACTACTTTGAGCTCAACGCTCAATGCCACTACATATAATCTGACCTTAAATCCAACACTTGCACTAACTGGTGTGCCTGGTGTTTCATTCCTTGCGGGTGACGCGAAGTCATTTGTTGTTAACCCCAAAACTGTCACTTTAAGTGCATCTAAGACTTATGACGGCACGACCTCGTTAACCGGTATGGTGACGATCACGACCGGTGTTGGCTCAGAAACACTTACTTATTCTGGCGCAACAGCAAATAATGCGAACGTTGCAACTACTGATAAATACATTAGCGCTATTACCTTAGCTAATGGTACCAATGGTGGTGCTGCAACTAACTACCAATTACCAACGTTGAATCGTGCTAATGCGCCTGTGACGATCAATGCAAAAACTGTCACATTAAGCGCTGAAAAAACATACGACAGTAACACTTCATTGACCAATTATGTGACTGTGACAACAGGTGTTGGTACACAGACATTGACTTATACCAATGCTGCTGCAAATGATGCGAACGTTGCAACTACTGATAAATACATCAGTGCTATTACATTGGCTGATGGTACCAATAGTGGTGTTGCAACTAACTACCAATTACCAGCGCTGAATCGTACTAACGCACCTGTGACAATTAATCCTAAAACAGTTGCTCTAAGTGCATCTAAGACGTATGACGGTACAACCTCGTTAACCGGTAAGGTGACGATTACGACCGGTGTTGGCTCAGAAACACTTACTTATTCTGGCGCAACAGCGAATGATGCCAATGTAGCCACTGCTAATAAGTATATTAATGCTATTACCTTGGCTGATGGTACCAATGGTGGTGTTGCAACTAACTACCAATTACCAACTTTGAATCGCGCTAACGCCCCTGTGACGATCAATGCAAAAACTGTCACATTAAGCGCTGAAAAAACATACGACAGTAACACTTCATTGACCAATTATGTGACTGTGACAACCGGTGTTGGCTCAGAAACACTTACATATTCTGGCGCAACAGCGAATGATGCCAATGTAGCCACTGCTAATAAGTATGTGAATGCCATTACATTGGTCGACGCAAGCGATGCTTCAGGTGGCTTGGCTTCAAACTACCAATTGCCAACCTTGAATCGTGCTAATGCACCAGTGACGATCAATACAAAAACTGTCACATTAAGCGCTGAAAAAACATACGACAGTAACACTTCATTGACCAATTATGTGACTGTGACAACAGGTGTTGGTACACAGACATTGACTTATACCAATGCTGCTGCAAATGATGCGAACGTTGCAACTACTGATAAATACATCAGTGCTATTACATTGGCTGATGGTACCAATAGTGGTGTTGCAACTAACTACCAATTACCAGCGCTGAATCGTACTAACGCACCTGTGACAATTAATCCTAAAACAGTTGCTCTAAGTGCATCTAAGACCTATGACGGCACGACCTCGTTAACCGGTAAGGTGACGATCACGACCGGTGTTGGCTCAGAAACACTTACTTATTCTGGCGCAACAGCGAATGATGCCAATGTAGCCACTGCTAATAAGTATATTAATGCTATTACCTTGGCTGATGGTACCAATGGTGGTGTTGCAACTAACTACCAATTGCCGACTCTTGATCGTGCAAATGCGCCGGTGACAATTAATCCTAAGACGGTTGCTCTAAGTGCATCTAAGACGTATGACGGTTCAACCTCGTTAACAGGTAAGGTCACCATCACGACCGGTGTTGGCTCAGAAACACTTACTTATTCTGGCGCAACAGCAAATGATGCCAATGTAGCCACTGCTAATAAGTATATTGATGCCATTACCTTGGTCGATACAAGCGATGCTTCAGGTGGCTTGGCTTCAAACTACCAATTGCCAAGCTTGAATCGTGCTAATGCACCTGTGACGATTAATCCTAAAACAGTTGCTCTAAGTGCATCTAAGACCTATGACGGCACGACCTCGTTAACCGGTAAGGTGACGATCACGACCGGTGTTGGCTCAGAAACACTTGCTTATTCTGGCGCAACAGCGAATGATGCCAATGTAGCCACTGCTAACAAGTATATTAATGCTATTACCTTGGCTGATGGTACCAATGGTGGTGTTGCAACTAACTACCAATTACCAACTTTGAATCGCGCTAACGCCCCTGTGACGATCAATGCAAAAACTGTCACATTAAGCGCTGAAAAAACATACGACAGTAACACTTCATTGACCAATTATGTGACTGTGACAACCGGTGTTGGCTCAGAAACACTTACATATTCTGGCGCGACAGCAAATGATGCGAACGTTACAACTACTGATAAATACATTAGCGCTATTACCTTGGTTGATGGTACCAATGGTGGTGCTGCAACTAACTACCAATTGCCAACGTTGAATCGTGCTAATGCGCCTGTGACTATCAATGCAAAAACTGTCACATTAAGCGCTGAAAAAACATACGACAGTAACACTTCATTGACCAATTATGTGACTGTAACAACCGGTGTTGGCTCAGAAACACTTACATATTCTGGCGCAACAGCGAATTATGCCAATGTAGCCACTGCTAATAAGTATGTGAATGCCATTACATTGGTCGACGCAAGCGATGCTTCAGGTGGCTTGGCTTCAAACTACCAATTGCCAACGCTGAATCGTGCAAATGCGCCGGTGACGATTAATCCTAAAACAGTTGCTCTAAGTGCATCGAAGACCTATGACGGCACGACCTCGTTAACGGGTAAAGTCACCATCACGACCGGTGTTGGCTCGGAAACACTCACATATTCTGGCGCAACAGCAAATAATGCGAACGTTGCAACTACTGATAAATACATTAGCGCTATTACCTTGGTTGATGGTACCAATGGTGCTGCTACTAACTACCAATTGCCAACGCTGAATCGTGCTAATGCACCCGTGACGATCAATGCAAAAACTGTCACATTAAGTGCTGAAAAAACATACGACAGTAACACTTCATTGACCAATTATGTGACTGTGACAACCGGTGTTGGCTCAGAAACGCTCACATATTCTGGCGCAACAGCAAATCATGCCAATGTAGCCACTACTAATAAGTATATGGATGCCATTACCTTGGTTGATGCAAGCGATGCTTCAGGTGGCTTAGCTTCAAATTACCAATTGCCAACCTTGAATCGTGCTAATGCGCCGGTGACGATTAATCCTAAAACAGTTGCTCTAAGTGCATCTAAGACGTATGACGGTACAACCTCTTTAACGGGTAAAGTCACCATCACGACCGGTGTTGGCTCAGAAACACTCACATATTCTGGCGCAACAGCGAATGATGCCAATGTAGCCACTGCTAATAAGTATATTGATGCTATTACCTTGGTCGATGCAAGCGATGCTTCAGGTGGCTTGGCTTCAAACTACCAATTGCCAACCTTCAATCGTGCTAATGCGCCGGTGACGATTAATCCTAAAACAGTTGCTCTAAGTGCATCTAAGACGTATGACGGTACAACCTCGTTAACCGGTAAGGTCACTATCTCGACCGGTGTTGGCTCAGAAACACTCACGTATTCTGGCGCTACAGCAAATGATGCCAATGTAGCCACTGCTAATAAGTATGTGGATGCTATTACCTTGGCTGATGGTACCAATGGTGGTGTTGCAACTAACTACCAATTGCCAACGTTGAATCGTGGTAATGCACCAGTGACGATCAATGCAAAAACTGTCACATTAAGCGCTGAAAAAACATACGACAGTAACATTTCATTGACCAATTATGTGACCGTGACAACTGGTGTTGGGTCAGAAACACTCACGTATTCTGGCGCTACAGCAAATGATGCCAATGTAGCCACCGCTAATAAGTATATTGATGCTATTACATTAGTCGATGCAAGCGATGCTTCAGGTGGCTTGGCTTCAAACTACCAATTGCCAACCTTGAATCGTGCTAATGCGCCCGTGACAATTAATCCTAAGACGGTTGCTCTAAGTGCATATAAGACGTATGACGGTTCAACCTCGTTAACAGGTAAGGTCACCATCACGACCGGTGTTGGCTCAGAAACACTTACTTATTCTGGCGCAACAGCGAATGATGCCAATGTAGCCACTGCTAATAAGTATATTGATGCTATTACCTTGGTTGATGCAAGCGATGCTTCAGGTGGCTTAGCTTCAAATTACCAATTACCAACGCTGAATCGTGCAAATGCACCTGTGACGATTAATCCTAAAACAGTTGCTCTAAGTGCATCTAAGACCTATGACGGCACAACCTCGTTAACCGGTAAGGTGACGATTACGACCGGTGTTGGCTCAGAAACACTCACATATTCTGGCACAACAGCGAATGACGCCAATGTAGCCACCGCTAATAAGTATATAGATGCTATTACCTTGGTTGATGCAAGTGATGCTTCAGGTGGCTTAGCTTCAAATTACCAATTGCCGACTCTTGATCGTGCAAATGCGCCGGTGACGATTAATCCTAAAACAGTTGCTCTAAGTGCATCGAAGACCTATGACGGCACGACCTCGTTAACGGGTAAAGTCACCATCACGACCGGTGTTGGCTCGGAAACACTTACTTATTCTGGTGCAACAGCGAATGATGCCAATGTAGCCACTGCTAATAAGTATGTGGATGCCATTACCTTGGTCGATGCAAGCGATGCTTCAGGTGGCTTGGCTTCTAACTACCAATTGCCAACCTTGAATCGTGCTAATGCGCCGGTGACGATTAATCCTAAAACAGTTGCTCTAAGTGCATCTAAGACGTATGACGGTACAACCTCTTTAACGGGTAAAGTCACCATCACGACCGGTGTTGGCTCAGAAACACTCACGTATTCTGGCGCTACAGCAAATGACGCCAATGTAGCCACTGCTAATAAGTATATTGATGCTATTACATTAGTCGATGCAAGCGATGCTTCAGGTGGCTTGGCTTCAAACTACCAATTGCCAATACTTAATCGCGCTAATGCTCCTGTGACGATCACCTTAAAGGTATTAACGATTACAGCCGATGCCCGTTCAACAACTTATGGTACTGAACTGGTTTTAGGTACAACCGGCTTTACTCAGTCGGGTCTTGATACATCTGTTGATAGTATTAGTGGCATTACCTTGAAGCACGGTACCAACACCACAGTTCCAGGGACTCAATTTGCCGGTACATATACCGATGAAATCATTGCTAGCGCCGCAACAGGTTCTGGATTGAGTAACTACAGTATTTCTTATGTTCCAAATACATTAACGGTGAACAAGTATGCTATTTCCATCAACGCGCCAGATGTAACCAAAGCCTACAATGGCAATTTGTCTTATACCGCTAGCAATGCTGATTTGGCAGCGATGGGTGCTCATCTATTAAATAGCGATGTCATTACAGCGGCAACCATCACCTTTGCCAATAAGAATGTGAGTGCTGGCGATAAAGTAGTGACATTGGATGCTATTACATTAAGCGATAGCAATGGTGGCAATAACTACCAAGTAACCTTGGTGGGTAATTCAACTAGTACGATCACTCGTCAATCATCCGTGACTTGGGTTGGCGGCGCTACCGGTGAGTGGTTTACTCCTAATAACTGGGCCTTGACCAGTGATAACAGCATCAGAGGTGCAGTGCCTGATTTAAGCAACGTATCTGCTGTCGTTATTCCTTCTGGCACAACCGTCACATTCAACCCTTCAAATATCTCAGGTTTGGCAGAGGCTGGCACAGTCAATATTAGTACTTTGACTGGTGGCTCACTCAATCTAACAAGTGGTTCTTTATCTGGCACAGATATCAATCTTGCCAATTTAAATACCTCCGCTGGAACAACTCTGACAGCAAGTACGGGTGTTACGGTTGCTCCTGCATCTGGCATCAGCAATACTTTGGCTGGCGTATTGGCTGGAACAGGCACTTTGACTACAAATGGTCCTGGTACTTTGATCTTAAGTGGTCAAAATACATACTCAGGTGCCACCAACATCAATGCCGGCGTGATTTCAATCAGTGCTGATGACAACTTAGGTGTCGCACCTGGTTCCACTACGGTGAATTCATTGAATTTAAACGGCGGTACCTTATTGGTGACAGGGGATATAACTCTGAATAGTCATCGTGGCATTAGTCTGGGCGCTAATGGTGGAACCTTTGATATTGATGACACTAAAACACTCATTTATAACGGTGTTATTGCTGATGCAAATGCTGTGGTTGGCAATCTAATCAAAGAAGGTACTGGTGTCTTAAGACTAAGTGGTGACAATACATATACCGGTTCAACGGTTATTAATGCTGGTGAATTAAACGTTACTGGCTCATTATCTGATTCAACAGCTGTTTCAGTCGCAACAGGCGCAACCTATAACTTAGGAAGCAGCGATTCAATTGCGTCTTTAGCTGGATCAGGATCTGTCAATCTTAATACCTATACATTAACTATAGTCGGTAGTGAGTATGAGTATTTCAGTGGCTTTGGTCTTAATTCAAATTGGATTTCAAGCACTGGGACACTACTGACAGCCAATCAAGCGCAATCAACTAATCATCCCGCATTAGAGTCTAATGTCCTGTCTTTCGCTTATGTCGATGGTTCTTATGTCTATCGCGATATCACTCTAAATAGTTTAGGCTCTCTAACTTTATCTGTAGATTACAAGTCAGCCTTCGGCAGACCTTCTGGTATAGATACGGGTAGAGTTATTTTGGAGTTCTATAACGCTCAGAACACTTTAATTGCTGGATCTACTGTTACATCAACTGATTTGAATGGTTCTATTGGTGGATGGACAAGCACCTCGTTGGCTGCTAATGCTATTCCTGCAACAGCCACCAAGGTTAGAGTGAAGCTCTATCAGGTGAATGAATTTGAAAATTGGGGTGGTCATTATGGTATTCAATTCACATCACCATCACTCATTTCTGCTAATGGTAGTGGTTCTTCTACAACCTTTGCTGGCGTAATTAGTGGCTCTGGGAATTTGGTTCATAACAGCGCTGGAACTTTAACTCTTTCTGGCGCCAACACTTATAGCGGTACTACGACTGTTTCAGCAGGAACATTAAGCGTCACAGGTTCTCTTAATGACAGTACGGCAGTGACTGTTGCAAGTGGGGCCACCTATAACTTAGGTGCTAGCTCTACCATTGCATCCTTATCCGGTGCGGGTAATGTCACATTAAATGCCAATACTTTGACAGTGGCTGGTAGTGCAAATACGACATTTAGTGGTGAGATGAGCGGAACTGGATCATTAGTCAAAGAGGGTGCCGCTAATTTCACAATGTCTGGTGCTAATACCTACACAGGTGATACCACTATCAATGATGGAACATTGACCTTAACTGGTAGCTTAGCTATTGCTACTGATTTTGTGATGACGAATGCAGCGGTTTGGGATCTACAAGCTTCTCAAACCATCGCTAGCTTGACCATGGCGGGCGATAACAGCATTACCAAGTCAACTGGTACATCAAGTTTGACTGTGACTGGCGCATCAACTTTAGCCAATAGTATTACAACCAGCGGCACTCAGACCTACACGGGAGCTGTGACTTTGGCTGCTGATACTGCATTAGCTGGTTCAACAATTAACAATGTTTCTACATTGAACGGTGGCGGCTTTAACTTGACCCTCACGGGTAATGCCGGCGTGGATGGTGCGATCAGTAATGTGGCTAACTTAAGCGTATCAGGTACATCGAACCTAGGTGCTGATGTCACCACATCAGGTTCTCAGACTTATACCGGCGCAGTGGTTTTAAGCTCCGACGTGGTGTTAACTTCAAGCAATAGCGGCATCACATTGGTGGGCGCTATTACTGGCTCAGCTCAAGATCTAACAGTATCGACAGGTAGTGGGGCGATTACCCTAGCTAATGTGGGTACTAATGTGGCTTACCTAGGAGATGTTGTTCTCAATAGCTCTGGAACAACGACTTTAGGTGGTCCTGTTTACGCAGCCAGCATTCAGACGGATTCAAGCGGCACTGGTGCGGGTACGATTGTGATCAACGGTGGCTTAGTTAAAACAACAGGTACTCAGACTTACCGTGAAGCAGTGACCTTAGGTGCTACAACGGAGTTAGCTGGTTCAACAGTGAATAACGTATCAACTATTAACGGTGGCGGCTTTAACTTGACGATCACCGGTAATGCCGATGTAGATGGCGCGATCACCGATGTGGCGAATTTGTCAGTTTCTGGTATATCCAACTTAGGCGCTGACATTACAAGCTCAGGTACTCAGACCTACACGGGAGCCGTGACTATTGCTGGCGCTGACCTTGTCTTAAATGGTACAACGATTAATATAATTTCAACCGTGGATGGTGAGGGCAACAGCTTAACGATCACAGGTAATGCGGATATTGATGGCGCGATCAGTAATGTGGCTAACTTAAGCGTATCAGGTACATCGAACCTAGGTGCTGATGTCACCACATCAGGTACTCAGACTTATACCGGCGCAGTGGCTTTAAGCTCCGATGTGGTGTTAACTTCAAGCAATAGCGGCATCACATTGGTGGGCGCTATTACTGGCTCAGCTCAAGATCTAACAGTATCGACAGGTAGTGGGGCGATTACCCTAGCTAATGTGGGTACTAATGTGGCTTACCTAGGAGATGTTGTTCTCAATAGCTCTGGAACAACGACTTTAGGTGGTCCTGTTTACGCAGCCAGCATTCAGACGGATTCAAGCGGCACTGGTGCTGGTACGATTCTGATCAACGGCGGCTTAGTTAAAACAACAGGCACTCAGACTTACCGCGAAGCAATGACATTAGGTTCTGCAACGGAGTTAGCTGGTTCAACAGTGAATAACGTATCAACTATTAACGGTGGCGGCTTTAACTTGACGATCACCGGTAATGCTGATGTGGATGGCGCGATCACCGATGTGGCGAATTTGTCAGTTTCCGGTACATCCAACTTAGGCGCTGACATTACAAGCTCAGGTACTCAGACCTACTCGGGAGCCGTGACTATTTCTGGTGGTGATCGCACATTAACAACGACGGACAGTCTAATTACTTTCAGTGACATAGTTAATAGTGAAGCGAATCAAGCACGCAGTCTGACATTAATTGTTGGTACCAGTGGGGTGGAGTTTAACGGTACTGTGGGTGGCGCTACCAATGGCTCTCTAGGTGCAATCGATATCACAGGTAATTTGAATTTGAACAGCGACATCGTTCAAGCGGCTAGCTTAACTGTATCTAGAACATCAAATCTTGGAGGTGATGTCACAACATCAGGTTCACAAATTTACAACGGCGCAGTCACTATCTCAGGCGCTGATCGCATATTAACAACAACGGATAGTCCAATCACCTTTAGCGATGTGATTAATAGCGAAGCGAATGAAGCTCGCGCTCTCACATTGAGCGTTGGCATCAGCGAGGTTGAGTTCAACGGTGATGTAGGCGGAGCCACCAATGGTGCACTGGGCGCTATCGAGATCACAGGTAATTTGGACTTGAACAGTGCGATTGCTCATGCAGCTAGCTTGGCTGTATCAGGTATCTCAAATCTTGGTGCTGATGTAACAACAAGTGGGGCACAGACTTTCACTGGAGCGGTGATAGTCTCAGGTGATGATCGCCTATTAACTGGATCATTAATTAATAATGGTTCCACATTGAATGGTGGTGGGTTCAACTTGACGATCACCGGTGATGCTGATGTAAATGGTGCAATCACAAATGTGGCGAATTTGATTATCTCTGGTGCATCAGACTTAGGTTCCGACATCACCACAGCAGGTAATCAATCCTTCAGCGGAACTGTAACGATTTCTGATGATGTGAGCTTGATATCAACCAATGGCAACATTAACTTTGCAAGTACTCTGAATGGTGCCCAAACATTAACATTGGTAACTGGTAATGGTGGTGATATCACTTTCACAGGAGCTGTTGGTGGATCAGCAGGTTTAATGGGGCTTGACATCACAACAGATGTACTAACTGCCAATACCATGAACTTTGCTAATAACGGCATACTGAGTATCACGAATAACGGTGATAGCTTGATTCAGGGCCTTATCTCAGGCACAGGTATTGCATTTGATAAGTCTGGCAATGGCACATTGATCCTCAATGGCAATAATACTTACGGTGGCGTTACTACAGTTAGTGCAGGTATGCTCAAACTAGGCCATTTGAATGCCCTTGGTTCTGACGCCTCGATTTCTGGCACGATTGTTAAAACAAATGCTACCTTAGATTTAAATAGTTTTGATATGACTGAACCTGTTGCATTAAATGGTGGCAGAGTCATTAATGGTACGTTGAATGGCGCGATGGTACTAACGGCCGATAGTATTTTGGAAGCTGCGCCTAATCAGTTTGTGCGAATCAATGGAGTTATTTCAGGTAACTTTGGTTTAACCCTCATTGGTGGAGGTACATTTACATTCAGCGGTAATAATACGTATTCAGGTTTAACGAATATTTCAGCTGGCATTTTAATAATTACTCATGACCATGGTCTTGGTTCAACGTTAACTGGTACGACTATCGCTAGCGGTGCCACACTGGATCTTTACAATGTGGCGGTTGGTGCAGAAGCGATTACTTTAGCGGGCGGCACCATTAAAGATGTGACTAGCAGTTTGGCTGGCGACATCACCTTAACGGCTCACAGTACCGTATCTGCCACCAACATGGATGACACTTTAACTCTGTCAGGTGTGATCTCCGGTGCTTATAACTTAACGAAGACCGGCTTAGGTACGGTTGCTCTTTCAGGTGTTAATACCTACACTGGTGTGACAACTGTAAGTAGCGGTATATTAGCTTTAATAGGCGATGGCGCCATTGCTGATTCTGCCAAAGTTATTGCTGACGGCCTATTGGATATCAGTGGTGCGACAAGCTCTGCATCAATCAAGAGCTTATCTGGTTCTGGATCAGTTGTTTTAGGTTCTAAAGCATTGAGTTTGACAGCAGCAAACGATACCTTTAGCGGTGTGATTAGCGGGATCGGTTCCTTAGCATTGGTGGATGGTTCTCAGACTCTATCAGGCGCTAATACATATTCCGGTATGACCACCATCACCAATGGCACATTATCTTTAAGTGGCTCTGGCTCAATAGCTGAATCTTCTAAATTGGTTGCCAACGGTACATTGGATATCAGCGCAGCATCATCCGCTATCAATATTA
Organism: Polynucleobacter sp. 30F-ANTBAC; assembly: GCF_018882385.1. GTDB lineage: Bacteria > Pseudomonadota > Gammaproteobacteria > Burkholderiales > Burkholderiaceae > Polynucleobacter. The sequence continues at coordinate 242,282 of NZ_JACVON010000001.1, forward strand.
AGAGTTTAAGTGGTGCAAATACTGGTTTAGTGAGCCTTGGCAACCAAGACTTGATCTTAACGGCGGCGAACGATAACTTTGCTGGCGTTATCGATGGCAACGGCGATGTGACATTAAGTTCAGGTCACCAAACTTTCTCAGGTGCTAATACCTATACAGGTATGACGCTAATCAACGGCGGCACTTTAGTTATTACTAATAGCACTGGTTTAGGCTCAACCGCAGCTGGCACATCTATTGCTGATGGCGCAACCCTAAATTTACAAAATGTGACGATTGGTGCTGAATCAATTGATTTAGCTGCTGCTACTTTAGTGACGTCATCAGGGACAAGTTCTTTAGCGGGTCCTATTACCTTAAGCGATGATGCGACGATTGAAGTCACAGGTACACAGTTGACCTTGTCAGGTGGCATTTCAGGGGTTGATTTTGGTATTACTAAGATTGGGGCAGGGGGTTTAGTTCTTTCAGGTACCAATACCTATACTGGTGACACCAACATTAGTGCTGGCATATTGCGTGTGACAGGATCCCTTCATCACAACACTGACCTAACGGTAGCTTCAGGTGCTATTTACGACTTAGGTGCAAGTGACACTATTGCATCCTTGGCTGGGGCAGGCAATGTCATATTGAATAGCAACACGCTCACTCTTGACGGGACCTCATCCACAAACTACAGCGGTGAGATGAGTGGATCTGGTTCCTTGGTGAAAGAGGGTTCAGCCACATTGACACTATCTGGCACAAATGTCTATACAGGTGGAACCAGCATTAATGCGGGCACGATTAAGATTGGTAGTGCTGCAGCTCTTGGCGATGCATCAAGCACTGTGACAGTGGCTAGTGGTGCGGTACTCGATCTCAATAATATCGTGATGACCCAAGCCAATCCATTGACACTCCATGGTTCTGGAATCAGTCAATCTGGTTCTTTGATTAACAGTGCTGCTAATACAGTTGTTAATGGTGTGATAAGTTCTGCCAAATACATTGGCTCCATTACTTTAGCTAGTGATGTTGTCTTGGGCGGTTCTGGTGATTACATCTTAAGTGGCTCATTGACAGGCGCCTATTCAATAACCAAGGTGGGGGTGCATAAAGTGACTCTCATAGGTAGCTCAAATGGCTCGACAGTCACCACGATTTCAGCAGGCACATTGCAAATAGGTGATGGCAATATGCTTGGGTACTTGGGTTCAGGTGTGGTTACTAATAACGCCACACTTATCTTTAACTTACCAAGTAACTTAACGATTGCTAATAGTGTAGGTGGTTCTGGCGATCTAATTAAATTAGGAGCAGGAACACTCATTCTTTCAGGCGATAGTACTTTCAGTGGTGACACAGCAATTGGTGCCGGAACCTTAAGTATCACTGGCACTCTAGCTGGTGGGAACTATCAAGGCGATATAGCTAATGACGGTATCTTGAGCGTTAACACCTCGGCCATTCAAGAGTTCAGCGGAATTATTTCTGGAAGCGGAAGCTTCATTAAAACAGGGCCTAAGACTATCATCCTATCGGGCAATAACACCTACACAGGTAAAACAAGCATTTCTGATGGTTATCTCTACATCGGATCAGATGGCAATCTGGGTGCTGCACCAGGGTCTTTTGTGGCGGATCAACTGACATTCAATAACGGTTCACTGTTTAACTATAACGGAGCCAATATCACCTTTGACGCTAATCGAGGTATCACAATCTTGGGCAATAACGTTATCCAGGTTAATAATGGTGGAACGATTGCCGTGCTTGGTAGTGTCACCGGTGCAGGCTCATTAAGCTTGCTAGCTAATGGTGGTGATCTGAATGGAACTTTACGATTAGCTGGTTCTAACACCTACTCAGGTGCAACAACGATTCAAGGCGGCACACTTTTATTAACCGGCACATTGGGTAATGGCAACTATGCCAACAGTATTGCCAATGAAGGTGTTTTCTTGGTTGATACGAATGCCGATCAAGAGTTCAGTGGGGTCTTGTCAGGCAATGGTATCTTGATAAAAACCGGCAGCAATGATTTGGTGTTATCAGGCATTAATACGTATAGTGGCTCAACAACGGTTAATGCGGGAAAATTAACCGTGACTGGTAGTTTGTCAGATCTGACAGACATGATAGTAGCCGGAGGAGCTATTTACACCTTGGGCGCAAGCGACACGATTGCTTCAATATCTGGTACTGGCTGGATAGATCTTAACAGTTACACATTAACGTCGAATACAGCTTCAGATACCAATTTCAGTGGTGTGATTTCAGGAACGGGTGATTTTGAAAAATCAGGCACTGGCGTATTAACACTTTCTGGTGACAATACCTATTCCGGTTTAACAACCATTACCGATGGCACGCTTTTTGTTAGCGGAAGCTTGTCAGATAGTACAGCGGTAATAGTTGCTGCCGATGCTATTTACAGCTTGGGGGCAGGCGATAGAGTTGCCTCAATTGAAGGATCTGGTGCAATTAATCTTAATAGTTACACATTGACCTCTGGTTCAACATCCGACACAACATTCAGTGGCGTGATTTCTGGCGCAGGTAGCTTGATCAAAGTGGGCAGTGCTCGTTTGTCTCTGACAGGTCAAAACACCTATAGCGGTGGCACGGTCATTCATGAGGGGGTTTTATTTGGTGGTGAAGGCAGTGAGCTAACTACGACATTCGGTACTGGTTTGATTACGGCTAACAGTGGCACAACGTTATGGTTGGATCATGCCACCCTAGCAAATGACATTGTTCTGAATAACGCAACATTACAGGGTACCAATGGTTATGGTGAGATCTTTAATGGTCATATCACCTTAACAGGCAGTAACATTTTAGTGAACCACTACTATATGACATTGAATGGTTCAATTGGTGGCTCAGGTTCATTGATTAAAAATGAACCTGGTTATTTAATTTTGGCTGGTAATAACACCTACACTGGAGCCACAACCATTAACACTGGTACAGCCATAGTGACTCATGACCATGGTCTTGGTTCAACATTAACTGGTACGACTATCGCTAGCGGTGCCACACTGGATCTTTACAATGTGGCGGTTGGTGCAGAAGCGATTACTTTAGCGGGCGGCACCATTAAAGATGTGACTAGCAGTTTGGCTGGCGACATCACCTTAACGGCTCACAGTACCGTATCTGCCACCAACATGGATGACACTTTAACTCTGTCAGGTGTGATCTCCGGTGCTTATAACTTAACGAAGACCGGCTTAGGTACGGTTGCTCTTTCAGGTGTTAATACCTACACTGGTGTGACAACTGTAAGTAGCGGTATATTAGCTTTAATAGGCGATGGCGCCATTGCTGATTCTGCCAAAGTTATTGCTGACGGCCTATTGGATATCAGTGGTGCGACAAGCTCTGCATCAATCAAGAGCTTATCTGGTTCTGGATCAGTTGTTTTAGGTTCTAAAGCATTGAGTTTGACAGCAGCAAACGATACCTTTAGCGGTGTGATTAGCGGGATCGGTTCCTTAGCATTGGTGGATGGTTCTCAGACTCTATCAGGCGCTAATACATATTCCGGTATGACCACCATCACCAATGGCACATTATCTTTAAGTGGCTCTGGCTCAATAGCTGAATCTTCTAAATTGGTTGCCAACGGTACATTGGATATCAGCGCAGCATCATCCGCTATCAATATTAAGAGTTTAAGTGGTGCAAATACTGGTTTAGTGAGCCTTGGCAACCAAGACTTGATCTTAACGGCGGCGAACGATAACTTTGCTGGCGTTATCGATGGCAACGGCGATGTGACATTAAGTTCAGGTCACCAAACTTTCTCAGGTGCTAATACATACTCAGGAGATACATATCTCCATGGCGGCACATTGGCTTTAACAGGTAGCTTAGCAACTACAGCGGATGTTCTGATGAGCAATTCAGCGGTATGGGATCTGCAAGTTGCTCAAACAGTAGCTAGTTTGACAATGTCATCTGGCAATAGCATTACCAATTCTGCAGGTGTGTCGAGCTTAACCGTTAGTGGAGACTCGATTCTTGCAAATAACATCACCACAACGGGTGCTCAAACTTATGCTGGTGCGGTGGCTTTAAGCTCCGATGTGGTGTTAACTTCAAGCAATAGCAACATCACATTGGTGGGCGCTATCACTGGCTCAGCTCAAAACCTAACAGTATCGACAGGTGGCGGGGCGATTACCCTAGCTAATGTGGGTACTAATGCAGCTTACTTAGGAGATGTTGTTCTCAATAGCTCTGGAACAACGACTTTAGGTGGTCCTGTTTACGCAGCCAGCATTCAGACGGATTCAAGCGGCACTGGTGCGGGTACGATTGTGATCAACGGCGGCTTAGTTAAAACAACAGGCACTCAGACTTACCGCGAAGCAATGACATTAGGTTCTGCAACGGAGTTAGCTGGTTCAACAGTGAATAACGTATCAACTATTAACGGTGGCGGCTTTAACTTGACGATCACCGGTAATGCCGATGTAGATGGAGCAATCACGAATGTTTCTAACTTCGAGGTTTCTGGTACATCCAACCTAGGCGCTGATATTACAAGCTCAGGTACTCAGACCTACACTGGCGCTGTGACTATTTCTGGTGGTAACCGTACTTTGACTGGAGCGACAATCACTACAAGTTCAACACTAAATGGTAGTGATTATGATCTAGCTATCAATGGCCATAGCATTGCCCTAGGAGCAATCACGAATATTACTAACTGGTCAGTCAGTGGTGATTACAACCAAGTTGGTAACTTGACCGCTCAAACTTTAACTGTTGGTGGCGATATCAATCTTAATGGTGCTATTAGTATTTTGAACACCCAGCCCTGGAGTATTAGCAATCAGATCACCTTGACTGGTAATAGTTCTATCATAACTAATAACGCAGATATTACATTTGCAAATAGAATTGTTGGAACTAACAACGACTTAACTGTGTCTACGGGTAGTGGAGCAATAACCTTAAATGGCGTTGGCAATAGCAATGCATTCTTAGGTAGTGTTGCGCTAAATAGTTCTGGATTAACTCAGCTCAATAGCACTTTCTATGCTGCAAGTATTCAAACGGATACAGCTAATAATGGCGTTGGAACAATAGCTAGTTCAAGCGCCTTAATTCATACAACCGGTATTCAGCTTTACCGAGAAGCCTTCACATTTACAAATGATATTCATTTAATAGGTTCGCTAATTGACTCTAGGGATGTATTAAATGGAGGGGATAAAAATATACGTATTACAGGTAATGCTGCACTTGCGACACTAAATACCCGTGGCTCTTATTTACAACTTGGTAATTTGATAGCAGGCACTATAAGCGTAAGTGCCAATACTAATATTGATGGTGTGGCAACTATTGGAACATTGAATACTGCTGGAAATTATGTTCAAAATGGTCCTGTGACAGCAGAATCAATCACTGTATCCGGCAACGCCAATCTTACAGGTCATGCTATTTTTGGAACATTTAATGTAGGTGGTTCTTACACGCAAGTGGGTGAACTTTCTGGTAATGTGATGACAGTTGCTGGAGATTACACGCAGAGTGATGGCGCATTTAATATTCAGAATGCTACTGTTGTTGGAAATACCAATCTCACTGTGTCTGGTTATATTGGTTTATTAACCAATAATGGAGCACTTAGATTATTCGGAACTTTGGATGCCAATTCAATTAACGTCGGTGGAAACCTGATGTTGCATGGATCCATCAGAACAACTGGCGATCAAATTTGGACGGGTCAGTCTGAAATTGTATTAATAGGCAATAGTTCTTTGCTTGGAAATAATTTAATCCTAGCCAGAAAAACATTTAGTGCGCCTGGATCTGGAAATCATAATTTGTCTATTGAAGCTGTTGTAGATGCAACTATTGCTAATGATATTGGTACTGCGCCTGGCGTTAATAGAACTATCAATGCAACGATTGACAATAATGGCTTAATTAATGAATTACGAGTTATCGCTGGCAATGACATCAATTTATTTGCCGATGTGAGCACTAAAAACCTTCAAGATTACACGGCAAACAGTATTAATATCGGCAGTGTTCAAAATACATTGGTTCATAACCAAGTGAATTGGAATCTCTCTGGCACCGACGGATACAGTGCATTTAATCCTAGCTATGTAAAAGAGAGTAACCCTGATTTGATTAGAACACTCATATCTGTAGACCCTACAATTCGTTTTAATGGTGCTGTGAATGATGTAATTGATGGCACACATTCGTTGGTGACGATAGCTATAGCGAGATCACAAAATCAAGATGCGGAAATCATCTTCGAATCAACAATTGGCGCTGAACGCAAGTTATTTTCAGTTAGTGCTAGAACGATTCAATATCTTGAAGGTGCTTTAGCTCCGACTGATAGGGGTACGATTAAAGTCGGAGGCAGCATTAGAACAGTGGCTGATCAGCGATACCAAACAAATATGTTTGAGGTTACCGGCGATGCGCCTATAACAATGGCTTCGGATGGTGGCGTAATTCGTATTTTGACAACTGCCTATAGCATGCGAGTAGGTATTAGCTTGGATTATGCTTTCTCAAATCCACCAGAGTTAAGCGCTGGCTCAGGATTGATTCGCCTTGCTGATGTGCTTCGCGACGTGCCATCTAATGATATTTCAGCAGGTGTTCTCTCTAATAAATTATTACGTATGGCTGTATTTAAAGATGAAACAAATGACTCTGTTGATGCTGAGGTAAATGTTGGCGATATCGAGCCAAGTAATAATTTAAAGTGTGACACTAACAATGATCTTTCTGACTGTCAATTTGGCTTTTAATTGGCAGGATTATGATTAAATTAATTGCCAATTCAAATTACACCAAAAACTTTATTCAAGTTTTTAAATGGGTTCTAGGTGTTCACATTATTATTGGGTTGATTGCTCTTTTAGGATTGCCAAAATTTAGTTTTAAAAAAACCCCTGATATTACTATTGAACTATCTGTATTGGCACCTTCCTCTGGTGGCGATAAAAATAGCACCTCCCAGCAACAAGCCATTGAGAAGAAAAGAGTAGAAAAAGTTTTGCCTAAAGATGAAGAGGGTACTCAAGTTAAGGATTTAACCCAAGTATCCCAAGCTGGCTCTATTAGTTCCTCATCAGGGCCGGCTGCAGCTCTTACTTCAGATGCTGATTACAAAGCCTCCTATTTGAATAATCCTAAGCCACCTTACCCACCATTAGCTGTCAAAATGCGCATTGAGGGGAAGGTCGGTATCATTGTAGAGGTTCTTCCTAATGGTAAAGCTGGAAGGGTAACTATAGAGTCCTCAAGCGGTCAAGACATGCTTGATCAGTCTGCTTTACAAGCCGTGAAACAGTGGCAATTTATACCAGCTAAAAAAGATGGCGTGGTAGTGCCTCAAGTGGTCCGCATCCCAATTAATTTCAACCTTAAGAATAGATAAGATGAATTCTTTCATTGTTAATGCAGTATTACTGATCCTTATTTTTTTATCCGTCTTCACGTGGACGATAGCGGTAGTGAAAATAAAACAATTCAAAAGATTAACTGAATCTAATCAATTATTTCAAAGTCGGTTTTGGAATGCTGTCGACTGGGATGATGGGCTGCAGATTATTGAAGAAAATAATTGTGAATTTGCTAAATTAGCTAAAGTTGGAATTGCTGAATTAAAAGATTATGAGAAAAACCCAAGTTCTCTTAAATACATGGGAGATGCCCATGATATTCTTGAGCGTCCAATACACCAAGAGATTCAAAAGATTCTTCGCACTCAAGAAAAAGGGATGGCTGAGTTGGCATCCATTGGTTCTACGGCACCTTTTATAGGTCTATTTGGAACTGTATGGGGCATCATGGTGGCCCTGCAAGAGATTAGCGCAAGTGGCCAAGCCAGTATTGATATTGTGGCTGGACCCATTGGTGAGGCACTCATAGCAACAGCCATTGGTATTGCAGCAGCTCTTCCTGCTGTGCTTTTTTATAACTATTTTTTACGTAAGATGAAGATTTGGATTACTGAACTTGATGGGTTTTCAGATTCATTTTTACGCTTGGCATGTAAACAAATTACCTCAAAGTGATCATTAATTCATGTCTTTAAGCTCTCAAAAAAGTGAAGATGGATTAATGGCTGAATTGAACGTCACACCTTTAGTGGATGTGATGTTGGTTCTGTTAGTGATCTTTATTGTTACTGCCCCGTTAATTGTCCCTCAATCAATCAAGGTTAACTTACCGAAAACACAAGCGGTTTCTCAACAAGAGCAAGCCAAGAATATCCAATTATTTATCTCAGCTAATGGGCAGGCAACTTTAGATAACCAGTTAGTTGATGATTTATCACTCGCAAAAGAGTTGAATCTATTATCTAAGGACCCAAAAGTACAGCTGCAGATCAATGCAGATAAAACTGTAACTTATGGCCGAATTGCTGAAATTATGGCTATAGCTCAAGCAAATGGCGTCACTAAACTATCTTTTGTTACTTTATCAACAGCCAAAAAATAATTTATTGGTCATACGTTCCCTGAAGAGCTAATTGTTCAGGTCTATTTAAAGGCATAAATTAGATATCCACTATGTTGACTGCTTAGGAGCTAACTTTGGGCTTGTTAGGAAAAAGTAAAAAAATGATTCAAGATATCCCTGGGGAGTCATTTGAAACACTAATAGGATCAAGTACCCAGATTTACGGCCGTCTCGTCATTAGTGATAGCGTTAGAATTGATGGTGAAATTCAAGGCTCTATTGAAGCTCAACCAAATTCTGAAGTTACTGTCCATATTGCTCATGATGGCACTGTGATTGGTGATCTTCATGCCCACCGTATTTTGGTTAATGGAAAAATAGATGGGAATATTTACGCCAAAGAACGATGTGATTTATTTGAAACTTCACGGGTTAGGGGAGATATTCATTACGGTTTGATTGGCATTGAGCATGGTGCTGAATTCTATGGTGAGATGTTAAAAAAGTCCTTATTACCGTCTCCTGATCCTGACCCCGTCACTGATTTTTCTTTATCCTCAGATGCCCAATAAGTTCTTTTATAAGGCTTTTTTGTAAATTCCTCATAAGAATATGATTTTTATAAGTTAATTTTATTTCGTCAATAGTAAAATGACATTCGTTTCAAGATTAACTTTGCTAATCATTCGCTTATTTTAAAAAACCTTTTGGAAGACATAGTGATTTTTGGTCGAAAGAAAAGAACGCAGTTATTAATGCCAAGTATTGAGACTTTTGACTCAATGATTGGTGCTGGGTCAGAAATACACGGGCGCTTAGTAGCCAATAAAAGTATTCGTATTGATGGCATTGTTTACGGTAATGTTGAGACTCCACCTGGAGTTGTTGATATTACAATTGCGTTAGGTGAATCGGCTAAAATTTACGGCGATATCACAGCCTATAGAATTTTAATTGGCGGTTACGTTGAAGGTAACGTTTATGGAGCTGAACGCGTGGAGCTTCATGAAAAAGCAGTAGTAAATGGTGATGTAAGTTATGCGGAGCTCGGCATTGAACCTGGCGCTGAGATTGTTGGATTAATGGTGAAAAAAGCTACTAAAAAGGTAAATATTTAGTCTTTTATATCTAAATAAAATGGGGGAATTATGTCTGATCAGAATCAAAATGGTTGTTTAACAGTTGGCGAAGGTGTCTCTTTATCTGGTAACTTTTCGGTACCTGACATCGCCTTTATTTCTGGAACTGTTAATGGCGAATTGACCGCTAGAGAAATTTTGATTGGTGCTACAGGTGTGGTTAAAGGTACTGTTTCTGCAGATATCATAGATGTGAGAGGTGAAATTCATCAAGAAATTACGTCTAAGAAATCATTGCTGATTCGCTCAACCGGCAGAGTAAGTGGCAATATCACTTATGTTGAGTTAGAAATTGAAAAAGGTGGTGACATTCAAGGCACCATGGTCAAAACAGATGCGCCATCAGGCAGCAACTACTAATCGAGGTTGAATCATGTTTAGTAGAAAAAATGAAGATGAGTCAAAAATTCAGTCTGATGAGAGTTTTAATCAAGTTTCTGCTGAAACTGAAGCTTCTGAAGTAAGTGATGTCGATTCATCACAAATCCGTAATCTTAAACCGTCGATGATTAGTGAAGGTTTTGATTTCAATGGCGATATTAAATCAAATGGGTCATTAACTGTTGATGGATCGATTGTTGGGCAGGTTTCTGTTGATAGCTTAATCGTTGGTGTTACTGGATCAGTTTCTGGAACGATTACTGCAAAATCTATTAACGTTAAAGGTAAATTGGCGGGTAATGTTAGCTGCTCAGACATCATTGTGGGCGGTAGATCAATTGTGGATGGTAACGTAACTTACTCTTCTATCACCATTCAGCGTGGCGGCATTATTAAAGGCGACCTTAAAAAATCCTAAGTTTTATATGGCTTTTACTTTTCTGTTGTGATTAATATCGGAGAGATATAAAAAAACCCACCAGTTATTTGGTGGGTTTTTTTATATAGAATTAAATTTTTTAATTATTTTACTTTTGCTTTCGCTTTAAGCTTTTCAATCATCTCATTGAACTTAGAGCGTTGCCAGTTCTGATCTTGACTCATCATTTCAATCAACTGTGGCTTTACCTCAGCCATGGTCGGTACCTTGATCTCACGAACATCATCTAATTGAATAATATGAAAACCATACTGAGTTTTTACAGGTTTATCAGTCATTGAACCCTTTGATAGGGCTACCATGGCTTTTGAAAACTCTGGCACTAATGATTGAGGGCTCATCCAATCCAAATCTCCACCTTTAACAGCAGAACCTGGATCCTTAGAGTTGGCTTTCGCTAGTTCATCAAACTTTTCACCCGCTTTGATCTTCGCAATAAGAGCTTTAGCATCGGATTCTTTTTCAACCAAAATATGGCGAGCTCTGTATTCTTTTCCTTCAAATTGCCCCTTAATCTGGTCGTATGCGGCTTTTAATTCTGCATCGCTCACACCATCGCGCTTAATGTAATCCTCAAAAACAGCACCAACCAAAACATTTAAGCGGGCTTCTTCTAATTGTTCTTGCACAACTGGGTTGGCAATAACGCCTGTTTTAATAGCCTCTTGATTGATCAACTCGCGCGTAATCAACATATCGCGAGCACGCTCTCTAAGCTCGGGATTATTAGCTTGGCCGGAGCTTTCAAGCATTTTATCGAGCTTGGCTTTGGGAATTGATTTGCCGTTCACCACTGCAGCATTTTGAGCGAACACTGGACCAGATATGGCCATTGAGAGAGCAATTGAGAGAGCAATTTTGGATAGTTTCATAATAGTAGTTTAGTTAGTAATAATCGCTAAAGCATGGATCTCATATGGTATCCATGCGGATAAAGCATCATACACTAGGCGGTGTTGCTGGACTCTGTTTAATCCTTTAAAAGCAGGGGACTGAATGTGTATTCGAAAATGACCCGCACCACCTTCGGCACCAGCATGGCCTGCATGAAGATGACTTTCATCTTCAATATGAAGAGTATCAATCGGTAAGGCTTGATTCAAGGCTTCTTCAAATTTAGAAATTCGAGTTGAGTTGATCGAATTCATTAGGCTTGCTCTTGTTCCATGTACTGATTCAACCAAAATCCTTGGGCAATGATGAAGGTAAACAAGATACCCATACCACCAAACAATTTGAAATTAACCCATGTGGCCTCATCAAATTTGTAGGCTACATAGAGATTCAGAAAGCCCATACTGATAAAAAATATAACCCAAGCAAAGTTCAATTTAGTCCATAGTTTGTTCCCAATCCCCGGCTTAAGCTTGATTTGCTTGCCCATAGCTGTCTGAATGAGATTCTTTTTCCAGATAAGTGCGCTAGCCAATAAGCCAACTGCAAATAACCAGTAAAGAATAGTGGGCTTCCATTGAATAAAGGTTTTATCTTGTAGACCAATTGTTAGGCCACCAAAAACAACAATTAAACCCAGGCTAGCCCATTGCATGGCTTCAACTTTTTTATATTTAATCGCTACGTAAATAATTTGAGCAATGGTAGAAGCAATTGCCACAGCGGTGGCTACATAGATATCGGCCATCTTGAAAGCGACAAAGAAGAGAATGACAGGAAGTAAATCAAATAGAAATTTCATAAGGGTCTTTTTAAAGAGGCAAATAAGCGGTGCATTAAGTCAATTTTAGTCCGAGTTAAATTTTAAAGAAGCAGAATTGATGCAATACCGTAAACCGGTAGGTGCAGGACCGTCTTCGAAGACATGACCTAAATGAGCATCACATTTAGAGCACCGAACTTCTGTACGGATCATTCCATGGGTTACATCTCGGTGCTCATCAATATTCTTAGAATCTAAGGGTTGGTAGTAGCTTGGCCAACCGCAACCAGCATCAAATTTTGTGTCTGATTGGAATAGGGGGGTGTTGCAGCAAATGCAGTTATATTGACCTACTTGCCAGTAGTCCCAATACTCTCCCGTAAAGGGGCGTTCTGTTGCCGCCTGACGTGTAACGCGGTAGGAGATATCACTCAGTTCTTGTTGGTACTCTTGATCGGTTTTTTTCATGGGAATTTTTTAAAATCTGATTGGTTTTACGAGGAGCAGCTAATAGCGATGTGGTCCATTTCTGGAGGTGGTGGACTGGCATAGTCTTCAGAGACAGTTTGTGACTCGTAAGGTCTTTCTAATACCTTTAGCAATGTTGCAACCTCAGAAAAGTCTTTTTTCTGAGCTTTCTCAATGGCCCTTTGAGCTAGGTGATTACGCAAAATATATTTGGGATTGATGTTTTGCATGGCTGCAAGCCTCTGATCATTTGATGTTACCTCCAGCGCCAAGCGACTTTGATATTGTTTATCCCAATCACTCATTGCTGCTGGACAGACATGCCCCTCAGAAAGACCTCTAAAAAATAGAGTGAAGTCTATTTTTTGCTGATGCAGGGATTGCAACAGGTTCTCAAGTAATTGAATGTCTTCTGGCATTTGTTTATTTAAGCCAATTTTTTGGCGGAAAATACTTTGCCACTTTTTCGCATACTCTTGAGTGTAGATATTCAATATTTCTTTAATTTTGTGAATGGCATCCTCTTCACTTAAGTTAAGCTCTCGAGCCAACTCTTTTTGCAAAGGTCGGAGCATCGCACTCGCCATGCAGTAAAGATTCCAATGCATGATCTCACTTTGACGATGGTAAGCATACCGACCGGAGTGATCCGAGTGATTGCAGATATGGGTGTTATCAAACACGTCTAAAAAACCAAATGGACCATAGTCCAATGTTAATCCTAGCAAACTAATATTGTCGGTATTCAAAACACCATGGCAAAATCCCACAGATTGCCATTGGGCTGTAGTGTGCGCAATTCGAGTGGCAATAGATTTTAGAAGTTCCAAGTAGGGGGTCGGTGAATTTTGGCACTCTTGGTAGTGATGCTCAATGAGGAAATCCAGTGTTTGCTCTAACTCTTGATCCATTTCATTATGACCATAGTGTTCTAAGTGCCCAATCCTTAAAAAGCTAGGTGCTACCCTCGCGCAGATTGCAGCAGTTTCCACACTCTCTCTGATCACTTGTAGATCAGAGCCAACAACAGACAGAGCTCGTGAGCTGGGGATGCCAAGGGCATTCATGGCTTCGCTGGCCAAGAATTCTCTAATGGAAGAGCGCAATACTGCACGTCCATCGCCACGCCTGGAGTATGCGGTAGGACCTGCACCTTTAAGTTGAATTTCGTAACCGTTTATATCACCCAAGTAAATAGCTCTGCCATCACCTAATTGACCCGCCCATTGACCAAATTGATGGCCGCTATAGGCTGTTGCAAAGGGGGCAAAAGATTTATCAGCAATTTGCACTTTGTTGCCAGCTAATAATTGAAGATGGTCTGAATGAATGGGGCGATTCATATCTTGCTCAATACCTAAAAGATCACCCACCTTTGTTGAGTAACCCACCCAATAAGGATTGGGCACAGGGTGCGGAAGCACACATTGCGCATGTGACTGATTGGAGATTTTAGGTAAGTGAAATGGCATATTTTTTAGTAATGTTCAATTCTAGGGGCGTTCATCAATGTTTGCAGAAAAGTCTTAATATTCCCAATAACTGCGATTAAGATAGGGTTATGGATAAAAAACAATTAAAAGAGTTAGGCGTTGAGCTAGATGTACCATTCCTCAAGTTATTGGGCGTGCGTTGTTTACGTGCAGATCTAGGCGAGGGGGAGGTGGTACTTTCACTCAAGCCCGAGCACAATAATAGTTGGGAAGTTGCTCACGGCGGCGTTCTTTTAACTCTGATGGATGTCGGCATGGCTATTGCTGCCCGAGCAGCTGATACTGGCGGGCGTGGAGTTGTGACGATTGAACTCAAAACCAACTTTATGCAGGCTGCTAAGGGCATTATTCGGGTTGCGGCAAAGACTGTTCATGTGACCGCTACCTTGGCTTTTGTTGAGGCCAAATTGTATGACGAGCGAGATGCGGTTTGCTGTATGGGTAGCGCTACATTTAAGTACTTTAAAGAGTTACCGGCTAAAAAAGGAACAACTTAACGTTGAGTTGATTGGAAATTTTCTAGTTGCCCATCAAAGGTTTGGGTATCCAACTCTTTTTCAGCATCGAAGCGCTTTTCAATGACTTCAAATTGACCATCGTGCCTGACTCGGATTAATGCGATTGAGCGGGTGCCATAGTGCTCTGTTTTAATGAATGCCGAAGATAGCGCTTTCTCCCATTCGTATGACAGCCCTGTTTGAGGCAAATACTCATCCGGCGCCGGAGTTTGATCCTGCATGATTCGCATGTACTGCTCTGACTTTTTAAAGTCCCCAGTATCCATCGCTAGCATCTGAGCAAAAGCTCCTACGCGATGTTGAACTTTAGGCCATGGAGTATCCAACATCGCATTCGATAAGCCGTAAACACCGGGAGTTAGGCATTGTGGATTCATGACCTTTCGGGGACGGAGCTTATCGCCCATCAGTACACGATTAGATAACCAATGCAGGCCAGGATTTTCTAAAGACAGATCAACGCTCAGAAAGTTAAACCCGTTGTAGCGCTGAAATTTTCTTTCAGAGTCATTAATAAAGTCTTCTGGAGATTGGCGCCCTTTAAGAAAATCGGCAGCAATTTCACCCCGAGTTCTTGAGTCTGAATTCTTCTCAGTGGGTGCACGAACATTCGTCAGAGCAGCAAATCTGCCACTCTTGGTGATGCCCATCCAGGTTCCTGAGCTTCCATTCACATCGGCACGATCTCTACCTGCCAATATATGAGGGTGCTCTTCCCACCAATGCATAGGGTCTGTCGGTCTTTCATAAAACTCATCTCTATTCGCCAAAACCACCAAAGGATAGTGAGGGTGAGATTGCCAAGAGGTTAGTATCAAACACATGGATCGAAGAAAGCGATTTAAATCTCAATTAAAGGGTAGGGAAGCGGCATGAAACTTAATTTAGATCCACTGGTTGATCCTAAATTAATTGTGCCATTTAATAAGGCTTCTAATTTGCACTCCACCTGTAAATCGTACTGACCTGAAACGAAGGGGTTTAGCGCAGCAAGAACCACCATCCCACAGGGTTGCTCTGGGTCAGCATCATGGAATATCTCAGTTCCAGGCTCTGGCAATTCTAGAGCTTGAACAGCGGCTAGCTGAAGGCGACGTTTGATTGTCCCACGGTACTGACTTCGAGCCACCACTTCTTGACCAGGGTAACAACCTTTTTGGAAGTCGATTCCCCTAAGAGACTCCATATTGATCATTTGCGGTACGAACTGCTCACTGGTATTTAGTGTCACTCGTGGGATAGCGCTTATCACCTCAAGCCAGCTCCAAATTGGGATAGAACCCAGTAACTCATGTTCTTTTGCCAAGGCTTGTAGGTGAGTTTCTTGATCTAACGGTATCGCCACTATAAAGCGCTGAACAGATCTTGACTCAATCAGAACCGGAGGAATCTCAATAACTCTAGAGCCAGCAATTTGCGAAATGTCATTGGGCAAGCTGGTTTTTGCTGGTGAACCTAGATCCTGAGTTAAACCATAGATCAGAACCTGATCAGATTGATCAACAACTTTGACCTTGGACCTCAGAACAAACATGCTGAGTCGCTTAGCGATCAGTCCGGCAATATCTTTGGAAATGAATAATTGGTACTGGGGTGTCAACTCACCTGTCTCAGCCAAGACTTCTGTGCGGTGAATCCAGAAAGACCCCATCAAACGACCTTTGGCAGAGCAATAACCTGCAAAACGATGACTTTCCTCTAAAACAACCGAACCTGAGGGGTGCACCTTTAAAGATTTCACACTATTTGTCAGCTGGTTTTGAAGAAACTCAGTCGCATCAATACCTGTCACAGTAATCATAGACCACTGTGGTAATTGCTCTAATTGCTTAATCGTTGTTGGAAGCATGGGGTATCAGTTTTTCAGTCAATTCTCTAATAAGCTTTTATCATAGTGCTATGAAGCGTATTTTGCCCCGACATTTTTTTAAGGTCTTTACCTTACTGGTTTTTCTAACCGCTCTGACTCTTGCTTATTGGTCTTTTGGTGTCAGCGCCATTCCTTCTGGAGCAACCCCTGTCACCTCTGAAGGTCAATACCGTATCAAAATAAAACCCGGTTCAAACGTCAATAGCGTTGCTAGGCAGCTAATGGCCCAAGGCGTGGACACCAACACACTTAAAGTTCAGTTGGTTGCTCGAGCTTTATTACAGGGCAGCAAGCTAAAGGCAGGGGTCTATGACCTTGCTCCTGGTGCTAGCCTAGGCTCCATTCTTTTAAAAATGGGGCGAGGTGAGAGTGTTCGCTTAAGTATTACCCTAGTTGAAGGCGCCACTTTCAAACAATTCAAGTCCGCGATAGACGCTCAGCCCGAGCTTAAAAAAGAAGCTCAAAAATGGTCGGATAAACAAATATTGGTAGCCATTCAGGCTAAAGAAAGTCATCCAGAAGGATTATTTTTCCCAGACACCTACTTATATGAGCCTGGCGACACAGATCTGGTTATTTATCAAAGAGCCTATCAAGCCATGAACAAAAAGCTAGTGGAGCACTGGGCTAAGCGTTCATCTGATTCCCCTGTTAAATCACCTTACGATCTTTTAAAGCTAGCTTCCATTATCGAAAAAGAAACAGGGCACCACGAAGACCGGGCCTTGGTTTCAGCCGTATTCAACAACCGCCTTAAAATAGGTATGAAGCTCCAGACCGATCCAACAGTAATTTATGGCTTAGGCGATCGTTTTGATGGAGATCTTCGCAAGAGAGACCTTCTAAAAGACGGTCCTTACAACACCTATACCCGCTACGGTTTGCCTCCAACACCCATTGCTATGCCAGGTAAAGAGTCATTGGCAGCGGCGATACAACCAGCACAGTCTAGCGCTGTTTACTTTGTTGCCAAAGGAGATGGACGAAGTATCTTTTCAGAGACCTTGGTAGAGCATAATCGTGCTGTTCGCCAGTACCAATTAAGAAAGTAACTACGACTCCTATGTCTTTATCAACTCAATCTGCTAATCAACCTGGCTATTTCATCACCTTCGAGGGGATTGATGGAGCCGGTAAAAGTACCCACATTCAGGCATTTGCTGATGCCTTAGCTCAACGCTTTCCTAATAAATCAGTTGTATTGACAAGAGAGCCAGGTGGTACTGCATTGGGTGAAAAGCTCCGGGAGATTCTTCTGCATCAACCCATGCATTTAGAGACAGAAGCTTTACTCATGTTTGCAGCGCGTCGAGAGCATTTAGCTACAGTCATTGAGCCCGCTCTTCAAGCTGGGAAGATTGTTATATCGGATCGATTTACCGATGCCAGCTTTGCTTACCAAGGTGGTGGGCGTGGATTGGACCTGGCCAAGCTCTACGAACTTGAGGTTTGGGTTCAAATGCGTTTTAAATCAAATGGGGTAGAGCAGCGCTACCTACTTCAACCCGATCTAACTTTCCTATTTGATTTGCCTAGTGCTACTGCTGAGGCGAGACGAAGTGCTGCGAGAGATCCTGATAAGTTTGAAGTCTTAACTACTGATTTTTTTGAGAACGTTCGCAAAGAGTACTTGCGCCGCGCTACCGATGATCCAGCTCGATTTAAAGTCATTGATGCCAATGAAAGCAAAGAGTCTATCTGGAAAAGACTTGAAGAAACTATCATATCCATATGATTCAAATTGATATTTTTGTCATTAATTTTAACTATAACGACCAAGATAACTAATGACTATCGATCAAAGAGTGTACCCCTGGTTCCAGCAAGCTTGGTCTGAGATTCAGCTGAATAATATGCCGCATGCCACCATCATCCATGGTCAAACCGGCATCGGTAAGTTCGACTTTGCTCTCCAATTAGCCAAAGCGCTCTTATGTGAAAGTCCAGAAAAAAATCACGAGACCCCAAAACCATGCTGCCAATGTGAAGCTTGCCATTGGTTTGATACGGGTAATCATCCAGACTTTCTGGGTATTGTTCCGGAGGACCAAGTTGCTTTGTTACCCCATTTAGCAATGGAGGGCACCGATGGCTCCGATGAAAAACCAAGGAAAAGTAAGAAAAAGGTCGATGATGACACTGAAAAAGCCGATAAAAAGCTCAGCTCTTTCATCAAAGTAGACCAAGTTAGGGATGCGCTGGAGGGTATCAATACCGCACCTCATCGTGGTCGGCAAAGGGTTGTTCTACTGAGCCCGATCGAAACGCTTCAGGCAGTTTCAGCTAACACCTTACTGAAAACACTTGAAGAACCCCCAGAAAGCACCTTATTTATCTTGGTGACTGATCGATTGGATCGTGTTTTACCAACCATTCGTTCGCGCTGTCGCTTATTAGCCTTACCAAGACCCCCAACAAATGAGGCTTTGAGTTGGTTAAAGCAAGAGCTCGTAATAGCTAGCGTCAAACTGGACTCACAGACCATAGAGCAAAAGCTCAGTCAATCGGGAGGTGCGGTTCTTGATGCAAGAGATGAGTTATTAAGTGGCAGCGAAGAGGGCACTGGCCCAGCCTTGGATTTACTTCTCCAATCATTAGCGGATGGTCAGAAAATTAACTGGCTAGGCGCAGCAGAATCGACCTTTAAGATCCCCATGCCCGATCTATTGGTGACTTTTGAGCGCTGGATAGCTGATTTATTGAGCATCCAACAAACAGGGCAAATACGCTTCTATCCTGCCAGAAAGAATGAACTGGAACGTTGCGCCAAATCTGCGCGACCCAATAAATTGGCGGACTTCTGGAGGGTTCTTCTGGACGCGCGCCGTGTTGAACTGCATGCTTTAGCTCAACGCGTTCAAATTGAATCTTTACTCATTCGTTACCAAGACATCTACAAAGATTAATCCTTAGGAAACACATACATGTTCGTTGATTCACACTGTCATTTAGATTTCCCCGAGTATGCGGGACATATCCCAGAGATCTTGGCTCGCATGAAAGAGGCCAAGGTTAACCACGCCATGTGCATCTCAGTTGATATGCCTGATTTTCCAAATGTATTAGCCTTGGCAGAGGCACATCCCAATCTATTTGCCACAGTTGGCACACATCCCGATTACGAAGATACCCCTGAACCTACCGAAGATCAGTTGGTAGAACTGGCTCAGCACCCTAAGATTTTAGCTATTGGTGAAACTGGGTTGGATTACTACCGAATGGGTGAAAAAACCTATGAGGACATGGCATGGCAAAGGAATCGGTTTAGAACCCATATCCGGGCAGCTATCCGAGTTAAAAAACCCTTGATTATCCATACCCGGTCTGCCTCAGAAGACACCATTCGAATCATGAAAGAAGAGGGTGCTAGCGAAGTAGCAGGGGTTATGCATTGCTTTACAGAAAGTCTCGAAGTGGCTAAAGCAGCCATGGCGCAAGGGTTTTATATATCTTTTTCAGGGATTGTGACCTTTAAAAGCGCCAAAGACCTTCAAGAAACCTGCAAACACATTCCTCTTGAAAGAATGCTTATTGAAACCGATTCTCCTTATTTAGCGCCAATTCCGAATCGCGGCAAAACCAATGAACCTTCATGGGTTGCTCATGTCGCTCAATTTATTGCAGATCTAAGAGGCGTATCAGTTGATGAAGTGGCTAAACACACGACCAACAACTTTAAAACATTGTTTAAAGCCCCTATTTAATAACCTAGAAATCAATGCAACTAAATCATTTAAAAACTTGTTTTTTAATACTATTTTTATCATTTACAAGTCTTTCAATACTTCCAGGGATTACTCATGCACAAATAAGCACAGCTGAGCAATACAAGATTGACGACTTCATCAGAGACGTTAAATTCAATGATGTCAAAGCTGTTAAAAAAGCTTTAGCAGCTGGCATTAGCCCTAATACAGTAGACAACAAAGGTAACCCAGCCTTGTTAATTGGTATCACTGAAAAATCAACAGATGTTGTCAAAGTATTACTGCTTGCACCGTCTATTAACCTTGAAAAACCCAATTTACAAGGTGAAACACCATTAATGGTGGCAGCATATACCGGCTCTATGGGACTGGTTTCTTATTTGGTCAACACTAGATCTGTTGAAATTAATCAGCCGGGATGGTCTGCCTTACATTACGCAACGACCAATGGGCATGAATCAATTGTTAAGTTTCTACTGGATAAAGGGGCCTTTGTAGATCCCGAAAGTCCCAACGGAACAACTGCCTTGATGATGGCTGCACGTGGCGGTCATATATCAATTGTGAAGTTATTACTCGATCGTGGTGCTGATTTGTCTATCCATAACCAAATGAGCTTAACAGCCATTGATTTTGCTGAAGACAATAACCAATCTGAAATTGCTAAGGGCCTGAGATCAAGGTGGTTGAAGCTCTATAACAAGCCATACCCAAGCAAGCCTTAAATTCGCATAATCATTATTATGTTAAATAAGATATATTTTGAGTTTAAGGATATCTATCAAAATGCCCAATATGTTGTTTTGAGCTCACCTTCTATTGAACTTAGTATCGGGAAACGCTCAATCCCTTTAGACCAGTTACTAACCAAATACCAGCAATCAAAAGCTTGTTTCATTACTGCTTGCAATCCTTGGGGTAAAGTTCAAGCTGAGGGCTTCAATCATGAAAAGATGACTGAGTTAGAAAAAGACCTTATTAAAACCAAGCTACCCTATCTCCATGGTTTTGGCAGTAATAGTGAGGGTACTTGGAGAGAAGAAAGCTTCTTGATCATTGGTATTGATAAGCAAGATGCTAGTCAATTAGGGCGCCAATATGAGCAAAATGCCATTATTTGGATTGTTAAAGAGCAAGCACCAGAGCTGATCTGGCTAATTTAAGGATAAAACCATGCAAATGCTTCATACGATGCTTCGAGTCGGCAATTTAGAACAATCCATCAAGTTCTATACCGAAATCATGGGCATGAACCTATTGAGAACAACGGAACGCCCTGGTCAAGACTATTCACTAGCGTTTGTTGGGTACGAACAAGGCAATATTTCAGGCCAAGCAGAAATAGAACTCACCTATAACCACGGTGTGGCTTCATACGATATGGGAACAGCTTATGGCCACATTGCTATTGGCGTCAAAGACATCTACAAAGTCTGTGAAGATATTCGTATCGCAGGCGGAAAAATTACCCGAGAAGCTGGCCCGGTTAAAGGTGGCAACACCCTCATCGCTTTTGTGCAAGATCCTGACGGTTACAAGATCGAGCTCATCCAAAAATAAGCAGATATCCGCTGAAATTAAGAAACTAGCAAACTGCCCTCTTAATTTCCTTCTCTTTATCCTTGCGAGCTTTTTCCTCTTCAGCCGTTTCTTGAAGAAGATCTGTGACAACCTCCTCCATACGAATATTGTCTTTAGGGCAAATCGGCGCACCCATCGTTGCCCATTTCTTCAATAGACTAACTTCATAG
This sequence comes from Polynucleobacter sp. 30F-ANTBAC, assembly GCF_018882385.1. GTDB lineage: Bacteria > Pseudomonadota > Gammaproteobacteria > Burkholderiales > Burkholderiaceae > Polynucleobacter. Next base: position 264,147 of record NZ_JACVON010000001.1, read on the forward strand.
CCGCATTGACCACATTTGGCTTTGGCGCGCTGCGTATTATTAGCTCTTGGAGGTGGGAAAATAATCGCTTTATGCGGATACTGCCCTAACCTCTCAGCAATCATCATCAAACGCACCTTTAGCTCTTCAGTCGCATGGGCGCTTCGGGCAGGACCTTCCAGGCCAACGCACTGAGCGATTTCCTTAAAGTCTTCGCCGTGTCCACTATGGCAATCATCAATCGCATGGCACAACTCATGAACCAAGGTATCGAGAACCTCAACAGGATCCTCTAATTTAGGAGATACAAAGATCTCATTGACCATGTCTCCAGAACGCTCACGCGGCCAGCATTGACCAAGTGTTGTTCTAGGCGCACTGGATGCAGGCCAACCACAGGAGACCTTGACTGGAGGAATGGCAAATCCGGCCTTGGAAAAGGTAGGCTCTAATGAATGAACGGCTGCCTGCAACCAAGATTCACGTGTTGTATGAGATTGAGCTATATTCGTGGACATGTTTTTAAAAAAATTACCTTTATTGATGCTTTTGCCATTGGCCCTTTCGGGCTGTGACAGGAATGATTACGTGACCTGGCATTGTAAAGTTGACCCAAGCAATCATGATGAAAAACCTCTACGGATGATTTTAGAGGGCTCCACCATGAGCATCGATCAACACATCTACAAGTTTTGCGGTAGTTTAGGCCCTCAAAGCTATTTCGACTTAAACTGCTCTGGTAAAGCAGATAACTCTGCTATTACTTTCTCATCTAAAACCGGTATTTGGACCAAAGGTCCCCAAACTCTAAGTTGCGTATCCCTATGACAAACTCTAGTAAGCCTAACGCAACATCAAATCCAGACATGGCCGTCAACGAAGAGAATGCCGATTCACCATGTATCGGAATTTGCTCCACATTATTTGATGATATCTGCCAAGGTTGCGGCAGAACAGCCTTAGAAGTTTGTAATTGGGTTTTCATGACCCCTGAGGAAAAACACGCCATTTGGACGCGCATTACTCAAGAGGCCACAGCCATGCGTTTTACTCGAAAGAATTAACCAGCTAGCGATTGGCTAGCTAAATATTCTTCGTAACTGCCTTCAAAGTCTGTCACCGTACCGTCATTACGTACTTCTAGAATTCTTGTTGCTAAACCTGTAATAAATTCACGGTCATGCGAAACAAAAATCACAGTGCCATCGTACTTCTCTAATGAGGTCTGTAAACTTTCAATTGACTCCATATCCATGTGGTTAGTTGGCTCATCCATCGCTAGGATGTTGTGCTTTTGAAGCATCAATTTACCCCAGATCATGCGGCCTTTTTCACCACCAGAGATCACACGAACTGATTTACCGATATCGTTACCTGAGAAAAGAAGACGTCCCAAGGTGCCACGAATGATCTGATCGTCATCGCCCGGTTTACCCCACTGCCCCATCCACTCTAACAAAGTTGTATCGACGGGGAAACACTCACTGGTATCTTGAGGCATGTAACCCACATCGGCGTTCTCAGACCATTTTACTGTTCCAGAATCGGCCGCAATACCGCCAAACTTTTCACTCAAAATTGATTTCAGCAAGGTGGTCTTACCAGCACCGTTCTCACCAATGATGGCTACTTTTTCGCCAGGACGAATCATCAACTTAAAGTTCTTAAAAATATCGCGATCATATGTTTTAGTTAGAGCATCGCACTCCACCACAATATTGTGGAGCTTCTTATCGTACTCAAAACGAATGAATGGGTTTTGACGTGATGAAGGTTTGATTTCAACCACTTCAATTTTTTCTAATTGGCGCTGTCTAGAAGTCGCTTGTCGTGCCTTTGACGCATTCGCTGAGAATCGTCTCACGAAAGCTTGAAGCTCTTCAATCTTTTCTTTAGCTTTGGTATTGTTAGCTAACTGCTGCGTACGAGCTTGCATAGAAGCCAACATGTACGAGTCATAATTACCTGGGTAAACCGTCAATGTTCCAAAGTCCATGTCGGCCATGTGTGAGCAAACAGCATTTAAGAAGTGACGGTCATGGGAAATAATAATCATCGTGCTATTGCGAGCATTCAGAATATCTTCAAGCCAATGAATGGAGTGAATGTCCAAGTTGTTGGTTGGCTCATCAAGTAATAGAACATCTGGATCGGAGAAAAGTGCTTGAGCCAATAAAACACGCAACTTCCAACCAGGCGCCACTTCACTCATCAAACCATTATGCTGTTCAGTTGGAATACCAATACCTAACAACAACTCACCTGCTCTAGCTTCTGCCGTATAACCACCGTATTCAGCAAACTTTGTTTCCAATTCGGCTGCACGCATGTAATCTTCATCCGTTGCTTCAGGATTAGCATAGAGTGCATCGCGTTCAGCAGCTGCATTCCACATATCTTCATGGCCCATCATCACCACATCTAGAACACGCTTATCTTCATAAGCAAACTGATCTTGACGTAACTTACCCAAACGAATGTTGGGCTCTAATGAAACGTTACCAGCGGTTGGCTCTAAATCAGAACCCAAGATTTTCATGAAAGTTGATTTGCCGCAACCGTTGGCGCCAATCAAACCATAGCGGTTACCGCCACCGAATTTAACGGAAATATTTTCGAATAAGGGCTTCGCCCCGAATTGCATGGTGATATTTGCAGCTGAAAGCACGTTATTTGCCTGTAAAAGAGTGAGACAACCAAAGCTCTCTATTTTAACCAAACCAACTAGTTAATACCCAGAAAGCTTAAAAATTACCAGTTGGATTGTAGGATGTAGCCCGTTTGACTGGCAGAAAGGCTGGCAAAGCGGCCTATAGGCAGGGTTAGCTTGTCTGCGCAATGCCCAAAAGGCAGATCTGTCAAAATCGGAACTTGCCCATTCAATCGATGCCGGATCGATGTCAGAGCTTGATCCAAATCATAGCCACGATCTGTGTCGCTCAATTTATAGGCAGAAAAGTCTCCCATAAGAATGGCTCGTTGCTCTGTCAAATACCCTGCATCGATTAGTTGATGAAGCATGCGCTCGACTCGATAAGGATGCTCGTTCACATCCTCGATAAACAACATGCCGCCCTTCACTTGTTCGTGAGTCGGCATATAAGCCGTGCCTAAAAGACTTGTCAACATGGTGAGATTGCCGCCCCATAAAACTGCTTGGTCATTCAAATCAATACTAAGTGGCTTTTCAATCTTTTGGGGCGATAGAACCTCTATCTCTAGACGGCTTTTTTCAATGGCTTGGTGAAAATGCTTCCAAGTAAATGGTGATACTTGCCCACAAAAATCATAACTAAACATGGGGCCAGCAAAACTTGGTGCGCCCGTTTGGGCGAATAAGCCGAGATTGAATGCTGTGAAATCGCTATGGCCCACAATCTGCAGACCTTTATGCACTTGCTTCCCAATGGCTTGCCACTGGATATCACTCATCAAGCGACTCAAGCCATAACCACCGCGTAGCGACATCACCACCGTATTAGATAGGTGAGCAATGGCATTAATATCGTCTAATCGCTCAAGATCTGTTCCTGCAAACCGTTGAAACTGACGCTGACTACATGACATATTTTGAACGTTTGCACCCTTACCATTGAACCAAACCACCCCCTGATCCACAACGGTTGGATCGGGTAAACATCCTGATGGTGCTATGAGGTGTATGTTCATTGATTTTGAGTGCGTCGTTCTTTAAAGAAATCTTTTAATACCTGGGCGCAGGACTCTTCTAATACGCCACCTTCAACCATTGTATGGTGATTTAATTGTTGATGGTCAAATAGCTTTAAGACACTGTGCACGCAGCCTGTTTTTGGATCTTTCGCCCCATAAACCAAACGTGAAACACGTGCATGCATGATGGCGCCGGAACACATCATGCAAGGCTCCAAGGTCACATAAAGGGTTGTATCAGGCAAGCGGTAGTTATTTAACTTCTGCCCTGCTAAGCGGAGAGCCACCATCTCGGCGTGACTACTGGGATCATTTTGACCAATAGGCTGATTATGGCCAGAAGCAATCACCTCGTCATTCATGACCAAAACTGCACCTACTGGAACCTCACCTGCCATACGAGCCAATTCTGCTTGAGCCAATGCCAATTGCATGAACTCTGCATCCCGTGGATGGCCCACATTAGGCATGAATATCAGCCCAGCAGTTAGGAGTTTCGTAAATACGTAAACGACTCAAATTCAAACGACCATTAAAGCGCTCTTTAAAAACAGGATCTAAAATCTTAAAGGCTGTTTGAGCTAGATTCTCAACGGTTGGAATGCAATCCAACACCACTGTCTTATGACCTGGGATGCTAGCCAAGAAATTGACCAACATCTCATCTTCTTTAGCCACTAAAAAAGCATGATCCCATTGCTCAACAATCAATTCGTTTGCGATCTTTTTGATATCACCAAAGTCAAGAACCATACCGTCATCACCATGACCTTGGTGGCTTAAAACATCACCTAGGACAGTCACTTCAATGACATAGCGATGGCCATGAATATGGCGACAGTGCCCCCCATGATGCGGAATACGGTGACCTGCATCAAACTCTAAGCGGCGGGTAATTTCAGTTTTTTTATTCATAAAGCCTATCTAATCCCCAACAACTTATGGGTTTGCGTACTTAAACGCCACAAGGGGCGCTTCTGACAAATTTTAATCGCTAAAGCTCGATTAACCTCTAAATCTGGGCCATCTAAAGCTTGTAAATAGTGGTGCTTGAAAGACATTTTCTCAAAACGAATCAGTAGTTGTTGCAAGTTATCTTGATGTCCTGCTTGTGGAATGACCAATTTAATCTCGTCACCTTGAACTTGAACCAATTCTGAGCCGAATTTAGGACTCACGCAAATCCAATCAATACCCTGAGGCGCTCTGATCGTGCCATTGGTTTCAATTCCGATTTCAAAACCTTGCGCTTTCAGTGCTTTGATCAAGGCCTCATCCAGTTGGAGTAAAGGCTCTCCACCAGTAAAAACTACATATTTATGATGCGGATCACCCTGCCCCCATTCCGAATTAATCGCCTGAGCTAATGATTCAGAGGTTTCAAACTTACCGCCACCATCACCGTCTGTACCAACAAAATCGGTATCGCAAAACTGGCAAACAGCCGTTGCACGATCTTCTTCACGACCAGACCATAAGTTACAACCAGAAAAACGACAGAACACGGCTGCACGACCTGCATGCGCACCCTCACCCTGAAGGGTTAGAAAGAGTTCTTTAACGCTATAAGTCATGTGATTCCGTGATCTTCTGAGATAACCGTTATTGTAACTTCAGTGCTTTAGCAATAGCTTGGCGAGAGATCGTGCTTCTAGGCACCACTTGACCTGGTAGATCGAACCAAGTTTTCACATCTTGCTCTAAGGCAATGCCGTGCATATAGTTATAAATGGCTTTTTTAAGGCCACGCCCTAGGCTGTCATGATCTGTACCGGTTGGGTCGATGAAAGCAATGTCATTTTTAGCGAACGTCACTGGAGGCAATGGCACCAATTCAATACCATAAGTTTGGGGATCTTTGCCCACTGGTGAGTGAACCGTGCAAGTAAACCGATGAAAAAAACCACTTTGTATACAACCATTCTCAAATAACTGTCGCACATACTCCAAGGAATCCACCGTTTCTTGAACCGTTTGAGTTGGGAAACCATACATCAGATAAGCATGAACCAAAATGCCCACATCGGAGAAGCTCTTAGTGACATGCGCGACCTGCTCAACCGATACCCCCTTTTGCATCAGATTGAGCAAGCGATCCGATGCAACCTCCAAGCCACCAGACATAGCAATGCAACCGCTTTGTGCTAATAACTCAGCCAATTCTGGTGTAAAAGTTTTTTCAAAACGAATGTTCCCCCACCACGAAATAGTGACCTGTCGACGAATCAATTCTTCAGCTAAAGCTTTTAGTATTTTGGGAGGAGCTGCTTCATCAACAAAATGAAACCCTGTTTGACCTGTTTCAGCGATGATTTGCTCAATCCGATCAACCAGCAAACTAGCGGACGCTGTTTCGTAACGAGAAATATAGTCTAAGCTCACATCGCAAAAACTGCATTTCTTCCAATAGCATCCGTGCGCTACCGTTAACTTATTCCAACGACCATCACTCCATAAGCGATGCATGGGGTTCAACATGTCCAACAAGGATAGATAAGAATCGAGTGGCAAACCATCCCATGTCGCTGTACCCACCTCTTCAAATGGTACATCTGGCTCAGGCCAATTGATGTAGTCAACATGACCATCGGTATTTCTAATAAATGTTCTAATCAATCGACTCGAGGATCTCTTGCCATTTAAGTGATCCAATAGTGCCAATAATGGAGCCTCACCCGAATCCAATGTGACATAGTCAACAAAATCAAAGACCCTTGGATCGCTGAGCTCACGAAGTTCTGTATTAACAAAACCACCACCCAAACCAATCTTGATGGAAGGATTAGATGATTTGATCGTCTGAGCAATTCTTAATGCAGCGTAAACAGCTCCAGGAAATGGCACTGATAAAAGAACCAAGTTGGGTTGATGTTGTGCAACAGTTGCCAATGTCAGCACACGAAGATGTTCATCCATCAAAGTTGGCGCTGCAGCCAAAGCATCTGCCAAAGGATCGAAGGATGCTTGGCTACCTGCGAGAGATTCAGCATATCGAACAAACTCAAAACGATCATCCACCGCATCACGTAAGACATCAGAAAGGTCATTCAAATAAAGCGTTGCTAGGTGACGCGCCTTGTCGTCAGAACCCAGCGCACCAAAAGCCCATGCAAGAGGATCTTCTGCCTCGTCATCTTCGTAAGTATGAAGAACGTAAAAGCGAGGCCCTTCAGGTAAAAAACTACGGCTATTGATGCGATGACTCAGTGTTTTATCTTTGCCCTGCAAGTAACGAATAGTGGGCGCAATTGTTGCCCTGTAATCTTCAAAGTAATCTAAGAAGTAATTAAGCGTAGCGCTTCGATACTCCTCTGGAACTTCTAATACTTTGGCATGAATTTCAGAGAGACCTTCGGGCGTAAAAAAACTTAGAACTAGAGATAAGGCTAAGTCATCTTGAACAGCGTCAAAGCCTCTAGAACGAAGAAAGCCTGTTAAGTAAGCCGTTGATGGATACGGCGTATTTAACTGTGTCATCGGCGCGATGAGACTGAGAATCCTCATGATCAATCAAGCACTTTAGTCAAAGAAAGGCACATGTCCATAATAAGGTTCAGTTAATGAAACCTCATTGTACGCAGATAATTTGAGTGCCCTAAAAGAAAAATGCGGCAAGTAATGCCGCATATGAAAGGAATTTATAAGTTAACTTACTTCGTCACAATCATGACTTTTTCACTCAATGCTTTCTTGCCACGCTTAAGTGTTAGTTTTACTGAAATTGGTAAATTAACATCACCTAACTTGGCAATATCAAAATCCTGAGTTTCGGAGTTAAATTTAATACCTTCTGGCAACTCTTTGCCATCACTTAAAGTTGCAAATACTTTAGTTCCTCTTGGTAAGCGCAACAAATTGTAGGATGTTGATGGAGCCTTAGCGTTCTTTTTAGGGCTATTTTCACCAGAAAGATCGATTAAATCTTGAATTACGCGATCTGGTACAGCAAATTTAAGTGCTCCACTTGATGGTACTGGAACTGCTTGAATATACCTTTTTGGATCATTCATCTCACGAACAAACAGCATTTCACCTTTGATGAGTCGAACAGGCTGCTCAGGAACTGCTGCACTCTGCACTACGGTCTGAGTTGCATCATGATGTGCAATCACGGCCATGTTATTAATTTCCTGCGGTGCAACTGCAGGAGCTGCAAATCCTTCAGCAATAACAAATGGTGCATTCACAAATGAAACGATGTAATTTGGATTATTGGCGGCCAAATTAGACCAATAAGTGCCCTGCGCTACCCCGCTACCTAAACCTGACAGAGCAAGATTATCCCCAGTGACAACGCCTGTTTGAGTGTATTGCTGTGTTTGAGTTAAGCCAGTTGCAGGAACGGCGGCTCCAATGGCTGTTACTGTAGCCAATGCCTTTGCCACCGGGATTGTGCCGCCACCATTGCCAGTTGTAACAAGCGTTGGGGTAACGCCATTCCCACCGGAGAGAACTGTGCCTGTGCCCACTAAATTGGAACTGACGACTAAGTAGTCACCGGCATTCGGGCCAGACAAGGTCGTACCATTATTAGTAATGTTTTGTAATCCAGCATCCGGAGATCCCAAAGTAAGGCTGGTTGTGCCGGCAACTGTTGTGCCGTTAATGAGACCGCTTAAAGCGGTGGTATTTGGCACCGCAGTTTGGCCGTTATAGGTCATAGCACTAGGAGTAGCCAATGCGGTCAATAAGGCCTTATCAATTGTGATCGAGCCGTTTACAAATGTAATATCGTAGTTCGAGATTCCCGAGCCTATTGCCCCAGTTAAGTTGTCGGTAGAGGTTCCAGCATGGGTGCTCGTGGCGGATCCAATGACTCCAGTCAGTGTATCTGAGCCATACAAAGTACCAGTACTTGTATACCCATTTGTATATGACGTATTTGTAAAGGTCACTCCAGTGGTGGTATCTCCAGTAACGGTTAACGGCGCTTTTGCAATTGTTGCGGAGCTATTTAAATTCGGAACCGTCAGAGTGTAATCACTGTTATTAATTGATAAATTAGAAACAGTCGCCGTTTGGGTGCCGGCATTAGCACCTGTAAATGTGAATGCACCAGTAGCCGCGGTTGAACCTTGATCCCCAGCAAGAACACCACTTAACGTGATAGAACCTGTAGTCGCAGTCGTACCGTCATAAGTTTTTCCTGTCACTTGCGCTTCACCCGTAATCGCTAATGGGGTTACAGCAATAGAGCCGTTTGTAATCGTGACAGTGTAATTGCTTAAGTTGGCGCCAGAACCAGCAACTGCAACAAGCGAATCCGCAACTGTACCATCAGATACATGGGTTGCCTGACCACTACCCGTTGCTGTAATGGATTGATTATTTACTGCGCCACTGACTGTGTAAGTGTTGGTTTGGGTGCTGCCGTTATACGGAGACGATGTTGTTGCGCCAACGATACTTAATGGCGCCTTTGCCACCGGGATTGTGCCGCCACCATTGCCAGTTGTAACAAGCGTTGGGGTAACGCCATTCCCACCGGAGAGAACTGTGCCTGTGCCCACTAAATTGGAACTGACGACATAATAATCTCCGCCGTTATCACCTAGTAGTGTTGTACCGTTATTGGTAATAGTCTGGGTACCAGCATTAGGCGAAACCAATGTGAGAGTTGTCGCACCCGATACTGATGTACCAGAAATTGCCCCACTGAGCACTGTTGTATTTGGAACATCTGTGAGGCCCGTGTAAGTCATTGCATTCGGCGTAGCTAGTGCGGTTAATGGAGCCTTAGCAATAACGATTCCACCATTCACATACGCGATCGTATAGTTACCCAAACCAACCCCAGCAGCCGCTGAGAGCGTATCTGCATAAGTTCCAGCATGTAATTGCGATGCCAATCCTGTTACGCCGCTAACACTATCTCCACCCAATAATCCGATTACCGAGTAGGTATTGGTGCGTGTGGTGTTATCAAATACAAAGCTACCATTACCGCCAGTAATTGTTAGCGGAGCTGGAGTGATCACAACAGTGCCTCCACCATTGCCACTGCTAACAATATTAGGAGTTACTTGATTTGTTGCGGTATTTGCTAGATTGGAGCTGACCACAATGTAGTCACCAGCATTTGGTCCAGATAAGGTTGTTCCGTTATTAATAATGGTTTCACTACCAACACCCGCACCAGAGAGGGCTAAGCTAGTTGCTCCATTCACGACGGTTCCACCAATCACTCCGGATAGAACCGTAGTATTTGCTACAGCCGTGCCACCGGTATATACAGGCGCGCTTGTTGGTGTGGCAATAGCGGTCAACTGGGCTGGATTAATAATAATTCCGCCGTTTACATAGCTGATGCTGTAGTTCAACAAGCCAGAACCTGTCGGGCTTGCCAAAGCATCGTTGTATGTATTTGCGTGCCATCCTGACCCCAAACCGCTTACACCAGTCACGCTGTCACTGCCCTGCAATCCCACAACAGAATAAGTATTTGTGCGTGTGGTGTTGTCAAATGTATAGGTTGCTGTACCGCCAGTAATAGTCAAAGATTTTTGATTAACGGTTAGAGTGCTTGGCACAACAGTAACGCTGTAGTTGGAGAAGCCAGTTCCAGCTGACCCCGATAAAGTGTAAGCGCTACCGCTAGCATTGATAGCACCAATAGCTGTTCCGGAATAAGTAATTCCGCCGAGACCTGCCAAGGTTTGACCATTCATTAACCCATTAGGTGTTGCTGTAGCACCGGCGGCCGTAAATGCGGCAGCGTCATATGTCTTCGTGACAGGGTTAATTGTGATCGTGAGATTTGCTTGATTTACAACCGCAGTATTGACAATCGTGTTTACTGCACTAAAGTTACCGCTCGATGTTGTCGTGCCGTTGTTGGTATTGCTAATCGCACCAACGTAAGTGCCTACGTTTGTTGTGCTGGTTACTGTAGTCGTTGGGTCAATAGTAATAGAGCCACCAACGCCATCGGTATAGATATTCGAACCTGCAGATACTGGTGCCAGTGTGTACAACGTAGCACCACCTGAGGCACTCACATATTCAACCGATGCAACAGTGCCCTGAACAACCGTACCGTAAGTAGAGGTTGTTGGGTTCATCTTAATTAGAACCGTGCCAGCGGGAGTAATGGTGAAGACACCAGGAACATAGCTAATTGTGTAGTTGGCTGAATTAGTAAAAGTTGTTTGTGTTGGAGTGATGGCATAAGGCCCGCCGGCAACCGTTTCACCAGCAGCGCGGGTTACGGAGTAAGTTAAACCAAGACTGCTAGCAGTATCTGAACCCTGCAAACCAGTTAATTGCGCCGTTAAAGCAGGATCATTTTGTGTGGCAATTTTTCCGTTGTTATCGGCTGTTACAACAAGAGCTGCCTTGGCAATGTTGAGGGCTGGAGCATTCTTCGATAAGGTGTAATTGACTGCATCAGCGCCAGTGATCGAATAACTCGCTGTATATGTTGCAGCATTGGTTCCACTCGGCGTTCCTGCAACCACCACATTGTCACCAGTAATCAATCCGGATGTTGTAGGAGCTGCTAAAGCTTGGGCAGCACCGTTATAGGTTGTATTGAGTGATACACCAGTAACAGTTAATGGCGCTGGAGTGATATTGGCCGTAGTAGTCGCTGTTGATCCGCCAGACAACTGGTAGTTCCCTGCTCCCGGCCCAGAAATACTAATACCTGAAATAAGCACAGTTTTCCCATCTGCCACATTCTTATCGGAGAAAACTCCAGTTAACGCCCCTGTATTTACGGTAACCGCAGAGTCGATCGAATAGATTCCAGTATAAGAAACGCCGCTAGCATTCAAGGCGGCTGCTGTTGTGCCGTCGTACTGCTTATTATCAGCAGTAATGCCGCTAATGGTAATGATGGCTGGAGTAATTTTTAAGAAACCATTGGTTACAGCAGTTGTGTAATTACTCGCGGCACCGCTCGTGAATGTAACTGACAAGTTGTCATTGATGGTGCCTGCATTAATGGCCGTAGCCTTCCCTGAAACCGAGATCGTATCTGTACCCAGCAAGCCTGTTGGCGTATAGGTATTAGTTTTGCTTGTGGCGTCATACGTATAGGTAGCTTGAGCCCCAACAACAGTCAATGTCGCCGGTGTGATTCGCAAACTTCCATTAGTGATAGTGAAGTTATAGTTGGATGAATTTGTTCCCGTAGCGCTCAAATTGTCAGCAATGGTTCCTTGTGCAACATGGGTTGCAACTGCGTAACCCGTTGCACTAACAGTATTGACATCATTACCCAATAAGCCAGTAAAGACTGCCCCAGAATTGGTCTGAGTATTGGCGTTATACGTTAGCGTATTTGGAGCTCCAACAAGCGTTGCATTTGCCTTAGTAATCGTCATGCCACCATTGACATAGCTAATGTTGTAGTTGGATAAGCCTGTTCCAAGCGCACCGCTTAAAGAGCTTGTATATGTACCAACATTTGTTCCTGTAACCGCGCCAGCAACACTTGACACTGAATCACCGATAAACAATCCACTTGTTGTAAAACTGCCTGTTTGGGCGCTACCGATGTATGTTGCGTTTGTAGCAGCAGAGGTAATTGTTAAATTAGCCCGGCCAATAATCAAAGCGCCATTGACGTAATTGATGTTGTAGTTAGATAGACCCGTACCTAATGCACCAGTTAGTGCATCGTTATATGTACTTGCATTTGTACCACTTGCAATACCTTGTACGCTAGTCACAGCATCAACTGTTCCCAGTAAACCAGAAACGGCATAAGTAACATTAGCTTGTGAGGTGCCGTTATAGGTAGTCGTCCTGTTTCCGCCAGCAATAGTGAGGGTTGCTGGCGTTACTGTAAATGTGCCTGGCACATAGTTAATTGAATAGTTAGACAACCCTGTGCCCGTTGCCGCAGAAACAGCATCGCCATAAGATCCCACTTGGGCAATGCTCGTGCCTGTGAGCGAACTGCCACCAGAACTAATGACGTGCGTTGCCCCAGTAACAGCATCCCCAGTAGCAACGCCACCAATACTAGTAACCAGTCCAGAAACCGAGGTCCCCAAAGTCGCTAAGGCGTTATAGCTTGAAGTGCCGTTATAAACAGTGCTGGAATTTGATCCAGTTACGGTTAATACCTTTGGCGTAATGGTGTAGGTATTCATGCCAGAAACGGGTGTAACGATGACAGTGCCGTAAGCTGAAACAATTGCACCAGTTATAGATATATCGGTGCCAGTTTGGACAAGATTGGAATTTCCTGCAAGACCAAGATTGCCAGCAAAGCGTAAAGACGCCAAGGCCTCACCTGGTGTGGGCACACTAGATCCAAATCCGCCTGTGCCAGAGATGGAGCTGATGTGCGTATTGGTAGGGTCTGCCAACCAAGCATTAGCAATCGAACTGTTATATGCGGTGCCATACACTTGAGTGTAGTTGTCAACAGCGAGATTGATCGAGGCATTACCACCACCAATAGAACGATAGTTAACGGTGTTAACAGTTGCTGCATCAACAGAACCCATTACCCCACCAACATTGCCATAGGAAACGTTGCTAGAAACTGTTGCATTTGCTGTTGTAATGCCAATAGCTGTTTCGATCGCACCACCGGTTGATGATGTCGGTTGCGCCATGGATAGGGAAATTACACCGCTACCAGTATTAGTTAATGTACCAACCGCTGTAATTGTTCCACCAGTGACTGTGCCAGCAGCAATGCCGTAACCACCGGTAATAGAAATGCCACCCACCCCTGAATCTGTAATTGCGCCAGTAGCTGTATTGGCGGTAGATTGAACTAGCACCCCACCGACACCCGTATTGCTAATTGCACCTAATGCAGAAACCGCTCCATATGCACCAGCTGTATCAGCAGTGGCATACGGTTGAGAGGATGTACCAATAATGCTTACGCCAGCCGTAGAGCTAATCGAACTAGTAGCGGTTAAATTAATCGCATTGGCAGTACCACCAATACCGGTCAGCGTAACTGGTCCGGCCAGCGCCGTAATGGCAGCTACATCTTGAATGGCAACACCTGTTCCAGATGAAACAGTATTAATCCTCACGCCGGTTGTACCAGCTAATGTGCCAGCATTTAATGCGCCAGTAATAGTTGTACCGTTCACGTTTGCGAGAGTCGCAGTTGAACTTGAACCATTGGTGTTATCGATCAAGATATAACCAGGCACCGTGACGCCGCCATTGAAAATCAAGGCGCCATTAGTAAGTTCCGAGAAATTAATGGCAGAAGTACTTGGTCCGGCACCAATCGAGAGTAAGCCATTCTGAATAGTGGAGCCACTGTTACCGGTTCTAGTGTCATACAACACAGTAGCTGCTGTTCCACCAGTATTGGCAACAAGCGTAACGGTGCCGGTTTGGCTAATCTTGTTATTAGAAATGAAGGTGACGTTGCCGCCAATCTGGTTTTGAATGATTGCACCAGTGGCGCTGATACCTGTATTAGCGCCCGCAGCAGCATCATTACCTGTAATTGAAATATTTCCAGCGGTATTGGTAATGGCGGCAACAGCAACTACAGTTGGCGCAGTGGTTGATGTGCCAACTGCCGTAAATCCAGCGGCTGATGAAACGGCACCAGTCAACTTAATAGCATTGGCAGTTTGAGACTGGCCGGTCAGAGTAACTGGGCCAGCCAGTGAGGTAATTGTTGATGTGCCGTTAATACCAAGACCGGTACCCGTAGAAATGGCATTAATTCTTACGCCAATATTTCCAGCAAGGACACCAGCAGTCATTGGGCCGGTAATAGTTGCGCCAAGAGAGTTTAGGGTTGTAGCGGTTGCAGATGGTCCACTAACGGCGTTATTGTTGATATCGATGTAACCAGAAACATTGATTGCTCCAGCGCCATCGGAGATAGTTGCACCATTTGACTTCTGAATCAGATTTACTGCTTTAGAGGAGCCAGCCGCAACCGTAATTGCTCCACTGTTGGTGATGGTGCTTAAGCTTGTTCCGCTTGTTGTTGGATCAAATTCTACATAGCTAGGGTTATTAGATATGAGTGTTGTTATGACTGTACTTCTTGTGGAGTCAAAGAGCACTCGACTAGCGTTCGCTGTTGTGTTTGCAGCAATATTAAATGGCGCATTACTTAAGATACTTCGGTTTGAAGTAATGAGGATATCTCCACCATTGGCATTATTCTTAATGAATCCGCCATTGATATAAACGCCGTTCGTTGTTTTTACTGCCTCAGATGTGGTGCCATTAATGAGAATTGCTACACCACCAGCGTCGTAATTGGCCGTGGAGTTAATCGTGAGTGTTGCGCTGTCCAATGAAACGCCACGAGCATATTGCTTGACAGTGGTACCGGTGTAGTTAACTTGATCTGAGTAGCCATCCAGGATAATTCGATTAGCCTGCACCGTTACTGTTGTTGCAGTAGTTGGCGTAGCCAAAAACACGCCAATCGTTTGCCCTCCAGTAGCGGCACTATGCCCCACCCCACTCAGATACACCGTACCCCCGGTGCTAATAAATTTGGCAGTATTTGCAATAGTGTAAATACCACTCTGCGACCCATTTGGGGCTGCGCCGTTGGACTGGTTTGCACCGTGAACATTAATGTCACCTGATGCAGTTAATGCAGCGGCAACCCAAATAGCCTGAACACTGGGGCCACTATAAACCGCTCCTTTGATATTGATTTCAGTGGCAGTAATTGGCGAGTTAATTTTAATTGCGGACTGAGTTCCACTGCCATTATTTGCATAGGTTGAGGCGTTATATGCAGTAATAAATCCGCTTGTTGTGCCTCCAACGTTATAGGTATCGTCTAATGTAACAACGCCGTTAACATTGATTGTGCCGTTAACACTGTTTAAGCTGCCGACAATAATTTGTCCGCCTGCGGATTTGGCTATAACGTTTACTGGATTTGCTCCAGTTGCTGTAATTCCAGCTGAAAATGTAATAGATTGTTTTGAGCCGCTGGTGTTATCCAAAATCAAGGTGGCGGCCGCACCAGAGGCATTGGCAAAAGTCAGCGCGCTTGATAACGTAATAGACCCATCCGCAATGATAGTTACGCTGGTACCCGCATTAATGGCGGCCACAATGTCAGCTGCGTTTACGTTGGCTTGGTTTGTATAAGTGATGAGTGGAGCGGATCCAGTTGAGGTACCTGATGTTCCGCCAATAGTGACGTTTGTTGGATCAAGCAACCACTCGGATGCCAGGATGGTGTTGGAATCCACTTCCAGGGTTTTTCCAGAGGTCTCTACTTTATTTGCCGCTAGGCTGGTATTGGTTACGCTGGCGTAGCTTGAAAGCGCACCAGACGAATACCCTTCACGTCCGATTGCGATAGTGCCATTCGCTGCGGTAATGCTGGAATTGTTAACTTGGATTTGGTCACCGAAAACGACGATGTTGCCGTTTGGTGCGTTGATGCCGGTTTGGCTATCGATGATGACGCTGTTGCTGGTGATACTGTTGTTACTGTTAAGTGTCGTTGCTGATACTGAATCTTGTACGAAAGTTAAGAGTGCTTGTGGTGCAGGAGGTGCAGTTGCTGGTGGCGCCAAGATGGTTCCGTTACCCAAGTTATTGATCTGGCCAAGGTTAAGTAAACCACCCTGGCTTAATCCTTCTGTACTGATCAATGCGTTGGTTAAGTTGGTTTCAGCTTTACCTGCAATATCAATCTTGCCCGCATTGGCGGATTTACCCAGAGTATCAATTACTGCATTGATGTTTACTTTACCGGCTGTAGAGACAATCGTAATTGTTCCGCCATTAACTCCGTTTGCGGAGATATAGGCATTTGGGTTTGTTGATGAATCTATATTTGTACTGCCGATATTAATATCGCCTGTTGCAATGATATTAATTAAACCACCATTAGTGGTGTAAGTATTTCCATCAGTATTTAAGTTATTTTGATTATTGCTATTTCCATTTCTGCGGTTATTGGCAGTGGTGGTATTAACTGTATTTAATGTGCCTGAATTCGTATTGCTTGAGTTATTTGAATTATTACTACTATTTCCATTTGAATTAATATTACCTAAAATATTAATAATAGCGCCCGCTAAATAGATATTAGAGCTTGACCCACCATTCGTATTAATAGAGCCATTTACATTAATATTCTGGGCAACAGCATAGACCGCGCCCGCAGTGATATGGCTATCAATATCAATCTGGCCACCTGTAGCGACTAAGCTAAGGGATGTTGCTGAGTTGCTGGAGTAGATATCTGCTCCAGCCATAATTCTGATTAAAGCGGTTTGACTTTGGGTGCAACTTGCACCAAATGCGCTGCAGGAACTTCCAGTGGCATCTAGCGTTACGCTTGTTGTATTGAGAGCATTACTAATTGCTGCTGCAGCTGTGCTGTCAATAATGAGGGTTGTGGGGTCTATTACCCACCTACCTGACCTTCCATTAGGGGATGAAGTATCTACTTTAAGCCCTTGATTTATATCTACATTACCAATTGAGCTTGTCTCGATGAAGCCACCGTTACCACCCTGTGCACCACCTCTTGCATAGAGATTGCCTGCTACAGATGTTTTGGCTAATGACCAGATATTGATCCTGCCACCGTTACCACTTTGTATAGCTGAGGTATCAATTATTGCATTAGATTCAACTGTAACAAAACTTGCTAAATTATTGTTTTTTATTGAATTTTCTAAAGATTCTTGATTGAAGCTGTTGACTCCAACCTCAATATCGCCACCACCTGTTGCACCTGTTGCCGTTGTTTTAGAACCACTTCGTAGAGCAATGTTATTACCCTTTAGGCTAACCTTACCACCTGTATTTTGTACAGAATTGGCTTCAATTACCCCCTTTTGATCAATTGTGTCTGCTATCAGAGTCACTTTACCGCCTGCGGTACTAATATCCGAGGCAGAAACAACGCCAGTGTTCCTTACAATGGAACCCATGAGGTCTTGAGCGGCATTTGCTGCAATAATCACTTGCCCGCTACCGGCATTAATCAGTAATTTATTCGAAATCAAGGAATTAATGACTGATGCATCTACTGAAACATTAACTAATTGGCTTCCGGAGAATTTTAAAGAGACTTTTTGACCAGAAACTAATGCAATAGCATTGTTTCCACTCATTGTTGCTGTAATAACACCTGAGTTTTTAACTTGAGGGGCCATTAAGGCAATATAACTATTAATATTATTACCGGTAATATTACCTTTATTAATAATCTTACCGTCATTACCACCTTCAAATACGAGATTATCTCTACCAGACATAAACTCTGTTGCACAGGTATTCATGGTGGTGGCAATCATACCCCCCACATTAATCTGTGCCCCACTACCAAATACTATGCCATTATTATTAATGAATATAACCTGACCATTGGCATTAACTGCGCCATTAATCATCGATTTAGATGCACTATTAACATAGTTAAGGGTTGCTGCAGATGAGTTAGGTTGATTAAAGTTCACTGTAGCCTGCGAACCAACATCAAAACTACTCCAATTAACCACCGCACGTTGCGATGATTGATTGATGTTCATCGCATTACCAGAAGTTGCAATTGTTGCGGCGCCAGCCACAACTTTTCCGCCTGTTGGTAATACATGAGAGCCCGGTGCTGCCGCCATACTTTGATGAGCCAATCCAGCAATAGCTAAAGCTGCTAATAACTTAGCAGCTCTGAACTGCGGTTTGCAGTTTTTACTTAGCGAGGATGACGAAATAAAATGTGACAAAAGAAACTTTTCAGAAACGGGGTAATGAATTTAATACTTTTACCCGTTCCTGAAAATTAGCTGAAGAGCTAGTTGATGAACTTAATTCATGAGCGACTTAGAAAAAGATGCTGCCCTTGATCCAACCTTGAACATCACGATACTGATTATCACTGTTTAACTGCTGACCACTTTGAGTGTAAAGCGGATTGTTACCTAAGCGCCATGCTAATGAACCTGATAGTTGAACGCGTTGGTACTGGTACTTAGCAGATAAGCCTGTTGCATACAAAGAATAACTGTTGCCCGCATTAGTTTGCCCCTGCCACCCATTGTATGTGTCCACGTATTGTTGGATCATGCCAGCATCAAAAAAGGCGCCAAGCTGAAGATTTTGGATGGGCGTGTGATTAATCTCTAATGACGCAACTGCGCCCTGTGAGCCGCCACCTTGAGCTACTGGGTAGGCTCTGACACCATACGGCCCACCCAAGTAGAGTTGCTCTGCACTGTTTAGATTTTTATTTGCCAATTGTCCGTAAACAGAAGCCACTAAGTTTGTTTTATTAATCGGCAGTGGCTGAGTAATAGAACCATTGAAGCCCAATTTTGCAAATGAGCCTTCTGTTGATGCGTTCTGAGCATCATTACTAGCTTGGGTGGAGTTGTTAATGGATAGTGATCCCAAGGTAACTGTACTACCCCAATTAACATAAGCATTTTGTAAATAATTGCTACCGTTGATGCCAGCAGCTAGATTGTTAATTTGATATTTACTACTTTCCACACCAGCCGTTTGGTTGTTGTAGTTCTTGTTCTCAAAATTAATGGTGATATTTTTGCTTGAACTACCTGTTCGCTCTAGAGCGTACTGAGAATAGATGCCATACGTTTGAGCGGTACCCTGAGAGCGTTGTGCTGGAGTTGAAAAACTAGATAAGGTTTTATAGTCCAAGGCACTAACGCCACCAGAAACCCTCCAACCATCATAGCCAACAGGTAATCCATAACGGAACTGCCCAAAGATGGATCCCTGAGATCCAAATAAATCAAGAGTTGTTTGATCTCCATACCCACTCAGATCATTCAAGCTCAAACTGGCAACTGCTTGCTCGCTTCCTGTATTAGCAGCACCGTAGTTGGTCAGATCAACCCTGCCGGCAAACAAACCAGTATCTTTTGCATTTACGACGATATTTGTTGTTTCCTCTTTGTCACCTTGAGTTAACTCACCAGTCACCTGAGTGCCTGGAACCTCATTCAAGAGAGCCAAGCTACGCTCTAAACCATTTAAATCAATTAACTTTCCAGGTGCATTTTTAGCGCTAATAACTTTTTTACTGATTGAAGACTTGAGTCGACTGGGGCGGGCTTTATCGAGCTCAATGATGACATCACCGACTTTGCCTTCAATAATTTTTATTGTAATAACCCCTTTGACCACATCTTGAGGTGGGACTACAGCTTGAGCCACCCGACCCATTTGCGTGTAGAGATTGGTTACCGCTGAAGCAGCTTCTTTGATTTGATCAAGTGTTAGCTGACGATTGGTATAGGGTTGCAGAACCTCTTGAGCTTGAGCTTGCTCAATAAGCGTCAAACCTGTAACTTGAAATGATTTGACGTCGATTGCTTTGCTAGTAGTTTTAGCTGGATCTGCCTTTTTCTTGGGTTTCACGCGCTTTTCTGGCTTTACAGCGGAGCGCTCTCGCTCAGCTTCACGTTGAAGTTGTTGCTGCAGCGCACCGGCATCAGGTCCAACTTGAGCATAAAGAGATGATGCGAAAAGAGTACCCAATACTGCTAAACATATAGGTGAAAATTTTGAGCGTCTAAGGCGGAAATGGTTTGACATGAGAAAAGTCCAAAGGGTTAGCACTCCCCAAGGAGAAGTGACATTGAAAATATGTCAAAAATTTAGTTGATTTGAGGAATCTTATCTATTAGCTTAAGGGCGAGCACTGGAACCGTATAACACCGCTCCAGTGTGCAACTTTCATTTCATTTAATTTAAATGAAATGAAAGTTGCTATTCCCACTCAATGGTTGCTGGCGGTTTGCCGCTGATGTCGTAAACCACGCGATTGATACCGCGAACTTCATTGATGATCCGATTGGATACGCGACCTAATAACTCATGAGGCAAATGAGCCCAGTGAGCTGTCATGAAGTCTTGTGTTTGCACAGCGCGCAAAGCCACAACATACTCATAAGTGCGTCCATCGCCCATCACGCCAACCGATTTAACCGGTAGGAATACAGCAAAAGCTTGGCTGGTTAATTCGTACCAAGACTTTCCAGTTGGAGCATCGATCGTCGAGCGCAACTCTTCAATGAAGATAGCATCTGCACGACGTAGTAAATCAGCAAAGTCTTTTCTTACCTCACCCAAAATGCGAACACCAAGACCAGGTCCTGGGAACGGGTGGCGGTACACCATGTCATGAGGTAAACCTAATGCAACACCTAAAGCGCGAACTTCATCTTTGAATAACTCACGCAAAGGTTCTAAAAGCTTGAGCTTCATATCATCCGGAAGACCACCGACGTTATGGTGGCTCTTAATGGTGTGCGTACCTTTTTTACCTTTACCAGCTGACTCAATCACGTCAGGATAAATAGTGCCTTGGGCTAACCATTTGGCATTTTCAATCTTGGCAGACTCGCGTTGGAAAACCTCCACAAACTCTTTACCAATGATTTTACGTTTGGCTTCCGGGTCTGACACACCGGTTAAAGCACCCATGAACTCAGTTGTCGCATCAACATGAATGACCTTCACACCCAAGTTCTTACCAAACATTTCCATCACCATCTTGCCTTCGTCCAAACGAAGCAAGCCATGGTCAACGAAAACACAAGTCAATTGTTTGCCAATCGCTTTATGGATCAAAGCTGCAGCAACACTCGAATCAACACCACCGGATAAACCAAGTATCACTTCATCGCTGCCAACTTGTTGGCGAATCGAAGCAACCGCTTCGGCAATGTAGTCACCCATCACCCAATCTGTGCCGCAGGCACAAATATCATGAACAAAACGCTCAAGGATGGCCGTACCTAAAACTGTATGCGTCACTTCTGGGTGAAACTGAACAGCATAAAAACGTCGCTCTTCATCTGCCATGCCAGCAATCGGACATGAATCGGTTGAAGCCATCAACTTAAAGCCTGCTGGCATTTCTGTGACAGAGTCGCCATGACTCATCCACACTTTTAGAATGCCATGACCCTCTGGTGTTGTGAAATCTTGAATATTTTCAAGTAAGTTGGTGTGGCCACGAGCACGAACTTCGGCGTAGCCAAACTCACGCGACTTACCTAAAGACTCTGCTGTCGCTACCTGACCACCTAATTGAGCCGCCATGGTTTGCATACCGTAACAAATACCCAGAACAGGGACGCCTAATTGGAAAACAATATCAGGCGCTCTTGGCGTATCACCTTCAGTAACAGAGCTAGGGCCGCCAGAAAGGATGATGCCTTTACAGCCACCCTCTTTAACCAGCTTCTCAATCAAACTAGCATCCACATCGTAGGGATGAATTTCTGAATAAACGCGTGCATCACGCACACGTCTAGCAATGAGTTGGGTCACTTGTGACCCAAAATCCAAAATTAAAATCTTATCGTGCACAGCAGTCCTAGATAAAGTGACTAATTAGTCGATGTGATAGTTAGGTGCTTCTTTGGTAATCTGCACATCGTGCACATGAGACTCACGCATACCAGCAGCTGTAATCTGTACAAACTCGGCTTTGTCATGAAGCTCAGAAATGGTTTTGCAACCACAGTAGCCCATAGAAGAACGAATACCACCGGTTAACTGATGAACGATTGCAAGCACACTACCTTTGTAGGGCACTCGACCTTCAATACCTTCAGGTACTAATTTGTCTACGTTGGCACTGTTGTCTTCTTGGAAGTAACGATCTGCCGCACCATCTTTCATAGCACCAACCGAACCCATGCCGCGGTAGCTCTTGTAAGAACGACCTTGGTACAAGAATACTTCACCCGGAGCTTCTTCTGTCCCCGCAAACATACCACCCATCATCACGCAATGAGCGCCAGCTGCAAGAGCTTTTGAAATGTCGCCTGAGTAACGAATACCGCCGTCAGCGATCAAAGGTACGCCTGTACCTTTAAGAGCTTCTGACACATTCACAACCGCAGTAATTTGAGGGACACCCACACCCGCCACAATGCGCGTGGTGCAAATGGATCCAGGGCCAATACCCACCTTCACGCCATCAGCGCCATGCGCCACAAGAGCTTTAGCCGCTTCACCGGTAGCAATATTACCGCCAATGACTTGGATCTGTGGGTAGTTCTTCTTAACCCATTTCACGCGATCCAAAACACCTTGGCTATGACCGTGAGCGGTATCAACCACAATCACATCAACACCAGCTTTAGCTAATAACTCGATACGCTCGTCGTTATCTGGACCCACACCTACAGCAGCACCGGCGATCAATTGACCACGACTGTCTTTACTGGCTAATGGATGTTCTTTGGCTTTAAGGATATCTTTAACGGTGACTAAACCACGAAGTTCAAACGCATCATTCACAACCAAAACACGCTCTAAGCGGTGCTTGTTCATCAAGCGCTTGGCTTCCTCGATGTTGGTTCCTTCTTTGATTGTGATCAAACGATCTTTTGGAGTCATCTTGTCACGAACTTTGGCTGCCAAATCTTCTTCAAAACGAAGATCTCGGTTGGTGATAATTCCCACCACGGACTTACCTTCTAATACTGGAAAGCCTGAGAAACCATGCTCTTTTGAAAGCTCAATGACATGACGCACTGTCATTTCTGGTGAAATAGTAATCGGGTCACGCAGGACACCAGATTCATAACGCTTCACCTTAGCTACTTCACGAGCTTGCTCAGCAGGCGTTAAATTCTTATGAATAATGCCAACGCCACCCTCTTGAGCCATCACAATCGCCAAGCGACCTTCGGTCACTGTGTCCATCGCAGCAGACACCAAAGGAATATTGATTGAAATATCGCGAGTTAATTGAGTACCCAACTGGGCATCACGTGGCAAGACCGCTGAATAGGCGGGAACTAGGAGCACATCGTCAAATGTCAGTGCTTTTTGAATGAGTTTCATGCAAAACCTCTATGCGCAAAAGCGAATTATAGAGGTTTTATGACTATTTGCCTGAAAAACGCCCTTTTTTGACCGCTGCCTTGGCTTGGAGCCTTGCATCATGGTCTTTGTTGGCTTTTTTTCTGCGCCCAATCATGGGGTCAATCAGCAGTTCACTATAGAGCTCTAAGCGATCACCATCATAGATGGGAGCATCCCAATCCTTACGCTTCCCAAAGACACCGTAGCAGCCTTTTCTGGCAATTCTGGGATCCGTTGGTGAGTCCGCAACCCCAAGCGCTATGAGTGCGTTTCCAACTGTGGCATCAATACCAGAAAATTCCCACATGAAATCCGTCATTACTGGGTCACCTTGCCGGGCATCACACACCAAAAGATGGATCTTATTGGCCATAGATCTGATCCGCTCTCTTTACAAAACCATCCACAAAGGTCCCAGCAATCATGCCGAATACCGGACCAATCACCTTTTCAAGAAGAATGCTCTCAAATTCATAATGCAGTGAGAACTCCACCTTGCAGGCATCTTCACGAAGCGGCACAAACTTCCAGTGACCATGAAATTTCTTAAATGGGCCATCCACGAAGGCCATATCAATCGATGTGGGCTTGGTATTGGTATTACGGGTATGGAAAAACTGATTCAAACCCTTAAATTGAATATGTATTTTGGCATTCAAAACTTCTTCTGTTTGCTCATAGATCTCGGTGCCACCGCACCAAGGGAGGAATTCGGGATACTTAGCTACATCCGTTACCAAGTGATACATTCGCTCGGCGGAGTGCTGAATCAGTACGGTCTTATTTACGTCTGCCATAATCATGCATTCTAACGATAAATTTATATGAGCATCATTGATAATAAAAAAGCTTTCTTTGACTACTTCGTTGAAGAACGCTTTGAAGCCGGTATGGTCTTACAAGGATGGGAAGTTAAAGCCATTCGGGAAGGTCGCGCCCAAATCAAAGAAGCTTATGTGGTTATTCGTGATGCGGAGATTTACTTAATTGGCTGCCATATTAGCCCGCTCATTTCAGCCTCAACCCACGTTCTTGCTGATCCGGGTCGTACTCGCAAGTTACTATTGAACGCCATTGAGATTAAAAAACTAATTGGTAAAGTGGAACAACGTGGTTACACCCTCATGCCGATCAATCTGCATTTCAGCAAAGGTCGTGTGAAGTGTGAAATTGGCTTAGGTCGCGGCAAGAAGCAACACGACAAACGTGAAGCAACCAAAGATCGTGACTGGCAAATAGAAAAAGCCCGAATTATGCGTTCGGGCTCCAAGTTGGGCGAGTAAATCAAGTCAGACCCCATCAAAGAGTCTGACTGCCAAGCCATTACTTCTTAGCTAATAAAGTCCAAGTATCCACCACGCTATCAGGATTTAGCGAGATAGACTTAATTCCTTTATTCATCAACCATTGTGCAAAATCAGGATGATCAGAAGGACCCTGACCACAGATGCCAATGTACTTACCCTTGGCAATACAAGTCTCAATAGCACGAGCAATTAAGAACTCTACCGCAGGGTCACGCTCATCAAAATCAATAGCCAACAACTCCATACCTGAATCTCGGTCAAGACCGAGAGTCAATTGCGTCAAGTCATTTGAACCAATTGAGAAACCGTCAAAGTGTTCCAAGAACTGTTCAGCCAGAATAGCGTTTGAAGGTACTTCACACATCATGATGACGCGTAAACCATTCTCGCCACGCTTAAGACCTTGCTGACCTAACAAACCGATTACTTTCTCAGCTTGTTTTACTGTGCGAACAAATGGGATCATGATTTCAACGTTTGTTAAGCCCATGTCATTACGAACACGTTTCATCGCTTCGCATTCCATCGCAAACGCTTCTGCAAAGTCTTCTGAGATATAACGAGAGGCGCCACGGAAACCAAGCATTGGATTCTCTTCGTCCGGCTCGTATCTTGATCCACCAATCAACTTCTTGTATTCGTTTGATTTGAAATCAGACATACGAACAATAACTGGCTTTGGATAAAAAGCAGCAGCAATCGTAGCAATACCTTCAGCTAGTTTATCTACGTAAAACGCTTTAGGACTTGCATGGCCACGAGCAACACTCTCTACAGCCTTCTTTAAATCCAAATCAATGTTTGGATACTCTAGGATTGCTTTTGGATGAACACCAATATTGTTATTGATGATGAACTCTAAACGTGCCAAGCCCACACCACCATTTGGAATCTGACAGAAGTCAAAAGCCAATTGTGGGTTACCCACGTTCATCATGATCTTTAGAGGAATCTCAGGCAATACGCCACGACTAACTTCTGTTACCTCAGTCTCAATCGGACCGTCATAGATACGGCCTTCATCACCTTCAGCACAAGATACGGTCACAACTGCGCCGTCTTTTAAAACGTCCGTTGCATTGGCGCAACCTACAACAGCAGGCACACCTAATTCACGAGCAATAATCGCTGCGTGACAGGTACGACCACCACGATTAGTCACAATCGCTGCTGCCCGCTTCATCACAGGTTCCCAGTTAGGATCTGTCATGTCAGCAACTAAGACGTCACCTGGCTGAACACGGTCCATTTCGCTGGCATCTTTGACTACACGCACAGTACCAGTACCAATCTTTTGACCAATCGCACGACCAGTTGTTAAAACTGTTGAATGACCTTTAAGTTTGTAACGCATCTCAACTTGACCTTGAGATTGGCTCTTGACTGTCTCAGGACGGGCCTGAAGAATGTAGATCTTGCCATCGATACCGTCTTTACCCCACTCAATATCCATCGGGCGATCGTAATGTTTCTCGATGATCATCGCGTACCTTGCCAACTCAGCAACATCTTCATCAGTAATCGAGTAACGATTGCGTTGCTCTAAAGGTACATCCACAGTTTTAACGCGACCAGGCTCGCCTGGCGCTGTGAATTGCATCTGAATTAACTTAGAGCCCAAGCTTCTACGAATGATGGCGTATTTGCCAGCAGCCAAGGTTGGCTTGAAAACATAAAACTCGTCCGGATTAACCGCACCCTGCACAACGGTTTCACCTAATCCATAGCTTGACGTAATGAATACGGCATCTTTAAAGCCTGACTCGGTATCTAATGTGAACATCACACCAGAGGAAGCCTTGTCCGAGCGAACCATTCGCTGAATACCGGCAGACAAAGCAACTTCCGCATGCGCAAAGCCTTTGTGAACACGGTATGAAATAGCGCGGTCGTTATAAAGAGAAGCAAACACTTCACGAATGCGGTGCAACACATCTTCAATACCTACTACGTTCAAGAATGATTCTTGCTGACCAGCAAATGAGGCGTCCGGTAAATCTTCAGCCGTTGCTGAAGAACGAACCGCAAAAGAACCCTTACCATCAGCATCTAGAACTTTAAACGCTTCACGAACCTCTTTTTCAAGACGCTCTTGGAATGGAGCTTCTTCAACCCAACGACGAATCTCTGCGCCAGCAAGAGCTAGAGCTTTAACATCATCCACATTCAAAGCGTCTAAACGGGCATTGATGCGCTCGGTTAACTTGTTATGAACCAAAAAGTCTCTAAAAGCCAAGGCAGTTGTCGCAAATCCAGTAGGAACACGAACACCCGTGGCATTTAATTGGGAAATCATCTCTCCTAATGAAGAATTTTTACCGCCGACTGACTCAACGTCAGACATGCGGAGCTCCTCAAAAGGTAAAACGTATGCATTAGCATGGTTAGGATTAGTCATAAGAACTCTCAAGTAATAGAAAATCTGCACTGCTGCCAAAGACTTAGGGTAAATTTGAGTCCATAGCGCTATATATCTCAATTGTAACCGTTTAAAACTAGCTCCCTTAAATTACCGCACCCCTATTTATGACCGCAAAACCTCGTGTTGTTTTCATTGTTTCTGATGGTACTGGCATCACCGCCGAGACCTTTAGCCACTCGATCCTAGCCCAATTTGAGCTGCCTTTTAGGCAAGTCAGACTTCCCTTTATTGATACAGTCGATAAAGCGCACCAAGCGGTTCGAGAAATCAATGAATATTCGGAGAAATCAGGTCAGCAACCCATCGTTTTTACGACGCTTGTTAACCCTGAGGTGAATGCCATTGTTACGGCCGCAAAGGGCTTGATGATGGACATGTTCCAAACATTTATTGTCCCCTTGGAGCAGGCCCTTGGTGTTAAGTCGAACCACGCTATTGGTCGATTTCATAACAATGCCGATACAGAATCGTATAAAAACCGCATTGAGGCCATTAATTTCTCTCTTGCTCACGATGATGGTCAATCCAATCAAAACTTGGCGGATGCAGACATTATCTTGGTGGGCGTATCTAGAAGTGGTAAAACCCCAACCAGCCTTTACTTGGCTATGCAATATGGCTTAAAGTCGGCCAACTACCCCTTAATTCCGGATGACTTTGAAAGAAGTCAGATGCCTGTGGATATTCAACCCTATCGCAAGAAGTTATTTGGCTTAACCATTGATCCGATGCGATTATGCGAAATCCGCAATGAACGTCGCCCTGGTAGCAATTACGCCAAAATTGAGAACTGCCGTTATGAAGTGAGCGAGGCTGAAGCGATGATGCGTAAAAATGGCATTCCATGGTTATCGACAACCAATAAATCCATTGAAGAAATCGCCACCACCATCCTGCAAGAGATTAAGCCCGATCGCCGTAATTATTGATTGCAGAAATTTATCAAGATGTCTGTCGTCGAACCCTCTTCGCTTCGAACAAGCAAATCGCTGTAGCAGCTCCGACATTCAGGGATTCAATCGCGGGATCCTGAGGAATGGAGATCCCTTTTGAGAAGGTTGAAAACTCAGGATTAATTCCAGATCCTTCATTACCAAACACCCAAGCATGAGGTTCCTTAAGAGCCTCACCCAAGTCATATAAATCTTGCTCGGCGTTCAAACAGGTAGAGTAAATAGGCAAAGTGATCTTGTCACGAACCTGATTAAGCGACCAGCCCTCCTGAATTTTTAAATGCCGATGAGCACCCATCGCTGCTCTTAAAACTTTGGGGGACCAAGCCTGAGCCGTGCCCTTCATGCACACGATATGCTGCAAACCTGCACCAGCAGCCGTTCTCATCATAGAGCCAACATTGCCAGCATCTTGCACGCCATCTAAGATCAAAACATCATGACTTAGGTTGCTTGGAAATTCTCTTTCTGGAATCTTGATCGTGATAATAATTGGAGGTGCATGACCTAGATCAGATAATTTTTTCCAAAGAGTTTCATCTAGGATAAATAGCTCGGTACTAGGCACCAATGCAAGTTGCATATCCACAACAGCCGCAATTTCAGGTAAAACTAAACCTGCTTCGGTCGTGAGTATTTCAACCAAATCCTCGCTACCCAACCAAGACTGCGCAAGGTGAGCACCCTCTGCAACGGCTAAACCTAAGTCAGACCTTAACTTACTCGCTTTAGCGCCACCTTCCAAAAGGGTCTTCACTCTCTTAAATAAGGGGTTATCTAGTGAAATGATGGATTTAGGTGATTTCATAATAATTTTTGCTCCATCACTTCACGAACCGGGGCAAACGAACGTCGGTGCATGGGGCATGGACCAAACTCTTTAAGAGTCTCAAAATGAAACGGCGTGGGATACCCCATGTGTTGGTTAAAACCATACATAGGAAATTGATCATGCAATATTTGCATATCCCTATCACGTGTCACCTTCGCCAAAATGGATGCGGCAGATATTGCTTGAACTTTGCTATCCCCCTTCACAATTGCTTCCATTGGGATATCGACTTTAGGGCAACGATTGCCATCAATCAATGCACCATCGGGCATTCTGCCCAAGGTTTTTTCTA
The DNA here is from genome assembly GCF_018882385.1 of Polynucleobacter sp. 30F-ANTBAC. GTDB lineage: Bacteria > Pseudomonadota > Gammaproteobacteria > Burkholderiales > Burkholderiaceae > Polynucleobacter. The sequence goes on from NZ_JACVON010000001.1 coordinate 293,392, forward strand.
AACCTTCAATCGCTCTTTGCATGGCCAACATTGTGGCTTGAAGAATGTTAATTGAATCAATTTCTGCTGGGCTTGCCTCAGCAATGCACCACGCTTTAGCATCTCTAATAATGATGTCAAATAACTCTTCACGAACTTTGGCGCTTAATTTTTTAGAGTCATTTAATCCTGCAATCGGCCGACTGGGGTCCAAGATAACTGCCGCAGCGACAACGGATCCTGCTAAAGGGCCTCTTCCAGCCTCATCAACACCGCAGATCCACTCGATTGAATCAGACATGAGAACCCTCAACTACTTCAGCAATGACTTCGGCCACTAACTGACCAGTTGGTAAATTAAGAGTGTGATGCATCTCTGTAAAACGTTCCTTGAGGAGACTCACTTCAGAGCTTTGATCCAGTAATTTCACTATCGCTTGAGCCAATGCTTCTGGACGTCCCTGCTCTTGCAATAACTCTGGAACAATGAACTTACCCGCCAAAATATTAGGCAGACCCACATAAGGCAAGTAAGCCTGCTTCCTCATAATCCAAGCTGTTAAAGCTGGTACCTGATAAGAAATCACCATCGGCTTTTTCCACAACGCAGCCTCTAATGTCGCAGTACCACTGGCAATTAAGACAACATCACAAGCCTCTAGAGCCAAACTCGCTTGACCATCTAATAAATGAATAGTCAGTTGAGTGTGCTGGGCAAGAATCGGTTGAAGCAAAGCATCGATAGCTGGCTTCAAGGCGGGAGTGGCAATCGGTAAAACAAATTCCATATCACTGCCATATTGCTGATGCATGAGTACCATGGCCTTTAAAAACCCAGGGGCAATCATGGCTACTTCCGATTGGCGACTACCCGGCATGATGGCGATCAATGCTTTATCAGATCCAACCCCAAGCTTCAGCTTGGCCGCTGCGGTATCCGGCACCATGGGAATCTGCGATGCCAAAGGATGGCCCACATAAGTGGCAGACATGCCTACCTTGTGATAAATCTCCGGCTCGAACGGGAAAATACAAAGCATCCGATCAACGGACTCTTGAATGCCTTTAATGCGACCTCCCCGCCATGCCCAAATCGAAGGACTAATGAAATGGATGGTTGGTATACCTGCTGCTTTTAATCGCTTCTCAACACCCAAATTAAAGTCGGGCGCATCAATACCCAAAAATGCTCTAGGTCGATCCTCCAGTAACTCTTTAATAAGGGATCGCCTGAGAGATAGGATAGATGGCAACTGTTTAATCGCCTCGACATACCCGCGAACAGCTAAAGTCTCCATGGGCCATTCGGCATCAAACCCTTCAGCAATCATTCTGGGGCCACCCACACCACGAGTGGGTAGATGGGCAATGGAAGAAACACCCTTCATGCCAGCCAATACGCTAGCGGCGAGCATATCTCCTGAGGGCTCTCCAGCTACGCAAGCCAGATAGCCTTCAGACAGATTAGCGGGCAATGCCGCGCTGTGAAGCGGCGATGAACTCATGGAATAGTCTTATTTTCTGAGCCGTATCTGGCTCTGATGATTGCTTCTCTGTCGCTAATTCATCAATCGCTTTTTTAGCTTCCTCAAAACTGAGGTTCTGCTTATAAAGTAATTTGTAAACTTGACGAAGCGCTGCAATCGACTCCGGCGTAAATCCACGACGCTTTAAACCTTCAGCATTCAAACCGTGTGGCTCAGCAACAGCGCCTGAGGCAATCACATACGGCGGTAAATCTTGAACAAGCTTAGAAGCGCCACCGATCATCGAGTGCTCACCAATTCGAACAAATTGATGAACGCCTGACATACCACCCAAAATAGCCCAATCACCTACATGAACATGACCTGCAATTTGAGCATTGTTTGAAAAAATGGTGTTGTTACCAACCACGCAATCATGGGCAATATGAACATAAGCCATGATCCAGTTATCGTTACCAATTTTCGTAAATCCCGCATCCTGAGTCGTGCCTGTATGCAAGGTTGTGAATTCACGAATCACATTGCGATCACCGATGATCAACTGGGTCGGCTCATCACGGTACTTCATGTCTTGAGGGGCACCACCAACTGAAGCAAAATGCCCAATCTTGTTATCGATACCAATAGTGGTGCAGCCTTCTACAACGGTATGCGCACCGATCTTGGTGTTCTTGCCAATTTTGACATTAGGGCCAACAACTGCATAAGGACCGATCTCTACACCATCAGCTATCTCAGCTTTAGGGTCAATAATCGCAGTAGCATGAATCAAAGACATCTCAAGCTTCCTTTTTGCGAATTGTGCACATCAAGTCAGCTTCCGTCACGATCACATCATTGACCGTTGCAAATGTTTTGAACTTCCAAATGCCACCTTTAAAGCGCTCTATCGACGCGTTCAAGATCAATTGATCACCAGGTGTCACAGGTCTTTTAAAGCGAGCGTTATCAATGCCGACAAAAAAGTAGACAGAATCGTCCACAGCATCATTTCCAAATGTCAAAAGAGCAGCAGTTTGAGCTAAAGCTTCAAGAATTAGAACGCCAGGCATGACTGGAAACTCAGGAAAGTGACCAGTAAAGTGCGGCTCGTTCATCGTCACATTTTTAAGTGCTTTAACGCGTTGGCCAGCCTCTAACTCAAGAACACGATCCACCAAAAGAAAGGGATAACGATGCGGAAGCATCTTTAAAATTTGGTTGATATCAAAATTTACTAACTCAGTCATGATCTGTCCTTGATTACTTTATTAACTTGATTTGCTTTTCTAATTCTTTAACTCTTGCTCGCATTTTATCCAAGCTGCGCAAAATAGCGGCATTCTTTTCCCAGTCGGAATGCGGCAACATCGGGAAAATGCTGGTGTAGTGCTGACCAGGCTGATCAATTGAGCGAATGATCGTCGTGCCACCTGAAATGGTGGTTCGATCAGCGATGGTTAAATGTCCTGAAAAACTGGTTGAACCACCAATCATGCACATCTTACCAATGCGTGTGCTGCCGGCAACAGCTGTATTGCCCGCAATAACGGTTAATGAACCAATGTGAACATTGTGCGCAATCTGTACGAGATTATCAATCTTGCAACCATCTTCAATGACGGTGTCTGCCATGGCGCCACGATCCACAGAAGTGTTCGATCCAATTTCCACATCCGAACCAATCACAACCTTACCAACTTGAGGCACCTTCACCCACTCACCCGCTGCCAAATCAGGAGCAAAGCCAAAACCATCCGAACCAACTACTGTGCCACTATGAATGATCACTCGATCACCCAATTGGCAGCCATGATAGATTGTGACATTCGGATAAATGAGCGAACCATTACCAATTGTGGCGTTATCACCTAAGGCAACGTTTGCTTTCAATACGGTGGCTTCACCTACTTTGGCATATTTACCGATATGGCAAAAAGGTCCGATGGTCGCGCTTGGGGCAACAATAGCACCCTCCTCAATCACAGCGCTAGGATGAATACCAGCCACTGAAACTTCTGCTGACTGCTTTTCAAAAAGCTGAGAGATTCTGGCAAAGAGTGCGTAAGGATTTTGAGTAATAAGAAAGTTATGAGCTTTCGTATTCGCTTGTGAGTTCAAGAACTCATGGTCCGCCTCAGAAACAATTAAGCAGCCAGCTTGACTGCTAAGTGCTTCGTTGCGGTAAAGTGGGTTGGCTAAAAAAGCCAACTGATTTTGCTTTGCGTCGCTTAACGGGGCAAACCCAGATACTTCAACTTGGCCATCCCCCACCAAGCGAGCCGAAAACTGCGCAGCTAACTCAGCGATAGATGGCATGCAATTCCAATAAAACTAATAAATGATTAACGTGAGCTATTTAAAGCTTTAATCACATCATCAGTTACGTCAATACGAGGGTTAACATAAGCAGCCTCTTGAACGATCAACTCTAATTTGTAACGTTCAGCAACTGACTTGAGGGCTTGGTTCGCTTTTTGAGCAATCTTTGAACGCTCTTCGAAACTGCGCTGGTTTACATCTTCAGTGAACTCACGTTGCTTACGTTGCAACTCACGATCAGCATCAGCCAGTTCGCGCTGCTTGCGCACACGATCCGTATCCGACATCACCGCTGCATCTTTATCCAACTTCTCTGCTGCTGATTTAATTTTTTGTGCTTCGTCACGTAAATCTTTTTCACGTTTTGCAAAATCGCTCTGAAGTTTTGCTTGACTTGCTTTAGCAACATTAGATTCTTTAAAAATACGCTCAGAATTAACAACGCCAATTTTGCTGCTGAAATCTTTTTCATCAGCTGCAACCGCCTGACTTGTTGAGAATCCAGTTGAGATAACCAATGCAACTAAAGTTGCATTTAAACGACTCATCACTAAATGTTTCATACATCTACCTTTAAAAAATTAAAACGCTGTGCCAATTTGGAATTGAAAACGCTGCAAACGATCATCTGGCTTGTCATTAATCGGAAGAGCATAACTGAATTTTAATGGTCCCAACGGAGAAATCCAAGAAAGACCAAAACCATAAGACTTACGTAATTCAGATAAGTTCACAGTACCATCAAAAACGTTACCTGCATCAAAGAAGCCAAACAACCTCAATGTCTTATCAACTCCTGAACCAGGAATTGGGAAAGTATATTCAGCATTAGCTACTAGTTTTGAAGACCCCCCAGTTGGACTTTTAACTCCCGTTGGAGTGGTTGTGCCAGCATAATATTGGTCAGTTTGCGGACCCAGTGAACCTGGCTCATAACCCCTCACAGATCCAATGCCGCCAACGTAGTAGTTCTTGGTGATCGGGAAGGTTTTACCGTTGTACGTATCACCATAACCAAATTCACCATTCAGAGAAATTACATTGCCTTTTAAAAGAGGATAAAAATACTGATGCTGGTAGTAACCACGGTAGTACTCTAAATCACCCAAAGCTGTACCCAATTCTAGGCTGACCTGTTGATAGGTTCCGCGTGATGGAATTAACGCACTGTCTCGGCCATCTCTAGCCCATCCAACAGTTAAAGGAATATTAAGACTGGTCTCACCATATTCTTTTAAATACGCTTGATAAGCCTGAGGTGTATTGATAGTTGTTGTCATTTTAAGTTGCTCGACACCAATACCAAAGAAAACTCGATCTATCTCAGAATAAGGAACCCCAAGCTTAAAGCTACCACCCGTTGATTGAACCTTGTATTCAGTGTCACCAGCATAGTAAAGAGGCATACTACTTCTTGTATAAAGCTCTGTAAATCGACTGATACCATCCTCTGTAAAATATGGATCATAGTTAGAAACAGCAATCGTTCTGTTTGTTTTACCAGTATTGATATTCAAGCCAATACTTGTACCAGTACCAAAAGCATTTTCTTGAGAAATACCCGCACTTAGGATTAACTTATCCGTCGATGAAAAACCCGCACCCAAATTTAATGAGCCAGTCGGCTTTTCAGCGACCTTCATATTGACATCAATTTGGTCAGCGGTATTTGGCACCTCTTCATTGGAAATATCAACTTCTGTAAAGTAACCCGTTCTATTCACGCGATCCTTAGATAACTTAAGCTTCTCACTGTCGTACCAAGAACTTTCAAGCTGCCTAATCTCTCGGCGAATCACCTCGTCACGGGTTTTAACGTTACCGACTACGTTCACCTTACGCACGTAGGTACGCTTACCAGGATCAATTGTTAAAGTTAAATCAACTAATTGCTTTTCTCGATCCAAGGCATTCGTTGGTGTTGTCGATGCAAATGCATAACCGTAAGCGCCTAATTTATCCGCAATTGCAGTAGTAGATGCCGTTAATTTGCTGGAAGAGAAAATCTCGCCCGTTTTTAACTGCAATAACTTAGTTAACTCATCTTCCTTACCCAACAACTCACCGGCCAACTTAATGCTAGAAACTTTGTACTGAAGACCTTCTTTGATATTGATACTGAGATACATTTCAGTTTTATCAGATGAAATTGAAACTTGGGTCGACTCAATGACAAACTCAAGGTAGCCACGACTCAAGTAAAAAGAACGAAGAGACTCTAAGTCAGCAACCAGTTTTTGCTTTGAATATAAATTATTTTTGGTATACCAAGACAACCAATTACCTGAGGATAGCTGCATCTCATCATGCAAAGCTGACTCTTTAAAAGCATTCGCACCATTGATGTTAATGAGTTTAATTTTTGAAACATTACCTTCGTCAACGTTAAACACAATAGCAACGCGATTTCGATCAACGGGTGTTACGGTTGTTTTTACTTCGGCAGCATAAAAACCTCTAGAAACATATTGCTTCTTAAGCTCTTGCTCTGCTTTATCAATAATTGACTTATCGTAGTAACGACCATCTGTAATGCCGGCTGCCTTAAGCGACTTTTTAAGACCTTCCTTATCAAACTCTTTCAGCCCCGTGAAGTCAACTAAAGAAATAGCTGGGCGCTCTTCAAGTGAGATAACTAAAACTTGATTCTCCGACTGCACTTTGACATCTTTAAAGAATCCAGTGTTGTATAAAGCGCGGATAGCATCAGCAGCTTTGTCATCTGTGAAAGTCTCACCAACACGCACTGGCAAGTAACTAAAAACAGTTCCAGGCTCAACACGCTGTAAACCTTCTACGCGGATGTCTTTAACCACAAATGGGTCAGCAGCAAATGCTTGGCCCGATAAAAGGCTAACTGCAATCGCAGCTAGAGGAGTCAGTAGTAATTTTTTACTTGGTTTCAACGTAAAAACAATCTAGAAATATCATTAAACAAAGCCAAAATCGTTATTGTCATCAGGCCAGCCATTCCAACTCTTTGTAAAACATTCTGCCAGGACTCTGGAATCCGTCGTCCTGAGATCAACTCCCATACATCATACATGAGCTGACCACCATCAAGCATGGGTAAAGGGATCAAATTAAGAATCCCTAAACTGATACTAATGAGGGCCAAGAACCCTAAGTAGGACTGCCAGCCAATCTGGGCTGATTTTCCAGCCATATCCGCAATACTAAGAGGTCCGCCGAGCTGCTTAATTGATGCTTCCCCTGTAAAAATACCCAATAGCATCCTGATGGATACGATGCTGACGTCCCAAACACGCTCAGAAGCGACTGAAACAGATTTTAAAGGGTCTAGTTGAAGCTGAAACCAAGCGATGGGTTCCGCCACATCCGGCTTTAACCCCAAAGACAATAAAGGATCGGTTTCAGGAGTCAGCTTTTTAAAATTTTCACTTTTAAAAACAATGACTTGCTCTTGATTTTTTGCATCTTTGACTTGCAACGTAAAACCCTCTTTTGCAGTCACCGCATCCAATAATCGCCAGCGCAACTGGTTCCAACTAGCAATCAGCCTAAATTCGTCATCACCAGCTTGCTTCCAACCAATAATCTGATCTCCACCAACAATACCAGCTTGGTGGGCGACTGAATCTTGAGCGGGCTCCACCATCTTGGCGGGCAATTGAGGAACTCCCGAAGAAAAAAGCACCGCCAAAAAGAAGATCGCCAGTAAAAAATTGGCGATAGGACCTGCAGCAACAATAAAAGAGCGCTGCCATAGCTTTTTTGATTTAAAAGACTCATCATCCATCTTCACGTAGCCACCCAAAGGCAAGCTGGCCAACGACCACTGTGTCGACTCTGGGTTTTTTTGATAGGACCAAATCGATTTACCAAAACCTACAGAAAAAGTAAGAACTCTGACGCCACATAACTTAGCAGCTGAATAATGGCCAAATTCATGAAAGCTCACCAGCACGCCAATTGCCACCAAAAACGCCAACAAACTCCAAATAGCATCCATACTTAATAATCTTTCAATATCAGTTGAGCAATTTGCCTTGATTCAAGGTCAGCCTGTAAAACCAGCTCAAGGCTATTGGCTGCGCCGGACTGGAATCGGTCTAAAACCTTTTGCACCACGACGGCAATATCAGTAAATTTCAAGCGTCCATCTAAAAAGGCCTGAACCGCAATCTCATTAGCCGCGTTTAAAGCCGTAGGCAATAATCCTCCCGCTGCCAGAGCACCATAAGCCAAATTAATACATGGGAAGCGCTCTGTATCAACCTCTTCAAAGCTTAAACCTTTGAGAGACTTGAAGTCCAACTCTTGAACACCAGCATGGATTCGATGGGGCCAACCCAAACCATAGGCAATCGGCGTTCTCATATCAGGCTGTCCAAGCTGAGCAATCACAGAGCCATCGAGATACCTGACCATCGAATGAATCACGCTTTGCGGATGAATCAATATCTGAATGTGAGTGGCATCAAGTCCAAATAAATAATGAGCCTCAATAAGTTCCAAACCCTTATTCATCATGGTGGCTGAATCCACCGATATTTTTCGTCCCATCACCCAGTTAGGATGTGCACATGCTTGATCGGGTGAAACATGGGATAAATCAGATAGTGCCATGGTTCTGAATGGGCCACCAGATGCCGTCAATAAAACTTCTTTGATGCCAAGCTGGGTGTACCGACCTCTTGAACCACCATTCGACGTATTGGCATCGGGTAGGCATTGATAGATCGCATTGTGTTCACTGTCAATCGGCAAAAGCTCAGCGCCACTTGTAGCTATGGCTTTCATGAAAATATCGCCTGACATCACCAAAGCTTCTTTGTTAGCAAGCAAAATTCGTTTGCCTGCTTTGGCTGCTTCAATGGTTGGTAATAAACCAGCCGCTCCAACAATCGCTGCCATCACCGTATTGACCGATGACAGCGTTGAAGCAGTCACCAATGCATCTGGACCATAAAGCACTTGTGTTTTAAGTCCTTGTTGGCGCAGTAGCTTTTCTAACTCTTGGGCAGCCTCGGCTGTTCCAACAACAGCTAACTCCGGATGAAACTCAGCACATTGCTCTGCAAGCAAGGTAACCTGCCGGTGAGCTGTGAGTGCTTGGATCTTAAATAGCTCAGGATGCTCACGCACCACATTGAGTGTGTTCACTCCAATAGATCCTGTTGAGCCTAAAACACAGATAGCTCTCATAGCCGACGGGTTACTTGTTTGATGGATGATCACTTGGGTTTATTACTTCGTTATTGAGTGATCAAGATCACGATCAGACCTGCCACAGGAAGCACTGGTAATAAAGCATCAATGCGATCCAAAAATCCACCGTGACCAGGCAATAGGTGGCTACTATCTTTCACACCAGCAATGCGTTTTAACTGCGACTCAAATAGATCACCCTGGATACTCATGGCGACGCAAAGTATTGTGATAGCTACCATACCCAACCAACCCAATTTTTCCGTTAGCAACGCAAAATAGTTCAATTGAAATAGTTCAACATTATCTAAAACTAAGCCACCAAGCAATGCAATGATTAAAACCAAAATACAGCCACCAACAGCACCTTCAATCGATTTACCGGGACTTAATCGAATCGCCAACTTATTTTTACCAAACGCTTTACCTGCAAAATAGGCGCCAATATCAGCAACCCAAACCAAAACTAAAACCGATAAAAACAATGTCATGCTGATGCCACGTAAATACATCAAGGCAAACCAGCAAGCTGGAAAAATGAATAAACCTGAAATAACCAATGGCCAACGCCATTTTTTCAGATCAAATTCTAAAGACTGCTTCATGATCAGTGGCACGATCACAATCCAAAAACCAAGAGTAATCCAGAGCAAAAGTTGCACAGCATCCATTCCAGCGTACATGAACCAGGTAGCTAAATTAAGAAGGCAAATGCCCGCGTAAGAGATTGCTCTCTTTTTATTATTAGGGAATAGAAGTCGCCACCATTCCCATGAGGCCAACGTGATAACCAACGCTAACAGAGCTCCTAACCAGATTAATGGGGCTAACCAAAGAACTGGTAAAAAAATACCTAATAAAACCACTGCCGTTATCACGCGAGCTTTTAACATGGGAACCTAAGAGTTAGCCTTATGGGACGGATTGGCAGCAGGATCAGAAGAGCTAACCTGCGCACTGGTTCTGCCAAAGCGCCTCTCGCGATCGCGGTACCAAGCAAAAGACTTGGCTAATTCTTTGGCATCAAAATCTGGCCAAAGAACATCCGTGAAATAGAGCTCTGTATAAGCCAATTGCCAAAGCAAGAAATTACTGATGCGTTGCTCACCACCTGTGCGGATAAATAAATCAGGCTCTGGCGCATAAGACATCGATAAATAAGGTGTTAATAGTTCTTCAGATAACTCATCCGGACTTAACCCTGGATGCTGCTTCAAGCAAGAACGCATGGCTTGAAGAATATCCCAACGACCACCATAGTTAGCTGCAATGGTTAAGTTCAAGCCTGTGTTGTTAGAGGTCTGGCCTACAGCCGTTGAAACTCTTTCTTGAATCACTGGATCAAAACGACTCAAGTCACCAATCAAACGTAAACGAACATTATTCCGATGTAAACGGGAAATTTCTTTTTCCAAGGCCGTTAAAAACAATTTCATCAAGAAACCCACTTCCTCAGCAGGTCTTCTCCAGTTCTCAGAACTGAATGCAAACAATGTCAGGTGCTCCACACCAAGATCACCACAAGCCTTGACGATATCCCTGACTGTATCCAGCCCTTGAGAATGCCCAGCCACTCGAGGCAGAAAACGTTTCGTCGCCCAACGACCATTACCATCCATGATGATGGCAACGTGTTTGGGAATACCAGCTACTGCAGGTACTCCCTGCGTGGAGCTAATATGGTTGGACTGCGAAGATGAAGATGATTGAGTCATAAGCTCTATTCAGGTTAAAAACCTAAACAGTCATGATCTCTTTCTCTTTTTCAACAATGATTTTGTCGATTTCAGCAACAAAGCGATCTGTCATTTTTTGAACTTCGTCTTGTGAACGGCGCTCTTCATCCTCAGAGATGTCTTTGTCTTTTGCTAATTTTTTCAACGCTTCGTTTGCATCACGACGCAAATTACGAACCGCGATTTTAGAATCTTCGCCCTCACCTTTAACTACTTTAGTGAGCTCTTTACGACGCTCTTCAGTTAAAGCCGGCATTGGCACACGAATAATGTTGCCCTGAGTAGCAGGATTTAATCCCAAGTCTGACTCACGAATCGCTTTTTCAACAGCACCCATCATGCTCTTTTCCCAAGGCTGAACTGTCAAAGTTCGTGCATCCGCCAAACCTAAATTCGCGACTTGAGCTAAAGGCGTTGGATTGCCGTAGTAATCCACATTGATTTGTTCCAAGATGCCAGGGTGCGCACGACCCGTTCTAATTTTTTGTAAATTGGACTTTAATGACTCAATCGATTTGGTCATTTTTTGCTCTGTATTTTTTTTGATCTCCATAGCTGGCATGATCTTTTCCCCTTTTATTTCTTAAACGTGTACCAAAGTACCTTCAATTTCGCCCATGACTACGCGTTTGAGAGCCCCAGGCTTCAATATAGAAAATACCTTGATAGGTAATTTTCTGTCGCGGCATAAAGCAAAAGCTGTCGCATCCATCACCTGTAAATTTTTGATGATTGCTTCATCAAAGCTGATGGTGTCATATCGAGTTGCTGAAGCATCTTTCTTAGGATCGCTGGTGTAAATACCATCAACTTTCGTGGCTTTCAGAACAATCTCAACTCCCATTTCTGCACCGCGTAGCGCTGCAGCTGTATCTGTTGTAAAGAATGGATTACCTGTACCTGCAGCAAAAATCACCACCTTGCCCTCTTCCATATGGCGAATCGCTTTAGGACGGATATAAGGCTCAACCACTTGATCCATACGCAGAGCCGATTGAACTCGAGCCTCCACACCTTTTTGACGCAGGGCATCCTGCAAGGCCAAGGCGTTCATCATCGTCGCTAGCATACCCATGTAATCGGCTGTAGCGCGATCCATACCTGCAGCACCACCGGCCACACCTCTAAAAATATTACCGCCACCAATCACGATCGCTAACTGAATACCGCTAGCAACAACATCAGCAATGTCTTTGACCATCGCATCGATCGTCGTAGGATTAATGCCATAAGAGTCATCACCCATTAAGGCTTCACCTGATAGTTTCAATAACACTCGTTGGTATGCTGGCATCTTATTTATCTCTCTCAATGTCGGTGAATCTCAAGTTCTAAAAGTATAAAGGGCACGAAGGTTAAAACCCCGTGCCCTTGTGGAACTACTCGTACTACTTAGGCCGTGGCTTTTGCAGCAGCTACTTGTGCAGCAACCTCAGCTGCAAAGTCGTCTTGACGCTTTTCAATACCTTCACCAACCACATACATCGTAAAGCTCTTAATTGTTGTGTTTTTCTCTTTCAACATTTGCTCTACAGTCTGCTTGTCGTTTTTAACGAAAGTTTGATTCAACAAAGACACTTCTTTCAAGTACTTCTGGATAGAACCTTCAACCATTTTTGCAACGATCTCAGCAGGCTTGCCAGACTCTGCAGCCTTTAGCTCAGCCACACTCTTTTCAGTTGCAATTTTGTCTGCAGGTACATCCGCAGCAGATAAAGCAACTGGCTTCATCGCAGCAATGTGCATTGCAACGTCTTTAGCAGCAGTTTCGTCACCGGCGTATTCAACCATCACACCAATACGCGTGCCGTGCAAATATGAAACTAATTTGCTATCACCAGCAAAGCGAGTGAAACGACGCAAAGACATGTTTTCACCAATTCGACCGATCAACTCAGCGCGAACTTCTTCAACTGTCTTACCAGCGTATGGCAAAGCAGACAAAGCAGTCACGTCAGCAGGATTGCTCTCTGCGACCAACTTGGCGCAAGCATTGCTTAGCGCTAAGAAGTCATCATTCTTTGAGACAAAGTCTGTTTCGCAGTTCACTTCAAGCAAAGCACCTGTTGTGCCGTTGATAAATGCAGTGATCACGCCTTCTGCTGTTACACGAGAAGCGGCTTTACCAGCCTTACTTCCCAACTTAACACGCAGAATTTCTTCAGCTTTGGCCATATCGCCATCAGCTTCAGTCAAAGCTTTTTTGCACTCCATCATTGGAGCATCTGTTTTGGCGCGTAATTCGCCAACCATTCCAGCAGTTACTGCAGCCATTACTCGCCCTTTCCTTCTTCAACGAACTCTTCAGCATCACCCTTAACAGCTTCTAAAACTTGCTGAACCGCATTTGCTTTACCTTCAAGGATGGCATCTGCCATGCCGCGAACGTATAGTGCAACAGCTTTGCTTGAGTCGTCGTTACCTGGAATAACGTAATCAACACCTTCTGGAGAGTGATTCGTATCAACCACAGCGATCACTGGAATACCTAATTTCTTAGCTTCAGTGATAGCAATCTTGTGGTAGCCCACGTCAACGATAAAAATCGCATCAGGAGAACCAGCCATATCTTGAATACCGCCAAGTGACTTCTCGAGTTTTTCGATATCACGGCTAGTTGTCAAAGCTTCTTTCTTTGATAAACGCTCCCAGTCGCCGTTTTCACGAGCAGCTGTCATGTCTTTCAAACGCTTAATAGAACCTTTAACTGTTTTGAAGTTAGTCAATGTACCGCCCAACCAGCGAGCATCAACGTAAGGCATACCAGCACGAGTCGCTTCTTCAGCAATGATCTCTTTAGACTGGCGTTTTGTACCTACGAAAAGGATTGTTCCGCGGTTAGCCGCGATTTGACGAACAACTTTTTGCGCTTCCAAATACATTGGTAGCGTTTTTTCGAGGTTAATAATATGGATTTTGTTACGCTGGCCGAAAATATAAGGGGCCATCTTTGGGGACCAGAAGCGTGTTTGGTGGCCAAAGTGGCAACCGGCTTCGATCATTTGACGCATCGTTACTGACATATAAACTCCTGAGGGTTAGGTCTAGAACCAAGTCCTGACTGCACTAAAAAGTGCCACCCTGGACGGCTTGGCTCGCTATTCTGATCCAGACTATCTGAACCAGTGCCCAAATTGTACCTCAAAATTAGTAACAGAGCCATGAAAACATTGGATTTATGCTGGATAATCACATCATGTTGACCGAAACCAAAAAACCAAGCACTGAAGAATTCATCGCCGGTATGCGTGAAGCTGGCCGTTTAGCCAGCGAAGTCATTGACCACGTGACCCCTTTTGTAAAAGCCGGGGTCACCACGGGTGAAATTGACCGTATTTGCCACGACTACATGGTGAATGTTCAAAATACGATTCCCGCCCCTCTTAATTACCAACCGCCCGGCTATCCGCCATTCCCAAAAGCAATTTGTACCTCCGTGAATGACGTGATCTGCCATGGCATCCCTGGGGATCGCATCCTAAAAGACGGTGATAGCGTTAACTTAGATATCACTGTGATTACGCCAGCGGGCTATTTTGGCGATACCAGCCGCATGTTCTTGGTCGGTGAGCCGTCTATTTTGTCCAAACGCTTAGCTCAAATCACGTACGAAGCTATGTGGCTAGGTATTGCTCAGGTCAAACCGGGCTGCACGTTGGGTGATATTGGCTACGCGATTCAAACACACGCTGAAAATGCCGGTTACTCGGTCGTTAGAGAGTATTGCGGTCACGGAATCGGTCAAGTATTCCATGATGATCCACAAATAGTTCATTACGGTAAGCCTGGTATGGGTCAAAAGATCTATGAAGGCATGACTTTCACGATTGAACCCATGATCAATGCGGGTAAAAGAGACATCAGAACCATGCCTGATCAATGGACAGTCAAAACAAAGGATCGTAGCTTGTCAGCGCAATGGGAGCACACATGCTTGGTTACAGCCACAGGAGTTGAGGTTTTAACTTATTCAGCAGGTAGCCCACCACCACCTGACTGCGTCGCTGGTTTGAAATTTAGACCTTAAGGTTGCTCATGAATACCCTTGCTCAACTCAAGATGCAAAGGGAGGCCTTATTCACCCAATTCAAGAGCGACTTAAACGTCAACAAACTCACAAAAGTCAGCTGTGATTTAACGGATCAACAACTTTTAATCGCTTGGAATGAAAGTGGTTTAAGCAATCAAGCGGCACTCGTTGGCGTTGGCGGCTTTGGTCGAGGGGAACTCTTCCCCTACTCCGACGTAGATATCCTAGTCCTGCTCTCAAACAAACTGAGCGAGGCAGATCTTGCCCTGATTAATCCAAAGATTGAAGCGTTCATCACGCGCTGCTGGGACCTAGGCATTGAGATTGGCTCCTCCGTCAGAAATATCGATGAATGCCTTCATGAGGCTGCTGGAGATATTACAGTCCGGACATCGATGCTGGAGTCACGCTGGATTGGTGGCGATAAAAAAGTCTATCGCGATTTCTTAGTTCAGTTTGATGCTGCGATGGATTCAAAAGCGTTTTATCAAGCCAAGTTATTAGAGCTCCGCCAAAGACATCACAAATATAACGACACACCCTATTCTTTAGAGCCGAACTGCAAAGAAAGCCCTGGAGGCCTGAGAGATCTGCAAGTGATTCTCTGGATGACCAAAGCCGCCAAGCTGGGTAATAGCTTTTCTGATCTTCACAAAAAAGGATTGCTAACCAAGCGTGAATCTCTTGAGATCAATCGTAATCTGAAGTTTTTACAAACACTAAGAACCCAATTGCATTTGATCGCAAAAAGACGCCAAGACGTTTTGGTCTTTGATTTGCAAACACAGCTTGCTGAGTCCTTTGGACTTGAGCCTGACAGCGGACACCGCGCCAGCGAAAAGATCATGCGCAGGTATTACTGGGCCGCAAAGGCTGTTACCCAGCTTAATGAAATTTTGCTGCAAAACATTGAGGCGATTCTTTTCCCAAAAGAATCCAGAGGAACACGACCTGTCTCAGAGCACTTTGTTGAGAAACAAGATGTATTGGATATTGTGGATCCACTTCTATTTGAAAAGCATCCCGATCAAATCCTAAGAGCGTTTTTACTGTATACAAAAACACCTGGCGTTAAAGGTTTTTCAGCGCAGATTTTGCGCGGTCTTTATAACGCCAGAAATTTGATGAATGCTCAGTGGCGTAATGACCCTCAAAATAAAGCCTGCTTTATCGAGATCGTCAAACAACCAGAGGGTGTGACTCAGGCATTTCGCCTAATGAACCAAACCAGCGTACTAGGTCGTTACTTACCGGCATTCAGAAAAATTGTGGGTCAGATGCAACATGATCTGTTTCACGTTTACACCGTGGATCAGCACATTCTGATGGTACTTCGCAACGTTCGAAGATTTTTGATCGTAGAGCATACCCACGAGTTCCCGTATTGCAGTCAACTTGCGGCTAACTTTGATAAGCCTTGGTTATTGATTCTTGCTGCCCTTTTTCATGATATTGCGAAAGGTCGTGGTGGCGATCACTCCGAACTCGGCAAACGAGATGCCCGACTTTTTGCGAAGAGCCATGGTTTAGATAAAGAAGAGACCGAGTTACTCGTCTGGTTAGTTAGTGAACATCTCACCATGAGTCAGGTTGCTCAAAAGCAAGATATTGGTGACCCTGATGTCATCAAAGCATTTGCTAAACGCGTTAAAACAGATCAACGCCTAACAGCTTTATACCTTCTCACTGTTGCCGATGTTAGAGGAACCAGCCCAAAGGTTTGGAATGCTTGGAAAGGCAAACTCTTAGAGGATCTTTATAAGCTCACCCTCAGAGTGATTGGCGGTGGTGAACATGACCTGAGCTCGGAATTAGAGCAACATCAGGATGAAGCTAAGAAGCTATTACGTTTATTTGGACTTCAAACCGATGCCCATGAGAAGCTCTGGCAACAATTGGATATTTCTTTCTTTTTAAGACATGAGCCAAGTGATATTGCATGGCTGACCAAACATCTATACAGTCGCACCCATTCGGAAGACCCCATTGTCAGAGCAAGACTCTCTCCTATTGGAGAAGGTTTACAGGTAGCTGTTTATATCAAAGATGAAGCAGATTTATTTGCCAAGATTTGCTCTTACTTTGATCAGCAAGGTTTTTCTATTCTTGATGCTCGAGTTCATACAACGCAACATGGCTATGCATTGGATACATTCCAAATATCGGGCACGAACTTATTGCGTGAAGGTGGTCACTACCGTGACATCATTCAATTAGTTGAACACGGTTTAACAGAGTTATTAAAAACACATAACCCTCTACCAACACCCAACCAAGGTCGCCTATCTCGTCAGTCTCGCAGTTTCCCAATTCAACCTCGAGTGAGCTTAAGACCCGATGAGCGTGGTCAACACTTTGTATTGTCGATTTCAGCAAGCGATAGAGCCGGTTTACTTTATACGGTAGCTAAGATACTCGCTGAGCACCAGATCTCTTTACATACAGCTCGAGTGAATACATTGGGTGAGCGAATCGAAGACGTGTTCTTGTTAACAGCTCATCATTTGAATAGCGATCCTAAGCTGCAAATCAAACTAGAAACAGAATTGCTAGACGCTCTAGCGATTTAATTTGATGAAGAGTTTAGTAGTTTTAGTAGTTCCGCTTCATCAATCACAGGCACACCTAACTGTTGGGCTTTCTCCAGCTTAGAACCCGCCTCTTCTCCAGCAACCACATAAGATGTCTTAGCGGATACAGAACCGGCAACTTTGGCGCCGGCATTTTCGAGTAGCACCTTGGCTTGATCTCGTGACATGGTTGGCAAGGTACCCGTCAGAACAAAAGTTTTACCAACTAAGGCAGGATTGATCTGTGATTGCTCAACTTCTAACTGAAGACCAGCAGCAAGCAACTGTTCAATCACTTCACGATTGTGAGACTCTTGTAAAAAGCCTATGAGTGACTTGGCAACTACTGGTCCGACGTCGTTAACTTGAAGTAAGTCTTCTTCTTTGGCATCCATCAGCGCTTCAATGCTGCCAAAGTATTTCGCTAAATCTTTAGCAGTGCTCTCGCCAACATGGCGGATACCCAAGGCAAAAATAAAACGCGCCAAGGTATTGCTTCTGGATTTTTGGATAGCTACCAATAAGTTTTCAGCAGACTTTTCACCCATACGCTCTAAATTGGCTAATGCCATTAAACCAAGCTGATAAAGATCAGCTGGCGTTCTGACAATTTGAAGATCCACCAATTGATCAACGATTTTTTCACCCAAGCCTTCAATATCCATGGCACGACGCTGGGCAAAATGGAGCAATGCTTGCTTACGCTGAGCTGGACAGAACAAGCCACCAGAGCAACGTGCGATAGCTTCACCTTCAAGTTTTTCAATATGAGAACCACAAACTGGGCACTCGGTTGGCATGATGAAGCTAGCCGCAGCAACTGGGCGTTTTTCCAATATGGCAGAGACTACTTCAGGGATCACATCCCCAGCTCGTCTCACGACAACCGTATCACCGATATGGATATCTTTTCTTCTCACTTCATCTTCATTGTGAAGAGTGGCATTGGTGACGGTGACACCCCCGACAACTACAGGTGCCAATCTTGCAACAGGGGTAATAGCACCCGTTCTACCAACCTGTACATCAATACCTAAAACGGTCGTTAAAGCCTCTTGTGCCGGGAACTTGTGAGCCACGGCAAAACGCGGTGCTCTTGAAACAAAGCCCAAATCCTCTTGTTGCTCACGGGAATTGACTTTGTAAACAACGCCATCAATGTCATAAGGCAATTGGTCACGTAACTGCCCGACCTTCTCATAAAAAGAAATCAGACCATCGATTCCTTTTACAACAGCCCGGTGCTCACAGACCGGTAAACCCCATTGCTGATAGGCGTCCAATAACTGAGAATGACTTTGCGGCATTTGTTGTGGAGGTTCGCATTGACCAATACCGTAAGCATAAAAGGATAAGGTTCTCTGCGCTGTTACTTTGGGGTCCAACTGACGCAAGCTTCCAGCTGCGGCATTTCTGGGGTTAGCAAAAGTTTTTTCTGATTTATCGATTGCTTGTTGGTTAAGGGCATTAAAGTCCTTATGACTCATGAACACCTCGCCACGCACATCCATCACTTCCGGAAAGTGAGATCCCTTTAATTTAAGAGGAATCGCCTTAATCGTTCGAATATTAGCTGTGACGTCTTCACCGCTAAACCCATCACCTCTGGTGGCCGCTTGCATCAGAATACCGTTCTCATATCTCAGAGAAATGGCTAAACCATCAAATTTGAGCTCAGCAGCATAGTTGATTTCAGGAAGCTCCAAACCCTCGCGACAACGACGGTCAAAAGCGATAGCTTCATCATTTTCCAAAGCATTATTAAGAGACAGCATAGGAACCACATGCTTGACCTCTGTGAATAAATTATTGGCTTGTCCGCTGACCCGTTGCGATGGTGAATCAAGAGTGACCCAATCCGGATGAGATTGCTCAATTGCAATTAACTCGCGGTAGAACTGATCGTATTCAATATCCGGAAGAATGGGGTCATCCAAGACATAGTAAGCATGATCAAGCCTTGCTAACTCGTCCTTCAGCCAAGCGTATCGGGCCGAATCAGTCATGCCTTGAAACCTTTAAGAAAAAAGTCTGCTTGCAGCCAAGCTACCTGCCGCAATGCCATGTTGAGACATGGATTGATAAATTTGATCCAGTTGTGCCTGGATTGCTACAACAGCATCTTCAACCAAAGGACGTCCTGCATCATCAACCAAATGACCGTTCAATGACTCAGCTAAAAGATGTGCATCATTGAGCATGGCTTTGAATGGCTCTAGTTCTTGAGGAACTTTAGGCAGATCTAGCAATAAAGTGACAGATGAAATAGTAGATTTAGATAAATCATCACGCAAAAAATTAGATTGCTCGGCAATCAGTTTGTAATTGGTCAGATTGCTAATAATGCGAAGATACTCACGACCGTCACGGGATAATTGAAAGCCGGCCTTAGTAACCACACTTCTAATTTCACCCAAAGTCCAACGATCAACTTTAGGCTGAATCGTAATACCCAATTGAATATCGCATTGCGCCGCAAACGAATCAATGGCTTTAGCCCCTTCTAAGACATCATTAATTGGAGGTAAATCAATTTCAGCATCCAGCGTGTTCGCTAAAGCTTGAGCTCTTGAAGCAAAGTCTGAAAGATCTACAACACCAATAGGGCCAGACCGATTCGCTAATTGAATAGCTACTTGCAGTTCAAGGTAACTACCTTCAGCTTCAGGGGCTTGCCAAATCGGCTCCGCACCAGGAGCTTGAGAAACCAATCCTTCACATAACCAAATATGTTGAGAATTTGTAGGCCAAGACTCCAGCGCAGCAAGAATTTCTTGACCGCTGATCGCCTGCGAAAAACGTAAAGCAAAAATGCAGTCAATCAGAGAATCAATCTTTTCAACTGGAGGCATGATCACAGGAGTTGAAGCAGCCATATTGCTGAGAGTTGGCTCAGACCTTAAATCTGAACCTGATTGCTGAGAATCTGGCGATGCGTCTGAATAATGAGATGGCTCATTAGCTTGATCTAGCTCTTCAACTTCCGCTTTACGAATACGCAAAGCGTTATAAATCATTAAAACAAGAAGGAGAGAAAACCCAATCAGTCCAAGAGAAAGCTGAAGCTCTGACAAACCAATCGAAGCAGCAAATTCAGCAAATCCAGACATTAAGCAGCCTCCACCAAGTTAGCAGCAGCCTCTAAGTCAACCGCAACAATCCTTGAGACACCCTGCTCCTGCATGGTCACACCGATGAGTTGATGGGCGATTTCCATGGTGATCTTGTTATGAGAAATGAATACAAACTGCGTATTTTTGGACATACGAGCCACCATGTCGGCATAACGGCCTGTGTTAGCGTCATCCAAAGGTGCGTCAACCTCATCGAGCAAACAGAATGGGGCTGGATTTAATTGGAATAAAGAGAACACCAATGCAATCGCCGTTAACGCTTTTTCACCACCGGACAACAAGTGAATAGTTGAGTTCTTCTTGCCGGGTGGCTGAGCCATCACTTGAACGCCTGAATCGAGGATCTCTTCACCAGTCATCATCAACTTGGCATTACCACCACCAAATAAATCTGGGAACAACTTGGCAAAGTGCTCATTCACCTGATCAAAGGTACCTTGCAACAACTCTCTTGTTTCACCATCAATCTGCGCAATCGCAGCTGTTAAGGTATTGATCGCTTCATTCAAGTCAGCAGACTGAGCATCCAAGAATGTTTTACGTTCTTGCGCGCTAGCTAACTCTTCCAATGCAGCCATATTGACCGGGCCCAAACTCTGAATTTCAGAATTGAGCTTATTCACCTCGGACTGCAAGCCACTGACTTTCATGTCAGGTGTTAAACGAGCTTTAAGCTCTTCCACATTAGCTTCTGCATCCATCAACATCGTAGCGAACTGCTCAACGTTCAAGCGAGCCGCTTGTTCTTTGAGTTGAAGCTCCATTGCCTTGTCACGCAAAGGTTGCAAACTGCGCTCCAACGTTAAACGAAGCTCATCACCTTCACGCAAGCGATGCGAAATAGCATCCATATCCGTTCTGGCATTTGCAAGACCTGCTTCTTTCGCACTTCTCTGAATCAATAAACCTTGCAATGACTCTTGAGCCACTTCATCAGATAAGGTGTGCAACTCTTCTTGAGAATTACCCAAGCTCACCTGAATATCCGAAACTTGTTGCTGAGCTGATTGTTGATCACGAGTTAAATCAGTGATGCGTTGAGCCAATGTTCTAGTGTTATAGGAAGCTTCACTAGCCTCACGCTCTGCCAATCGAAGTGCTTCACGAGCCTGCTCTAAAGCATGCTGGGCAGCTTGATAGGTATCTTGGGCATTCGCCAGGCTATCGCCATGAACACCTTTTTCATCTTGAGCTTGATCCAACTGACCCTGACCTTCATCACGAACCGTTTGAATCTCTTCAGCTTGCTGCGTTAACTCTTGTAACTCATGGGTGATTTGATCAGCACGCGTTCTGTACTTTTCATCAGCTTGAGCTAACTGCAAACGTTCGACTTCTAAATTATGTGCTTCACGAACTGCCTGCTCGGCTGTTTGCCTTGCTTCTTGAGCCAACTGCTGAGCTTGCTGGTAAGCATATTGTGTCTGCGATGCTGCACTCTGTGCTTCATCTAAGATCAACTGTTGCGCTTTGAGCTGAAGATCTAGATTCTCAATCTCTTGACCACGGGCAAGCAAACCTGCCTGCTCAGAATCTTCGGCATACAACTGCAAACTCACACGACTAACAATGTGACCTTCTTTGACAACCAGAACACCACCTTGAGGCAATTGGTCTCTGCGACGCATCGCATCATCCAAGTGATCAGCAATATACACATGTCCCAACCACTCTTGAACAACCGTTTTAATCGCTTGATCTTTTATTTGAACCCGGCTCATTAAACTAGTTAGACCCGATGTTGCCGCATCCGTATTACTGACCGACTGACCTGAGTAAAACGCCAAACGTGAAGGCGGGGCATCTTGAGCCAAACGAATCGCCTCACCTAAATCTGTTGCTTGCAACGCAGTCACACGCTCACGTAGAACAGACTCTAGAGCAGTTTCCCAGCCCTTTTCTACATGGATGTCTTGCCATAGACGTTGCTTCTTATTCAAACCTTTCTGCTCTAACCAAGGACCAACTTTCGTTTGAGATTGCACTTTCTCTTGCAGAGCTTGTAGCGCACTAAGTTTGGCTTGAGTTTGGCTAAGCGCCGCAGAAGATTCTTGCAATGTTTGCTGAGCACTTGCTCTAGCAGCATCCGTCTCTGGAACTTTTGCCTGAGCTTCCTCAGAAATTTGTTGAGCTTCATCGGCCTTACGTTGAGCCATGCTTTGGCGATCGGTTGCCAAACTCAAAGCCTCCACATCTGGCTGAACCAAACTTGCCAAATCCGCCTTTAATCGCTCTTGTCTTTGATGTAATTGGTCAAGCTGACGACCCGCTGCTAAAACTCGTTCTGCGAGGCTGGCTAAACGTTGATCCGTTGAAGAAACAGCTTGCCTTGCAACATCAAGGGCTTTTTGAGCTTCAAGATAAGTTACCTCATGTGCTGGAATTTTTTCTTGAACACTGTGTAATGCCTCTAAATAGCGCTCTTCGTTTTCTCTAGCAGCATCAAGATCAATAGTTGTTTGTCGGAGCGCATCAGCAGCCGCTACTTCTTGAGAAGACCAACGTGATAACTGAGCTTGCAGATCCGATATTTGTTGCTGCAAACGAGCACGCGATTCTTGAACATAACGAATCTCATTTTCAAGCTTACCAACTTCCGCATTAACCTCGTACAACTCGCCTTGAGCAGTAGATACTAAATCTTGTGAAGCGTAATGAGAAGAACGTAGCTCTTCTAACTCAGCCTCTGCATGACGTAATTTAGCTGTTTGTTCTTCCAATTGAACTTGTGCATCACGAATCGCATTCGCATGACGCTCTTGCTCTTTACCCGCTTCTGTTTGTCTCACCAACCACAACAACTGTTGCTGTTCAGTCATTTGAGTATTCAGTTGCTTATATTTTTCTGCAACTTCTGCCTGACCTTCTAACTTGGTTAGGTTTTGGTTTAACTCTCTTAAGATATCTTCCACTCGCGTTAAATTTTCACGCGTGTCTTCAAGACGAGATTCGGTTTCTTTACGGCGCTCTTTGTATTTCGAAACACCCGCTGCTTCTTCTAAGAAGATACGCAATTCTTCTGGTTTGGCTTCAATGATTCTAGAAATCATGCCTTGACCAATAATCGCATAGGCACGAGGGCCTAAACCGGTACCCATGAACATGTCATGAATATCTTTACGACGGACCGATTGGTTATTGATGTAATAACTTGAGGCACCATCACGGGTTAAGGTACGTTTGACTGAAAGCTCAGCAAAGGTACTCCACTGACCTGATGCACGACCATCCGTGTTGTCAAAAATCAGTTCAACACTGGAGCGCCCGGCAGGTTTTCTTTGACCGGAACCGTTAAAAATGACGTCCTGCATGGATTCGCCACGCAATTCACTGGCTCTAGATTCACCTAAAACCCAGCGGACGGCGTCAATAATGTTGGATTTACCACACCCGTTAGGGCCTACAACGCCAATTAATTGGCCCGGAAGCTCGAAATGAGTAGGGTCTACAAAGGATTTAAAGCCCGAAAGTTTGATTGATTTGAGTCGCACGGCTAACTTCTTTTAATGGAATCTCATGATGATACCAAGGGCAGAGTGATATGGAGCACTTCTCTGTCCTCACCGATATAATCTAAGCTTAATAGTTGTTATTTTTAAAGGAAAAAAGATTTATGGCAACACTACAGAACGTTATTGACCAGGCTTGGGAAGATCGTGCCAACCTATCTCCATCTGCAGCCCCAGCTGAGGTTCGCGAGGCAGTTGCCACTGTTTTAGCTGGATTAAATGATGGCTCAATCCGCGTTGCAGAGCGCGAGTCTGTTGGAAAATGGCATGTAAATCAATGGGTTAAGAAAGCCGTTCTCATTTCTTTCCGTCTAGAAGATAACCAGGTGATGTCAGCTAATGGCCAAGGTGGCTTCCCTCAGTTCTACGATAAGGTTCCTACTAAGTTTGCCGACTACACTGCCGCTGACTTTGCTAAAGGTGGATTCCGCGTTGTTCCACCTGCAACAGCTCGTCGTGGCTCATTTATTGGCAAAAACGTGGTTTTAATGCCCTCTTACGTGAATATTGGTGCTTATGTCGACGAAGGCTCTATGGTAGATACCTGGGCTACAGTTGGCTCATGCGCTCAAATTGGTAAGAATGTTCACTTATCTGGCGGCGTTGGTATTGGTGGTGTTTTAGAGCCTGTTCAAGCTGGCCCTGTAATTATTGAAGATAACTGCTTTATTGGTGCCCGTTCTGAAGTAGTTGAAGGTGTCGTGATTGAAGAAAATGCTGTTTTATCAATGGGTGTATACATTGGTCAAAGCACTAAGATTTACGATCGTGAAACAGGTGAGGTTCATTACGGCCGTGTACCAGCTGGCTCCGTGGTGGTTCCAGGATCACTTCCTTCGGCATGCGGCAAATACAGCCTTTACGCCGCCATCATTGTGAAAAAAGTAGATGCTCAAACAAGAGCTAAAACTGCTATCAACGATTTGTTACGCGATTAAAAATCTAACGGCATGGATTGAGCCTTTTTTAAAGGCTCATTTTTAAACGATTATTTGTGAAACCCTTGTGAATACAAACGCTACCCTTGCTTTAACAGAATCATTGATTGCACAAAATTCGGTCACGCCTGCAGATGGCGGTTGCCAAGATTTGATTGCATCTCGCTTAAAGAAGCTGGGCTTTGAATGTGAAACGATCGTCAGCGGTCCAGATCACTTCAGAGTAACGAACCTATGGGCAGTGAAGCGCGGTAGCGCTGGTAAAACAGGCTCATTGCTGAGCTTTGCTGGTCACACAGATGTCGTACCAACAGGACCTTTGGATCAATGGTCATCCAATCCTTTTGAACCCACACAAAAAGATGGTTTCTTGCATGGTCGCGGTGCAGCGGACATGAAAACTTCTTTGGCCGCATTCGTGGTTGCCTCTGAGGAGTTTGTAGCAAGTCATCCAGAACACCAAGGCTCGATTGCTTTTCTCATCACCAGTGATGAAGAAGGTCCTGCTCATGATGGTACGGTAGTTGTTTGTAACGAACTCAAAAAGCGTGGCGAGAAGCTGGATTACTGCATCGTCGGCGAACCTACTTCAGTAGATACTTTAGGTGACACGATTAAGAATGGTCGCCGCGGCTCGCTATCTGGCAAGCTAAAGGTTATTGGTTTGCAGGGGCACATTGCGTACCCTCACCTCGCTAAAAACCCCATTCATTTGATGGCACCAGCTTTAGCTGAACTGGCTGAAGTTGTTTGGGATCATGGCAACGACTATTTCCCGCCAACAAGTTGGCAGGTTTCGAATATCCATAGCGGCACCGGTGCCACCAACGTTATCCCTGGCGAAGTGATTATTGATTTTAATTTCCGCTTCTCCACTGAAAATACAGCCGACAAGCTCAAAGAAAAATTAGAAGCTATTCTGAAAAGTCACGGATTAAAGTACACCATTGAGTGGAACTTGAGTGGCGAACCATTTTTGACTGCTCCTGGTAACCTTTCTGCTGCCATGCAAGCATCCATCCTTGAAGTCACTAAGATGAAAGCAGAGCTATCGACTACCGGCGGCACCAGTGATGCACGATTTATTGCCAAGATCTGCCCTCAAGTCATCGAGTTTGGCCCACGTAATGCCACGATTCATCAAATTAATGAGCGCATTGAACTGGCAGATATTGAACCTTTAAAGAATATCTACAAAGGTGTTCTTGAAAAGCTAATCGCTTAAATAGCACTTTTCATAAATTTGCTATGACGCCTTCTGAATTAACGCTTGAAGACTTTTGGAAACAACTCAGCTCGCAACTTGATCAAGCCGGTTTAAGTTACGGGCACGGAGCCATCAATGCAGAGAGCGAGGCTCTCTGGATCATCTCTACAGCACTGGGCTACCCACCTGAAGACACCTTAGAGTCTCTTCATACGCCTATCACACCAGATATTCAACAGCAGGCGCAACAATGGGCTGATGAGCGAATCAAGACCCGCCAGCCACTGGCTTATATCTTGGGTGAAGCTTGGTTGATGGGCGTTCCTTTTTATTCGGATGAGCGCAGCATCGTGCCCCGCTCATTTATTGCTGAATTAATTGTGGATGGTCACCTAGAACCTTGGTTACCACCCAGCGCACGAGTACTTGACTTATGCACGGGTAATGGATCCTTGGCTATCTTGATGGCTTTATCTTGTCCCGATGTCCAAGTCAGCGCTTCCGACCTCAGTATGCAAGCTCTATCACTCGCAGCTAAAAATTTGGATCGCCACAACCTCACAGATCAAATTGAAGTCTTCCAAGGTGATCTGTTTGAGGCCCTACCGGGCACGGATGACGATAGTAAATTTGATCTAATCATTTGCAACCCGCCTTACGTCAATGCACAAACGATGACAAATCTACCCCCTGAATACCATGCTGAACCAGAGATGTCTCTAGCGGGTGGCGCAGACGGTATGGATTTGATTAAAAAAATTCTTCAAAACGCCAAAGATTATTTGCGCCCTGAAGGGGCCTTGGTTTTGGAGATTGGCAATGAAGCCAAAAATTTCGAAGCGGCCTTCCCCGAGCTAGCGATTAACTGGTTGGAAGTATCTGCTGGAGATGATCAAGTTCTCTTGATTCAAGCAGAAGATCTTTAATCTAGATTTCTAGCGGCTTGAATGGCTTGATCAATGCGATCCACTGCAATGATTTCCATGCCTGGTATTTTGGCTTTAGGCGCATTCGCTTTGGGCACAATCGCTATCGTAAAGCCTAGCTTGGCAGCTTCCTTAAGACGCTCTTGACCTCTTGGACAAGGTCTAATTTCACCAGCAAGCCCGACCTCACCGAAAACAATTAATGTTTTTGGCAGCGCTTTGTTTTTCATCGAGGACTGAATCGCCAAAAGAATCGCTAAGTCAGCAGCAGGTTCACTGATTTTGACACCGCCAACAGCATTCAAAAAGACATCCTGATCAAAACAAGCAACCCCAGCATGACGATGCAAAACTGCTAGCAACATAGCTAAACGATGCTGCTCTAAACCTAAAGCCAAGCGTCTGGGGTTGGGAACATGCGCCGCATCAACCAATGCTTGAATTTCAACCAATAAAGGACGACTTCCCTCTTGAGTCACTAAAACACAAGAGCCTGGAACCGTTTGATCGTGTTGCGATAAGAATAAAGCGGATGGGTTGGAAACCCCCTTGAGCCCCTTATCCGTCATAGCAAAAACACCAAGCTCGTTCACCGCACCAAAACGGTTCTTAAATGCTCTCACCAATCGGAAGGATGAGTGAGTGTCCCCCTCAAAGTAAAGCACTGTATCGACGATGTGCTCTAGAACGCGAGGACCAGCCAAATTGCCTTCCTTGGTCACATGTCCCACCATGATCATGCAAACACCCGTGGACTTCGCAAGGCGTGTTAATTGGGCAGCACACTCTTTTACTTGCGCCACTGATCCAGGGGCTGAGCTCAAGGCTTCTGAATAAATGGTTTGAATGGAGTCAATCACCACCACGGTGGGTCGAGATGATTCGATCGTCACCAATAATTTTTCAAGCTGAATTTCTGCTAAGACTTCCAGGTCTGGCGCTTGAACACCCAAACGTTTTGCACGCAGAGCAATTTGCGAACCAGATTCTTCACCACTGACATATAGAACAGAATCGCCACGAGCACTCATCACTGCTAAAGCTTGAAGCAATAGAGTTGATTTACCAATACCAGGATCACCACCTATTAAAGCAACACCACCAGTAACTAAACCCCCACCTAGCACCCGATCAAATTCATCAATACCGGTACTTAAGCGCGGTAAATCCTCTGCTTCAATAACCGCCAATCGTTGCTTCGGTGCAGCTTTTGCCAAACTCTGAAAGCGACTGGTTGAGGGTTTATCTTCAACCGATTCTTCCATCGAGTTCCAAGCATCACAGTTGGGGCATTGACCCTGCCATTTGGCAGACATGCCGCCACAAGATTGGCAGACGTAGACTGATTTGATTTTGGCCATTAGAAAGGCCCTGACTTCTTATTTTCTTTAGCTCTTGCTTCTGATTCAGCTCGTCGCTTTTCAAGATCTTTTTGACGCTGATCTTGATCGATTTTTTTCTGTTCAAAGTCTTTCACATTCTCAGCGCGCTTTTCGGCTTTAGCAGGATCAGCCTGGCTAGCAGCTCGTTCTGCTTCACGCTCATCTTTGATGATGGATTTGAGTACTCGCTCCCGCTCATGCATTGGTATTTCTTGCGCACGAATTTCTTTTATTTCTTCACGATGTGCCAAGCGAGCTTTTTCTAGACAACGGCTGGTGAAAAATTGACTGTAACAGTCATGCTGACTTTTCTCTAATCGATACTTCGCCCAATCTCTCTTTAAGTTCAACTGCTCTTGGCGACTGGAAATATCACTTAGCTCAGCCTGCTCAGCGGGGCCAGCATATACAAAAGTTGGCAAAATTGCCAAACTGATAGAAAGGGTGACATAACGAATTAAGTTCATAGGCTCTAGGATAAGCTATTCAAGAACAAACAGCTCAATCCGTTACGTTGTTAAGTTATTTACCCTCTATATTTCAATCTTAGCGCCCAGCTCCACCACTCTATTGGTTGGGATCTGGAAGAAGTCGGAAGGCTTGGCGGCATTTTGGAACATCCACGCAAACAAACGCTCTCGCCATAAAGCCATGCCTGGAAGTTTAGAAGGCACTACGGTATCTCTTGCCAAGAAGAAGGAAGTTTCCATTAGATCGAACTCAAGTTGGTACTTGGATTGAATCAGAGCTAGAACTTTATTGATATCCGGGGTTTCTTTAAAACCATGGACAGAACGAACCAAGTAAACATCACCGCCCATGTCTTTGAGAGTCAAGCGCTCATCATCGTTCACATAAGGTACATCCCATGTACTGAGCTTCAAGAAGAAAACGCGTTGATGCAACACGCGATTGTGTTTCAGGTTGTGCAACATGGCAACAGGCACATAGTCAATATGAGCTGTTAAGAAGATCGCGGTTCCTTCCACACGATGCGGGGGATGTGCCAATAGACTCTTAACAAAGGGCTCCAAAGGGATTGACTCTTTTAAAATGCGTTCTCTTAACAGTTTTCTGCCTTTGTACCATGTCATCAAACACACAAAAATCAATAGACCGAGCATCAATGGGTACCAACCACCATCTTTTACTTTGATCAGGTTTGCTGTCCAGAAAGCAAGATCAACGGCTAAAAAACCAATAAACAAACTGACAATCAATACAGGATTGAGATGCCATTCTTTTCTCATCACAATACTTAACAAGATAGTTGTGATCAACATCGTTGTTGTGACTGAGATGCCGTAGGCTGCAGCCAAATTACCAGACTCTCTAAACTCAATCACGGTAAAAATAACCATGACTAATAAAGACCAATTAACAACTGGAATATAAATCTGACCGCGCTCATTATCTGAGGTGTGTTTAATACCCATTCTTGGCAAGAAGCCTAACAGAATCGCTTGATTAGCTAATGAAAAAGCGCCTGAGATAACAGCTTGTGATGCAATCACAGTTGCTGCTGTGGCTAATCCCACCATTGGCCACAAAGCCCAATCAGGAACCATTAAATAAAAGGGGTTTTTAATTGCCTCAGGATCAGCTAGTAGCAAAGCACCCTGACCAAAGTAGTTCATGAGCAAACTAGGCAGCACACAAAACAACCAGGCCATTCTCACAGGACTCTTGCCAAAATGTCCCATATCTAAATAAAGAGCCTCGACACCAGTTACAACCAACACCACAGAGCCCATCACAATGTAAGCCATCAAGGTGTGCTCTGAAATAAAGTTGACCGCAAACATGGGGTTGATTGCCGCGAAGATCTCAGGGTTCTTAAAGACATTAAGAACGCCTAATCCAGCGAGTGAGATGAACCAAAGCAAGGTAATGGGGCCAAATAACTTACCAACAGCTGCAGTACCAAATTTTTGAATAACAAATAAGGCTACCAAAATAGTGACGGTAATAGGAATCACAAAGCGCTTCATTTCAGGCGTTGCAATTTCCAAACCTTCTACTGCTGATAAAACTGAAATCGCAGGGGTAATGACAGACTCACCATAAAGCATGCACGCACCAAACATCCCAAGCATCATCACAATCAAATAGGATTTGGTACCACTCTGAAGAGATCGAAGAGCCAAAGCCATCAAAGAAAGGACGCCACCCTCACCTTTGTTATCAGCGCGCATTACAAATACGATGTATTTAACTGTTACTACGAGGAGAATGGCCCAAAACATCATGGAGATGATGCCGAAAACTGCTGCTTCGCTAAATGGAATTCCATGCTCGGGACTAAAACACTCTTTAAGAGCATAAAGTGGGCTAGTACCAATATCGCCAAATACAACACCAATAGCGGCTAGAACCAAAGCAGCCGTGCTGCCTTTCTTGCCATGTTCATTGCCGTGCAGATCCACAGGCTTTAACAATGACGATTGCGAATAAATTGGGTCGCTAATACTCAACAGGTACTCCCTTAATTGCTGTCATTTAATTATATGCCTTGCTTATTGCAATGCAATATAAACATTTATGGCTATTTTTGTTTGATTTCATAATTTTATAAACAAACCATGCCCCAATGGAAGATAAAGAACAAGCACCAGCCTGCTTCTACTGTCATTCAGGGGTTCACCTTGCTATTTAGGGTTTAACCTGATATAGTTTCAATCTCAGACGCGGGGTGGAGCAGTCTGGCAGCTCGTCGGGCTCATAACCCGAAGGTCATAGGTTCAAATCCTATCCCCGCAACCAAATACCTGCAAAAACCTCTTGTTTATCAAGGGGTTTTTTGTTTTCCGGGGTTCTTTGGCATACTGAGAGCCTTCTTAGTTCTTATTTAATGGTTACTCTTATGAAAAAACTACTTGGCGCACTCCTTTTTGCCTATTCAAGCTTCGTTTGGGCAGGACCCATGGTTGAATTTAAAACAACCGCCGGCGACTTCACCGTTGAATTAAACCCTGAAAAATCACCGAAAACAGTTGAGAATTTTTTAGGCTATGTAAAAAGTGGTTTTTATAACAACACCGTTTTTCATCGCGTGATCAATAACTTTATGGTTCAAGGCGGTGGCTTTACAAAAGACATGGATCAAAAGCCGACCAACGCTCCAATTCCACTCGAATCTAATAATGGCTTGAGCAACGTGAACTATTCCATTGCGATGGCTAGAACCAGTGACCCTAATTCAGCAACAGCCCAATTCTTTGTTAACGTCACCAATAATAAGAATTTAGATTACCCAAGACCCGATGGTCATGGCTATGCTGTTTTCGGCATGGTCGTTAAAGGTACTGACACAATCGATAAGATTAAGAAAACTGTGACCACCAGAAAAGGGCCATTTTCAGATGTGCCTGTTCAACCGATCATCATCCATAGTGCCACGTTGATTACAAAATAACTATGTTGAGTCATGAGCATTCATCTTGCAGCATTCTTTTAGATGATGCTCATAGTGCGCCTACTAACCCGAGTAGTCGCCTTTACCAGAATCCAACTCACTATATCGAAGCGCGTACCTCAATTGATTTAGATGCTGCTTTACTTGCGATTGAAACTTCTATTGCAAATAAAAAATATGTTGTGAGTTGCTTGAGTTATGAGCTCGGTGAACATCTTGTCGGCATCACGCCACGTGCATCCACAACGCCTTGGGTCAGAGCCTGGGTATTTGATAGCGTTAAAAAACTCAGCAAAGACCAGGCGGATGCCTGGCTTAAGCAACATTCAGAAAGTACAGTTTCCAATCAAGATCGACAAGCAACCCCTATTCATGAAGCTTTAATACCCAGCATCACAGAAGTTGGGTTTACGGAGAAAATTGATGCCGTTCAAGAGCTCATTAAAAATGGCGACACCTACCAGGTTAACTTGACGTACCGAATCGATGGCGTCATAGATGGTGCTCCACTATCTTTGTATCAATCTTTAAGAAATAAACAGCCCGGTCCTTTCGGAGCCTACATCGAGCACTCCGATGGTTGGGTTCTATCCTGCTCGCCAGAATGGTTTTTAAGCAAACAGGGACAGCGCTTGGTCACAAAACCAATGAAAGGCACTGGTAAAGTTGGCGAAATAAGCCCATCCTCTTTAGAGATGGATCCTAAGAATCGCGCCGAGAATTTGATGATTGTGGATTTGCTTCGAAATGATCTTGGCAAGATTTCGAAACCGGGCTCTGTCAAAGTACCCCAACTGTTTCAAGTCGATCAGCACGGCGATGTTTTACAAATGACATCCACCATTGAATCGATTGCCAAAGATCAACTTAATTTAAAAGAGTTACTCGGTGCCATCTTCCCATGTGGCTCGATTACAGGCGCTCCTAAAAAGAGAACTATGGAGATCATCCAGGACTTAGAAGATCGACCTAGAAATCTTTATTGCGGATCTATCGCTTGGTTTGATCCTGTAATGAATGCCGAGGAATCTGTTGGGCATGACTCCCCCTCTGCTCGCTTAGGTGATATTGGCATGAGTGTAGTGATTCGCACACTGGAGATTAATCAAGAGCAAGAATTCACAATGGGGGTTGGTGGGGGCATCACAATTGATTCAGTTGGAAAATCTGAATGGCATGAATGCCAGACTAAAGCGAATTTCTTATACCAACTTCAAACAACCCCAGGGCTATTTGAAACGATTCGGATAGAACACGGACAAGCTTGTCACCTTGAGCATCACCTTCAACGATTGGAACAATCAGCCAAGACGCTTGGCATTCAATTTGATCGCAAGAATGCCATGGAATTAGTATTTAATGCTTGTGCGAATTTAGATGATGCTCAATCCGTTCAACGCATGCGATTAGACTTAAATGCACAAGGTCATGTATCGGTAGTAGTTCACCCTGCAAGCCCACCACCTTCTGACATCAAGCTACTTTGGGCTCAAGATTTATTTGATCAAGATGTGACCAGCGACTCCAAAAACCCTTGGTTTAAACACAAAGTCACTCAAAGAGCGATTTACGATGAAGCCTGGAAACGAGCTGAACAAGTAGGCTCATTTGATGCTTTATTTGTGAATGAACTGGGGTATGTCACCGAAGGTGGGCGCTCTAATTTATTCATTAAAAAAAATGGTCAATGGCAAACACCCCCTCTTGATTCAGGTTGCTTGCCGGGCGTGATGCGCTCCTTACTATTAAAAAACATGAATGCCATTGAAATGCCTATCAAGCGTGAAGATGTTTTATCTGCTGATGAAATTATTTTTTGCAATGCCTTACGTGGCATCCTTTCAGTTCAACTACCCTAATAAAAAAGTTAAATCATGAAATTTTGCTCACGATGTGGTTCTAAAGTGCACCTACAAATCCCCGAAGGTGATACCCGAACACGTCACATTTGTTCGCACTGTCAAACCATTCATTATGAAAACCCTCGAAATGTGGTGGGAACAATTCCCCTATGGGAGGACAAAGTGCTCTTATGCAAAAGAGCTATTCAACCTCGATTAGGCTTTTGGACACTACCTGCTGGCTTCTTAGAAGTGAATGAAAGTACTCAAGATGGTGCACAACGTGAAACACTAGAGGAAGCTGGCGCTCATGTTGAGGTGGGGCCGCTCTTTTCTTTATTGAATGTCATGCACGCCGAACAAGTTCATTTATTTTATTTAGCCAAGATGTATGAGCCCACCTTTAGTGCAGGGGTTGAAAGTTTAGAAGTTCGTTTATTCGATGAATCTGAAATTCCATGGGATGAGCTCGCTTTCCCAACAGTGACAAAAACCTTGCAATGGTTTTTTGAAGATCGCTCTAGCGGCAAGTTAGTTAATGAGGATGCTTTAGCAACTCATCTACATGATATTGGTTTTGATGAACGTATTGATAAGCAATATAAAAAGTCATGAGCGTTCCATGGCTATCTACTGATGAACCATTTCCAACACTACATCAGAACTTCAACCCCGAACCAGAAATGCCTGGTCTCATCGCCATTAGTGAGGAGATTAGTCCTGAGCAATTGTTAAGAGCGTATAGCCATGGGATTTTCCCCTGGTATTCCGATGGTCAACCAATTCTATGGTGGTCACCCAACCCCAGGATGGTGTTAAAACCAAAAAATCTAAAAATTAGCCGAAGTTTTAAAAAAGATATTAAAAATATTTTATTGGATCGTGATTGGGAAATTAAAGTAGATGAAAATTTCCATGAAACGATTCTGTCTTGTGCAACTCAAACTAGATATGGTCAAGATGGCACCTGGATCACGCATGCCATCATTCATGCTTATGGTGTTCTTCATGAGCAAGGCTATGCTCACAGCGTAGAAATATTCCATCAAGGTCATCGAGTTGGAGGACTATATTGCGTCAACATTGGTCAAATGGTATTTGGGGAGTCAATGTTCTCCAAGAAAATAAACGCCTCAAAAATTGCTTTAGCGAGCCTATGTGCTTGGTGTATTGCACAAGACATTGAAATGATTGACTGTCAGCAAGAAACAAATCACCTCACGTCCTTGGGTGGAAAAGCCATCCCCAGAGATGAATTTTTAGCCCATATTAAAAAACAATGTTCAGCAAAAAATCCTAAATGGGGGTTTAATAAGAATGTTTTAAGTCATTGGCTAACTACACATTCATGAGCAAACTCAAAGAACTTCCGTTTACTACCTTGCAGTTTTATGCAACGGCTCCCTATGAATGCAGCTACATCCCTAATCGCCAAGCTAGATCACAAGTAGCCACACCGACTCATTTGATCCATGCCGATGTTTATGGTGACTTGGTTTCAAACGGGTTTCGTCGCAGCGGGCTGTATACCTACCGTCCTTATTGCGATGGTTGCAAATCTTGCATCGCCTGTCGCGTAGAAGTGACACAATTTAAAGCTAAAAGATACCAACAAAGAGCATTCCACAAACATCAAGACTTGGTTGTCAAAATTGGTCACCTCGGTTACTTCGAGGATCACTACGAGCTTTACCTCAAATACCAGCAGCAGCGCCACCAGGGTGGCGGCATGGACTTTGATGATGAGGATCAGTACAAGCAGTTTTTATTGCAAAGTAAAGTGAATACCCGACTCATTGAATTTAGAGACGGCCCCCAAGCATCCGAGCCCGGCAAATTAAGAATGGTGAGCATCATTGACATTATTCAAGATGGTCTATCTGCTGTATATACTTTTTTTGACACCACCGTACAAAATGCGAGCTACGGCACATTCGCCATCATGTGGCAGATTCAACAGGCTAAAGAATTGGGCTTACCTTATGTGTATTTAGGCTACTACATCCAAGAAAGCCCTAAAATGTCATACAAGGCTAACTTTGAACCATTAGAAATTTTGGTTGATAGCCAATGGCATCTTCATTCCCCTATTAAAGAACACGAGTTATGAATCTTTACCCTTTTATTAAGCCATGCTTATTTGCTATGGATGCCGAGCGTGCGCACAATTTCACATTAAGCAGTCTTGATCGCGTTCATCAGCTAGGTTTAGGTTCTTTAACGAACAAAAAAATTCCTCGTGATGAGCGCCACTTTTGTGGTCTTCGCCTACCTAACCCTGTTGGCTTAGCAGCAGGTCTTGATAAAGATGGCAAACATATCGATGCGCTGAGTGACTTGGGTTTTGGTTTCA
This sequence comes from Polynucleobacter sp. 30F-ANTBAC, assembly GCF_018882385.1. Classification (GTDB taxonomy): domain Bacteria; phylum Pseudomonadota; class Gammaproteobacteria; order Burkholderiales; family Burkholderiaceae; genus Polynucleobacter. The sequence continues at coordinate 329,372 of NZ_JACVON010000001.1, forward strand.
TTGAAATTGGCACCGTCACACCGCGTGGCCAGAGCGGTAACCCTCAACCGCGCATGTTTCGGCTTCCAGATGCGAATGCTTTGATCAACCGCATGGGTTTTAATAACGATGGCGTCGATGCTTGCGTTGAACGCTTAAAAAAATCCACTTTTTGGCAGTCGGGTGGCATAGTTGGTCTTAATATTGGTAAAAATGCCACGACCCCTATTGAATCTGCAGCCAATGATTATCTTCACTGCATGCAAAAAGTCTACGAGCTTGCCTCCTACATTACCGTGAATATCTCTTCTCCCAATACAAAAAATCTTCGTCAACTACAAAGTGGTGATGAACTCAACTCATTGTTAAGCCAGATTGCTGTAGAGAAGCTCAAGTTATCCGATCGCTATAAAAAACAGGTTCCTTTGTTCTTAAAAATAGCGCCTGATTTAGAAAACGACCAGATCGAGAGCATTGCAGAACTACTTATTGAACACCGTATCGATGCAGTCATTGCGACCAATACGACGATTGCGAGAGATGCTGTACAAGGTCTTCCTCATGCTGAAGAGGCCGGCGGTTTATCTGGGGCCCCTGTGAAAAAAGCCTCTGATCAAGTAATTCACGAGCTATCCAAAACACTCAAAGGCCAAATTCCCATTATCGGGGTGGGAGGAATCCTTAGCGGTCAGGACGCAAAAGATAAGATAGAGGCCGGTGCTAGCTTGGTACAGTTGTACACAGGCCTCATCTACAAAGGCCCTGACCTCGTATCCGAGTGCGCTGCAGCCTTAAAAAAGTAAGAAAAATACTTTTCACATTGTGCAATTTAGTACTTTTTATGGCTAAAATGAACCCATGACTAGCAGAACAGCCATCCAAGTTTTAGATCGCATGATGAGTCTTTTAGACGCACTCGCTCTAAGTGATGAGCCTGAAAGTTTGAAAAAACTCTCAGAAATAACCGAATTGCACCCTTCCACTGCCCATAGAATTTTGAATGATATGGTGGCATGCCGTTTGGTAGAGCGTGCTGATAGCGGCACATATCGATTAGGCCTGAAATTGCTAGAACTTGGTAATTTAGTTAAAGCCCGCCTATCGGTACGAGATGCTGCTCAACTTCCAATGAGAGCCTTGCACAAGTTAACTGGCCAAACTGTCAATCTATCTGTCCGCCAAGGCGATGAGATTGTTTACGTTGATAGAGCTTATAGCGAGCGTTCAGGCATGCAAGTAGTTCGTGCCATTGGTGGTCGAGCACCACTTCACCTCACTTCTGTTGGAAAACTTTTCCTAGCCGATGATGATGCAGCCAAAATTAAAGCTTATGCCACTAAATCTGGATTGCATGGGCATACCCCCAATAGCATTCATGACTTGGCACAACTGGAAAAAGAACTCGATCTTGTAAAAACCGTTGGTCATGCTAGAGATGATGAAGAATTGGAAGTGGGTGTGAGTTGTATGGCAGCAGCCATATTGGATGACACTGGCAAACTGGTTGCTGGACTTTCTCTATCAGCTCCAACTGAGAGAATCCAAGAGGAATGGCTTAAGTCTCTAAAAGAGACTGCCATTCAAATTTCCAAGAGCTTGGGCTACAAACAACCCATTAAGTAAGAACCAAAGAATTTTCTAGATTAATTGTTGCGCTGAATTTAAAGTTTGCGCAATGGCGTGACATCCGGGTTACTTTCCAACCACTTTTTAACGCGAACGGCATCCGCAAAGCGAGACTGTGTTCCTACTGAGTCTAGAAATACCATCACCACATCTCGATCCTGAATCTTCGCCTGCATCACCAAACACCTGCCAGCTGCAGAGATATAGCCAGTTTTCTGAAGACCAATATCCATATCACCTGCTCTAACCAAACGATTGGTGTTCACAAATTTTTGCTGACGATTATCAATCATGATACTGAAATCTGCCCGTGTTGAAAATTCACGAATAACTTTATGTTGATAAGCGGCTTCCACCAATCGTGTTAAATCTTCAGGGCTTGAAACATTCTCACTAGAGAGTCCAGTTGGGTCAGCAAACTTAGACTGTGTCATCCCGAGCATTTGCGCCTTAGCATTCATCGCATCTACAAAAGATTTAACGCCACCAGGATAATTTCGACCCAAGGCATAAGCCGTTCGATTTTCGGAAGACATCAAAGCTAAAAGTAGAGCCTCTTCGCGAGTCATTTTGGCATGTTGAGTGACCCTTGATCGAGTTCTGCCTGGATAGGTATTCACATCGTCTTGGTGAATGGTTAAATTTTCATCAAGAGGTAAACCTGCATCCATCACCACTAACGAGGTCATCAACTTGGTAATAGAAGCAATCGGCAAAGATGCGTGAGCATTTTTCTCAAATAAAACTTCGTGTGTTTGACGATCAACAATCAAAGCCACACTGGACTTCAAACTCAGAGAATCGTGATTACCACGTAAACCCATCGCTGCAGCGAAGGAAGGTCTTTTTTCAACATGTTTATCTTCAGCGTTCTGACGTGTCGTACTGGTACGAACGGTTTTATTTTTTCTGGGCGCTTTTGGCTGTTTAGCTGGCTTACTTGCTTTGGCGTTGGGGGCCTGCTTATTTTTTTGCGCTGGTTTAATTGTTGTCTTTTTTTCTTGCGCAAGAATCGCTGGGGCTGGTAGCACCAAACTCACAGTGACCATGGCTATAAAAATAGCGCGTAAAAAGATCTTGGGTTGAATCATGTAAGGACAATGACCTAATGTTTAGTAGATAGGTGAATGATAGTGCAAAAGTGAAAATTTACTAAAAATAACAATCCTTTGACTTCTTCAATAACAAATTTAAACCAGAGCTTTTGTGCTAGCTCGATTTACAAGCAACACTGCTGAGCTGGTCAATAATATACCCAGCACAATCACCCAAGTAATCGGCTCATCAAATAATATCCAAGCCATTAAAGCAGTTGTTGGTGGCGTTAAATACATTAAGCTGGTCACCTTTGTAGCAGCACCATTGCGAATCAATATAAACAATAAGGATATCGCCCCTATTGAAATCGCAAAAATACCCCATAACATTGCGCCAATCATTTCTGGCACCCACTCTACTTCCATAGTTTCAAAGAACCACATGAATGGCGCACAAACTAAAACAGACGCCACAAACTGAATCACACTACCCGTTCGGATATCAAATTGAGAACAGAATTTCTTTTGATAAAGAGTGCCTGCTGTAATACTCAAAAGAGCAAAACAACCAAAAATTAACGAATAGAAACTAAGACCAATTAATGACAGCTTGGTCCACACCACCAAACCAACTCCTAAGAGTCCTATCAGTAAACCAAGCCATTGTTCGCGGGTAACTTTCTCTGAGATAAATGCCGCAAGCCATGCCGTTAAGATTGGTTGCAAACCAACAATGAGGGCAATTAATCCAGCAGACATACCGTCTTTAACTGCCACCCAAACACCACCCACATAACCTGCTTGTAAAAAGATACCGGCGATAGCAATGTGAAGCATTTGCGAAAAAGACGGCCAAGGTGCTTTAAATAACAAAACAATCGGCAGCATACAAATCACCACCCCTGAAAAACGCATGACCAAGAAAGTCATTGGCTCAGCATGGGGCATACCATAAATAGCAATTATGAAACCGGTACTCCAAATGATGACAAAAATGGGTGCCATCCATGGTGCTAAGCGATTCGCCCACAGGGTGTTTGACATCTAATGCGCCTTTTGAAGGAAATGCTGAAAAGCTAATTGTATGGTCTGTTCGTGGACATCCACAGTAGTTTCAATAGTTGTACCGTAACCACCTGCCATGGCTAAGGCAATTGGGCAACGATGCTCCTTAGCAAAGCTCAAGACCATGCTGTCCCGCTTCGCCATGCCGGACATACTTAACTTCAAGCGCCCCAATCGATCACCTTCGTGAGGGTCAGCACCTGCTAAATAGATGATCAACTCTGGATTAAATTGTGCTTCTAAGGATTCAAGAGCTCGGTGCAGCGTTTGCAGATAATCTTGATCACCAAGACCATCCTCAAGCCCTATATCTAAGTGACTTGATTCTTTTCGAAATGGGAAGTTCTTTTCACCATGTAGAGATAGCGTAAAACAACTTGATTCTTTCCCTAAGATGGCAGCCGTGCCATTTCCTTGATGAACATCCAAGTCAATAATCGCAACTGGCATATTGGGCTGCAAGGCTTGTACATACTTTGTCGCAATGGCTGCATCATTAAATACGCAAAACCCACTACCCTTATCGGCATAAGCATGATGAGTGCCACCAGCCAGATTGACTGACACCCCTTCTTGTAGAGCTGCTAAACAGGCTTGAATGGTGGCACCAGCTGACCTCCTCGATCTCTCCACCATCATTTCTGACCACGGAAAGCCAATTTCCCTGATTTGAGATCCCTCTAATAGACCCATTGTGACGGCCCGAACATAATCAGAGGTGTGCACTCTAAGCAAGTCTTCATCGCTGGCTCCAGAAGGCTCTATGAGGTGAATGCCGTCAATTTTTGAGACTCTGTCTCTTAATAAACGGTATTTTTGCATCGGAAATCGATGCCCATCGGGTAATGGGAGGACAAAATGATCGGTATAAAAGGCTTTCACCCCCTGATTTTGCCTTTTTTTCACAATGTGGTCTTGACTTCATGCGTTTAGCACCTATACTTATATTTGTGCAGTGCAACAATTTAGTTTCACTTACCTTTTAACATTGGAGAAAACAAATGACATTAACCCCAGAACAAATCGCAGCAGCTAATAAAGCTAACCTTGAGACTCTTTTAGGTCTTACAAACAAGGCTTTTGAAGGCGTAGAAAAATTAGTTGAATTGAACATGGCCGTTGCAAAAGCATCGATGAACGAAAATGTACAAAATGCTAAGCAAGCTCTATCAGTGCGTGATGCACAAGCATTAATGGCGATGCAAGCCGGTATGGTTCAACCTTTGGCAGAGAAAATCATGTCATACAGCCGTCATTTATATGACATCGCTAATGAAACTAACTCAACATTTACAGCAGTGACTGAATCACAATTGAAAAAGAGCAACGGTAACTTGAATGGTATGGTTGAAGAAATGACTAAAAATGCACCAGCTGGCTCAGAAGCAGCGATTCAAGCTATGAAACAAGCCATGGCTGCAGCAAATAATGCTTATGAAACAACTCAAAAGTCAATCAAGCAAGCTGTTGACTTGGCACAAAATAACTTCAATGCAGCTGCTAATACAGCAGTTAAAGCAGCTCGCGGCAAGAAGTAAGGCGTATGAAAGCCATCTGATTCATGATGATGGTTGTAAAGAATTGAAGTAGTAACGATTGTCTCCTCGGTACCCAGTCAGATCATATCTGCAAGTACCCTTCAACCTCCGCCTTGTGCGGGGGTTTTTTTTGAGTAGATCCATAAAAAAACTCCGAATTACATTCGGAGTTTTTTCTTATGCGACTTTTTTATTTTTTCTTTTGTGGCGGTAGATCGGTGCAACTACCATGCGCCACTTCAGCTGCTAAGCCCACTGACTCACCCAAGGTCGGATGTGGGTGAATTGTTTTGCCAATATCGACCGCATCAGCGCCCATCTCAATAGCTAAACAAACCTCACCAATTAAGTCACCGGCATGTGTACCAACAATGCCACCACCAATAATTCGGTGTGTCGCTTTATCAAAAATAAGCTTGGTAAAACCTTCATCCCTGCCATTAGCAATCGCACGACCACTTGCTGCCCAGGGGAATAAGCCTTTTTCGTACTCAATGCCTTGAGCTTTACATTGCTCTTCTGTGATACCAGCCCACGCCACTTCGGGATCGGTATAGGCAACAGAAGGAATTTGCTTCGCATCAAAATATGATTTCTGACCAGCCGCAACTTCAGCAGCCACATGTGCCTCATGAACCGCTTTATGAGCCAACATCGGTTGACCAACCAAATCACCAATCGCATAGATATGAGGAACATTGGTACGCAACTGGTTATCCACCTGAATGAACCCACGCTCATCAACCAACACACCCGCTTTATCAGCGTCAATTTTTTTACCATTTGGCGTGCGACCCACTGCCACTAGGACCAAGTCATAAACCTGTGGTGTTGCAGGTGCTTTATCACCCTCAAAAGTGACATGAATACCATCTGGCTTAGCTTCAGCTTTGCTGGCACGTGTTTTCAACATGATGTTGTCAAAACGTGGCGCATTCACTTTCTCCCAGACCTTTTCCAAATCACGATCTGCACCAGCCATTAAGCCATCTAACATTTCAGCAATGTCAATTTTGCTACCTAAGGTGCTATACACCGTGGCCATTTCCAAACCAATAATGCCGCCACCAATGACTAGCATTCTCTTAGGTACAGATGTAAGTTTTAAGGCGCCGGTACTATCGACAATCCGCGGATCTTTTGGCAAGAAAGGCAACATCACAGCTTGACTACCAACAGCAATGATGGCTTTTTGGAAACGAATTACTTGTTTGATACCAGTCGTTGCTTTTGATGTTCCCTCAGTGATATCGACTTCCACATGGTTAGCATCTAAGAAACGACCAATACCGCGAACTGTTTTTACTTTACGAGCTTTAGCCATGCCAGCTAAACCACCCGTTAACTTGCCAATCACGCTCTCTTTATGGGATCTAAGCTGATCAATATCAATCTTGGGTTCGCCATAACTGATGCCGTGCTTAGCCATCGCTTTGACTTCATCCATGATAGCTGCAGTATGTAAAAGTGCTTTAGATGGAATACAACCCACATTCAAACAAACACCACCTAAGGTTGAATAACGCTCAACGATGATTGTGCTCATACCAAGATCAGCACTTCTAAAAGCGGCACTATAACCACCAGGGCCGGCTCCTAAAACCAACATCTCGCACTCATGATCCACTTTGCCAGAATAGCTTCCTGCCACTGGCGTGCTTACAGGTGCACTTGATGCAACCTGAGCAGCAGGTACTGAAGCTTTCGGCGGTGCTGCTGGAGCAGGAGCGCTTGATACTGCTGCTGCAGCAGTCTCGATCGTAGCAATCACCATCCCTTGATTGATCTTGTCACCCACTTTAACTGCAACGCTCAGGATCGTGCCAGCTTGTTCGCTTGGCACTTCCATAGTGGCCTTATCCGATTCAAGAACTAAGAGCGCTTGCTCTTTTTCAACTTGATCACCAACCTTCATTAAGACTTCAATGACTGGGATGTCATGGAAGTCACCAATATCAGGAACTTTAATTTCTAGAGTGGCCATGTCGATTTCCTTTTATAGAACGACGCGACGGAAGTCGGCCAAAAGTTCAGATAAGTAAACGTTAAATTTAGTTGCTAAAGCCCCATCAATCACGCGATGATCTGCAGTTAAAGATAGAGGACAAATTAATTTAGGCACAAACTCTTTACCATTCCAAACAGGCTTCATAGATGCTTTATTAACGCCCAAAATGGCAACCTCAGGCGCATTGATAATCGGTGCAAAATAGGTTCCACCAATACCGCCTAAAGAAGAAATTGTGAATGAAGCACCCTGCATTTGATCGGGCTTCAACTTACCTTCCCGTGCCAACTTGGCTAATTCACCTGTTTCCTTAGCGATTTCAAAAATACCTTTTTTATCCGCATTTTTCACAACGGGAACAACCAAACCATTAGGTGTATCGGCAGCAAATGCGATGTGGAAGTATTTCTTTAAAACCAAATCATCACCATCCAATGAACTATTGAATTCAGGGAACTTCTTCAAAGCATTGACTGATGCTTTGATCAAGAAAGCCAACATGGTGACCTTAATGCCCTGCTTCTCATTGTCTTTATTGGTCATGACACGGAACGCTTCTAATTCAGTAATATCTGCATCTTCGTGATACGTTACCGCTGGAATCATGACCCAGTTGCGCGACAGATTAGCAGCAGATAGTTTTTGAATACGTGAAAGAGGTTTGGTCTCAACTTCACCAAATTTAGTGAAATCAATTTTTGGCCATGGCAACAGATTCAAACCACCACTTGCAGACACTGGAGCACCTGCTGGAGAAGCCGCCTGCCCCGTCATGATGTTCTTCACATAAGCCTGGACATCTTCTTGAGTAACGCGGGCTTTAGGACCTGTTCCAATTACTTTGGATACATCCACACCCAGCTCACGAGCATATTTACGAGCCGATGGGCTCGCATGACTTACACCACCCATTGGCGTTGACTCAGTCCGGGCTACAGGAGCTGTGGCGGGCGCTGGAGCTGCCTTAGGTGCCGATGCTGGCGCAACCATCGGTGTAGCTGGTACTGATTTCTCAGAGGTCGCAACAGTACTTGCAGCACCTGAGGACTCAAGAACAATCACAAGATCGCCCTCAGAAATGCTATCACCTACTTTAACTTTAACTTCTTTAACGATGCCAGCATCCGAAGATGGCACATCCATTGTGGCCTTATCTGATTCGAGCGTAACGATGGATTGTTCTTTCTCCACACGATCACCCACTTTGACATGAACCTCAATGACAGGCACACCTTTGTAGTCACCAATATCAGGAACCTTGACCTGAATAGTTCCACCTGATGCTGCTGGTGCAGCTGCTTGTGGTGCTGGTGCTGGTGCTGGTGCTGGGGCAGCAGCAGAAACACTCTCAGATTCCAAAAGAACCACAACAGTTCCTTCCGAGATGTTCTCACCAACTTTAACTTTAACTTCCTTGATAACACCTGCTTCTGATGAAGGCACATCCATTGTTGCCTTATCAGACTCCAAGGTTACAAGGGTCTGTTCTTTTTCAACACGGTCACCTGGTTTAACGTGGATTTCAATGACAGGTACATCTTTGTAATCACCAATGTCAGGTACTTTAATTTCAATTGCTTGACTCATAGGGCCATCCTCACACTGTCATTGGGTTAGGTTTTTTAGGATCTAAGCCATATTTCTTCAAGGCTTCAGCTACTTTCTTGTGTTCAATCTGACCATCATCAGCAAGAGACTTAAGAGCAGCAACAGTTACCCAGCGACGATCAACTTCAAAGAAGTGTCTTAATTTCTCACGAGTGTCGGAACGACCATAACCATCGGTTCCCAATACGTTGTAACGCTTACCCGTATTTTGAATCGCTGGACGAATTTGCTCAGCAAACATTCTGACGTAATCCGTTGCAGCAATCACAGGACCGGTTGTATCTTTCAACATTGTCTCTACATGAGACAAAACTGGTTTATCTGTTGGGTTCAACATGTTGTGACGAGCAACTGTATTCCAGTTGCGCCCTAACTCTGTAAAGCTTGGGCAACTCCAGATATCAGAAGCTACGCCCCAGTCGTCACGCAACATGTTGGCCGCCTCTATAACCTCGCGGAAGATCGTACCGCTACCTAATAACTGAACCCGCTGCTTAGCTTTAGCATCACCTACGCTGCTCAACTTATACATACCCTTCAAGATATCTTTTTCAGCACCTTTTGGCATGGCTGGATGAGCATAGTTCTCATTCATGAGCGTTAAGTAGTAGTAGACATCTTCTTGCTCTGTCATCATTCGACGCATACCATCTTGAATAATCACAGCCAACTCAAAAGCAAATGTTGGGTCATAACTAATACAGTTCGGAATAGCTGCGCTCCATAGATGGCTGTGACCATCTTCGTGCTGCAAACCTTCACCGTTCAACGTTGTTCGACCAGCGGTACCGCCTAATAAGAAGCCACGGCTTCTCATATCGCCAGCCGCCCACGCCAAGTCACCGATACGCTGGAAACCAAACATGGAGTAGAAAATATAGAAAGGTAACATTGGCACACCATGTGTGGAGTAGGACGTTGCCGCAGCAATCCAGTCACACATCGCCCCCGCTTCATTGATACCCTCTTGCAAAATTTGACCGTGCTTGTCCTCTTTGTAGAACATCAACTGATCATGATCTTGTGGGGTGTAAAGCTGACCCTTTTGATTCCAAATACCTAATTGGCGGAACATACCTTCCATACCAAAAGTCCTTGACTCATCTGGAACAATAGGTACAACACGCTTACCAATGCCCTTATCTTTAACAATGATATTCAACATACGAACAAATGCCATAGTTGTTGATATCTCACGACCTTCAACCGTTGGCTCAAGCAATGGAGCAAAAGTTTCTAAGGCAGGCACATCCAAGCTCTCGGCTTTGGTTCGACGCTGAGGCAAGTATCCACCCAACTCCATGCGTCTCTCTCGCATGTAATTAAGCTCTTCACTACCTTCTTCAAATTTCACTAATGGCAATTTTTCAATATGCTCATCCAAGACAGGAATCTTGAAACGATCTCTAAATGCTTTAACGTCTTCAATGTTCATTTTCTTAGCTTGGTGGGCAATGTTCATGGCTTGACCTGAACTACCCATGCCATCACCTTTAATGGTTTTAGCTAAGATAACTGTTGGTTGGTTTTTATGATTATTAGCCGCATGGAATGCTGCATAAACTTTATAAGGATCATGACCACCGCGATTGAGGTTCCACACCTCATCATCACTCCAATCAGCAACTAGCGCTTGAAGCTCTGGTGTATTGAAAACGACTTTTCTAACGTAGGCGCCATTCTTAGATTTCATGGTTTGGTATTCACCGTCCACGATCTCACCCAAACGCTTCATCAAGATGCCTTTTTTGTCACGTGCAAACAAAGCATCCCAATGCGTACCCCAAACTAACTTGATCACATTCCAGCCTGCGCCACGGAACTCACCTTCAAGCTCTTGAATGATCTTACCGTTACCGCGAACCGGACCATCTAAACGTTGCAAGTTACAGTTAATAACAAAGCATAAGTTATCCAGGTTTTCACGACCAGCCATACCAATCGCGCCAAGTGACTCAGGCTCATCCGTCTCACCGTCACCTAAAAATGCCCAAACCTTGCGACCCTCGGTTTTAGCAAAGCCGCGATCGTCCAGATACTTCATGAATCTAGCCTGGTAAATTGCCATGATCGGGCCTAAACCCATAGATACTGTTGGGAACTGCCAGAAGTCTGGCATTAACCATGGGTGCGGATAACTTGAAATACCGTTGCCATCAACCTCCTGACGGAAATTATTCAAATGCTCTTCTGTCAAACGTCCCAACATATAAGCACGCGCATAAACTCCAGTTGCTACGTGGCCTTGAACAAACACAAGGTCACCACCATGCTTATCTGAGGGTGCATGCCAAAAATGGTTAAAACCAACGTCATAAAGCGTTGCTGCCGATTGGAAAGAAGAAATGTGTCCACCGACGTTGGTGTCTTTGTTGGCTCTGAGAACCATGGCCATAGCATTCCATCGGGTATAAGCTCGAATACGCTCTTCTACCTCATGATTGCCAGGTAATTTAGCCTGCTGTTCAACCGGGATCGTATTGATGTAAGGGGTCTCAGCATGAAACGGCTGAACCACGCCACTCACTCGTGCGTGGGAGATTTGCTCATCTATTAAGAATGCTGCACGATCAACACCCTCTTTAGCAATGACGCCATTCAGAGCATCAATCCACTCTTTTGTTTCAATTGGGTCAATATCCTGCTGTTGATTTGTACCCATGCTTTGTCCCGGTAAATCAGCCATCTTTATCTCCTCATTAGCCAGTCAGACTGGTCATCGTTGTCGCTCTCTAGTTATTAGCTAAATTCTAAAAAGCACAACTGGTAGTCGCAAGCTATTTACCACATAACGAATGTGTTTCTCATAATATGGAATATTATTGCTTAGCAACAAGAAAGGGCAATAAAAAACCATCTACCACTCTCTGCTCGAATTAAACTCGTGTCTTCTATGGTTTTCCCTAGTCAATGAGAAATAACAGTTGATCAACCGCATCGTCACAAAATTTGAGTATGTTCTTGATAAGCTTTTGCCAAAAGCTTTGAACCATAAAACTAGGTCTTACACCTATCTGTTCATACCCATACTTGCCATCGTCATTTTTACAAGTGTGATGGCATTAATTCTGTGGACACTGAACTACCAAGATAAAAACCAACAGCAATACACTCTTTATAGAGAGAGCGCTTACGCTAAGCAACGGATCATGATGCGCTTTAACTCAAATGAAGACACCTTATTAGAGCTAAGCCGTGAAATCAGTAATTCAATTGATCAAATGCAAAACCCGGATGTCTTTTTAAGACGAGCTACAACGCTGATTCAAGATAGTCCGGAAATTTTGCATTTAAGATGGATTGATAACCATAAGAAAAAATTATGGAATATTCCTGTTTCTTTAAGCAATACAGAATGGTTTGAACGTACGCCTGTTCGAGGGAAAATTGAAAAAGAATTAAATACTCTTTATGCCTTAGCTTCAGAAACAAATAAAGCCGAGTATGGCCAAATTCTGAATTTCGAATATGCCGGTAAAGATAACGCCAGCCTAGATCGTGAAAATATATTTTGGCATGTCACTCCAGTCATTCAGCGAGGTGAAGTCATTGGCGCTATCGCCGTCATTTACTCATCACGAAGAATGCTAAAGCACATGGTCCCAACTGAATTAAGTGGCTTGTACCGCTTTACTTTAGTTGATAACAACGGAACGGCCATTGCAACATCCAACACCAGAAAAACAAATGCGAGATCTATTGAGCACAATGTCACTATTGATAAATTAGGCACCCCGCTCAGCCTCAATATCAGCACTTACCCTCCACCAACAAATCTGACCTATAGAACCTTATTGTGGCTGGTAATTGGTTTATGCGCCTTTGTTTTATGGAGCTTATGGTCTGTTTGGAAACAAACAACGCAGCGCTTTTCCATTCAAAAAGATCTTCAGATTGAGACTAATTTTAGAAGAGCAATGGAGGAATCCATCACGATTGGTATGCGCGCACACGACATGGATGGCAAGATTACTTACGTCAATCCTGCATTCTGCGAGATGGTGGGCTGGACCGACCAAGAGCTAGTTGGAATGTCACCGCCCTTTCCTTTCTGGCCGGACGAAATGATCTCGGACCTTAATCAAAAGATGTCTATAGCTTTAACTGGCAATAGTCCAAAAGCTGGCTTCGAAGCGATGCTTCGAACACGAGAAGGGGCAAAGATAAACATTCGAACTTTCGTGTCAAAACTCAATAATGAGAAAGGTCAACAAATTGGCTGGGTGAGTTCAATTGTTGATATTTCAGAACCAGTTAAGGCTCGACAAGAATTAGCTTTAGCTCAAGAACGTTTTACAACCGTATTAGAAAGCTTGGATGCAGCAGTATCTGTAATCTCTTTACAGAGTGGCCAGTTACTATTTGCAAATAAGTATTACCGCGATCATTTTGGTTCAACCACCCAAGTTCATCTCGACTTAGCTGGACATGAAATTGAGCCAAGTGAAATGGATGAGTCTGACATTGACAGTGTAGACGGCTTTGTTGGTCTCCCCGCATCTGAACTGACCCCTGCTCGTTCCGATTTCCGAGAAGTCCAAATTAAAAATTCGAAGTCTTGGTACGAAGTCAGACGCCGATATATTTCTTGGGTTGACGGACATCTTGCGCAATTAATTGTTGCAACGGATATTACCGCCCGTAAGAATGCTGATGAAGTGACTCGTCAACAAGAAGAAAAAATGCAATTCTCCAGCCGTTTAACAACAATGGGGGAGATGGCATCGTCCTTGGCTCATGAACTTAATCAACCCTTGGCCGCAATTAGCAACTATTGCACTGGGATTGCTAACCGCCTGAAATCTAATCAAACCATTGATATTCAAAAGGATATCCTGCCAGCAATTGAAAAAGCAACGACACAGGCTCACAGAGCTGGAACAATTATTCAACGCATTCGTGGCTTTGTTAAACGCAGTCAGCCGCAGAGTCAATTAGTGGATATTCACCAAATTATTGAAGATTCAGTTGGCTTAGCTGAAATTGAAGCACAGCGCCATGGTGTTCAGTTGAGCAAATCCTTTGCAGATCACCTTCCACCTGTTCATTTAGACCCTATCTTGATTCAACAGGTGCTTGTCAATCTATTAAAAAATGCCATTGATGCTGTAAAAACCAGCCCGCCACACATCTCTAACGCCAAAATTATTGAAATAAAAGTCGATATTGATCAAAGTGTTAACCCAAGCATGCTCCGAGTTAGAGTCTCTGATCATGGTCCCGGCATCCCTGATGATGCTCTAGAACGCCTCTACGAGCCATTTTTCAGTACAAAACAAGATGGAATGGGTATTGGTCTCAACATTTGCCGCTCTATTGTTGAATCACACCGTGGCAGGCTTTGGGTGACTAACCATGCCACTGAAAAAGAACCCGGCAATACCGGCTGCACCTTTACAATACTACTTCCAACGGATAAATAAAGATCATGAACAATAAAACTGAAATTGTTTACGTCGTCGATGATGATGAAGCAGTAAGAGACTCTCTAACATGGCTATTAGAAAGCAATGGCTATACTGTAAGGTGCCAACCCAGTGCGGAGCGTTTCCTTCAATCCCTTCAAGGGGATGATAAGGAAACAGTTGCCTGTTTGATTTTGGATGTTCGTATGCCAGGCATGTCTGGTCTTGAACTTCAAGAACGTCTTTTAACTGAAAATATTCCGATGCCGATTGCCTTTATTACAGGTCATGGCGATGTTTCAATGGCTGTATCGACCATGAAAAAAGGTGCTGTTGATTTTATTGAAAAACCATTCAAAGAATCTGAGTTGAAAACTCTTGTGGAAAAGATGCTCACTCGTGCCCGCGTTGACTACGCTAAAGCCGACACTCAAAAGAACACTCAAAATTTACTCAGTAAACTGACGGGTCGTGAAAAACAGGTTCTAGAAAGAATTGTGGCAGGTCGCTTGAATAAACAAATCGCTGACGATCTGAATATTTCTATCAAAACAGTCGAAGCACACCGCGCTAACATCATGGAAAAATTGAGTGTGAACACGGTTGCCGATTTATTACGTTTAGCTTTATCTGAAACCAACTCCTAAAAAATCTATGTCAGCTCAAATTATTGACGGTAATGCCCTTGCCAAAAAAATTAGATTAGAAATTGCCAGTAGAACTTCAACGTTAGTTGGAAAAGGCATCAAACCAGGTTTAGCAGTACTTCTAGTTGGAGAAGATCCTGCGAGCCAGGTTTACGTACGAAATAAAGTCAAAGCTTGTGAAGAAGCTGGCATGCATTCTCTATTGGAGCGACTACCAACTGATTTAAGCGAAGCCGCTTTATTGAAAAGAATCCACGAACTCAATTTAGATCCAAGCATTCACGGTATTTTGGTTCAACTACCACTACCGAAGCATCTCAATAGTCACCTGGTAATCGAATCGATTGCTCCCGAAAAAGATGTCGATGGTTTCCATGTGGCTAATGCCGGCGCACTCATGATTGGCGCACCACTATTTAGACCTTGTACCCCATACGGCTGCATGAAAATGCTAGAAAGCATAGACTACCCAATCAAAGGGGCTCGTGCAGTGATTGTGGGTGCCTCTAACATTGTTGGCAAGCCTATGGCTATGTTACTTTTGCAGGCAGGCGCAACGATTACCATCTGCAATAGCAAAACTAAAGACTTAACCGCCCACACCAAAGAAGCTGACATTCTAGTCGTTGCTACGGGACGTCCAAAAATGATCACAGCTGAGATGGTTAAGCCAGGCGCTGTGGTGATCGATGTGGGAATCAATCGATTGGATGATGGCAAGCTATGTGGCGACGTCGACTTTGAGTCTGTTAAAACAGTAGCGAGCGCAATTACTCCTGTGCCAGGCGGTGTTGGCCCTATGACCATTACGATGTTGCTACTGAATACCTTAGAAGCTGCTGAAAGACTCTAATCGGTATTTGGAATAGACACCACTCCAATGTCAACAATCAGGCGCTTCTTGAAGCGCCTGAATTTTTTTAATTTTCGATAGATAATAAAGTTATGACAAATCCACTCCTATCCTTTGGTCACGGTTTACCTGACTATTCAGCGATTCAACCGCAACATATCCAACCAGCTATTCAAGAGCTTTTAAAACAAGCTCAAAGCGCTGTTGATCATTCTCTAGCACCAAGCACCCCATGTACATGGCTAGATTTAGTTGAACCATTGGAAAGTGCCACAGAGTCACTCGGTCGCTCGTGGGGAGTTATTAGCCACTTGAACAGTGTTGCTGACAGCCCAGAATTGCGAGATGCTTATGGTGTGATGCTACCTGAGGTAACTGCTTTTTGGAGCGCGCTTGGTCAAAACTTGGACTTGTATAAAAAATATAAATCCTTGAGCGAATCAAAAGAATTTAAATCTTTAAGCACTGCTCAACAAAAAGTCATTCAGAATTCCTTGAGGGACTTTCGTCTTGGGGGGGCTGAATTGGCAGATGATCAAAAACCACGATTTGCTGAAATTCAAGATGAGCAAGCCAAATTGGCAAAAGAATTCTCTGATCATGTTCTCGATGCCACAGATAGTTTTGTGCATCTAATTACCGATCCATTAGACCTAAAGGGCTTGCCTGAAGACGCCATAGCAGCCGCTAAAGAGCTAGCACTATCCAAGGAACTAGAAGGTTGGGCTTTTACGCTTCACTTCCCATCCTATTTCCCTGTGATGCAATTTTCCGAGAATCGCCCTCTCAGAAAAAAACTATACCAAGCCTACATCACCAGAGCATCTGATTTAGGTCCTCAATACAGCGGCAGCAAACCGGAATGGGATAACACTAGCAATATGTTGGCTCAACTTCGCTTGAAAAGTGAAGAAGCTAAAATGCTCGGCTTTGATAACTACGCCGCTTTGAGCCTTGCACCTAAAATGGCTCGCACAGTCTCGGAAGTCGATCAGTTTTTACAGGAATTCGCTCATCGAGCTGTAGGGCATGGACAACAAGACTGGGCTGATTTACAAAGCTTTGCTAAAAAATCGCTTGGAATTGATCAATTAGAACCATGGGATATGGCTTATGCTTCAGAGAAACTCAAGCAAGATCGTTATGCGTTCTCTGAAAACGAAGTCAAACAATACTTTCCTCTTTCCAAGGTCCTCAATGGTCTATTTGAGATCATTCAAACCTTATTTGGCGTCAAAATTGAAGAAGATTCATTACCTAAATGGCATAAAGATGTTCAATCATTTAGGGTTTCAAATACAAAAGGCGAGTTAGTTGCTCAGTTTTACTTGGATCCCTATGCCAGACCAGGTAAACGTGGTGGAGCGTGGATGGATGACGCAAGAGGTCGCCGCGTACTACCAAATGGCGATATCCAGACACCGGTTGCTTATTTGGTTTGCAACTTCCCTGCCCCTGTAACGATTAATGGTATTACCAAACAACCAACTATCACTCATGATGATGTGATCACGATGTTCCATGAATGTGGTCATGGTTTGCATCACATGCTGACAAAAGTGAGCGCTTTGGGTGTGTCAGGCATCAATGGTGTTGAGTGGGATGCCGTTGAACTTCCAAGTCAATTTATGGAAAACTTCTGCTGGGAATGGGAGGTGTTGCAAAAAATGACCGCTCACGTTGAAACAGGAGAAACTCTACCTCAATCACTTTTTGACAAAATGATTGCTGCCAAAAATTTTCAAAATGGTCTTGGAACTTTGAGACAACTTGTTTTCTCCATGGCTGATTGGAAATTGCATTCCGAGTTCACACCAGAAAATGCCCAAGCAACGGATGTCCTCGCTTTATCTAAATCAATCAATGATGATATCCACGTAATCCCTCAATCAGAGATCTCTCGATGGCCAAATACCTTTAGTCATATTTTTGCTGGAGGATACTCTGCGGGATATTACAGCTACAAGTGGGCTGAAGTTCTTTCAGCTGATGCTTATGCGGCTTTTGAAGAAGCCGCTAAAAAAACCGGTAGCGTTTTAGACCAAGCTACCGGGGAACGTTACCGCGAAGAAATCTTAGAAGTGGGTGGTAGCCGCTCCGCAGCGGAATCATTTAAAGCCTTCCGAGGTAGAGAGCCGAAAATTGACGCTTTACTGCGACATGGTGGTTTAGTTTAACTAAGCAAGAGTAGTAATTACGGGAGCATGGTCCGAAGGCTGCTCCCATCCTCTTGGCACCTTATCAATAAAGCTAGCCGTGCATTCATTCTTAAGCTCCTCGCTCAATAGAATGTGATCAATTCGAACGCCTGCATTTCGACGGAATCCCATCATGCGGTAATCCCACCAACTAAAGCTTTTAGGCAACTGCTCAAACATTCTATAACTGTCATGAAGACCTAATTCTATAAAGCCGGTGAAGGCATCTCTTTCTTCTGGAGAAACTAAATTTTGTCCTTCCCAAGCCTTCGGATCATGAACATCTTCATCGTTAGGTGCTATGTTGTAGTCGCCTAAAAGAGCCAGTCTAGGATGCTCCTCGAGTTCTTCAGACAGCCAGTCGTAAAGCCCCGCCAACCAATTCATTTTGTAGGTGAATTTTTCAGTTCCAGGAGCCTGCCCATTAGGAAAATAGGCTGAAATCAATCTCATCGGTGCGCGACCTTTAAAGGCAACTGTTGCAGCAACTAAACGCTGCTGCTCATCTTGAAACTTAGGATTATTCTTTACAGCAGATAAAAATGCTGTTTCAGGATCTTGTGCCGTTGCAGCCAAGGAGCTTTTTCTTAAGAGTAAAGCAACACCGTTATATGTTTTTTGACCAGCGACTAGAGCGTAATAACCAGCGGCATCCAACTCTGAAAATGGAAATTTATCTTCCGTTAACTTTAACTCCTGAAGACAAAGTGCATCAATAGGTGCACCCTTTTTTTCTTGAGAACTCAACCACTGCAGCAGGTGCGGTAAACGTACTTTAATAGAGTTAACATTCCAAGTAGCAATCCGAATTGAAGACATAAAAATAAAATTGAATTAATCTAAAGGGCTTATTATGAACGCCAAATCAGTGTAAAGTCTCAAATATGAATGAAGATCACGCAATCAATATCCATAAACCTCATCCAGGAGCAGAGTTAGTCCTCAGGGTGGTGCCAATGCCAGCAGATGTTAATTGGAATGGAGATATTTTTGGCGGATACATCATGGCAAATGTCGACGTTGCAGGAGCCATCATAGCAATGAAAAAAGCAAAAGGTAAAGTTGCCACGGTTGCCGTCAATTCATTTACATTTAAACAGCCAGTTTCAGTTGGGGATCAATTAAGCTTTTATTGCACCATTCAAAAAGTTGGTAAAACATCAATTACAGTTCACGTTGATGTGATTGCTGAAAGACAACCAGAAAACCCTATTACTGTGAGGGTAACAGATGCGACACTAACCTATGTTGCTATTGATGAGTTCGGTAATAAGCGAGTTATTCAAACTTAAATCACTCAAGCTCTTTGATTACGCGTCAATTCCTAATTCTTGCAATTTACGCGTAATCGTATTTCTACCAATACCTAAACGTTCGGCTGCTTCAACTCTCCTACCTCTTGTTACTTCAAGAGCAGCAGTAAGAATAGCTTTTTCAAACTTGGACTCCAAGACATCAAAAACCTCTCTGGTACCGTTTTGCAAAAGTTGCTTAGCAACCAAAGCCAAACCAGACTCCCAGTCACTAGCAGCACCAGAGTTAAACGTAACATTTACCTCCGGAATGACTGCTCCCTCGGGGAGGTCAGCTCCCATCACTACTGCATCCGGAGGTAGATCCTGCGCGCCAATCACCTGAGCTGGAGCCATAACCGTTAACCAATGGCATAGGTTCTCTAACTGCCTCACGTTACCAGGGAAAGGAAGTTGAGCAATAGCATTCAAAGCATCATCGGCTAGGCGCTTAGGATCCATACCCAAAGACTTGGCAGATGTTTGCATAAAGTGACGCGCCAACAATGGAATATCTTCTCGACGCTCACGAAGTGACGGAAGGCGCAATCGAATGACGTTGAGTCGATGGTACAAATCTTCTCTAAATAAGCCCTCTGCCACACGAGTTTCTAAATTTTGATGTGTTGCCGCAATCACCCGCACATTGGCTTTAAGAGGATCATGGCCACCAACACGATAAAAATGACCATCGGATAAAACACGTAATAATCTAGTTTGTAGATCAAAAGGCATGTCGCCAATTTCATCTAAAAATAATGTGCCGCCTTCAGCCTGCTCAAATCGACCTCTACGCATTGTTTGAGCGCCAGTAAATGCGCCACGTTCATGACCAAACAGTTCAGACTCCAACAAATCTTTTGGAATTGCTGCGGTATTTAATGCAATAAAAGGCGCTGAAGCTCTTGGGCTATGCTTGTGAAGGGCTTTTGCTACCAACTCCTTACCTGACCCAGATTCACCCGTAATAAGAACAGTGACATTGGACTGAGATAAACGACCAATTGCTCTAAAGACATCTTGCATCGCCGGTGCTTGACCCAAAATCTCTGTAGACTCTTGCATCTTATCAGCAACATCTTTTGTCTGATTTTGTAAGCGTAAACTTTCATCAATTGCGCGACGGATTAATTCAATAGCTTTCGTTAGATCAAATGGCTTGGTAATGTACTCAAAAGCCCCACTTTGAAATGATGAAACAGCTGAATCTAAATCTGAGTAGGCCGTCATAATAATGACCGGCACATTGGGGTGCTCAGCTTTAACCTGCTGCAATAGATCAATGCCATTACCTCTTGGCATGCGAATATCAGAAATTAGCACTTGTGGCTCTTGTTTTTCATCAAATGCATCCAGAACATCTTGTGGATTACTAAAGCTGCGGTAAGGAATTTGTTCACGTTGCAGTGCCTTTTCCAATACCCAGCGTATTGATTGATCATCATCCACAATCCAAACTGGTTTCATATTCATATCCAATACTATTTAAGCATCCCCGCTTTTCATGCGGAAAGGCATTTGCATCTGAAAGTCGGTTGATCCAGGCACGCTTGAACATCCAATGAAGCCAAAATGCTGTTGAACATAAGTTTGAGCCAATGTCAGACCTAAACCACTACCGCCTTCCTTACCTGAAACCAAGGGAAAAAATATCTTATCCTTAATTTCCTCTGGGATTCCAGGACCGTTATCTTTTACATGCAAGTCCAATGCCAGTTTGTATCGTTGCTTACTAATCGTTACATTTCTGGCCACCCTGGTATACAACTCAATCACAGCTGTTCCCTCAGCAATTTGATTCCTAAGAGCTTGCGCAGCGTTATGAACCACATTCAATACCGCCTGAATCAATGCTTCCTTATCTCCTAAAAGATCAGGCAAGCTAGTGTCGTAATTACGTTTGATCGTCAACCCCTGAGGAAACTCCGCCAAAACCAAACTCCGAACACGTTCTAAAACCTCATGGATATTGACGTAATCATCAATATGTTGTTTTCTGTGAGGTGCTAATAGACGATCCACTAGAGTTTGAAGTCGATCCGATTCTTTAATAATGACTTGCGTGTACTCATGAAGGCTTCGATCTGGTAGCTCATATTCCAAGAGCTGCGCAGCACCTCTAATGCCGCCCAAAGGATTCTTAATTTCATGAGCTAGATTACGCATTAAGCTTTTATTGGCTTCTACTTGCTGAAGTAACCTGGCATCTCTTTCGCTTTGCAATTGCTGATCAAGCGGTAACCACTCCATGAGAACTAAATTAGGGTCTTCTAAGGCGCCTACAACCATGTGGGCCGTAATAGGCTGGTGATCCGCACGCGAAGGTCCTGGACCAAGCTGCAAATCTTGACGCTGCGCTTCGATCTGGTCGATCTTCACAGCATCTAACATTTTGATTAATTCTGGGTGATGACCAAATAAATCATGAATACTCAATCCCTCTAAAATTTTCCTTGAAAGATCAAGGCTAACCTCAGCCATTGGGTTGGCATAAACCACCATTTGATGGTCGTAATCAACCACCAACACAGCATTAGGTAACTGATCCCATGCTGAGTAGGGAGAAAAAAGGGCAGCTTTAGCTGCCCCTTCTGCTGGTTTGCGCAACATTTCTGCGCTTCCCTTTGCTCTACTCTCTCAATTAGAGTGAATAGTACATATCGAATTCGACTGGGTGAGCAGCCATACGGAAGCGAGTAACTTCTTCCATCTTCAATTCGATGTATGCATCAAGCATAGAGTTTGTGAACACACCACCACGAGTTAAGAACTCACGGTCAGCATTCAATGCCTCAAGCGCTTGATCCAAGCTGTTACATACTGTTGGAATCTTTGCATCTTCCTCTGGTGGCAAGTCATACAAGTTCTTGTCAGCAGCTTCACCTGGATGAATCTTGTTTTGGATACCATCCAAACCAGCCATCATCAATGCAGCGAAACAGAGGTATGGGTTTGCCAAAGGATCTGGGAAACGAGTCTCAATACGACGACCCTTAGGATTTGATACGTGAGGAATACGGATTGAAGCAGAACGGTTACGTGCTGAGTAAGCCAATTTAACTGGTGCTTCGAAACCTGGAACTAAACGCTTGTATGAGTTAGTACCTGGGTTTGTAATTGCATTCAATGCGCGAGCGTGCTTAATGATACCGCCGATGTAATACAAAGCGAGATCTGACAAACCAGCATAGCCATTACCTGCGAACAAGTTTTGACCATCTTTCCAGATAGACTGGTGAACGTGCATACCTGAACCGTTGTCGCCAACGATTGGCTTAGGCATAAATGTTGCTGTCTTACCGTAAGCATGAGCCACGTTTTGGATCACATACTTTTGCAAGATAGTCCAGTCAGCACGCTGAACCAATGTGCTAAATCTTGTGCCTAATTCGTTTTGACCTTGACCAGCCACTTCATGGTGATGAACTTCAACCGGAATACCAAGCGCTTCAAGGATTAAACACATTTCAGAACGCATGTCTTGGAATGTATCTACTGGTGCTACTGGGAAGTAACCACCCTTTTTACCTGGACGGTGACCTGTATTGCCATGTTCAAATGTTGTTGCTGATGACCATGGTGCTTCTTCAGATTCAACTTTGAAGAAACAACCTTGCATGTCGTTGCCCCATGTTACGCTGTCAAATACAAAGAACTCTGGCTCTGGACCAAAGTAAGCTGTATCACCAATGCCTGTGCTCTTTAAGTAAGCTTCAGCACGCTTAGCGATAGAACGTGGGTCGCGGTCGTAACCTTTGCCATCTGATGGCTCAATAACGTCACATGAAAGAACCAAAGTTGGCTCTTCATAGAATGGGTCAATGTAAGCTGTTGAAGGATCAGGCATCAACAACATATCTGATGCTTCAATACCTTTCCAACCAGCAATTGAAGAACCGTCAAATGCATGACCGCTCTCAAATTTATCTTCATCAAAGTGTGAAACAGGCACTGAAACGTGCTGCTCTTTACCTTTGGTATCTGTAAAACGGAAGTCTACAAAAGTAACTTCTTTTTCTTTCGCAAGCTTCATTACATCTGCGACGGTCTTCGTGGTCATGCAAATCTCCTGTTAAACAATCTCAAATAAGTTATTCGACTAACCTTATCAAATAACCAGCTATTACAAATTATGCACAAAGCATGCCAAAACAAACTTCATGACTTTCCAGCATTTTAGGCTAATAAAATCCTAAGAGAAAAACTTAATTGCACCATTTTAGTGCAATTAAGCACCAGAATAGACTTTTCCCTTTTTAAGCACCATTTATGGGCAGGTCATGGGTTTCATGTCCTAAATCCTGAACACCCTGCCGTAACAGTGGTAAAACTGCCAGAACATCATCTGACGAACCCTTTAAACCCAATTCAATGTGGCGTCGAGCAAAAATACCCCCTCGATTAGGGTCCCCAACCGATGGCAGACTAAAAACCCTAACCCCAGGATAAGAACTCTCAATATGCTCCATTAAAGGGGTTAAATTAGCCTCCATAGCTAAAGGAACAATAAAGCTTCGCTCTAAATGATCTTGCTGATGACAAAGCTCTGGATAAAGATGGTCTAAAACCCAAACCATCATGGGCTCGGCCATGACAGGAAACCCAGGTAAAAAGTGATGCTCATGAATTCTAAAACCAGGAATCTGATTGTAGGAGTTCGGGATGATCTCACTACCAATGGGAAACTCCCCCATTTTCATACGCTGTAGATTTTCGCGGGTACTCAAGTCTGACTTAACTGGATCACCCTCGGCATTCGTAATGATTCTCTGGGTAATCAATGTTTTAGCTTCAGGATGCAAGACCAACTCAACCCCTAAAGCCGCGGCTGCGCATTGCCGCGTGTGGTCATCAGGCGTAGAACCAATACCACCCGTACTAAAAACAATATCTCCACTCGCAAAACTTCGTTTCAAAACATGGGTAATCGCCTCACGATCATCCGCCACATACTCCACATGACTTAAGGAAAGGCTTCTATCTGATAAAAGCTCAATGAGCTTGGTCATATGTTTATCTTGGCGCTTACCTGACAAAATCTCATCGCCAATCACAATCAGTCTAAATTTTCTAAGGGTAGGATGATTAGACATCAATGACTCCATTTAATCTCTCGAGTCGCAAAGCCTCCAAGAGAAAATGCGCAAACCAGAGAGCTGAAAAAATGAAAACCATGGAGTAAATCCATAGCGCAAAAAATGAAACTACAGGAAAGAAAACCAAAGCGAAGGCTGAAGTTGCCCAGAAGAAAGTTGGAACAGCCCCCATCAATCCAGAAATAACACCCATCGACAATAAGGACCATTTATGTTTAGTGATCAACGATATGCGCTCTTCCTCGCTAGCATGTTGAGCAAGGACATCATAGGTCATCAAACGCATGGTGAGCCACCCCCATAACAGAGGAGGAATGATAGCGACCATGGGTGGTATCCACCAAAATGGCAACGTCATCAAAAGCAGAAGCAGGCACATTAATATAGAAATGAAAGCGTAACCAATACTACCTAGCAAACCACCGCCTTTAGCTTCGTAAAGTGTTGAGTAATTTTTTTGTTTGCTTAGGTGCCTAACTACCGCAGGCACGGATGTAAATGCAACAAAAATCAATAGTGAGATGGTAATCAATGGAATCATCAGCCCAACAAATAGCAGTGGCGCAACTACGGCACGCAACTCTTCCCAACCAGCGGCAGTCATTAAGTCAGCCAGCCATGAAGTGATGAATGAGTTGGTAATCAATTCACTCATGAGTGCAATTGATCTTTCCCAAATGAAAAAGAAAATCAGGCCCCATAACAAACTAATAAGAATAAATGGCCTAAAAGTGAGCCAAATAATTCTAGGATGCAATAAGCCAATGAGTGCCAAACCAAATGATCGAAACACGTTCTACCTTAAAAATTATTTTGAGAGTAAAGATTTGAAACTGTGGACTAAACCCTGCCATTGATGACGAATCAGATTGTTTGAAACCGTTAAACCCCTAACCCCTGTCGGATAAATATCCTGACTAAATCGAGCCGTTCTAAACAGCATATCCCACCAAGGAAACAGAACGCCAAAATTACATCCACCCAGAACCCCTGGCCGCCCTTCTACTTCATGACCCATGCCAACAGCATGATGAAAACGATGAAATTTGGGGGATATCAGAACATACCCAAACCAACCATGATCTAAATTTAAGTTGCCATGTTGCCAACTTTGGATAAGTTGCCCTAAAGCAATGATCCATAAAAATTGAATCGGTTCAACTCCAATCATCAATGCAATAACTGCAAAAAAAGCAGAATGTATTAAGTCATCAAAAACATGATTTCTATTGTCGGTCCAAACCGTCATCCTTTGCTGGCTATGATGCAGTGCGTGTAACTGCCACCACCAATTCCAATGATGTGATGCACGGTGATACACGTATTCAAAGAAATCAATGATGATCAAGTAAATCAAAAAACTAACAAGTGGAATGGATGTGATACCAGGCAACCAACTTTCAACATTTAAGCGCTGAAAACCAAAGTCATGAAGTTGTGCATCAAACCAAAAAAACAAGTCTGAAAAAAGTAGAAAGAGAGCCAACTTAAAAACACCCAAGCGATGGATCAAGGTATAAAAAACATCAGTTAACTGTTGATGACCCGGATCCCCAGCAATTTTTTCTGCGGGAATTAATTTTTCAATCGGCTTAAAAACCAAAGCAATGACCAAAACTTGGATGAAACCCAAGAGAAACCAGTCAAGTCCGGTCATAGCATCATCAGCGAAACCCATACCGTTAAAAGCATAGAGAATAGGCAAAACAATGTTTTGCATCATCCATTCTTGGATACTTGAATACCAGGTTACCAATAAACTCATCTACTCAATTATTCTTGAAATTTGAGAATTTTGCTTGGCTGAGCGAACTGTTTCAAAACAGTACCCTTGACTTTTTAAGCCCACAATCAAGGGTTCCAAAACGGTAGGTGCCCAAGCATCCTGCCGTGACCAAATACCTAAATGCGCCATCAATATATCGCCAGCTCGAATGTCTTTAAGTGCTTTATCTAATAAATAGTTGTTAGAAAACTTTTCAGATGACAACTCATCACCCAAAAAACCAGCTGGGGACCAACCCACATGGGTATACCCACAAATATGTCCCATTTCAATATAACCAGATGAAACCTTTCCCCCAGGTGCTCGCCATATAGGATCCAAAGGTGAACCTGTCATTTTTTTGAAGCGCTGATTAACCAACTGTAACTCTTGGCACAAGCTTGCTTGGTCTGTTACCACCTTCTTACCGGCACTTGGACCAAATTGAGGGCGAGTCAAAACCTTATAACCTTCCAAATCACGAACAAAATAAGTGTGATGGTAAGTATGGTTGCCAAAAGCATGGCCGTCGCTTTTTAAATTTTTCCAAAAAGATGCCCAAGAGTCATCTAGAGAATAATCACCGCGCTTTGTTTTTTCATTAGCCAAAAAAAATGTGGCTTTGATATGGTTTTTTCGCAATGTATCGGCCACTAACTCAGCAACAGCCATGTTGCCAGTATCAAAAGTGAGATAAAGCGGTTTTGAACAAGTGGAAGCGTAAGTGACGGTACTTATGAAATAAAAAGATAGGAAAAAAATCTTCATACGCATCTTTTATCCAATGACTTAAGTTGCAAGGGCCAATAGGTGATGTTTACTTCCACGAGGCACTTGGGTAAAAGAAAATACCATGAGGGCTTTTTCCTACTGGGATGGTCGAAATAAGCTTTCGACTTGGAATATCAATAATACCCACTTTCTTTGAGAATCTAAAAGTGACCCACAATTCTTTACCATCAGGCGTCACATCCATGCAATCCGGTCCCGATGGTAAACCAGTGATATCCGCCACCTTTTCAAGGTTGTACATATCAATGATACTGATTGTTGAATCAACGCGGTTCGTCAAGAAAATATGGCGTTGATCTCCCATGGGCCTGAAGTTATGAGCACCTTTACCAGTTTTGATCTCTTTAATAATTTTTTGGGTTTTCCAATCAATGACCTGAACATGGTCAGAGCCAGTTAATCCGACTAATAAATATTTATCTCCTGGAGTCATCCAAACCCCAGCCGGCATTTTCCCTATTGGCATGCGCCAAAGAATTTCTTGAGTGTCTAATTCAATAGCAATTAACTCATTGGAGTCTTGTAATGTCACAAATGTGATTTTGCTATTGGATGTAAAAGCAATATGGCTTGGTGTTTTGGAGGCTTTAACAATTTTTGTTAAAGTCAGATCTTGGCCTTTGGCTTGATAGATATCCACTCTATCCAATCGATTGCCTGCAGCAATAAACCACTTCTTGTTCGGCGAATAACCAATATGATAAGGGTCAGCAATATCAGGTAATCGGCGTTGCATCTCACCCGTGTTTGGATCTAAAAACACAACATCGTTACCAGCAGCATTAGCTACCAACACAGATTTTTGATCCGGAGTGATCATTAGATGATGGGGCTCTTTACCAACCGGAAAGGTTTTATAAACTTGGCGCGTCGTCATATCAATTAAACTAACGCTTGCCTCACCGGAATTTAGAACAATTGCTGTTTTTCTATTACCTGAATTTGGCGCAACTTCTTTGGCTTCCACCTCATGGTTGGCCAGAACAGTCGAGCCAAAAACCAGCATCAAAGCTAGTACTTTATGAAGGGATATAGGGGAGGCATTGGACATCCCCATATTCTAAGACCCAAAATGACAAAAATCTTAAAAACCCATTAGATTATTTATTAACCCAATTATTTCCACAGTTCACCAGACCAACTAGCTCTCGCTAATCTTGTTGTCCACCAAAAATCTAAGAATGAATGAAGTTATGCTGAACTATCGCCACAATCACAATGGCCCCAAACGCACTCAACATCCACTTGATAGACTTGATTTCAGACTTAATGGATCCTATTTCAAACTTTAGCTCACAAATATCAGCTTTGCACTCAGTTGATAGCTTCTCTAAATCTTGCTTGGTTGCAAGATGACTGTATTGACCCTCAATCAGTTTTTTAAAGAGGCCCATTATTGACTTGGCCTGCTGCAACTCCATTCCAGATTCTGTTAAATCATTAACGGATTGCAAAGTATCAAAAAATATCATTTTTCTCCTTTAGTTAATAAAAATCATTTCCTCAGCCCTGACCCTCCGTTTTTGGCTTGTAGATTTTTATGAATGAATGAAGTTATGCTGAACTATCGCCACAATCACAATGGCCCCAAACGCACTCAACATCCACTTGATAGACTTGATCTCAGACTTAATCGATCCTATTTCAAATTGGCATTCGGATGACAATTTATCGAGATCTTGTTTGGTTGCCAAATTGGCATATTGACTTTCAATCAGTTTTTTTATGAGCTGCGTTATTGATTTAGCCTGCTGCAACTCCATTCCAGATTCCGTTAAGTCATTAACGGATTGCAAAGTATCAAAAAATATCATTTTTCTCCTTTAGTTTTCTGTGGAATGTATGCATCTGTCATCACTATATTTTCGTAAATCAGGCTTATTTGTTATGATTTTTATAAGTATATGCGTGCGAAAAGACCCTACTGAAAAAAGGCACCTTATTTGCGAAGGCTTTCTAAGATTTTCTGAAGACGCTTGGTTGACATTGGAGTTGGTGTTTTCAACTCTTGGGCAAAAAGTGCAACGCGTAACTCTTCCAGTTGCCAGCGAATATCATCAAGCCTTCCATCTACAGACCCGCCATAAACTTTTTGCGATTGAATCAACTTTATCCAAGGGTTATAAATAGACTGCCACTCAGTTTGGAGTTGCGCATCCCTACTCGGATTGGCTCGCAATTTCTCAATACGCAACAGTATCGCTTTGAGATACCTAGGAATGTGGACTAATGATTCATAGGGTGTTTCAGCAATAAATTGAGCATGAATCAATTTCTGAATTTGCTGTGTAACATCTGCATGAGCAGAAGTGGATAAGGCCTTCAATGACGACATCTTTTTCTGCACATCGGCAAAAGCTTGAAGACTTGCTAAAGCATGTCGCGCAATCTCTTGAGAAATGAGAGCTAACTTTGGCTTGCCCGCATCAAGACGCACTTTGAATGTCACATAATTGGTTGGCAGAGGTTCCATTAAACAAGATCGATCCAAAGCCAACTCAATAATTTGGGTCATCAGCACATCCGACGAACCAATGTTCATAAAGAGCAAACCAATATCTCTAGAACCTGGTAATTGTTTCTGGAGAGACTTGATCGTCTCTCTCATGGGTATCGCAAATAACCTTCTTAAACCTTGACGATGAATCTTTCTAGCTATCTCAGGATCGTCAAAGACCTCAATATCGCAGTGCGTTTGATGATCAACTAGCGCAGGATATCCGTACAATGTTTGTTTGCCTCGCTTGATCTCGAGCATTTCAGGCAACTCACCAAAACACCAATCTTTAAGCTGCTCTATTTGAGATAAAGATGATGCAGATACTGGTACTGTTTGCTTTGACTGAACCGGAAGAGACGCACCTTCTTGACGGTCATCCAAAAGCTTTAAGCTTTTAAGAGATTGTAAGGACTGAAGACCCTGCCCTTTTGTTTGAGGTGGTATTACCTTAGAACCCAATTGACTAACCGCACTAGCCGCCACTTCTTGGAATACCTCTCTCGCAGACTGAGCATACTCAGCACGCAATTTGCCAAGATTGCGATCCAAGTCAATTTGTCGACCATATTCATCCACCAAACGAAAATTCATAAAACAATGGGTTGGAAGATTTTCTGGACGATAGTCTGCACGATGCGTTTGGACTTGCGTGTTAGCACGTATATCTGCAATCAGCGCTTCTAAAAAATCACCCTCTCCAAATGAATTAGCTTGCGTTAAGCGCTCAACAAATTTTTTAGCGTACTCTGGTAATGGGACGCAATTTCTTCTTAATTTTTGAGGCAAGGACTTGAGGTACAGCTGTACTTTTTCAATACAAAGTCCAGGGACTAACCACTCACAACGTCGTTGGTCAATTTGATTTAATAGCGCCAAAGGAACAATCATAGTGACGCCATCCTTAGGACTGCCTGGCTCAAAGTGATAGCTCAACTGAACTTCGCCACCCGCCATCTTCATGGTTTTTGGGTAGCGATCCAAAGTGATACCCGCTGCCTCATGGCGCATCAAATCAGACTTATCCAGTTTCAATAAACTCGGATTCTTAGAGTCTGCTTTTAACCAAGCTTCGAGGCTTGCTCTACTCAATACATCGCTCGATAAATGCTGATCATAAAAAGCAAATAAGAGCTCTTCATCAACCAGAACGTCTTGACGTCGTGAGCGATGCTCCAAGGCTTCAATTTGTTTAATTAGCGACTGGTTATGCCAGAAAAAAGATAGGATCGAACCAGATTGTTTTTGGGAGCTAGCAGCCTCTGCTTGGCCTAATAACTCAGCTTCCACCAAAGCTCTTTGAATAAAAATACGACGTGCCTCTTCGGGATCTTTTGGAGAGAAACGTACTTTGCGACCATGGTAAATTGGCAAGCCATAAAGAGTTCCCCTCTCATGTGCCATGACCTCGCCTTGGCGACTATCCCAAAATGGGTCACTCCAAGATTTAACCAAGCGGTGTGCCGCAACTTTCTCAACCCATTGAGGTTCAATCTTGGCAATGGTCCTTGCAAATAGGCGACTGGTTTCTACTAACTCGGATGCCAATATCCAGGCACCAGCTTTTTTACCAATCGTAGAACCTGGCCAAATATTTAGCTTAATGCCCCTAGCACCTTCATAGATGCCGGGACCATTCTTATCATCTTCAGCTTTTTTGGCAATATTGCCCAATAAGCCTGTTAGAAGTGATAAATGGATTTGTTCAAAAGTTGCCGGCGTAGCGTTTTCCTTCCAGCCTTGCTCCAGTAATGAGTGATGCAACTGCCCATGGACATCTCGCCATTCGCGCATTCGCCTTGGAGAAATAAACTTACTTTTACAAAGATTTTCTAACTGGCGATTACTTTGTTTATGAACCAAAGCATCTTGATACCAATCCCAAATTTTTACAAAAGATAAAAATTCAGAACGCTCATCGGCAAAAGTTTTGTGGGCTGCGTCTGCCGCTTGAGAAAATTCCATTGGACGATCTCTAGGATCTTGGCTGGCCATAGCAGTAGCAATGATTAAAACTTCGCGTAAAGCTTGATGCTCTCTTGCTGCTAACAACATTCGCCCAACACGCGGATCCAATGGGAGAGCTGCCAACTGTTTGCCGATCGGGGTTAATGCGCCTTGACGAGGACCTTCAGACTCCATTGCCCCCAACTCTTCGAGCAATTGAATACCATCGGTTATCGCTCGCCCCAATGGTGGTTCTATAAAAGGGAACTCTTGAATACGCGGTAACTTCAAGGCTCGCATACGCAATATAACGGCCGCTAGGGAGCTTCTTAGAATTTCTGGATCGGTGAATTTAGGTCGAGCCAAGTAATCACTCTCGGCATAAAGCCGAATGCAAATACCATCTGAAACACGACCACAGCGACCCGCCCTTTGATTCGCAGCAGCCTGAGAGATAGCCTCTACCTGCAACTGCTCCACCTTATTGCGATAGGAATAGCGTTTAACTCGGGCAAGCCCTGCATCAATCACAAATCGGATACCAGGCACTGTTAAAGAAGTTTCTGCGACGTTCGTGGCCAAGATGATGCGACGACCCCCACCGCCTTGGAAAACCCTCTCTTGCTCTGCCACTGATTGGCGAGCAAATAGACTTAAAACCTCTGCATGGAATTTTTGATTTAGGACATGATCTTTGCGAATCGCTTCGGCACAATCTCGAATCTCCCGCTCTCCTGGCAAGAAAACCAAGATATCCCCAGAGCTCTGAGCACCATGCCCCCATAACTCATTGATTCCGTCCAAGACTGCTTCAGGGATTTCTCGAACCTCTTTCTTACCTTCCTCTTGAAGAGCCCGATATCGGACTTCCACTGGAAATAAACGGCCACTGACCTCAATCACCGGGGCAGGATGCTCTGGCGTCCCAAAGTGTTTGGCAAAACGATCAGCATCAATGGTGGCAGATGTGACAATGACTTTTAGATCCGGTCGTTTTGGCAATAACTGTCTTAAATAACCTAAGAGAAAGTCAATATTTAAACTTCGCTCATGAGCCTCATCGATGATGATGGTGTCGTACGCTTGAAGCATTGGGTCTCGCTGCGTCTCAGCTAGCAAAATACCATCAGTCATCAGCTTAATAGAGGCACTAGAGCTAGTTTTATCCGCAAAACGGACTTGGTAACCGACATCCTCACCAATCGGACTACCAAGCTCTTGGGCGATTCTTTTAGCGGTGGAAGTCGCTGCAATACGCCTTGGCTGAGTGTGTCCAATGAGTTTTTCAGTCCCATTGGCACGTCCCCTGCCCATGGCTAGGCAGATCTTCGGGAGCTGGGTTGTCTTTCCTGAGCCAGTCTCGCCGCAAACAATAATGACCTGATTCTGCTCCAAAGCCTGGGTGATCTTCTCCCGCTGCCCGGATACGGGCAAAGCCTCAGGAAACTGAATTTTCAAATTTTTGGTCATTTTTACTGGTTGCACCCTATAATTTTCCACTATGCCTACTAATCAAGTCCAAAATAATTTTCCCTTCGTTGCTTGGCTGCGCGATGTAGCTCCCTACATCCACAGTTTTAGAGGTAAAACCTTTGTGATTGGGTTTGCCGGTGAACTGGTGCAAAAAGGCGGTTTAGAAGCTCTGATACAAGATGTGGCCATGCTGCATGCCATGGGCATGCGTATTGTGCTGGTTCATGGCTCCCGTCCGCAAGTACAGGAACAATTAGACCTTAGAAAAGTTACTAGTCGTTATGGCACAGGTGCCATGAGCGGTTACCGTATTACCGATCCAGCTGCCCTAGAGTGCGCTAAAGAAGCCTCTGGTGAGTTACGGTTGGATATTGAGGCTGCTTTTAGTCAAGGTTTGCCCAATACGCCCATGGCTGGCTCACGTATTTCTGTCATTTCAGGTAATTTCATTATTGCTAGACCCGTTGGCATTGTGGATGGCGTTGACTTCATGCATACCGGTTTGGTCCGCAAAGTGGACTCGGAGTCAATTCAGCACTCGTTAGCCAATAACAAGATTGTTTTAATGTCACCTCTTGGTTTTTCACCAACAGGCCAGGCATTCAATATTGCTTACGAAGATGTTGCAACAGCTGCTGCTATGGCTGTTAAAGCGGATAAATTGATTTTCCTAACCGAATACAACGGCATTACTGATTTAGAAGGTGAATTGATTAAAGAGTTCTCTTTACGTCAACTTGAAGAACATATCACTGGCCTTACTTTGAGTGAGGCGGATCTGAAGGTTCTTTTGCAAAATGCGATTCGGGCTATTAGATCAGGGGTAAGCCGTGTTCATCTACTTCCACATGACCGTGATGGCGCTTTATTAGAAGAGCTATTCACACACGATGGTATTAGCACCATGATTGCAGCATCCGATATCGAACATTTACGCGAAGCCAATTTAGATGATGTCGGTGGCATTTTGCAACTGATTGAACCTTTAGAAGACGAAGGCATTTTGGTGGCTCGGGGTCGTGACGTGATTGAGCGTGACATCACCCACTTCTCCGTGATTGAACACGACCGGGTTTTGTTCGGCTGCGCAGCACTATTCCCCTACTCTAATGGTGTGGGTGAGTTGTCATGCTTAGCGGTCGATCCACAGGCTCAAGAATCAGGTGACGGTGAACGTTTATTAAAGCGTATCGAAGCAAGAGCCAAAGCTGCCGGCCTTAAAAAGATTTTTGTTCTGACAACCAGAACAGAACATTGGTTTTTAAAACGTGGCTTTGTTCGTGCCAGCGTTGATGACCTTCCAGCAGAGCGTAAAGAGCTCTACAACTGGGAACGTAAATCCATGGTTTTAATTAAAAACTTATAATTAATCACTTAAGTAATAACGGAGTAGCAAGATGACTCGTATGGTTCAATGTATCAAATTAAACAAAGAGGCCGAAGGCTTGGATTTCGCCCCACTTCCTGGCGATCTTGGCAAGAAAATTTGGCAAGAAGTTTCTAAAGAAGCTTGGGCTGGTTGGTTAAAGCAACAAACCATGTTGATTAACGAAAATCGCCTTAATATGGCCGACACACGTGCCCGTCAATACTTACTCAAGCAAGTTGAGAAGTACTTTTATGGCGACGGCGCAGATGCTGTTCAGGGCTTCGTTCCTGAAGCCAAATAACAATTTACTTGCTGTTAAAACAATAAGGACGCCGTAGCGTCCTTATTGTTTTAGAGCTCTTTGCTCTTATGATTGAACTAGCATTTAATAAGTCTGACGTCGAACACCATTCGCGCCACCAATTAAAAGTACATCTGCTTTTCTTCTAGCGAATAACCCATTACAAATCACGCCAGGAATCTGGTTAATTTCAGATTCCATTCGAACAGGATCAACAACATTCAAACCTGCCACATCCAAAATCCAAGCTTGGTTGTCGGTTACGAATACTTGGTCGCTCCCCTTCACCTTCCTCAAGCTCACCTTACCTCCAAGTTCCTCCAGAAACCTGGTTACCTGGGCTTGCGCCATGGGGATAACCTCTACTGGGATAGGAAACTTGCCAATCACATCTACTTCTTTACTTGCATCACAAATGCAAATAAATGAATGAGCTAGCTGTGCCACAATTTTCTCGCGAGTGAGCGCACCACCACCCCCTTTGAGCATATGACCCGCTGGATTAATCTCATCCGCACCATCGACATACATCGGCAAACCAGTCACAGCATTGCTATCCAAAACAATAAAGCCATGCTTTTTTAGGCGGTCCGTACTTGCTTGAGAACTAGAGACCACCCCTGAAAAATGTTTCTGATGAGGTGCCAAAGCATCAATGAATAAATTGGCTGTAGATCCTGTACCAATACCTAAAATTCCGCCAGGAGCCATGTTTTTAAGAACTTCGTCTTTAGCAGCGTCTGCTACCATTTGCTTTAATTGATCCTGAGTAAACATGGTTATTAGTCGCTTATAGGGTTGTTGGATTAAAACTGCCGTCGAAATTTTCTCAAAAATGCCTTTTAAAAAAGACAAATTTCATTTTATACACAGATACATTCTAAAATAGATACATGAGCACACTACTAGAACAATTAAAACAATATACCAAGGTCGTTGCAGACACTGGCGACTTTGAACGAATGCAAGCTTTTTTACCTCAAGACGCGACGACCAATCCATCGCTGATCTTAAAAGCAGCCCAGCTACCCAATTATCAAAATCTCATCAACCAAGTTAAAACGTCAACTTCTGGCCAGCCAGTGGATCAAGTGATTGATGCCTTACTGGTTGCGTTTGGCATTGAGATTTTAAAGATCGTACCTGGTCGCGTATCTACTGAAGTCGATGCACGCCTCTCATTTGACACAGATGCAACCATTCAAAAAGCACGCGAAATCATTGCTGCTTATGAAGCAAACGGTATCTCTAAAAATAGAGTCCTGATCAAAATTGCTAGTACTTGGGAAGGCATACAAGCTGCCAAGGTACTTCAAGCTGAAGGCATCTCATGCAACATGACGCTTTTATTTAGCTTGATTCAAGCAGTCGCATGTGCAGATGCTAAAGCGCAACTAATTTCCCCGTTCGTGGGCCGTATTACTGACTGGCATAAAAAAGCCATTGGAGTAGAATGGCGCGATGAAGTACATGGTGGCCCGAATGATCCAGGGGTTGTCTCAGTTAAAAATATTTACCATTACTATAAGAAGTTCGGCATTAAAACCGAAGTTATGGGCGCTAGCTTTAGAAACATTGGGCAAATTACGCACTTAGCAGGTTGCGATCTACTAACCATTAGCCCAGAGTTATTAGGTGAACTTCAAGGTCATAGCCATGAACTTCAACCAGCTTTAAGCGTCGCCTCATCCCAATCCATGGCCATTCAACCTATCAACGCTGATGAGAAATCTTTTCGTTATCAATTGAATCAAGATGCTATGGCAACTGAAAAGCTATCAGAAGGTATCCGCCTTTTCTGTGTAGATATCGAAAAACTTGAAAAAGTTTTGCAAGCGTAAATTAGCTCCAACGCTTCAAAAGTTAATGGGCTGACTTTGATAAAAAGTCAGCCCATTTTTTTAATACTTAACTCCCGCTGGTATCAAGCAAGTTAAATGCCCTTTAGTATCCTTTGGCGTCTTGCTTCGTAAAGACAAACACCACTCGCTACAGAAACGTTCAGACTCTCAACCCCGCCTGACATCGGGATTTGCACCAGCTCATCACATGTTTCACGCGTCAAACGTCGCATGCCTTCACCTTCAGCCCCCATAACCAATGCAACAGGTCCACTCAAATCCACGTCATAGAGAGTTTTCTCCGATTGATCATCGGTACCGATCAACCAAACACCCGCCTCTTGAAGTTCACGCATTGTTCTTGCTAAGTTGGTCACAGCAATTAAAGGCATAGTCTCTGCAGCTCCGCTAGCGACTTTACTAACCGTCGCATTCAAATGGGCTGAGCGATCTTTAGGCACAATCACGGCATCAACTCCGGCCCCATCGGCAACACGGAGGCAAGCTCCCAAATTATGAGGATCTGTCACACCATCTAAGATCAATAAAAGCGCTGGACCCTGCAACGCATCCAAGAGCTCATCCAAGGTTTGCACCTTTGAAATGCTGTCAGCAAAGGCTACGACACCTTGGTGGCGATCATTACCAGCCAATGTTCTTAAACGTTCCGTATCGGCTTGATGTAACCTTCTACCCAAGATCGGCTCAGCAGACTTGATGAAGTCCTGCATGCGTCGATCGCGACGAGCCGGATCAACATAAACCGTTCTCAAAGACTCTGGATCTTGGCGCAATCTAGCAATCACAGCATGAAAGCCTAAAATCATTTGCTTGCCATCACTGCCCTGCTTGGACTCTTGCTTTGAATTGTTTTTTTGTTCTCTATCAGACATTAACGACGACCTTTACGAATACTAAGTTCATGCCCTTTTGATTTGGCATTACTGGCTTTTTTTGGTTTTTTACCTGCTTTAGCAGCAGTTGGTTTTTTTGTTCCGGCGTCTACACCCTTAGAGACTGATTTGCTCGCAGGTTTGACCGCTGGGCTATCAAAACCAGCTACTGAAACACCGCTTGATCCAGGCCCTTTAACACTAGCGTGAGTAGCGCTGGAGATTGGATTCGATCTGGAACTGCTTCGTGAGCGTGAAGATGATTTCTTGGCACTAGGCCCTTGTCCAAAGCGCGAACCAGATCCTGAGCCGCGTGTCGATGACTTATCGTGACTACGATCCTTACCAGAAGATCTTTCACCTGATCGATTGATTGACCCTGCTGTAGCCACCCCAATAGCGCCTGGTTTATCACCAGGCTTCACTAGACTAAATTCAATACGCCTAGCATCCAAATCAACGCGACTTACAAGCACATGAACACGATCTGTTAAACGGTAACGAATACCTGTTCGCTCCCCTCTTAGCTCTTGGCGGGCTTCATCGTACTGGTAATAATCGCCACCCAATTCGCTAATATGGATCATGCCTTCAACAAAAAGGCTTTCCAATTGAACAAATAATCCAAATGTTGCAACACCCGTAATCGTGCCTGCATATTCTTGACCTAAGTGATCGCGCATGTAGTAACACTTCAACCAAGCTTCCACATCCCGTGAAGCTTCATCCGCACGACGCTCATTGGAGGAACAATGAACCCCCAACTGTGACCAAGCAGCAACAGCTTTCGATGCATCTTGCTTGGCTTTAGCGCCACGAGTTGTTTTTACAGCAGGATTAGTCTTGGCGTCTTCATGTGATTTTTTAGCATTCACCGCATTCACACGACCAGGACCACTCTTAGGCATTGCCAAGTTCAAAACCACATCTCCAGGTATAACTGGGGAGTATTTCTTTTTAGCTAAGATAGCTTTGATCGAGCGATGCACCAGCAAGTCAGGATAACGACGAATGGGGCTCGTGAAATGAGCATAAGCATCGTACGCCAATCCGAAGTGGCCATAATTGTCAGGTTGATAAACAGCTTGCTGCATGGATCGAAGCACGACTGACTGCAACATGCTTGCATCAGGTCTTGGCTTGATCTCCTCAATCAATTTTGCAAAATCTTTTGGTCTTGGTTTATCTGAGCCACCCAAATGAAGACCCGCAGTTCGAAGAACCTGCTTTAGAGTCATCAACTTCTCCACAGAAGGTTCAGCGTGAACTCGGAACAAGGAGGCATGACCATTTTTATCTAAGAAATCAGCAGCGCAAACGTTAGCTGCCAACATGCACTCTTCGATAACGCGATGCGCTTCATTACGGATCCTAGGCTCAATGCGTTCGATCTTACCTAGTGAATTACTAATAATCTGGGTTTCCGTAGTCTCAAAATCAATTGCCCCGCGCTTATCCCTGGCTGACCTTAAGATTTTGTATAAACTGTACAGACGATCTAGATTCTTTTTAAGATGCTTAAATCTTGCAGCCTCAGGGCCATTTGAGTTACTTAGAATTTCCCAAACGGTGTTGTAAGTGAAGCGTTGGGCCGAATGCATCACCGCTGGATAGAATTGATAAGCTTGCACTTCACCGTGAAGATCAATCACCGCATCACAAACCATGCACAAACGATCAACTTCCGGCTTTAACGAGCAAAGACCATTAGAAATTTTTTCTGGGAGCATCGGAATCACACGACGCGGAAAGTACACGGATGTGGCGCGAGTAATCGCATCAGTATCTAGCGGATGATCTGGTTTGACATAGTGCGATACGTCAGCAATCGCCACAATTAAACGCCAGGCTTTATCTTTGCCCCACATCACAGGCTCACAATAAACCGCATCGTCAAAGTCTCTGGCATCTTCACCATCAATCGTGACCAAAGGAATGTCTCTGAGGTCAATTCTGCCCTCAAGATCTTCTTCACGAATCTCATCTGGCAACAATTCAGCTTCTTTGAGAGCCGCTGGTGAAAATTCGTGTGGCACACCATATTTACGAACGGCAATTTCGATTTCCATACCTGGATCATCAATCTCTCCAAGCACTTCAACGACTCGACCAACGGCCTGTCGATAGCTATCTGGATAATCAATGATTTCAACTGAAACCACTTGGTTTAATTTGGCATTTCCCTGCCCTTTAGGCGGAATCAGAATGTCGTGACCGATGCGTTTATCTTCAGGTGCGCAAATTAAAACGCCATTCTCGTTGAGCAATCGTCCAATCACAAACTTGTTAGCATGGTGAATCACTTCACTAATTTGACCCTCTGGTCTGCCGCGGCGATCTAAACCCGAAACTTTAACAACCACTTTATCTTGGTGCATGACACGTGACATTTCACGCTCATTCAAGAAAACATCTTCTCCACCGTCATCAGGAATAACAAACCCAAAGCCATCTCGATGACCTTGAACAGTTCCTTGTTTTTCGGGTAGTTGGCGGGCTTTTGCTTCTGATAAGGCTAAAGTCCCTTTATTGCTTTTTTTAGTCATACCTCATTGTCTTATATTAATGTGAAATTTCACAATAATTTATGATGGAATCCATAAAGGACTTAGATTTAAGCCTGAATACCCTTGCCAGATGGTTTTACCCCGAATTAATTTGAGGCAATAAAAAAGCGCGTTATATCAACGCGCTTTTTTAAATCGTAGGTTAATTAAGCTTCGAAAGGATGCTGAAGCAAAATGGTTTCATTACGATCTGGACCGGTTGAAACCATGGCGATAGGCACACAAGCCACCTCTTCAACGCGTTTCAAATAATTCTGAGCTTCTTTCGGTAGCTGATTCCAGTCTTGGATTCCAACAGTACTACCTTTCCAACCTGGGAAAGTCTCGTAAATTGGCTCACAACGAGCAACAGCATCAGAACCACGTGGCAATACATCCAACTTCTTACCGTCTAGGTTGTAACCAACACATAAACCAATTTTCTCTAAACCATCTAAAACGTCTAATTTAGTCATGCACAGACCTGAAACACCGCTGATCTGAATAGAACGCTTTAGTGCAGCAGCATCCAACCAACCTGTACGACGAGGGCGACCGGTCACAGAGCCAAACTCTTTACCAACCTGAGCCAAGCGCAAGCCAATTGGATCTTGTGCCTTAGGATTGTCATGGTCATAAAGTTCACTTGGGAATGGTCCTGAGCCCACACGCGTGCAATAAGCTTTCGTGATACCTAAAACGTAGTGAAGACTTCCAGGACCCACACCTGAACCAGCTGCAGCATTACCAGCCACGCAGTTAGATGAAGTGACAAACGGATATGTGCCGTGATCGATGTCCAATAAGGCACCTTGAGCACCTTCAAACAAGAGGTTTTTACCTGCTTTTTGAACGGCATCTAAATCACTAGAAACGTCTGCAACGAGAGGTCTTAATTGCTCAGCATAGCCCAGCATGCTATCTCTAACTTCTACAAAATCCAAAGCTGGCGCTTTAAAGTACTGAGTCAACACGAAGTTGTGATATTCCAAGTTTTCTTTTAGCTTCTCAGCAAAAGATTCTGGGAAGAATAAATCTTGAACGCGCAAAGCACGACGAGCCACTTTGTCTTCGTAAGCAGGGCCAATACCGCGACCAGTTGTACCGATCTTAGCGTTGCCACGTTTCGCTTCACGGGCATGATCAATCGCCACGTGATACGGCAAAATCAAAGTTGTCGCTTCAGAAATCTTCAGTCTTGAGCGAACATCTACACCAGCAGCCTCTAACTCACCGATCTCTTTGAAAAGAGCCTCTGGGGAAAGCACAACGCCGTTGCCGATATAGCAAGTGACCCCTGGACGCATGATGCCAGAAGGAATTAAACGCAAAATAGTCTTTTGGCCATTAATAATAAGCGTGTGACCAGCGTTATGACCGCCTTGGAAACGAACAACGCCTTCAGCATG
Organism: Polynucleobacter sp. 30F-ANTBAC; assembly: GCF_018882385.1. Lineage (GTDB taxonomy): Bacteria > Pseudomonadota > Gammaproteobacteria > Burkholderiales > Burkholderiaceae > Polynucleobacter. The sequence goes on from NZ_JACVON010000001.1 coordinate 370,557, forward strand.
ATCTGTTAACCAGTCAACAATCTTGCCTTTACCTTCATCACCCCATTGGGTACCAATTACAACAACATTGCGGCCAGACTTGCTGGCTGATTTCTGAGCTGACATATAAACCAAAAAAGAAAGAATTAATTAGAAACTGCAAAAAAGAGCATTTTACGCTCTTGTCTTGAGGACCCAAGCACCTTTTTGCTCAACAAGTTCTCGATCGCAATGAAACTCATCGCCATCCTGCTCATGACCTGGCAACAATTGAATCACAACCTCGCCCTGAGCACGTAGTTTTGATATTTCTTGAGTTAAAGCAGCATCATGAGACCAAGGAGCCAAAATCGCTGACTTTTTGGAATTAATATTGGAAAGACGCGCTAACGTCATGATATCTAAGGAGAAACCTGTTGCTGGACGTGAACGGCCAAATGCAGCTCCCACCATGTCATATCGCCCACCTCGAGCAATCGCTGCAGGTAAACCTGCCACGTAGGCGGCAAACATCACCCCGCTGTGGTACTGATAACCCCTTAAATCCGAAAGGTCTAGGTTGAGTCTAGGGGCATTAGGCAAGGCCTTCAAAGCCTGGCATAGGCGCTCCAGATCATCTAAAGCGGCTGTTACACCCGCCACTTTTGGTAAATTTTGTCTAGCTAAGGCTAAAACACTAGTAGGTTCACCACTGAGGCTTACCAAAGCCAAAATAGCCGCTTGAATCGGCGCAGGCCAACTAGCTAACAAAGCTTTTAAGCCTGGGAGGTCTTTTGTCTGCAAAGCGCCATAGAGGGTACTCAAAGCTTCTTGTCCGGGCTCAAAATCCCCCAAAATAGCTGTTAATAAACCTGCATGACTCATATCCAAGGTAATCTCGCCCACTTGGCTGAGAGTTAATACCTCATTGAGTAGTTTTTGAACCTCAAGATCAGCTTCCCAGCCAGCATGTCCATAGATCTCCGCACCCAACTGCAGTTGCTCACGAGACATTGCCCCCGGAGCTGCTAAGGTGTGTAAAACAGAACCGGCATAACAAAGTCTTGTCACGCCCTGACGGTTTAATAAATGCGCATCAATTCGTGCAACTTGAGGGGTGATATCCGCACGAAGACCTAATGTTCTTCCTGAGAGCTGATCAACTAACTTGAACGTTTTAAGGTTCAACTCTTGTCCAGCGCCAGTTAACAATGAGTCCAAATATTCCAACATCGGCGGCATCACTAACTCAAAACCATAAGTTTGGAATCGATCTAATAAGATACGGCGAAGTTCTTCAATCTTTCTTGCCTCAGAGGGCAAGACATCAGCAATGTTTTCAGGTAATAACCAACGATTCATTATTTAGCCACCGGAGAAGAACCATTTAAGCGACTACCTCTCATGAACTTTAAAAATTCAGAGTTAGGCTCGATCACCATTAAATCTTGCTTAGTTTTAAAGCTATTGCGATAAGCATCTAAGCTTCTATAGAACTGAGCAAACTGAGGGTCGCGTCCAAAAGATTCACCGTACAAAGCTGTTGCGCGAGCATCGCCTTGACCTTTGATCTTCTGTGCATCACGATAAGCACGGGATAAGATAACGTCGCGCTGACGTTCTGCATCCGCTCGAATCTTTTCTGATTCAGCAGCACCTGTTGAACGTAACTCATTCGCGACGCGTTTACGCTCCGCTTCCATACGACGGAAAACTGATTCACTGATCTCAGCCAATAAATCGATGCGCTTTAAGCGAACATCCACAATCTCAATACCAATATCAGCGGCTTCTTCCGCAACTTTTTTACGAATGTTTTGCATCACTTGTTCGCGTTGCTCTGAAATAAGTTCACGAACGGTACGCTTCGTGAATTCTTCATTCAATGCTGACTTAACTAACTGATTTAAACGATCTTGAGCCATACGCTCATCACCACGGAAGCTGATGAAGAAACGACGTGGCTCAACAATGCGCCACTTGACATAAGAATCCACTAATAAGTTTTTCTTTTCAGCCGTAATAAAACGCTCAGCATCGGGAGTATCAATCGTCAAAATGCGACGCTCAAAGAACTGCACGCTCTGAAATGGTGGCGGTAACTTAAATTGCAAGCCTGGCTCTTCAATAACTCTCTTTAATTCACCGAAGGCGAAAACAGCTGCATATTGACGCTGATCCACAACAAAAATAGTCGATGAAAACAGGCCGAGAATGATAAAAAACCCAGCGATGATTGGAAATATACGATTAGTCATTTTTTTAACTCCTAGCGCTCACGACTACGCAAGCCGCTAGAACCATCTCGTGGATTACCAGCTGCGGGAGTAGAGTTTAAATTCGGGGCGCTAACCACAGGTGATGTGGTGTTAGCCGGTGTATTGCCTACAGTGTTGGAAGAAGGAACCATTGGCACAGTCGAAGGTGTCACTTGCTGAATTAGTTTATCCAAAGGCAAATACAGCAAACTATTTCCGTTTGATTTTTGATCAACCATGACTTTGGTTACGTTGTTATAGATCTCTTGCATCGTATCGATATACATACGCTCACGAGTGACCTGAGGTGCTTTAGCATATTCAGTCTGAATCAACTTGAAGCGTGTTGCATCACCTTCTGCAGTAGCTACTACTTTTGCTTTGTAACCTTCGGCCTCTTGCATCAAACGATCAGCGGCACCTCGAGCCTTAGGAATGATGTCGTTAGCATAAGCTTGGCCTTCATTCTTTAGACGTTCGCGGTCTTGACCTGCCTTAACAGCATCATCAAATGCAGCTTGGACCTGCTCTGGTGGCTGAACGTTTTGAACCGTCACGCTAGTTACAAAAATACCCACCTTGTAACTGTCTAAAATTTTCTGAATAGACAAGCTCAAATCAATCGCTAACTTTTCACGATTCTCGTACAAAACATTGTCCATCTTGCTCTTGCCAACGATTTCACGAACAGCTGTTTCTGCAGCTTGCACAACGGCAGCATCCGGTTCTTTGTTGTTAAACAAATACTCCGAAGCATCCTTTAAGCGATACTGAACAGCAAACTTCACGTCAATAATATTTTCATCTTCTGTCAGCATTGATGAATCTTTAAGATTTGAAGCTTTGATCACCGATGAACGACCTACTTCGACAGAGCGAATGGCTGATAAGTTAACCACTTCATGAGATTGAATCGGCCAAGGTAAACGATAGTTGATACCAGGTAAGGTTGTATTGCTGTACTTACCAAATTGAAGCACAACGCCAGTCTGGCCCTCTTGGATCATGAAGAACCCACTGAAAACCCAAACCACGACTGCAACCAAAACAATGATGCCGGCACCAATGCCAGACTTCATACCATCTCCAGATGGACCTCTAGATCCAGGAGGAGGATTGCCACCGCCCTTACCCTTACCTTTGAATAAACCATTTAAACGCTGATTAAAGTCGTTCCATAACTGATCCAGATCAGGAGGACCATCTTGTCTTTCTGGCTGACGAGGTCTCTCCTCCGGCTTAGAAGTATTGGTATCTTTATCGCCACGACCGCGCTGCGGGTCTGACTGATGGTTATTACCCCAACCGGGATCATTAACAGAGAATATTTGTAGTAATTTACGCATCAAAGGGAGAATACATTCCTGTACGAGTATGAAAAATATCTAACGATTCCCAACGCTTTGTCGGGGCCTGTGGATCTAAATCTGCAACTGATGGGACAAGCTCTACAGTGGGTTCAATTCTATCAGTGTTCTTTGCTAAATCCGCCAAAGTCTCCCTGAGAAGATCTAAACCCAAACCTTCTTTAGCTGAAATATAAATAGCGACAACCTTGCCATTTCTGTCATAGCGCAGAGTTGGTCCTCGCTCCATTAAAGCAGGAACTTGATCAATTTTATTAACCACAATTAACTGAGGGCTTTGATCGGCACCAATTTCAGCTAAAACCTTATCGACCTCTAACATTTGCTGCTCACGATCTAAGCTAGAAGCATCCACAACATGGAGCAGCAAGTCAGCTCGAACAGTTTCATCTAATGTAGCTCTGAAAGCCTCCACCAATTGGTGAGGCAGATCCCTTATGAATCCGACGGTATCTGAGACAACTGCATTACCAACTTCAGGCAAGTACACTCGTCTTGAAGTTGTATCCAGGGTTGCGAATAACTGGTCAGCCGCATAAGAACCCGCCTTGGTCAAAGCATTGAATAAGGTGGATTTACCCGCATTGGTATAACCAACCAAGGAGACAGAAAAAACCCCACCTTTTTCCCTAGATCGTCTTTGAGTAGCTTGTTGGCGCTGCAACTTCTCTAACTCAGCCTGAAGTCGTTTGGCTTTATTTTCAAGCATTCGGCGATCCAACTCCATCTGGGTTTCACCAGGACCACCACGCATACCAATACCGCCCTTTTGGCGCTCCAAGTGACTCCAAGCTTTTACTAGCCTTGAGACCTGGTAGCGAACATTGGCTAACTGAACCTGTGTTTTACCAACATGGCTCTTAGCTCGCTGAGCAAAAATATCCAAAATTAAGCCCGTGCGATCAATCACATGACAATTCAAGTGTCGCTCTAAATTTCTTTGCTGGACCGGCGATAACGCATGATTGAAGATAGCCAACTCAACCTCATGAGCAGCCATTTGCTCACGAAGCTCGGTCGCCTTTCCAGAGCCCATATAAAGAGCTGGGTCAGGCTTTGAACGCTTTGCAATCATAGTCATAACCGGCCGCGATCCGGCACTGGATGCCAACAAACTTAGCTCCGCCATACTGTCGGCAAAATCAGGTTTACCGCCAGGATCTATTCCTATTAAGGCTGCTTTAACGGCTTCCATACCTAATTAAGAATTAGGAGTTCCTTCATCCATTCGGAACTCCACAGCTCTTGCTGGTACAACCGTAGAGATAGCGTGCTTATAGACCATTTGGGTGACTGTATTACGTAACAAAATAACGTATTGATCAAAAGATTCAACGTTGCCTTGCAACTTAATACCATTTACCAAATAAATGGAAACGGGGATATGCTCTTTGCGTAAAGCATTGAGAAATGGGTCTTGCAAAAGTTGGCTTTTATTAGGGTTCATGCCGCTCCTTCTTTCTTTTTATTTATTGGGAGTCTTACTCTATTATTTTTTAATAACGTCTACTGCAAGTTGCTACTATAACGAAGCTGTAAAAATTTGCTACTTACCCCGTTTTTTCTTACTCTTATCCTGGTCAACAAAGGGGTTTTGACCAGTTCGGAATTCAAGTCGAAGTGGCGTACCGCGCAATTTAAATGCTTCTCTAAAACGCCCTTCCAAATACCGACGGTAACTATCTGTTACACCACTCAGAGCATTACCGTGGATCACCACAATCGGAGGATTCGAGCCACCTTGGTGAGCGTAGCGCATCTTCGGCCGAGACATACCCACACGTTTAGGCTGCTGGAACTCCACAGCCTCCTCTAATATTCTGGTCAGTTTTGGCGTTGGCAACTTTGACATGGCTGCGGCATAAGCAGCATCCACATCTTTAAATAGTTCTTTAATGCCAAAGCCTTTAATCGCTGAAATCGGATGAACATTCGCAAAATCTAAGAAACGTAACTTTCGAGCGATATCGGTACGGGCACGTTCTTTGTTGTAATCATCCATGCCATCCCATTTATTAACCGCTAAGACTAGCGCTCTACCTGCATCTACAATAAATCCAGCGATATGAGCATCTTGCTCAGAAATATCTTGCTGAGCATCCAACATCAAAATGACCACGTTAGCATCCGCAATGGCTTGCAAGGTTTTAACAACTGAGAACTTCTCAATCGCTTCAAAGACTTTACCGCGTTTGCGCAGACCTGCCGTATCAATCATCACATAGGGTTTGCCATTGCGGGTAAAAGGAACATCAATAGCGTCTCTTGTTGTTCCAGGCATATCAAAAGCAATCACACGCTCTTCACCAATCAAGGTGTTAATAAAGGTAGATTTACCTACGTTCGGACGACCGACTACAGCAATGCGCATGGGTCGATCTGTGCGATCCTCTTCCTCAGGTTCATCAGGGATACCTAACGCATCTAATGCGTCATCAATCATCTGACGTACACCATCACCATGCGCTGAAGAAATGGCGATAGGATCGCCCATTCCCAACTCATAGAAATCTGCAGTCACAGTGGAGTAGGCCATACCCTCGGCTTTGTTCACAGCCAAAATAATCGGGCGACCTGTTTTACGTAAAAAGTCTGCAATCACTCGATCTTGTGGTGCCATACCTAAACGCGCATCCACCAAGAAAATAACCACATCTGCCTCAACAACAGCCTGTTTGGTTTGCTTGGCCATTTCTGCCAAGATACCTGTCTTAGCAACAGGCTCAAAACCGCCTGTATCAATACAAATAAACTCGCGCTCACCGACACGACCGTTACCATAATGTCGGTCACGAGTTAAACCTGAAAAGTCAGCTACCAAGGCATCACGAGAACGTGTGAGGCGATTAAATAAAGTCGACTTACCCACATTAGGGCGGCCGACAATCGCAATAACTGGTTTCATAATCAGTTAGGCTTATAAGCAGCTAAAGAACCACTTCTAGATTGAATAATTAATAAGCCATTTGCAATAATCGGTGCAGCACTAATCGCACTACTATCGACTCGAATACGGGCAATTGGATTACCACTGGATTGCTCTAAAAAATGCAAATAACCTTGTTTATCACCCATCACTAACAAGCGGCCGGCGGCTAAAGGCTCGCCTAAATCCCGCCAAGTCATTGTCTCATTGCGCCAAACTTCAACACCATCATCAGCACGATAGGCTACTAAATGTGATTTTTCATCCGCAGCAAAGACAAACTCTTGCGATTGAGCAGTACCCGTATAACTTGAAAAGTCTTTAGTCCAAGTGAAATTACCTGTGTTTAAATCACCACAACCAATACGCCCCTGAAAGGCTACCGCACACAATCTACGACCCACCAAAGTTGGTCTCGCAGCAACATCCGTCATGCGCTCAATTTCAGAAAAACCTTTTGGGTAAGCCAATGAGGTTTCCCAAAGAACGTTACCAGTGCTCAAACTCATGACGCCAATTTTTCCACCAGAAAACCCAGTCACAAAAGCATCAACAGCAACAGGTACCATCGCAAAACTTGTTCTCAAAGCTAAGGCTGTTTGAGGGCGAAGATAGGACCAGCGACGCTTTCCAGTTTTAGCATCTAGGCCGAAAAAACGGTTGTCAATTGTTCTAATAACAGCGACACCGCCTAATACTAAAGGCTCAGTTAAGACTTCACTGCCAACGGTCTCTTCCCAAATTTTTTCACCCTGCGCACTGTAAGCGTAGACAACACCCTTAGCGGTACCTACCACAATCACAGCGCCATCACTGCCTGGGCCTGAAGATAGATCAGAAGGTGCTTTTACCTCCCAAACCTTCTTACCACTAAGGATATCGATCTTGCTGATCAAACCATTACCTGCAGAAGTGTAGATATAGTCACCAGCAACAACTGGACGCATGATGAAAGTTTCTGACTTGCCCACACTGGTTGACCAAACAGAGGTCACACTAAGTTTCTCTTCAACAGAGACTAATTTACTAGGCTCTCTTTTATTAGAGCTTGAACAACCAGCTAGGCCGATAGCTATAGATAAGGCTGTGAGAATAGTTAATGCTGAGATACGATTTATAGAACGGCTCATGAACGACCTCCAACTGCATCTAATTTAATTTTTAACAAGCGCTTTGATTCATCTGAAGCATCTGGATTTTTGAGTAACTGATCCCAAGCTTTTTGGTAGAACTGGCGAGCATCAGTGACCTTTTGTTGCGCTAATTCAACATCCCCACGTCTTTCAAGCATTAATGGCTCAAAAGCTTTAGAAACGGATTCAGCAGACACTTTACGAGCCTCATCCATCTTATCTTGATCAATTAATAAAGAGACTAAGCGCGCTCTTGCGACATCTTGATGAGCATCTACTTTGGCATGACTCATTGCCCAACGAAGATTCTTCTCTGCGTTAGCTAAATCACCAGCGGCATTGGCAACTTGCGCTGCAACCAATGAGGCCATACCAGCATAACTAGTCGATTTATATTGATCTTGCAACTCACCAACCGCCTTCAAAAGCGAAGGAACATCTTGTTTTTGAGCACTAGTCAACAATGTCTCATAGACTTTGCTAGCACCAAGAGAGTTCTTTTTGCTCCACCAAGCAGATCCTGCATAAGTAACATAACTGACTGCCAGCACTAAAACCACCGACAACAACCATTTACCATATCGCTTCCACCAGGCTTTTAGTTCCGCCAACTGCTCTTGTTCTTCTAGATTGAAATGCATAATTTGATCGCTTATTCTGAAATAGATACCAATTGGTTGATGACTGCATCAACTAAACCGTCAAGTGCAACGGTCGATTGCTGACCATTACCCCGTAAATCTTTTAACTGAGCCTGCCCCGCTTGCAACTCATCAGGTCCAATAATAATCGCATATGCGGCCCCGCTACCATCCGCCTTTTTCATTTGAGACTTAAAGCTAGCAGCAGCACCGTCTGGTGAGCAATGCAAAATCACCTCAATACCAGCACTTCTGAGCCTCTCAGCAACTACCATTGCTGCTTCTAAAGTGTCACCTGCTTGATGCAACACATAAACATCACAACCAGCTTCAAGATCTGAAGTGAGGCCCTGCTCTTTCATTAATTCAATCACGCGCTCCATACCCATTGCCCAGCCACATGCTGGAGAGGGTTTACCCCCCATTTGAGCCATCAAAGGATCGTAACGACCACCACCAGCAATCGTACCCTGAGAACCAAGTTGATCAGTCACCCACTCAAAAACAGTGAGGTTGTAATAATCAAGACCACGCACAAGGCGTGGGTTAATCGTAAAGGGGAGATTATTTGCCTTGAGTAGTCGCTGAACGCCTTCAAAGTGCTTAAGAGATTCCTCACCTAGAAAGTTCAATAACTGTGGGGCAGACTCCACAATCGGCTTCATAGCAGGATTTTTACTATCCAAAATACGTAGAGGATTAGTGTGCAAGCGACGTTTAGCATCCTCATCTAATTCTGACTCATGCTTTTTAAAGTGCTCAATCAGAGCTTCTCTGTGAGCAGCACGTTCATTCGCTTGACCTAAAGAATTCAACTCCAAACGAACGCCAAATAAACCAAGATCATCCCAAAGCCTCTGGCACATTAAAATAATTTCAGCATCAATATCCGGACCCGCAAAACCAAGAGCCTCAATACCTAACTGATGAAATTGACGGTAACGACCACGCTGAGGACGCTCATGCCTAAACATCGGTCCGGTATACCAAAGGCGCTTAGGTCCTTCGTATAACAAGTTGTGCTCAATAACGGCCCTAACAGCAGCAGCAGTCCCCTCAGGGCGCAGCGTTAATTGCTCTCCATTCAAACTATCTTCAAAGGAGTACATTTCCTTTTCAACGATATCGGTCACCTCACCGATACCACGCTTGAACAATGCAGTTTGCTCAACAATCGGCGTTCTAATTTGTTGGTAGCCATATGATCTCACCAAGCTCTGAATGGACTGCTCTAGATGCGACCACAAAGGAGCCTCAGCCGGCAATAGATCATTCATGCCTCTAACACCAGTGATCTTGGCTAGCTTATCCTGGTTACCCTGATTGTTTTGATTACTAGAACTCATAAATGGATGTCGCTTAACGTTTAGTTTGATAAGTATTTTTGACATACTCATCGACAATAATTTGGAACTCTTGTGCAATGTTGTCACCCCGAAGAGTTTTAACTTTGACGCCATCCACAAAAACAGGAGCAGCTGGTGACTCACCAGTACCGGGCAAAGAGATACCAATGTTGGCATGCTTGCTTTCACCAGGCCCATTCACAATACAACCCATCACAGCCACATTCATGGCCTCAACACCAGGGTAATCTTTTTTCCAGATCGGCATTTGGTGACGCAAATAACTTTGGATATTTGAGGCTAACTCTTGGAAGTATGTGCTGGTTGTGCGACCACATCCAGGGCACGCAATGACCATTGGTGTGAAATGACGCAAGCCCATAGTTTGCAAAATCTCTTGAGCGACGATCACTTCATTTTCACGAGGAGCTCCCGGCTCAGGCGTTAATGAAACTCGAATCGTATCGCCAATACCTTCTTGTAACAAAATGGCTAAAGCCGCAGTTGAGGCGACAATGCCTTTACTTCCCATACCCGCTTCTGTCAGACCTAGATGCAAAGGGTAATCACAGCGCATCGCCAAATCGCGATAAACCGCAATCAAATCTTGAACCGCACTGACCTTGCATGACAAAATAATTTTGTCTCCAGATAAACCAATCTCTTCGGCTCTAGCAGCTGACTGCAACGCCGACTGAATCAATGCTTCAGACATAACTTGACGCAAATCCAATGGTTCAGACTTCGCCGCATTGTCGTCCAGTAACTTAGCCAATAAGTCTTGATCCAAACTGCCCCAGTTCACACCAATACGAATCGGCTTGTCATAACGACAAGCTAACTCAATCATTTGTGAAAATTGCGTATCTCGCTTAGCACCCTGCCCCACATTGCCAGGATTAATTCGGTACTTAGAGAGCGCTTGAGCGCAATCAGGATAGTCGGTTAATAAGGTATGGCCGTTATAGTGAAAATCACCAACTAGTGGCACATGAACATTTAATTTATCTAACTGCTCACGAATCGCGGGAACAGCAGCTGCAGCAGCTGGCGTATCGACAGTGATTCGAACAATTTCAGACCCTGCTCGAGCAAGTTCTTTAATTTGAATGGCAGTACCAATAGCATCAGCTGTGTCGGTATTCGTCATGGACTGAACACGTACCGGCGCATCACCACCCACTGTGATAACTTGATCGCGCCACTGCACAACAGCTTGCCGAGATACGCGGCGCTTCGATGCTGAATTCACAGAGTTACTCACGAGTCCAAGACTCCACGATCAAACTTAACAACCTGCATGCGCTCACGTACATTTGTTCGATCTTGCACGTCACCAGCTAACTGACCACATGCAGCAGCAATATCATCGCCACGTGTTTTACGAACGGTAGTGATAATTCCAGAATCCATTAAACGCTTAGCAAAATCCTGCACTCTCGCTGTTGAAGAACGTTTCAAGCCTGATTCTGGAAATGGGTTAAAAGGAATGAGGTTGAGCTTGCAAGGAATTCTCTTGAGCAACTCAACCAATTCTTTCGCATGTTGATCTGTGTCATTCACACCATCCAACATGCAGTATTCAAATGTTAAAAAATCTCGCGGCGCAAAAGGTAGATAGCGCATGCAAGCTGCCATCAATTCTTTTAACGGGTATTTTTTATTAATAGGTACCAACTCATCTCGTAACGCATCGTTTGGCGCGTGAAGAGAAACGGCTAAGGCTACTGGTAAATCATTAGCTAAGCGATCCATCATAGGCACAACACCCGAAGTTGATAAAGTCACTCGGCGACGCGATAAACCATAAGCATGGTCATCCAACATCAATCGCATTGCACCAACCACTGGCTCATAGTTCAATAAGGGTTCACCCATGCCCATGAGGACCACGTTGGAAATCACACGACCTTCGTGCTCCACAATCGGTGTACCGTCATAACTATCAATACGACGAATTGCATGAGGCTCTCTACGAAGCGTGTGCTCAGCCATCCACAACTGGCCAATAATTTCACCCAAGCTGAGATTTCTGGAGAAGCCTTGTTTGCCGGTAGAACAGAATCGACAATTAACAGCACATCCTGCTTGAGAAGAGATGCACAAAGTGCCTCGATCGTCCTCTGGGATGTAAACCATTTCAACCGCGTCACCAGCCCCAACATCCAATAACCACTTACGGGTGCCATCGGCTGCGTGCTGATCACTGATAATCGGTAAAGCTGTGATTTCAGCTTTTTCAAGAAGTGTTGCTCTAAAGGTCTTAGCCAAATCACTCATCTGAGTGATATCGGCCTCACCTCGCTGATGGATCCAACGCAACAACTGTTTGGCGCGAAAAGGCTTCTCCTGGAGGCTAGCAATATACTCACTAAGCCCCTCAGGATCAAAATTTAGCAGGTTGGTGCGTGAATCAATCAATGTGACAAATTAAAAATTAACGTGCAAAAACTTGCATGCCTGGGAAGAAGAATGCAATTTCCACAGCAGCAGTTTCAGGAGCGTCTGAACCGTGAACAGCGTTTGCATCAATGCTGTCAGCGAAGTCAGCACGAATCGTACCTTTATCAGCCTTCTTAGGATCTGTAGCACCCATCAAGTCACGGTTCTTAGCAATCGCGCCTTCACCTTGCAAAGCTTGAATCATCACAGGACCAGAAATCATGAAATCAACTAGATCTTTAAAGAAAGGACGCTCTTTATGAACACCGTAAAACTGCTCAGCTTCTTGACGTGAAAGATGAGCCATCTTGGCAGCAACCACTTTCAAGCCAGCAGCTTCAAAACGTGCGTAAATTTGACCAATAACGTTTTTTGCTACTGCGTCAGGTTTGATAATAGAAAGTGTGCGCTCAATCGCCATGAATAGACTCCAATAATTGATAGATTAAAAGGGGAAATTATACAGGTTTTACTGGGCATAAACCCTAGCTTAGCCGCCTAGAAGCATTGATTTTTAAGGAAAAGTCGCCAAAATCTCAAATTGAGCCAGCTCTTAGAGGTTAGAAACACCCCTATTTAGGTATCAACAATCTGAAAACCCCTTGAATTTTCTATGAAATGGCTATACTTAAGACTCAAGTCCAGCAATGGGCGACACATGTTTAATACATAAAGGAGTTCAAATGAGCGATTTCAACACTTATGGTTTTGGGCACGGCGGCGCTACAACGAGCGTTCAAGTCCGTAACCGGGTGTTACGTAACACCTATGCCCTATTGGCATTAACTATGGTTCCTACGATTTTAGGTGCTTGGATTGGTGTTGCAACAGGTTTTTCACTATTTGCTGGCAATCCATTCATTGGATTGATTGCCTTTATGGCTATCGCTTTTGGTTTTTTCTGGGCCATCCAAAAAAACAAAGATAGCGGCTTAGGCGTTGCATTGCTTTTGGGCTTCACTTTCTTCATGGGCTTGATGTTATCTCGTCTTATTGGCTCAATCCTTGGATTTAGCAATGGCGCTAACCTGATCATGACTGCCTTTGGCGGCACAGCGATCATTTTTGCCGGTATGGCCACTTTAGCTGGTACCGTTAAAAAAGACCTATCTGTCGGTCTTGGTAAATGGTTGTTTGCTGGCGTGATCTTATTGATTGTTGCTTCAGTAGCCAATATTTGGTTGCAGATGCCTGCGTTGATGTTAACAATCAGCGTTGCAGCGATAGCGATTTTCTCAGCATTTATCTTGGTTGACGTGCAACGCGTGATCAATGGTGGTGAGACAAACTATGTCATTGCTACCCTAAGTATTTATCTAAGCGTTTACAACGTGTTTAGCAACTTACTAGCTATTTTGGGTATTTTTGGTGGTGATAGAGAGTAACTCGATCATCAGCGATCAAAGAAAAACGGCTTAGTCTTCTAAGCCGTTTTTTATTGGCACTTTACTCTTCACTTCTTCACTGCTTGACAACTATCAACGCTCGAAGACGGCTATCGACTCTACATGAGATGTATGAGGAAACATGTTAATCACCCCTGCTGATTTGAGCTGATAACCTGCCTGCCCCACCAAAATACCGACATCTCTTGCAAGAGTTGCTGGATTGCAAGAAACGTAAACAATCCGCTTTGGTAAATAGGCATGATCCTCAGGGTCGCTTGATTTTGCCAAATCACTTAAGGCTGTTGCCAAGGCCATTGCCCCGTCTCTTGGCGGATCAATTAACCATTTGGCGGCGCAACCCCATGACCGAATAATTTCTGGAGTGACTTCAAATAGATTGGCGCAAGCAAATGTCACTCGATCAGATAGCTCATTGTGCCGAGCATTCTCTAAAGCTCTTTGAGTTAAACCCTCACTACCCTCAATACCAAATACTTCCTTAGATACTCGCGCCAAGGGCAAGGTAAAGTTACCGATCCCACAAAATAGATCCAAGACTCTTTCATGGGGCTCAGGAGCCAGCAAACGAATCGCCCTGCTAACCAAGACTCGATTAACCTGGTGATTCACTTGAGTGAAGTCTGTTGGCTTGAAAGGCATCTCAATATCAAACTCAGGCAAGCGATAACAAAGCTGACTTTGCTCAGGATAAAAAGGCTGTGCTGAATCCAGATCACCCGGTTGCAACCACAAGTGAATCCCATGGGTCTTTGCAAAATCTTTAATCAGCTCTTGGTCTTTTTTACCTAACGGAGCCATGTGCCTTAAAACAAATGCCGCAATGGGCTCTTCAGAATTGGCACCCTCTCCCAGGGCAAATTCGATTTGAGGGAAATTCTCGGGTTGAGAGAGCGATTCAATTAACTCGCGCCAACGAGGTAAAAGATCAGAAAGCTGTTTCGGCAAGATGTCACACGACACCATATCGGTAATCCGGCTAGCTTTCTTTTGATGGAAACCCACCAAAACTCGTCCCTTCGGAATTTTAAAAATAGAAAGTCGCCCGCGGTAGCGATACTCCCAGGAGGGACCTGCAATCGGTCTCAATAGCACACCAGCTTTTGTTCTTCCCAAATACCTTAAGTTATCTTCTAGCACGCGTTGCTTCATCGCCAACTGAGCACGGGTTTCTAAGTGTTGCATGGAGCACCCACCACAAACTCCAAAAGACGGGCACTTTGGCGTGATTCGACTTGGTGAAGCTTTATAAATTTTTAATAGACGAGCCATTTCAAACTTACTTTTCACCTTGGTGGTTTCATACTCGACATCTTCACCAGGCAACGCATCGCTAATAAAAACCACCTTACCAGGTCGTCCATTTTCATCAAGAGGTCTTGCAACCCCTTGAGCCTCTAAATTAAGCGATTCAACAAAGACTCTGGTCACAGGGTATCTTTAGGGTCAGATGCAAAAAGCTCAAGATACTGCTGCCAAAAAGCACCGGATGGTGTTTTGGATTCTTTAAGCAACTCGGCTTTGACGAATTTAATTTCATCCTCGTACTCTTCTGGCGTAACCCCGCCACGCATGCGTTGGAAACGGCAATACAAGAGATAGGTATTCACAACATCCGTTTCGCAATAATCTCGAATTTCTTTAATCTTGCCGTCCAAGAAACCTTGCCAAACTTGGCCACCATCCATCCCCATCTTTCCTGGGAAGCCACACATTTTGGCCAAGGCATCCAATGGTGCGTTGGCACGACCTGAGAATTTCGCTAACAAATCCATCAGATCAATATGGCGCATGTGGTAACGACTGATGTAGTTATTCCATTTGAAGTCACGGCTATCGCTATCACCGCTCTCACCCATCTCCCAGTACCTCGATGAGGTAACACCATTTAACAGCGCACGGTAATGAAGAACCGGCAGATCAAAACCACTACCATTCCACGAAACCAATTGAGGCGTGTATTTTTCAATTAAATCAAAAAATGCCTGAACAATTTCTTTCTCCGAACTATGGGCATCCCCCAAACTACCTACTTTAAATTGAGGTAAACCCTCTTTGGTTGTTCTTCTAATCACGCAGGAGATCGCCACAACTTTTTGCAAGTGAAGCGGCATAAACTCTGTGCCTGTTTTTTCTTTGCGATCCGCTAATGCTTGAGTAACCACATCCAAATCACTGACCGAATCAGGAATACCTTCTAAGCGACGAATGCCGGCTGCATCGGGGATGGTTTCAATATCAAAAACTAGTACGCCTGCCATAAATTTCTTTCGGTGATTTAATTTATAAGTTTACTTAAACGTTGATTTACTTATCGAGAATAGCGTCTTTATCTAAACCATGGCTATGTAAATATTTCTTTAGTTTGATTAAAGCTTCTTGCTGTATTTGGCGAACACGCTCTTTAGATAGATTAATTTCTTTAGCCACTTCTTCGAGGGTAGCTGGCTCTTGGTTATCTAAACCAAAACGTCGAATCACAACCACACGCTGATCGTCCTTGAGACCTTTTAACCAACTGTAGACCATCTCATCTAATTGTGAACGCTCCACACCTTGATCGGGACCGGCCGTGCGCTCATCAGAAATAAAATCTAACAAGCTTGATCCAGGGTCTAAGTTCGTTGGAGCATCAAGGGAGGTCGTGTGCTCTGCCATTGCCAGCGCATCCACCACATCTTCAATTGACTTACCGGTTAAGCTGGCAATATCTTCAATATGTGGGCTACGTGCCTCGGAGGCTAAAGCTTGCTCCAAGTAACGCCTAGCTCTTAATACTTGATTGATCTCTCGAATCACATGAACGGGCAAGCGCACAGTTCTCACTTGGCTCATCAATGCTTTTTCAACACTTTGTCGTATCCACCAAGTAGCATAGGTTGAAAACCTAAACCCTCGTTCAGGCTCAAACTTATCCAGAGCATGCATGAGCCCTAAATTACCCTCTTCAATTAAATCAGGAAAAGGCAAGCCACGGTTCATATACGTTTTAGCGATGCTAACCACCAAGCGCAAGTTATGCTCAATCATGGCTTGACGTGCCAGAAAATCACCCGCCTTAGCTTTTGTGGCTGCTTCTAATTCTTCAGCGGGTGTTAACAGCGGTTTACTTGAAATTTGCTGCAGGTAACGCTGAACTAGATCAGCACTTAACTCAGCAGCTAAAACTTCTTTGATTTCCTCAGGGGTCATCCCCTGATCATCAAACTCACTCAGATCAGAAATATCATTGGAAGAATGCTTATCTGAATCTAGCGGCTTCATTGATTAGGGGAGATAAGCACTTGGATCAACTGGTTTGCCATTCTTACGAAGCTCAAAATGCAGCTTCACTCGATCTGAATCGGTATTGCCCATTTCTGCAATTTTTTGGGCCTTCTTCACAACATCACCCTCTTTCACTAATAGGGTTTTGTTATGAGCGTAAGCTGTTAAATAAGTATTGTCATGCTTAACAATAACCAAATTACCATAACCTCTTAAGCTGTTGCCGGCGTAAACCACTTTGCCATCTGCAGCTGATTGAACAGAATCACCAGATTTACCAGCAATTCCAATACCTTTATTTTTACCCTCGTCAAAACGCTCAATCACCTCACCCTTAGATGGCCATGACAAACGAATTCCCGTATCGGTTGCCAAACTTTGTTTCGGCTTCTCTTGACTTAACTTTTCCTGAGATAGATTTTCTTGCTTCAGCTTGTCTTGTTGAGCTGTATTAAGAGTCTTTTTATCAGCAGGCTTTTCTTGTTTGACCTCAGCCTTACTCACCATTGATCTTGAACCTTTAGGTGACTCAATACGGATTACCTGCCCCACCTCAATCACATTAGGATCAGAAATGTTATTCCAATCTGCTAGCTCACGATGCGACTGGCCATGATCAAGAGCAATTCTTAATAAGGTATCGCCACGTTTGATGCGATAGTAGCCCGGAGCTACTGGATCATAGCTAGAACCACTAGTGCGATCTACAACGGGTGCTGGACCTAAACGTGTACCACAACCGTAATGGCTAACCGAGAGTGCTATTAATAGTGCTGAAAGGCTGATGCGAGTTAAATTCATAAGGTAATTATAGTAATAATTACCTTATACAGTACCGGATTGGAGAGGGACAAAGAAAACCTCCTCCAAAACAGTTCTCTGATATCTCTGAGAACTGACCCGCTCAACAACTACCAATTGTTGCTCTTCTTCATTTCTTGCAACTGGCGCTACCAATCTACCGCCAATAGCTAACTGGTCAAGCAATGGGTCAGGAATGCCCAAGCCCGCAGCGGCAAGAATAATGCCATCAAAAGGTGCTGCTTGAGGTAAACCGCGAATCCCATCCCCATAAATCAATCGTAAGTTGGGAATTCGGAAGGGGCGTAATTTTGCTCGAGCCTGATCGTGTAACGGACGGATTCTCTCAATCGAATAAACCTCGCTAGCCACCAAACTCAATACGGCAGCTTGATAGCCGCAGCCTGTGCCAATTTCCAGAACCTTACCTAATTCTTTTTTGGGCTTAAAGAGTAGCTCAACCATTCTGGCAACAACCGATGGTTTGGATATGGTTTGCTGATGACCAATTGGTAAGGCCGAGTCTTCATAGGCTCGCGCATCCAATGCATGATCAATGAAAGCATGACGAGGGACCGTTGCAATCGCTTCAAGCACTTTGGAATGACGCACACCGCTAGCTGCTACTTTTTCTGCTAGCTGCAATCGCGCTTTTTCGTATCCAGGATCTTTCTTATGCACCAAAAACCTAACTATTGACTGATGTTGATAATTTAATCTTTATTCCAATTGGACATCTTCATTTGCTCACGCATTGCCAAATGAGATAAGTCTAGCTGCAAAGGAGTAATTGATACCTGCCCATTTTGTATCGCATGGAAGTCTGTTCCTTCAGTTGCATCCTTAGCAATCCCCGGAGGACCAATCCAATAAATGGGTTCACCACGCGGGTTATTTTGCATGATCACATTTTGCGAGTGATGGCGATTACCCAAACGCGTCACACGCCAAGACTGAAGTTCGCTGTATGAGCGGTTCGGAATATTGACATTGAGCAGAGTTGGCTTGGCACCAGGCTTTAAATCACCATCCACTGGATGGTTGATTTGCTGAAGCACGATATCCCTAGCGATTAAAGCAGCATCTTCGAGCCCTACCCAACCCTTATCCACTTGAGAAAAAGCAATCGCTGGAATCCCAAACATCACACCCTCAATCGCAGCAGCAACAGTTCCGGAGTAAAGAACATCTTCACCCATGTTTTCACCTTGATTGATACCTGAGACCACGATATCGGGCTTTGACTCAAGCAAGCCGGTTAATGCAATATGAACGCAATCCGTGGGCGTGCCATTAATGTAAATAAAACCATCTCGCTCACCACCGTTGACACGATTTACCGTAAGAGGTCTTGAAAGGGTTAATGAATTCGAAGCACCACTATGGTTTTGCTCTGGACCAATCACTGTGACCTTGCCCAATGAGCGAAGCGCATTAACCAGCGCCAGTAAACCCGGAGCCAAATAACCGTCGTCGTTTGCAACTAGTATGTGCATGAAGTGGTATCCATTTATAAGTGAGTTGCAGTAGTGAGTATGGCGAAAGATTGATGGGCTGCTACTGCTTTGGGTTTTTCCTTAAATAGTTCTACGCTACCAAAAGAGAAATAACCCGCCAAAAAGAGTGCCAAGCCAATCAAAAAATGCTTTAACCAGGAGAAATTCATCTAACTATCCAGTTAACTAACGGAGCGGCGATCCATCATCGCTCTTGCTAACGTGCTGGCATCCACGTATTCCAATTCACCGCCAACAGGAACACCTCGAGCAATACGCGATACCTTAATGCCTCGCACTTTCATCATTTCACCAATGTAATGGGCGGTGGCTTCGCCTTCACTTGTGAAATTGGTCGCCAACACAACCTCTCTAACCGGCTCTTTGCTTTGCTCAACACGCTGTATAAGTCGATCCAAATGAATTTCATTAGGCCCCAAACCATCTAAGGGCGACAAACGTCCCATCAAGACAAAATATAAACCGCGATAGGTTAAAGTCTGCTCCACCATCAATTGGTCTGCAGGCGTTTCAACCACACACAAAATACCTGCATCACGGCGATCATCCGAGCAGGTCTTGCACAGATCCAACTCTGAAAAGGTATTGCAAGACGTACAGTGCTGAATATGATTCACAGCATCTAACAAGCTCTGCCCTAAAACTGCCGCACCGTTGCGGTCATGCTGCAAAAGATGAAATGCCATTCTTTGCGCAGACTTAGGCCCCACTCCCGGAAGTGCTCTTAATGCTTGAACCATTCTTTGGAGCGCATCCTGAGATGAATCAACTGGGACGTTTTCTGACATGCGTTATCTTTATTTTTTCGTTTTAATTGATCGGGTGAACTCTTGAATGAAATCTTAGAACGGCAACTTAAATCCAGGAGGCATTGGCATACCTGCTGTCGCACCTGACATTTTTTGACTAGCTGTTTCTTCTGCTTGACGGAAAGCGTCAGCATAAGCAGTGACCAAGAGGTCTTCTAAAGTCTCACGGTCATCCATGACGGCATCAGATATCTCAACGCGTTTTACAGCATGCTTACCTGTCATCGTAACTTTGACCGCACCAGCCGCTGCTGAACCAACCACTTCCAATGCCTCTAATTCAGCTTGAGCACGCTTCATGTTCTCTTGCATTTGCTGAGCTTGCTTCATTAAGCCAGCGATATTACCTTTCATCATGACAGATTTCCTTTAATGAAATTATTGAATGGGGCGAATGCTACCGGGTACTACCGTAGCACCAAATTCTGCTTGAATTGTTTTAACAAAATCATCATTAGCTACTGAATGCTCAGCATCCTCTTGCTTCTCTTGTTTAACTTTAGCCTCGACTGCAGCAATCGACTGACTGGCTTTGCCAGTTTCAGTCAAAATTTTGATCGTTTGACCCAGGTAATTAGATAAAGCTTCTTGCAAGCGATTCACGTTTTCAACACTTGCTAGCTGAGGCATCCCAACGAGAACTTGAGCTCGGATACCTGATGGCGTTTCTTCCCACTTTTGCAACTCGGTTTGAAAAGCCAATTGCTGAACCAAACCACGCACGGGTAAAGCCTTCATCCATGACTGCCAATCCGGGTCGCTTGAATCAATCACTACGTTAGCTCTTGCTGGCGGCGATACAGGGGTTGGTGCGGGCATTGAAGCTGCAGAGCTTGCTGCAGGTGGTACAGGAGCTGAGACAGGAGCTGCTACCGCAGGTCTTGCTGCCATCGTCGCAGCTTTTGCTGCTGCCGGGCCACTAAGTTGTGATCCTGATTTTGCTGGGCCAGCCGATCGAGGTGACCCTGAACCATCTCCCGGTTTAAAGGCCAACATTCTAAGAAGAGCCATCGTGAAGCCCGTTTGCTCATCAGGAGCTAAGGATAAGTCAGGCCTACTGGTAATAGCGATTTGGTAATACAACTGCACTTCTTCTTTATTAAACAAAGAAGCCAAGCGTCTCACTTCAGCAGCCTCTGGCCAATCATCTAAAACGGCTGACGGAACAGTTTGAGCTAAAGCTATTTTTTGCAACAGCGAGGCCAGATCCTGCAAAGCCAAAGAAAATGAGAGACTCTTAATGGCCATCTCGTCTGCAATAGCGACCAATGAGGCGCCATCTTTAGCCTGAAGGGCATTTAATGCACCAATTAAATAGGCTTCATCCAAGGTTCCCAACATGGCTCGAACAGCACTTTCGCTGACAGGGCCTGCTGCATAAGCAATCGCCTGATCAGTTAAAGATAAAGCATCGCGCATTGAACCTTGAGCCGCTTTCGCCAAAATACGCAAAGCACCCATGTCATAGGTCACTGTTTCAGCATCCAATACTTTTTGCAAATGTTCCACAATAGAAGGAACTGGCATTTGTTTTAAATTGAACTGCAAACAGCGCGACAAGACCGTTACGGGAATTTTTTGAGGGTCTGTGGTTGCCAGAATAAATTTAATATGCGGTGGTGGCTCTTCTAATGTCTTGAGCATTGCGTTAAATGCATGCCCCGTCAACATATGAACCTCGTCAATCATGTAGACCTTGAAACGGGCACTACTTGGAGCGTACATCGCTTTCTCCAAAAGCTGAGCCATATCATCAACACCTCGGTTACTGGCGGCATCCATTTCAATATAGTCAACGTAACGACCCGCATCAATTTCAGTGCAAGCAGGACATTTCCCGCAAGGTTGAGATGTCATTTGACCTTGACCATCAGCACCTGTGCAATTGAGTGCTTTTGCCAAGATTCGGGAGATCGTTGTTTTACCAACCCCTCTCGTTCCAGTAAAGAGCCAGGCATGGTGCAAGCGTTGTTGATCCAATGCATGCGTCAAGGCTTTGACCACGTGTTCTTGGCCAACTAGGGTTGAAAAATCTCTCGGGCGCCACTTTCGGGCTAAGGCTAAAGCTGTCATATTGTCATTCTACAAGTAGATGGCGGTAGAATGTCATTGGACGGGCCTCCTCGCATGGTGGCTTGGTAATCTGGTCAGGTCGGGAACGAAGCAGCCAAAGCCAAGTACTGCCAGTGCCGGGGGTCGGGCTCGTCCACCTCCCCCCTCTGTTTTTGAGCATTATTTTAGGCAAAATTAATTGTCCGATAAGGCTAAAATTCACTCGATTAACTCCAAAACCTCGCCTTTAGCACTGATCAAGTAGCTTTTTATAGGTTTATCAGATCTCAAAGTCCTTACCGCAGCTTTATAAATAGACAATTGTTTTTGATATTTTTTAAAAAGATCCGTATCTGACTCTGGAATAGTTAACTTATAGTCAAGAATCAAGAGCTCGTTTGGATACTCAACCAAACCATCTATTCTGAGCAAACGACCTTCGGAGTCAGCAATATCTAACTCCGACCAACGCTTCAAAATACGAGAATCAAAAAAGAACGGCTCAGTGGCGGGCGATTGCAAGATGGTTAAAGCACAAGCTCGCGCTTCAACAGCCAGGGGTTTTGGCAAATTAAGCCAAGACATTAAGGCCTCAGCGCTTGGTAACTGATCTACATGCGTTAACGATAACCGGGTGACATGCTCCATCACCAAGTGAAAAGCCACACCTAGATCAATCATTTGCTGATCCTGGCTTAAAACAACATCCTCAGCAAATAGAGGTGATCTTGCTTGTCCGTGCCAACTCACTACAAAATCTTTGAATGCCTGATCATTTTTTTGATCGGGCACCTGGATCGCTGCCTGAGAAGAAGATGCTTCTAACTCAGGAATCCCCGCGCGTGATAAACGGCCATACCAACTCGACTCACTGATAACTTGATTAGCTTTGGCTGCAACCCCGCTGATATAGACCGACTCTTTAGCCCTCGTGAGCGCCACATAAAGAAGGTTCCAATTTTCAATTTCAGCAATGGCATCCTCTTGATCTCTTAAATGTTGGCGCGCTAAATCACGAGGCTTGCCAGAGAAAAAAGGCGACATGTGGCTAGGCGCCGGCTGATCAGGCAACCAGCTCATCAAAACGCCCACATGATCTTGATTACTTCTGGCACTGTTGGCATTCATTAAGAAAACAAATCTGGCTTCAAGACCTTTTGCAGCATGAATCGTAAGAATGCGGACTTGTTTAGAGTTTGAATCCACATCATCTT
Source organism: Polynucleobacter sp. 30F-ANTBAC (assembly GCF_018882385.1). Taxonomy (GTDB): domain Bacteria; phylum Pseudomonadota; class Gammaproteobacteria; order Burkholderiales; family Burkholderiaceae; genus Polynucleobacter. Next base: position 393,694 of record NZ_JACVON010000001.1, read on the forward strand.
CACGATCCTCCTCCAACAATGACTCACCCTCATCAGGGCTTTCCTCTTCTGCCCCTCGCTTAATCTTTTTCAGTTCACCAATAAAACGAGTCAAGCTTGGATATCGACCGCCATCCAAATCCAAGGCAAGCCCCAAAAACGCATCCAGATTCGATAGGACTTGTTCTCGCTGCAATCGAGGTGCAGACTCGACATAACAACGCCTGATCTGAGCAGCATCGTAAATATGGTCTAAAAGATCATGAACTGGCAGATGCTTGGATTTCTCCATCCAGCCAGCCATTTGGCGCTCTATCGAATGATGAGGTGAATTCTCCGATTGCAATAACTGCCAGAGAGAGTCCATATTATTTTGACGTCGCTCTTGAACAAGCTGCATCAGATCTGTATCACTTAAGCCATAGATAGGTGACTTTAAAACTTGAGCCAACGATAAGTCATCTGTTGGCATCACCAAGACCGAGAGCAAGGCAATTAAATCTTCAGCCTCTAAAGTCTTTAAAAGACCGCCTTGCCTAGGGCTATCACAAGGAATACCCAACTCTCTAAATGCTTTTTCTATTGAAGCTAGAGGGGTACGAGACCTCAATAAAACAAGAAACTCGTTCCATGGAACTTGTTTTTTCTGCTGGATACTTACAATTAACCGCCCCACTTCAAGCGCTTCTTGGTAACTCTGAATTTGCCTAGCCTCAGAACTAAAATCGATGTAGGCATCATCAAGAGCATTTCTTGAGCTTGATTTTTTAATTTCCGGATAAGGAATTAAAGGCAGTCGATAGGCCTCACCCTCCCCCCATTCGTTTTTCACCGAAGGGCTCCTGGTTTGGGACTCGAATGGGTAAGCCTTTGGTAACTCTGCCAAACTAAAAGTTTGATTCACAGCATGAAGAACCGCAGGACTGTTGCGTCGCGTTTCGTTATGTAAAAAAACCTTTGCGCCAAAATGATTAACTAAATACTTTTGAGCTTCTTCAAATAAGCGAACATCGGCGCGCCTAAATCGATAAATCGACTGCTTGGGATCACCCACCAAAAAAACAGAGGGTTTTGAGTCATCCTGATCATAAGCGTTCAACCATGAGAGCAGAATTTGCCACTGAATAGGATTCGTATCCTGAAACTCATCAATTAATAAATGTTTGTATTTAGCATCTAATCTCGCCTGCAGGTAAGCAGCTGTATCGGTCGACAGCATCAACTGAGCGGTATAAGACTCTAAGTCCGAGAAATCTTGCGCTCGAAGAGCTTCCTTTTTGGTTTGGTAATGCCTCAGAATGTCTGCACCAACAAGTACCCATGCCTGGTGAATACGATGGGCCCGATGATCGGCTTGCCATTGAAAGTGCCCTAACAAAACTTCTGCCCAAGCCAAACGTGACTCATTGAATTGAGTTATTAAATTTTCACCATTCGCCTGTTTTTTTAAGACCTTTTGCAACTCGGCAGAAGCAGGAAGCTTTTTAAGCAATTCCAACTCAGCCGTTAAAAAGGCAGGCCTTAAAATCTCAGCCAGTAAATTGATAGTGGCAGATTGAGTCCGAACAACCAATGCCTCATTTAACAATCGCGCATGTTTTTGATCGGTGGCGGTACCGCTCTCAAGTAGGCTAGCTATTTTTTCTAAGCTTTGCACTGATTCAGGCGTGTCCATAGCCGTTTTTAGCGGGCTTTCTTTATCTAGCAAATTCGATAAATCTGAAATCGCACTGAGAACATCACGCTGAGCTTGCTTAGCACCATCGATGTATCTAAACCATTCGGATTTAGCACTTAAAAAACCTTTGCGCCCAACCAATAATTCATTGGCATGATGTGCACCTAATTCACGAATTAACAACTCGTATGCCTCTCTTAAATGCCTTTTATCTGGCTGAGGCAACGTAGTCCACCAATCCTCCAGGCAGTCATCTTGCAAGCGCTTCAAATCATCGCGAAGCTTTAAGCCCTGAGGCACACCGCTGCCAACTGGCGCAGATCCTAATAAGCGAGCAAACCATCCGTGAAATGTGTCAATTGTTAAACCGCGGGGGCTTGATAAAACTTTCTCAAATAATCCTCTAGCGACTGGAATTGCCTCTTGTGCTTCTTCCTGAGTTAAACCTCTTTGCATTAACTCGTCTAACAAAATATTTTCTTCACATTTGGCAAAATGCAATAAAACCTCATCCAAACGGCCGCGCATTTCTTGCGCTGCTTTTCTGGTGAAGGTGATTGCCAAAATCTCATGCGGCTCACTTCCAGACAAGAGTAAGCGAACCATTCTGGAAACCAATAACCAAGTTTTACCGCTACCAGCACACGCTTTCACCACAACCGATTGGCCTGGATGACAGGAGGCATGGATCAATTCTTGGCTCATGACCACATCCCTTTTCTACATAAGCCCCGAACTTGGCAGTACTGACAAACGCTGTCTGGGCCAGTGGCTTTTAGAACCTCACCACCCCAAACTTTTTCAATATCAGAAATGATTTGCGCCGGCAATGCCACCATATGACTCTCAATATCATCAACAGACAATTCAATGTCAGACTCTTTAATCGAAACCCAAGATGCCTGATGGACTGTATCCCTATTGATGAAGGGTTGCCCATCCAAAGCCTTGGCATAAATAACCAATTGAGGGTCATCTTCAAGATTCTTTTGCTTCTTTTTAATAGAAGCCTCAGAGGAGTATTTGTAATCAATAACAGCGACCCCTTGCTCGGGATGGCGATCTATGCGATCAACTTGACCAAATACCTGAAGCGGTCCAAATTGTGTTTCCAAATCAAACTCAACGGAAACTTCACCGTCAAAAAATTGCCATCCATCGGCTTCGCGCTTTAACTGCCATTCAATCCATTGAGGAATTTGAAGCTCCCACTGAACCCAAGCCGCTAGCCATCGACCATCTGCATCGAGCAAAGGTTGAAAGTGTTTCAATGAAATGCTTTTAAGAAGTTCTTCAAGATGCTTTTTCTTGGTCACTAAATCACCTTGAAATGGCTTTGTTTTTAAGCCTTGATAAAAACTTTTAAGCGCCGCGTGCAGCGTCTGCCCCACCAAACTAAGATCCACCTCTGAATCCAATTGAGCTTGTTCTCGAAGCCCTAATATTCTGGTTGCGTAGTAGCGATACGGGCACTCTCTTAGCGCTTTGTATGCGCTTGGACTAATCCGCTGAGGTCTTTCATAATCAGAAGCCAATGAGGGCATTGGCGCCCGCACCACTTTCTCTTCAAAATGAACCGGCTCTATTCTGCTATTTTGGTGAAGTAATTCAGGCGACCTCATATAAAGCCTCTGTAACCACGGAGATGGTTGTCTTGGCTCACCTGCAGCACCCTTTGATTGCCAAATCATTGTCCAAGCATCATGAGTTGTCATAACTTGTGACAAGTCCATCGCTTGCTGTGAGAACTCAGCTTCGATTGTTTTACATCCAATTATTTTTTTAAGTGCCGCGGATAAAAACATCGGGCTTTCAGAAAGCGAAGGCAATTGGCTGTCATCACAACCCACCATCACCCATGCATCAAAATGCCTCAATCTCGTGGCACTTAGGGGCAAAATCGTCACGCTTGCATGCCCCCTAGGAGAGACTTCGATATAACTGGCATCTTCAATCATCGAAGCCAGAAGCGATAACCACTCATTCAAACGAAGTCCTTCGCCCTCGACCGCGCGCATGGGCTCCAATGCAACCAGCAGTTGCTGACCGGCTACATCTGCATTCAACAAAGAGCTCATTGCCAAAGCATCCATGTCGGCGAGTAAGTGCTCAAGCCATAAATAACAAGCCTGAGGCTTAGACTGCCATTTTTGAGACATGCTCCGCAACTTATGCAATAAAGCTATGGCAGCATCAAAGCTAAACCCATCACTTTGACGTTCAAGTGCCAACTGCATTCCTGACCAACCGCCTTGAACACCTGATTGAATCAATCGTTGCTCTATACCTTGGATCAAACGAGGAATATCTTCATCCTGAAGTTGCCATTGAGACCAATCAATGTAGGGGTTTTTTAAAAACTCTAAAAAAATAAGTGATGTCGGTCCAAGGGTTGGCTGTCTAATGACATCCACCCATGACATGAGTGCAGAAGCCGCTCTCGTTGTTGATAATTTCCACCCTGTTTCATCATGGATCGAAACCCCAGAGCCTAATCTAGCTAAAAGTGCTCTGATTCTTCTTGCAACCAAACGATCTTGCGCAATCAGCGCTATGTGAGATCGACCGACTTTTAAATACTCTTGAATTGCATGAGCCCCGGACCATGCGGTATCTTCAAAAGAGGGAGATTTAATGACTTGTCGATTGCTTGACTCTAAGCTTAATAAGAACTGCGTCTGATTGAGTGGAGCAAGCTCTTGCGCTCCCTCCTCCATACATTCTGGCCACAAACCAACCTTTTGGTAATCGATGATGCAATGATGAACAGAGCTCTGCGTAGCATAAGCAGACATAAAGCTCTCAAATGCTCGCTCAAAGCCCGGTGAACCTTTGGCGGTCTCTATAAAGATAAGCGGTGCCTGAGCGCTTTTCTTAGCAAAATCCGCTCTCCAGCCTAAAGCTTGTCGTTGACGAGCCACAGGATCCCGAACCGTTGCTAAGTTCTCCCAAAATGTCAGAAGAATCTTGGTTTCAACATCCACAGCAACCCGAGATGCCCCTTGATAAACCATATTGATCGCTTCAGTGAGCGCTTTTTCAGGATCCACACCGTCAATACCCAAGCTCGCCTCTGAAATCAGATCACAAGCCTGGATTAAATTTTTTGAGAGTGCCCATTTAGACGCTTCACTTGCATCCGTTAAGAGGGCTCGGAGTTGCGGCCGAGAGGAAAGTGTTTGATAGACATCCATCCAGCGAGCTAAATCAGTTTTGACGGGCTCTTGATCCAGCAGCCCAGGGGTTTCTTTTAACCACTGAGTTAGACCTAGTACTCTTGGCAAGAAAACCAAATCTGGGGCTAAGCCCTGTGGTCGGCATTTCTCAAGCGCAGTTCTTAGCCCATAAGCAGGTCCGGATGTACTCAAAACCACAATCGGACTAACCTTTTCATCGATGGTAATTTTCCAGATAAGCTCCGCCAAGTCTTCAATAGACCGGTTATTAGGGCTTAAAAAGTGGTGTTTGAGAGAAGACATTGATCCAAGAGTATGCACAAGTAGGCGCTTGTTGATAATATATTGCTTGTAACTGATTAATTATCCAAAATAATCATAACTAAAAATATTAAGACATATCACCAAAGGACTTTTATGAGCGACGCGATTAAATATGTAACTGATGCATCTTTTGACCAAGATGTTTTGAAATCTGACAAGCCAGTCCTTTTAGACTTTTGGGCTGAATGGTGCGGTCCTTGCAAAATGATTGGTCCTATTCTTGAAGAAGTTGCTAAAGACTATGGTGACAAAGTTCAAATCGCAAAGATGAATGTTGATGAAAATCAAGGAGTTCCTGCACAGTTTGGCATTCGCGGCATTCCAACATTGATCCTCTTTAAAAATGGCACAGTTGCTGCACAAAAAGTTGGCGCCCTTTCAAAGTCTCAATTGACAGCATTCTTAGATAGCCATATCTAAATCGTAAAGATCAAAAGGCTCACTGGTTGAGCCTTTTGATTATTTCCTTAACCTCAGATATTTCCCCTTTTTTAATTTAGGGTGTAGAATTCTCCCAACATAACTAAACGTCCTGTTCTAGTTAATCATTTCAAACTTCTTGTTTTTTCTTTAAGGCCTAAGCCTACCCCCACACATGCATCTCACCGAACTTAAAGCACTACACGTATCAGCACTACTCGAAATGGCTGCAAGCCTCGAGATCGAAAACACCCAACGTATGCGCAAGCAAGAGTTGATGTTTGCCATTCTTAAGAAACGCGCTAAAGGTGGTGAAACCATCTTCGGTGACGGTGTTCTAGAAGTTTTGCCGGATGGCTTTGGCTTCTTAAGATCCCCAGAAGCTTCTTATATGGCCTCTACGGATGACATCTATATCTCACCAGCTCAAATTCGTCGCTTTAACCTGCATACAGGTGATGCGATTGAAGGTGAAGTGAGAACTCCTAAAGAAGGTGAGCGTTACTTTGCTTTAGTTAAAGTCGACAAGATCAACGGTTTAGCGCCTGAAGCGTTGAAAAACCGCATCATGTTTGAAAACTTAACACCTTTGCACCCTGATCGTCCGATGCTTTTAGAACGTGATATCAAGGCTGAAGAAAATCTAACGGGCAGAATCATCGATATGATTTCGCCAATTGGTTTTGGTCAACGTGGTCTTTTAGTTGCCTCACCAAAATCAGGTAAGACTGTAATGATGCAGCATATTGCTCATGCTATCTCAGCCAATCACCCAGATGCCATCTTGATCGTATTACTCGTCGATGAGCGCCCTGAAGAGGTGACAGAAATGCAACGTTCAGTCAGAGGTGAAGTGGTTGCCTCTACATTTGATGAACCAGCGGTTCGTCACGTGCAAGTCGCCGAGATGGTTATTGAAAAAGCCAAGCGTTTGGTGGAGATGAAGCGTGACGTGATCATTCTTCTTGACTCTATTACCCGTCTTGCTCGTGCTTACAACACGGTTGTACCTTCATCAGGCAAGGTTCTATCAGGCGGTGTAGATGCCAATGCTCTACAAAGACCGAAGCGTTTCTTTGGTGCTGCTAGAAATATTGAAGAAGGCGGCTCTCTCACTATCATCGCTACAGCATTGATTGAGACAGGTAGCCGAATGGATGACTTGATCTATGAGGAGTTCAAAGGTACTGGCAACATGGAAGTTCACTTAGAGCGTCGCTTGGCAGAACGTCGCGTTTACCCAGCGATCAACTTGAACAAGTCAGGTACTCGCCGTGAAGAACTTCTTATCAAGCCTGAAATTCTTCAGAAGATCTGGGTTCTACGCAAACTTATCTCCGATATGGACGATATTGAAGCGATGAACTTCATTGTAGATAAGCTTAAATCAACGAAAAATAATGCTGAATTCTTCGATTTGATGCGTCGCGGCGGCTAATTTAGGTCAAAAACAGAGCTAGAACGGTGTTTTCTAGCCTGTTTTACCCAAATCAAGCCCATATCTAGTATTTTTTGCTACAATTCTTTTTTTAATTCAGGCAAGTACCACTCTCACAGCGAGAATGGCGGCTACCAGGCTAAAGGACTTTTAATGAAACCAGGCATTCACCCAGATTACAAAGAAGTTGTTTTCGTAGACGTATCAAACAACTTCAGCTTTAAGACTCGCTCAACAATCAACACTAAAGAAACAATCAAGTGGGAAGATGGTAAAGAGTATCCATTGGCTAAGATTGAAACATCTTCTGAGTCACACCCGTTCTACACAGGTACTCAAAAGATTATGGACACAGCAGGTCGTGTTGAGAAATTCCGTCAAAAGTTTGGTTCAAAAGCAACAGGCAAAACAGCTGCTTAAGTTTTCCCTAGCTCAAGAAACTATTCTTGAACGACCAAAAGGCAGCTTTAGCTGCCTTTTTTCATATCTAACAACCTAATAAAAGACCGATAATTAGAGTTCGATGAGACCGATTAAATTAACTGCCGCCGCAACCTCTTCTATGCCACGCTTTGTTTTGGTATTGATTACTGCTATTTATGGCTTGGTAGGCATCTTCGGTCGCGACCCATGGAAAGGCGATGACGCCACTGGGTTTGGTGTCATGTGGACTTTGGCTCACGGTGGCTGGCAAGACTGGTTATTACCTCACCTGGAAGGTCGCTCTGAAATAGTAGCCGGGCCCTTACCTTACTGGGCCGGTGGGATTCTCATTAAAGTTTTCTCTCCCCTATTAGGCGGGCATAACTCAGCGGGCATTTACTCGGCTCTTTGCTTTTTCTTGAGTTGCGCAGCTCTTTGGCATGCCTGCTACTTACTAGGTCGACGACCTGAAGTTCAACCCACTGCTTTTGCATTAGGTGGGCAACCTCATGCTCGAGACTACGGCGGCACGCTGGCGGATAGCGCACTGATGATTTTTTTAGCGTGTATTGGTCTAGCCAGTCGGGCTCATGAAACCACGCCAGCTTTAGCTCATCTCTTGGGCATCTCTACTCTTCTGTATGGACTTGTTCGAGGACTAGATAAACCTATTCAAGGTGGCTTTTGGTCAGGCATCGGCTTAGCTGTTATTGCCCTATCTGGAACACTGTGGCTATTTGTTTTTGTATTTGCAGGCCTATTGATCTCTTTGGCTCTTTGCGAAGTCAAACCCCATGTGAAGTGGCTCGCCGTTACTTGGGCACTGAGTCTCTTTGGTATTCTTTTGTGGCCAACACTTTGGTGGCTGTCTGACTTATCACCTGAATTAAAAATAGCTGCGTGGCAGGCTTGGTGGGCAAACGGATTAATTGAATTAACCCCTTCATCCAAATCCTTAGGGTTCTTAGCTAGAAACTTGACCCTCTATGCTTGGCCAGTATGGCCTTTGGCACTTTGGAGTATTTGGTCTTGGAGAAAAGGGGCTAACTATCCTTTAGGTGGCATACGTAACCCGCACATGGCTCTCCCTTTGGGTCTCATCATAGCGATTCTCATTTACTTGATGAACCAATCAATCCTCAGTGAGCAATCTTTGATTTTGATCATACCGCCATTGGTCATTTGGGCATGTTTTAGCTTACCAATTATTAAACGGTCCTTTATTAGCTTTATTGATTGGCTGGCACTGCTCACCTTCACAGCTCTAGGTATATTTATTTGGGTGATGTGGGTGGCGATGAGCACTAACTGGCCATCAGGCCTCGCTAGAAACGTTGCCAAAAAAGTACCCGGGTTTATTCATGAACTTAATTGGGTTAGTCTCTTAGCAGCCATTATTGTCACGGTTTTATGGTTCAGCATTGTTCGCTGGAGAACCTCACGCGCACCAAAAGCCATTTGGAGAGCAGTAGTTATTTCTGCTGCTGGCACTACACTCACCTGGGTTCTACTAATGACCTTGTGGTTGCCCACTATCAACTATGCCAAAACCTATCGAGACGTTGCAGTGAGATTGGTAAAAGTTGTACCCAACTATAAAAACTGTATCAACACCACTCATTTGGGTGATAGCCAGCTAGCCTCCTTTATTTACTTCACAGATCTCACGTTAAAAGATGATCCCAATTGCTCTCTATGGATTAGCAATAAACCTGGTCAAGCACGGAAAGAAGCCCAAGAAAATAATCAGAAGATCGAGCTAATTTGGCAAGATGGTCGAGTCAGCGATCGCTCAGAGAGATTACGTTTGTATCGAGTCATAACCAATGCTCCATAAACTCAAACGAGATATCCCAAGATTAGTCGCTTTAGCAGGGCCACTTCTTATTGGGCAGTTAGCTGTGATTGCTTTTGGGGTGATGGATACAGCGATGGTGGCTCGGTACTCCACAGAAGATTTAGCCGCACTGGCGATTTCAGGATCAATCTTCATTAGTATTTATGTGGGATTGACCGGTGTTGTATCAGCCCTAGCCCCTATTGCCGGCCAACTATTTGGAGCTAAACGTTTTAATGAGATCGGCGAAGAAGTCAGACAAGGTTGGTGGCTATCGATTGTTTTGACAGCGGTAGGAATGTTGATTCTGCTCAACCCTCAAGTCTTCTTATCGATTGCACAAGCAACACCCGCAGTAGAAGCTAAAGCCGTCTTATACCTCCAGATATTAGCTTGGGGCCTGCCTGCCAGCATGGCCATGCGTGTGCTAGTGGCATTCCACAACGCAGTATCAAGGCCTGCAGTCATCACTTGGCTACAAATAGCAGGTTTAGGTCTAAAGATCCCACTAAATGCTTGGTTGATTTATGGTGGCTTGGGTGTGGGAGAAATGGGGGGGCCTGGGTGCGCTCTTGCAACAGTGATTATCAATTGGACTTGGTTTATTGCAGCTGCTTGCATCGTTTACAACGATCGCTTTTATCAACAATTCCAGGTTTACAAACAATGGAGTTGGCCGGACCTCCATAAAATCGGCACGATCTTAAAGTTGGGCTTACCAATTGGCTTTAGTTATTTGATCGAAGTAACCTCCTTCGCCTTCATGGCTTTATTTATCGCAAGGCTGGGCAATGCGCCATTAGCAGGTCATCAGATTGTGGCTAACCTCGGAACTGTGCTTTACATGCTACCGCTCTCGCTGTCGATTGCTACCTCAACACTCGTAGCTCAATCCATCGGTGCGGATCGGCCAAAACTTGCACAAGAGATTGGTTGGTCTTCCCTGATTTTTAATACCAGCTTGTGTGTTTTAGTGGGGTTGTTAGTTTGGATTTTTAGATACCCTCTTTTAGAGCTTTACTCACCATCAGCAGAAGTGCAAGAAGCAGCCATAACGTTGTTCTTATTCATTGCCTTCTATCAAATATTTGATGCCCTACAAGTCACTTCTGCATTTATTTTGCGGGGTTACCGCGTTGCATTTTTACCAATGTGGATTTACGCCATTTCTCTTTGGGGAGTCGGCTTAGGGGGTGGCTATCTACTTGGCTTTAATGTAACAGGGAATGTCCCTGAAATTTTCCAAGGTGCTCAAGGATTTTGGTTTGCGAATAGCTTAAGCTTGGCGTTAGCAGCGGCTTTACTGATAGTGTTATTTAGATCCACAGCAAAGAAATTTGAAAGAGAGCATCCTCCAGTAGTGACTTAATAAATCTTTAACAAATAAAAAAGCTCACCTTTAAAGTGGGCTTTTAAAAAATTAACCTAATTACTTTTTAGATTTGGCTGGTGTTTTATCCAAAACAATAGAGACATGATCAGGATATTTCCACATCGCACCAGTCAACATATCTGTAATACCTAAATCAATAGCAACCCCCAATACGCCGGCAGTTTGAGTACTAGATACAATTCGAGTTGTTTTTTGCTCATAGCCCTCAGCCGTGCAGTTTGCGATTAAATCACCTGAACCCTTTGAAACTTGAAGCAGATTTGCTTTACCACTAACAGTGCCAAGAGTTCCATTCTCTTTATTAACAACTGCACATTTAGCTTCTTGAGGATCAATTGAAAAAGAAATAACTTGGTTTGTTCCTTGAGTGATAGAGGCACAACCACCCAGTAAAGAAGCTAATGCCAGTAGAGGTAATAAAGTTTTATTCATGTGAATTTTCAAATATTAGTTAAATTTAGAACTGAATTTTAACAAACATAAAAAAGCCTCTCTAAATAGAGAGGCTTTTTTAATGCAACGTGTTAACTATTACTTGGCTGGTGCCGTTGATTCTGGAGCACGCTTTTGAATAGAGTATCCAGGGACTTGATGGCCTTTTGAATACATACATTGCTGGTAAGAGATGTCGTAACGACGCTGAACTTCTTTACCTGCTTCATTACCACCGGAAGCACCCATTGCAGCACCACCTAATAAACCAACCGCAGCGCCTGTACCCACATTTCTGGCACTTCCGCCATCAGCCATTGCACCAGCAACAGCACCAATAGCAGCGCCAACAATCGCAGTCTTAGCTGTATTTTTAGCAGCCAAATCATCAGCCGTCGTATTTAAAGAGTTTTGGGCAAATGTACGACACTCTTGGTCGTCCGCTTGGAAAACACTAAAAGCAATGCCCGGCGCTGGCATGACCGTTAAGCTCGGCCCTACTGGAGTACTTGCGCAACCCACTAAACCGATTGTGAGTGTGGCAATCAAAGTTAATTTTTGTAAATTAATATTCATGGTGGTGTTTGTTCCAGTTTTTTTGGTTTGGTTCATTATGTTTTTCCTTCCATACCTCTTTTAATCATGAATCTGATAGTGGCTTCTATTTAGACATCATAAACGAAGGTTCCATTTTTCTTTAACGCCTGACCTTCAAGAAAGATGACAATTATTTCAAATTAAGCTGAATTTTCAATCGCTTCAACTTCTGCAGCCCAACCTAGCCACTGCTCTTCAATTTGGGCCAATTGATCATTGACTTGCTTTAAGCTTTTACCAGCCTCTGCCATTTCAGGAGGTGTGATGGGGGACATCAAGCGCGCTTCTAATTGCTCTTTTTCAATGTTAAGAGCAGCCATTTGTTTTTCTGCTTTTTCAATTGATTTTTTAATTGGTTTTGTAAGCGCATTGATTTCTTGTCGCTTTGCAGAGTCCAACTTACGTTGCTCGCTTGTTTTAGCTACCGGTTGTTCAGCTACAGATTGATGGGGTTGATCTTGAGTCGTGGCGACTGTCAAACCAGTCGACTCATTGGATAACTTCGCCTCCTCACGCAAACGGCGTGACTCATCCAGTAAATAGCGCTGGTAATCATCCAAGTCTCCATCAAATGGCTTAATCTCGCCACGCCCAACTAACCAGAACTCATCGCACACAGCACGTAATAAAGCTCGATCATGACTAACCAACATGACCGTACCTTCAAACTCATTCAAAGCCATGGATAAGGCTTCACGAGTCGCCAAGTCCAAGTGATTGGTTGGCTCATCGAGTAGCAACAAATTAGGGCGCTGCCAAACAATCATGGCCAATACCAAACGAGCTTTTTCGCCACCGCTCATGGTTCCGACAGCCTGCTTGACCATGTCACCCGCAAAGTTAAAAGTGCCCAAGAAATTTCGAAGATCTTGCTCACGGCCTGACTCACCACTATTAGGCCCGAGATCTTTAGCCAAACGAATCATGTGCTCGAGTGGATTGTCTTCGGGACGCAAAACATCCAGCTCTTGCTGAGCAAAATAACCAATATTGAGGCCCTTACCCTCCGTCACCGTTCCAGCAAGCTGAGGCATGGTTCTCGCAATGGTTTTAACTAGAGTTGACTTACCCTGACCGTTCGCGCCCAAAATACCGATACGCTGACCCGCCAAAACAGATTTATCAACGCCACGAATAATTGATTTTTCAACACCATCCACCACATAACCAAAGCTAGCGTCACTGATAGCCAGCATCGGATTAGGGAGGTTTTGTGGTTCTTTGAATTCAAATGTGAATTCCGCATCTGCCAAAACAGGGGCAATTTTTTCCATCCGCTCCAGTGCTTTAACTCGACTTTGCGCTTGCTTCGCCTTACTTGCTTTGGCCTTAAAGCGCGTAATAAATTTCTGTAAGTGAGCAATTTTCTCTTGCTGCTTAGAGAATGATGCTTGCTGTAGCTCTAATTGCTGGGCTCTCATCAACTCGAAAGAGCTGTAATTGCCGCCGTAACGATTGAGCTTGGCATGTTCAATGTGCAAGGTGACATTGGTAACCGCATCCAGAAATTCTCTGTCGTGACTGATAACAATCATGGTGCCGGCATAACGCTTTAACCACGCCTCTAACCATACCAAAGCATCCAAGTCCAAGTGGTTGGTAGGCTCGTCAAGCAATAACAAATCAGAGGGGCACATCAAGGCGCGAGCCAACTGCAAACGCATCCGCCAACCACCTGAAAAACTATTAACCGGCTGATCAAGCTCACTGACTTTAAAACCAAGGCCTAGAATCAGTGCTTGCGCTCTTGGTACAGCATCGTGCTCACCTGCATCAGCCAAGTCGACGTGCGCATGCGCCATGGCCATGCCATCTTCAGACAATTCTGCTGCGGCTAATTGAGCTCTAAGCTCCACCAAGCGCGTATCACCAGTTAGAACAAAATCAGTAGCACTCTCTTCCGTCTCTGGCATGTTTTGCGCTACCTGAGCCATACGCCAAACTTTAGGGATTGAAAAATCACCCCCATCTTCATGCAAGGTACCATTGAGCAAGGCAAAGAGCGTTGATTTGCCAGCACCGTTACGGCCAACTAAACCAACTTTTTCTCCGGGATTGAGAGTGACATTCGCTTTATCAAGCAGCAGTTTGGCGCCGCGGCGCAGAGAAACATTATTTAAGGTGATCATGTATTTTTAGCAGTCTTACCAGCAACTGCTGGGGTAGTGGTTTGTTGCGAGAGCCATTTAGGCTCATAACAAGCGATATATCTCTCGATTGAATGATTTTAACTGATTCACACCTCTTAAAAGGCATATAAATCGGACGAATCACCCCTTGATGAACTAAAATAGAGACTGAAACATTTCTAACTGCGCTCTACATTTCTTCTTAGCAGTTCATCCATTGGCCTTCCAAAATTATTTTTTGCTGAGCACAGGCCAATAATCTATTGGTATCTATGCAATTCAAAGAACTTGGTTTATCCGAACACATCCTACAAGCAATTAACGAACACGGTTACACAACACCGACCCCTATTCAAGCTCAATCGATCCCTGCCATTCTGAATGGTGGCGATCTATTAGCTGCGGCACAAACCGGCACAGGCAAGACAGCTGGGTTTACATTACCCGTTTTACAACGCCTATTAAGCTCACCCGTTAATCAAGCTAGTCGACGTCGTCAAGTACGCGGGTTGATCTTGACTCCAACACGTGAGCTAGCTGCTCAAGTGCATGCCTCAGTTCAAACCTATGGCAAATACACACAACTGAAATCGGCCGTTATTTTTGGCGGCGTTGGCGCCAACCCACAAATCAAAGCTATTCAGAGTGGGTTAGATATTTTGGTGGCAACGCCTGGTCGCCTATTGGACTTGATGGGACAAGGCGCTATCTCACTTCAACACGTCGAAATTTTAGTTTTAGACGAAGCAGATCGCATGCTCGACATGGGCTTCTTACGAGATATTAAAAAAATCTTGGCAGCCCTTCCTAAGCAACGTCAGAACTTATTATTCTCTGCAACTTTCTCCGCAGAAATTAAAGCACTCGCGAATGATTTATTGAATTCGCCTGCCTTAATTGAAGTGGCGCGTAGCAACAGCACCAATGAGGCCATCACACAATTGATGCACCCTGTGGATCGCGGCAATAAACATCCTCTTCTAGCGCATTTAATTAAGACAAATAACTGGAAGCAAGTGCTGGTATTTACTCGCACCAAACACGGTGCTAACAAATTAGTTCTTCAACTGGAAAAAGATGGCATTACTGCCATGGCTATCCACGGCAATAAGAGTCAAACTGCCAGAACTAAAGCATTGGCAGACTTTAAAGCTGGGAAAATTATCACCCTAGTCGCTACTGATATTGCCGCTCGAGGCATCGATATTGATCAATTGCCTCATGTGATTAACTATGATTTACCCAATGTTCCAGAAGATTATGTTCACCGTATTGGTCGAACTGGTCGCGCTGGCTCAAACGGTGTTGCAGTTTCTTTAGTTTGCGTGGATGAGCATGATATGTTGAAAGACATTGAACGCTTGATCAAACAAACCTTACCAAGACAAGTGATTGCTGGTTTTGAGCCTGATCCTAATGCAGTTGCTCAACCCATCCAGTTGCGTAGCCAGCAAGCACCCCAAAGACACGGTCAAGCTAGGCACAATGCTGCAGCCCCTAGAGGCGTCAATCAAGGTAAGCGTAGTGGTCAGGATAAACCGGCTGGCAGCACCGCTGCAGCGCCTAAAAAGACCCACAGGAAGACCAATACGCAAAAACCTGGTCACTTCTCAAGAGGACCAGCGAGAGGCCCTAGCAAAGGAAGCACACCTCAGTAAGTTATTTCACTAAACAAAAAATCTTAGAGATGCTTGTCTAAAGAATCTAAGGTTAACCAAAAAAATGGGGCTTAAACCCCATTTTTTTTGGTCTCTTCTCATCAACGATTCTCATCGTATTCAGCTGCTATTTTTAATTCGCCGCACCAATTCTGATAATATTTGTATATACAAATTATCAATTAATTAAACTATAAAAATCAATGAAATCATGTTTATAAATGGTATTAATTGTATTTTTATTTAAAAATTGATTTTTTTGTATATACAAATTATGATTAACTACGGAAGCCGAATAATGCAAAACCTGATCATCAGCCCCAAAATTAGGGAGAAGCTGAAAATAAAGCACGATGTACGAAGAGTAGAAATTGAGGAGTGTTTTCTAAATAGAAAAGGAAGTGTTCTAAGGGACTTAAGAGAGGAGCACCACTCTGATCCTCCAACGGTATGGTTTATTTCCGAAACTCACCAAGGCAGATTACTGAAGGTGATATTCATAAAGAAAGAGGAGTTTTACTACCTTAAAACAGCTATTGAACCAAACACAGAAGAAAAAAATATATACAACAAAAAAGCCTTTTAAATAGATTAAAAAAGACAAAGGATTCATGTGAAAAATAATACGGAAAAAATTCAACGCATTGAAAGTAGTGACGATGCTTGGGAGTCAGGCAAGCTAGGACGTGATGAGAAATACGCAGTAGCGGATGAACAAGTAACAGCAGAGATGGATGATGACCTTGGACTTCAAATGATTTCTATTCGATTAAGCAAAGACTTGATCAACTCATTTAAATTACTGGGTCATAAATATGGCATGGGCTACCAACCTCTCATGAGAGAAGCTCTTAAAAGATTTGTTGATGGCGAGTTAAAAATCATTGCAAAAGAAATCTTGGAAGAGCAAAGTCGAAGTCTAAAAACTTCAAAAGAGAAGTCCAAAAAGGCGGCTTGAAAAAATTTGGGAATAAAAAAAGCCCTTGTCATTAGACAAGGGCTTTTTAGTTGGCGGAGCGGACGGGACTCGAACCCGCGACCCCCGGCGTGACAGGCCGGTATTCTAACCAACTGAACTACCGCTCCAAAAAACTTGGCGTCCCCACGGGGATTCGAACCCCGGTACCCACCGTGAAAGGGTGGTGTCCTAGGCCTCTAGACGATGGGGACCCTGGACTTACGGTACTACAATTTGCTACTTTTACTGCTAAAACAACTACTTAAGCTACTGGTGGAGCTAAGCGGGATCGAACCGCTGACCTCTTGCATGCCATGCAAGCGCTCTCCCAGCTGAGCTATAGCCCCTTAATTAGATGATCTTAAATAAGTAAGCTCAAGCAATCAAGACCGTAATTCTAGCTTATTTTGATACTTCTTTGCAAGCGTTGAATCGTTTCTTCTTTACCAATCAATGAAATAACCGCATCAATGGCTGGCGTCTGGGTTGTGGCGAACATGGCATAACGCACCGGCATGGCTAAAGCAGGCATTTTCATGCCATGTTTGGCTAAAACCTCTTTAAAAGCAGCACCAACCGCTGCTTTACTGCCATCGGATGCTTGTAGAGCTGTAATGAAGTCAGCAAGCGGTGCATGAGTCGCAACAGGCACATTGGCCTCAAGATCAGCTGCACTGAACTCAGGAGCATCCATGTAGAACAAACGGGCACCTTCAGCAATTTCAATCAAGGTATTAGCGCGATCCTTGAGGATATTCACCACACCAACAAAGTCAGGCCCCTGCTCTGTCTTAATTCCAAGATTATGGGCAAAAGGTAAGGCTCTTTTAGCAATCTCAGCAGCGTCGCCGTGCTGCAAGTAGTGGTGATTTAACCAAAGTAGTTTTTCCGGATTGTGCTGCGCTGGAGACTTACCCAAATGGTCTAAATCAAACCATTCTACAAACTGTTCTTTTGTAAAAATTTCTGCGTCACCGTGTGACCAACCCAAGCGCGCCAAGTAATTCAGTACCGCCTCAGGCATATAGCCTTCGCGCTCATAATCACGCACACTCATGGCGCCATTACGCTTACTCATTTTTTCACCTTGATCATTTAAGACTGTTGGTAAATGAGCGTAGATCGGTGAAACACCACCTAAAGCTTTAAGAATGTTAATTTGACGCGGGGTGTTATTGACATGGTCGTCACCACGAATGACGTGAGTGATCTTCATATCCAAGTCATCCACCACCACGCAGAAGTTGTATGTTGGTGTGCCATCAGGACGAGCAATAACCAAATCATCTAATTCATCATTACTGATTTCGATTTGACCTTTAACTGCATCCTGCCAAATGACACTGCCACCAATTGGATTTTTAAAACGAATGACTGGCTTGATACCTTCTGGTGGCGCCGGTAAATTTTTGCCAGTCTCAGGACGCCAAAACCCGTTATAACGTGGCTTTTCTTTATTGGCCATTTGAGCATCGCGTAATGCATTGAGCTCTTCTTCGCTCATGTAGCAGTAATACGCCAATCCATTTTTGAGCATTTGGGCAATCACTTCGCGATAGCGATCCATGCGTTGCATTTGATAGATGGGGCCTTCATCAATATCAAGACCCAACCAACGCATACCCTCAATGATCACGTCCACAGCCTCTTGGCTGGAACGCTCTTGATCGGTATCTTCAATACGAAGAATGAAGTCACCCTTCATCTTGCGAGCAAAAGCCCATGGATAGAGGGCACTACGTAAGTTACCCAAGTGAATAAAGCCCGTTGGGCTTGGTGCAAATCGTGTTCTAACTGTCATAGATGCCATTATCTCATTGCTCGAGATTAATACTTAAAACCATATCAGAATGTTCAATCATTGAAGCTTTTACCTTTCTACCTAAAGGTGCAATAAAAACTTGAGCGCCCTCTCTTCTAACAAACTTCATAGCCGGAACGAAATCACTATCAGCAGACACTAGGATGATTGCATCCACCTGCTTCTTTAGGGTTAAAGCAGCCATGTCCATACCAATTCGCATATCAACACCTTTTTGTGTGATGTTTGGCTTCAAGTCATCATTGGAAATTTCAACAGTCAGAAGATCTTTATTTAAAATTTTTTTATTTTTAATTTTCCAACCATTAAAAGAAAGCTCTCCCAACCTCAAAGCCACAAAGGGAATGAGATGTAATTCCTCAAATAATTTTCTTGCCTGCAATGCTATTGGTGAGTTTCCAAACTCAATCAATTCACCACCTAAGGGTTTTTGATGGGAAGTGTCGAGAGGCACAGAGTCATAATAATAAACCCTATGTAACTTCATAAATTGCAGAGCTTCAAGCTTACTGAATGAATGAATCAAATCTCTTATTGATGCAGATGTCATGGGGCCAGTTGAGCCGCTAATCTGTCTTTTGACAAAACCACCATCTATGAGTATTGCGTAATTTGGCATAAAAAAATGGCCACCAAACAGGTCGAAAGTCTAGCTTTCTGTTATATGTCACCCATGAGGCAGCCGTGTCTAGATTTAATAATACATTATAGACACTATTTATAATAATTATAAATATCTACTTTGTTGGCAGGGGCTTTTGCCTGGTGGCAATGAAGCCACCGAGCAACAAGGCAAGCCCCGAGAACAACAAGCCTCCAGCTAAACCGCCCTGCCCATCTGAAATCCAACCAGCAATTGAAGGGCCTATGATTTGACCAGCAGCAAAGATACTGGTGAATGCGGTGATACCACCTACCCAGTCCGATGCTGGCATGTTATGTTTAACAAAGGCTGTAGTCGAGGCCACCGCTGAAAGAAATACGCCGCCAAATAAAATGCCTGATATAAAAATACTGGCCAAAATAAGTGGGCTTAATGGCAGGTCATAAATCGCAATTATCGCCGGAATCAAACTTGCAATGCCCAGCAAGGTATTCAGAATAGCCAACGATTGACCGCCCTTAAAGCGATCCAGCATTTGAGCCCATAAACGGGATGAAGCCATCACCGCCAAACCCACCATGGCATAAAAGGTATGCAAGGTCGTGGCAGAGAAACCTAATTGTTTTAGCAAAGCCACCACGAACGTCATATAGCCAATATACCCAACGCCAAACATGAAATACCCTGCAAGCACTGGAATGTAGGTTTTTAAGGGGGTTGCCGAATGGCCTACTGGCTTAGGCGGTATTGCAGGAATCGAGACAACAGGGCGAATCAATATTACTGTGAACAGAATACAAAGCGTTCCAAGGGCATACCAAGATAACTGCCAAGAATGATTCCAATTGATCCTGAAACCAAGATCATTGAAAAATGGCAAAACTAAACTTGAGAGAACAATACCTATGCCTGGACCAGCATAAAAAATACCCAGTAAAAACCCTGACCGATTGGCATGAATACTTCCCAGTTGAGAAACCAATACACCACCGGCTACAAAGATCCAAGCACTGGCAACACCGGCTAATACTCGGTAGCTTAATAACCAAATAGTTTGCTCTGTACAACCAGATAAGAACAAAAAGATGCCCGTAACGATCGAAGCAGCAATGAAGAATTGGTGAACAGACATCCGTCTCATCATGGCCGGAGAGCTCAAAGCGCCAATAAAGTAACCGAGGGCATTGGCGGTGTTCATGGAACCGGCCACAAGGTAAGACCAACCCAAATCCTCTCGCATGACAGGCAATAAGAGCCCATAGGAGAAACGAGCCAAACCCAAGGCAATAGCGGAGCCTAGGGCCAAAGAAATAGCGGTTAAGAAAGGATGTTTAGTCGAAAACAAGTGTTTATTCCATAAAGTTTCTACAATATACGTTATGACTGATAAATACTCCCTAGATTCACTCCAAGTCTTTGTTTTTGACGGCGCACCTGTTCGCGGTGAAATCGTGAATATTCGAGACTCTTGGCAAGCTGTTTTGGCACGTAAAGACTATCCACCTGCTGTCAAAAAGCTTCTTGGCGACCTTGTTGCGGCCGGAGTATTGCTGTGTGGCACCCTTAAATTTAACGGCAGCATGATCATTCAGGCGCAAGGTAATGGCGCTGTTCGTTTATTGGTTTTGGAATGCAATGAACATTTAGTGATTCGTGCTACTGCCAAACTCAATGATGATATTGATTTATCAAGTCTTGCTGATGATGCCAATTTATCAGACTTAATTAACCCCGATGGCATGGGTCGCTTGGTCATTACGCTGGATCCAGCCGATCGCCAGCCGGGTCAAACCCCTTACCAAGGGATCGTCGCGCTCAGCGATGATGGCAAACCGGTTCAGAGCGTTGCTGAAGCGATTACCTTGTATATGAGAGATTCTGAGCAGTTAGAAACTCGCTTGTGGTTAGCGAGCGATGAAGAGTCTTGTGGTGGCTTGTTGTTGCAAAGACTACCTAATATGGGTGGGCAGTTAAATATGGACGATGCATTAGCCGCAGAGGGTTGGACAAGACTCCAAATGTTATCGGATACGGTCACTCCTAACGAACTCCTTAATCTAGAGCCTAAAGTATTAATGAATCGTCTCTATCTTGATGAGTCAGCTCACCATGGAGTAAGAAGTTTTGATCCGCGCCCTATCCAGTTTGGATGTCGCTGTTCACGCCTTAAAGTTGCCGATATGTTGAAGATGCTAGGTGAAGAGGAAGTCAATAGTATCCTTCTTGAGAAAGATGAAGTTGAGACAAACTGTGATTTTTGTGGCCAGGTCTATATTTTTGATGCGGTTGACTGCAAACAGATATTTGCAAGCCCGACCATTGTGGATGCAGTGAAACAACCGCCTCAATCAAAGCACTAACAGGCGTTACTGGCTATTATTTCCTAGCCTCATCCTTAGCAGGGTCACTTGGGAGTCTTTTTCCAGGCACGACTTGCACAAAGATCTCGCCCTCTTTGCTCATGCCATACTCGGCACGGGCACGCTCTTCGATAGCCTTGGTGCCGTCTTTTAAATCTTTAACTTCGCCAGATAGCTTGGCATTACGAGCCGCTAGGGCCTCGTTCTTATCCATTTGTTTGGACACCTGACGATCTAACTCATACACTCTGAGCCAACCACCCTTACCCAGCCACAATGGGTACTGAATAATAACTAAGAGAGCCAACATGCCGTAAACAACGATACGCATAGGGCTCTCTTATATCTCTACGTTAAGTTCTAGAACTTACTTGCGCAAGTTATAGAAAGCTGCACGACCTGGGTAGCTAGCAACATCGCCCAAATCTTCTTCAATACGAATCAATTGGTTGTACTTAGCGATACGATCAGAACGTGACAAAGAACCAGTTTTAATCTGACCTGCATTTGTACCCACTGCGATATCTGCAATGGTGCTGTCTTCAGTTTCACCTGAACGATGAGAAATCACCGCTGTGTAGCCAGCGCGCTTAGCCATCTCGATCGCAGCAAAAGTTTCTGTCAAAGTACCAATCTGATTCACCTTGATCAAAATAGAATTGGCGATATTTTTCTCAATACCTTCTTTGAGAATCTTTGTGTTGGTTACAAATAGATCGTCGCCCACCAATTGGATTTTCTTGCCCAATTTCTCAGTCAAGATCGCCCAACCTTCCCAATCACCCTCGTGCATACCGTCTTCAATTGAGACGATAGGGTATTTATCAACCAAGTTAGCAAGGTAGTCCGCAAACTCTGCTGAAGTTAATTGCAATCCTTCACCGGATAAGTCGTACTTACCATCTTTATAGAATTCGCTTGCAGCACAATCCAAAGCCAATAAAACATCTTCACCCGCTTTGTAACCTGCTTTTTCGATTGCTTTAAGAATGGTGTTCAAACACTCTTCATTACTCTTGAAGTTTGGAGCAAAACCACCCTCATCACCCACAGAGGTTGACATGCCTTGATCGTGAATAATCTTTTTCAAAGCATGGAAAATTTCAGCGCCACAACGGACTGCTTCACGGAAGCTTGTCATGCTGACTGGCACAACCATGAACTCTTGAATATCCAAGCTGTTATTAGCGTGCGAACCACCGTTAACAATATTCATCATTGGTACAGGCAACTGCATCGCACCTGAACCACCAAAATAACGGTATAAAGGCAAACCAGCTTCTTCAGCAGCAGCACGAGCCACCGCCATTGAAACCGCTAAAGTGGCATTAGCGCCTAAGCGAGATTTGTTATCCGTACCATCCAAATCAATCAATGTGCGATCCAAGAATGCTTGCTCGCTAGCATCCAAACCCATCACCGCTTCAGCAATCTCCGTATTGATGTTCTCAACCGCCTTCAAAACACCCTTACCCAAATAACGACCAGCCTCACCATCGCGCAGCTCTACAGCTTCACGTGAACCAGTAGATGCACCTGATGGAACAGCCGCACGACCCATGACACCCGACTCAAGTAGTACATCACACTCCACAGTTGGATTACCTCTTGAATCCAATATTTCACGACCAATGATGTCAACGATTGCGCTCATGACTACTCCCTAAAAATGATTTAAATAGTTATTTAAAAGTTAATTTATTGAAAATCTTTTTCTAAAAATACGTTGCCTGTTTTAACAACGTTATCTAGCGCTACCAACGTAGCTAATAAATCTTTCATGCGACCTAATGGCACTGCATTGGGGCCATCCGATAAGGCTTTTGCAGGGTTAGGATGTGTCTCCATAAACAAACCACTGATGCCCACAGCGACTGCTGCTCTAGCTAAGACAGGCACCATCTCACGTTGCCCACCACTGCTAGTACCTTGACCACCTGGCAATTGAACAGAATGCGTTGCATCAAATACGACTGGCGCGTTGGTTTCGCGCATGATCGCTAAGCTACGCATATCAGAAACCAAGTTGTTGTAACCGAATGAAGCACCACGCTCACACGCCATGAAAACATCATCGGGTAAGTTGGCTTCTTTTGCGGCGGCACGCGCTTTATCAATCACGTTTTTCATATCGCCAGGAGCCAAGAATTGACCCTTCTTGATATTGACTGGCTTACCGCTTTGAGCGCAAGCACGAATGAAGTCTGTTTGGCGGCATAAAAAAGCTGGGGTTTGCAACACATCAACCACCGCAGAAACTGGCTTGATCTCGCTGATGTCGTGAATATCCGTCAAGATATGCACACCCAACTCTTTTTTAACTTTAGCCAAAATTTCTAAACCCTTTTCCATACCTAAGCCACGGAATGAGGTGCCTGAAGAACGATTCGCTTTATCAAACGAAGATTTATAGATAAATGGAATGCCTAAGCTCGATGTAATTTCTTTTAGCTGACCCGCTGTATCCATCGCCATCTGCTCAGACTCAATCACGCATGTACCAGCGATTAAGAAGAAACGCTTATCTAAACCAATTTCAAAATCACATAATTTCATCAGATACTCCGTGTAGGACTCAACCAGAGCATTGCTTTAAGCAATACCCTTATGGTTTAAAGCCGCTTTAATAAACGCTGAGAACAATGGATGACCATCGCGCGGTGTTGAGGTGAATTCTGGATGGAACTGAACACCGAAGAACCAAGGATGTGTTGCTGTTGGCAATTCCATCATTTCAGGTAATTCTTCATTAGGCGTTCTTGCAGAAATAACCATACCAGCAGACTCTAACTTAGGTACATAAATATTATTTACTTCGTAACGGTGACGATGACGCTCATTGACTTCAGGGCCATAAATCTTAGCAGCCAAGGTATTAGGCTTGATTGGGCAACGTTGCGAACCTAAACGCATGGTCCCACCGAGATCAGAAGCTTCATCACGCTTCTCGACACGACCTTCACGATCCATCCACTCCGTAATCAATGCTACAACTGGATGTTCACCGTTGGGCTCAAACTCGGTACTGTTAGCACCTTTTAAACCTGCTACATGGCGTGCAAACTCAATCACAGCCAACTGCATACCTAAACAAATACCCAAGTAAGGGATCTTGTTCTCACGAGCATGTTTAATAGCAGAAATCTTACCTTCAGTACCACGCTTACCAAAACCGCCCGGAACCAAAATGGCATCCAAACCTTGCAAGCTTGAAATATCACCGTGCTCCAAGTTCTCAGAGTCGATATAACGAATGCCGACCTTTGTCTCATTGTGAATACCGGCATGACGCAAAGCTTCAATCAATGATTTATAAGACTCGGTCAAATCAACATACTTACCAACCATACCAATGGTCACTTCATGCTTAGGATTTTCTAAGCTATGAACCAAACCATTCCAAACCGATAAATCAGCTGCTTTAGGGCTTAATCTCAACTCCTGACAAATCAGCTCATCCAAACCCTGTTCCTGGAGCATTTGAGGAATCTTGTAAATCGTGTCCACATCCCAAACTGAAATCACGGATTGTTCACGCATATTGGCAAACAAAGAAATCTTGGCACGCTCATCTTCAGGGATCGGGCGATCTGCACGGCATAACAATGCCGTTGGCATGATGCCGATTTCGCGAAGCTTTTGGACAGAATGTTGCGTTGGCTTGGTTTTCAACTCACCAGCGCTAGCAATATAAGGGACTAGAGTTAAATGAACGAAAGCTGTATCGCCCTGCGGCAAGCGCAAACTCATCTGACGAGCCGCTTCTAAAAACGGTAAAGACTCAATATCGCCGACTGTTCCACCAATTTCACAGATAGCTACATCGGTTAAACCATCATGACTAGCTTTAGCACCACGCTCTATGAAGTTTTGGATTTCATTGGTGATGTGCGGAATAACTTGAACCGTCTTACCGAGATACTCACCTCGGCGCTCCTTACGAATCACGGATTCGTAGATCTGACCGGTCGTGAAGTTATTGCTTTTGCGCATCTTGGCAGAAACAAAACGTTCATAGTGACCTAAATCCAAGTCCGTCTCAGCGCCATCCTCGGTCACAAACACTTCCCCGTGCTGGAGAGGGCTCATCGTACCTGGGTCGACGTTGATATAAGGATCTAATTTTAAGAGGGTGACTTTTAGGCCGCGCGATTCGAGAATGGCGGCTAAGGAGGCGGCTGCGATACCCTTCCCAAGGGAAGAAACCACACCACCAGTAACAAAGATGAATTTAGTCATCGAATATGCTTAGTGGGTAATACGCAATTATAGCGATACCCGGAAAGAATGTTCAAAAATTACGCATTTTTGTCACTAAAAGCTTGCCAAGCCCCTACCAGACTGGATCTTCAATTTCCGAGAAAATTTGGCGCAGCCTTTTACCCCAGGTTTCATGAATCATTTTGAAATAATCGTCCCGCTCATCGATCACTTTCATGTGATTGGCCGTTAAGTCATCATTGGGGTAAATCAACATATCCAAAGGTAATCCTACAGAGATATTTGACTTTAATGTCGAATCCATTGAAATCAAGGCGCACTTGGCCGCCTCTTTTAAGGATGTATTGGGCGTAATCACTCGATCCAAAATTGGTTTACCGTACTTCGCCTCCCCAATCTGAAAATATGGGGTCTCAACCGTCGCCTCAATGAAATTTCCTGCAGCATAGACCTGAAAGATCGATGGAGCCTGTCCTTTGATCTGTCCACCAAAGATGAGGTTGATATTGAATTCAATCCCAGATTTCTGAAGCTCATCGGCATCACGATCTCTCACCTTTCTGACCACATCACCTACAACTTGGGTAGCCTCAAAAAGCGTAGTCGCATTCCAAATACTAGGTGCATCTGGCTCAGGATGGTTTAAGTAGTGCCTCACCGCCTGAGTGATCGCCAAATTGCCAGCGGACATCAGAACCATCAAACGATCCCCCTCTTTATTAAAGATGACCATCTTCCTAAAATTGGATACCGCATCCACACCGGCATTGGTTCTGCTATCTGATAAAAATACCAACCCCTCATCCAAACGAACTGCCACACAATAAGTCATATCACCCTGTCGTTTTCTATTTTTAAATTTTTCGAGTGCGCTCTTAGGCAACCATCTCTTCAATCGGCACCAAGAAATCATGGCTGATCCCGCTACCAATTAATCCCACCTTAGCTAAAAACTCGGTTAAGTAGGGATGCAAGCCTTTTTCAAGGATTTCTTGAATATTGGCATCTCGTAATTCAGCCAATAAATTTCTAGTTTGAGTCATCGTTCTGCTGGAATGAGAATTCCTGACCTTACCCAATAGATCCACCACCTCATTCACACAGGCTGCTAGAGATCTTGGCATATCAGCTCGCAAAATTAGTAACTCAGCCACTCTCTCAGGCGTGATGACATCTCGATAGACCTTGCGATAAATTTCAAAGGCAGAAACGGAACGCAAAATAGCTGCCCAATAGTAAAAATCATCCACTGAATCATTACCGTGATCACGCATGTTTTCTGCTGTGAGCGATTTCACATCCAACAAACGAGCGGTATTGTCAGCGCGCTCAATAAAGGTACCTAAACGAATGAAGTAATAGACTTCATCGCGCACCATGGTGCCATGTTGAACACCCCGAGTTTGATGAGACCGAAACTTGACCCACTCAAAAAACTCGGCAGGAGCTGACTCTAGCGTGCCATCCCGCATTTTTTTCTGAGCCTCTAACCAAGTGGTGTTAATGGTCTCCCATAATTCTGTGGTCATAGAGCCTCTCACCGCTCTTGCATTTTCTCGGGCTGCCTGAAGGCATCTCATAATGGAGGACGGGTTATTCATATCACTCACCATGAACTGAATCACATCTTGTGGAGACATTAAGACATGGTTGGCATCGAATGCTTGTGTCAATTCAGATATTTCCAATAAGGCTCGCCAAGCTTGCTCAGCAACCTGAGCTGATTGTGGCAGCAAAGACATTTGATAGTTAACGTCTAGCATGCGCGCGGTATTTTCAGCACGCTCGGTATAACGTGACATCCAGTAAAGATGATCGGCTGTTCTAGATAACATGTTGTTCTCCTTATTTTTATCCGCGCTTAGTGCTCTAAAATCCAGGTGTCTTTTGTTCCGCCACCTTGGGAAGAGTTAACAACCAGAGAACCTTCTTTGAGAGCCACTCGGGTTAAACCACCCGGCGCCATCCTGACCTCTTTTCCAGAAAGCACGAAAGGTCTCAAATCAATGTGTCTGGGAGCGATGCCCGACGCCACATAAGTAGGACAAGTTGATAGCGCTAGAGTTGGTTGAGCGATATAACCCTCTGGATTTGCCTTGACCTTCTCTTTGAAGACAGCCACTTCTGCTTTGGTAGATGCTGGACCCACCAACATGCCATAGCCACCTGCACCATGAACTTCTTTCACCACCAAATTCGCCATATTGTCTAAAACGTATTGCAACTCATCGGGCTTTCGGCACATATAGGTTGGGACATTGGCAATAAGAGGCTCTTCATCCAAATAAAAACGAATCATGTCTGGCACGTAAGGATAGATAGATTTGTCATCGGCCACCCCAGTACCAATCGCATTACAAATCACGACATTACCGGCTCTATAAGCACGTAACAGACCGTATGCGCCCAATGAAGAATCCGACCTAAAAAATTCAGGGTCCAAAAAGTCATCGTCAACGCGACGGTAAATAACATCGACTCGCTTAGCGCCTTGAGTCGTGCGCATGTACAAGATATCTTTTTCCACAAAAAGATCTTTACCTTCTACCAATTCAACACCCATTTGCTGAGCCAAGAATGCATGTTCAAAATAGGCGGAGTTGTACATGCCAGGCGTTAGAACTACAACAGTGGGATTGCTTCGCTGACTGGGCGATGTTTGTCTTAATGTATCGAGCAGCAAGTCTGGATAGTGAGCCACCGGAGCAACACGATACTGAGCAAATAACTCCGGAAACAAGCGCATCATCATTTTGCGATTTTCTAACATGTAAGAAACGCCGGATGGGACACGCAAGTTATCTTCTAATACAAAAAACTCTCCAATATTTTCGCCATGAGTTGCCCTCACAATATCGATACCAGCAATATGAGCATAAATATTCATCGGCACATCAACACCCACCATCTCAGGTCTGAACTGCGCGTTATTAATAACTTGCTCTCTCGGTATAACGCCAGCCTTCAGAATGTGTTGTGCGTGATAAACATCGTGTAAAAACATATTTAGCGCCGTTACACGTTGTTTTAAACCTTGCTCTAAACGGCTCCACTCCGAAGCCGGAAAAATCCTCGGCACCAAATCAAATGGAATCGTTCTCTCCGTCCCGCCACTTTCGCCATAAACAGCAAACGTAATCCCAACACGACGAAACATCAAGTCGGCTTCTTCACGTCGAGCGTTTAGATAGGATTCACCTTGTTGCGAAAGCCAATGGGCAAATTGTTGATAGTGGGGCCTGGTCTGTTGGGCATTTTTAAAATCCCTTGATAAAACATCCAAGAGCATTTCATCAAAAGGCGAAGATCTTTCTTTTGTTGTCATACAAAACTCCCACACTGCACTAAATTGTTATTGGTGCCATGACCTTCTATGCAACTCTCGCCAATACGTTTGCTGATGACCATCGCCTCTGAACTCCCAAACTTGAGCGCCAGTTTTGACAGTTTCAAGAATAGGGATGTCTCTATCCACATATCGCTGAACAACCTGACGATTGGGGTGGCGATAACGATTGCGATAGCCCGCTTGAACAACAGCCCAACGAGGGGCGATTGCGTCCAAAAAAATCGAGGTTGAAGAAGTAGCACTACCATGGTGCGGTATAAGCAATATAGATGCCACTTCCTTGGGCGCTATGTATTCATTGGCTATCAGCAACTCCCCACCCTTCTCCACATCCCCTGTTAGCCAAAACGAATAGGCATGATTTCTAAGCTCAATGACACAACTTAGTGCATTAGGCTTCCCAGAATGGTGCACGCTCGCAAACGTCATGTCCGAGGCGGGATGCCATACCTTGAATAAAACCCCATCCCACCACCACTCTTGACCAGCTTGGCAAGGCAAAGCGGGCATGTTTAAAGTTTGGGCTTTCTTCAGTAAAAAATGCCACTCGGGCAAGGTTCCCAACAAATCCCCAAAGCGAATCTCCTTCAACAGGCTTAAACCGCCGCCCACATGATCCGTATCTTTGTGACTGATCGCTAATCGATCAATGTAAGAGATCCCCTGACCTCTTAAAAATGGGAGAACATTTCTTTCCCCAGCATCTGACTCTGCAGAGGTTTTAGGGCCCGTGTCATAGAGCATGCGATGTTTGGCTGTTTCAACTAAAACAGCCGTGCCCTGCCCAATATCCAAAACGGTGACCCTGAACTCCCCATGCTTGAGTTGTGAACTTGGAGCAAGTAATAAGGGCGTGCAGCACAAAAGGCCGAATAAACGACTTTTGTAGGTTTTTAATAATGCTCCCGGACGAATTGCCACCACAATGCCAGCCATTGAGATCACCATGACCCAAAGATCAGGTTGCTTAAGGTGGGCTACCGACCAAAACCAAGCCGACATCGGCTTTAAAAACCATGCCACACCCTCCATACAGGTGTGCGCCACCCATAGACACCACTCATTGATCGGTTGAGGCAATACAGCACCTAACATTGCAAATGGCGTAACGATAAAACTGATCAAGGGAATTGCAAATGCATTCGCGAGTGGAGAAACCACTGACACTTGAGAAAACCAAAAAAGTGTCAAAGGTAATAAAGCAATCGTGACAACGGCTTGAACTCGACTCGCTTCTTTGAAGGACTGCCACCACTTCTGCCTCTTGGAATAACCGCACTCAGATAAACCATCCTCACCGGGCATCGCAAACAGAATGGCAGCAACTGCACCGAACGATAACCAAAATCCCGGCGTATAAGCTGCCCAGGGATCCAACAACAAGACCACCAATAACGCCCACCACCAAATATCAAAAGAGCGCGTGATACGCCCCGTCCACATGGCGACAGCAACAACCCCCACCATGTACATGGTTCTTTGAGCAGGTATCTGAAAACCTGCCAACCAGGTGTAAACCAAGGCCACTATAAAGCCGCTAAGAGCCCCCACTTTTTGCGCAGAACAATAAATTGGCAATGAACCTGTTCGCCATAAACGATTCGCCAATGCTGCCGCCATGCCCGCCAACATCGTGACATGGAGACCTGAAATACTTATTAAATGGCCAATGCCTGTCGCGTTAAAGACACGCCAATCACTTTGTGCAATCGCATTTTGCTCACCCATCACCAATGCAATTAAAACTCCAACATACGCAGCACCGTCAGGTGCCCCTGCATTGATCCGCTCGCGGAGATGCCAGCGCATTAATTCAACATACGTTTTAAAGCTGGCAGAAAACTCATCAAGCAATGCCGGCTTCCACGATCGAAGCAAACCTTTTGCACCCGCTCTCACTGCACCATTGGCACCCAAATCTTGCTGAAACATCCAGCGCTCAAAATCAAATCCATGGGGATTCATCAAACCATGAGGTCTTTTTAATCGAACAGGCAGTCGCCATCGTTGCCCCGGCTTTATTTCAGGTAACTGGATATGGCCTCGCCACCCTGAATACCAACCCAATGAGAGACGCTTTGGAAAAGTGGCAAGGTCTAGTAAGTTTGAATTCCCTTCCATCTCAACGCTCTCGACATGAAAGGAGAATCGCATGCCTTCTGAGTTTTGCGATGGAAGACCATCAACAACCCCCGTCACCAGTAGATCAACTCCCTCCAATTCAGGACTCAAGGATCGTTGCAGTCTTTCATGGGTGAGATAGGCCGACCAAGCAAAGCCTAAAAAGCCAAGCAGCAAAATACCCGCCAACAGCTTGCCATAATTTTTCTGATGATTAATGAAGCTCGCTCCACCTTGAAAATTTTTAGCAACCCAAAATAATTTATTTCTTAAAAAGAAGATAAGTAGCAAAGCAATGCTTAGGCTTATCAAGAGAGCTGCCCATACTTCTGTTGAAGGTAGTTGCGGCAAAAAAAGTAAAAGAGATTCCCCGGCCATGAATGCCGTCAATAAAAACCGCAAGCTATCTAATGGGTGGTTGAGTCTTTAGGTAAGGAAGCGATCAAGTCATTCCAGCGGGGAATCACTCGAAGAGCATTGTGAGAACAAATGTGCTGCGTACGAGCGATCAAGTCCCCTCGAATTTCTGCTAAAACAGAAGAAATTTGAGGTAACTCACCCGGCTCGTTTCTAGGGAGTTCTGTATGCGCCAACCAAACAGGCGGAATATCAGGAGCGTCGGTTTCAAGAACAATCGACTCCGCTGGCAAGTCCTTTGCCAACCGTCTAATCTGCAAAGCTCGATCATGCGTCATCGCACCACCAAAGCCCATGACAAATTGAAGCTTCATGAAGTTTTCCGCTTGCTGAAAACTACCATTAAAAGCATGAGCAATACCACCTGACAGCTTTCTGGTTTTTAAGGCCTTAATGATGGCGTCTTGAGAGCGCCTCACATGCAAGATCACAGGAAGATTGAATTCTTTTGCTAAGTCCAACTGTGCTTCAAAGAAGAAAGCTTGATGATGAGGATCTAACTCCGGTAGAAAATAATCCAGACCAATTTCACCAACCCCCACAAATCTTGGATCACCCAACGACTGTTCGATGGCCGCTCTCAAGAGATTGATATCAGACTCTTTGGCTTGCGGCGTGAAGATAGGATGGATGCCCAAGGTATACACCGTGGCAGGCATATATTCGGCTGCATGGTGCGCTAATTTTTTAACAGACTCAAAATCGCTGGCTTTAACCGCAGGAATTAAGACGCCATCTACTCCAGCTTGGGCAGCTCTTTGGATCATGCCATCCCGATCCAAATCAAACTCCGGCGCATCCAAATGGCAATGCGTGTCTAAACACAAAGCCATCTTATTGCGCTCTTAAAACGCCATGATCTAAACGCAGAATGCGATCACATCTAGCCGCACGCAATGGATCATGCGTCACAATCACAAACGATGTACCCTGATTTTTAGCAACCTGCAGCATCAAGTCAAAGACAGCATCAGCTGTTTCAGCATCCAGATTACCCGTCGGTTCATCAGCCAATACACAACTTGGTTGCGTCACGAGAGCTCGAGCGACAGCAACTCGCTGGCGCTCACCACCGGATAAAGCAGCAGGACGATGATCGATACGATGCGCCAAGCCAACTTTACTCAGCATCTCTTGAGCCGCCTCTCTGGCAGAACTGGATGAGAGCCCCCGAATACGCAAAGGCATGGCCACATTATCCAAAGCGCTGAACTCTGCTAAGAGATGGTGGAATTGGTAAATAAAGCCAAGATGACGATTACGAATTTCATTCAGCTGAGCTTCTGTTTGGTTTTCTAGACTTTGACCTGCTAAGGTGACATGACCTTGAGTGGCTTGATCCAAACCTCCCAACAAATGCAATAAGGTACTTTTGCCAGAACCAGAAGAACCAACGATGGCTAACTTCTCCCCTGCCTGAACCTCTAAATTAATATTCTGAAGTACCTGAACTGCAGAATCTCCATCTCCATATGTCTTGGATAGATTACATGCGGAAAGCGTGATGGATTTCATGGCTTGGTTTGTCATAGCGTGATCACTCATATCTCAATGCACTGGCAGGTTGAACCCTAGCAGCCCTCCAACTTGGATATAACGTTGCCAATAGAGATAGGCCAAATGCCATCAATCCAACCGTGATGACATCGCCACTTCTCACATCAGATGGCAAACTTGAAATGAAATAAATATCACGAGGTAAAAATTGGACTCTAAAAATGGCTTCGATCACCGGCACGATGACATCAATATTGAGTGAAATGATGAGACCCAATGCAACTCCACCGATGGTACCGAGTGCGCCAATCATAAAACCTTGGGCAAAGAAGATTCTTTGAATCAAACCGGCCGATGCTCCCATTGTTCTCAAGATAGCAATATCGCCACGCTTATCTGTGACAGTCATCACCAACGTAGAAACCAAGTTAAAAGCAGCTACCGCAATGATCAAGGTCAGAATAATGAACATCATGCGTTTTTCAGTTTGTACGGCAGCAAACCAGTTTTTATTTTGTCTGGTCCAATCTTTAACCCATAAACCTGGGAGTTGGAGAGCGAGCTGGTCAGCCACTTTTGCCGCTGTTTGCATATCTTCTAATTTGAGACGCAAGCCTGATGGCCCATCCAAGCGGAGCAAAGCAGCTGCGTCTTTCCAGTGAACCACTGCCAGCGTGCTATCAAACTCGTAATGACCACTATCCACAATCCCTACTAACTTGAATGTTCTCATGCGAGGAGTCATACCAGCTGGGTTGATATCTCCCTCTGGCACCATGATCGTGATGCGATCACCTAACTGCACCCCCAATATCATGGCCAGTTCAGCACCAAGAGCTAAACCAAACT
This sequence comes from Polynucleobacter sp. 30F-ANTBAC, assembly GCF_018882385.1. GTDB lineage: Bacteria > Pseudomonadota > Gammaproteobacteria > Burkholderiales > Burkholderiaceae > Polynucleobacter. Next base: position 427,376 of record NZ_JACVON010000001.1, read on the forward strand.
CACCAGGCTTCAATTCAGTCACCTGGCCCTGAATGAAATGTTTGGGAATATCCGATACGCGGCCCTCAAGAGCTGGATCGATACCTCGAATAGCCACGCCGCGCATCACATCACCTCGGCTAACCAAGGCTTGAGACATGATCATGGGTGCTACACCGATGACTTGCTTGTTTTCTTGCACTTTATTTAAAAGTGGTTGCCAATCACCTAAGCCGGTTGGAGCATGGATTTCGACATGAGATAAGACCGATAACATGCGATCCCGAACCTCTTTTTGAAAGCCATTCATGACTGATAGGACCACAATCAGGGCTGCAACGCCTAAAGCAATGCCAATCATCGATACAGATGAGATAAATGATAAAAACTCATCTTTTGAGCCAGTTTCTTTGTTTTTTCCGGCTTTTTTCCTAGCGCTCGTATAGCGCCATGCAATTTCAAGTTCTATTGGCCAATTCATCATTTGACTAGTTTAGCCGTCTCTTGGACAGAAGGTCTAAATGCAACCTAAAATCAGGGTTATGACATATACATTGGTAATCACCGATACCGAAGAAGAGGCCTCCTTAGAAAGAGGGCTCCCTTATGAGAAATTCCTCTTAGGTCAGAGGAATTCCAGCGCACCAATGGAACTCAAAGCGCTAGGCTTATTGCCATCGGATACAGCTTGTATCGCGCGGATCGAACCAATCCATATTCATGCTGCAAGAGACCACCTGGTTTTAACCAACCCTAGTATTTTAGAAATTACCTCTGAAGAATCAGACGCTTTATTTGATGCGGTCAAGGATATTTTTTCTGAAATGGCTGAGGCGGTTTACCGTCCTCAAGCAGATCGCTGGTTCATTGAATCTCCTGCTTTAGCTTCTTTATCAACCGTGAGTATCGAACAAGCACAAGGCAGAAACATCGATCACTGGATGCCTGCTGACACGACTAAACCTGGGTTAGCTCGTCAGTGGCGCAAATGGCAAAATGAAATTCAAATGATTTGGTTTGATCACCCTGTTAATCAGGCTAGACAGTCTCGCGACATGCTTGCAATCAACTCTGTTTGGATCAGTGGCATGGGATCTCTTCAAGATATCCAACCTCACGCCAGCCTTTTAAAGGCTAAGAAAATTCATAGCTTGGACAACTGCATGGGTGTGATTGCCCAGCACTTGAATAAAGACCATATGATTGATTTGGAACATGCCCCACTCAATAACTTGCTGTCATTGATTTCTATCAAGCATCCTGACGCGGAATCTATTTGGCAGATGGCATGCAGTCAATTGATCAGTAAAAAAATAGATAGTATTCAGTTGCTTGACTTTCCAGATGGTCAAGAACGCAGTCAAGTGATAACACGTCATCAATTACCTCATGTAGGTTTTTTATTTTGGAAAAAACCTAGCACTCCCCCTCTTAAAGATATGCTTCCACGATGACTATGAAACTGACTCAAAGAAGTTTTAAAGAAGAACACCTCAATTCCTTAAAGGCTGCAGGCATCCACCCTGTCCTAGCGAAGCTTTGGGCTGCTCGTGGCATTGAGGAAGCTCAAGAACTCTCGCTTGATTTAAAGAACCTGATTCCCCCATCCGAATTAACCCATTGCGAAAAAGCTGCCGAGTACCTCGCAACAGCGATTCAGGAACGTCAGAAAATTTTGATTGTGGCTGACTATGACTGCGATGGTGCTACCGCTTGCGTGGTTGGTATGAGAGGCCTCAGAGCCCTTGGTGCCCCCTGGGACATACAAGTCGATTACTTTGTTCCGAATCGATTTACGCTGGGTTATGGTTTAACGCCTGAAGTTGTCGATTTAGCCGCGCAGCGTGAACATAAACCCGACATCTTGATCACTGTGGATAACGGTATAGCGAGCTTGGCCGGTGTTCAGCGAGCCAATGAACTCGGCATGGAAGTTCTAGTAACAGATCACCATCTGCCATCCGATACCTTACCGCAAGCAGCTTGGATAGTGAACCCCAATCAACCCAACTGCGGCTTTCCAAGTAAGGCTCTAGCTGGCGTTGGCGTGATGTTTTATTTATTGATCGCTTTGAGAGCGGAGTTAAGAGCCAGGGGTGCTTTTACTGCAGAAACTCAACCGCGCCTAGAAAACCTGTTAGATCTTGTAGCCTTAGGTACAGTGGCTGATGTAGCCTCTTTAGATCGCAACAATCGGGTTCTCGTATCGAACGGCGTGAAAAGAATCAAACACGGCTTGATGCAACCTGGCATCCAAGCACTCTATATTGCTGCTGGAAAAGATCCGTCCAGAGCCAGCACCTTTGATCTTGGATTTACGATTGGCCCTAGACTCAATGCCGCAGGAAGATTAGCCGATATGTCTTTAGGCATTCAATGTCTTCTGACGGATTCTCAAGAAGAAGCACTGCAACTGGCTCGCGAACTGGATCGCATGAATCGTGAACGTCGCACCATTGAAGCGGGTATGCAAGAAACTGCCTTAGCCAGCTTGGTCGATATCCAAGTAGGCTCTCAAGCCACCGTTTGTTTAGAAAATGCCGATTGGCATCAAGGGGTTATTGGCATTGTGGCCTCAAGACTCAAAGAGCGCTTCCATCGCCCTACTCTGATATTTGCCCCAGGCGAAGAAGCAGGTGAAAGCGTTCTAAAAGGTTCTGGTCGCTCCATTACAGGCTTTCATTTAAGAGATGCTTTAGACATCGTATCCAAGAAACATCCGGACTTGATACTCAAATTTGGTGGTCATGCCATGGCAGCAGGTCTAACCATTCGGAAAGATAGTTTTGATTTTTTCAAAGCGACTTTTGAGAGCGTTGCCAAAAACCTGATGACAGAAGAAACACTTCAGCGACAACTGGTTCATGATGGTTTTCTGGAGCCTGAATTAATGGAGCCTGAATTTGGTGCCATGCTGGGTAATGAAACATGGGGGCAAGGCTTCCCTGCGCCGGTATTTTTTGGTGAATTTGAGGTTATAAGTCAGACACTCATCCAAGAAAAGCACCTGAGACTCCAGTTAAAGGCCATTAAACAGAATGGTTTGAGTGATTCCAAGGTTCTCAATGCCATCTGGTTCTCTAGGGCTCAAACCCTGCCAAACCCCGCCAAATTGGCATATAGGCTGGTAACAGACTATTACCAAGGGGTTGCAAGAGCACAATTACATATAGAAGCACTCGACGAGGCTTTATAATCTTGCGCTATGGAAGCTGAACAACTCAATCTCATTACCAACACCCTCGACGATCTTCGTACCCGTACGAATGAACTTCGGAGGTATCTTTGACGTCGATAACAAAGCAGAACGCTTAGTCGAGGTCAATCAAACTCTTGAAGATCCCAAAATTTGGGATGATCCTAAACAGGCACAAGCCTTAGGTCGAGAAAAAAAGCTACTAGATGGCGTGGTCGGAACGATTAATTTCTTAACTGACAACATCTCAGCCAGCCAAGAACTTCTAGAAATGGCCAAGGAAGAAAGTGACTTCGATACGATTAGATCGATTGAGGCTGACACCGATGCCATGCGCCAACAAGTCGAAGGTCTTGAATTCCGACGTATGTTTAGCAACCCGATGGATCCAAGCTCTTGCTTCATTGATATCCAATCAGGTGCTGGCGGAACAGAGGCTTGTGACTGGGCCAGTATGTTGCTACGCCAATACTTACGTTACTGCGAGCGCAAAGGCTTTAAAGCGGAGGTGCTGGAAGTTTCCGACGGTGACGTTGCCGGCATTAAGAGTGCCACGATCAAAATTGATGGTGAATATGCCTACGGCCATTTAAGAACTGAAACAGGTGTTCACCGTTTAGTTCGTAAATCGCCATTTGACTCAGCTAACGGACGTCACACCTCATTTACCAGCGTCTTCGTTTATCCAGAGGTCGATGACTCGATTGAGATTGATATCAATCCCGCAGATATTCGAACAGATACCTACCGCGCTTCAGGTGCTGGTGGACAGCACATTAATAAAACAGACTCCGCTGTGCGTCTAACGCACGTCCCAACAGGGATTGTGGTGCAGTGTCAGAACGATCGAAGCCAACATAAGAACAGAGCCGAAGCCATGTCGATGCTGAAGTCTCGTTTGTATGAGCATGAGCTACGCAAACGTCAGGCAGAACAAGATAAGTTAGAGGCAACGAAGAGTGATGTGGGTTGGGGTCATCAGATCCGTTCATACGTGCTGGATCAAAGCCGTATCAAGGACTTGCGTACCAACGTTGAAATTTCTAATACCCAAAAAGTTTTAGATGGTGATTTAGATGCGTTCATCGAAGCCAGCTTAAAACAAGGCGTTTAAACCTTTACAAAGATTCTTATTAATTAGCATTCCTTACTTGGAAACATCATGACACAAGAACAACAAAACCCTATCGTTGATGAAAATCACATCATTGCTGAACGTAGAGAGAAATTAGCTAACTTACGTAAAGCTGGGGTTGCCTTTCCAAATGATTTTGTCCCGACACATCACGCGGTTGATTTGCATGCTCACTATGGTGAGATCAGCAAGGAAAATTTAGCTGAAAAAAATATCAGCGTTAAAGTTGCTGGTCGCATGATGCTCAAGCGCGTTATGGGCAAGGCAAGCTTTGCTACTGTTCAAGATCGCACCGGACAAATCCAGTTTTATATCAACGATGCAGATATCGGCGAAGAAACTCATAATGCTTTTAAACATTGGGATATGGGTGACTTTATTGCCGCTGAAGGCGTTGTTTTTAAGACAAATAAGGGTGAGCTATCTATCCTAGTCAAAGAATTACGCTTGCTTTCAAAATCACTTCGCCCGCTTCCAGACAAATTCCATGGTCTAGCTGATCAAGAACTGAAGTACCGTCAGCGCTATGTGGATTTAATTGTCTCCCCTGAAACACGTCAAACATTTTTGGCGCGCAGCAAAGCCATGTCTTCGATCCGCCATCACATGCAAGATGCGGGCTTTATGGAAGTTGAAACACCGATGTTGCACCCGATCCCTGGCGGCGCTGCAGCTAAGCCATTTACAACGCACCACAATGCATTGGATATGCAAATGTTCTTGCGTATCGCCCCAGAGCTTTATCTTAAGCGCTTAGTGGTGGGTGGATTTGAACGTGTTTTTGAGGTGAACCGTAACTTCCGTAATGAAGGTGTGAGCCCAAGGCACAACCCTGAATTCACAATGATGGAATTCTACGCAGCCTATACGGATTACAAGTGGTTAATGACGTTTACCGAAGAATTAATTCGCGCAGCCGCGATTGATGCTCAAGGAACTGCTGTATTAACTTACCAAGGCAAACCCTTGGATTTATCAAAACCGTTCCAACGCCTCACTATTGCTGAAGCTATTTTAAAGTACGCCCCTCTTTCTAAGAAAGAATACACCGCTGCTCAATTAGAAGATAAAGAATTTATCCGCACCGAACTCAAAAAGGCAGGTGAGGATATCAATGGTCCAACACTAAAGAATGCCGGCCTTGGCGCACTGCAATTATCTTTATTTGAAGCAACTGCTGAGGAGCACTTATGGGAGCCAACTTACATTATTGACTACCCGATTGAAGTGAGCCCTCTTGCCAGAGAGTCTGATACTCGTCCAGGTATTACAGAGCGTTTTGAGTTATTTATCACCGGTCGTGAAATCGCCAACGGTTTCTCAGAGTTAAACGATGCGGAAGATCAAGCAGCTCGTTTCCAAAAACAAGTGGAACAAAAAGAAGCTGGTGACGAAGAAGCGATGTACTTTGATGCTGACTTTATTCGCGCCCTTGAATACGGCATGCCTCCGACCGGCGGCTGCGGTATCGGCATTGATCGTCTAATGATGTTAATCACCGATTCGCCAAACATCAGAGATGTGATTCTCTTCCCACACATGAGAAGAGAAGACTAATAAAAAAGGAGCCGAGGCTCCTTTTTTTAATGCGCCTCTTTGGCGTGATTGATAGTGTACTTGGGTATTTCTATCACCAAGTCGGTCTGAGCCACAAATGCCTGACACGACAATCTAGACTGCGGGCAAAGACCCCAAGCCTTGTCGAGTAAATCATCTTCAAGCTCTTCTGCTGGATTTAAGCTAGACATACCCTCGCGCACGATCACGTGACAGGTTGTGCAAGCCGCTGACATCTCACAAGCATGCTCGATTTCAATATCGTTTTCTAACAGAGCTTCACAGATGGAGTCCCCTTGCTTTGCTTCAATAACAGCGCCTTCAGGACAATACTCAGCGTGAGGCAATATAACTATTTGTGGCATTTTTCAATTCCCAATTAAATGTCTTCTATTTTTTTACCGGCTAAAGCCAACTTAATACTTTTATTCATTCTACGTGCAGCAAATTCATCTGTTGACTTGGATAGCGATTCCACCGAACGACGAATAACTTGAACTTCTTTGGCATCAACCAGCAACTCTTTCAGAGCCTCAAGTTTACGCACAATCATTTCCAGCTCATCGGCTTCCAACAGATCTTGATCTTCTTTTAAAGCTGCTTCAATTGCTTCAATTAATCTTTGCCCATCAACCACTTCTTCACGTAAGGCTCTGGCATGAACATCATCGGTTGCATGACTAAAGCCATCTTGCAACATGCTGGTGATATCCGAATCCGACAAACCATAAGATGGCTTCACATCAATATGAGCCTCAACACCGGATTGCTGCTCTCTTGCAGTCACAGACAGCAAACCATCTGCATCTACCTGATATGTAACTCGAATGCGAGCAGCACCTGCTGCCATAGGCGGTATGTTTCTAAGTTCAAATTTACCCAATGATCGGCAATGATCGACTACCTCACGCTCACCTTGCAAAATGTGAACTGCTAAAGCAGTTTGGCCATCTCTAAATGTTGTGAAGTCTTGAGCTCTTGCTACCGGAATCGGTGTATTGCGGGGAATGATTTTCTCAACTAATCCCCCCATCATTTCCACACCAAGAGAAAGAGGAATCACATCCAACAAAAGCCATTCACTGCCTTTTTGCTGATTGCCTGCCAGTAAATCCGCCTGCATGGCAGCACCAATAGCCACCACCTTGTCTGGATCGAGATTAGTTAAAGGGGTTTGACCAAATAACTCACCTACGGCTCTTTGCACATGGGGCATGCGTGTCGCACCGCCCACCATAACCACACCTTTAACGTCCTGTGGAGATAATCCGGCATCTCTCAACGCTTTTTTGGCCGCAACCAATGTTTTACTTACCAAATGCTGGGTCAATTCAAAAAACTGAGCCTGACTAATCCCTACGTTGATGACTTTGCCATCACTTAAAGTGACATGAACTCTTGATAATGGGTTTTTACTTAGCTGTTCTTTAACTTCTTTAGAAGCATTCAATAACAAGCGTGTATCTTTATCGGATAGAAGCTGTAATTTGGCCTGCTCTAAAACATAACAATACAAACGGTGATCAAAGTCATCTCCACCCAGCGCTGAATCCCCGCCTGTTGAAAGAACTTCAAAAACACCTTTACTGAGTCTTAGGATAGAAATATCAAATGTACCGCCGCCTAAGTCATAAACCGCGTAAAGGCCCTCAGAGGCATTATCTAAGCCATAAGCAATAGCTGCAGCAGTTGGCTCATTCAAAAGCCTTAGAACTTCAATACCCGCTAATTTGGCTGCATCTTTGGTTGCTTGGCGCTGCGCATCATCAAAGTAGGCAGGCACCGTGATCACAGCACCCACAATCTCATCGTCAAAACTGTCTTCAGCTCGTTGTCTTAATCTAGCTAAAATCTCAGCAGAGACCTCTACGGGGCTTTTATCACCCGAGATCGTTTTAAGCTTCAGCATGCCTGGTGCATCAACAAAATCGTAAGGGATCGATTCTTTATTGGCCACATCATTGATGCCTCGACCCATAAATCGTTTGACAGAGATGATCGTATTTTTTGGATCACCCGTTGCATTTTGTAATGCTTGATAACCCGCTTGAGTCGATCCACCTCGAAGATATCTCACCACTGACGGCAATAAGGCACGTCCTTGATCATCTTCCAGAACTTCTGGCAGAGCATTTTTCATGGCAGCCACTAAAGAATTTGTGGTCCCCAGATCAATACCCACGGCAATACGTCGTTGGTGAGGGGCTAAAGATTGGCCAGGTTCGGCAATTTGTAATAAGGCCATAATTTTTATGCTGCGATCGCGTCTTCTAGCTCTTGGCTAAATTTATCAATAAATAATAGTGCCCGTAATTTTTCAGATGCCAACTTAAAATCTTGAGCGGCATCGATGGCTACTTCCACTTCTTTTAAAAAACTTTGCTTGCTTGCTTCAACCTCGTCCAATAGTTTATCCAGCTTCATCGGATCATCTCTTACTTCATCTAAGGTCTCACGCCATTCCATTTGTTGCATTAAAAATGCCGTTGGCATGGTGGTATTGGTCTCTAACTGGGGATCTATTCCTTGCTGAGCGCAAATATATAGACCTCGTTGAATAGGATGAGCGAGTGTTCGATAGGCCGTATTAGCCAAAGTGGCCATTTGCATGGACACTCGTTTTTCAGCATCACTGCCACCTGCATGCAAATCTGGGTGAACCTGTTTTTGAACAGTTAAATAAGCAGACTCCAAAGCCTGCCTATCCATCTTGAATTGTGGCTTGATTTGAAATAAGGCGAAGTAATCCTCAAATTCTGAAGGATTCGCCACAACCACACTCATCTTTCACATTAGGATTCTGAAATTTGAATCCTTCATTAAGGCCCTCACGAGCGTAATCTAATTCAGTACCATCTAGATAAGCCAAGCTCTTAGGGTCGACGAAGACCTTCACACCCAAAGACTCAAACATCACATCTTCCGGAGAAGCCTCGTCAACATACTCTAGCTGATAAGCTAGTCCAGAACATCCAGTGGTTCTGACGCCTAAGCGCAGGCCAAGCCCTTTACCACGACGCTCAATATAGCGAGTGATATGTTTAGCAGCTTTTTCAGTTAATGAGATAGCCATAATTATTTTGGATGTTTTTCTTTGTAATCTTTAACTGCCGCTTTAATAGCATCCTCAGCCAAGATAGAACAATGGATTTTAACGGGTGGCAAAGCTAACTCTTCAGCAATTTGAGAGTTTTTAATCTCTAATGCTTGATCTAAAGTCTTCCCCTTCACCCACTCTGTGACCAAAGAAGATGAAGCAATCGCTGAACCGCAACCATAGGTTTTAAACTTGGCATCTTCAATAATGCCGGCATCGTTCACACGAATTTGCAATTTCATGACGTCGCCGCAAGCAGGTGCACCCACCATACCTGTACCAACATGGTCATCACCCTTTTCGAAAGAGCCGACGTTGCGTGGATTTTCATAGTGCTCAATTACTTTTTCGCTATATGCCATTTTAGATTCCTTTATTTCTTAATAACCGGTTATCAGTGAGCAGCCCACTGAATCGTGCTTAGATCGATACCATCTTTGTACATTTCCCAAAGTGGTGACAACTCTCTTAATTTTGCAATTTTGCTCTTCACAAGATTGATTGTGAAATCAACATCTTCAACAGTCGTAAAGCGACCAATTGTGAAACGAATCGAACTGTGTGCCAACTCATCATTTCGACCTAAACCACGCAACACATAAGATGGCTCTAAAGATGCAGAGGTACATGCTGAACCTGATGAAACAGCGATATCTTTAAGCGCCATGATCATCGACTCTCCTTCAACATAGTTAAAGCTAATATTGAGGTTATGAGGCACACGTTGATCCATGTCGCCATTTAAATACACTTCTTCAATAGCATTCAAACCATTCCACAAACGATCACGGAGCATACGAATTCTCTCACTCTCAGTCGCCATTTCTTCACGAGCAATACGGAAGCACTCGCCCATACCAACAATCTGATGGGTAGCTAACGTACCGGAACGCATACCTCGCTCATGTCCACCACCATGCATTTGAGCTTCAATACGAATACGTGGTTTACGTCTCACGAACAAGGCACCAATACCTTTAGGACCGTATGTTTTGTGAGCGCAAAAGCTCATTAAATCCACTTTCAGAGTCTGCAAATCAATCACAACTTTACCTGTTGCTTGAGCTGCATCCACATGGAAAATAATGCCCTTTTCACGACAGAACTCACCAATCTTAGGAATATCCTGAATAACACCAATTTCATTATTCACAAACATGACAGATACAAGAATTGTGTCCGGTCTCACCGCGGCTTTGAATGCATCAAAGTCAATCAAACCATTTGGCAAAACATTGAGATATGTCACTTCATATCCCTCGCGCTCCAATTCGCGGCAGGTATCTAAAACAGCTTTGTGCTCTGTTTTAACTGTGATGATGTGCTTGCCTTTTTCTTTATAAAAGTGGGCTGCACCTTTAATAGCCAAATTATTACTTTCAGTCGCGCCACTCGTCCAAACAATTTCTCTTGGATCCGCACCCACCAATTTGGCGACTTCATTTCTAGCATTTTCAACAGCCTCCTCAGCACTCCAACCATAAGCGTGGCTGCGAGATGCTGGATTGCCAAACTGTTCACGCAAATAAGGAATCATCATGTCAACCACGCGAGGGTCGATTGGTGTTGTAGATGAATAGTCCATGTAGATTGGGAAGTGCTCTGGACTGAACATAGGAACCGGTTTAGGTGATGACATAGTTATCTTTCTGATACTAAATAAAGTTTGATTTGCTAACGTTTCTTTTAATTAATTTGCTGAGCAAAAGTAAAGACAGAGTTCGCTAGAGGTTTTTTCTTTTCAACTTCTTTCTTTGCCTCAGCTGGAGCGGCACCTTTGATTTGCTTGAGTGAGTCAACTTTAGGTTTTGATTCACGCATATCATTGATCAACACGCGACCCTCTTGTTGCTTTGCAAGATCTGCCAATGAAACTGAGCTCAAATACTCCACCATCTTTTGGTTGAGGTTGCTCCAAAGGTCGTGCGTCATGCAACGGCCGTGACCACCCTCATCACCATGGCAGTTACCTTTGCCACCACACTGAGTAGCATCCAATGGCTCATCTACAGCAATGATGATGTCAGCTACTGAAACTTCGCTGGCTCTTCTCGCTAGTGTGTAACCACCGCCAGGACCTCGGGTGCTCTCCACGATATCAAAACGACGTAATTTACCAAATAGCTGTTCTAAATAGGACAAGGAAATGTGCTGACGCTGGCTAATGCCGGCTAATGTCACGGGCCCATGTGATTCACGCAAAGCTAAATCAATCATTGCCGTTACAGCAAAACGTCCTTTAGTTGTTAATCTCATGTGTCACCTCGCTTGGTTGATCTATATTATGGTCAATACCCGACCTTTCAGCTCAACTATAGCAGATACCTGACAAAAATACTTGGGTAATGCCCGTGCAAAGGCGATGATTAAGAGGTGAAAATATATTTACCTCTTATAAATCAATTATTTAGACGGGAATAGAACAGACTTGAAGTTGTGTCTGAGGCGCTCTCTAACTGCCACATAAAGTCTGCGACGATCCAAAGAAGGCAAATCTCTAGACCTCAAAGCCATGTTGAAGGCCAAAGAAAAGCTCACCAATACATTAATAAAGCCAATCATGAGGAAACCCACGATGCCGATCCAGAAACCTGCCATCAAGAATACTTTCCAACCAAGTGCCACAGAAGCAGCAGCAAATTGACCAGCAGACAATGTCACGTGACGAATTTCCATCCCTAAACCAATGAAGCCAAGGAAGGTCGGGCCATAAATCAATAAGAACCCAAGAGAAACGTTAGCCGCAACGACCGAGATGTTATCTCTCCACCACTGCGCCCAACGTGCTGATCTGATTTCTCCAAAGACAAGATTCAAGCGACGGTTATAGCGAATGACATCCTGAACCGAGTGCAAAACAAACCAGTTATCAATTAAACCTGCAATCAAACTAGATAGCCATAATAAAAAGCCTGTGAAAGCAGCAAAAATAAACGCACCACTGAATGGAGAAACTGTGTGAAAAATCGCCTGAGCTTTGATCGGGCTTATGGATGGATGGCCCATGATGAAGATGATCGCAACTTGAATCACCATCACAACAGGAATCACCATGACCAAGTTACCCAAAATCGAAGCAGCTTGAGATCTCATGAGATCGATGGATCTATCCACAAACTGATTAAGCCCTTCTTCCGTATCTGTTTGATCAAGCAGTTGTGCCAATGCTGGAGCAGTCATAGCCGGCTGCTTTGTCGCTAAGGTGAAGTTGGCAAACTGAATTAATAAGAAGCTACCCGCATAGTTAATTGTTAGCAGTAAATTTTCAAAAAATCGAACAAGACCAAGACCACTTATCAAAAACTTTAAATAAACTGTGCCGGCAACGATGGCGCCACCGCCCACAGATTTTTTAAACATCGACCAGTATTCTTTTTGACCAGTTGCAATGTAGTGATCCCCAGTCTCAGCACTTCTCTCAACTACTTTTCTAGAAAGCAATGCAAAGGACTGCTCCGCTAATCGCTTCACACTTCGGTGTCCCTGAACAGTCAAGATAAGATCAGCGGCCAATTGGGAATAATTATGAGTTTGACTGCGCTCCAACCAAGTCTTTAATAAGAGCTCAACTCGCGCCAAACGAAGACGCATGGTCTCAACCTGGAACACGGTCTCAATCGATACGCCGTTCTCATCCAGATGCGCATAAACATCATCACAAGCCAAGTAACAAGCATCAAGAACTTCTTTAAAGTCTTTTAAATGAGCCTGATAGACATGCTCATTTAAGCGCGGCTGATCTTTAAGGATCTCTTCAGCCAATTTAGCTAATCGATAAAAAGGAGAATGCTGACCACTCGCTTCACGCAAACGAGATCGAACCGAATAACTGAGGCCAGAAGCGCCGATATAGCTAATCAGAATATGAATCGCTTCAGCAATGTCATTAAAAATTCTATAGAACTCACTCGATGCCTCTTGGTAGTGAACTAACTGTTGAATTTCTATTAAAAGTTCATGATCTAAATCATGCACCCAGCTTGAGTCATGATTACCAACAAAACCTAGAGCCACAAGTACCGATAGCTCCGGTTTATTTGGTGGCGGTGGAACCAAACGATTCCGAATGCGCTCAAAAATTTCACCCCAAAAACTAGGCTTCGTTGCAACACCGGCGTCGCATAACAAAGATAGTGAATCGTTGTCCTTTAGAACACTTCTAATTAATTGAGCTACTTTTAACTTAACGTCTGAGCGCTGCTCTAAAACTTTTAATAAAGCTCTCAGTCGAGCATGCTCAGGATGCACTCCAACATTAGAAGCTTCGACAACATCCTGTCGCGATTTGCGGCGCAGCCAATAAAGCAACTCAATCAACCAACGATTGCGATCTGCTAAATCTGCTGTGTGATCGGGGACCACGAGCAATCTATCAAGAGATTGATAGGCGTCTTTAGACTCTTTCCAGCGCAACCAGAGTTGTCTTACACCTTTAAAAACTTGCATCTTGCTCATTCCATTTTATTAAATTGTGTCGTGTAACTCAGCACCAAAAACCATGGCTTTAAGTTTTAGTAACTGATCTCGTGCTTGAGCTGCTTTTTCAAATTCTAAATTCTTAGCGTGATCAACCATCATTTTTTCAAGCTGTTTAATTTCTTTCGATAGTTGCTTTTCACTCATATCTTCATAACGAGCTTTTTCTTCAGCAATCTTCTGCTCAGAACGCTTCTCATCGACATCATAAACGCCATCAATAATATCTTTGATTCTTTTTACAACGCCCTTAGGCGTAATACCGTGCAATGTATTAAATTCGGTTTGCTTGGCCCGACGACGCTCGGTTTCTCCGATAGCTTTTTTCATCGACTCGGTCATCTTATCCGCATAGAGAATAGCCGTACCGTTAACGTTACGTGCGGCACGACCTATGGTTTGAATCAGGCTTCGTTCTGAGCGCAAGAATCCTTCTTTGTCAGCATCCAAAATAGCCACCAAAGAAACTTCTGGAATATCCAAACCTTCGCGAAGCAAGTTGATGCCAATCAAGACATCAAATACGCCCAAACGAAGATCCCTCAAAATCTCAACACGCTCTACCGTGTCGATATCAGAGTGCAGGTAGCGAACCTTAATACCATTATCGGACATGAACTCGGTCAATTGCTCTGACATGCGTTTCGTCAGAGTCGTAACCAAGACTCTCTCGCCTTTTTTGATGCGATCATGAATTTCAGAGATGACATCATCGACCTGAGAAGTGGCTGGTCTGACATGAATGATTGGGTCGACTAATCCAGTTGGTCGAACCACCTGCTCTACAACTTTGTCGGCATGTTCATTTTCGTAATTAGCTGGCGTTGCTGAGACAAAAATAACTTGTCTCATTTTTTTCTCAAACTCTTCAAATTTAAGCGGGCGATTGTCCATCGCTGAAGGTAAACGGAAGCCATACTCGACCAAGGTTGATTTACGCGCCTTATCGCCGTTATACATACCATTGAGTTGACCAATCAGCACGTGACTTTCATCCAAGAACATCAGGGCATCAGGTGGCAGGTAATCAACCAGTGTCGGTGGCGCCTCACCAGGCTTGGCGCCCGACAAATGCCGAGAGTAGTTTTCAATACCCTTGCAAAAACCTAACTCTGAAAGCATCTCTAAATCAAAGCGGGTTCTTTGCTCCAGACGTTGAGCCTCTACCAATTTGCCTTCTTTGATATAAAAATCAAGTCGCTCTCGGAGTTCTGCCTTAATGGTTTCGATCGCTCTGAGAACAGTCTCTCGTGGTGTGACATAGTGCGAACCCGGATAGATGGTGAAGCGTGGAATCTTTTGCTTGATTCTTCCAGTTAAGGGATCAAAAAACTGAAGACTATCCACCTCGTCATCAAACAAATCGATTCGGACGGCCAACTCATTATGTTCTGCTGGGAAGACATCAATGGTATCGCCCCTCACCCTAAAACTACCTCGTGAGAAATCAATATCGTTACGGTCGTATTGCATAGCAATCAAGCGAGTCACGATATCGCGCTGAGACAACTTGTCACCTTGACGCAGAGTCAAGACCATCTGGTGATAGTCCCCAGGATTACCAATACCGTAAATGGCGGATACCGTTGAAACAATGATCGTGTCACGTCGCTCTAAAAGACTCTTCGTGGCGGAGAGTCGCATTTGCTCGATGTGCTCGTTGATCGACGAATCTTTCTCAATGAAAAGATCTCGAGTCGGCACATAAGCCTCTGGCTGGTAATAATCGTAATAACTAACGAAATATTCGACCGCATTTTGCGGGAAAAATTCTCTAAATTCGCTATACAACTGGGCCGCTAGTGTTTTATTGGGGGCGAAAATAATGGCTGGTCGCCCCATCCTAGCAATAGTATTGGCCATGGTGTACGTCTTACCCGAACCGGTCACCCCCAAAAGCGTTTGATAGATCAAACCATCCTCAACCCCCTCCACCAACTGCTTAATAGCCTCAGGCTGATCGCCGGCAGGCGGGAATGGTTGATGGAGCAAGAACGGTGAACCCGGAAAACGAATGGTGTTTTCCTGATCCGGCGAACTCGAAATTTCTAATTTTTTAGGTGATTTTTTTGGCATCTCGGCTATCATTCTAGGCTTGCTTGAACTTTCTAACATATTTAATACTATGAGCCTATTTTCTAACGTTGAACTTGCCCCACGCGACCCTATTCTTGGCCTTAACGAGGCTTATAACTCTGACACCCGCTCCGATAAGGTAAATCTTGGGGTTGGCGTCTACTTTACGGATGATGGCAAGATTCCATTATTGCGTGCGGTCCAGGCCGCTGAGAAGATCATGATGGAAAAATCAGCTGCTCGCGGCTATTTGGCCATTGAAGGTATTCCAGCCTACAACCAAGGCGTACAAAACTTACTGTTTGGTAAAGATTCTGAGATTTTGACATCTGGTCGCGTTGTAACGGCTCAAGCAGTTGGTGGTACTGGTGCCCTTAAGATTGGTGCAGACTTCCTAAAGCGTCTCGAGCCGAATGCGATTGTGGCTATTAGTGACCCTAGCTGGGAAAACCACCGCGGTATTTTTGAATCTGCTGGCTTTACCGTTCAAAACTACACGTATTACGACCCTAACACGCGTGGCGTTGATTTTGATGGGATGGTGAAGTCTTTAGAAGCGCTTCCTGCCAAGTCGATTGTTCTCCTCCACGCTTGCTGCCATAACCCGACTGGTGCGGACATGACCGCTGAGCAATGGAAAAAGGTAGCGTCTGTTTGCCAATCCAAGCAACTCATTCCTTTCCTAGACATGGCCTACCAAGGCTTTGCTGACAGTATTGATGAGGATGGTGCTGCAGTTCGTTTATTTGCGGATGCGGGCTTGAGCTTCTTTGTTTCAAGCTCATTCTCTAAGTCTTTCTCCTTATACGGCGAACGTGTTGGTGCTCTATCGGTTGTAACAGGCAGCAAAGATGAGTCCACTCGTGTCTTATCTCAGGTCAAGCGTGTGATTCGCACCAACTACTCTAATCCAGCGATTCATGGCGGTACAGTGGTTGCAACAGTACTTAACAGCCCTGAGCTCCGTGCAATGTGGGAGCAAGAGTTGGGTGAAATGCGTGATCGTATTAAGTTGATGCGCAATACCTTGGTTTCCAAACTAGCTGAATCCGGTGCTAAACGTGATTTTGGCTTTGTGAATGCTCAACGAGGAATGTTCTCTTACTCCGGTCTAACAGCGGATCAAGTAGAACGTCTGAAGACCGAATTTGGTATTTACGCTGTTTCTACAGGTCGTATCTGTGTGGCTGCCCTAAATACTAAGAATATTGGCGGTGTCGCTAAAGCCATTGCAACGGTTCTTTAATTATATAAATCAATGAGTTAAATAACAATTTAGTGCTTCAAAGCACTAAATTGTTGCGTTGCACAAATCCTAGATTTTGAGGATAATCAAACTTAGTGTAAAAAGTGCTTAAGTGCACGGTTGTTCAAAAGAAAAACTTTGAACCCTTTAAGCTTTCGGGAGATTAATCAATGCTGTATCAATATCAAGAATTTCAAAAAGCTCTTCTTCAGCCACTAACAGCATGGGCTCAAGCAACCGCGAAAACATTCGTTAACCCCAGCAATCCTCTATCTCTTCTGCCCTCAGCGACCAGAATCGCAGCAGGCTATGAATTACTCTACCGCCTAGGCAAAGAGTACGAAAAACCAGAATTCAGAATCAAAAATGTCATGGCTCACGGTAAAACAGTGGCCATTAATGAATTTACAGTATCTGAGAAACCCTTTTGCAAGCTAATCCGATTTAAGCGCTTCTCAGATGACGTCAGCGTTATCCAAAAGTTAAAAAAAGACCCTGTGGTATTGGTAGTAGCTCCTTTATCAGGACACCACTCCACCTTATTGCGTGACACAGTTAGAACACTTCTTAAAGATCACAAGGTTTATATCACTGACTGGGTGGATGCTCGTTTAGTGCCCCTCGAGAATGGCACATTTACTCTCGATGATTATGTTCATTACGTTCAAGACTTCATCCGAACCATCGGCGCCAAAGATTTAAACATTATTTCTGTTTGCCAACCTACTGTTCCGGTATTGGGCGCAGTATCTTTGATGGCATCTGCTGGCGAAGTAACTCCTAGAACTATGATCATGATGGGCGGGCCGATTGATGCTCGCAAGAGCCCGACAGTTGTTAACTCAACCGCCACAAATAAATCTTACGAGTGGTTTGAGAACAATGTGATCTTCACTGTTCCACAACCGCACCCTGGTGCTGGTCGCCTTGTCTATCCTGGCTTTTTACAGCATACTGGTTTTGTGGCTATGAACCCTGATCGTCACGTTCAATCACATTGGGATTATTTCCAAGATTTGATTAAAGGTGACAAAGGTGATGCCGAGGCACATATCAAGTTTTACGATGAGTACAACGCTGTTTTAGATATGGATGCAGCTTACTACCTGGACACCATTAAAACTGTATTCCAGGAACATGCTTTACCCACGGGTAAGTGGGTTGTCGGTGGCAAATTGGTTAAACCTCAAGATATCACTGGTACGGCACTTCTCACCGTAGAAGGCGAACTGGATGATATTTCTGGTAGCGGGCAAACTCGTGCAGCACATACCCTTTGTAAAAATATCCCGGAACGCAAAAAAGAACATTACGAAGCAAAAGGTGCAGGCCACTACGGCATCTTCTCTGGTAGTCGTTGGCGTGAAATGATTTACCCAGAAATCACACAATTCATTCGCAAACATGCCGTCAAAGGTAGCAAGGAAGTTGCTGCTAGACCTATCGCTAAGAAGCCTGCTATTAAAGCAGCGGCCAAAACAGCCTCCAAGTCAGCAAGGAAAGTTACAGCTAGAAAAACTGTAGCCAAGAAGAATGCCTAAATCGATAGACGGTCTAGATGACCTGTTTAGCCGTCTATATGCTGCACTTCCTCAAACGCAATGCACTAAATGTGGCTTCCCTGATTGCCAAGCCTATGCAAAAGCCATGGCCAATGGCGAAGCCTTACACAATCAATGCCCCCCGGGTGGTACCGAAGGCATAGTTCGCCTCTCCGACATCCTCGGTAAAAAAACTTTAGCACTTAATCCTAGTAACGGCGAAGAAAGACCTCGCCCGGTTGCCTTCATTGACCCTAAAGCGTGTATTGGTTGCACGCTATGCATTCAAGCCTGCCCCGTTGACGCCATCGTTGGCGCATCCAAGCAAATGCATGTGGTTATCAAAGATTGGTGCACTGGCTGTGACTTGTGCATTCCACCTTGCCCCGTTGATTGCATCACCATGATTCCTGTGACTGGTGCTCAAACAGGATGGGATGCCTGGAGCGCTGAAGATGCCAAGTTGGCTCAAAAACGTTACTTATCTCGTCAAGATCGATTGATTCGCGAAGAGTCAGATAATGACCAACGCTTGAAGCGTAAGGCAGAAAACAAATTAAAGGCTTTGGATATTGAGAGCGCCGCGGACGATGCTCAAAAGTTAGAGATCGAGCGAAAAAAAGCCATCATTGCCGCCGCTATGGCTCGAGCACAAGCCAAACAGCTCGACCACGTCAAACTACAAGATGATCCAGAAATCAACGACTAGTTAGTTATTTTGCCAAAGAGCTTAGGTCTTGATTTAGCCAGTGGAAGTTTTTGTAATAACCCTCTTCAAACTTTTTGATCTCATTGGCTTTTAGAAGTGTCAGGCCAATATCATCCAAGCCATTTAACAAGCAGTACTTCCTAAATGCTTCTACTTCAAAATGCGTTGTAAAAGAGGCATCTTTGCTCGTAATGGTTTGATTCTCCAAGTTGACAGTCAAATGAAGAGCTTGATTGGCTTTTTCCAAGTCAAATAATTGATCTACCTCAGACTCTGATAGAACGATTGGCAAGATGCCATTTTTAAAGCAGTTGTTATAAAAAATATCTGCATACGATGTTGCAATGATAATTTTGATGCCTGAATCCAATATGGCCCAAGGCGCATGTTCACGACTAGAGCCGCAACCAAAGTTGGCTCGTGTTAATAAAATGCTAGCGCCTTGGTACTGCGGAAGATTAAAGACGAAATCTTTTCGAAGGGGTCGGTTGCTGCAATCCATGCCTGGCTGACCTTCATCCTCATAACGCCAGTTATCAAACATGTATGGCCCAAAACCCGTGCGTTTAACTGATTTCAAAAACTGTTTTGGAATGATCGCATCTGTGTCCACATTGGAACGATCAAGAGGAATGACTAAGCCTTCATGCAAATTGATCTTATCCATTGAAACTCCTAACATCGACAAAGTGGCCAGCTATTGCAGCGCAGGCTGCCATTGCTGGGGATACCAAATGAGTTCGACCACCTGGCCCTTGGCGACCCTCAAAATTGCGATTAGACGTAGAAGCGCAACGCTCACCTGGTGACAGTTGATCTTCATTCATGCCCAAACACATCGAGCAACCCGGTTCACGCCATTCAAATCCAGCATCCTTGAATATTTGATCCAGACCCTCTTTCTCAGCTTGGGCTTTGACCAAACCTGAACCTGGAACAATTAATACCTGCTTCACATGAGATGCTTTTTGACGACCTTTAACTAAATTGGCGGCTATTCTTAGATCCTCAATTCGAGAATTAGTACAGGAACCAATAAAAACCTTATCCACTTGGATATCGGTTATCTTGATATTAGGCGATAAACCCATGTATGTCAGCGCCTTTTCCACCGAGGCACGCTGATTAAGATCTGCGATGGCCTGTGGATCAGGAACTGTTCCATTCACGCCAACGACTAACTCAGGAGAAGTGCCCCAGGTGACTTGTGGTTCCACGGCGGACACATCAATTTCTATAGATTGATCAAAATGAGCATTTGGATCACTTTTCAAGGTTCTCCAGTACTTCAATGCGGCCTCAAAAGCATCGCCTTGAGGTGCCAATGGTTTGGACTTAACGTAATCTTCTGTCACTTGATCAAATGCAACCATGCCCGATCTCGCCCCCGCCTCTATAGCCATATTGCAAAGAGTCATCCTTGCTTCCATAGATAGCTTCTCAACAGCCTCACCAGCAAATTCAATGGCGTAACCTGTGCCACCTGCCGTACCAATTTTTCCAATTAAGAACAACGCAAGATCTTTTGAACTGACATACTCTGATAATTTGCCAGTTAATCGAACCAGCATATTTTTAGCTTTGCGAGTAATCAAGCATTGAGTGGCCATCACATGCTCCACTTCAGAAGTGCCAATACCAAAAGCCAAGCTAGCCAGTGCACCATGTGTACTTGTATGAGAATCACCACAAACTAAGGTCATACCCGGCAATGTTAAGCCTTGCTCAGGGCCCACCACATGAACAATACCTTGACGTTGATCTAACAAATCAAAGTAAGCAATTTTGTATTTTTTAGCATTGACATCGAGAGTATCAATCTGGATTTTAGAAATGGGATCTTTAACTCCTTGATGCCTACCAGTTGTTGGTACATTGTGATCTACCACTGAGAAATTAGAGTTATTTCTCCAAAGTGGTCGACCCGCCAACTCTAAACCTTCAAAAGCTTGAGGGCTAGTTACTTCATGGGTCAGATGTCGATCGATATATAGAAGAACCGTTCCATCAGTCTCTTGACTAACAATATGACTATCAAATAGTTTGTCATACAAGGTTTTACTATTAGACATGTTTTAAGAGCTCCTCAGTGGACATCACATCCCCCGTTTTTAAGCCAAGATCTCTCAGGTTATAAGCATGGGCTTCCGCATCTCTGTCCCCACATGCATCATGAGGGATCACTACTGAAAAATTAGATTGCAAAGCATCAACAGCGGTCGCTCTAACGCAACCGCTCGTAGAAAAACCACAAACTACCACTGAGTCCACTTCTAAATTAGTTAGCAACTGCCTCAATGGTGAATCAAAAAATGCGCTAGGAACTACTTTTCTAAAAATATAATCAGACTCACCAACAGTTAGGTGAGGATCAATATCAGCCCATTGGCCGTCAACCGTTAATAAATTTAAGATTGGTAGTTTTTTTCTAAAAACACTAGCTTCAGCTGAATGCTCATAAGCATTAACAGTAAAAAATATCGGGTAGTTCTTACTTCTAAACGATTGAATAATTTTTTCAATGTTCAAAACTGCAGGTAAACCGTTGGTCCCCAATGGAGAGTCAGGGCTTGTAAACCCAGTTGTAGCATCGATCACCAAAAGTGCTGGGCGATGTCCTAATCCAAGTAAGTTTTGTTCAAGTGTAGCCATATGTAGAGGGACCCCGAAGGGTCCCTCATCCCCTTTTTATTGAGCAACAATTTCTAAACGATTCAAGTCAACATCTTTTGCACGTAAATTTGTATTAGTACGTGCTGTTCCGTGGTTAACGAAGATAGTTGCATGATTGCGTTTAAAGTCAATGGTGTGACCCTGGCTAGAGATAATAGTCTGACTTCCATCAGCACCTTTTAGAGCTCTACTTGTGTTGTTAAACCACTTCCAGAAATCGCCACGTTTATCGTAAGCTTCACCATAATAAATACGTGGTGTTGATGCCTCTAGATAAATGACTTTCTTGCTGTATGGATGCTCATCTGGAGCAATCGCTTCAATCACGTGAACTTCACGTGGCTGATAGTTTTCGACTGGGTTCCAGTGTGGTGCATTTTTCAAGTCAATCGTTGGATAACGTTGTGCTTGATCAGTTTTGGTGTCATCCCAAGCTACTTTGGCATCACTAACTGCCAAGATATGTTTCTTACCAACGTAGTTGAACTTCTTATACCAACTTGGGCGAGCATTCCAAATCTCAATATCATCATTGAGCTGATCAGTTCCACCAATTGGGTCCATCCAAGCGCCACCAGATAGACGGCGTGTGCGACGAGCACTCTTGATATAAACCCACTGGTCTTCTACCTGTGCGCTATCGTGACGAATTGTGAAGGTACCAATACCTTTAATGTCTTGCGGATAGTTTGCAAACAATAAAGTACGGGTAAATGTTTTACCATCACCATCGACTGGAACTGCATCACCAGTTGTACGGTTTTTGTGGAAGTAACGATACAAAGACCAACGCTGAGTTCTCTCTAAACCTTGCTTACCATCGATTAGAAGGAATTCAAACTTTGGAAAGTCCATCACTTGGCCCACAGGTGAAGCATAGTAGAAATTCCACATGTGCTTAGCAGCCTTGTTAGGATCATTGTCAGCAATAGCCGGGAATGGAATACCAGCTTTGTAACCTGAAACCTCATTTTTTGCAGCATCGTACTTCACATCTGCCGCATACTTTTTAGTGGCTTCAATGGTTTTTGCATCAATCGGCAATGGTGTTGACTTTTGCAAAGTCAACTTTAGATTGTGATTCTTAATCTGCCATTCCATTTTTTCAGGAATCATTCCGCCAATATTTTTACCTTCAAAAGTATCAGCCTTTACTTTATCGATGTTTGATTTATCGATAACTGTACCCGCCGCAAGTTCTGCAGAGAATGCTCCAGGTGCAAAAGCAACTAAGCCAGTGCACACAAGCGATAGTGATAATTTATTTAATCTCATTGATATCTCCTAGATTCTTAGAAATTGCGTGTTAAGCGAAGAACGAACTGGTCGTTGCCATGGAAATAACCCATGAGTGGAGCTCCTGGATCAGCTACGTTACCGCCTTGGTTATCGAATGCTTGAGGTCTTGATTTTGAGCTAAAGAAGATATCAGCTTCTGCTTTCAAACGCCAAAAATCACCCAAAACAAACTCAACGCTCGGGATGATGAATCCACCACCATTGGTCATATCACCACCAACAGCTAAGGCCGGATTGATACGATCATTGCTGTAGTTCATACCCAAGATACCAGTTACCCATGTGGTATTTTGCTTAAGTGCACCTGTAAAACCAATCAAACCAACCAAATCATCAGATTTGTTGTAATTTAAGATATGGGTGTTGAACACTTGAACACTACCAAATGATGGACGTGATGTGCCAATAACCTTAGTCAAGTCAACACTCTTATCCATACGGAACATACTCGTAACCGTATTTTTCTTCATATAGCCATCTAAACCAGGGATATTAAATACTGGGTTTTGAGAACCATTTTTCATTGATCCAAAGTTATAAGCTACACCAGTAGTAAGAACTTGCTCTGTACTAAATACAGCATCAAATGTTGGCGAGTAACCGTTTAGAGTAAAGCCGTAAGCAGTAATTTTAGGAAAAACAACATCGCCTAAACTTCCTGATGTAGCCTCAGCTGTTGAGCCAGTACTTCCAATAATACTGTTACCAGCAGGTACAACTACAGGGTTACCAAAACCATTTAGAACTGCCAAGCTATAGTTTAAGTTTCCTTCTAAACCTGTCCAACGTAAACCACCAGTTGTATCTTTTTTATCACCTAAATGATGGCGATAATTGGTTCCTAAATAAGCTTTAGTCGATGGGTCCGCTGTAAAACTATTGGCATTATTGACGTTATAAAAGTCAACGCCTCTATAAGGATTATTGGCCCAACGTCCACCAGTAATATCATATGAATTACCGATGTCTTCACCTCTATCTAATCCAGGCTTAATGATCGCTTGCAAGCTACCATTCTGCTCAGGGAAGTTAATTCGGAAGTTTGCCATCCAGTTAGTTTTACGTAACTCCTCGTTTTCAACTTCTAAGAATGATCTCCAGCGGTAATCAAAGCCGTTAACGATATCCATCGCTCTAAAGAAGTCAGACTCACCCCAGACCACTTGTTGCTTACCAATACGCGCTTGAACATTTTCAGATATCGGGAAATCAACATACAAATCTCTTATTTGAGTATCGTTGTACTGATCCATTAGATCAGACGAAGTTGATTTGCCAGTAGGTAAAGCATTTAGTCCTAATACTGAATTACCTGCTCTCTTTTGATTTAGTCGTTTTAGGTAACTAGTTTCAACTTCTTGATCAGAGCGAACTGACGCTTTAATAGTTGTTTGATTTCTTTTAGCTTCAAAATCAAGAAAAACAGTTCCTCGAGCCATCGACATTGCGCCAGTTTCATCTTGACCAGTAGATGGCATTTTGTCATTTGTAAGCAAATTATTGCCCACGTTACCAGAACCTGCATTTTCTAGATTCCAAGATCCCATGGCACGAACATATCCACCAATCTTAGTTGTATCACCCGAGAGCAATTCACTTGCTGCGTCTGTCTTGCTGTTACTTTGTTGCGCCCAAATAGATGGACTAAATGTCAAAGTCAAAGCCACAGCAACAACAAGTGGTTTTATTGACAAATTAGTAGATCTAGCTTCTTGGGCACTGCCTTTAAATATTGCTTTCTTCATTTTCATGCCTCCGTTAAAAGTGATCACTACTTTTTCCCACACTAATTCATTGGTGAATTAGTCTAGAACCTTACTTGCCCACAATAAATCGTGGGCGTGCTACATTCACAAGCGCTGGCATAATCACCAACGAACTAATTGCTGATACGGTTAACCAAAGAGCCATTAAAAGACCCATCTCAGCCTGGAATCGAATGCTTGACATATACCAAGCGAAAACACCTACCACTAAAGTCGCAGCGGTTATCAAAACACCTCTGCCAGCTGTCAACATGGCGACACGGATAGACTCCTCAACCGACACGCCCTTTGCAATCTCTTCTTTGATACGGTCAACCACATAGATGGCGTAATCCACACCCAATCCAATACCCAAAGCCGCTATAGGTAATGTATTGATGTTCATGCCAATACCTAAAAGGGTCATGAATGCAAAAGTTAAGGTATTAGAAATCAATACAGGAACCATAAAGAATGTTCCAGCACTCAAAGTTCTGTAAACCAATGCGCAAGAGAGAATTAGCACAACCAAGGCAGCAGCAATACTTTCAATTTGAGATGAAAGAATGATGTCATTGATAGCCGCCAACATACCAATCAAGCTACCTGCCAAATGAAGCTGAACAGGACTGTCTTTATTTTGTTTTTTAAATTCTTCTAAACGGGCAATTGCCGTTCTGATCGTAGAGCCTTGGTGATCTTTGAAAAAGAAAGTGACAGACGCATTTTTATATTGAGAATCAACAAATCGATCAATATCACCTGGATCTGTGCCGGAAGTGTAAAGATACATGATCTCGCCATTCTCACCAGCATCAGCACCAAACTCTTCGTAACGCGGATTACCCTCTCGTAAGGTTTTCTTCATGACGGGAATGATGTCCGCCATAGAAATAGAGCCACCCACTTCCGGCTGATCTTCCATATAACGCTGTAAGCGAGCCATATATGAAATAGCTTCAGGAGACTTAAGAATATCAACCTGATCACCCGACACCGCAACAAATAATCGATCAGCACCTAAATAGGTATTGTTGATTTTTTGTGCATCTTGGTTATAAACCGAGTCCTGCCACAAGATAGGAGACCCAGGATTGGTATCACCTACTGATAAATTAGTAGCATAGATACCCGTTAACACAAACACACTGGCACTGACCCAAATGATTCTGACAGCAATTTTTTTATCAATCACTTTGTCAGATATCCAGTTCAATAATCTGGTAATCGCATTATTCTGTTTAACAAGGCTAGCTGACGGAGCTTTTGGTTTTGTCCATGAAAGCAATAATGGGGTCATGACAACTGCACCAACAGCAATCGTACAAACCCAGATAGTCGCAATCAAAGCAATTTTTTGAATCATTGGGATAGGCGTTACTACCACAATGAAAATACAAGCAGCATCCGTTAAGATGCCCAACATCCCTGGCTTGAATAACAACTCAAACGATGTTCTTGCCGCATCAAGTGCAGACTTTTTAGATTCTTGAACTTCATCTTCAAACTGCATCACAATTTGCACAGCATGAGAAACAGATCGAGCAGAAATTAAAAATGCCACAACAATGATCAGAGGATCTAAGTTAAATCCAAATAATTTAGCAAAGCCAAGTGACCATAAAGCACTGATCAGACCAGCTGACATTGGCAACAAGGTGCCACGTAAAGTTCTTGTAAAAATAAACAAGACAGCAGTTAGCAAACCAATGGTCAAACCTAAAATCAAAATGGTTTCAGAGAGGTAATACCGCACCCAACCATAAAGAATCGGCTCACCAACAAGATAAGTTTTAACGCCAGGAGACTCGATACCTTTAGCAATTTTACTAATCTCATCAAAAATGAGCGCATAGTCCATATCGGCCTCAATAAAGTCTGCTGTGATCAAAGCTGACTTTAGATCTTGCCCTACATAAACTCCGTAAACCAATGGATTACGAACCACAGATTCTTTTAATTCTGCAATTGCTTCAGGGGTTTGTGGAACTTCAGGCCACATCAAAGGTTTTAATTCAATTCCTTCTGTTGATGATTTAACCTCCTTAAGCTTTTTGGCAGCTAAAGAAATCACCTGGAACTGATCAACACCTTTGACTTTTTGAAGCTCAGTCGTTGCAGTTTTAATTTTGGTTAGGACTTCTTTTGTAAAAATATCCCCAGACTCAACCTCGACCATGAGACTAACCACATTGGAACTACCAAATGTGTTTTTATATTTTTGATGGGTCTCAATAAAAGGATGATTACTTGGTAATAAATCATCGAAAACAGTTTTAACATCAATGGTGGAGCCAATAGCACCAAGTATGGCAGTCAGAGAAACAATGGCAATGGCCACTAACTTTCTACGAGTAACGACCCAATCAATCACTTTGTCTGCGGAAATCATTGAGTGCTTTCTTTTCTGTTTGAATTAAGAAATTGAATTTTTTCCTCTTTTAAAACAAGAGGTCTTCCACCAACAACTACCAATTGGTCATCGGCTTTAATAAAGTCTGTTTTCCAACTTAAATCGCCGGATTTTTCAGATAAAAGTTTCCAGATCTTGGCAGAATCTTTTTTAGCGATAAAGCCTTGATCACCGGCAATGTAAAAATCATCATTAAATTGAGTGACCGCAAAAAGATGGGACTTGGTTATCGACTCAGAGTTTTGCCAAGATTGACCACCATCAGAAGTCTTGAGTACTTTGCCTTCGAGACCGACTGCATATCCTGAGCCGCTTGCTTGAATAGCCAAGGCCATGAGACTGCTTGTAATGGGTGTTTTGACTGGCTTCCATGTGCTACCTTGATCTGAAGAGTAAAGTGCACGGCCAAACTCACCCACAATTGAGATGCCTTTATCTGAAAATGCGATGTCATTCCAGGCAACATCTGATTTGATGTTCATTCTTTTCCAAGATTGACCGCCATCACTGCTGCGCAAAATGGTTCCAAATTCCCCAAGAATCCAGAGTCCGTAATTTGCATGGTGCTTAACTTGAATAAGCTTAATAGCACCTAGTCCCAAGTCTTCTGGCAATTTAATAGACTTCCAGGTCTTACCTAGATCATTGGTCACAGCAACAGCAGCAGCATTACCTACAGCGATAAGACTGGATTCAGCAAAAGCCTCAATCGATTGCCAATTAGATGACAACGGTAACTCTTGAATTTGCCAGTTAGATAGATTTTTTTCACTAAAAATAACTTTGCCATCACGACCAGCCATCCAAACAGAACCTTGAGCGTTGGCAGTACCGGTATAGAAGGCATCTCTTGGATGAATGGGTAAAGGATTTAAGTGAGGCACTGACACCACTGGCTTAACAAATAGTGCTGCTAATACCAAAAGAACAACGACCGCAATTGGGAAAATCGAACTCAGTATGGACAATACACGTGGCGTAAATAATTTTTGGAACATTAGCATGACCCTACCTTTCCTTGCGCCCCATAATTACGCTGTAGCCAAGGGTAGCTTCTACCACCCAAAGACTTATTCGTGATCTTAGATGCATATTCAATAGCCGTAATCAATTTGGATAAATCAATATTGGTTTCATAACCACATTGTTGAGCTAAAAGCACTAAGTCTTCTGTTGCTAAATTACCAGAAGCATTCGGTGTAAATGGACAGCCACCCATCCCACCGATCGAGCTATCAAATTTACGAATTCCTGCCTCAATCGACGCATAACAATTGGCTATAGCCATACCGCGAGTGTCATGAAAGTGCCCAGAAAGAATTTCAGAGCCCAAGTGCGCAACCAAGAGATCCATGGTAGTTTTGACCAAAGATGGAGATGCGGCACCAATAGTGTCAGCAATAACAATCTCATCGGCACCAGACTGTTGCATCATTTTTGTCAAATCAAGCAACCATGGCAAAGGCACATCTCCTTCAAATGGACAGACAAAAGCTACACCAATATAGGCCTTCGCTCTTAAGTTTGATTTTTTGGCAGTGGTAACAATTTCAGAACAAACATCAATCGTTTTTTGAAGCGACATATTGATATTTTTCTGATTCATCGTCTCTGTGGCTGATAAAACCACAGCCACCTCTTGAACACCACTTTCAATAGCTAACTCTAATCCTTTAACGTTCGGTATCAAAGCAGACATACCCACAGGCAGTGGCTGCCCAATTTGGGCAACCAAGTCTTTGGTTGTAGCCATTTGAGGCACAGCTTTGGGAGATACAAAACTTCCCACCTCAATATGATTTATTCCTGCAGCCATTAGTTGTTGAATTAACTGATACTTCTCATCAACACCAACCAGAACAGTTTGATTCTGCAAACCGTCCCGAGGGCCAACCTCGTTAACAATTATTTTATTCATTAGCATCTTTATTTAACTTGAGCTCGCACTTTAAAAGTTGGAGATTTAGGCGGCATAAGATGAGTCTCTTCAAAGCAACGAGCCTTGATTTCTTCGATCGTTCCACCTCTATTAAATAACTCGATTGGCTTGCGCTCTTTTTCAATCTTCTGACGTAGTTCTTGTGTTTTTGGTACATCAACAACACCATCAGCCGTCAAAACAACGCCGTAGTTTTTAGCCCCATCAATAGTTACTAGACCTCTATTAAAGTCATCGGCCACCTTTTGTGGATCTCTCTTAAGAGGATCTCCCCAACCGCCGCCACCCCAAGTGTTGTAATAAAGTTGATCGCCTTTTTCTACAAAAATACGATCGCACTTAGAAGGCAACCACTCAACTGAACCATCGGTTCTGACTAATTTCTTGGAGCTTCTACCACCTGGCAAACCACCATTAACACCCCATGGATACGTTAACCAACGATCATCATGGATAGAGATCTGACCTGGCTCTAAAAATTCATAAAGAACAGAAACGCCATTACCGCCACGGTTAAGACCAGCGCCACCTGAGTCAGCGATAGACTCATATCTCAAAATTCTGAGTGGGAAATAGCTCTCTAAGTATTCATTTGGCACATTGGTAAATGAAGGCCATAATGAATGTCCATCAGGACCATCACCGGCTGGTCGACCAGGAATTCCTCCGAAACCAATTTGGAATAATTGATACCATTCATCACGGCTATCGTAGCCTGAATACATCAAGTGCGGACTATCTGAGAATCCAGCAGCGTTAAGAGCATCTGGCGCTCCCATACCTAGAACGCCACCCATAATGTCAAAAATTCGACCTAATAAGTGGGTTCTGCATGAGAGGGCCGCCGGTCTCTTAGGCTTTAGAATGCTGCCATCTGGAATTTTGACATCTACCAACTCATAGAAGCCATCATTAAACAAGATTTGAGGATCGAATAGATTAATAAAGAATGCGCCCAAGAACATCTTGAACATTTCTTCATTTAGGTAAAAGTTAATCGAGCTCATTGACTGAGGATCTGTACCCTCGAAGTCAAAGTAAGCAATATCACCTTCACGCCATAGACTGCATGCAATCTTGTAAGGACCCATGCCAATGCCATCATCATCGATGTAATCTTCGAAATAAGCCTTTTTCTCAGGAATAACCATCTTAATAATGGCACTCATTGCTCTCTTATTACGATCAAGCATTTCATTGGTAGCAGCCATGTAAGAGCCCACACCAAAGCGTTGAATAATTTCACGAACGCGACGCTCAGCCAATCTTAGAGCAGCAATAATGGCATTAAAGTCACTTCTATTCCAATCTGGAACTCGAGAATTTCTAACTAATACATTGAGCAATTCTGAGTTAAGCTCGCCACCACGAATAATTTTTACTGGAGGGATTTGCAAACCTTCTTCAAAAATTTGCATCGCATCAGTTGGTAAACTACCAGGAACTTTACCGCCGTTATCCGTCATATGACCAAACATGGCTGCCCAACTGACCAATTTGCCACCATCAAAAATAGGCATCAATGTTAGCCAGTCATTTAAGTGACTAACTGCACCATTAGTTGAATAAGGGTCATTTGTCAAAAAGACATCACCCTCTTCAACTGTACCGTCATAACCCTCAAGAAAGCCATGGATGAATGAACCAAATTGTCCAACCACCATTTTTCCATCATGATTTGCAATCATAGGAAAAGCATCATGCTGTTCACGAATACCTGGCGACATCGCCGTTCTGAAAAGAACTGCATCCATCTCTGAACGAGCATTTCTTAATGCATTTTCAATAATATCCAAGTTAATTGAATCAACTTCAGTTGCTTCAATTTTTACTTTATTCGTTTCTATAATTCTCGCTGACATATGCTTAACCTTTCTTCGCACTAATTTTTTCATTAGGCCAAATCAGAATATTGGCAACCTCATCAACAACACCGGTGTGATCAGGAAGAACTAAAGTGGTTGTATCCATTTGAGTAATGATGGCTGGACCAACAATATGATTACCGGCAACCAAACGATCGCGGCGATAAATATTTGCTTTTTGAAGCGCACCATCCACATAAACTTCAGAGCTAGCTATCAAAGCGTCTGCTGCTGGATTCTTAGAACCAATTGCGTTTCTAGTTGCTTTAACTTTTGTTTCAGGACCCAAAACAATTGCTCGAAGGTTGACGATCTCTTTAACCACATCCAAAGAGAATGTGTAAAGTTGAGTATGCTTATCATCAAATATCTTAGCAATACTACTTAAACCACCATTTTTGAATTCATCAGCAGAGACAGCAATTGGTAATTGCATACCCTGGCCGCGATATCGCAAATCAATCTGATAGATCAACTGTTGATTCTCAATTGAAATACCTTCTTCGATTAACGACTTTCTAGCATTCGCCGCCAAAGTTTCAAGTATGCCGCCCACCTCAGAATCGGTAGTCTCATCATAGCGACGAATAAATGTCTGAGAGAACTCATCTCTTGAGCGCGTTGTTGCATCACCATAAGCACATAGAACACCAGGTCCTGGTGGAATAATGACTGGCCATGAGCCCATTAACTTACCAAGAGCGTTACCGTGCAATGGGCCCGCACCACCGAAAGCGATCAGTGCAAAATCTCGTGGGTCGTAGCCTTGTTCGATGGACACCAAACGTAATGCACCAAACATGTTTTCATTAACAATTTTGATAATGCCTTCAGCAGTTTCATGTACTGACTTACCTAAAGGATCGGCGACTGTTTTAACAGCTTTTTCTGCTAGAGATTTATCAATCTTCATGTCACCACCAAGCGCTGAATTGCTTGGCAAATAACCCAATGTCACGTTTGCATCCGTCACAGTAGGTTTCTCTCCACCTTTGCAATAAGCAGCTGGGCCAGGACTAGCGCCGGCACTTTGCGGACCCACACGTAATGCTTTTGTTAATTCTGGTACATAGGCAATCGATCCGCCACCAGCACCAACTGTTCTTACGTCAATAGAGGGGGCTCTCACAGTGATATCCCCTACTCGTGTTTCACGTCTAGTTTGTGCCACGCCATCTTGAATCAAGGCCACATCCGTTGAGGTACCCCCCATATCGAATGTCAATAAATTCATGTAGCCAGATTGCTTTGCAATCCATTGCGCACCAGAAACACCGCCAGCAGG
This sequence comes from Polynucleobacter sp. 30F-ANTBAC, assembly GCF_018882385.1. GTDB lineage: Bacteria > Pseudomonadota > Gammaproteobacteria > Burkholderiales > Burkholderiaceae > Polynucleobacter. The sequence goes on from NZ_JACVON010000001.1 coordinate 459,607, forward strand.
TCCGGACATTAGCAAGTTAACTGGGTTATCTCGTGCGCCTTGAATGGTTGATAAACCACCATCGGATCTTAAAATATGTAGATGAAGATTCTTCATCGACTTATTAAGTTCAGTCTGAAGATTTTTCATGTACTTTGAAACAACTGGACGAACATATGAGTTCACAACCGTCGTTTCAGTTCTCTCGTACTCATACATCTCTGGAATAACTTCGCTAGAGATTGAGACTGGAATACCAGGGAGGACTTGTTCAGCAATTTTTCTAGCTTGATCTTCGTGAATACCACTTGAGTAAGCATTCATAAAGCAGATAGTTAACGCCTCAATTTTGCAATCAACTAATTTGAGAAGATCTTTTTTAAGTTTTTCCTCATTGAGCGGCTTTAATACATTACCGCGTGAATCAATTCTTTCATCAGCTTCAATGGTCCATTCAAGCGGGGCTAACAATGGTTTTTTGTTATAAATAACCCAACCACCCAAACCACCAGGAACAAATGAACGAGCAATTTGTAGAACCTGACGGTAGCCTTCGGTTGTTACCAAACCAACTCGCGCGCCCTTACCCTCTAAAACAGCATTGGTAGCAACAGTGGTACCGTGCATGACGCGATTAATATCTTCGGTCTTTAAGCCATTTTGTTCACAGATTTTTTTAATGCCATTTAAAACACCTTCAGAAGAATCATGAGGTGTTGATGGGACTTTAGCTGCATAGGTTTGACCAGTTGACTCATCAATCAAGATAAGGTCCGTGAAGGTCCCTCCCACATCAACACCTAAGCGATAACTACTTGTCTGACTCATTTAATTGCTCCTTAGTACCACATTTAGTTATTGAATAATTTTTTTAACTTTTAAACTTGTCAATTGCTCATCACTCATGCCACACATCTCTCTAAGCACCTCATCGGTGTGCACACCCAATTTAGGCGGCGCATCAGGAGTCTCCTCAACTGATGAAGAGAACTTCATTGGTATACCTGGCATTTTTACGGTTTGGCCGTTTTCCAGCTTCACGTCAATCACCATATTTCTTGCTAACACTTGAGGATCACTGAGCGCCTGATCAAAACGATTCACAGGCCCGCAAGGAATTTTTGCTTCTTGGAATAACTTTAGCCAATAAGCAGTTGGCTGAAGCTTGAGATTTTCCGCAATGGCGGCATCAATTTGTGCTTTAGCAGCCAATCGAACGGGTTGCTGGTGATACTTCTCATCAAGAAAATCTTCTAATGGCAAGACTTTGATAAATCTGCCCCAAAATGCATCACCAATACAAGCGATAATTAAATGGCCATCACTTGTTGGATAGGAGTTGTATGGGACATGCACAAAGTGACTGTTACCAATAGGTTCCGGAACACTTCCAGAAAGGAAATACATGGTTGCCATGTAGTTCAACAATGAAATCTGAGCATCTAACATGGAAACATCCACATGTTGACCTTTGCCAGTGCTGGCGCGCTGAGTTAGTGCTGCTAAAACACCCATTGCACCAAATACACCACCACCTAGATCACCAATTGGAATACCTGAACGCATCGGTGAATTTTTGTCCAAACCAGTGATTGACATACCACCACCCATGGCTTGAACGACTTGGTCAAACGCAGGACGAAGTGGATCAGGACCCGTTGAGCCAAAACCACTGATAGAACAAGTAATAATTTTAGGATTAATAGATGATAATTTTTCGTAATCGATACCCAAACGTTGAGTAACACCCACTGAAAAATTATCAACAACAACGTCAGCAACCCTGACTAACTCATAGAAAACCTCAAGACCCTCTGGACTTTTGAGATCAATACAAACACTCTTCTTGCCGCGGTTGAGTGTTAAGAAGTACGCCCCCATACCATCAGCAGAATTATTAGGATCTTTTGCTAAGAGAGCTCTTGTCGCTTCGCCATGATCCAAAGGCTCAACCTTGATGGTTGTCATCCCTAGATCACTTAGCATCATCGTCGCATAAGGACCTGATAGCATATGAGTCAGATCTAAAAGAGTTAATCCGCTTAAGACTTGGTTAGTTTTATTCATCATATGTCCTATACAGCAAAAAGTGTGCCAATAGATTAGAAATCTATTTAACCTATTGATTTATATATAAATTAATAAAAATAAGCTCATAAAATTAAACGTTATATGTTAGGGCTTTCCACTAACTTTGCTGTTTATTCAAGACAAAATTGTTTCAATGTGTTTCAATTTGTTAACACTATTTGAAACAGATTGAAACAATATGAACAGATTGCCCCGCATAGCAGTATTTAGTTACACCGGTCTTAGTCGCTTAATAAAGTTAGTCGCGCACAATTTTGCTGATAAAGCAGAAATCACTGTTTATGACCTAGTGCTTCATCAAGCAGTAGAGAAAGCTCGAGAAATCGAGGAAAAAGGATTAGCCGATGTTTTCGTATCTGCCGGCGCTAATGCAGAGTACATTCGGAGCGACTTTAAGACCCCAGTCGTTGAAATTAAAGTCAGTAGCCATGATGTGATGATGGCTCTGATTAAGGCCAAGCAAATCTCGGAAAGAATAGGTGTCGTAAGTTTCAAAAATACGATTCATGAACTAGACGATATTAAAGACCTTCTTAAACTGGATATCACACAAAGAACCTATGGAACCATTGAGGATGGTCGACATTGCTTTCATAGGCTTGCTAATGATGGTATTGAAGTGATTGTTGGCTCGAGCCTTGTGGTCGACTTAGCTAATGAAAATGGCTTACAAGGCATTTTGATGTATTCATCAGAAACCGTTAGCAATGCCCTCAATCATGCCATTGAACTTGGTCGATTATCAATTCTTGAGGGGGGGCGATATGATCAAGTCAACAGCATTCTATACAACTTAAGAGATGCCATTATTGCGGTAGATGCAAACGGTATGGTGACGGCTATTAACCCATCCATGTGCCAAGTGATTGGCAAGCAAGAAAAAGACTGTATTGGTCAATTTGTTGATGACATCGCACCGGAGATTGCCATCAGTGAAGTTCTCAAAAATAAAAAGAATAAAGAAGAAGTTATTCAAGTCAAAGGAAAAGTACTGGTTGCTAAATCAGTAGCCATCATAGAGAACGAAATGTTTTTTGGTGTTGTCACAGTTTTACAAGACGATAGTTCCATCAAAAAAACCGAATCAACGCTTAGAACTCAACTCAAGAAAAGCTCACTAACAGCTAAATATCGCTTTGAAAACATTAACGGCAATAGTGTGGAATTTAATGCCACCAAACAAACTGCGCAGCGCTATTCTAAGACAGACTCAACAATTTTAATTACCGGCGAGAGTGGTACCGGTAAAGAATTATTTGCTCAAGCGATACACAACGCCAGCTCCAGAAAAGAGTCCCCCTTTGTTGCGATCAACTGTGCCTCCCTACCCGAACCACTCTTAGAGAGCGAATTGTTTGGATATGAAGAAGGCGCTTTTACAGGCAGCAAAAAAGGTGGCAAGATTGGCTTATTTGAATCAGCACATCGTGGCACTATTTTCTTAGATGAAATCGGAGATATGCCTTCTGCACTTCAAACCAGACTGCTACGTGTTATTCAAGAAAAAGAAGTGGTGAGATTAGGTAGCTCCATACCCATTCCAGTTGATGTGCGCGTCATTAGTGCCACACACAGGAATCTACTCGATGAAATTAAAAAAGTTAACTTCAGAGATGATCTGTATTACCGATTGAACATTCTTCATATCAAACTTCCGAGCCTTCGAGAGCGGAAAGAAGATATTTCATTCCTTGCTTTGCAGTTTTTATTTCACTCTCTAAGAAAATTAGGCTCTTCGATCCCAGCTGATGAAGCCTTGGCTCAAATCAGTCATTTGCTGATTGAATATAACTGGCCAGGCAATGTCAGAGAGCTTGAGAATATTATGGAACGATATGCTGTTTTCCTAAGTCAATACAATAAAACATCTGAGATTGACTTAAGCATCCTAAAAATTGAGTTCCCAGAAATCTATGCTGCCCGAGTGAGTAATGAAAAGATCAATTTAGTAAACACTGAAAAAAATGATGACTATTTGATGGCTGTGATGAGTCAATCAAAAAAGAGTAAGACGGAGCTAGCCAAAGAACTTGGCGTTAGCAGAACAACGTTATGGCGAATCTTAAAAGAAAAAAATAATTTATAACAAGGTTTTTATCGATTCAATGTACGCCTGCATATCAGGCGGGGTGCCATCCCTTTGCGCTTGCCATAAGACTTGCCCCAAGCACTCCATCATGCGATGCTGTGCTTCGTGTTCAGAGTCTAGTTTAGTCATTAGCTGACGGCTGACTTCTCGGATACCAACGGGTTGATCAATTTGCACCTGCTCAGTGATTGACAAATGCATAGCTAAATGAAGAAAAGGATTGGTCTGCCCTTTTTCAGGCGTGTAATCAGTTGCCTGCGCCATTTCCAACTGCCCCAATATCTCATGATACTCAGGATGCTCCACCATCCACTTAGCCGCAATCGACTCTAATGGGGTCAGGATGCCAGAATTAATTTGTTTCGCCCAAGCTTCACAAAAAAACTGGCGCACCTCTTCACGACTTGGATTAAATAAACTCATGATGAGAAATTTTTCTCTTTAAATGAACACAGGGGTTCCACGATACATAGACTGCAAGCAGGACTTCTTGCCTTACAAGTGTAACGGCCATGCAAGATCAACCAATGATGCGCATCAATTAAATACTCTTTGGGCACACGCTTGAGCAAAGCTATCTCCACTGCTAAAACATCTTTACCGGGAGCTAAACCCGTGCGATTAGATACCCTAAAAATATGGGTATCCACTGCCATGGTGGGATGACCAAAAGCGGTATTCAAAATCACATTAGCGGTTTTTCGACCAACACCTGGCAGAGCCTCCAACGCTTCCCTATCTTCAGGAACCACACTATTGTGTTTTTCGATCAATAACCGACAGGTTTCGATTAAATGCTTTGCTTTTGTTTTATATAAACCAATATGCTTGATAAAAGGTATTAATCCTTCTTCACCAAGGGCATAGATTTTTTCGGGGGTATTGGCAACTGGAAATAATTCCTTAGTACCTTTGTTAACTGAGATATCCGTTGCTTGAGCAGATAGGAGGACCGCAGCCAATAATTCAAAAGGCGTGGAATACTCCAATTCAGTAGTTGGCTTGGGGTTATTACCTTTGAGAGCTTCAAAAAAAGCCCGACGCTTCTCAGGGTTCATCGCCACTTAAAGCACTCCCAATACATCTTGTATTTTTTTCTTTAAAAGTACAGTATTGGCTTGTTGCTTGATCAAATGCTCTTGGTTAGAAGGTCTTAATTTTTCAGACCAAACAGAACCGGGGAAGCAAACATCCAATTGGTATCTTGGAATGATGTGCCAATGCAAATGAGGAACCATATTGCCCAAAGCGGCTAAATTCACTTTATCGGGATGCATCACGTCAATGATGGCTTTTTCAACCAACATGACGATGTGATGAAGGCGCGCCCTTTGGTCCACTGAGAGTTGACTCATTTCAGCCACATGCTCATTCCAGATCACACGGCAAAAACCAGGATAGTCCGGCTCATTAGCAAAAATGACGCGCATCTCATCGTTCTTCCAAAGAAGCTCGCCACCATCTGTCGTACATAAAGGACAATTTGAATTCATTTTGGTATTTTCGCTCAAAAACAAAAAGCCCGGCTTTTGGCCGGGCTAATCAACAAAGGCGGGGTACGCCAGAGTCAATGACTTGCTTAGTGGAACTGCTCTTCTTCAGTAGAACCTGTCAATGCTGTAACTGATGAAGCACCACCTTGAATCACTGTGGTTACTTCGTCGAAGTAACCAGTACCAACTTCTTGCTGATGTGAAACGAATGTATAACCACGATCACGAGCTGCGAATTCAGGCTCTTGAACTTTTTCAACATAAGCTGACATGCCACGAGCAACGTAGTCTTGAGCCAAGTCAAACATGTTGTACCACATAGAGTGAATACCAGCCAATGTAATGAACTGATACTTGTAACCCATCGCACCAAGCTCACGTTGGAATTTAGCAATTGTTGCGTCATCCAAGTTTTTCTTCCAGTTGAATGATGGTGAGCAGTTGTATGCCAACATCTTACCTGGGTGCTTCGCGTGAACAGCTTCAGCAAATTTGCGAGCAAACTCAAGGTCAGGCGTACCAGTTTCACACCATACCAAGTCAGCATATTCAGCATAAGCAATCGCGCGTGAGATAGCTTGGTCGATACCTTTTTTAGTCTTGTAGAAACCTTCAGCCGTGCGCTCACCCGTCAAGAATGGCTTGTCGTTTTCATCGTAGTCTGATGTGATCAAGTCAGCAGCTTCAGCATCCGTACGTGCAATCACCAATGTTGGTACGCCACAAACGTCAGCAGCCATACGAGCAGCGATCAATTTCTGACAAGCTTCTTGTGTTGGAACTAAAACCTTACCACCCATGTGACCGCACTTCTTTACTGAAGCCAATTGGTCTTCCCAGTGAACACCAGCAGCACCGGCTTTGATCATGGCTTTCATTAATTCAAATGCATTCAATACGCCACCGAAACCAGCTTCAGCGTCAGCCACGATAGGAGCGAAACAGTCGATATGACCCTTGTCACCTTTTTCGATACCTTTTGAGTATTGAATTTCATCAGCACGACGGAATGTATTGTTGATACGCTCAACAACTTTAGGTACTGAATCAACTGGGTATAAAGATTGATCTGGGTACATAGATGAGTATGTATTGTTGTCAGCAGCAACTTGCCAGCCTGACAAATAAATAGCTTTTACACCCGCTTTAACTTGTTGCATCGCTTGACCACCTGTCAAAGCGCCTAAACAGTTAACGTATGGCTCGTTATTTACTAAGCCCCATAGCTTTTCTGCACCACGGCGTGCTAATGTGTGCTCGATTGGGAAAGAACCGCGAAGACGAACAACATCAGCAGCTGTATAACCTCGTTTAATACCTTTCCAACGTGGGTTGGTGTCCCAATCTTTTTGCAATGCATCGATTTCTTGTTGACGTGTTGACATGTTTCTCTCCCTATTTAAAACAATAAAAATCTTTATAAGTCCCCTGTGTTGCACGCACTGAAGTCTTATGTCTTATATAAGAGTTTATGTATTTAAGAGAAACAAAGCAAGCTTTATATAAAAGCAAATAAATTAAAATAAGCCATTAAATTCAATGGCTTATTTTTAATATTTCATATTGTGGTGAACAAGTTCATAGCTTGCAACACTTAGTCAATTACATGAAATGACTTAAATTAGGGCTTTATCAGAGACTAAAATTCCGTCCTCATCCGCATAGATCCTATCCCCCGGCTTAACAACAGTCCCCGCCATATCAATGATCAGATCCCGCTCTCCAATATTGCGCTTAACGCTCTTCTGAGGATGAGCGGCTAAAGCTCTGATGCCAACCTTGGAGCCCTGCAACTCTTGGGTGTCGCGAACACAGCCGTTAACCAAGATGCCCGCCCAACCATTTTTCTCGGCTAGAACACCCAAATTACCACCCACTAAAGCGCAACGTAATGAGCCGCCACCATCGATCACCAACACCCTTCCTTGACCTGGTTCATCTAGAAGTGTCCTAACCCAAGTGTTGTCTTCAAATACCTTGAGGGTCACTGCTGAACCTTGAAATTTATCAAGACCACCATAGGATTTAAAAAGTGGTGCAACGACACGCAATACTCCCAGAGTAATCAAATCTTCATTCGCGTCACAAATATCGGTTGTCGCAAAATTAATTAAATTAGAAGAAACATTAGAGCTCATCGATACCTCATCATGAATAAGTATTTTTTAATTTGTAATAGTGGAGCAGTTCACTATTATTAATTATTTTAAGATAGGCTTAAGTTGCGTGGCGCGGGTATTGCCACTAACACGGTAAGCAGTCAATAAAGATAATAGTAAAAATAATGCAATTAAGATGAATACGCCTGGTGCTAAGCTCCAATCCATCAATAACCCGAAAATTAACGGACCAATCGCCAAGCCTAAATCTAAACCCGAATAAACCATACCAAATACTCGACCCGATGCTTCCTTTGGAGTTGCTGAACGAATCATTAAATCTCTTGATGGCCCTGCCATTCCGACACAAAAGCCCATAACAGCAAACAAACTCATCATCGTTGACCCAGAAACGAGAGCCATAGCAATTAATATGGCAATGGCACTACCTAGAACTAAACCAACGGCAATCACCCTCTCAGGAAAGCGAACACGTCGCGCAACAAATCCTCCTAAAAACATACCCCCCGCACTTCCCAACATATACGTTGTAATGGCTGTTGAAGTGATAGCCAGCGGCAGATCATATAAAACTTGCATAGCAGTTGTCGCAAAACTTTGTATCCCACTTAAAGCCAAAGCGCTCAAGAAGAAAAATCCCCAACACATCCAAACCACTGGCAACTTCAGGAAATCAAATGAAAATGCCGATGCATTCGATCTCGCCCTAGCTTCTTGATGACGCTCCTCTTGAGATCCCATTAATACGTGGCGTCTCCAAAATAGCAGTATCAATATGAAACAAGCCATCAAAGATGCCACCAACAAAGCTTGTCGCCATCCTGCAAAAGCAGTAATGCCTACCAACACAACTGGAGAAGCGGCCCAACCTAATGCGCCAGAAATACCATGCATAGAATAGGCGTGAGGTAAACGTTCAGGGGAGATCCGGTGATTAATCAGCGTGTAGTCGGCTGGATGAAAAACACCATTGCCCATACCAGCAATACAGGCACCTATCAAAAGAGTCCAATAACCATTGGAAAATGCTAAAACTACTGCGGATACTGCCAACATCGCAACGCCAAAAAATAGAACTTTTAAAGGGCCTGAATGATCAACCCAAAATCCAGCTGCCGCTTGCATGATCGTCGAAATGATAAAAAATACAGTCATCAAAAAACCGAGTTCAGCATAGCTTAAGCCAAACTCAATTTTCAACCATGGGAATAATGGCGCTAGTATTAAATGGTAAAAATGAGAGGATCCATGAGCCAAACTGATGAGGCCGATGATCTCCGCGTCTTTGCGAATTGTCATCGGCCTATATTACTACTTCTTCAACTCAACCACCTTTAAAAGGGGTTAGGGATATCTTCCTGAAAGATCTTTAGTGAACAACGCGATCAAATAAGAAGCCCCCATTTTTATCGACATCTACCGGCACGATATCTTTAGGACCAAACTTACCTTCCAAGATCAATCGTGCAATTGGATTTTCAATATATTGCTGAATCGCTCTCTTGAGTGGTCTTGCACCAAATACTGGGTCGTAGCCAGCCTCAGCCACCTTAGCCAAAGCAGCATCACTCACTTCAAGAACCATCTCCATTTTTGCTAAGCGATCCGTTAAACGCTTGAGCTGGATTTTGGCGATTGAAGCAATGTTCTTTTGATCCAAACCATGGAATACCACCATCTCATCAATGCGATTTAGGAACTCTGGACGGAAATGATCTTTCACTTCCCCCATCACGGCAGCCTTGAGCTTATCTTGTGGCTGACCACTCATCGACTGAATCATTTGAGAGCCCAAATTACTGGTCATCACAATCACCGTATTTTTGAAGTCTACCGTACGACCCTGACCATCGGTCATACGACCATCATCAAGCACTTGCAGCAGCACATTGAAAACATCAGGGTGCGCTTTTTCAACCTCATCTAAAAGAATGACGCTATAAGGCTTACGGCGAACCAATTCAGTGAGATAACCACCCTCTTCGTAACCGACGTAGCCTGGAGGTGCACCAATCAATCTAGCCACACTATGCTTTTCCATGAACTCACTCATGTCGATACGGATCATGTGCTCATCTGTGTCAAATAAAAATTCTGCTAGAGCTTTGCATAACTCGGTCTTACCCACACCTGTTGGACCCAAGAATAAGAAAGAGCCATAAGGCTTACCTTCATCAGATAGGCCAGCACGCGAACGACGAATCGCATCAGAAACAGCTCGAATCGCTTCCTCTTGACCCACTACACGATGGTGCAAGAAGTCTTCCATTTTGAGTAATTTGTCACGCTCACCCTGCATCATTTTTGACACAGGAATCCCCGTCGCTCTAGAAACCACCTCGGCAATTTCTTCAGCGCCAACATGGGTGCGTAGCAGTTTATTTTTACCAGCTACCTGACCTTTTTCTTCAGCAACAGCAGCTGTTTTTAACTTACCTTCCAACTCGGGCAATTTGCCATACTGGAGCTCAGCTACCTGCTCTAATTTACCGTCACGCTGTAGCTTGGTAATCTCTGATTTAACTTTATCAATCTCTTCCTTGATCGAAGCAGTACCTTGAGCCGCACCTTTTTCAGATTTCCAGATTTCTTCAAGATCGGCGTATTCCTTACCAAGGCGCTTAATCTCTTCTTCAATCAAACCTAAGCGCTTTTGAGATGCTTCATCTTTTTCTTTTTTGACTGCTTCGCGTTCAATCTTTAATTGAATCAAACGGCGATCCAACTTATCCATAACTTCTGGCTTGGAATCAATTTCCATGCGGATGCGTGAGGCTGCCTCATCAATCAAATCAATCGCCTTATCCGGCAAGAAACGATCTGTAATATAGCGGTGCGATAACTCGGCGGCAGCCACAATAGCAGGATCGGTGATTTCTACACCGTGATGCAACTCGTACTTCTCTTGTAGACCACGCAAGATGGCAATCGTGTCTTCAACACTTGGCTCACCTACCATCACTTTTTGGAAGCGACGCTCTAGGGCAGCATCTTTTTCAATGTATTTACGGTACTCGTCTAACGTTGTCGCACCAATACAATGCAGCTCGCCACGCGCTAATGCAGGCTTTAACATATTGCCAGCATCCATCGCACCATCAGCCTTACCAGCGCCCACCATGGTGTGGATCTCGTCGATGAAAACAATGGTTTGACCTTCGTCTTTAGCCACATCACTCAAGACCGCCTTCAGACGCTCTTCAAACTCACCACGATATTTAGCACCAGCCAGCAATAAAGCCATGTCTAAAACCAGCACTCGTTTATTTTTTAATGTTTCTGGTACTTCACCATCCACAATACGCTGTGCCAAGCCTTCCACAATAGCTGTTTTACCAACACCGGGCTCACCGATTAACACAGGATTATTTTTAGTACGGCGCTGCAAAATTTGAATCGCACGACGAATTTCATCATCGCGACCAATCACAGGATCTAACTTACCTAAGCGCGCACGCTCAGTGAGATCGAGTGTATATTTTTTAAGAGCTTCACGTTGGTTTTCTGCATCGGGACTATTCACTGATTGACCTCCACGGACTGCCTCAATAGCAGCCTCTAATGTTTTACGACTGATACCTGCTGACTTGATGGCTTTACCTAACTCACCCTTGTCATCAGCAACCACTAATAGAAACAATTCCCCGGCAATAAAATCATCACCGCGCTTACTAGCTTCTTTTTCAGTTAAGTTCAGGTGTGCCGATAAAGAACGTCCAATCTGAACATCACCACCGGTTCCTTGCACTTGAGGAAATTTGGCAATTAAGGTCTGGACGGCTTTTTCTAAAGCTGCAACATTGCCACCTGTCCGATTAATTAATGACTTGGCTGTACTCTCATTTTGTTGCAGCATCGCTAGTAACAGATGCTCTGACTCGATGTACTGATTATCAGACGCCAACGCTAAGCTTTGAGCCTCTCCCAAGGCTTCCTGAAACTTGCTGGTTAATTTATCTAATCTCATCGTGATCTCCCATATTTAATAATTACTATATGGTCATCAAACCCCCTATTTCAAGTGATTTAGATCAAATAAATCTCAGACCTTTATCATGTGGGTATGACATGGACTTTATATATCTTGGAATGCGCTGATGGCAGCTTCTACACAGGCATTAGCAATGACCTAGATAAGCGAATTAAAGCCCATAACGACGGTCTTGGTGCTAAATATACCCGCGGCAGGGGTCCGGTTAAGCTATTGGCTAACAAACCGTTTGAAAGTCGGTCTGAAGCATCTAAAGCCGAATCACTTGTGAAAAAGCTAGCAAAAAACGATAAATTGGGATTTTTCAAGTGAGCCGCGCCGAGTTAAAAGAGATACAAGCCAAAATTCAGGAGTTTTACGAAGCCGTTCAACATAGCTGGCCAGGCTTTAAGCCGCGTTTAGGCCAAGAACAAATGTTTGAGGAAATCACTCAAACCTTAAATCTTGCTAAAGACCCTAAAGATGATCGCCAGGGGGATAACCTTCTCGTTATTGAAGGTAAAACAGGCGTAGGTAAAACGCTGGGTTACTTGATACCTGCCATTATTTTCAGCAAACTACTTCAGCGCCGCGTGATCATTAGTACCGCGACCATTGCTCTTCAAGAGCAACTGATGAATAAAGATCTTCCCGCCTTAAGCAAGATATCTCCCGTGGAGTTTCATTACGGTCTAGCAAAAGGTCGAGGTCGTTATGTCTGCAATATCAGACTCGAACAAATCAGTGGTAAGACAAAGCAATCGGCTTTATTTGAAGATGCCAACTGGGACGGCCCACCGAAAGAGCAAGATAAAGATCGATTTGCGGATGCTCTCATTGCTTTAAATGATGGCAGCTGGAATGGTGAAAAAGATACAGCCCCCTCAGAAGTGACAGATACCATGTGGAGCAGGATTGCTGCAGAGCGCAGCTCATGCCTAGGTCGCCATTGCCAGCGCTTCAATGTCTGCCCGTACTTCAATGCCCGAAGAGACCTCGTTAAAGCAGATGTGATTATTGCCAATCATGATTTGGTGATTTCAACAATCGCATCGGGCTCCAAAATTCTTCCCGATGCCACTGAGACTTTGTATGTTTTTGATGAAGCGCACAACTTGCCTTCAGTGGGTATCAAGCATTTCGCCTCCTCCGTTGGCCTGATTGCCAGCACCCGTTGGCTAGAAAAGATCATGGCCGCCGTCTTACGTGCTGATGCTTTATTACCTGACTCCAGCGGCAACATTGCTGAAGAGGTCCATGAAATAGTGGAAAGCTTGATCATGCATACCCGCGAAATGATCAATAGCCTGCGCATGGCTAATTTGGTCTCGCACGACAACACCATTCAACGCTTTAAAAATGGTGAACTCTCGCAAGAGTTCATTAGTTACGCAGAAGTCATTGGTCCATTAGCTATCGGCTTGAATAACCGTGTTGCCAAAATACTGCAGCAACTTAATGATCAAAGAAATAACAGCATTGATAAAGAGTCTTTTAGTCCTTCCATCTTAGAAATTGGCAGTTACCAATCAAAAACAGAAAACCTCTCCAATACTTGGCATTTGATGCAGGCAGAAGCGGATCCTCCGATTGCCAAATGGTTAGAGTGGCAAGACTTAGGGGCCAGCTTTGACTTCAAGTTGCATGCCTCACCAATCAGCGCTGCTCAAAACTTAGCCCAAACACTTTGGACCAAGAGTTCTGCCGCTATATTGACATCAGCAACCCTCAGAACCATGGGTGACTTCCAATACTTCCTTCGACAAACAGGCCTGAATTGGTTTCCTAAAACGCGAACATTTGAAGCTGAGTCACCATTTAACTATGAAGAGCAAGGCATATTTTCTGTTCCTGATATGTTGGAATGCCCTAGCGCGAATGCCGAAGGTCATACCCAAGAACTATCCGAAGCTATTCCGCGCGAGTTAACTGACTTAAAACATGGCGCCTTGGTTTTGTTCACATCCAAAAAGCAGATGAAACAAGTGTATGAAAACTTACCGGATGATTTCTTAAAAGACGTCTTGATGCAGGGGGATCAAACTCGCTCGAAATTGATTGCCAATCATGAAAAACGGATTGAGAACAATCAACGCAGCATCTTATTTGGCATGCAAAGCTTTGGCGAAGGTATGGATTTACCAGGTAAGCTCTGTGAAGTCGTGGTGATTACCAAACTACCCTTCGCTCCACCAGATTCGCCAGTTGAAGAAGCCAAGGCTGAATGGCTTGAAAAAAATCAAGGTAACCCGTTTTACGAAATCAGCGTTCCGGCTGTGGCATTGAAACTACAACAATGGGTCGGTCGCGGCATCAGAACAGAAACAGATAAAGCCAAGATAGTTGTTTTAGATAAGCGCTTAAAGACAAAACCTTATGGCAAAAAATTGATTGCCGGATTGCCACCTTTTAAACGGTTGATGTAATAGTGGTTTATTTTTAAGAATGGCCACTGATTACTGCCACTTTTTGAGTGCTTCATCATCACTCAACCTGGCATCAACCCATCTAGCACCAGCTTCGGTATCTTCTTTTTTCCAAAATGGCGCTAGTGTCTTTAAATAGTCCATTACAAATTCGCAAGCGGCAAATGACTCACCCCGGTGAGCACTCGTAACAGCCACCAAAACAATTTGATCCTCAATATCGAGTGGGCCAATGCGATGAATAATTAAAACATCATAAATATCCCAACGCGCTTTGGCTTGATCAATGATCTCTTCAAGAGACTTTTCTGTCATACCAGGATAGTGTTCCAAGGTCATCTTGGATACTTCTGCACCGTCATTTTGATCTCTCACCGTTCCCACAAAAGAAGCGACAGCTCCAACGCGGGCATCACCTTGACGGAGTTGTTTAATCTCTGTTGAAAGATCAAAGTCTTCTGTTTGAACGCGAACGGGCATATTTTCCTAGTTCTTCTTAATGAGTTCTGCTGTATTGGTTTTCAACCACCGGTCACAGGCGGAAAGAAAGCTACTTCAGCTCCCTCTATTAGAGAGGCATCTTCCTCTACCATTTGATGATTCAAAGCAGCGCGAACCGATTTACCCTGAGCTAACGCACTAGACCAAGGTTCACCACGAGCAATGAGGCAGTCTCTTAATTGCATGATAGTGATAACGTCCGCAGGCAATTCAACAGTTTCTTGTGAAGTTTGCAGTACTTCTCTTAAGGATGCAAAAAACTTGAGATTAATTTTCATAATCAGAATTAAAACATACCTGCAAAAGGAAGATATTTAACCAAGTCACCTTTTTTAATGGCTTGGGACGGCGGGTTATCAATCAGACCATCGGCCCAAGAGGCGCTAGTTAAGACACCTGAACTTTGATTAGGGAACAGATCCAAGCCACCCTGTTCGTTCATACGCACCCGTAAAAATTCATTACGACGGTCTGGCTTTTCCCAATCAAAATCAGCACGCATCATGATTGCTGGTATCGCATGACTGGTGCGACCCTGAAGTTGAGTGATAAATGGTCGAACAAACAATAAGAACGTAACAAAACTAGAAACAGGATTGCCTGGCAGCCCCATAAACCAAGTTTCTGGCGCGCTGACTGTATCAGTACGTCGAATAGCGCCAAATGCCAATGGCTTGCCTGGCTTAATGGCAATTTGCCACATATCCAAACGACCCTCAGCCGTTACAGCTGGTTTGATGTGATCTTCCTCACCAACGGAGACACCGCCGGATGTGATGATCAAGTCATGCCCCACACTAGCGCGTCGGAGTGCCTCTTTGGTCGCTTCCAGCGTGTCCGGAACAATTCCCAAGTCCGTTGCCTCACAACCCAGCTCTCGGATACAAGCTAATAAGGTGTCACGGTTAGAGTTATAAATACCACCCGGCTTTAAGGGCTGACCTGGCAGGGTTAACTCATCCCCAGTAAAAAATGCAGCGACTTTAATTTTTCTATAAACCGGTAGCTGCGCATAACCAGCTGATGCAGCAACACCTAACTCTTGAGGTCTTAAAAACGTACCTTGCTGTAGGCAAACCTGCCCGGCTCTTAAATCTTCACCTTGTAAACGAATCCATTGTCCCTTTTCTGGCAACTCCTGAATACGGACATGATCCCCATCCAGCTCGCAAACTTCTTGCATCACCACGGCATCCGCACCCTCTGGAATGGTTGCCCCTGTAAAAATTCTAGCAACTGTCCCCGGCTTTAATGCAGTACCTAGATGTCCCGCAGGAATGCGTTGAGCAATCTTTAAAGAGCTACCAAGCTGCTGGACATCCGAAACTCTTACCGCATAACCGTCCATCTGAGTGTTATCCATGGGCGGCACATCCACTTGGCTCACTAAATCTTGTGCGAGAACCCGACCTAAAGCCTCTTGAGTGGTCACCCATTCAATCTCTTTGACAGGCTTGGCCTGATTTAATAAATGCGCCAATGCTTCAGCAGCCGTCTTCATAGGAGGCTTCGCCTTACTTGCATGAGATGCTGTGAATGGCTGAGTCATAGAGTGAGTCTAATGGGATGAGGGAAATTTTGCAGCTAAGCCTGTAATCTTCACAATATAGTCTGCAATTTCAATGTGGTTATCCAAGTCCAGTATCTGAATGTCGCGATGCAATACAGGTTGTCGAGCAGCCGTGTGGCCACCAGGAATAGCAATCGCTTGAATATTTAAATCGGTATTCGCTTTGCACGGCTGACTTACGCAAGGCTCATGCTCTGCACGCCATAATTCGATTTTAGGAATTTCAGCATTTTTAAAACCTTCAACTACAACTAGATCACAAGGCGATAGATGACTGACCTGTTCTTGGATGCTGGGCTCCCGAGAGGTATGCAACTCATGCATCAACACCCAACGCTGATCTGAAACCAGTAATATTTCTCTTGCCCCAGCTTCACGGTGTCGGTATGAATCTTTACCAGGACGATCAATGTCGAAGTGGTGATGCGTGTGCTTGATGGATGAAACCACAAAGGAGCGAGCAGTTAAATTAGCAATCACTTTTTCAATCAGTGTAGTTTTACCCGTTCCTGAATAAGCCGAAAAACCGATAACTGGGTAAGCAAATGAGCTCATCAACACCATTACAAACCAGTGTGCTTAGCCACAAACGCTTTAACTTGATTCACGTCTGCAGGCATTTCAGCAACCCTTTGCGGCTGATCTTCAATCCCAATGAATGCCGCAGGACGATCTGGAGAGCGGCCCAAGGCCTCTTGAATGGTTTCAGCAAACTTGATTGGCAAAGCAGTTTCTAAAACTAACATCGGCACATTGGCTTGCAGGTTCTCTCTAGCCACCTTAACACCATCTGCTGTGTGAGTATCAATCACCACGCTGTATTTAGCATGAATATCTCGAATGGTTTCTAAGCGGTTGGCATGCGTACTCTTGCCTGACACGAAGCCATACTGGCTGATTGTTTTGTAGGCATCATCTTTTGAAAGATCGAAACCGCCTTTGGTTTCAACATCCTGAAACATTTTTGCTGTTCTAACTGGATCACGACCCACCAAGTCATAAACAAAGCGTTCGAAGTTACTTGCTTTAGAAATATCCATCGATGGGCTGGTGGTGTGAAAAGTTTCAGCAGATTGACGTGCACGATAAACACCTGTTTTAAAGAATTCATCTAAAACATCATTCTCATTCGTTGCCACCACCAACTTCTCAATCGGCAAGCCCATCATGCGGGCAATGTGACCCGCACAAACGTTACCGAAGTTGCCAGATGGCACACAGAAAGAAACTTTCTCGGTGCTGTTTTTAGTCGCTAACAAGTAACCTTGGAAGTAATAAACCACTTGAGCAACGACACGCGCCCAATTGATCGAGTTCACTGTACCAATTTTTTGCTGGGCTTTGAAAGCATGATCATTACTAACCGCTTTAACAATGTCTTGAGCATCATCAAAAACGCCATCAATGGCAATGTTGTAAATATTCTCATCTTGCAAAGAATACATCTGAGCCACTTGGAAAGCGCTCATCTTGCCTTTTGGTGAAAGCATGAAAACACGCACACCCTTTTTGCCACGCATGGCATATTCAGCAGCACTACCGGTATCACCAGAGGTTGCACCCAAGATGTTAAGCTCTTGGCCTCTCTTGTTGAGCGTGTACTCAAAGAGATTACCTAAAAGCTGCATTGCCATGTCTTTGAAAGCCAAGGTTGGGCCGTTCGACAAGCTGAGCAAACCTAAACGCGTCCCCGCCTCATCCCCCAACCAATGTATCGGGGTAATGTCTTTTGCAGAATCATCTGCGCGACCATTTGAATAGACTTCAGCTGTATATGTTTTTTTAACTAAAGCTTTGAGGTCTACTGGAGGAATGTCATCACAATAAAGACTTAAAACCTCAAAGGCCAAATCCGCGTAGGACAAACCGCGCCAAGCATCCAATTGCGCTGTGGTAACTTGCGGGTACTTCTCCGGCAAGTACAAACCACCGTCAGCAGCTAAACCACCTAAGAGAATTTCTGAAAAAGTTTGCTGGGCATTGTGGCCACGGGTTGATAAGTAACGCATGTTCGTCTTTATGGTTTGTTAATTTACTTTGTATATCTTTGGTGTTGTGTTAACTAAGATTCTCTAAACGAATCTTGGTCACAGAACCTTCAACCGTTTTTAGAGCTTCAATTTTTTCAATCGCTGCCAAAATACGTTTTTCTTTTGTCTCATGCGTCAACATAATAAGATCCGTTTGGTTTTCACCATCATCAGCTTCACGTTGCAACATCGCATCAATTGAAATACCGTTGTCCGCCAGAATACGCGTGATATCAGCAAGGACGCCTGTAACATCTGCTACTCTTAATCTTAAGTAATAGCTTGTGGTAATTTCACCAATTGGTAAAACGCTTGTATTAACGACAGAGCCTGGTTGGAATGCTAAATGCGGTACACGCTGCTCAGGATCAGCCGTTTGAAGACGTGTGACATCCACCAAATCAGCAATCACAGCAGAAGCAGTTGGCTCAGCGCCAGCACCTTTACCGTAGTAAAGCGTTGTACCAACCGCATCTCCCATCACTTGAACAGCGTTCATGGCACCTTCAACGTTCGCAATTAAACGCTTTGTAGGGATCAATGTTGGGTGGACGCGTAACTCGATACCATCATCGGTTTTCTTGGTGATACCTAATAGCTTGATTCTGTAGCCCAGCTGTTCAGCATACTTAATATCCACTGCTGAAAGCTTCGTAATGCCTTCCACATACGCCTTATCAAATTGCATCGGAATACCAAATGCAATCGCACTCATGATGGTAGCTTTATGAGCCGCGTCAATACCTTCGATGTCGAAAGTTGGATCAGCTTCTGCGTAACCTAAACGCTGCGCCTCCTTGAGTACCACATCAAAATCAAGACCCTTGTCACGCATTTCTGACAAGATGAAATTCGTTGTGCCATTGATGATGCCCGCAATCCATTCGATACGATTAGCTGTTAAACCCTCGCGCAAGGCTTTGATGATGGGAATACCACCTGCAACAGCCGCTTCAAAGTTAACAGTAACACCCTTGGCTTGGGCAGCCGCAAAAATCTCATTACCGTGAACAGCTAATAAAGCCTTGTTCGCTGTCACAACATGTTTACCTTGGTTGATGGCGGCTAATACCAATTCTTTAGCGATGCCGTAACCGCCAATTAACTCGACCACCACATCAATCTCAGGATCATTCACAACCATCTTGGCATCGTTCACCACTTTAGCGCGACCTTTTACAAGCTCTTCAGCACGCTTGGTATCTAAATCAGCCACTGTGTGGATTTGAATGCCACGACCGGCACGGCGCTTGATCTCCTCTTGATTGCGCTCTAAAACAGTGAATACACCACCACCAACAGTACCGATGCCTAAAAGACCAACTTGAATAGGTTTCATGAATAAATACTCTTACTTAATAAATGTGAATTGAATAAATCTTTTAAATTATTTTTTGCCAAACTTCTTGCGGTAACGCTCTAAGAATTTAGCTAATCGGGCAATCGCCTCACGCAATACGTCTTCGTGCGGCAAGAACACAATCCGGAAGTGATCAGGCTTTGCCCAATTAAAACCACTACCTTGAACCAACAACACTTTTTCCTCGCGCAATAAGTCTGCGATGAACTCTTGATCATTGGTAATCGGATACATCTCTGGATCCAACTTTGGGAAAAGATACAAAGCGGCTTTGGGCTTAACGCAAGTGACACCTGGAATTTGAGTTACTAGTTCCCAAGCCAAGTCGCGCTGACGACGCAAGCGTCCACCTTCAGCCACGAGATCATCAATACTTTGATAACCGCCCAAGGCTGTTTGAATCGCATACTGACCTGGCACATTGGCGCACAAACGCATGGATGAAAGCATGTTGAGGCCTTCAATGTAATCCTTGGCGCCGCTCTTATCACCAGATACCACCATCCAACCTGAGCGATAACCGCAAGAACGATAGTTCTTAGATAAACCATTAAAAGTAACAGTGACGACATCTGTCGATAAAGAGCCAATCGAGGTGTGCTTCTCACCATCAAAGAGAGTTTTATCGTAGATCTCATCTGCAAAAATAATCAAGCCATGCTCACGAGCTAAAGCAATGATCTGCTCAAGCACGTCATTGCCATACAAGGCACCGGTTGGATTATTGGGATTGATCACCACAATTGCTTTGGTACGAGGTGTGATCTTTGATTTGATATCGGCAATATCAGGAGCCCACTCTTGGGACTCATCACACAAATAATGTTGCGGGGTACCACCCGATAAACTGACTGCTGCAGTCCACAGCGGATAGTCTGGGGCTGGCACCAATACTTCATCACCCACGTTGAGCAATGCATTCATTGCCAAGACAATTAGCTCTGACACACCATTACCGGTATAAATATCCTCTAGAGTAACGCCATCGATACCCTTCTCTTGGCAGTAATGCATGATGGCTTTGCGAGCCGAGAAAATACCTTTAGAGTCTGAATAGGCTGCAGCATTCGGCAAATTGCGAATCATGTCCAACTGAATCTCTTCAGGAGGGTCAAAACCAAATACCCCAACGTTTCCAATATTGAGCTTGATGATCTTTTGACCTTCCTCCTCCATTTGCTGAGCAAGCTCAAGCACAGGACCACGAATGTCATAACAGACATTATTTAATTTGGAGGATTTTTTGATTTCTTTCACAATGACCACTCAGAATGTAATAAGAAGACCATAAAGTCTTAATTTATCTATAATTTTGTAATTATGACAGAGCCTGAGGGGATACCCAAATGAAACTACAGCCAGATCGCCAGCCCACCCTCAATACAGTCTCTGCCTATGGTTCTGGATACATCGAAATTAACGCTACACGCTACGAAACATCCCTCCTATTGCAGCCTGAGGGGCCTGTGACACCCTGGTCTTGCAAGAGCTTTGCAGCCCTTAGCGTCGAAGATTTCGAGGTGATTGCCTTAAAAAAGCCGGCTTTGGTGATTTTAGGCAGTGGCTTAAAGATCCAATTCCCTAGACCAGAGCTGATTGCGCCCCTGATTAAGGCCAAAATTGGTATTGAAACCATGGACTTACAAGCTGCCTGCCGAACTTATAACGTTTTAATGGCTGAAGGGCGCAATGTATTAGCAGCCTTAATCATGGATCACTAAAACATAAATTAAAGAGCATCCCTGCCAACTCTGATATAAATACAGTAATAAACAAATAATTAAGCATTTTGGAGACTGTATGACTGCTGTACTTGGTAAACCTATTCCTTACTTTGAAATTCCAGCCACAAGCGGCTTGGTATTCACTCCAAGCGCTTGCCAGGGTCGCAAAGTGGTCATGTATTTCTACCCTAAAGACTCAACCCCGGGTTGCACGGTTGAATCGATGGAGTTCAGAGATGCCATCGACGACTTCACAAAAGCCAACACCCTCATTGTGGGCATTTCCAGGGATAACCTTAAATCTCACGAAAACTTCAAGCGCAAAATTGAATTGCCATTTGAGCTCCTATCAGACACTGAAGAAGTTCTATGCCAACTCTTTGGCGTGATGAAAATGAAAAACATGTACGGTAAACAAGTTCGTGGCATCGAAAGAAGCACCTTCTTGATCGATGAGGCAGGTGTTCTCCGTCACGAATGGCGTGGCTTGAAAATTCCAGGCCACGTTCAGGATGTTTTGAAGGCTGCTCAATCTTTGTAATCTAAACATCATCTTTATTTTAGAGATGATTGCTTTGTCATAAAAATTAATATAACTTGTTACATAGATGTTAAAAAATACCTTCACCTCGATAACCGCCACCCCACCCGGTAGGCGGTTTTTTCTTTATTAGGAGACTTTCGGAATGCCATTGCCACCTATCCCAACCCAAGCCGCCGATAAAGTTAACATTAGCAAACAGCCAAAAGCTCAATTAAAAAAGCGCCCTAAGAGGGTTGAGATCGAAGCCGATATTGAAGTTGAAGAATTAGAAGTTACTGAAATTGAAACCAGTAAAGACCTGACTCTGGATAGTAGCGAAGCCCACAGCCCTTACTCTTTAGCAGACCTGGCTATCGAGAAAATACAGTCCACTAATAAATCCAAAAAAGTTTCAAGCATATCTGTTGCAAAAGTATCCAATCGAGTCCGCCATATTCCAGATGATGGTGTGATTCGTCTATTCGTTCTAGATACTAATGTGCTGATGCATGATCCATCGGCTCTCTTCCGTTTTGAAGAGCACGATGTGTATCTACCGATGATGACTCTCGAAGAGTTGGATAACCATAAAAAAGGTATGAGCGAAGTGGCTCGGAATGCTCGTACCATCAGCCGCTCGCTTGACCAGCTGGTAGCTAACACCAGCGGTGTTCTAGAAGACGGTATTCCATTAAATAAACTGGGTAATAAGGAGGCCACAGGCAATCTTTATTTCCAGGTTGAACTGAATGAGATCAGCTTACCCGAGGGTTTGCCGACCGGTAAAGCAGATAACATGATTTTGGGCGTGGTACGTGAACTCCAAAAGAGCCGCAAAGATCGTCAAGTTGTATTGGTGTCAAAAGATATCAACATGCGCATCAAAGCTCGTGCTCTAGGTTTACCAGCCGAAGATTACTTTAATGACCAGG
Organism: Polynucleobacter sp. 30F-ANTBAC; assembly: GCF_018882385.1. Classification (GTDB taxonomy): domain Bacteria; phylum Pseudomonadota; class Gammaproteobacteria; order Burkholderiales; family Burkholderiaceae; genus Polynucleobacter. The sequence continues at coordinate 482,415 of NZ_JACVON010000001.1, forward strand.
TTTTAGAAGACCGTGACTTAATGTACTCTGGCGTACTTCAGTTGCCAGTTGATTTTTGGCCCAAGCACGGCAAAGACATGGAGAGTTGGAGCGATACCAAATCAGGCACAATGTTCTATCGCGTGACCGGGCCTGCTGTTGCTCAAATGATGGTGAATCAATTTGTCTATCAAGAAAATAGCGATGGTGGAACACCCTTCTATGCTCAAGTTAAAGAGGTTCATGGCAAAACAGCTTTACTCCAAACCTTGAAGGATTTCTCTCATCAGAAAAACAATGTTTGGAGCGTGGTTGCACGTAATCGTGAACAAAATTTTGCCCTGAATTTACTCATGAATCCTGATGTTGATTTTGTCACTTTATTAGGTCAAGCTGGCACAGGTAAAACTCTCCTTGCTTTAGCTGCTGCACTCGATCAAGTCCTCGATAGCAAGCGCTACACAGAAATCATCATTACTCGCGCCACGGTTCCAGTCGGTGAGGATATTGGCTTCTTACCAGGCACTGAGGAAGAGAAAATGCAACCTTGGATGGGCGCATTTGATGACAACTTGGAAGTCCTTCAACGCAATGAGGATGGTGCTGGCGAATGGGGTCGTGCTGCCACTCAAGAATTGATCCGCTCACGCATCAAAGTCAAGAGCATGAGCTTCATGCGCGGTCGAACCTTTGTGAGCAAGTTTTTAATCATTGATGAAGCTCAGAACTTGACTCCTAAGCAAATGAAAACCTTAGTCACTCGAGCAGGTCCAGGAACAAAGATTGTTTGCTTAGGCAATATTGCTCAGATTGATACGCCTTACTTAACAGAAGGCTCGTCAGGACTCACGTATGTGGTCGACCGCTTTAAAGGGTGGCGTCATAGCGGTCATGTCACATTAGCTCGCGGTGAGCGTTCACGCTTGGCAGACCACGCAGCTGAGGCCCTCTAAAAAGGTGAGTGCTGTAGTCCTGTATTCATCAAGCTCGCTCTTATTTTTAAGAGTGGTCAGCTGCATGAAGCGCATCTTGGTAATTGGCACCAGTTTAAGCATCCTGTCTGCTTGTGCCATTTTTCCAAGAATGTCATCCCTACCTGACTTTGATAAAGAGGTTTCAGCAGGTCTCGAGGATGTCTCAATTGCAGCGATTGGCTTGGTAGGCATCCCCTACCGCTACGGCGGCAACACCCCTAAAGGCGGTTTTGATTGCAGCGGCTTAATTGGCTATGTTTACAACAATGCAGCGAATAAGAAACTACCTCGAACTACAGCAGAAATTGCGAAGACGGGACAATCCTTAGGTAATCAAACGCCTGCTCCAGGAGACTTGGTCTTTTTTAATACTCAGGGAAGCTCTCATTCACATGTAGGCATTTACGTGGGCAAAGGTCGTTTTGTTCATGCTCCATCCAAAGGTGGAACGGTGAGGCTAGAAAAGATCACAACACCCTATTGGTCGCAGAGATACACCGAAGCTAGGCGCGTGATCACCAAGAACTGATACTTCAGAATCTTAGAACGGCTCGTATCCGCCAGATGATTGACCTTGACCAAGAGCCAAGTTATCAAATTTAGTAAATTGACCTTGCCAACTCATTTTGATCGTTCCAATTGGACCGTTACGCTGCTTGGCCACAATAATTTCAGCAACACCTTTTTCAGGCGTCGTGTCTGGGTGATATACCTCATCACGATAGATGAATAGAATCACGTCGGCATCTTGCTCAATAGCGCCAGATTCGCGCAAATCAGACATGATAGGACGCTTGTTGGGTCGTTGCTCTAAGCCACGATTCAACTGTGACAAAGCAATTACAGGGCACTGTAATTCTTTTGCCAATGATTTAAGTGATCGAGAAATCTCTGAAATTTCAGTCGCACGGTTTTCACCATTGCCACCAGAGTTACCACTCATCAACTGGATGTAGTCGATCACAATTAAACCTAGCGTACCAAATTTACGCGCAATACGACGGGCTCTGGCGCGCAACTCTAAACTGCTTAACGCACCAGTTTCATCAATCATGATGTTAGTTTCATTCAACCGAGAAATAGCCTCAGTGATCTTTGGCCATTCATCATCGGTTAATTTACCGGTTCTCATACGAGACTGGTCAATACGACCCACTGAACCCAAGATACGAGAAGCCAGCTGAGAGGCGCCCATCTCCATTGAGAAAATGAGGACCGGCAAACCTTCTTTTAAGGCCACGTTCTCGGCAATATTGACCGCAAAACTGGTTTTACCCATTGAAGGTCGACCCGCAACAATCACGAGATCACCCTTTTGCAGACCACTGGTCTGACGATCTAAATCAATAAAGCTCGTAGCAACACCTGTTACATCGGTTGAACCCTGACGATGGTAGAGCTCATCAATTCGGTTCACCACATCTGTTAAAAGAGGTGCAATTTCAAAATAATCTGTTTTACCGCGATTACCTTCTTCACCAATCGCTAAGATCCTAGACTCTGCTTCATCCAAAATAGTTTGAACGGAGCGACCATCAGGGGTGAAAGCACTACCCGCAATGTTGTCAGAAGTTTGGATCAAGCGACGAAGAACGCTGCGGTCACGCACAATTTCAGCGTAACCACGAATATTGGAAGCACTTGGAGTAGATTGCGCTAAGGCATTGAGGTAGTCGATACCGATTGACTCGCCACCACCTTGTGTTTTCATGGCTTCTGAAACAGTAATCACATCAGCAGGCATACCTTCGCCAACCAATTTACCAATCACTCGGTAAATCAAACCATGGTCAGGACGATAGAAGTCTTTTTCTGTGAGTACGTCCCCAACTCTATCCCATGCAGAGTTGTCCAAAAGCAAACCGCCGAGCACCGATTGCTCGGCCTCGACGGAATGCGGAGGTACTTTTAAAGCTTGAACAGCTGTATCAATCATGAGATATCAGGAGATATCGTATCGATGATTAATTAAGCCTGCTCACCAATCACTTGGACAGTAATTTCTACAACTACGTCTGTGTGAACAGCGACAGATAGCTTATGCTCACCAACGATCTTTAAAGGACCTGTTGGCATACGCACTGAAGCTTTTTCAACTGTGAAACCTTGAGCTTTAAGAGCATCGGCTACATCGTGGTTAGTTACTGAACCAAACAAACGACCATCAACACCAGCCTTTTGTTTAATTGGAAGAACCAAACCAGTTAACTTAGCGCCAACAGCTTCTGCAGCAGCCAATTTCTCAGCAGCCAATTTCTCTAACTCAGCGCGCTTTGCTTCAAACTCAGCAATTGCTGTTGTTGTTGCGCGGCGAGCCATGCGTTGTGGAATTAAAAAGTTACGAGCAAAACCATCTTTAACGCGAACAACGTCGCCTAAGTTACCAAGGTTAGCTACTTTTTCTAGGAGAATAATTTGCATAGTGACTCCTGATTATTTCTTATGTTGGTCAGTGAAAGGCATCAAAGCTAAGAAGCGCGCGCGTTTGATAGCAGTATCTAATTGGCGCTGATACAAAGCTTTAGTACCAGTTAAACGTGCAGGCGTGATCTTGCCGTTTTCACCGATGAAGTCACGAAGTGTGTCTACATCTTTGTAATCGATTTGATCAACCTTAGCAGCTGTAAAGCGGCAGAAACGTTTACGTTTGAATAATGGGTTTTGTGCTGGACGCTTGTTCTTGCGGTCATCACCTTTTTTTACGAATGCCATGATGTTTCCTTTTTACAATTCAATATGCGTGATATGAAAGACGAGTCGCTGACTGCGCAGGTTCTTGTGAGTTAAGAATCCTTCAAATCTAGCTGACCTTCCCAATTCCATTTGACCCAGTTTTTCATGAACTGATCCGATGGCTATTGCTTCGATATTCATTCTGACTTTCCTGGCACTACCTGCTTCTTGAACTTCGCCACTATGTTCTAGTTGGCATTCAATCACAGGGATTCCGGCTGGGGTATATCTCAGAACTTCCCGAGCAATCAGGGCGGCAGTTAGGATGAAATGATTCAACCCAAACCCGCTCAGTGCCTAATTAGGCAGCAGGCGCCTCCGTTGCTTGAAGAGCTTTACGAGCTTCTTCACGTTCAACTTGTTTCATCATGATTGAAGGCTCTGTTTCAGCTTTCTTTGTCTTGATAACCAAGTGACGCAATACAGCATCGTTGAACTTAAAGCCGTGCTCTAGTTCATCAAGAGTGGCTTGACCACACTCAATGTTCATGCAAACGTAGTGAGCTTTAGCTAGCTTGTCGATCATGTAAGCCATCTGACGACGGCCCCAGTCTTCAACGCGGTGAACTTTGCCACCTTGAGTTGTAATAGTACTTTTGTACTTTTCAACCATGGCAGGTACTTGCTCGCTTTGGTCCGGATGGACGATAAAAACGATTTCGTAATGACGCATTAATTACTCCTTATGGATAAAAGTCACCTGGGCGTCTCAATCAACTGAATTTAGCCGACTGACCAGTGTGACAAGGTAAAAAACTACAGCCTTAGATTGTAGCAAAAATACTCTGCCAATCCTCAGTTTTCCTCGAATTTGCCTCCAAAAGAGCTAATTGGAGTGCAATTCTGGCTTTTGCAGGGTTCAAATCCCTGGCTGACAACCAATTCCAAGCGCTATCCGGCTCTGGAATCTCAGAAAATACTGCGCCAGCGCCTGTTCTAGATGATCTAACCACCGCAATTCCAGCCTCAGCAGCCAAAATTAGGTGTTGCGCTAGGTTTTGATGAACACTTCCCTGCCCAGTTCCAGCAATCACAATGCCCTCCACACCTTGACTGGTGAGCATATCGACCAAGCGCCCGCTCGAACCACCATGACTGGTGATGATCTCAATCCAGGGCCAAACCATTTGGGTCGGCAAATTCAAATCAGCTTGGCGTTTATGAATCGGGCCATCTAACTCTCGAGCATTGACCACCAAGGCATCTAAAGCATGGGTATGTTGTTTGGATAAGTCTCTGGCTAAACAGGGCTTACCTGCCATAACCGCCAAAATACCAAACTGCTGGGTCTCTCTGGCTTCTTTAGCTAGGTAAAGCGCTGCCCTTAAGTTAGTAGGGCCATCTGCATGCTCAGCATTGGCCGGCAACATGGCACCCGTTAGAACAACGGCTTTTCTATAGTGACTGGCCAATTTACCTAAAGTGGCATGAAGAAAAACACCCGTTTCCTCCATGGTGTCAGTACCATGAGTCACAACAATACCCGCCACATCCTCTCGCTCTAGACCGGCTTTAACAGCCCAGGCTAACTGCATGAGGAGTTCCTCATTCATGTGCCGGCTATCCATATTGGCAACCTGAATGACTTCTATCGGACCCATATCGCTATCGAGCTGCAAAGCTTCAATCAACCCATGGGCGGAAATTTGACCAGCCTGATAGGACATAGGCTTCTGAGGATCGGTGGCTAAGCCAGCGATCGTCCCCCCCATGCCTAAAACCAATAAATTTCCAGAGTTCATACAAAACATTATCAATGGGTATTGCATCTTATGAAATCACTGTATAGAATCACAGCATGGATACAAATACAGCAAAACCTAAGCTAACGGCTCGCCAAGAAGAAATCTTGGGGCTTATTTCAGATGCTATTTCTCGTAGTGGCTTGCCACCGACGCGAGCAGAAATTGCAACACGCCTTGGTTTTGCATCAGCGAATGCGGCTGAAGAGCATTTACGTGCACTGGCACGCAAAGGTTATGTTGAGCTAACTCCTGGAACTTCGCGTGGTATCAAGTTATCGAAGCAGTTAACACTGCCTCTAGCTGCGCTTCAGCAACTCACTCTTCCTTTAATCGGTCGTGTTGCTGCTGGATCTCCGATTTTGGCCGTGGAGCATATTCAAAAACAAGTGCCCTGCGATCCATCTTTATTCACCAAAGGTGCTGATTACTTATTGCAAGTGCGCGGCATGAGTATGCGTGACGCCGGTATTTTGGATGGCGATTACTTAGCGGTTAAAAAAACCACTGAAGCTCGCAATGGTGAGATTGTTGTCGCGCGTTTAGACGATGAAGTCACTGTGAAACGTTGGTCACAATCGAAAGGCCCTCACGGCATGAAGATTGAGTTGATTGCCGAGAACCCAGATTTTGAAAACATCATGGTGGACCCTCGTCGCCATGAAATCACAGTGGAAGGTTTAGCTGTTGGATTAATTCGACCCGGCGGCCTTTGATCTAATTTTTAGATGGGGCTTCTTAGTAAATAGAAGCTTCACCCTCTGGGCGATTCTTAAATCGCTTGTGCACCCAGTAGTACTCCGCGATGCGTGGCTTGATCACATCCTCAAACGCCTGATTCATTCGCGCAGTGTCTGCAACCGCGTCATCGGTTGGAAAATCCACCCAAGGCTTGCCGACATGGCAGTCATAGCCTGAACCATCTTCACGTAGAACGGTAAAGATAGGACACACTTCAGCACCAGCAACTCTCGCCATTTTGGAAACAGATAAAACTGTATTAGTCGAGACACCAAAAAACGGCACGAACTCAGAATCTTTTCGACCCAAGTCCATATCCGGTGATAAACAAACAAAAGTACCTTTGCGTGCTTCACGCAATAGCTCACGACCATGATGCTCACGTAGCAACATCTTGGCGCCAAAACGCTCACGCCATTTTTTGATGCGCGGCTCAAAGTAATCATTTTTCATGAACACATAAAGCGTAATGCCAGGAGCTGCTTTGATTTTCTTCAAGTGCATAGTGATCGCAATCAAGCCAGCCTCAATACCCATCAAATGCATGCTGACATAAATGCGCGGCTTGCCATCATTCATATCCACTTGCGGATAAACAGTCACAAATTCATTAATTGATTTTTCTGAGCCCAACCATAAGCGACCACGCTCAGCAAAACTTCGACCCATTAAACGCCAGTTTTGTTTTGCCAATGCATCACGCTCCATTTGGCTTAGATGGGGAAAACAAGCCTTTAAGTTGGCGTTGATGATCTTGACGCGCGACTTAGAGAACTTAGGTGCTATTGCAGCAATGCCATAGCCTATACGCACAACCCATGAATACGGGATGACTGCTAAGAGCCAAAGAAAAGCATGCGCTAAAGGATTAAAGAATTTTTTCACAGAGGAGATTTTCTCATGAACACTCGATGAGTAAGCGTTTTATGACCCCACACCCTACTCAACATCATTTTTGATGATTTGCAAATAACTTATAAAAAATATAAATTAATTGTCTATTTGCATTACGGGAAATCAAATGCCAAAGGAATTAGTCATGATGAAAACAGATGAAGAATATAAACAACTACTCCTTGAAATAAAAAATCAAATAAGGCAGGAATTTAAGAATTTTGAAAATCGTGTTGTTAAAAAATTAACTCTAAGATTGGTTTTTATAGATATAACTTTTGGATTAATCACTATTGCGTCAATGATTTACTTTCATCAAAACTCATAAAAGAACGCCTATAAAGCAAATGGCCCCTTGGTTAGGGGCCATTTTTTATTTGGGGTGGCTGATGGGGCTCGAACCCACGACAACAGGAATCACAATCCTGGACTCTACCAACTGAGCTACAGCCACCGTAGAGAAAAAAGATTATAACTCGTCTGAGTCTTCTTGTTCAACATACATCCGTAATTCTTTATTGGCATCTTCAAAAAAGGCTCTGATATCCCCTTCTGTCTTGACTGCCCCCAAAAGTCGGTAATCGGATAGTTTTCTGCGCCAATGCTTCGAACCGCCCTTACCATGGGCTAAACCCAAAATATGACGGGTAATCGCTGCCATATGAAAGTGCTCTTGTTTAGCCTCGCAAGACTTCAACCAAGCGGTGCATTGCTGGATCAACTCTTCTGTAATCCGGTTCCACTGCTCCACGCCAAAAAAATGGCCGAAAGCTTGACCATCCGTTTTTAGCATCTCATCCCAATCCAACATGATGCCAGGGGTATGGTATGCCGCCCGACCGATCATGAACCCATCAAAGTCATGCCAATATCGGGCAATGTCGCCATTGGTTTCTAGACCGCCATTTAATAAAACTTTTAAGTGAGGGAAATGCTTTTGCGCATCGACACGAAGTTGTTTAGCGACCTCGTATTGAAGGGGTGGAATAGTGCGGTTCTCCTTGGGAGAAAGGCCCTTTAAGATGGCATTGCGGGCATGGATGGTAACTTGGCTAGCACCCGCCTCAGCAACCTTACAGATAAAGTCCAAAGTAAATTGGTAATCATGAGGCTGATGAAGGACATCCATGTCATTCAAACCTATTCGGTGCTTGACTGTGATTGGTATATCCACAGCATCCACCATCGCTTTCACGCAGTCAGCAACCAAGTCTGGTTCAGCCATTAGGCAAGCCCCAAACGAGCCACGTTGAACGCGCTCTGAAGGACAGCCACAGTTAAGGTCAACCTCGTTATAACCCCACTGCTGAGCTAATAATGCAGATTTAGCCAAATCAGCAGGCTCACTACCGCCTAACTGCAATACGACAGGATGCTGAATCTCATCAAAATCTAAATGGCGCGGGACATCACCATGAATCAATGCACCTGTTGTCACCATCTCGCTGTAGAGAACAGCATTTTTAGTGAGACTACGATGGAAAGTTCGACACTGTCGATCAGTCCAATCCATCATCGGGGCGACAGCTAATCTTTTATTATTTTCCACGGACTCTTTTTATTAGTAATTTACTACCAATGATTTTAGTGCGTTTTAATGAGGAGCCACATAGAGCTTTAATCCAGACTTAAAGAATGGGATAACTCACTAAAGTAGTTCACTAGAATATTATTTTTTCTGCTGTAGAACACAGCCAAATTAACATTACTGGTATAACGTTAATATATCTTTAGGAGATACTCATGTCATCAATATCTAGTTATGCCGCACAATCCGCCACATCACCACTAGCCCCTCATCCAATTACTCGACGAAAGGTCGGGGCAAAAGATGTACAGATTGATATTGAATTTTGTGGTGTTTGTCATACTGATATTCATCAATCCAGAAATGATTGGAATAACAGTAACTATCCCATAGTTCCTGGACATGAAATCATTGGCAAAATCAGCGCTCTAGGGTCAGATATCAAGCACCTAAAGATTGGGCAGCGCGTAGCAGTTGGTTGTTTTGTAGACTCTTGCCACCATTGCTCATCCTGCAAAGCAGATTTAGAGCAGTATTGCCTTAATGGATTTACCGCAACTTACAACAGCGCTACGGATGATCCAGGCGGCTTTACGTATGGCGGCTATTCTCAAAGTATTGTGGTCGATAACCATTTTGTTCTTACCGTTCCAGACGGTTTAGATCCTGCGGGCGCAGCACCACTGTTATGCGCAGGCATTACAACCTACTCACCTTTGAGACATTGGGGTGTTAAACCTGGCATGACGGTTGGCATTATTGGGTTAGGTGGTCTTGGGCATATGGGTGTCAAACTATCTCATGCTATGGGTGCCAAAACGGTCATGATCACCACCTCAAAAAATAAAGCTAGCGATGCTCTAAAACTTGGCGCTGATGAAGTATTAATTTCTACTGATGCTGATGCGATGGAAGCAAAAACTAATCAATTTGATTTTTTACTAAATACTATTCCAGTACCTCATGACTTTAATCACTACATGCAATTGCTTAAGGTCGATGGCACGATGTGCATCGTGGGTTCTATTGGGCCTAACGCCGAACTCAATACTGGGCCTTTAATTTTTGGTCGCAAGAGCGTAGCAGGCTCCTTGGTTGGCGGCATCAAAGAAACACAAGAGATGCTTGAGTTTTGCGCAAAGCACAATATCACCTCTGAAATCGAACTGATCAAAATGGAAGAAATCAATCATGCTTATGAACGCATGCTCAAAAGCGATGTGAAATATCGCTTTGTCATTGATATGAATAGCTTGAGTCAATAGGCTATTAGGGATTTGGAGAGAAGTCGCTTAAATTGAGATAAAAATGGCTCTGAAAATCATGCTCCAACTGTGTCACGGGATCTCTAAAACTCAATTGCTTGGCTAGCAACTGCAGAGGTTCCGAATAGTCCTTACCTGCTGCCGGTTGCTGAATGATGTTCGGATAAATCTTATCGTTCTTGATAGGCATACCTAAAGCATGCATGTGAACTCTTAACTGATGTTTCTTACCACTACCTAGCTCCAATCGATACTTAGCCCAAGGCTCGCTTACCTCCAATAGATGAATGATCGAATCCGAATTCGGTTCACCAGGAACTTCTTGCATCTGAATAAAAATATCAGACTCTTCAATTCTGCTAATTCGCTCGATTGGAAACTGATCTTTTAAATGCTCTTGATAAGGCGCAATGGCTTCATACGATTTTTTGATTTTTCTATCTCTCAATAAAGATTGATAGCGATTTCTGTCTTCCACTCTTTTTGAAAAAGCGACTAAGCCAGCGGTCTCTCGATCAATCCGATGAATGGGGGTTAAATCTTGCAAGCCTGTTTTATTTTTAAGACGAACAAGCAAGGTTTCTTGCAGGTAGTGCCCTGCTGGCGTAACCGGCAAAAAATGAGGTTTATCTGCAATCAACAAGTGATCATCTTCATAAACAATCATCTCTTGAAACGGGATCACTTCCTCAGATTCAAGACTTCGGTAGTAATAGATAAAAGCATTATTCAGACATAAAGCTTGACTCGATTGAGGGGTCCCCGCCTCATCCAAAACCAAACCCTGATTCATGCGAGCAACCCACTCAGACTTAGAAATTTTCGGGAATTTTTCCGTCAAAAAATCGATGAGATAGACATAGGACTTCCCCGTATTGTTGACAAATACTTTGCTGGGACCCACGCCATTTTTAATATCCATGATGAGTGGCTATATTAATCTCTGTTTTAAAAATCATAAAGCCGCAACGTGAAGGTTGCGGCTTTATGGATTTGCTCAACTAGCGCTAATTAAACACCAGAAGGACGACTTGCCTTCTTACGCTCATTTTCTTTCAAATGACGTTTACGAATACGAATGCTCTTTGGTGTTACCTCTACCAACTCATCTTCAGCAATAAACTCAACTGCGTACTCTAAAGACATCTGAATAGATGGCACCAAGCGAACAGCTTCATCTGTACCAGAAGCACGAACGTTAGTTAATTGCTTACCCTTAATTGGGTTCACAACTAAATCATTATCACGGCTATGGATACCAATAACCATACCTTCGTATAGCGCATCACCAGGAACCACAAACATACGACCACGGTCCTGTAACTTCCACAAAGCGTAAGCTACTGCTTCGCCATCATCTTGAGAAATCAATACACCGTTGTGACGCTCGCCAACCATACCTTCTCTCATTGGGCCGTAAGCATCGAATGTGTGACTCATCAAACCTGTACCACGAGTCATGGTCATGAAATCGCCTTGGAAGCCGATCAAGCCACGAGCAGGGATTCTGTACTCAAGACGTGTACGACCTTTACCGTCTGAAACCATGTCTTGAAGCTCACCCTTACGCTTACCTAACTCTTCCATCACGCCACCTTGAGTGGTGTCTTCAACGTCAACTGTTAAGTTTTCAAACGGCTCCATCTTCACGCCATTTTCTTCATGGAAAACAACGCGTGGACGAGAAACTGCCAACTCGTAACCTTCACGACGCATGTTTTCGATCAAGATCGTTAAATGCAACTCACCACGACCAGACACTTCAAATACAGTGTCGTCTGGTGTGTCATTCACGCGCAAAGCCATGTTTGACTTCAACTCGCGCTGCAAGCGATCACGAATCTGGCGGCTTGTAATGAACTTACCTTCACGACCAGCCAATGGGCTGGTGTTCACCATGAAGTTCATGGTCAAGGTTGGCTCATCCACTTTCAACATTGGCAATGGCTCAACTTTGTCCGGTGAACATACTGTTGTACCGATCGCTAGATCTTCAATACCGTTAATTAGAACGATGTCGCCTGAAGCAGCTTGTTCAACTTGAACGCGCTCCAAACCTTGGAATTTTAATACTTGGTTAACACGACCATTGAATGGTGTGCCATCAGGGCCGTTTTGACAAACCACTGATTGACCTACTTTAACTGTACCGCGGCTGATACGACCAACACCGATCTTGCCAACGTAGCTGTTGTAATCAATTGATGAGATTTGGAACTGTAGAGGACCTTCTGGATCTTCATCACGGATCGGAACATACTTTAAAACAGTCTCAAACAAAGGAGCCATTGTGCCTTCGCGCACTTCTGGTGTTAAACCAGCATAACCACTCAAGCCTGAGGCATAAACAACTGGGAAATCCAACTGTTCTTCTGTTGCGCCCAATTTGTCAAATAGTTCAAATGTTGCGTTAACAACATAATCAATACGCGCACCTGGACGGTCCACTTTATTCACCACAACGATTGGCTTCAAGCCAAGCGCTAGAGCTTTTTTAGTCACGAAGCGAGTCTGAGGCATTGGGCCTTCAACCGCATCAACCAACAACAATACACCGTCAACCATAGAGAGAACGCGCTCCACTTCACCACCGAAGTCCGCGTGTCCTGGGGTATCAACGATATTGATATGGGTACCTTCATACTCTACCGCACAGTTTTTTGACAAGATCGTGATACCACGTTCTTTTTCAATATCGTTGGAGTCCATAACGCGCTCTGTAAGCGCTTGATTCTCACGGAATGTTCCTGATTGACGTAACAACTGGTCAACCAAAGTCGTTTTCCCGTGGTCAACGTGGGCAATGATGGCAATATTTCTTAAGGCGCGAATACTCATAGTTCTGCTTTCACTTTTATCAATTATTTAAATTCATGACTTCTACTGCTTGAGCCATCAAACGACGTGGATGCAAAACACCCTTACGCCAATCTGCTGTACCCATAAAATTACAAGGCTCTATAGAGCCACGGTAAATCCTCATTAACTCTTCTTCACTTCCAGACTTACTCACCGGCACTCGCTGTCCTAAACGCAAGCGATCAGCTTCTTCATCTGATAATTTCAAAGAGTTAAGCTCCTGCACCAAGGCATCCACTGGCAATAAATAAGCTGCCTTAGCTACCTCGTTATTTGCTTCTTCTTTAACCACATCCAAGGTCACACCATGGCTCAAAGTTAAATGTCCTACCTGCTCACGACGCAAACCAATCAGGTGCGCGCCACAAGCAAAAAATTCGCCGATATCCTCTGCCAAGGTTCTGACATAGGTACCTTTACTGCATGCCACTTGCAATTGAGCAACCGGCCAATTAACCGATACCCACTTAAGTGAGTAAATGGTGATTGTTCGAGCTTGACGCTCTAGCACTTCACCTGCTCGGGCATACTCGTACAGAGGCTTACCGTCACGCTTTAGAGCCGAATACATCGGTGGAATTTGTTCAATCACTCCCGTGAACTTCTCTAACGCTTCTGCCAATTTCTTCTCTAACTGAACTGAATCAGTCACATCAAAATTAGCATCTCTTGTTTCTATTACTTCACCTTCAGCATCGCCAGTAGTAGTTTTCTCACCAAACTTAATCGTTGCCAAGTAAGTCTTATCAGCATCCAATAAATCTTGCGAATACTTGGTTGCTTCACCCAAACACACCGGCAATAAGCCCGTTGCCATGGGGTCCAACGTTCCGGTATGCCCTGCTTTTTCAGCATGAAATACTCTTTTCACAATCGTTACAGCCGTTTGTGAACTAATCCCTTCCGGTTTATCCAGAAGAATCACCCCATGAATACTCTGGGGTTTCATTTAAGACTTTTCGCTATCTTGAAGCGCTTGATCAATCAAACGAGACATCTCAACACCGCGAGCCACAGATTCATCATGATGAAAATGCAAAGTGGGAACCGTGTGAATATGCAACCGCTTGAACAATAAAGAATGCAAGTAACCAGCCTTCTCTCTTAAAGCAGCTAATGCGTATTCAGGCTCGGCGCCTAAAACCGTAAAAAACACTTTGGCGTGAGCCATATCGGTTGTGAGCTCAACAGCTTGCAATGTAATCAAACCAGCTTTAGGGTCACGCACTTCACGCGGAATAAGCTCAGCCAGATCCCTTTGGATCTGGTCAGCCACACGTTGATTGCGATGGTTTTTTACTGGCATGAGTTATTCGCTCTTTGCTTTTCGATGCTTATCTTGAATGATGTTTGCTGGAATGCTATTAAAGCGTTCTTGCAACTTCAGTCACTTCAAAGATTTCTAATTGATCGCCTTCGACAATGTCGTTGTAGTTCTTAAGTGATAAACCACACTCAAAACCACCCTTCACTTCTTTAACGTCATCTTTGTAGCGCTTCAATGAATCCAACTCACCTGTCCAGACCACGACGTTGTTACGCAATAGACGTGCACGTGAAGTACGCTTCACAACACCTTCAAGAACCATACAACCCGCAATTGAACCCACCTTAGAAACTTGGATCACTTGGCGAATCTCCACCAAACCAGTAATTTCTTCTTTCTTCTCTGGCGTCAACATGCCGCTCATGGCTGCTTTAACTTCATCCACAGCGTCATAAATGATGTTGTAGTAACGAATATCCACACCATTCGCTTCAGCTAACTTGCGAGCCAATGCATCTGCACGTGAGTTAAAGCCAATCACAACCGCTTTAGAAGCAACTGCTAAGTTAATGTCTGTTTCACTAATGCCACCCACTGCAGCGTGAACGATTTGAACCTTCACCTCAGGAGTTGATAACTTCATCAATGATTGAGCCAATGCCTCTTGAGAACCTTGAACGTCCGCCTTGATAATGATCGGCAAGTATCTTGCTTCAACACTACCTTCAGCCATGTTCTCAAACATGTTTTCAAGCTTCACGGCCTGCTGCTTCGCCAACTTCACATCACGGAACTTACCTTGACGGAACAAAGCTATTTCGCGAGCCTTACGCTCATCAGCTACAGCAATGACATCTTCACCTGCTGCAGGCACCTCTGACAAACCTTGAATCTCAACTGGAATCGATGGGCCAGCCTCATTACATGGCTTACCGTTTTCATCCAACATCGCACGAACGCGACCAAATGAAGAACCCGCCAAGATCATGTCGCCACGACGTAAAGTACCTGATTGAACCAAAATGGTTGCAACAGGACCCTTACCTTTATCCAAGCGCGCTTCAATCACAAGACCTTTAGCCGCAGCTTCCCTAGGAGCCTTCAACTCTAGAACTTCAGCTTGCAAGAGAACGTTCTCTAACAATTCATCAATACCTGTACCCGCTTTCGCTGAAACAGGAATGAATGGGGCATCGCCACCGTATTCTTCTGGAACAACACCTTCAGCAACCAATTCTTGCTTGACGCGCTCTGGGTTTGCTTCAGGTTTATCAATTTTGTTGATTGCAACAACTAGAGGAACACCTGCTGCTTTTGCGTGAGCAATCGCCTCTTTTGTTTGCGGCATCACACCGTCATCTGCAGCCACAACCAAAATCACGATATCTGTCGCTTGAGCACCACGAGCACGCATCGCCGTAAAGGCTTCGTGACCTGGGGTGTCCAAGAAAGTAATCATGCCGCGTGGCGTTTCTACGTGATATGCACCAATGTGCTGAGTAATACCACCTGCTTCGCCAGAGGCTACTTTGGCACGACGAATCGAATCCAACAAAGATGTTTTACCGTGGTCAACGTGACCCATCACAGTTACAACTGGAGGTCTAGCCAACATCTCTGCTTCGTGATCATCGGTTGATAGATCAGTATCTGGCTCATCCAATTTTGCTGCAAATGCTTTATGACCCATCTCCTCAACGATAATCATCGCTGTATCTTGGTCAAGCACTTGGTTAATCGTTACCATCTGACCCATGCCCATGAGCAACTTAATTACTTCGGCGGCTTTGACAGACATCTTGTGAGCCAACTCGGAAACAGTAATTGTTTCTGGAATATGAACATCACGAACAACAGGTTCAGTAGGTGCCACGAAGTTGGTTGGAACATCACTGGCTTGCTGTTGATTTCGCTTCTTGCCACCACCGGTACGCCAGTTACCTGAACCACCTGTTGTGTCGCCACGAGTTTTCAAACCACCTGGACGCTTCTTACCATCTTCATTCCATGTTGATGAAGACTCTGATGACTTAATTGTTTTGGTACCTGGCTTAACTGCACCTGGTTTATCTTTCTTCTTGTCGTCCGCACCCTCAGCTTTAACTGGTTTATGCAGAGTTCCTTTTTTCTCTTCTTCTGGTGGCTTGGCTGCCTTTAGAACACGCGCAGGCGCATTCATCATTTCACGAATAGCCAATGCTTCCGCTTCAGCTTTAGCGCGACGCACACGAATATTTTCTAATTCGTCATCACGAACTTTAGCTGCTGCTGCAATATCTGCTTTCTCTTTCTTAGCGATATCTGCTTTTTCTTGAACTTCTTCAGCTGAGGCTACCTCAGTTTTTTCAACTACTTTTTCAGCTTTTGCTTTAGCTGCAGCTTTTTCAGCCTCTTCGCGAGCCTTGCGCTCCATCTCGGCTTTCATATCAGCCTCTTGACGGGCCAATAACTCAGCTTGGCGTTTCGCCTCAGCTTCACGCTTTGCTAATTCTGCATCATCCAAAATATTGGCATTGGAAGTCGGTTCTGCAGGCGCTACTACTTCAGCGACCGGGACAGGAGCCTCTTCAACTTCTGGAGCTGATTCATCACGCTTAACAAGCACACGCTTTTTGCGAACCTCAACTTGAACGGTGCGAGTTTTGCCAGCTGAGTCAGCCTGACGAATCTCTGTTGTTTCACGTTTGGTCAGCGTAATCTTTTTACGTGCCCCTGCATCCGCACCATGAGCCACTTGTAGGTGCTCTAGCAACTTGGTTTTATCTTTTTCTGTCAACTTATCTTCTACTGAACTTTTATTAATACCAGCGGCCTGAAGCTGCTCCAGCAATTCTGCTGGAGTGCGCTTCAGTTCTTTTGCCAAATCTTCTACGGTCGTGGTCGCCATGCGAACCCCTTATGAATCAGTTAAACCAGTGAGCACGAGCTGTCATGATGAGAGCTTTTGCGTCTTCTTCGTTGACACCAGTCATTTCAACTAGTTCATCAACAGCCAATTCCGCTAGGTCATCACGGGTATGGACATTACCTTCTGCTAACTTTGCAACAAGGGCAGTTGTCATACCATCCAAGCTACGTAAATCTTGCGAAACACCTTCAACGAGCTCTTCTTTTGCTAACTCCATCGTTAACAAAGAGTCACGTGCTCGTGTACGCAATTCATTCACAGTATCTTCATCAAAAGCATCAATTTGCAACATCTCAGAAAGAGGTACATATGCCACTTCTTCCAAGCTATTGAAACCTTCTTCAATCAAAATGTCCGCAACCTCTTGGTCAACGTCCAATTTATCCATGAACACAGCACGAATCTTTTCAGATTCTTCTTCTGTCTTCTGAGCAGACTCTTCTGGTGTCATGATGTTGATGTGCCAGCCAGTGAGTTCACTTGCTAGACGAACGTTTTGACCGCTGCGACCAATCGCAATAGCCAAGTTCTCTTCATCCACAACCACGTCCATCGCATGCTTCTCTTCATCCACAACAATCGATTGAACTTGGGCCGGAGCCAAAGCACCAATCACAAATTGCGCTGGATCTTCAGACCACAAAACAATATCTACTGCTTCGCCAGCCACTTCATTACGAACAGCTGTTACACGTGTGCCACGAACACCAACACATGTACCGATTGGATCAATACGTTTGTCATGAGCCACTACAGCAATCTTGGCACGGATACCAGGGTCACGAGCGGCGCCCTTGATCTCTAGAAGCCCTTGCTCCATCTCAGGAACTTCATTTTCAAAAAGATTGATCAAGAATTCAGGGGCTGTTCTTGATAGTTCGATTTGCGGACCACGTGCTTCACGATCCACTTTCAAAATGAAACCACGTACACGGTCACCGCTACGTAAGTTCTCTTTTGGAATCATTTGATCACGACGTAAAAGAGCTTCAACACGGCCTGATTCAACAATCAAACCATTTTTATCAGCACGCTTAACAGTACCGGTCATGACGTTTTCGCCACGCTCAAGGTAGTCATTCAAAATTTGTTCGCGCTCAGCATCACGAATGCGCTGCAAGATCACTTGCTTGGCAGTTTGTGCGCCAATACGACCGAAAGCAACGGATTCCACTTGCTCTTCGATGTAATCGCCGATTTCGATATCAGCAATTTGTTCTTTCGCTTCAAATGAAAGAATCTCTTTATCCGGTTCTTGCAAACCTGCTTCGTCAGGTACCACTAACCAACGACGGAATGTTTCATATTCGCCAGATTCGCGATCAATTGAAACACGCATATCGACATCTTCTTCGTAGCGTTTTTTGCTTGCAGAGGCCAAGGCCATCTCAAGCGCTTCAAATACGATATCTCTATCAACGTTCTTTTCACGTGCTAAAGCGTCAGCTAGCATGAGGACTTCACGACTCATGATTTTCTTCCTTTGAAATCAACGACGGGAACCAACCGAGTTTTTTCAACCTCGGCTAGAGTAAATTCAAACATGGCTTCAGTACCATCTGGGTTCTTTATCAACAAACCCAACTGGGCATCAGCCGAATCAGCGTTGCCACTGATCAAACCTTGCAAAACACCTACGTAATTCTTTCTGCCAGCGTGTGCCACCCGTAATTTCACATTCGCTTCCAAACCCGCAAAACGGATATGGTCAGCAACTGTTTTAACAGGGCGATCCAAGCCTGGTGAAGAAACCTCTAATCGATCGTAGTTGACGTTATCTACAGGCAAGCTGTAATTCAGATGACGACTTACTTTTTCACAATCCGTAATATCAATGGGTCGCTCGAAATCAACATTCTCAATCGTTACGCGCAGCAGTCCATGACCTTCTCGCTCAATATCGACGAGTAGGTAACCCAAACTTTTCAGCGCATCAGCAATCAGAACTTGTTCGTTCGCCATAAGCTATTACGTTTCATTTCACCAAAAAAAAATGGGCATAGAGCCCATATTCCTAAACAAAGAGAACATGCCCGACTTACGTTGAACGCAACTTCAGCCGGAACTACTAAAGAATTGAATTATATAGGAAGTTCCTTTTAGTGCCAAGGGAAATCCCCTAGGAACCCCCTCATTGATCAGCTTTTTGTAAACTTTTTACCAAATTTACCGGCTGGTTTACCACCAGGACCCCTATTTTGGCTAGGAGCACCTCTAGACGGACCTTGACCTGGGCCTTTTTTGCCAAATCTCTGACCTGAACGAGGCTTATCAGAGGCTCCAGCAAAGCCACTGCCATGATGAACGCCAGCTTGGCTATCCTCATCCCGACGTTGACCAAAGTTCTGGCCTCCGGAACGACTTCCACCTGGCTTACCTGCGTAACCCCCTTGCCCACCAGGCCCACGACCACCCCTGCCACCTTGCCCAGCAGAACCCGCTTGGCCGCCATGGCGCCCAGAGCTCTTGCCTTTGTAATTGCTGCCCTTTTCAGAAGCATGCCCTTGGGTAAAGCCGCGGGTTGTTGTTGAGGCTTGGCGCAAGGCGTCCTTAGACCCCCAGTAAGAGACCGACGTCTGCATTGGATCAGGTTGACCACCGGCGTGGGCACGTTGACCGCCACCCTCGCGAGGATCTCGCTTGAATTTCTCGCCCATGCCTTGAGGAACTTTTAATCCAGCCATTTTCATCAATTGGACGATTTGGTCACTCGGAACTTCTTCCCAACGACCGCGACGCAGTCTTGGAGGTAAAACAAATAAACCGTAACGCGTTCTAATCAAACGAGAAACAATATGCCCCACGGCCTCAAACATACGACGCACTTCACGATTACGCCCCTCTGTTAGAGCCACGTGATACCAATGGTTGGCACCTTCACCACCGCCATTGACCAATCTTAAGAAACGGGCGACCCCATCATCTAACTGCACACCGGTTTTAAGTAATTTTTCTTGCTCAGCATCTAAGTCACCCAAGATACGGGCTGCGTACTCACGCTCCACACCGTAACGGGGATGCATCAAGCGATTAGCTAATTCACCAGAAGTAGTAAATAAGAGCAAACCTTCCGTATTAAAGTCCAAACGACCAACTGCTATCCAACGACCTTGCTTGGCTTTTGGCAAACGATCAAAAACAGTTGGACGACCTTCTGGGTCGGATTGACTCACAATTTCACCCGCCGGCTTGTGATACAGAATTACTCTTGGCGGCTTAGTTTGAATCTTGCGGTGAACCATTTTGCCGTTGATACGAACTTGATCGGTAGGACCAACTCGCTGACCAATATGGGCTGGCATGCCGTTCACTGACACACGACCCTGAACAATCAGGTCTTCCATGTCGCGACGAGATCCCATGCCTGCATCGGCTAAAACTTTGTGAAGCTTGACGGTGTCATCATCTAAATCATCTTCGACATCATCTAGGTCTGACCACACTTCATCACGCAAACTTAGCGGCAATTCATCCACGCTCGAGAATTGCAACCCAGGCATCATGTCGTCGTCAGGACTTTGCTCTTTATCGGAACCATCCGACGTGTGATCTTCCGCCTCAATCTCGGCTAAAGCTTGCGCCACCATGTCATGAGTCACTTCCGACTCTACTTCAGGGGCATCTAAAGAAGCATCAAATTCGCCAGAAACTACAGAGGCAAAGAGCGCATTACTTTCCTCAGCCAATAATGGATCAACTTTAGGTGGTTTTTGTTCTTGAGAATCTCTGGGTGGACGCTCGCCACGACCGGCTCGATCACCACCACGCTGAGGCTTACCTCTTTGAGCGCGTGGGCCATTGCGACCTTGACCCTGCCTAGGAGGTCTTGCGTTAGATGAATCCCCCTCTGATGCGCCTTCAGCAGCTTCTGCATGGACGCTAGGAGCTTCGCTTGAAATGGCAGAAGAAGCATCGCTTCCTTCTGATTGTTCCGTTTGTTCCGGCTTAGCTCGAGGCTTACGCGTCTTGTTATAAGGGCTTCGGCTGACTCGCTTACGGGGTGTTCCACCCTCATCAGCAGGGCCTTCTACTTGCGCCGGTTGTTCAGATTCAAATTCAGGTGTTGTCATTAGGCTTTATCGTTATTCGGGTTATCAACTGATGATGCATCGTCAGCTTCTTCTGAAGTTGCTGGCACTGTGTCTTCAGTTACGTCTGATGTATCAACCACATCAGTTACTTCTTGTTCATCGGATGCAATAGCATCTTTCAGTTCTGGATGTTCACCTTCAAACTCAATGACTTTTTGAGCCAAAGATTCTGCTTGAGCATCTGCATCATCGAGCATTGGCAACTCTTGCAGAGTCGTCAAACTTAAATCATTTAAAAACTGTCGAGTGGTGGCATACAAACCTGGGCGACCCACGGTTTCTTTATGGCCCACAACCTCGATCCAGCCACGGTCCTCTAGCTGCTTCACAATATTAGAGCTCACAGTCACACCACGAATCTCTTCAATCTCGCCACGCGTCACAGGTTGACGGTAAGCAATGATGGCTAAAGTTTCCATCACAGCACGTGAATACTTGGGTGGCTTCTCTGGAGTTAAGCGGTCTAGATACTCACGCATAGTCAAGCGACTCTGGAAACGCCAGCCTGTTGCTAGCTCTAAAAGCTCCATTCCTTTTTCAGACCAATCCGCCTGAACTTCTGTGAGCGCTGTTTTGATGTCTTCCACAGGAATTTCTTCCATGAATAAACGACGTAAGTCGTTAATGGTCATCGGTTCTTCTGCACATAAGAGTGCAGTTTCAAGCACCAGCTTGAGCTGTTCTGGATTCATAGATTTAAAAAGGGAAACGTATTTATATTAGGGTTAAGGACGACCGGCATATAGACACCGGACATTCAATCATTCTTATTAACCGACTAGTAGCGTATTGTAATTCAAAGTGGAGGTAATACAAAAACCTCCTTTTAAAAGAGCCTCTGGGAGCGTCATCGCTCGGTACAGACCAATCAAGCCGGTCGATACCATCAACGAGGCTGCCACATATCTTGCCCAATTTTGGTGCCCCCAACCCGCTAGCCGAGCCGACAAGCCGGAAATAAGCAACAAATTAGGCAAAGTCCCCAATCCAAAGGCCAGCATCAGCAATAGACCAGAAAGCGCATCGCCTGACAAGAAAGCCAAGGGCAAAACCCCGTAAATCAGGCCACAAGGAACCAAACCCCACGCTAAACCACTGAGAAATCGAGAGAAATAACCACTTGAGCCATTTTTTTGCAAAGCCAATCCAGAGACGCGCTGCCATAAAAAGGCTGTTTTTGAAGTCAGCCAGTTATCGAAAGCACTTGTTTTAGCTTTATTTTTTCTTAAAATCCGATAGCCTTGGTATAAAAAAATCACTGATGCCAAAGCAAAAAGGATCCTTTGGATGGGTAACCAATCTTGCTGCCAAACTGGCACGCCCAACAACCCCGCTAAAGCACCCAAAATCATGTAGGTCGTGATTCTGCCAAAGTGCATCATGAGTTGCTGGTAAACCAAACCCCATCGAGACGACCTCACCAATGTGTAGACATTGCTTTTCTGAATCGTTGTTACTTTTTCAGAGGCTGCCGCAATCCCACCGCACATCAGAGCACAATGCCAACCACTGACGAGTGCCCCTAAAAAAACAGTTAGTAATAAAGTGCTAGTGATCATATTGATTTAACTCAAATTTTTGGTAATCTGCTCAAGTAAGCCGTAGAATAGAGCACATACATATTTCAATATTGATTTAAAACAAACATATCAACATGAATCGTATCAACACACCAGAGTCGGCCAATAAATGCTCCACATGCGTTTTGGGTCAATTTTGCCTGCCTGTTGGACTTTCATCAGATGATATCAACAAGATTGACACCTTGGTCACCGAGCGTGTCCGCCTTAAAAAAGGTGAATCTCTTTACCGCCAAGGCGAACCCTTAAGCGCTGTTTACGGTATCAAATTTGGCACACTTAAAACTGAATACGCCCTAGCGGATGGTCGAGAGCAAATTACAGGCTTCCACTTACCAGGAGAGATGCTTGGTCTTGATGGGATTGGTGAGAATCACTACCAATCCAATGCGATTGCCCTCGAAGATAGCGAAGCTTGTGTTGTGCGATTTAGTGATTTTGAAACTCTTGCAAGACAGATACCATCCCTGCAACATCAATTTCATAGAATCTTGAGTCGCGAACTGACTCAAGATCAGCGCCATCTTTTATCTCTAGGCAGTTTGCGTGCAGAAGAACGCCTTGCTAGCTTCCTACTCAATCTATCCGACCGCTTAGCCGTACGCGGCTACTCCCCAACGGAATACCACTTGCGCATGAGTCGTGAGGAGATTGGAAGTTACTTGGGTATTCAGCTCGAGACTGTCAGCCGCTTATTCTCTCGCTTCTCTGAATCCGGGATGATCCAAATTAAGCAAAGACATATTAAGTTAATTGATATGAATGGCTTACTTGAGCTAGCCGGCAAATCAAGCGCCATCCATTGCGCAGAGCACAAATCAGTCAGCGCATAACCCAATAATCTTATTTCTACTGACCCAATAAAAAAGGCTTAATGAGATTCATTAAGCCTTTTTAGTTTGATTGGATTGTCTAGAAAGAACCGCGATCTATTTTCTCTTCTAGATCAGATAAAGATCCGGGAAGGATAAAAATACTCAAAGCACTCGAAAGTGCGCATAGTAGCCAAAGAATAAAAAATCCAATGGTATAGATTGCATGATGAGAGGCCTCGATTGGATGGCCAAAGAAACTCAAATCCTCAGGTGATACAACCGTAAACAAAATACCTTCAGCTACACCGGCCACCAAGAATGACGGCCATAAGATCCACATCAAAATGCGCACGGTCATTTAGCCACCTGCTCTACTTTGAGTCCTTGTTGACTAACGCCTTCCCTGATGGATTGATCCACGTCTTGCGTGAAAGCGAAATAGATCGTGATCGCAGCACCAATTGCACCAATCGCTGGGCCACTGATGATCAACCAAGGCCATAACTGCTTCCACCAGGGTTTAGTAACTTCATTTGACATGAGCTGACTCCTCTTTCATTTCCAGCAATTAGCGCGGAACAATAAAGCTAGATTTTTCATCACGACCTCTTGGCTTTTCTGACGCCATAGGACCCTCTTCTTGACCTGCCATTTCGAAATGAATCGGATGGTTACCCGTACCCACTTCATCTCGATTCACTCTTACTTTAACAGGCAGTAAAAGATTACTTGATGGATTAATCACCAACTCACCGACTTCTTGACCTTGAGAATTCAAAACAAGCATTTTAGGTAATCCTGTTGCTTGGATTTTGATTCGCATGGGGTTTTCAGATGAATTCATGATCTGCAGACGATAAATGTTCTCAATCATCGTGCCATCGACCTCTCGAGCCAATGCACCACGGTCACGCATCACGTCCAAGCGCAATGGATTGCGCAAGAACAAGGAGACCACGAATGCTGTCATCAAGACCGATAAGATGCCGATATAAATCAAAACACGAGGTCTCAAAATGTAGTGTCGGGCTTTCTTGTTGTCCATGTGCTCGAGCATGGCTCGTTCAGATGTGTAACGAATCAAGCCTTTGTCGTAACCCACTTTATCCATCACCTGGTCACAAGCATCAATACAAGCACCACAACCAATGCACATGTATTGCAAGCCATCACGGATATCAATCCCGGTAGGACACACTTGAACACAAATACTGCAATCAACACAATCGCCCAAACCTAAGGCTTTGTGATCTGCTGCCTTTGCACGACTGCCGCGATTTTCACCACGGGTTTTATCGTAAGTCACCACAAAGGTGTCCTTATCGACCATTACACTTTGGAAACGTGCATAAGGACACATGTACTTACAAACTTGTTCACGCATAAATCCTGCGTTACCCCAAGTTGCAAAGCTATAAAAGAATAACCAAAAAGCCTGCCATGGACCCAAGGTCAAGGCTAAAGTTTCAGCACCAAGTAATTTGATTGGCGTGAAATAACCAACAAAAGTAAAGCCAGTCCATAGAGCAATGATGATCCAAAGTGCGTGTTTGGTTAACTTGATACGCCACTTACGGAAACCCCAAGGCCACTCTTCACCATCTAAGCGAATACGCGCAAAACGATCGCCTTCGATCTTGCGCTCGATCCACATAAATACTTCTGTATATACGGTTTGCGGACAAGCGTAACCGCAAAATAGACGACCAGCGACTGCTGTGAATAGGAATAATCCTAAAGCAGACAAAATTAATAATAGCGTCAAATAAATAATGTCTTGCGGCCAAAGAACCAAACCGAAAATATAGAACTTACGGGATACCAAATCAAACAATACAGCTTGACGATCATTCCACTGGACCCAAGGCAAGCCATAAAATAAGATTTGAGTAAACAACACAAGGTAGAGGCGCCACTTGGCAAAAACCCCACTCACTGAGCGGGGATAGATTTTGCGTCTTACTTCGTAGAGAGATAGCTCAACAGTTTCCTGTGAGCCGTCTGCATCTATATCGATGATATCTTTTGACATTAGTTGCTAGCTTTATTAATTGCTTTATCTTTAACGTTCGATAAGCTCCAAACATAAGCAGCTAATAAATGGATCTTCTCAGGCGTCAAAATTGATTCATGAGCAGGCATTTTTCCATTGCGGCCTTTGTTTAAAGTTTCAACAATAGCTGCCTCTGAACCACCGTATAACCAAACTCTGTCAGTTAAGTTAGGTGCACCCATCGCAATATTGCCTTTGCCGTCGCCACCGTGACAAGCCGCACAATTGGTTTTGAAAACTTCTGCGCCGCGTGCTGACTTCAATTGATCAGCTGCCAAACCTGACAAGCTACGAACATAGTTAGCCACGTCTGGAATTTGAGTACCTTCAAGATGCTTGAAAGCCGGCATCACGCCAGCACGTCCAGCGATCAAGGTTGTTTTGATATTGTCAGGTTCACCGCCGTATAGCCAATCTTGATCGGCTAAGTTTGGATAACCTTTTGAACCACCTGCATCTGAACCGTGGCACTGAGCGCAATAGTTCAAGAATAAACGCTGCCCCATCTCGCGAGCCTGAGGATCGGCTGCCACTTGCTTAACATCCAATTCCATGTACTTAGCGTAAATAGGCTTGAGTTGTTGGTTGGCTTGCGTGACAGATGCTTCATGCGCACCAGTGGTTGTGTAACCCAATGTGCCTTGATAGCTACCCATACCTGGGTAAAGCACCAAATAACCAATTGCAAAAAAACAAGAGAGCATAAACATCCACATCCACCAACGTGGCAATGGATTATTCAGTTCGCGTAAGTCTTCATCCCATACATGACCAGTGTCAGCAACGCTGCCATCAGCCTCGTAAGTTACGTTTGTTTTTCGTTGCGAAAATAAAAGATATAAACACCAAATGATGCCCACACCACTCACTACCGCAATGTAGATACCCCACCCGCTGCTAAAAAAGTCACTCATGATTTGTCCTTCGTAAATTCATCAGGTAGATCAAATGGCAAATTGGCTGACTCTTCATTGGCTGCTTTACGCTTAGAAGACCACGCCCACCAAACAATCCCTACAAAAAATACCAAACCTAAGACGGTTGATATGGCTGAGAGATACGGTGCTAAATTTTCCATAAGATCTTTGCTATTCGTTATTTGCTAACTGTCTTAGCCGGTTCAACTGCACGACGATTGGTGCCCAATCCTTGCAAATAGGCAATTAAAGCGTCTTCTTCAGTTTTACCTTCTAACTCTTTAGGACCATTTGCAATTTGCTCTTCTGTGTACGGTACACCTAAGCGACCTAAAGCTCTCATATGAGCTGAGATATCGCCTACGTTAGTAGCCGCGGCAAATTGCAGCCATGGGTAGCCTGGCATATTGGACTCAGGCACCACATCACGTGGATTACGTAAATGGGTACGATGCCAATCATCAGAATAACGCTCACCGACACGCGCCAAGTCAGGACCTGTACGCTTTGAGCCCCATAAGAATGGGTGATCAAAAACAGATTCACCAGCAGTTGAGTAAGGTCCATAACGCTCTGTCTCAGAACGCAATGTACGGATGTGCTGAGAGTGACAGCCTACGCAACCTTCACGTTGGTAGACATCACGACCTGCTAAACGCAACGCTGAATACGGCGTTACACCTTCAGCTGGCTTTGTCGTTGAGTGCTGGAAGAACAATGGCACGATCTGTACCAAACCAGCAATTGCCACAACAAAAACAGTTAAAACAATCAACCAACCCACATTCGTTTCAAGCGTTGCGTGGGAGAAGAATTTATTTTTTTCAGACATGTTTTTCTCCTAGGCTTAGTGAGCAGCTTGTGCTGTTGGAATTGGTGCGTCAACAAACTTCTTCGATTGAATCGTTTTGTAAACGTTGTATGCCATCACAAACATACCGCTTAAGTAGCACAACCCACCTAATAAACGAATTGCATAGAACGGGTACGTTGCTTTAACAGATTCAACAAAGCTATAAGTTAATGTGCCATCAGGCTGGAAAGCTCTCCACATCAAACCTTGCATCACACCAGCAATCCACATAGCAGCGATGTATAACACCACGCCAATCGTAGAAATCCAGAAATGCAATTCGATTAATTTGGTGCTGTACATTTCTTTTTCACCTACTAAACGCGGGATCAAGTAGTACATCGAACCAATCGTGATCATACCCACCCAGCCTAAAGCGCCAGAGTGCACGTGGCCAATAGTCCAATCGGTGTAATGTGACAAGCTATTCACTGTCTTAATCGACATCATTGAACCTTCGAAAGTCGACATACCGTAGAAAGACAATGCTGTGATCAAAAACTTCAAGATCGGATCACGACGTAGCTTGTGCCAAGCACCTGACAAAGTCATGATGCCGTTGATCATGCCACCCCATGATGGAGCCAACAAGATCAATGAGAAAACCATACCTAAAGACTGCGTCCAATCAGGCAATGCTGTGTGTTGCAAGTGATGAGGACCCGCCCACATGTACGTAAAGTTCAGAGCCCAAAAGTGAACAATAGACAAACGGTAGGAGTAAATTGGGCGCTCAGCTTGTTTAGGAATGAAGTAATACATCATGCCCAAAAAGCTCGTCGTCAAGAAGAAACCCACTGCGTTGTGACCATACCACCACTGAACCATCGCATCCTGAGTACCTGCATAAGCCGAGTAGGACTTGAACCAGCTAGCTGGCATTTCTAAGTTATTGAAAATATGCAACATGGCAATGGTCAAGATGTAAGCACCAAAGAACCAGTTAGACACATAGATGTGTTTTGTTTTGCGCTTCACGACAGTGCCAAAGAAAACCACCGCGTAAGCCACCCAAACCAATGTAATCAAAATATCAATTGGCCACTCGAGCTCTGCATACTCTTTGGAAGTTGAAAACCCTAGGGGTAATGAGATCGCTGCAGCCACAATCACAGCTTGCCATCCCCAGAAAGTAAACGAGGCTAACTTGTCGCAATAGAGGCGTACCTGACAGGTACGCTGAACGATGTAATAAGAAGTTGCAAATAGCGCACTACCTCCAAAAGCAAAGATAACCGCATTGGTGTGCAATGGACGCAAACGGCCATAGCTCAAAAATGGAATATTGAAAGTGATATCCGGCCAGATCAATTGAGCTGCCAAGATCACCCCCACCAACATGCCCACAATGCCCCAAAGCACTGTTACTAAAGCAAATTGGCGAACAACTTTATAGTTAAAGTTGTCTTGCGTATTACCCACGGTTAGTCCCATGGTTTCTCCTTACAAGCCTGAAGGCCGATTTATCCTTCTGCGATTATCGAACTTTGGCCTCTAAGTGAATTTGATATAGGTCAAGTTTGACCGAAGAAGTGGCGATTTATTAAGCTTAATGAAGGCCTTAGCACCTCATTTTTACGCCGTCTCGCTTTGTCTAGAACAGAAGGATGACTTAGTTGTCTTTTGATAGTGAGTTTGAGTTTGACTGAGGTTTGGGCTTGGGATTGTCATCATCCATCAAGATCGCATGACCGGGACCTTCCAAATCCTCAAACTGCCCGCTTCGCACAGACCAATAAAGTACAAAAACAATAAACGCCACCACAACGAGTGACATGGGGATGAGTAAATAAAGACTTTCCATACCGATAGTCTAGTCTAATTAACCGGTTTTCTTAAACGCCATGCGTTCAAGGTCACTGCAAGTGATGACAACGACATCCCAATACCTGCTATCCATGGATTGACCCAACCCATCATGGCAATAGGTATGGCCACAACGTTATAAACAAATGCCCATGCGAGATTTTGTTGCATGATGATGCGTGTTTTATCGGCAAGCGCTAAAGCTTGAGTTAACGGTTTCAATGACTCTGCTGTCAACACGGCATCAGCACCTGCTTGGGCCAATGGCGCACCACTTCCAACTGCCACGGAGATATTGGCCTTGGCTAAAAATGGCGCATCGTTCACACCATCCCCAACAGCCCAAACTGTTTGACCCTCTGCTTGCAACTTCTCGCTAAACCTTAATTTATCTTCCGGTAAGGCGCCGCCCACATAATCATCAATACCAAAGTAACCAGCCCACCAAGCTACTGTCTGAGGGTCATCACCCGACACCAAGTGAACTTTCATACCTCTTTTTTTAGCCGCATCAATCAGCTCTTGAGCTCCATCACGTGGCGTATCCAATAAAGCAAATAGGGCAATCAAACCTTTTTCATCACTTAAATAAACTAAGCTAGATTGCTGATACTTTTCTAAATCACGAGTCAGTGTGGACGCATCCAAACCAACCCAAGCACGACTTCCTAAACGTAAAGCTCCCGCACGCAACCCCTTACCCAACTCACTGACACACTCATCACTCAAGATCGCGGGTGCGACTTGTTGATTCTCTGCCGCCTGTTGGATAGCAAAAGCCAGCGGATGTTTTTGGCCCAACTCCATAGCAAGCGCAATAGCAAGCGCTCCTTCTGGGGTGTAATCCGAACGCACTTGCAGGATTTGCTGAAGCTGAGGCTTACCGGTTGTTAAAGTGCCCGTCTTATCAAGCACCAAATCTGTCGCTTTAGCAAGTGTTTCCATGACATGCCCACGCACCACCAACAAGCCTAATTTTGTGACAGCCCCTTGCGCTGCCGCCATGGCTGCAGGAGTTGCTAAAGATAAAGCACAGGGACAACTGGCTACTAAAACCGCCACTGCAACTTCCCATGCGCGACTGGCATCTAAGTAAAACCAAGTGAGTGCAGTAAAGAGTGAAACAGTCATTAAAAAGACTACAAAATAACCCGCCCATTTTTCTGCTAAACCCACTACTTCAGGTTTTGCTTGAAGCGCTTTATCTAAGAGTGAAGCAATACCTGCAATCCTCGTTCTCTGACCAACCGCTTCCACTCGCATCACTATGGGGCTAGCCATGTTGTGGCTACCTGCATAAAGCAGATCACCGATTTTTTTCGCAATCGGTCGTGACTCGCCAGAGAGCAATGACTCGTCAAGACTGCTTTCGCCAGACAATAAAATACCGTCTACGGGAATAATTTCTCCCGGTGAAATACGCAAGATATCTCCAACGACACAACGTACAACCGGCACCGATTTAGCCGCGTTTGATTCAGGATAGTTCTCGAGGCGCTGACACGTGGCAGGCAATTGTTTGGCTAAAGCCTCGGCTCCGCCCTGCGCATCCTGTCTAGCTAAAAGCTCAACGTAACGAGCTCCCAATAGAAAAGCGACAAACATGGTGATCGAATCAAAATAACTTTGACCCATGTTGGTCACGAGATTGATGGTCCCCGCCACAAAAGCCAAACCAACTGCCAGTGTCACAGGTACATCCATGCCCAACATTTTAGTTTTTGGAAATAAGCGGATACTGTGCCAGGCGGCGATAAACATCGGACCAGCAGAATAAAAAACTACGGGGACGGTTAAGGCCCAACTGGTCCAACCCAGTAATAAAGCATGCTCACTTAATAAGTCTTCTGCGCCGGTATAGGTAGGCCAGGCATACATCATGACTTGCATCATGCCTAGCATCGCGACACCTAGACGCATCAATAGTTGGCGTCTTTCTTTTTTAGATTGATCAGCTGACTCTGACGGCTCAAACGGCCAAGCACCGTAACCAATTTGCTCAACGGCATGCAATAAGCCAGAAAGTTTGACGATGTCTGGATTGAAAAGAATGGTGGCGCGCTGGGTCACATAATTAATTTGCACATCTTTAACACCACGCAGGCGGCGCAAGTGCTGCTCATTGAGCCATACGCAGGCAGCACAACGGATCTTCTCTAAACGTAAGGTCGTTTCGAGTTCATTTTGATGGCTTGTCGTGCGCGTGAAGCGATCCAATAGGACAGGGTCGTCATAGGCCAATAAATGATCCGGCACATGACCACCTAAACCTGTTGGGTCTTCTGGTTTACTTCCTAAGGGAATGCGGCGCGCGTAAAAAGACTCTAATCCTTGCCCGTGAATGGTTTGCGCAATGGCCATACAACCTGCACAACAAAAAAAACGTAGCGCCCCACTCAATTCAGCCTGATAGAAGCTGTCTGGAGTTAAGTCGCCACCGCAGTGATAACAACTATCACTGGTACTGGAAAGGATCTCAGGCTTTAAATTCATCTCAGCCTGAGATTCTAGGCTTTCTTTTTACTTGTAGGACACTCTATCTAATATTTTTTGTGCATAAATTTGATTTTTACCAATTGCACTAATAGAAATAGTCTCTTCTTTGAAGCTTCCCCACTGATTCAATGCTGGGTTATTGGTCTTAACTGATTTAACAGCAGGCCATTCATTATTACCATCCGCAAAGTAGCGCTGCGCTGCATCACTAGCCAAATACTCCAAGAACTTCACAGCGGCGATCTTATTAGGCGCATTTTTTGCCACAGCACCACCCGCCACATTCATATGTGTTCCTGAGCTTGCTTGATTAGGCCAAAGCCAAGAAATTTTAGAAACGATGGCTTGATCTTGCGGTTTGGTCGAACGCATCAAACGCGCTAAGTAGTAAGAGTTAGTTAATGCAACCCCGCACTCACCAGAAGCAACGCCTTTGATTTGATCGGTATCGCCACCCTTTGGTGTACGAGCCATATTTGAAACCATGGCTTTTGCCCAAGCTTCTGTTTTTGCCTCACCCGAACGTTCGTACATGGCACCGATCAATGACAACATATAAGGATGAGAGCCTGAACGGGTACAGACCTTACCTTTATTAATTGGATCCGCTAGCTTTTCATAGGTATCAACATCGTTAGCTTGTACGGTCGACTTATTAAAAACAATGATGCGCGCTCGAGTTGAGAAGCCAAACCAATGACTCCCCTTGCCTTCATCATTGGATCGTAAGTTTTTCGGAATACGAGAATCTAAAATTTTTGATTGCACTGGCTGAAATAAACCTTCTACTTCAGCGCGCCATAATCTTGCCGCATCCACCATCAAGATCACATCGGCCGGACTATCTTTACCTTCACTACGCAAACGCTCAAACAAAGCATTGTCATCCGCTTCAATCCGGTTAATCTTGATACCTGTTTGCTTTGTAAAGTCTGCATACAAAGCCTCATCTGTCTGATAGTGTCTTGCAGAATATAAATTCAAAACCCCAGAAGACTGAGATAATGCTGGCATTGATGTTGTGATACCCAATGCAGTTATCGCTGCAGCGACCCAAATGGATTTTTTAGATAAGAACATGATGAAGTATCTCCATAAAAATAAAACCGGTGATCTCAATAACAACGAATCCTTAGTTATTAATGAGAATAATTCTCATGTAGATTACCACACTTCTAGAAGAAAATTCTTGACCCTAATCAGTATGGGCTCATTAAGTGTGGCTGGATTAGCTGGTTGTAGCACCTTTAGCCACAAAAAACCTGTGATTGGTTTGGCTCTTGGCGGAGGTGCAGCCAGGGGATTTGCCCATATTGGCGTGATCAAAGCACTAGAAGCTAACGGCATCAAACCAGATTTAGTAGTGGGGACAAGTGCCGGCAGCGTCATAGCCGCTTTATATGCATCAGGCTATAAGGGCAATGAACTTAATCGCATTGCTCTAACTTTAGATGAAGCAACTATTGCGGACTGGGCTCTTCCTTTCTCGGGTAAATTTGGTGGAATGATCAAAGGTGATGCCCTGCAAGGCACGGTCAATCGCTTGGTCAAACATCAATCGATTGAAAATACGCCGATACCTTTAGGTATTGTGGCAACCGATTTAAAAACTGGCCAAGGCGTCCTCTTCCAAAGAGGCGATATTGGTCAAGCCGTTAGAGCGTCCTGCAGTATTCCCAGTGTTTTCCAGCCCACCATGATCAATGGTCGAGAATATGTGGATGGCGGTTTAGTCTCTCCAGTACCGGTTCGATACGCCACACAAATGGGTGCGGACTTCGTGATCGCCGTGAATATTTCAACCGAGCCTAGTAGTCAAGATAGCAGCGGGACTGTAGGCATTCTGCTGCAAACCACCTCAATCATGGGACAAAGTATCAATCAATTTGAGCTAGAACGTGCCCAGATAGTCATTCGTCCAGAACTAAAAGGCATGCGAGGAACTGACTTTAAATCTAGAAGCAATGCCATTCTAGCGGGGGAAGAAGCGACCCTAATACAAATGGATCAAATCAAATCCAAACTAGGAATACGCTAGTTTCGATTGGTCTGCTAGACAGATGAGCCATAAAAAAAGACCTTCAGCGAAGGTCTTTTTTTATGTTTGGTTAGATTGAGAAATCTTTAATTAGCTATCACAAGCGACCGGTGTTATCCAAACGATCCTGGTAATCATTAAGAAGCTGAATACGTTGCTCATCATTGAGAGTATCAAAACCATCCATACGACGCGCGCCGTTGTATCGCTTTTCCCAATAAACCTTGGTCATATCATCCACACGAATCGACTTACCTCTCGAAGGTGCATGGATAAATTTATTATCACCCACATAAATGCCAACGTGAGAAAAAGCATGGCGCATGGTGTTAAAGAATACGAGGTCGCCAGGGCGCAACTCGTCTTTACCAATTTCCAAGCCTACTTTGCTCATCTGTGCTGATTTACGAGGCAATAAGAATCCAAATGTGTCATTAAAGACATAACGAACAAAGCCACTGCAATCCAAACCGCTTGTCGGTGTGTTGCCACCCCAGCGGTAACGAACACCAATTAACTGCATGGCGTTATCGATTAAAGACTCTGTGCCACCGACAACAGAAGCCCCAACTTGACTGACGCTACTAGATAATTTTTCTTTAACGGTACTGAAACGGCTAGGAATCTGCTCTGTTAGAGGGGCAGATGATTCCACGGCTAGCTCATTAGCACGATCCACCGATTGCGCCATAGCCTGAGTAGCCTGCAAGGAGGCGACCAACATAATGGCTGCAAAGAGGGAATGCTTGGTTTTCAACATGAGGGACATTATAACCTGAATGAAACCTGACACAAAATGCCTTTTTTCAGGAGACTCTAAAGAGCTTCCTCTTTGATTTTTAGGCCTTTTTTCAGAGTAATGATGCGGTGCGACATGGCCCGCACCACACTCAAGTCATGACTAATCAAGAGATAAGCCATGTTGTATTTGTGCTGCAAATCGGACAAAAGCTCCAAAATTTGCCTTTGAATGGTGACATCCAGTGCTGATGTCGGCTCATCTAACACAAGAATTTGAGGCTTTAAGATAAGCGCCCGAGCAATGGCAATCCGCTGGCGCTGGCCACCTGAAAATTCATGGGGATAGCGATTGAACGCCGTTCGATCCAAACCGACTTCCTTGAGAACCTCAATGACCTTCGCTTTCACAGCATCAGCCGATAGGTCTACTTGATGCAGACGCAAACCTTCCCCAACGATCTGCCCCACGGTCATCCTGGGTGAAAGTGAACCAAATGGGTCCTGGAAAATAACTTGAAAAGAAGCTCTTAATGGACGGCGATCTTTTTGAGACAGTGCAAACCAATCATGACCTAAGATCTCCACGTACCCTGAAGTTTTAGCGCCGGTTTGCCCCAACAAGCCTAATAGAGCCATAGCCAGGGTTGATTTACCAGAACCAGACTCGCCGATCACACCAAGGGTCTCACCCTGACGTAAATCCAAATCGATATGTTTGACGACTTGATCGTAGTCTTGCTGCCATAAGTCTGAGAAA
Source organism: Polynucleobacter sp. 30F-ANTBAC (assembly GCF_018882385.1). Taxonomy (GTDB): domain Bacteria; phylum Pseudomonadota; class Gammaproteobacteria; order Burkholderiales; family Burkholderiaceae; genus Polynucleobacter. The sequence goes on from NZ_JACVON010000001.1 coordinate 517,452, forward strand.
TGAAACCCTCTCAAAAACTTTTTGAGCCCCTTGAAAAGGCGACTGCTCCCTGCTTTTGGGTAAGACACGCTAAGTTCTTTGGCTTTAAGCAATACCGGTGCAATGGGTACCAGTGGTAAAACGTTTCTAACTGGCTCACTGTGAACGAGAGTTTCGGTATAGGCATGCTCGGGATTTTGAAACACCTGTTCGGTCAAACCATATTCCAACAACTTCCCTTGATGCATCACAGCCACACGCTCTGCAAAATGGCGTACCATGTTGAGATCATGGGTGATCAAAATAACGGCCATACCGCCATGAGACTTGGCATCCTCTTGGAGTTCTTTTAATAGATCAAGAATCTGTAGGCGCAAACTAGGGTCCAAAGCCGTCGTTGGCTCATCCGCAATTAAAAGTTTAGGCTGGCAAGCTAAAGCCATTGCAATCATGGCTCTTTGGCGCTGACCACCAGATAACTGATGCGGATAAAAAGAAAAACGTTCGGCCGGGTGAGGGATCCCTGTTTTCTCTAACAAGGCAATCGAACGATCACGGCACTCCACTTTGCTCATCAAAGGATGGTGGCACTGAACAGCCTCCATGATTTGATTACCGATGGTGTAGAGCGGGTTCAATGCTGTCATCGGCTCCTGAAAGATCATGGCAATGTCTTTGCCACGAATCGCCTGAAGCTCTGAGGCAGACATGCTCACGATGTCTTGCGTTGAATTTTTGCTGGTTGAATTTTTACTTGTATGGTCTTGGTAATGGAGTTCTATTTTTCCAGAGACTTGAGCTGCCTCTGGGAGTAAACCAATCAAAGATAAACCACTTAAAGTTTTACCTGAACCAGACTCCCCCACAATCGCCAAACGTTCACCTGGAGCAATGCTCAGACTCAAGTCATTGACAACCGTCTTGCGCCCAAACTTGATCGTTAAGTGCTGAATATCCAATAAAGGAGTGATAGGATTGAGCTGGCTCATGATTTCACTTCTCCAGCAGATCGACGATTATCAAACGCATCTCTGAGCGCTTCACCCATGAACGTCAATAACATCAATGTGATGGCTAAAACTAAAAACGTTGATAAAGAAATCCACCAGGCATCCAAATTGGCTTTACCTTGAGCGAGCAACTCACCCAAACTGGCGGTATCGGGTGGCACCCCTAAGCCTAAGAAATCCAAACTGGTTAAGGCCAAAATCGATGCACTCATCCTAAATGGTAAAAATGTAATCACTGGCGTCAAACTATTAGGAAGGATGTGACGCCACATGATTTGAGAACTCGACAAACCCAACGCTTCCGCAGCGCGCACATATTCTAGCGAGCGATTTTTAAAAAATTCAGCACGTACATAATCGGACAAGCCCATCCAACCAAACAATGACAACAAAATAATTAACAATCCAATACTAGGAGAAAAGATGGAGGCGAAAATAATTAATAAATAGAGTTCGGGCATAGAGCTCCAGATCTCGATGAAGCGTTGGGTGACCAAATCCACCTTGCCACCAAAGTAACCCATGAGTGCACCCGTTAAGACGCCGACAATGACACCCAAGGCGGTTAAGCAGAGACCGAATAGAACAGACAACCTAAACCCATAAATTAACCGAGCCACCACATCCCTACCTCGATCATCGGTACCCAATAAGTTGTCTCTGGATGGCGATGCAGGGTTAGGCTCTTTTGCAAAATAATTCAGCGTGTTGTAGTTGTAGGTAATGAGTGGATAGACTGCCCAGTTACCTGGTTTAGAAAAGGTCTTTTTGATATCTGGATCAAGGTAATCGGTTGGCGTAGGAAAGTCACCGCCGAAAGCTGTTTCTGGGTAGTCTTTAACAATCGGCACATAAAACTCACCCTGATAACGAACCAAAATGGGACGGTCGTTAGCAATCAGCTCTGCAAATAAACTGAAGATAAATAGAGCCGTAAAAATCCATAAACTCCAATAGCCCAAGCGATTCGCTTTGAAGCGTTGCCACTGATGGCTGTCTTGGATGCGTGCGATCAAGCGTCGGTACATTAACGACCTCCTGACGAACTATCCAATTGGATCCGAGGATCCACTAAGACATAAGCAATATCGGAAATGAGCTTCGTCACCAAACCAATGAGCGTGAATAAATAAAGCGTTCCTAGGACAACAGGATAGTCACGCTTCATCACCGCTTCATAGGACAACAAGCCAAGGCCATCCAAAGAAAATAACGTTTCTATCAAAAGTGAACCCGTGAAGAAGGCCCCAATGAATGCTGCTGGAAAACCGGTCACCAATGGAATCAGCGCATTTCTAAAAACATGCTTCCATAAAACCTTGTCTTCACTCAAACCCTTGGCTCTCGCCGTGATCACATATTGCTTACGAATCTCTTCCAAGAAAGAATTCTTGGTCAGCATCGTGATCACTGCAAAGTTACCTAATACAGAAGCAGTAATGGGCAATACCAAATGCCAGAGGTAATCCATTACCTTGCCGATCAAACTGAGATCAGACCAATTGTCAGACGTTAAGCCTCGCAAGGGGAATAACTGGAAGAAGCTACCACCGCCAAATAAAACCAATAGCAATACACCGAGGACAAATCCAGGGATCGCATAACCAATCAAAATCAAAACACTGGTCGCCGTGTCAAATCGGGTACCTGCTCGCACAGCCTTTTTAATGCCTAAAGGAATAGAAATTAGATAAGTAATTAAAAAGGTCCATAAGCCTAAACTAATGGAGACAGGCATTTTGGATACCACCAACTCCCAAACACTTTTGTGTTGGTAATAACTTTGGCCCAAATCAAACATCGCAAAACGCTTGAGCATGTGCCAATAGCGTTCGATCGGCGGCTTATCAAAGCCATAGAGCGCTTTGATTTCTTTTAAGCGTTCTTCATCAACTCCTTGACGACCGCGGTAGGTCGCACTCGATCCGCCACCCGATGACTCCCCTGCTCCTACACTGGCATCACCCCGACCTTTGATTTCCAACATCATTTGCTCAACGGGGCCGCCAGGCACAAACTGAATCACAGCAAAGGTTAAGGTGATGACGCCTAATAAAGTAGGAATCATCAACAACACACGTTTAAAGATATATCTCACTAAAGCGCTGTTCATTTGTGACCTCGCTCATCCGAAGGCATGCGCCACCAAGTACTCAAGATCCAAGATTCTGCTTGGTAGTAAGTCGGCGGTTTTGGAAACGCCAAATTTGACTTATACGCCACACGATGACTCGGGCTATACCAATGCGGTACAACGTAATAACTATGCGTTAGAACGCGATCTAGCGCACGAGTTGCGGCCACGAGATCTTTCCTGGATTGGGCTTTCACAATATGCCCCACCAAGGCATCAACCACCGGAGATTTAACCCCGATGATATTGTCAGAACCTTTGGTAGAAGCTGACTCGCTACCATATCGATCCCATAGCTCATTACCCGGGCTTTGTGAATCTGGGAACTTCATGGTGGTCATATCAAAATCAAACTCTTCTAAGCGTTTTTGATACAGGGCATAGTCTGTCGTTCTGATCTGAACTTGAATACCAAGCTTCTCGAGGTTACGAACATAGGCAGCCACCAAACGAACCATGGCGCCACCATCGTCCATAATTTCAAACTCAAAGGCTTGGCCTTTGGCATTTCTCAGAGCACCATCTTTGTAGACCCAACCGGCTCTTGCCAAAATTTCTCTGGCTTTTCTTAAGTTTTGGCGCAAGCTCGATGGATCTGCTGTCGTCACGGGTAATACCATGGGGCCCAAAGCTTTTTCCGGGAAATACTGAGGATAAGTTTTTGCGAGAGGCTCTAATAGTTTTTTCTCTTGAGTGCTTGGCAAGCTGGCTGCTTCATATGAAGCACCTAAATCACTGTTCGCAAAATAACTATCAATCCGATGGTACTGACCGTAAAAAAGCTGGCGGTTCATCCATTCAAAATCCAAAGCTAATGTGAGAGCTTCTCTTACCCGTTGGTCCTGAAAGACAGGCTTGCGCATGTTCATGATAAAACCTTGCATGCCGGCACCGTTGCGATGCTGAAAATGCTGTTTCTTTAGTGTGCCATCTCTGAACTTAGGCCCCACATAGCTCTTAGCCCAGTTCTTGGCCCGATACTCCACCAAGGTATCAAACTCCCCTGCTTTAAGAGCTTCCAATCGCGCAGTATCGTCTTTGTACAAACGATAGGACACTCGATCAAAATTGAAAAACCCGATGCGCACATTGAGATCAGCCCCCCAATAATCAGGATTCTTTTTAAAGGTGATGGTTTTACCAATATCGTATTTTTCAATGACGTATGGACCACTCGCAATGGGCTGTTCAAAGGTTATTTGATTGAATAATTTGTCTTTGCTAGTGCCATCGCTGCTCTTCCCCCATTTTTCAGAGAAGATCGGTAGCGAACCAACTAAGAGTGGTAACTCGCCGTTTCTGCGATGAAAGTCAAAGCGAATCACGCGCTCAGAAACCACCACAGCCTGTTTGACATCGGCATAGATGGTTTTAAATTGCGGGCTAGCCAATTTGCTCATCAAGATATCAAAAGAGTACTTCACATCTTTGGCAAGGACTGGCGCCCCATCATTGAAGCGTGCTGATTCTCTTAAACGAAACGTGACCGATAACTGGTCTTTGGCAACAGTGACATCTTCCGCTAACAGTCCATAGGCAGAAGCCACCTCATCCGCACTACCAATTAAAAGACTCTCAAACATGAGTTGTGAGACCCCAGGCGCAGCGACACCCTTGAGCGTAAAAGGGTTAAATTTGTCAAAACTGGTTCTTCGATCCGGATTAGGGAGTTGCAGCGTTCCACCCTGAGGTGCTTCAGGATTAACATAATCAAAATGCTTGAATCCAGCGGGGTAGCGTAAATCGCCATATTGGGCAAAGCCGTGAGCCGCATGAGCCTCAGAATCAATAGACAGCCCTATTCCAAGCATTAAGCTTAAAATGATGGGGAAAAGTAAGGGTCTATTCATTCGCATGTGTGACAATTGTAATTAGACATTAACAAATGCAGCAAAAAGAATAAAGGAAGCAAAAATGGGTTTCTTAGCCGGTAAAAAAATCGTTCTAACAGGTCTTCTTTCTAACCGCTCTATCGCTTACGGCATTGCCAAAGCGTGCCATAGAGAAGGCGCAGAGTTGGCTTTTACATATGTTGGCGATCGTTTTAAAGACCGAATCACTGAATTTGCTGCAGAATTCAACAGCAAACTCATTTTTGACTGCGATGTGGGTGATGACGCTCAAATCGATAAACTCTTTGCCGATCTTTCAGCCACATGGCCTAAATTTGACGGTTTGATCCATTCAATTGGTTTTGCGCCACGTGAAGCAATTGCTGGTGACTTCCTAGAAGGTCTTTCAAGAGAGTCTTTCAAGATTGCTCATGATATTTCGGCTTATAGCTTCCCAGCGATGGCCAAAGCAGCTCTACCGATGTTGAATGACAAAGCAGCACTATTAACCTTGACTTACCTTGGCTCACAAATGGTGGTGCCTAACTACAACACCATGGGCTTAGCCAAAGCGTCTTTGGAAGCCAGTGTTCGTTACTTAGCGAACTCAGTTGGTCCTAAGGGTATCCGTTGCAACGGCATCTCAGCAGGTCCGATCAAAACGCTAGCAGCATCAGGTATTAAAGGTTTTGGCAAAATTCTAGATTTCGTTGAAGCCAATGCACCTTTGCGTCGCAATGTGACCATTGATGACGTGGGCAATGCTGCAGCTTTCATGATGTCCGATTTGGCCGGTGGTATCACGGGTGAAATCACTTACGTTGACGCTGGCTTCAGCCATGTCGTTGGCGGTATGTCAGAAGCTGAATAAGCCACCAATCAATTTGAGAGCGCGGTATATAATCGCTCTCTTATCCGGAGAGGTGGATGAGTGGTTTAAGTCACACGCCTGGAAAGCGTGCGTAGGTTTATAGCCTACCGCGGGTTCGAATCCCGCCTTCTCCGCCAGTACCAATAAAAAAGCCCTTAATGTTGAATTAAGGGCTTTTTTGTTTCTGATTTCCGATCTGTCTGACTTACTTATTTCTCGACGAAGGCTCTCTCGTATACATAGTCACCTAGAACACCCAAGCTTGGTGAAACTTTGAAGCCTTTGGTATCGAGCATTTCTGATATTTCTTTCAGCATCGAAGGGCTACCGCAAATCATGCCTCGGTCTGTTGCTGGGTCCAAAGGTGGCAAACCAATATCTTTGAATAATTGGCCGTTTTCAATCGCAGTGGTTAAACGTCCCGTGTGCTTGAATGCTTCACGTGTCACCGTTGGGTAATAGATCAGCTTCTCACGAACCATCTCTCCTAAGAACTCATCATTCGGAAGTTCATTCTTGATGTAATCCTCATAAGCCAACTCGCTGACCAAACGCACGCCATGAATCAAAACAATCTTTTCAAATCGCTCGTATGTCTCAGGATCACGAATGATGCTCATGAATGGCGCCAATCCTGTACCCGTACTGAATAAGTAGAGGTTCTTGCCCGGGTTCAAGTCATCAATCACCAGAGTACCCACCGATTTATCACTCACCAAGATAGGATCACCCACCTGGATTTTTTGAAGTCTGGAAGTTAACGGACCGTTTTCTACCTTGATACTGAAAAACTCGAGGTGCTCTTCGTAGTTAGGGCTGGCAACGCTATACGCACGAACCAATGGCTTACCTTCTACTTCCAAACCAATCATCAAGAAATGCCCGTTGCGAAAACGCAAACCTTTATTACGAGTGGTTGTAAAACTAAAAAGAGTGTCATTCCAGTGTTTTACTGTTAAAACTGTTTCGGTTTGATAACTTGCCATATTCTTTACTTTTTAATAGTTGCTTTTTATTCTTCAAAGCCCTGTTGAGGGGTATTGAAATCATGACACATTCTTAGAGGGCAATTCACCCTTGCAACGCGTTTGAAGCTTGCTATTCTAAACCCTTCAGTCAGCTAAGCTCTTGAGTCAAAAGCCTGTTGAAGCGCCAAGACTTTGAGTTACATCAAATCAAAGCAATTACATTCTTGAAACAAGCCCAAACTATTGATAGTTAATGGTTTTCATTAACTATCTCTAGGTGAAAATCCGACATAGGCACACTCCCCAGTATTTTTATATACTTACGCCTGTAACTGTATTTTTAATTGAAATAACCGGAGAAATTCATGAAATTAATCAGCGCATTGGTAGCATCAGCATTGATGGTATCAGCACCTGCATTTGCTTCAAAAGAGATCGCTAGCAAGAACGCCTGTATGGGTTGTCACGCCGTGGACAAAAAAGTAGTTGGTCCAGCATATAAAGATATCGCTGCTAAATACAAAGGCCAAGCTGACGCGGTCGACAAATTAGCTAAAAAAGTTAAAGCTGGTGGTTCTGGTGTTTGGGGTCCTATCCCAATGCCTGCTAACGCCGGTATTAGCGAAGCAGATGCAAAGACTGTAGTTAAGTGGATTTTGGACGGCGCTAAGTAATTAGCTGCTTTTCAGGAAAAAAGAATGGCTGGTTAAACCAGCCATTTTTTATGCCTTGAAACTTGATAAGTTCAATATCCATTAATCAATCGTTATATCAATGAATCCCACCCACACCTCTCCCCGCTTGTTTAATAAGAACTTGGTTCTTCTGATTATTTGTCAGGGCTTGTTTTTAACGAATAACGTGACCTTTATCGCAATCAACGGACTTGTGGGCATGAATCTCACGCCCATCCCATGGATGGCAACTCTCCCAATCATGGGCTACGTGGTGGGTGGCGCTCTATCAACTTCTTTGGTGTCAAAAGTTCAACAACGCTTTGGTCGCCAAAAATCATTTGAATTGGGTTTACTTGTCGCCGTTGTCTCTGCGCTTATCTGTGCCTTTGCTGCCTACCAAAAGAACTTTTGGCTCTTAACATGTGCCACTCTTATTGCTGGCTTCTATAGCGCCAATGGCCAACTCTATCGCTTTGCTGCTGCTGAGCTCACTCATGCCAGCCTGAAAGAAAAAGCAGTCTCATGGGTGTTAGCCGGAGGTTTGCTCGGAGCTGTGATTGGACCTAACCTGGCCTCTTGGACCAAGAATGTTTTTGATGTGCCATTTTTGGGAGCCTATCTATCCTTGGCAGTAGCTGGCTCTATTGGCGTTTATGTGATGGGCAAGATTGAGTTCCCTCGGGAGTCTCAACTAGATCGCCCGCAATCTGCAGGAGCTGACCCTACGCCGGTAGGTCGATCACTCTCAGTGATTGCCAAGCAGCCTATTTTTATCGTAGCAGCGATGACATCGGCACTCAGTTACGGCATTATGAATTTATTAATGGCTGCCACGCCTCTAGCCATGGAAGTGTGTGGTTATCCTTTTTCTGATGCGGCTTTAGTCCTGCAATGGCATGTGATCGGCATGTTTGCACCGGGCTTCTTTACAGGTCATTTAATCAAGCGTTGGGGCAGTTTACCCATCATGTGGCTGGGATTGTTTTTAAATGCCCTGTGTGTCGCTATCGCACTATCGGGCACTGAATTGCATCAGTTCTTTTTAGCGATGCTGGCCTTAGGTATCGGTTGGAACTTTTTATTTACAGGTGCCACAACCTTGGCACTCTCCACTTACTTGCCCGCAGAAAAAGATAAAGCCCAAGGTTTAATTAATTTTTGCGTTTTTAGCACAATGGCCATCACGTCCTTAAGCTCAGGGGCGCTTGTCACCACCCAAGGCTGGGCACTTTTAAACTGGGTCTCGATCTTCCCACTCTTACTCACAGCGGCTGGATTGTTTTGGTTACGCCGCCACCAGAAAAAGACGGCTTAAGTAAGTCTTATTTCGATGTTTTTTGCAAGATAGCGAGAGCAACAGCCTCAGCTACTTTGATGCCATCCACACCGGCTGACAAAATGCCACCGGCATATCCAGCACCCTCACCGGCAGGGTACAAACCTTTGACGTTCAAACTCTGAAAATCATTGCCACGGGTGATCCGCAGTGGCGAAGAAGTTCTAGTTTCAACACCTGTTAAAACAGCATCGTGCATCGAGAAGCCAGGAATTTGTTTTTCAAATGCAGGGAGCGCTTCGCGCATCGCTTCAATTGCATAATCCGGCAATGCAGTGGCTAAATCCGTGAGATGAACACCTGGTTTATATGACGGCATGACCGTACCAAACTCCGTGGATGGGGTACCTGCAATAAAGTCACCCACCAACTGACCAGGAGCCTCATAGTTTCTGCCTCCCAACTCAAACGCATGGGACTCTAACTTTCTTTGGAAGTCGATGCCAGCCAAAGGATTATCAGGGCCACCACCATAATCCTCTGGATCCACGTTCACCACAATGCCCGCATTGGCATTGCGCTCGTTACGTGAATACTGGCTCATGCCGTTGGTGACCACACGATTTTCTTCTGAAGTGGCGGCCACAACCGTGCCACCTGGACACATACAGAAGCTGTATACCGCACGACCATTTTTAGCGTGATGCACCAGCTTGTAATCCGCCGCGCCAATGATCGGGTTACCCGCATGAGGGCCCAAGCGCGCCTTATCAATCAGTGATTGTGGGTGCTCGATCCTAAAACCAACGGAGAAAGGTTTGGCCTCTAGATAGACGCCTGCATGATGCAATGCTTGGAATGTATCGCGAGAGCTGTGACCTAAAGCGAGAATCACCTGGTCAGCCACGATGGTCTCACCGCTTTCGAGTTGCACCGATTTGATTTGGCCATTGTCGATATCAAAACCAGTGACCTTTTGCTGGAAGCGAATCTCCCCGCCCAACTCAATGATCTCTTGGCGCATTTTTTCAACAACACCTACCAGCCTGAAGGTGCCAATGTGGGGTTTCGCGACATAAGCAATTTCTTCAGGAGCTCCAGCCTTGATGAATTCATGAATGACTTTACGACCGTAAAACTTCGGATCTTTGATTTGACTGTATAACTTACCATCCGAGAAAGTACCCGCACCACCCTCACCAAACTGCACATTGGATTCGGTATTGAGTTTATTTTTACGCCACAAGCCCCAAGTATCCTGAGTCCGTTCGCGAACCTGCTTGCCACGCTCTAAAACAATCGGCTTAAAGCCCATTTGAGCCAAGAGTAAAGCAGCAAAAATTCCACAAGGTCCAAAACCAATCACCACGGGTCGACTGGGTAGATGCTCCGGTGCTTTGGCCAAGAAGTGGTAACTGGTATCGGGTGCCACACGAACATGTTGATCATGACCATGGGTTTTAAGCAACTGCTCTTCATTTTTAGCAGAAAGATCAATGGTGTAAATCAGGGATAAAGCTGTATTTTTACGAGCATCATGGCTGCGCTTAAAAATGGTGAACTGAATCAAATCCTTTGCAGGGATATTCAAACGCTTTAAGATGGCTGCTTCTAGCTCCTCTGGAGCATGATGAATAGGCAAGCGCAGTTCAGTAATACGGATCATGGGCTATACGATACACAAAGCTTTGGCAAAAGGTGAAAAAATGACTAATCAAGATTCTACATATGTACAAGAAATGCAAGAATGGCTTGTTAAAGCCGTGATTGGTCTGAATTTATGCCCTTTCGCTAAATCGGTTCATGTGAAAGAACAGATTCGCTATACCGTAAGCGAAGCCAAGACGGTTGAAACCCTTTTAGAGGACCTTGCTAAAGAGTTGGAGCATTTAGCGGAAACATCCCCTGATAAAACAGATACCACTTTATTGATCCATCCCCACGTCTTACAAGACTTTATGGATTACAACGAGTTTTTAGATTTAGCAGATAGCCTATTAGAAGAGTTGGATCTGGATGGGGAACTTCAGATTGCTAGCTTCCACCCTCAGTATCAATTTGCAGGCACGGAGGTGGATGACATCACCAACTTCACCAATCGCTCACCTTACCCGGCTCTGCATCTGTTGCGTGAAGATAGCCTTGATAAAGCGGTTGAAGCTTTTCCGGAAGCAGAAGCTATTTTTGAAACCAATATCGCCACCATGCAAAAACTCGGCCTTGATGGCTGGAAGAAGTTGTTTAAATAGTCGACTTGGATTCTCTTAAGTAGTCGACCAAGCGCTGAATCACAGGTGGATTAGGTTTGGTTAGGTAAGAGACCAAGAAAGCGGCTATAAAACTAGCAGGAATACCAAAAGCACCCGAGGCAATAGGATCGATCCCAAACCAGCGATCACCAAACACACCGGTAATCCTAGAAACAAAGGGGTAATTTAAAGCGATGTAGGTGCCACTCACCAAAAGACCGGTGATCATGCCTGCAATGGCGCCCCACTGGTTAATGCGTTTTGAAAAAACAGCCAAAATCAATACAGCAAAAAAACTGGACGCTGCGAGTGAGAATGCCGCACCGACTAAGAACAAAATATCACCAGGTCTTAGGGACGTTACATAGGCCGCAAATAAAGCCACACCCAGCAAGGCAATCTTAGCAATCGTCACACGTTTCTGATGAGAGGCTTTCTTATCGACCATGTGAAAGTAGACATCATGAGAAATCGCGTTAGCAATGGTTAGCAGCAGGCCATCGGCAGTTGATAGCGCTGCCGCCAAGGCGCCCGCCGCTACCAAACCAGAAATCACATACGGTAAGCCAGCTATTTCTGGGGCAGCCAGAATAATCATGTCGGGGGAAATTACCAGCTCAGCCCACTGCACAAAGCCATCACCATTTACATCCGTGAGCGATAAAACCGGCGGATCCAACTTGCGCCATTGCAATACCCAATTTGGCAAATCGGCATACGAGATACCCACCAGATTTTTAAATAAATCCAATTTCACCATGGCTGCTAGCGGTGGCACGCTGAGGTAGAAAATTACCACAAATAACAGTGTCCAAAATACGGAGTAACGGGTTGCCGCCACGCTCGTCGTGGTGTAGTAACGGGTCAAAATATGAGGTAAGCTCGCTGTACCAAACATAAGGCAAAAAATGAGCAAAATGAAATTGAGCTGATCCATCCCAGTCACACCTATCATCTTGCTAAAGATGGGCTCCATGGAGGGTGTGGCAGTTTGACTACGTTGATACGCCTCGAGCTTTTCTTTTTGCCAAACTTCATAAGCGTTGGCGGGGCTAATCGGATAATGCTGTAATTTTCTCTCCAATGCCTTGACATCTTTTAGAGAGACTTGCGAGTTCCTTGCCTCACGTAATTCTTTTTCAGCTTTCTTTTTTCCTTCGAAATAAGACCGGGGTAAATCAGCAATGCGCTGTTCTAAAAAGAGCACTCTCTTCTGATAAAAATCACGAACCTTCACCTCTTCAGCTGTCACCTCAAAATCACGTTCGTGATACTGGATCTCTTCCAAAACTTGACCATAGGTAGCTTGAGGGAAAATAGAACCATGCTTGTCATAAGAAATCATGCCCAAGGGCAGGATCATTGCAATGACAATGATGATGTATTGAGCAACCTGAGTCCAAGTAACGGCTCGCATGCCGCCCAAGAAAGAACATACCAAAATGCCGGCCAAGCCAAAGAACACGCCAATACCAAATTCGACGCCAATAAAGCGGTTAACAATTAACCCAACACCTTGAATTTGCGCAACCAAATAAATAAACGAACAGAAGATGGTTGTGCCCACTGCCACCACTCGAACCACTCGACTACCGCCTTCTTTGCCTTGGCTATAGCGAATGGCCAAGAAATCAGGAATCGTATAAGAACCGAATTTACGGATGTAGGGCGCGATGAGGAGTGCCACCAAACAAAAACCACCTGTCCAGCCTACAATAAAAGCTAGACCTTTGTAGCCGGAACTAAAGAGAATGCCCACCAGACCAATAAAGGTCGCAGCACTCATCCAATCGGCTGCCGTGGCCATGCCATTAAAGATAGCCGGTACCTTACGACCCGCCACATAGTAATCAGCAATATCCGATGTTCTTGAGATCAAACCAATGCTGGCATAAATAGCAATGGTGACAAATAAGAATACATAACCCAGCCAGATGCCAGAGCCACTGCTCTGTTCAACCAAGCCTAAGGAATATACAAAAAACAGGAAACCTACCGTAAACAGTAAATAGTAAAAACCTATTTTTTTAGTACCCGTGAGATGTGGCATAACTAGATTATTGCTCAGCTTCTAGAAAAAAGGCCGGTGACTCATCGAGTGACCGGCCTAAATGACAACTAGCTAATTAAACCACTTGATTAAATAGCGTCTTTCAATTGTTCCAAAATTGCTGGATTTTCAAGTGTTGACGTATCTTGCGTAATCGCCTCACCTTTGGCTAGAACGCGTAACAAACGACGCATGATCTTTCCAGAGCGTGTTTTTGGTAAGTTATCACCAAAACGAATTTCCTTTGGTTTAGCAATTGGGCCAATTTCTTTACCAACCCAATTACGTAGATCTGTTGCTATCTTCTTGGCTTCATCACCTGTTGGGCGCTTACCTTTAAGAACCACGAAAGCCACAATCGCTTCACCGGTCATGTCGTCCGGACGTCCTACCACAGCAGACTCTGCTACAAGAGGGTTAGCCACCAAGCAAGATTCGATTTCCATCGTACCCATACGGTGACCAGAAACGTTCAACACGTCATCGATACGACCTGTAATCGTGAAGTAACCTGTATCTTTGTTACGGATCGCGCCGTCACCTGCCAAATAAAGCGTACCACCCAACTCTTCTGGGAAGTAGCTCTTCTTAAAGCGCTCTGGGTCACCCCAGATCGTGCGAATCATCGAAGGCCATGGACGCTTCACCACCAAGATACCACCCTGGCCGTTAGGCATATCACCACCTGCCTCATCCACAATCGCCGCCATTACACCAGGCAATGGCAAAGTGCATGAACCTGGAACCAATGGTGTTGCACCTGGCAATGGGGTGATCATGTGACCACCTGTTTCTGTTTGCCAGAAGGTATCCACGATTGGGCAGTTCTCACCGCCAACGTTCTTGTGGTACCACATCCAAGCTTCAGGATTGATCGGCTCACCCACAGAGCCTAATAAACGCAAGCTCTTCAAGTTGTACTTCTTCGGATGAACAGATGGATCTGTATCAGAAGCTTTGATGAGAGAACGAATCGCTGTTGGAGCCGTATAGAAAATAGAAACTTTGTGACGAGCAATCATGTCCCAGAAACGACCAGCGTTCGGGAATGTTGGCACACCTTCAAAAATAATTTGCGTTGCGCCACAAGCCAAAGGACCGTAGGCAATATAGCTGTGACCGGTAATCCAACCAATGTCAGCTGTACACCAGAACACATCACTGTGACGCAAGTCGAATGTCCACTTCATAGTCAACATCGTCCATAAAAGGTAGCCACCTGTTGCGTGCTGCACACCTTTTGGCTTACCTGTGGAACCGGATGTGTAAAGAACAAACAATGGGTGCTCTGCACTAACCCACTCTGGCTCACAAACTTTTGACTGACCAGCAGAAACGTCGTGCATCCACTTATCACGACCTGCCTTCATAGGCACATCACCACCCGTGCGCTTGTAAACAATCACGTGCTTTAACTTCTCGCAACCGCCTAAGCTAAGAGCTTCATCGGCAATCGTCTTAAGAGGCAATGCTTTACCACCGCGTAACTGTTGGTCAGCTGTGATCAATGCCACTGCGCCGATATCCACGATACGCTCTTGTAACGATTTAGCTGAGAAGCCACCGAAGACCACAGAGTGCGTCGCTCCGATACGAGCACATGCTTGCATCGCCACAACACCTTCAACAGACATCGACATGTAAATAACAACACGGTCACCTTTTTTGATGCCGAGCTTTTTAAGACCGTTAGCAAATGCCGCTACGCGATCATGCAATTCTTGATAGGTGACTTTAGTCACTTCGCCGCCATCAGCCTCGAAAACGAGCGCTGTTTTCTTGCCTAGACCATTTTCGATATTGCGGTCGATACAGTTGTAAGAGGCATTGGTTAAACCATCTTCAAACCATTTGTAGAAAGGTGCTTTAGATTCATCAAGAACCTTGGTAAAAGGTTTCTTCCAATATAGATTTTCTTTTGCAAGTCTGGCCCATGTACCGTCAAAGTCTTTTTCAAAAGACTGGCACATTGCTTTGTACTGATCCATGCTGCTGATAGCTGCTTGTTTAGCAAAAGCTTTAGGTGGGTTAAAAACACGATTTTCAACTAACAACTGTTCCATACCAGACATACTTTTCTCCTACTTTCTAGGCTGTTTTTTTAACAATCTTCGAGGTTAGGCGGGTCGACTGACATTTGACTGACAATCTTCATATAGTTAGGCTTAATAAGGGTTACCCCTAAGACCTAAGGCTATTCACCATCCTATCTCTTACGAATTTTTCATAAGCTTACATGAATCATAGGCACATTTACTAGATTGCTAATTTCCCTAGGTAAAATGGATAACTTCTGTCTAACCACTTATAAAAATATCCACTATGAGCACAATTCGCCAAGACGACTTCATTCAAAGTATTGCTGATGGTTTTCAATACATCTCTTACTACCACCCATTGGACTACATCACAGCCCTAGGCAAAGCCTATGAGCGTGAAGAGAGCCCAGCAGCTAAGGATGCAATTGCTCAGATCCTTACCAACAGCCGCATGTGTGCTGAAGGTAAACGCCCTATTTGCCAAGATACCGGCATCGCCGTTGTATTTTTAAAAGTGGGCATGCATGTGAAATGGGACGCCAAGATGAGCGTTCAAGAAATGGTCAACGAAGGCGTGCGTCGCGCCTACATGAACCCTGATAATAAGTTACGAGCTTCGGTATTGCTCGACCCAGCAGGTAAGCGTACTAACTCGAAAGACAATACCCCTGCTGTTGTGCATTACGAAATCGTTGAAGGCGATGGTGTGGAAGTTATTTGCGCAGCCAAAGGCGGCGGTTCTGAGAATAAGAGCAAGATGGCCATGTTGAACCCGTCTGATTCGATCGTAGACTGGGTGGTTAAGACAGTTCCAACGATGGGTGCCGGTTGGTGCCCACCAGGCATCTTAGGCATTGGTATTGGCGGTACCCCTGAAAAAGCCATGTTGCTAGCTAAAGAGTCTTTAATGGCACCGGTGGATATGCATGAATTAATCGCCCGCGGCCCTAAGACACGTGTCGAAGAACTTCGTCTAGAAATCATGGAGAAGGTCAATGCATTAGGCATTGGCGCTCAAGGTTTAGGTGGTTTAACCACTGTTTTAGACGTGAAGATCATGGACTACCCGACACACGCAGCGTCATTGCCTGTTGCGATGATTCCCAACTGCGCTGCAACGCGTCACGTTCACTTCCACTTGCACGGTGATGGCCCTGCAATCTTGACACCACCTTCTCTATCCGATTGGCCACAAGTGGCTTGGAAACCTGATACGGAGAAATCAACTCGCGTTAATTTAGATACCCTCACACCAGAAGAAGTCGCAAGCTGGAAGCCAGGTCAAACCTTGTTATTAAACGGCAAAATGTTGACTGGTCGTGATGCAGCTCACAAGCGTATTGCCGACATGTTAGCCAAGGGAGAGAAGTTGCCGGTTGATTTTAAAAATCGAGTGATTTACTACGTGGGTCCCGTGGATCCTGTGCGTGATGAAGTGGTTGGCCCAGCAGGTCCAACAACAGCAACACGGATGGATAAGTTTACAGAGATGATGTTGGCCGAAACTGGCCTGATCTCAATGGTTGGTAAGTCTGAGCGTGGTCCAGTGGCGATCGAAGCGATCAAGAAACATAAGTCGGCTTATTTGATGGCGGTTGGTGGAGCTGCTTACTTGGTCTCTAAAGCAATCAAAGCATCAAAAGTGGTTGGCTTTGCAGACTTAGGCATGGAAGCTATTTACGAGTTCACGATTGAAGATATGCCAGTGACGGTAGCCGTTGACTCTCAAGGTACATCTGTTCACACAACAGGTCCGCAAGAGTGGCAAGCGAAAATTGGAAAAATTCCAGTTGTTAAAGCTTAACCCATCATTCGCCTGAAGACGTAAGGAAGAGCTTGGCAACTATTGGTGTTTTTGATTCCGGGATTGGAGGACTAACCGTCCTCCATGAGGCGCTGCGCCAAGCGCCGGCTCATCACTACACCTATTTAGCTGACTCAGCCAATGCGCCCTATGGTGAAAAATCAAGTGATTGGATTGCTCAGAGAAGTTTGGATTTATGTCACTGGTTAGTTCGCGAGGGTTGCCAAGCATTGGTGGTAGCTTGCAATACTGCTACCGCTGAAGCGATTGAGCGTATTCGTCACGAGATGCCAGCGATTCCCGTGATTGGGGTCGAACCAGGCATAAAGCCTGCCGTTACAAAAAGTACCAATCTCAAAGTCGGCGTCTTGGCCACCCAAAATACCTTAAAGAGTGATAAGTTCAATGCCCTTCTCGAAAGCTTAGAAGGTCATTGTGAATTCATCCCTCAAGCTGGATTAGGTTTGGTGCCACTGATTGAGTCAGGTCAAATTGACAGCGCAGAAATGAATACCTTACTTCGCCAACACTTAAAACCATTCCAAGCAGCAGAGGTCGATACCTTGGTATTGGGTTGCACCCACTACCCATTTTTAACGCCACTGATCCGAGAGATTCTGGGCGATAAGATTCAAATCATTGATACAAGTGAAGCCGTCGTTAAACAACTCGCGCGCAAACTTGAGGAGTTTCAGCTACTGCAGTCAGCTCCACCAAGAGTGATTCGTTTTTACTCAACATCAGACGCGGATGCTTTAGTCGGTCTTGCCAAACAACTCATACCAACAGCTTTTGAGCAGCATTCGATTGAAACATCGACCGTGTTCATTTCTTAAGCGTTGACCATGATCAAAAAACCATTCAAGTCTTTGAGTTCAATGGTCAACACCATGAGTGTGACTTCTCGAATCACACTTTTGGTTATCGCTTTGCATGCCTTATTGATTGTAGGCATTCAATTAAGCCCGGACCGATCTTCCTCAGCCAACAACATGGGCGATCTAGTGGTTGCGAGTTTGTTAGACCCGAACCCGCATCTTGAAAATAAAAATAAGCCAACGCCTGCGACAGAGAAAAAAGTAGCTCCACCTAAACCAGAACCTAAGCCTGTGGCTCAAAGCACCAAAAGCATGACGACCACCACTGCCCCACTCCCAGCAGAGTCATCCAATATAGCTCCCGCAAGCAGTGCCGGCGGCAGTAGCTCTGGCGAATTAAAGAGTGTCTCGATCAGTCAAGCCCAATGCAGCGTACCGGAACCGTTTTACCCCGGCCTATCCAGAAGAATGGGCGAAGAAGGTAAAGCCATGGTCCGTTTATTTATTAATGAAAGTGGCGCCGTTGAAAAAGTCGCCCTCTCTCAAAGTAGCGGCATTCAACGTTTGGATCAAGCGGCATTAGATGCAGCCATGAAAGTTCGGTGCAGACCTTTTATAGAATTTGGAAAAGCCATTAAAGTAACTGCTATACAACCTTATATTTTTAGACTGGAATAATTCATGAATCAAGCTTTTGGTTTGGGTAACATGTGGGCGCAAGGTGATGCTGTCACTCGTATTGTGGCCATCATTCTTTTAATCATGTCGATCACTTCGTGGGTGATCATCTTGACCAAAGCATTGAGCCTTTATAAAACTAAAAAAATTGCCCGAGAAGTCGAATGTTTTTGGCACGCCCCAGCTTTTGATGTGGCCTTGAGCCAAATGAGCCCAGACAACAATCCTTATGGAGATCTGGCTAAAAGCGCTCAGGAAGCCATGAAACACCACAACCAACAATCTGGTGCCCGCGGCGAGTTGCATCAAACCATCAGCTCCTCAGACTGGTTAACACGCTGCCTTAAGGTGAGCATCGATAAATCAGTAGGGCAACTTCAGCACGGTCTAACCTTTTTAGCCTCAACCGGTGCGACAGCACCCTTTATAGGCTTGTTTGGCACTGTTTGGGGCATCTATCATGCCTTGATTGGTATTGGCAGCGCTGGCACAGCATCCATTGATCAAGTGGCAGGCCCCATTGGTGAAGCGCTCATCATGACTGCTCTTGGTTTAGCGGTTGCGATCCCTGCCGTTTTAGCTTACAACGCGATTAGCCGAACCAATAAGGTACTGATTGCTGAGTTAAATCGATTTGGCAATGACCTGTATGCGTTCTTTATCACTGGCGCACGCGTTGGCCAATCAGAACAGTCTAAATAAGGTTCCTTATGTCATTTGGTAATGAACCCTTAGGAGATGATGACAGCCCGCCGATGGCTGAAATCAACATGACACCTTTAGTGGATGTGATGTTAGTTTTGTTAATTGTTTTTATGATCACGATTCCAGTGATGCAACATGCTGTCAAGGTTGAACTGCCTCAGGCCAGCAGTCAAAAGAATGATGTCAAGCCTGAGTCCATCACTGTCAACATTACTGCATCCGGTCAGATTTTTTGGAATAACTCAGCCATCAATTTAGAGACGCTTAACATCTATGCGCAAACAGCTGCTAAGAAAACACCACAACCGGAGGTGCAACTGCGCGCGGATAAGAATGTGCGATACGAATCCGTTGCTCAAGTTTTATCAACTGCAAAAAGAGCGGGCTTAACCAAGATTGGATTTGTGACAGAACCTCAATAAGCTGGAGGTTCTGTTGTGAATGACTTAACTGGCAGCCTTAAGCAATTTACTTGGCACCAAACCACCGATCAACATACCCAGAATGCTGGCGCATAAGCCGGCTAACTGGGGTGGCATCACCGCTTTAGGCCACAACAGCTCAAAGGTGATCCACGTCGCCAAACCAAACAAGACGGCTAATAAGCCACCTAGGGTGTTCGCTCTAGACCAATAAACTCCAAAGGCCAACGGCACAAACGCGGCTACCAAGGTGACCTTATAAGCGCTTTCTACCATTTGGAAAATAGATAGCTCTGAGTTGAGCGCAAACAAGGTTACAAATACCGTGAAACACAAAACTGTCACGCGCATGATCTTCAATAAATACTGATCGCTTAGGTGCTTAAAGAAGCCCTTCACAATGTTTTCAGCAAAGGTAACTGAAGGCGCTAATAAGGTCGCACTGGCGCAACTCTTGATGGCTGATAGCAGTGCGCCAAAGAATAAGACCTGCGCAAATAACGGGGCATGATTCAAAATTAGATTTGGCAAAATCAATTGAGAATCAGTGTTGAGATATTTCTCTACTAGCACTGGATCAATCAATGTGGCTGAGTACGCCAAGAAGATCGGGATGAAAGCAAATAAGAAATACAACAAGCCGCCAAGAACAGATGCCTTCACAGCGATATCCGCATTTTTAGAGGATGTGATTCTTTGGAAGACATCTTGCTGAGGTATCGACCCCAGCATCATGGTGAGCAAAGCCGCTAAGAAACCTAAGACAGCTGCTACATTCCAATCAGGCAAGATATTGAGCTTATCAGCCGCAACCGCATGAGCAACCACCACATCCACACCACCTGTCATGCCTGCCACTTCATAGCCGATGTAGAGCATGCCGAGAACGATGATGATCATCTGAACAAAGTCTGTAATCGCTACGGACCACATGCCACCAAATAAGGTGTAAATCAAAACGCTGGCCGCACCGATGATCATGCCCCACTCTTGGGTAATGCCGTCATTGGAGACCACGTTAAAGACCAAACCCAAGGCTTTAATTTGGGCAGAGACCCACCCCAAGTAAGACACCACAATACAAAGCGTAATCAAGACTTCAACCGTACGCCCATACTTCTCTTTAAAGAAGTCACCAATGGTGAGGTACTTTTTACTGTAGAGATGACGGGCAAAGAATAAGCCCACCAAGATCAAACACATGGATGAACCAAACGGGTCTGAAACAATCCCTTCCATCCCCTCTTTTAAGAAGGTCGCTGGAATGCCCAGAACAGCCTCAGAGCCAAACCAGGTGGCAAAAACTGTGGCAGTAACGATATACATTGGAAGACTATGACCAGCAGCGGCAAAGTCAGCTGTATTTTTAACCCGTAGGGCCGCCCAAAGGCCAATACCTATTGAGATAACCCAGTAAATGATGACAAACCAGAGAAGCATCACAAGCTCTTTTAATTAAAGTTGCGAAATTATATGACTAGCTGATAAATCTATCAAAAGTACCAAATTATGAAGGGTATTTTTAGGAGACCTTTATTTAGGCTTATATTGCGTGGGGCAATAAGCACGCTTCACCTCATCCGGGCGTCTAGATGCGTGCTTGGTTCCACGACCTGTGACCCGCTTGCGCCACATCCTAAATGAGCTGGGCTTCATCTCATGGCGCATCAGATCAATCACATGTGACTCATTGAGCCCATAACTGGCCTCAATTGCATCAAATGGAGTGCGATCCTCCCATGCCATCTCAATGATGCGAGAAACGTCTGCAGGATCCAATACGGGCTTTTTCAAACGGAATTCCTATTTAGTTGATCGCTGGCTTCGGCAGCGGTCGGAGCAGTATTTCACTTCTGCCCAGACTTTCTCCCACTTTTTTCGCCAAGTAAATGGTCGCTGGCAAACGTCACAGACTTTGGTTGGTAAATCTGACTTTTTGCGCATCCCCATGGATTTGACCTCAGATTACAAGAATTGAAAAGCTAAAATAGCAATCAAGGTCGGCGGCAATGCAGCTAAGAATAAATAGAGTGCCGAAACACTGGCATCCGGGAAATGCTCTCTCAAAATTGCCATACCGGCTGGATTAGGTGCATTGGCAATGACGGTTAAACCGCCACCCGTCAGAGCACCTGCTACCAAAGCATATTTGAACTCCTCACTAGTACCCTGTACCAATGAGCCCAAGTAAGTTAATGCAGCATTATCCGTCACTGCCGTCAAAGCAGTTGCTCCGAAGTACACCCAGGTTGCACTCATCCCCTCAAGAACAGGCTGCAACCACCATTGTTGTAATCCACCTAAAACCACAAGGCCAGCCAAGAAGAACGCCACCATCAATGACTCTTTTAAAAGCAATGGATTTTGATACCTAGAATAGGCTGTTGTGTAGCCCATAAAAAACAACAACAAGCTGATGAACACCACCGGGTGGTGTGCAAAGATAACAACGCCACTTAAAAATAGTAAGTGAATCACCTGAACATAAGCTGGCATTTGTTTGTCAGCCTTTTTAAGGCTGAAGGTCGGGATATCTTTATGAAGCAATAGAGTTCCTAAGGCTGCATTAGAAAAAACAGCAACGATCGCTTTTGAACCCAACAAATTAAACACCGTCAAACTATCCCACCCCCAAGCTTGAGCGACCATCAAAATGGGTGGCGCAGCAAAACTTGTTAATGCACCGCCAATAGAAATATTCACAAATAAAATGCCAATCGTCCAGTACATCACTTTGACGTTTTTAGTAGTAGCAAAAACTTTGTCTTTTAAAAGCAAAGCAGCTAAGGTCATTGCAGCAGGCTCAGTAATAAATGAACCCAAAAGCGGAACAAGGCTTAGCGTAATAAAGTAATTAACAATGTGATGAGGTAATCGAAATAATTTACTGACTGACACAGTTGTGTAGTGAACTAATGTTTCAGCAAAAACTAAAACTGGTTTGCTAGCTGCCACAACCATGATGGCAAATACGAATAAAGGCTCTGTATAGTTGCGACCTTCCAAATACTCCACTGAAGCGGAGCCACCCACCATAAATGCGATCGATAAAACCAGAATCAACGCCCAGAATCCAAATACCGCCTCCACTTCACCCAACAAATGAAAGAGACCAGCATGGTTAGGATGCTTATGTGCCAGATTTTGAAAAATGGACGTCGAGAAGGTATGGACTACCGCAATAGCAAATAGGATCGACGCAATTAATTGAATGGTACTTGGATTCATGCCTGGTCTTTATATAGTAATCAATGACGTTATTTTGGAATGACCTGGCTGCTGCGATACAACCATAATCTCAACTCATTCTACTTGAAGAATATCTAAAAACTCTTAGTGCCGTTGCTTTTTGGAGGGTTTTTGAGATGCTTCTTGACCATGACCCCAATGAGTCACCCAGTTATCAGAGTAACGTTTGGATGCATACACAGATTTAAGAATAATGATATTTTCAGCATTACGAACTTCTGCTGACTTAGTGAAGTTGTAACTACCGGTAATGACAATATCATCATCGATCAGCATCACTTTGTTATGTTGAATCGCATGCTTACCATCTTCACGCACCTCAATACCAGCAGCAATTAACTGATTAACTGCATCCCCATTATTACTGGCACTTTTCTCATCTTGAAGTAACTGTACTTTGACCCCGCGGCGATGAGCTCTAACGAGAGCATCACTCAAAGGCATCGCTGTAAAACCATAAGCCATCACTTTAATAGTTTTTTTTGATGCATCGATCTGCTTGATTAAGCCACCAGCACCACCTGCTGGTGGTGTGAAATAAATTGCCAGAATTTCTGCTGGCTGTGGTTCTGCTTGTACGCTATGCCACCAAGAAATACTTAATAAAACTGATAGGCTTAAAACGGCTATTAATCTTTGACGAGTTTTAACGGAAATAGAGTTGATCTTATATGTCATTAAAGAGTCCTAGCTGCTCAAAAAACTGAGAGCGTAATTTAAATTAATTCGATGAAAAGATAAATATAGTACTTTTTTACTTTTTCTTTAATTTATATATGGGAAGCTGAAATTGGCATGCTTATTTTGAATACTCGTTCGGCGTATTGAGGCATAAAAAAACCCAGCTCAATGAGCTGGGTTTTCATCAACAGATAACTAAAAGTTAATTAGTCATTTGCATAGATATCAACATCTTTAGTTTCACGGACAAACAACATACCGATCACAAAAGTCATTGCTGCGATAGCGATTGGGTACCATAAACCGTAGTAGATGTTACCGTTTTGCGCAACCAAAGCGAATGAAATAGTTGGCAATAAACCACCGAACCAACCGTTACCAATATGGTAAGGTAAAGACATTGATGTGTAACGAATACGAGTTGGGAACATCTCAACAAGCATTGCTGCGATAGGACCATAAACCATCGTTACATAAATCACCAACACTACCAACAACGCAAAAACCGCTACAAGGTTAACTTCAGCAGGGTTTGCTTTTGCTGGATAACCGGCTGCATTTAATGCCTCACGAACATCCTTGTTGAAAGCAGCGCTTTTTGCTTTTGCCTCATCAGCAGATAAGCCTTTTGATGTATAGCCTTCAATGACTTTATCACCAATCTTAACAACCGCAACTGATCCTGCAGCAGCAGGGATTGTTGAGTAGCTTGCTGAGTTTGAAGCCATCACTTGCTTAGCGATATCGCATGAGCTTGTGAACTTAGCTGTACCTGTTGGGTTAAATTGGAATGTACATTCTGCTTCATCAACAGTAACTGTCGCTGGAGAATTTTTCATTGCCAATTCCAACGCTGGGTTAGCGAAGTGTGTCAAAGCATTAAAAATTGAAACAGGCGTATTTGGGATATAAGTAATGATGGCGAGTAACAAACCTGCCATGATGATTACTTTACGACCAATTCTGTCTGACAATGCGCCAAACACGATGAAGAATGGTGTGCCAACTACCAATGAAGCAGCAATTAACAAGTTAGCTGTCTTAGCATCCACTTTCAATACTTGTGTCAAATAGAACAAAGCATAGAACTGACCGGTATACCAAACAACAGCTTGACCAGCTACCAAACCAAAAAGAGCCAAGATAACAATCTTTAAGTTTTTCCATTGACCGAATGATTCTGTCAAAGGTGCTTTTGAAAGCTTGTTCTCTTCTTTCATTTTCTTGAAAGCTGGTGACTCATTCATTGACAAACGAATGTAGACAGAAACAGCCAACAATAAAATTGATAAGAGGAACGGAACGCGCCAGCCCCAAACTTCAAAATTTGGTCCTGTTAATTCACGTGTGAACAAAATAACCAATAAAGACAAGAATAGACCCAATGTTGCAGTAGTCTGAATCCAAGCAGTGTAAGCACCACGACGGCCGTGAGGAGCATGCTCAGCAACATAAGTTGCAGCACCACCGTACTCACCACCCAGAGCTAAACCTTGCAACATGCGCAAGATAATTAGGATTACTGGAGCAGCAACACCAATCGTTGCATAAGTAGGCAAGATACCTACAATAAATGTCGCACCACCCATAATAAGAATTGTTACTAGGAAGGTGTATTTACGACCAATCAAGTCACCTAAGCGACCAAACACCAAGGCACCAAACGGACGCACAATAAAGCCGGCCGCAAAAGCTAAGAGCGCGAAAATAAATGCAGAGCCTGCATCTAATCCTGAGAAGAACTGCTTAGCAATAATTGCTGCCAATGAGCCATACAAATAAAAGTCATACCATTCAAATACCGTTCCAAGTGAAGATGCAAAAATAACCTTGCGCTCTTCAGCTGTCATCGGTGCGGCTTTAGTTGTTGCCATGATGAACTCCTGTAAAAAATATTAAAAG
Source organism: Polynucleobacter sp. 30F-ANTBAC (assembly GCF_018882385.1). GTDB lineage: Bacteria > Pseudomonadota > Gammaproteobacteria > Burkholderiales > Burkholderiaceae > Polynucleobacter. The sequence continues at coordinate 542,796 of NZ_JACVON010000001.1, forward strand.
TAACTACGGTGCCTATTATGTTCAAAATTTCTCTGAAATTTCTTACAAAGTATATTTTTTCAGGGTAAATACTTATAAATTAAGCGAATTATTTACATTTATCACTTCAGAAAGTGTTCTCAAAATAACAACCGATAATGAATGCCTCATAATTGGCCTTGAAATAGATTCTTCTGGTTAAAATACAAAGCCTCTTAATGTGAAAGACATTACAACATGATCATTTTTTTTGGAATACTAGCAATTGTTCTACCAATTGCTGCCGGTGTTCTTGTCTGGAAACGCTTTGATCAGATTTTTCTCAAAACAGCTGACACCAATAGCAACGACCACCTCCCCATCTATTTGAAGAAATTAGCTGCAGTTTCTATAACAACAGCCTTCTTGCTATTCTTTTGCTTCCAAATACTATTTATTGTTAGCGGCCAATCATGATTTTCATCAAAAAACTTCTACCTAACTTGTTGGTCTTATCAAGCATCATGATGATGTTTATTTTTGCCCAAGCAACCAACAATCAAGACATACAAAATATTTTTCGTCTAATTGACGACCTGGCAACCAATTTAATTTTGGTGATCATCGCTATCACCTTCGGGCTTTTTGTTAAACAGTATATTTACGTTCTGGCAGGGTTGGTTGGGGCAATGGCTCTTGTGTTTTTTATACCCGCTATCAACAACCTTCTCAACCTTAGCCCAGAATATGTTTTAGCATGCGGCTTGGTATGCTTGGGTTTTTCTGCAGTTTCAAATATCTATGCCAACTATAGAAATTTCAATTAATTCACTTTTTATTTACAACAAACGTTCTTGAGGGAGTAAGGAAAATGAGCAATCGCGCAATCGCAATCACGGTTTTAATTTTAATCATCGCCACTGGTTATTTGCTAGTTAAAGGGGATGGCGACATTGATATGGGCGGCGAGAAGCATGGTGCCGAAGCGCTTCATGTTGATGAGAAAAAGCCTGCAGAAACAACTGCACCTGCAGCACCAACCGCTGAACCAGCTAAGAAATAAGACTTAAAGCTTCAGTCATAAAGAAAAGCCCCTGGTGGATTAAATCTACTAGGGGCTTTTTAATTTCTGACTCATGCATCAACTTTTAAAAACCGTAGTTATAAAGCTGCTGCAGAGATTGTGGTGCCCGAGGCCGGAATCGAACCGGCACGGCTGTTTAAGCCGAGGGATTTTAAATCCCTTACGTCTACCTATTTCGTCACTCGGGCAGTAGAACATTCAACATTGTAGTCGCAAATAGTTGTATTTCTTATTTCTAACTCACAACTAAATAACTTCAAATTTACTTACTAACTATGACTAATCATTAAGTTAATTTGTAACGAAGTCAGCATTTTACATATAAAAAAACAAACCCCACAAAAAGTGGGGTTTGTTTGTTGTTTTTGAGGTACTTAAATTACTTGTAAAGGACCCCTGGCAACCACATACCAATAGCTGGGAACGCATACAAGATAACCAAGGCAAACACCTGAATAGCCATAAACGGCATCATTCCGGCAAAGATCTGATTGAGTGTCACGTGTGGCGGCGAAACGCCTTTGAGGTAGAACGCAGCCATCGCGACAGGCGGTGATAAGAAGGCTGTTTGCAAGTTCAATGCGACCAATAAACCGAAGAATAGTGGATCAACGTTGTAGTGTGCTAACAAAGGAATAAAGATTGGCATAAAGATCACAATGATCTCAGTCCACTCTAGAGGCCAGCCCAATAAGAAAATAATAACTTGAGATAGCACTAGGAACTGGAATGTTGTTAGGCCAAGACCTAGAACCCACTGTTCGATTAACTGCTGACCACCCAACAATGCAAACGCTGCCGAGAAGATTGATGAACCAACAAACAACCAGCAAACCATGGCGCTTGTCTTAGCCGTTAAGAAGACTGATTCACGCACGACGTCCATATTGAGTTGTTTGTAAGCCCAAGCCAGTATGAAACCACCCAAAGAGCCTACCGCGGCGGCTTCAGTCGGCGTTGCTAAGCCGAACACAATCGTTCCCAATACAAACAAGATCAAAATTGCTAATGGGAAGAATGAGCCCAATAACATCTTGAAAATCTCAAGGCGAGCCATTGTGAGCGTGTAGTAAAAGACCGCGCCAATTGCCAAACCAATACCCAACATGATCCAGAACCACATCGGGGTTGGCTGTCTCTCAGCTGGCGCTTTATCTGCCTCAGCTGCAGGAGCAGTGGCAGTTGCTGTTGCAGCAACTGGAGCTTTTGCTTCTTCAGCGCCTGGAGGTAATGCAACACCCATGGCAACTGGAGCCTCTTCACTACCTGGAGGAGGCGCTAAACCATTGTCATCCGAGGAACTTGGAGCCTCTTCAAGGCTCATCATGCCGCCATCACTCTCCATCGTCACAACAGCAGCTTGTTCGATGATAGGAGTAGCTGCACGGTGAATCGCCGTCATCATCACCACGAATAACAAAAGAGGCCCAACAATGATGGCTAATTGCTTGAGTAATTCTTTAGTGCTGATACCTGCAGCAGCGCGACCTTTAGCAGCAGCAAGGACTGCTGGTAAAGCCAATTTACCAAAGGTTGCCAGTTTCTGAGATGCTGGTGTTAAATTAACATGACGGTCTTTTTCAGATAACGGAGGAGCCCATTCAGGTTTCAACTTTGCAACGATGATCACATAGCCGATGTATAAGGCAGCCAGCATCAAACCAGGGAAGAATGCGCCTGCATAAAGCTTCACAACTGATACACCCGCTGTAGCGCCATACACAATCAACATCACTGATGGTGGAATCAAAATACCTAAGCAACCGCCGGCAGTGATAACGCCAGCTGATAACTTAACGTTGTAGCCAGCCTTCAACATAGCCGGTAATGCCAACAAACCCATCAATGTAACAACCGCACCAACAATACCTGTTGCTGTAGCGAAAATGGCACAGGTAACTAAAGTAGCAACAGCAAGCGCTCCAGGAACCCTAGCTAATGATAGGTGCAAGCTTTTGAATAGCTTCTCAATCAAGTTAGCACGTTCAACTAAGTAACCCATGAAAACGAACAACGGAATTGATACCAATACGTCATTGGTCATGACCGAGAATGTTCTTTGAACCATCAGGTCAAGCGTTCGCTTGATCGCTTGCGCATCACCCTCACCTTGATTGTGGAAAGCAAAGAATGCAAAGAGCATGCCCATACCCATTAATGTGAAGGCAGTTGGGAAACCCATCATGATGGTCACAACAACCAAGCTCAACATTAACAAACCTAAATGGCCGTTGGTCATCTCTGAGAACGATGGCATATACGCCAAAGTACCCACAACAATCGCCGCCATAATACTAAAACCGAAATAGAGTTCCTTACGCATGATTAAGCGCCCTTCTTTTCATCATCATGGCTTACCATGGCTTTTAATTTATCAACGTCAACTTCTTCAACGTCGTGCTCGCGCTTAGGCCAATCACCAGTCTTTATACAGATCACACAACGGATGATTTCCGCACAACCTTGCAGCAATAGCAAAGCTCCAGCGATCGGAATAATGAATTTAAACGGCCAAATCGGAGGCCCATTAGCAGTTTGAGTGGTGTGCTCGTTAATCGCTAGAGAAATCATTGAAAACTCAAGGCCGGCATAAACCAAAGCCACAATACCTGGAATAAAAAAGATGAAGTACAAAATCAAATCAAGCGAGGCTTGGGTGCGAGGAGTAAAAAAACCATAAAGCACGTCACCACGCACATGACCATTTTTGGACAAGGTATAAGCACCTGCCATCATAAATAAAACACCGTACAACATATAAGTTGAGTCGAATACCCAATCATGGGGTGTATTAAATAAGTAACGAGAACTAACTTCCCAGCAAATAATGAGAGTCAAAATTGCAATTGACCAAGCTGAAAACTGTCCAAGCCATGTCGAGATTTTATCGACTGTTAAAAGAAGTTTTTGCATATGTCTTCCAGAATTTTTATAGTTATAAACAACAAACACCCACCTAGTATACTTAGGTGGGTGTTGATACTACATCAAACGATGATTAAGACTTATTTGCTGGAGCTTTACGACCGAAATAGTGGTTGTAAGCCATCTTGTAATCAACGGTTGTATCGTTCTGCCAGCGGCAAGCACGCTGAGCAAAAGTACGCATAGATTCAAGAACGCGTTTGAAATCAGCATTTTCTGTTGATTTCGCAGCAATGATCTTGTCCCAAGCAGCCAACTGAGCACGCAAGATTGGATCTGGCGTCTTGTAGAACTTAACGTTCTGCTTAGTTTGCATTTCGACGTAATCTTTTGAATAACGATCGATCGCTTTCCAGCTCATTTCAGCTGAAGAAGCTTGAACTGCTACGTTGATCATTGCACGTAGTTCTGGAGGCATTGAATCTAATTTCTTCTTATTGAAAAGAATCTCAAACTGCTCTGAACACTGGTGGAAAGATTGCAACATACATACTTTAGATACGTCAGGGAAGCCCAATAAACGATCTGAAGAAGCATTGTTGAATTCAGCAGCATCCAATAGACCACGGTCCATCGCAGGAACGATCTCGCCACCTGGCAATGCGTTCACTGAAACACCCATATCTTTGAAAATATCAATTGAAAGACCAACAGTACGGTACTTGAGACCCTTCATGTCTTCTGTCTTAACAACTGGCTTCTTGAACCAACCTAAAGGCTGTGTAGGCATTGGGCCGTACAAGAATGAAGTAACGTCTAAGTTAAGAGACTTGTAGATGCTCTCTAACATAGCCTTACCACCACCATGCTCATGCCATGCTAGAACCATATTAGGGTCCATACCGAAAGCTGGGCCTGATCCCCATAGCGCTAAAGCTGGGCTCTTACCGTACCAGTAAGCAACCACACCGTGACCACCGTCCAATGTACCTTTACTTACTGCATCTAACAAACCGAAAGCTGGAACAACTGAACCAGCTGGCAACAATTCAATCTTAAGACGGCCTGAAGACATCTTGTTGACCTTGTCGCAGAAATCTTGTGCGTACTCGTGGAAAATATCTTTTGTAGGCCATGTACTTTGGAAACGCAAATTAACTGTTTGCGCGTTCGCAATCATTGGGAAACCTAGCGTACCTGCACCAGCTGCAGCAGCTGTTGTGGTCGCAATAAATTTACGACGTGATTGAACTTTGTTCTCTGACATTGATGTCTCCTCTGTTATTAACATTTTTCAACCTTGGAAAATAATTTCCACAAGTTGAGACTAATTTAGCACTCTGTGAAAAAATACGCATCTATATAAACGCGTTTTTTGCTAGGGGTTTTACCTAATATGAGTATCAGCATCATTAAGAATCGTCAAAAACTGATGCGTTACGGTAAATGGCTCTTCATTTTCTTATGCACTAGCTTGGTATTAATATTAGTTTTTTTAAGTGTTTACTTCCTATCCACTAAAAATCAATTAGATGGCGAGGTGCTCGCCCAAGGGCTAAGCTCTTCTGTCATCGTTAAATTTGATGAAAATGCCATTCCACATATTAATGCCAAAAATAGTGAGGATGCTTGGCACACCCTTGGCTTTCTGCATGCCACGGAACGTCCATGGCAAATGGAATTTAATCGTCGCTTAGCTGCAGGCAAGCTTTCTGAAATTTTGGGTCCTCAGACAGTGGCGCTTGATAAGTTCATTCGAACCTTAGGTATCAGAAGAGCGGCAGAAAAACAATTCGATCACTTTCCAATTGAGTACAAACGTCAACTTCACGCTTATGCAGAAGGCGTTAATGATGGCTATCGACGACTGGGCTGGGCATTACCCGCCGAGTTCATGATTTTAGGAACTCAGCCAGCAGCTTGGAGTCCTGCTGATTCAGTGGCATGGTCTTTAATGATGGCACTTGATTTAGGAGGTAACTGGCATAAAGAATTTATTCGCTTAGAGCTTTCTAAAAAGCTAGACACGCAACGCATATGGGAAGTATTGCCACCCTACCCTGGTGAAACTGCACCAACAACCGTCAACTTTTCAAAAATGTACCAAGAGATTGGTTTGTTCAATAAAGAACCAGTAAAAAGCACCACGAGTGTTTTACCAGCTCGAGCAATAGATCATTCAATGGGCCTGACCGCCCTTCGCCAATTTTCCCAATCGCTCCCGGGTGGTGTCGATGGTCTTGGCTCTAATAACTGGGTGGTCTCTGGCGAAAAGACTGTGAGCGGCAAACCCCTTCTGGCCAATGATCCTCATTTAGGCTTAACGGCTCCAGCCATTTGGTACATGGCTCATATTGAATCGCCTGAACTCAATGTGATGGGGGCCACCATGCCGGGGATACCGGGCGTGGTGATTGGACGAACAAAACAGATAGCCTGGGGATTTACCAATACCGACCCCGATGTACAAGACCTCTATATCGAGGCTTTGAATACAGAGCAATCCAATAGTTACAAAACACCTGATGGGTCTAAAAGCTTCATTCTTCGTGAAGAAACAATTGCCGTGAAGGGACAAGAACCGGTTCGTTTTATTGCTCGAGAAACCAGACACGGCCCTGTGATCTCCGACGCCTATGAAAGAGCTCAAAATCTCATCGATACCAAACGATTTGCAATTTCCATGCGATGGACCGCACTGGATGCTGCCAATCAAACCTTGGTTGCTGGTTTTAAGATGAATCAGGCGCAAACCTTGGATCAGTTCAAAGATGCCCTCAAGCACTACTACGCACCCATGCAAAACGTTGTGATGGCTGACCAAGATGGGCAAGTAGCTTATCGAGCGATTGGCGCAGTTCCCAAAAGAACCAAGGGACAGGGTTTGTTTGGCTCAGCCCCCAGTTTGGGCTGGGAGCGCCAATACGATTGGAATCCGTATCTCAGCTTAGACACACTTCCAAAAGAAAATAATCCAGCAAAGGGCTGGATTGCAACTGCCAATCAACGTGTTCATGCCGCCAACGACCCCCATCCACTCACTGCCGACTGGCATATGCCCTATCGTCATAATCGCATTGAATCGCTTTTAGAAGCGCAAGAGAAGCATGATGTGGCTAGCATGAAAACAATTCAAACAGATACGGTGTCATTGTCAGCAAAAGATCTTTTGCCACTTTTATTAAATGCAACATCAACACACGCACTAGATGCCAAAGCAAAAGCGATTCTGAATCAGTTCAACGGTGATATGCATTTGAACAGTGTCGGCGCAACCATTTATAACGAATGGGCACATCAGTTAACGCGCTTGATGTTTGCAGAAAAATTAGGCATCAGCTTTGCTATTGAATATGGCAAGCGTGACTTCCGCGCCGGCTTGCACCACATCCTAAATCTGCATGCCGCCAACCGACCTGAAGCAGCCTATTGGTGTGATATCACCAGCACAGCTCCCGTTGAGACGTGTGAAGAGCTCATCAATCTGGCCTATTCTGAGGCACTGACTCAACTATCCAAGCGCCTAGGCAATCAACCCGAGTCTTGGTTATGGGGGAAAGTTCATATCGCCACATCAGAGCATCGTCCTTTTAGCCAGGTTAGTTTACTTAAGCGTCATTTTGAAATCAGCCGACCAACACCCGGTGATGGATTTACCATCAACGTTGGCTTTATGGACTTAGGCGATGCCAGCAATCCTTTCAAAGTGACTAAAGCAGCAAGTTTGAGAACTATTTTTGATTTATCTGATTTAGATAAATCTCAGTTCATTTATCAAACAGGTCAATCGGGGTGGATCAATAGTCGCCATTACAGCAACTTTGCTAACGCTTGGTCTCAGCAGACTTACCTTCCTATGACGATGAATCCCAATAGCATCACCCATACAGCAACACTCAAGCCGGATCAGCGAAAAAAACTAAAAGAAGCCAAAATACTTGAAACAAAAAAATAGAATCAAAATCAGAGACGCTATTAGAGACACAACAACACGCTGTTCTTAAAGAAGGAATGTGATGTTATTCAGTAGAGATGCCAACCCTGCAAAGCATGTTTCAACTTCACTTTGGCGAGGGCTTTCTTCTCTAACAAGATTCGCTCTTTTTAGTTGTTCTATTTTTATTCTATTTTTAACTTGCGTCAGCTCCCCTGTTTTCGCCGCACCCGATCCACTCCATAAGCAACTTCAAGGCTCTCAGCATGTCTTGATGATGCGACATGCTGATGCACCGGGATACAGCGATCCAGCAGGTTTTGATGTCAAAGATTGCTCCACACAACGTAATCTTGGTGATGCTGGTAAGAAACAAGCCCGCGAGATTGGTGAGTGGCTCAGAGCCCTTGGAATAAAAGAGGCACGTGTTCTGAGTAGCCCCTGGTGCCGCTGTATGGATACAGCAGCCCTACTCCATATCGGACCCGTTCATTCAGAAAATTCATTGAGTTCTTTTTTTGAAAACCGCGGTGATTCCAGAAACCAGACAGTGGAACTTCAGAAAAAAATCCAAAAAGAATTAATCACCAAAAGCAACAAGCCACTCATCATGGTGACGCATCAAGTGAATATTCAAGCGTTCACGGGTGAAGGTGTGGGTTCAGGACAAATGGTTTTAGTACAGGTGAACTCTAAAGGTCAGTACGTCTCGCATCGCTTGATCAAGATCGATTAAGCTTTTGACTTACTGAGCAGGACTATCCTGGAAACCTTCGCGGCGAAAGGTGACTACCAAGGTATCACGCCAAGCTTGAGAGCTTCCTTCTGGATCGATCGGTTGTATCGGAGTTGTTTCATGAACAACTCGTGCGTCATCCAACACCAAAAGACTCATAGGCTCATGGAGCGTAAAACGTTGACCTTGTGGACCCACGGATTCAAACACGCGTGTTTCACCACCTTTGATCAACTGACGCTGTAGCATCAGTACCGCCACATAATCAACACCATCACGGTGCGCCCCTTCGGGAGTTGGTCTTCCAATACCGTCGGTTGTGTCAATCCTAAATTGATGAACTTCCACAAACCATGGCTTGTCTTGTTGGCTTTGTTGAGCCGGCAATTGATTGAGACGAGTGGCTAACTTTTGTAAAAAATCTTTTAACACCGGTGAGTCAATAAACCCAGCCTCACAAGGTTCAAACCAGCGATCAATGCCCCCGTGAAGTGCGTTATAAGAGACGGGCTGCCAATGGGCACGATGAGGCACCACGGTCACCGTTGATTCCTGGATCACAAAACTAGAATGGCGGCGTTGACGGTAGCGACCACCATCTTTTAAATACCTATCAGCCGGCAAGTTATTCCAAAACTTGGCAACCTCCTGCCACTCAGCAGCATCATGCTGACTGAGTTGGTATAGATCACTTGGCACCAAAACAGAATAGCCATCTTTTTGGATTTGCTGAGTCAAGGCTGAAAGTTCTGAATAAGGCGGCTTAAGGGTCATTAACTAAGGGGATGAATAAAGGTTAGTAAAAATGTACTTTTACAAAAATTGTTCTATTAGCTAGATTATGCGCCGAACGCTTTCGCTACGGCATGAATGCCAATCAACATCTGACCAGCGCAGTCTATTCAGCTTGAAAGAAATTGGCCTGATGAAGTGTGTGGTACTCACAGCCCACCCAACCCTCATAGGCCTGGTCGTCCAACATCATGAAGAAATCACCATAAGGCATCTCCCCTGTACCTGGCTCATGCCTGCCAGGGTGATCTGCCACCTGGATATGGTCAATGAAGGGCATCAGATCTTCAATCTCTAGAATGTTCTCCCCCATACGGTGCATATGGTAGGCATCGTATTGCAGATAAAGGTTCGACGATTTAACAGCCATGATGGTGTCAACCGCATGCTGACTAGAAGATAAAAAGAAGTCAGGTATATCAAATGTATTGATTGGTTCAATCAGTAATTTGATATTTTCTTTTTTTAGAGCTTCTGCTGCAAAAGTGAGATTCGATACAAAAGCACTTTGTGCCTGTTCAAAAGAGACACCTTTGGGGAGTTTTCCAGATAAACAATTGAGATGAGGCACTCCCAATGTTTTGGCATATTGAATCGCATCCAACAAGCCAATTTTGAATTCTTCCCCTCGAGCAGGATCACAAGCAATACCACGATCACCACTCGCCCAGTCACCAGCCGGTAGATTATGAAGATCCATCGCGAGATTCAACTCATCCATCACCGCTTTGATTTGATGAAGCTTAGCGCCTGACAAGGATTCATAGGGGAATTGGCATTCCACTGCCTGAAAGCCATCTGCCTTAGCTGCACGAAACCGCTCTAAAAACGGTAAATCAGCGTAAAGAAGGGATAGATTGGCGGAAAAGCGTGGCATGGATTTGTACTCAACTCCTAAGAAAGTGATCTAATTATGTCATGCGTATCGTTTCAATTTCTGTAGCCACCATTTCCCCCTTATTCGGCATTGACCATCCCGATTACAAAACGGTTAATTCTGGGATTAAAAAGTTGCCGGTAAGCACTTTGGAAGATGCTGAACCTATCAAAGTAACCAAAGTGGGTCTAGAGGGCGATGAGCAAGCAGATTTCAGCGTTCATGGCGGCTTAGAAAAAGCTATCTACGCTTACCCGTCAGAACACTATGCATTTTGGAATGAGCTGCTCCAGCGCGAGACCAAACGTGCCACACCAATTAGTTTTGGTTTTGTCGGTGAAAATCTCAGCGTAGAAGGTTTTTCAGAAAGCGCTGTATGGGTTGGGGATATTTGGCAAATTGGAGAAGTAGAACTTCAAGTGACCAAACTTCGAGAACCCTGCTTTAAATTTAATGCGCGAATGGCCTACAAAGGATCCTCTAAAGCGATGATCCAATCCGGCAAGTCGGGTTGGTATTTGCAAGTGAACCAAGGTGGCTGGATCAAAGCAGGCGACTGCATCACCGTCATCCCAGGGCGCAGAGAAACATCCATCCAGATGCAAAATGCTTTTCTATTAAGAAAAGATCAACAAAATGAATTACCACTTTAGTTAGATTATTTATGTTTAGTTCTTACCCTCATTACGATACGGTCGCTACAGGCTTAGCCCTTGCCATTGAAATCATTGGCACACTGGCTTTTGCCTTAACAGGGATTGTGATTGCGGCACGCAAGCGTTTAGATATCGTAGGGGTTTCCATGGTATGCGGCCTATCAGCATTTGGCGGAGGCACCTTGCGCGATATTCTGCTCGACCGCCGCCCATTCTTCTGGGTCGAACACCATCAATGGCTATGGGTTATTTTGGCTTTGTGTGTGATCGCCATGATTTTCTTCCGCTCCAAAGATATTGAACTCACAGAGAAGATGATTCAGGTACCCGACGCCTTAGGTTTGGCGCTGTTTACCATTTCGGGAACGCAAATCGCTTTAGTGACCGGCTCACCTCTCTTGATTGCAGTACTCATGGGTGTCATGACCGCTATCTTCGGCGGTGTTTTAAGAGATATCGCTTGTAATGAAATACCCCAAGCTTTTACTGACCATCGCCCTTATGCCGTGATTGCATTCATGGGTAGCTGGGTCTATATCGGCATGGAACATTGGTTCATGAACGAATGGCTTTCTTCTTTGATCGCGTTCTCGACGATTGTTATTTTGAGACTTTTTGCCATTCAATTTAATATTGTGATCCCAAGTTGGATGCGTAAATGAAACTAGCTGTTTTATTTGTGTGCATGGGAAATATTTGCAGGAGCCCTACCGCGCACGGTGTATTTCGATCGTATGTGAAAGACGCAGGTCTTGATCATGTGATTGATGTCGACTCCGCAGGAACGCACGCTTACCATGTGGGAGAAGAACCCGATCATCGCTCTCAAGTTCACGCGATGAAAAGAGGCTATGACCTATCGGATCTTAGCGCTCGACAAATGATCGCAGCCGATTTTGAAAGTTATGATTTAGTACTGGTGATGGATTGGGATAATTACGCCATTGCAGAACAACTAGCTCCAGCACACCAAAAACATAAACTCAAACGACTCACCGAGTTTTGTAAAACACAACAGGCAGCAGTCGTGCCTGACCCCTACTACAAGGGGGATGAGGGATTTGAAGAGGTTTTGGATTTGGTTGAAGATGCTTGCGATGGCTTGCTAGAGCATTTACAAGCTAGGCTTAAAAAGTAATTTAAAAAAGTTATTAATTCTTTAATCACTTTATCTATTTAAGATTTCAATATATTCAGCAATACAAAAAGTGCTCCACCATCGATGGTTAATGGTGCTCATTTCGTAATTTGTAGGAGACTTCCTACACAAATATAAGTAATGTCTGATATTCACAGAACTTCCTTTGAGGCAAGCTAACAGCCTTATTTAAAAGGACGCTCACTTGAACTCAGACAAGCCCCACAACCCCAACAAACCCGATACCCCGAATCGACCTCAACAAGAGCAGTTTATTTTTAATGAAATAGCCGAGGACCATGTCTTTACTATCACTTGCCATAAGAAGCCTGAGACCAGCAATCTTGTGAGAGATTGCAGCCCCGCTATTTATCAAAGTGATCAAACAACAAAGGAAGCTGGTATTACCAAAGCGAATACCCTCAACACAACTAACATTTCAAGCCGAACAGGTGTAGGGAGTAACCAATACAAGACCAAGCCCTTGCCGCCGATCGATATGCTGGAGTTATCAATTAACAAATTGGAACTCAAGTTCAAATCAGAGGTGTTAGATGATTTACACAGAAAGATGGCAATGGATCACTTAACGGATCCATTGCTCTTAGCCGAGAAGATAAAGCTTCCCATGAAAGAAATCCAAGCGCTATGCAAAGCGGATCTTAAGAAGGTGAGCTCTTTTATGATGCTTCATGGTGTTTGTCAGTTTGGCTACAACATCTATGTGTGTCTTCGAGCAACTGAAGGATATATGCCAGGTGAGATCTTCTTTGAGGGCTGATGCAGCAATGATCAACCCTCTAGACTTATCTTTTTCTTTGGCCAAGTATCTTGCTACGAACATAACTCGTCCCTGCACCACCTAAAAGCATGCCCATGACCATGGGGTTATCCATCAAGAGCTGTAGGACCCCCATGCCGGATTGCAATCCTGTATCGAGAGCTTGGGCAATTTCAGTGAACTCTTGCGAGTTGGCGAGTTTGGTTACCACTTGGTTACAAGTGTTTTGGTCTTCAGACATGATCAGAGCCTCCCAATCAACACCAGGCTCATTAACTTACCAAACGTGAAGGTTGCTTTAGTTGCGAGCTTAAGCGATTGCCCGAGCACACTTTTTGAGCGCTTGCGAGTGGTCAGCGCCGTTCTCTTGGCTGTTCTCTTAGCTGTTTTAACAACCCTGACTGCTGTTTTCAACTTCATCATGAAACTCTCCTTAAAGAGAATGATGATGAAGCTTGAGCCGCTTAATTAGCTCTGAAAACGATGTGGGAATCTTCGGATTATTGATTCAGTGGGCGCGCGCCAATTGGCATGAGTAGATGACGCAAGTTGTTATGGTCGATCTCATGCATGAGCTCAAGCAGTTGGCCAATCTCACCGTTTGGGAAACCTTCTCGAGCAAACCAAGATAGGTAATTCGCTGGCAGATCACATAGAAGTGTGCCCGCATGTTTACCAAACGGCATTTTCATTGTGACGAGTTTGACAAGGGATTCAGGGGTCATAGAAAGATGATAACTCCTACATAGAAGGCATTCTGCCCTTCTATGTAGGATCTAATTCAAACAATAAGACTTCAGCATCTTTGCCATTGACCAGAGTTAGCTGGCTTTCACCATCGATTAGAAGTGCATCACCGCCACTAAGGTCATGGCCATTGACTTGCATCTGCCCTTTAATGAGATGGAAGTACGCTTTACGCTTAGGATCTAAAGAGAACTGAAATACTTCGTCACCCTCAAAGATGCCAGCATAGATGTTGGCATCAGCATGAACTTTGACGGCCCCATCTTGACCAGTTGGCGATGCAATCAAGCGTAGCTTTTGTAACTTCTCCGCTTGAGGGATTGTTTTTTGCTCGTAACTTGGGGGTATCTCTTGAACATTCGGCTCAATCCAAATTTGTAACAAGTGTGTTTCTTGATCTTTGGCGTGATTGAACTCGCTATGCATGACTCCCGTACCGGCACTCATTCTTTGAACATCTCCCGGAGGAATACCCACCACATTACCCATGCTATCTTGATGGGCTAATTCACCAGCCAGCACATAGGTCACAATTTCCATATTTTTATGGCCATGCTTACCAAAGCCTGAGCCAGCTGCGATGCGATCATCATTGATGACTCGCAAGTTACCCCACCCCATGTGCTCAGGATCGTAATAGCTGGCAAACGAGAAGGAATGATAGGTTTCTAACCACCCATGATGCGCGTAGCCACGCTCATCTGATTTTCTTAACTTGATCATATGTTTTGCCTTGTTGCGCTTTTGTTTTATCTTTTAATCAATTGCATTACTTTATCAAGCAATTGAATTTTTAGCTCAAGTCAAAATTTCCTAAAAAAGCTAAACTATTGAAAAGGTCCTACAGACCTATCAACCATAAGAACACCAATGACAACAACGTTCACAACAGAAGACTTGATTACCGCAGCAAAATCGATCGTCAAAGATGAGAAATGCCCTAATTGCGCCGATTTAGCATGCCCTGGATGGGAAACCATGCCGAGCTCATTCAATCAAGATGAATTAAATCTGATTGGTACGCTTAAGTCAGAGAATGAGGAGTCTTGGGATGAGTACCATCCACACGGCACTCAAATCTGGTCAGCCAATGCACCGATTGCACCTAACTTCCATCCCTACAATAAATGCGATCTGTACCAGTGTCAGAAATGCACACAAATGTACCTAAGATATACAGAGTACGGTGGCTATTACGTTGACCAGAGGATTCGTCTGGTGACACCAGAGTTGATTGATGGCGCGAGTCATTCTTAAGGAAATTTAAGAATGACTCAAATTCTTACCAACCACCCCTGATACCAATACCTACTCGCATACGCATATCAGCATTTCTTCTCTCTTCATCACGAAGAGAGATCACCAAAAATCTAATAATTTCCTCTCTCTTCAAAGTGCAATCTAATTTTTTTTGAGCGATTATTTCTTTAGCCCCAGAAATAATTAATGGATCAAGCTCAGATGTTGTTTTATCCATGCCGGCATCAACGGCTAGACATAACTCGAAGTCGTTCATAGCATCAAGACGCTGAGTAACCTTTTGAGGCGACATTGTGGCGCAACCAACAAAAGTCACAGACATAAATGCTAAGAATATATATTTGATCAAAGTAGAGATAGTCATAGTCCAGTTTCAGTCATGATTGATTAGTTTAATAATAATAGATTATTAAACTAAAAAATATTTCCAAATAAATAATGTCAATAAATTCACTTATCCGCCTATTCCCTTAAGGGAGTACGCTCAGCCAGATCATCCCGGTAGGCGGAGATACCTAGGCGCTCCCGTTCTAAGAATCGCTCTACTGCATCTGCAAAGGATGGGTTTGTCAGATAGTGATACGAGCAAACGATCTTGGGCATGAAACCCCTGGCCATCTTATGCTCCCCTTGAGCGCCTCCCTCTAAAATTTCAATGCCGCTTGAGATGCAGTACTCAATAGATTGGTAGAAAGCAGTTTCAAAATGAAGGCACGAGTGATGCTCCAGCGCACCCCAGTAACGACCGTATGCTTTTTTATGCTCTTTATCCACCACCAATAATGCAGCAGCAATGGGTTGATCAGCACGCTTGGCAATGATGAAGTGCAAAGATTCAGGCATAGCCTGAACCCATTTTTGGAAAAACAGTTGATTGAGATATGGCGTCGATTGACGCTCGTGATAAGTCGCAGCGTAACAACGATAGAAAAAAAGCACCAGTTCTTCTGTCATCTGCTCACCAGGCACTTGCAAAAAAGTAATCCCGGCATCCCGTACCTGCTGACGCTCTCGCTTGATGTTCTTGCGCCTCTTCATGGTGAGAGTGGCTAAGAATTGATCAAAATTATCAAATTGTTGATTCTGCCAATGAAACTGAATCGCCTCTCTTCGCAGAAATTTTGACTGTTCCATTAATTGAGTGTCAATTGAACTTGGAAACAGCACATGGGCAGATGAGATATTGAATTGAGTCAAAAACTGCAATAAGCCATTGATTAAGTATTCTTGATGCTCTTTGGATGAGGCCAATAAGCGAGATCCTGTCGCTGGCGTGAAAGGTATCGCCGATAAAGCCTTGGGGTAATAGTTCAGACCATTCATGGCATAGGCCTCTGCCCAAGACCAATCAAAGACATATTCACCATAGGAATGCGTCTTGAGATAGAGAGGCATGACACCCAAGAGCTCGTCATCCGTTGTTGAATACAGCGCTAAGTGAGATGGCTCCCAGCCTGTATCAATAGAAACACAGCCCGTCTCTTCTAATAAAGCTAAAAAAGCATGTTGCAGAAATGGGCCAGCATCCTTCGGCAGGATACGATTCCAATCATCCTCGGAAATAGCAGTGATACTTTTAACAACTCGTATCTCAAGGTTGGACTGCTGGCTCATTGATGTTTTTGATAGTGATTTCTAATTGATGGATGAACAACTACATTTAATAAAAATGCGGTGATCCTTGGATCTCCCGCATTTATTTTTTCTTAGCTGTTTGCTTGCTCTATCTTGATTCATTAAAAATGATTTTCAATCACCATCTCAGATTTAGAAATAAAACCAGGCTTCGGCCAAGCGGCTTGCGTTGCTTTGCCCACTACTAGCATTGCTGCGACAGCATGACCACTTGGCAACTGAATAAGTTCAGATACTTTATTAAAGTCAAAACCAACCATCGGGCAGGAGTCATAACCCATGGCTTTAGCAGAGAGCATCATGGTTTGCAAAATGATGCCTGCAGATCGCATAGCCTCGTCGCGTTGCAGTTGTTCATTACCTGAATAAAAAGGATTAATCCAAGGTACCAAAATATCTTGGGCAGCTTTGGGTGCGTTGACCCAATAACGAGCCGGATCTTTATCCCAAGCTTTAATATCTACCGCGATTACAAATAACAAAGATGCATCGGTAACTTGGGCTTGATCATTAGCCGCCGCACGAAGTTGTGCTCTTAAAGCTTTATCGGTCACATTGACCAAACGCCAGTGTTGGATATTAAATGAGGATGGTGACAACATCGCCAAATCAATTAATTGATCAAATTCTTCTTTAGTGAATTGATGAGCTGGATCAAAATGCTTAATAGCTCGACGTTCACGGATGGCTTCAAATGTGTTCATGGTTTTCCTTTAGATATCTGAGTAGATACATACTAATGCTTTACAGAAAACTTGGGCGGCTACCACTTGGAAAGACCTACTCTCCATTTAGGTATTTAATTGATTGGTGATTGAATTCCCTGGGATTAGAATGCAATGATGAAACCCTTGATAAAAATTGATTTTGTGTCGGATGTGGCCTGCCCTTGGTGTGCAGTTGGCTTAGGCAACCTGAATAAGGCTATGGTCGAGTTTGCCGATAAGGCTGACTTTGAAGTTCACTTTAGAGCATTTGAACTGAATCCTCATATGCCGCTTGGCGGTCAGGATGCCATGGAGCATCTCACAGAAAAATATGGCTTGAGCCTCGAGCAAGTTAAAGCCAATCAGATCCAAATTCGAGCTAGAGCAGCTGAAGTGGGTTTTAATTTCGACCCCAATGGTAGAAAAAGGGTTTACAACACTTTTAATGCTCATAGGTTGTTATTTTGGGCGGCTCATGAGCTAGATCTTTCTAAGCAAGCTGCTCTCAAAACAGAGTTACTCACTACTTATTTTTGCTTAGGCGCCAGTCTTGATGATGAGCAAGTCATTCTTGATGCTGTAGTTAGAGCTGGACTTGACCCCATTAGAGCTCAAGAGATCTTATCTGGGGTTGAGTTTACAGATGATGTAAAACAAGAAGAGAATAAATTCACAACCATGGGGATACATTCAGTACCAACCATGATTGTGAATAAAGAATATCTTTTACAAGGCGCTCAATCGTCTAATGCACTGATCAATGCATTTCAAAAAATAATCGCCTAAAGAAAAAGTCTTTACTCTAGGACGCTAGGGTCTCGACGGATTTCATCGCGAGCCATTGCTTCCCAAAGGAATGGGAAACCATTTTCATCAGTTCGTCGACCTGTCTCAGTAGCAACGGATGCTGGAAGTGGCGTACCACCACCCAACGATTCGACACGCCAAGCCATTTTGCAACGCCACTCCAGCGTGATAGCTCTTAAATGTGCTTGACGAATATTTTTTGCCACAATTAAGACACCATGATTAGCTAGCAACGCCCATTTTTCTTGACCAAGAGCATTAGCAGCAGCTCGCCCGGCCGCGCCATCTTCAACAGTACCTCGATACTCATCATAGTAGACAGGGTCAGAATCAACCAT
Organism: Polynucleobacter sp. 30F-ANTBAC; assembly: GCF_018882385.1. Classification (GTDB taxonomy): domain Bacteria; phylum Pseudomonadota; class Gammaproteobacteria; order Burkholderiales; family Burkholderiaceae; genus Polynucleobacter. The sequence goes on from NZ_JACVON010000001.1 coordinate 561,111, forward strand.
CGCTGATGTTTGATCATATATTGGCGGAACTCTTCCTACCGCAGACCACACAGAACCCCAAGAAGGATGATTGTGAATGACAACAGATACATCATGTCTTGCAGAATGGACATCTATATGCAGATTAATCGCCGGAGTAATATTCCACTCACCTTCGATGATCTTGCCATTTTCGTCTAAATGCAAAATGTCAGAAGCTGTTACCTCAGCCCAGGTCAGCTCCCAAGGATTTGCAAAATAGGTGCCATCAGGTTGCTTAACAGTAATGTGGCCAGCAATGTGATCGTTATAACCCTCACGGTGCAGCACACGGCATAACAATGCCAGTTGCTGGCGCGGTGTAAGCGTTGGAAGCAATGGTGATCGACCTGGTTTTGGAGCATATTTCTTCAATAACTCTACATTTAGATCATTATTCATTTTTATCCTTTGGATATTCTTAATTCAAGATTTGAAATCAATTATTTTTTAATTGCAGATCGGTCAAAAACTGATGCGCGATGCATCCGTCTTTGATGTGGCTGGTAATCTAAAATGGCATGGTGAATAACACTTCTGTTATCCCAAATCACCATATCTCCAACACTCCAACGGTGTCTAAAGACAAATTTAATGTGCTGGCAATGTGCATGAAGATAGGACAGAATTGCATCACTTTCTGCAGGAGCCAAACCATCAATATGCGTTGTGTATGTTGGACTTAAATAAAGCGCCTTTCGTCCAGTAACCGGGTGAGTTTTGACTAATTTATGCAAATGGCGCTTTGACATATTAATCACCTCAAGATAACGATCATGAGTAACAACATTCTGACGCAATGCAGTAGTCATAGGTCCATTCATATCATGCCAAGCAGAAAGTCCCTCAAGATAGTTTTTCATCGGTTCAGACAATGCATCATATGCTGAAGTCATACTGATCCAACATGTATCACCACCAAATGGCGGCAAAATCTTAGCTTGCGTCATTGTAATAATCGGTGGGCTTGCTAAAAAGCTCTCATCATGGTGCCACATATCAGCACGATCGCCCAGCTTAGAGTCAATCAAGGTAATCTTCTCAAAACCTTTGCCTAGATTTGGGTAAAACGTATGAACTTCAGCCTCGCCAAAATAGTCAGAGATTGCAAGATGTTGTTCTAGCGTTAAATCAGGCACACGCAAAAGAATGGTCTCATGTTTAACAAGAGTAGCGTCAAGATCCGCCAGGGTTTCTTGATCAAATATCCTATCAAGATTTAAATCTAGGACTTCAGCACCAATTGCTGGGCCAAGAGGCTTTACTGTAAAAGACTTAGTCATAAATTTTTCCTCACATAATTATTATTTAAGGTCTTAAAGTACTTGACCCATTAAAAACATTGGCGCTAGTTTGAAGTAGCACTATATTGACGCAATCAATTTATATTTGTTACTCATTTTTTACAGCTTGACATGGCCTTAAGGTCCACACTAAGCTCTTAGAATAAGTTACAAATAAAGTATATGTAAGTGAAAATAAATCGGATAGTCGCTTTTATAACAAGCTGAAAATCAGTCTAATTCAATGATTTAATTGGTAAATTTAACTTTTATTCCGAAATGGATCATTAGCACTCGTATTTCATGCAAAAAAATCGTCATTCCTCATTCGCATCAAAAGAAGATTTGCACAGCAAACTTCCAACACTTCGCAAGCGCCCAAACCAATCCAGGTCTCGAGCTCTGGTGGATGCTGTTGAACAAGCCTGCCTGCGTATTTTGGATGAAGGCGGAGAAGAAGCCCTAACAGTTTCACGCATCGCTGAGGTTTCAGGAGCTGCAGTTGGGTCGATTTATCAGTATTTCCCTAATAAAGAGGCCATTATTGGCATGCTTTATGAACGTGCTCTTGATGAGGAGGCTAATCGCCTTTTACTAATGCGTGAAAAGCTGGTGGGCCTACCCCTCAAAAGCTCCCTGCGAGAAATCATTGCTAATATTATTAGAGTTGAATTACGACTCTCCAAACTCAATCAAGCTTTCCATTTGAAATACCATGCTGCACTTCATCTCGGAATGTGGCGAAGTCCCTATAAGACAACAAAAGAGTTTATAGATGGCACGTGGTTACCCTTATTGGAGATGCATAAAAATGAGATCACCACACCCCACCCTGATTTAGCAGCGTATTTAATCGGTCAGGGTTTACGCAGTGTTATTCGGTCAATATTAGAGGATCTCCCCTCTCAACTTGAAACCGAAGCATTACTTGATAATTTAGTGGCCATGGCTATTGGCTGCCTTCAAATCAAAGATTCACCAGAATCGTCATAAAAAACGACTCGGCTCCAGCCCCACTATTACCGTCATAACCCTGATTTCTTGACTTAAGCACCTCATGAGTTGATCGAGAAATAGCCGCTATACACGACTATTTCTCAACTCTGTTTTTAGGTGATCACACTTAAGAATGCTTCATTTAATTTACGATCGTGATAGAAAATACCTCTTCCTACCTCATCCCAAGTCCATGTAATTGGATTCATATCTGGATACCATTGGTACCCCCCACAAAAGGTTTCCAAACGATTACCTGATGGGTCAAAGAAGTAGATAGTTGTGCCTCGAGTAACCCCGTGTCTAGTCGGACCAATATCGATGGACACGCGATTCATCGTCATAATGTCAGCTGCTCTTAATACTTGCTCCCAGCTTTCCAACAGAAAAGAAACATGATGAAGCTTGTCATCTTCTCCATGACGAACCATAGCAATATCATGCGCTTTATTCGAGCATGTCAACCAAGTTGCTAAATCAGTTTTGCCATCTTCCATCTTCACACGCTCAACCAGCACAAAACCAAAAATTTCTTCAAATAACTTTCTGGAGCCATCAATATCACCTCCATAAAGAAGCGCATGATCCATTCGAAGAGGAGCAATACCTTTTAAGTCAGGAACCCAAGCTTCTGGATTGAAATCACCTAAGCCATTACCTACTGATGTCTTTTCAGCATAAATTTCAATGGTATGACCCGTTGGAATCTTAAAGCGAATGCGCTCACCCGTTTCAAGCATTTCACCCGCCGGGATTCTTTCAGTAACTACCCCATAGTTTTTTAAGTCAGATGCATACTGGTCTAATATTTTTTTATTTTGGACTTTAAAAGCAAAACAATCCAAACCCGCTTTATCGGATTTTTTAATGATGAAGCTATTGTGGTCACGCTCATCCCAGCACTTAAAGTAAACACGCCCAGCTTTATCTCTTCCGGTTTCTTTTAAGCCCATGACATTCGTATAAAAATGGACTGACTCGTCCAAATCCAGTACACGCAACTGTGCATGCCCAGGTCTTAAAACTCCTGTAATCGCCATATTTCTCTCCAAAAAAATGACTCAATCATTTTGATCAAGTACTTAGTTAGTTTAAAAATGGTTGGGGAGCGTATCTAGAGGTACCTAGTAGTTTCCCTAGTGCTGTTATTTGAGCCAAATCAATTTTTTGTTATTTACACACCTACAATCAAGAATCAATTAGGAAAGCAACTGCCAGTCATGTCAACTTCAAAAAATACGATTGATTATTTAAAAGATCAGCTTGCTAGCTTGCATGGCGTCTCAACTAAGCGAATGTTTGGCGAGTACTGTTTGTATGTTGATGGCTTACCAATTGCATTTGTTTGTAGCGATCAATTATTTATCAAGCCCACGGAAACGAATAAGCAGTTATTGATTAAAGAATTAATTGGATTCCCTTATCCAGGCGCTAAACCTTATTTCCTGATTCCAGCAGACCAGTGGGAGGATGCCGAGTGGCTCAGAGAACTGATTATTAGAACTGCCAAAGAACTTCGTCAAGGAAAGAAATAAGCTTTCCAATGCTACCAGTGACTTACTTCCAATTACACTGAATGGACCGAGTGAACCAATGATTGGATTGCTTATTCAGTTGGTCTATTAACTGCTCTACTTCATCGGGATTCAAATCAATTGCTTTTTTACCTTCTAATAGATTTCTCATCGTAGCTGAGAAATCATGACTGGTATTAATCCACATCAGATCTAAAACACCTATATCAGCCAGCATTTTGAGAGTTTCGACTGGAAACTCTCCTAATTGAGAACCACTGAGCGACTCATCATATGCTTTAGCAATTAAAGCCCAATGGGTCGTTAATAAACCAATTAAGTCAGAATTTTTAGATGGCATCATGACGCTGTTTAATCATCTATTGATATGAAATTGAATGGCTGCAGCAAATCTCATGGAAGCCTGCGGGGCAATCGGCAAGAACAGCTCTGGTTCAATTGCCTCAAGCTCCATCAATAACCATTGGTTTTGATATTTGACCAAATCAACTCTGGCATAAAGAGAAAAATCAGGCAGATAACTCAAGACTTGGTTACCAATTTGTTGTGCCTGCACATCTGCTTGAACCAAGGAATTAGTTCCGCCATAAGCATCTTGAACTCTGTAATCACCTTTTTGAGGTTTTTTCAGAATAGCGTGTGAATAAATGCCGCTGAAATAAATTAATGACAATTCACCAAAATCAGCAACGCTTTCTAAAAAAGGTTGGATCATGACATCACCTTTTACGAGCTCTTGCTTCAGATGTTCTTGGACTTGAGCATCTTGGGCTTGCCCTTTCAAAGCACCAATAGCACCGATGGAAACGGCTGGCTTCACAACCACGATAGGCCACTCTAATGAGTCCATTAAGCCCTCACAAGCTTGATGCCTGTCTACCCACACCGTTGGTACTGTTGGAACACCCAACCCAGATAATTCTTTTAGATATTTTTTATGGCTATTCCACCTCAGAATACGACTTGAATTCAGAACCCTTGTAACCTGCTCAACAGCTTCAACCCAAGATAGAAATTCTTCTAAATGTAAAAAATAGTCCCACGGAGTTCGAATGACCACTAAATCAAACGAAGACCAATCCAAAGATGCTCGCCAAGAAACCAGTTCAGATGAAATGCCTAGCTTATGTAACTCCTCTATTAGGAGATAGGACTCTGGATCTGGCTTTGCCATTTGTGCGCCAGTAATTAAAGCAACACGCATTCAATACCTTTGATATGAGAAGAATTGAGACTAAGTAGTTTTGGATTGTAAGATAAGTTCCATCTACAAGTTTGAGCGCCAGCTGATGTGTGCTTTTTAGGCCAATTAGTGGCTTAGCTCCCACCACTAACTCTGCCGGATTAAAAGAAAAGGTCCGAAATATGAAGTGGCTAGCCTGGACAAATATATACCTTTATCAAATGCTACATATCCTAACCCACTCATCTATATGGATGGTGTCACTCGGCCTAAGAAATCTTAGTTATTTAATATGAAATTACCTCAAAAAATTTCCCCGAAGCATAGATTCAAAAACCGTAAGATTCTCAGACAACTCCTTAAAACCTGATTCCCCACCACTTCCAATAGATGCCAATCTTGTCATAAACCCTGCAAGAACTCGAACGCCAGCCTCCACTTTAATATTCTTATCCAGCTCCCCTCTTTTCTTAGCAAGAGTTAATAACTCGGAAAAGAATTTCTTAAACTCATCCTGTCCAATATTTTTGGTTAAAGTTAACTCAGGGTGGCGCTGAATTTCTGCATCCGCATGACCTGCAAACAATACAATTGATGGATTTTTTTTAGTCAGCCGCAATGCTCCCTTAGACCCTAGAATCAGCTGTTCGAGAACAGTGGCATCGTAATTTAATGTAGATGCCTCTTTAAATACTTCGAGCAACTTGGAATTAACATCTTTTAAAGCCTCGTGAAATAGCGCAGCTTTCGAATCAAAATAGTGATAAAGCAAACCACTAGTCACACCGGCACGCTTGGCTATATCTCGATTAGAAGTTCCTACATACCCACCAGCAGCAAAGCATTCAATGGCAGCATCTAGTATGAGGCGAAACATTTCTCCATGCGAAATTGTGTTTAGAGGCCTGCCACGCTTTTTCTTTAAATCTAACTTAACAGTTGCAATTCCAGAATTCTTAGACACTTTTATTTGCCATATATAAAAGTACTAATATAAAACAAATAAAAACCAATAGCTAAATATCTACTTAACTTCTCATAATTATTTGCACTTGGTTAATAAGCTCTGCTTGGCATCCACCCAGATCCCAAGAAAAAATTGTGATCACCGCCAATCAGTTGGCCAACATGTCTAATATATTGCCTTGAGTAGCGCACATAAGAACGTGGCTCTATTAGATTAATAGAGCCACTAATTGAAAAATGAAAAAAGTGCGCTCAATCAATCTTTTCTAGCTTTGGTAATTTATATTGGCCATTTAAGATTGGCTGAGCAGGCTCATACATTCTTACAACTAATGAAAATGGGGCATCACCAACTGGTAGCCAATTTTTTCCATTAGCAGGCGGATTTTTAGAAAACTGTAAAAGTAGAGATCCATCTGCCTCATAAACCAATTCAGGCGTTCTATCACCAATAGAAAAACGATTAATAGAATTTTCAATCAGAGTAAACGTTTTTAAATCATATGCAGTAATTGACCAGAAGGCTCCTACTGGTGGGAGAGCACCTTTAGGAAAACGAATTTGATAACGACTAGCGCCGGTCATAAGCTGGCCAGAATCATCTACTGTTCTTGCCGCATAAACCGTTTCTTCTGGACGATTGGCATATCCACCATACACAACTGCTGCGCGCATTAAGTAGTTCTCACCATAATCAGCAAGGCCCAATGGGAAAATCCAACCATTCCGTACATCAGGAAGAGGTTGCTGGGAGCTAGCTCTAAGTAAAGCTTGGCCCTCAGCTAAAGCACCTTCCAAGCCTTTGCGCACTGATGGATTAATCTTTTCAGGATCGAACTCAGAATTAGGACCAAACCCAATTTGATCAAACATGCGAACCATAGCCTCTTCCCCTGCTCTGGGGGTATTGTTCTTCAACCAAATATTGAGTATCTTGAAAAACTCTATACTTGCCATAGGGTTTGACTTAACAGCCTCTTGAACAACTAGAGTCTCTTGCACAGCTTTTTTCGCCAACCATTGAGATAAAGGTGCAGCCTTAAAGCCTCTAAGTTGTGCACGAGCATCTTGAAGGTCATGCTCACCTCCAACGGCTAAACGCCCTAAAATCCAAACATTTTTAGTAGCCATTTTCACAGGTCTAACATTCTTGGGAAGAGTTCCTTTCCAAGTCGGACCAATGAGCGCAAAAAGTTGCGCTTTAGTTCCAGTGGTTCTCCGACCCAAATGCGTCACCTCATTAAAAAAATCTGTAACCGCAAGGGTATAGTAGCGATCCCGTGTGTCAGGTGCAGTTATAACAATAGGCTCCTTAGATAAATCAAACCAACCACTAAAATATAAAGTGTCGTTGTTAGGTGCGCGTAGCTCGCCCGCTGTCGTTGGTGTTATTAAATTTTCATTGATAAAAAAATGATTTATTGGAGCAGCAACAGGCTGATTGGCCGATGTCTTATGAGTTTCATTGTGCATTTGCTTAGACATATCAACCATAGGGTAACCCCATACATACGCCAAAGTTCCAATGTGCAGCGCCTGTTTTTCGTTGATAACCTCAACAAAACGCTGGCGAGCATCTTGTGTGGGCTGGCCATAAACTAATGAAATGGGGGCAAACCATAAGGCCCCAATTGTTAGCAAAATAAATTTCATGATCAAATCATCTTATATTGAATTGGAAGATGCTTAAGAGCCCCAACAAAATTACTTTGCACCCATTTAGGGTCACCAGTCAATTGGATGTTAGAGACTCGGGATTGCAACTCTCGCATTAACGTCCTTATTTCAGTAAGTGCAAGAAGTCTTCCGAGACAAAAATGAGCCCCAACACCAAAACCTAAGTGCCTATTAGGAGTTCTTGCTGGATTGAATTCAAATGGCTTATCAAATACAGCCTCATCACGATTCGCTGATAAATAAAACATTGCCACCGAATCACCTGCTTTAATAACTTTATCCTCAATAGCATAGTCACGAGTAGCCGTTCTCATGAAATGCCTTATAGGCGATACCCATCTTACAACCTCATCTGCACCAGTATTCCAAAGATCTGGATTTTGTCTAGTAGCCTTTTCAACATCAGGATTTTGAATTAACGCCAATAGCCCGCCACCAATAGATGAACTTGTTGTCTCATGACCAGCTGTTGATGCCAACATTAAATAGGAAAGAGTTTCAAGCATACCCATAGCTTGACCATTCACTAGTCCATTAGCAATTACGCTGCCCAAATCATCAGTGGGCTCTCTGCGGCGTTTTTCAACAATAGTTCCCAAATATTCAAAAAGTTTCTCAAATTCAGCAGTTCCATATTGACTCTGATCTTGCTGCAACTCTGGATCACTTGCAGCAAGCATTGCTTGCGTACTTCTTAATATAAAAGGGGCATCTTCCTCAGGCAAACCCAAGATACTCATAATGACATGCAATGGATACCAATTTGCAATATCACTAGCAAAATCACACTCTGTTCCAAGTTCTGCCATACGATTCACATAGCGCTTGGCAATAGATTGAACTCTAGCCTCAAACTTCGCAACCCCTGGCCCCAAAAACCAACTTTGAGTAATATTTCTGTAATTCCTATGATCAGGCTCATCCATATCTATGATTGTTCTAACTGATCCATCTCTCCCACGTCCAGTGCTTGCTAAATAATCTTCAACCGCCTTAGGAACCAACGTTAACCTCGGAGAGCTTATGAATAAATCATTTTGCTTTGCAATTTCGGAGATGTCTTTGTGAGTCACTAGCGCCCAAAATGGTCGGTATGTTGAATGTTCGATATAGGTAATCGGAGAATTTCGACGCATCTCCGTATATCTTTCATGCAACAAATCAGGATCTGTGTAAATTTGAGAACTAACAATATCTGGATGATTCATGATTACCCTCGAGAATTAATTAATTGATCAGTTAAATTAACAATTCATAAAGAGTTCAACATCCCCTAAGCGGACTAGATAGTAGAGATGATGGATATGACAGTTACCGCCATATAGACCAATAGTCTTGGCGGTTCGGAAGACGGTATAACCATCCGTCAATTAAGAGAAAAACCTTACTGGAAATGAATAAGTATTTGGAGGCGGAACCCAGAATCGAACTGGGGTACACGGCTTTGCAGGCCGCTGCATAACCACTCTGCCATCCCGCCAGGGATGTGTTGTGTGAAATTAAAAAGGGAAGCTGGTTAAGCTTCCCTCGTAATTTGGAGCGGGATAAGAGGCTCGAACTCTCGACCTATACCTTGGCAAGGTATCGCTCTACCAACTGAGCTAATCCCGCATAACAACAAGACCAATAATTTAACACATTTTCAGCTTATGTCAAATAATCAGACCAAATCAACAACTTAAGTGCTTTCAGAAGCCTAGGTTACTACAAAGTTCTTGTTTTTGCTTAAGCCCTGATTTTGTTTAACTTTTTAGCGCCCCACCTCAGTCTTAGCCTTGATCATCGGCCAAGCCTTTTGGAGGTAATAGAACATCGACCAGACGGTTAATCCAGCCGCAACCCAAATCAATGGCTTACCAATCAAGCTGGTGTGAAATAGTCCAAATAAGGTGTCATTAAAGAGCAAGAAAGGAATCGCAATTAATTGCGCAGCAGTTTTCAACTTGCCCACAAAATGCACCGCCACACTTCTTGATGCGCCAATTTGAGCCATCCACTCTCTTAATGCTGAAATGGTGATCTCTCGACCAATAATGATGAGTGCTATCCAAACACCCACCCGATCAAAATGAAGAAGTACCAATAAGGCTGCAGCCACCATGAGCTTGTCCGCCACAGGGTCTAAAAAGGCGCCAAATGCAGAAACCTGACCCCATTTACGTGCCAGGTAACCGTCTAACCAATCGGTTACTGCAGCGCCTACAAAGAAGATAGTTGCCCAGAGATTTTTATCTTGAATACTTAACCATGACTCCGGCAAATAAAAGATACCAACGACCAAAGGAATCGTGGCAACTCTTAACCAAGTGAGAAATATGGGTAAATTAAAAGGCATGCGACAAGGATAAAGGAATTTCTAACTAATAAAAGCACTTAGGTGCTTACTCAGCGTTTATTTTTTAGTGCAGTTGTTTATAGATCTGCTCAGCCAAAGCTTTGGAGATCCCCTCAACTTGCTGAAGCTCCTCAACAGTAGCGCTGGTCACGCCCTTAAGACCGCCAAATCGGGCCAATAGTTTCTGTCGTCGCTTAGCGCCAATACCTTCAATCTCTTCTAAACGAGAAACGTTTCTGGTTTTTTGGCGCTTGGCTCTCATGCCTGTAATGGCAAATCGATGAGCCTCATCTCGGATCTGAGCAGTGAGGAGAAGTGCAGGACTCTCAAGACCCAAAACCAGAGGTTCTCTTTGATCGGCAAACAGGAGTGTTTCTAACCCCACCTTACGACCTTCGCCTTTGGCGATACCCACAATCATATGGATATCTAAGCCCAATTCATCAAAGACATCCTTGGCCATTTGCACTTGGCCTTTGCCACCATCCACCAGCACAATGTGCGGCTGCTTTTCCGTTGGGATTTCTTGAAAATTGGCGTAACGACGATGCAAAACTTGGCGCATGGCGGCATAGTCATCACCAGGAATAATGTCATTAATATTGAATCGACGGTATTCTGAATTTTGCATATCGTGTTTTTGATACACCACACAACTGGCCTGAGTTGCCTCACCCGATGTATGGCTAATATCAAAACATTCCACTCGGAGATCTTCGGCATTTTCAATATCAAGATTCAAGACTTCAATCAACGATCTCGTTCTAGCCTCTTGCCCACCTGCCTCAGTCAAACGCTTCGTTAAGGCCAACTCCGCATTATTCTGAGCCATCATCAACCAATGCTTTCTCTGCCCTTGAGGTTGCTTGAGGATCTGCACTTTTCTAGTTTTGTGTTGGGTGTTGGGGTTCGATTGAAGTGCCTGCGTCGCCCTGTCATTAAGTAGGTTTTGCAACTCTTGATTCTCAGGTGTGTCTTTAAAGTCTTGAATGACCAACACCTTCGGGATAAGCTTCAGAGCTTCCGCATCGTCGCTCAGATAATGCTGAGTAATGAAAGCATTCATGACCTCATCGCTATCAGGCATGGCGTCTTCTTTAAAGCGCCCCATTTTGGGGAAGTAAGCCCGATCGCCCAAATGTCGACCACCTCTCACCATTGCCAAGTTAATGCACGCAGAGCCACCCTTCATGGCAATAGCTAGGATATCGACATCCCCCTCGCCTTCAGCCACCGTATCCATCGACTGTTGCTGTAGCACTTGTGATAAATCCGCAATGCGATCCCGCATCATAGCGGCTTGTTCAAACTCCATGTTCTCACTGTGGGTGAACATGGCTTTTTCAAAATCGGACATCACGCTGGCATGATCCCCTTCCAAAAACTTCATGGCTTTACTCAGATCTTGAGCATAGTTTTTTTCTGAGATATTACCCACACAAGGTGCACTGCAACGATGAATCTGATGCAATAAACAAGGTCTGCTTCTGTTTTTAAAAACAGTATCTTCACACGTTCTTATTTGAAATACTTTTTGCAGTATTTGAATACTGTTGCGCACCGCCCAAGAATTAGGAAAAGGTCCAAAGTATTGGTGCCTTTTATCCACTCGCCCACGGTAATAAGCCAAGCGCGGGAAGTCATGACCTGAAAGCATCAAGTACGGATACGACTTGTCATCTCTAAATAAGATATTAAATGGTGGGGCCAACTCTTTAATCAGGTTGTTTTCTAATAAAAGAGCTTCTGTTTCTGTCCGGGTCACCGTTGTTTGCAATGAAACAATCCTGGTTACCATTCTTTCAATCCGTGGGGATGAAAGATTTCGTTGAAAATAGCTACTGACGCGTTTTTTTAGGTCTTTGGCTTTGCCAACGTATAAGATCTGTCCTGCTTCATCAAAAAAGCGATAAACACCAGGTAAACCTGGTAATTTTTTTACTTCATCAATGAGGGCTTCGGGAGTCTTATTCGACATGCGCTGGGATATTTTTTGTCAAATCGTGGATAACTATGGTGATGCTGGCGTTTGCTGGCGTCTAGCTAGAAGTTTGTCTAAGAGAGATGATATCCGCATTCGATTATTTTGCGATGATTTAAAAGTTTTAGACAAAATTGCCCACGGTGACGCCATTAAAACTGGAGCAGCTTTAGGCATCGAGGTCTTACCTTGGAGTTACCTCGAAGATCTAGGCAATACCAAGCCTACCGATCTTATAGGTGATGTGGTCATCGAAGCCTTTGCTTGTCATATCCCCAAAAACTATCTGGATGCCATGTGTCTTGAGGGTTCCCAAGGATCAGCTAAGCCCCTTTGGATCAATTTAGAGTACCTCACAGCCGAGCCCTGGGCAGATGAGATGCATTTGATGCCATCGCCCCAGAATAACAATCTAAGTAAGTTTTTTTATTTTCCAGGCTTCACGGAAAAAACTGGTGGCGTGACTTTGGGAGACTGGGACAATGTGACTGCAAGAGACGTTCCAATATCACTAGCGCCATACTGGGATGATCGCCTCGAGGCTTCTTATCCGACAGTGCGTCGAGTCTCTATTTTTAACTACAGCCATGCTCCATTGGAAAACTGGCTTAAGAGTTTGGCAATGGCCGCCCATAATTCTGGTGAGTTAATAGATATTTATGTCTGTGCCAATCAAAATATTTCTGTTGAGTTGATTCAATCACTAAAAGGTTCCCCATTAAGGTTCATTCAATTGCCTTTTATTCCTCAAGAGGACTATGACTGGCTTTTGTCACGCTGCGACCTGAATTTGGTCCGTGGTGAAGATTCGTTTGTTAGAGCGCAGTGGGCAGGTCAACCTTTTATTTGGGATATTTATCCTCAATCCGATGGAGCTCATGAAATTAAACTGGATGCTTTTTTAGACCTTTACTGGAAGGGCGGGTCTAGCGCCTTGATATCACAAGGAAAAGCCGCTATGAAATGGTCAGAACCCCATCAATGGTGGGCTTTGATGGCCGAATGGACGCAACATTCTGCATCTTGGTCAGAGAAGTTGAGAGCTTTAGGGCATTTAGAGGGTAAAATCTTAGACTTTGTGAAATCTCAGGAAATATCGCGATGAAAACTGCTCAAGAAATCCGCGTAGGTAACGTAGTTATGTTGAATGGCCAACCCTTGGTTGTTCAAAAAGCAGAATACAGCCGTTCAGGCCGTAACTCTTCTGTTGTGAAGATGAAGTTCAAGAACCTCATCACTGAAGCGCCTAACGAAGGCATTTTCAAAGCTGACGACAAATTTGAAGTTGTGATCTTGGAGCGCAAAGAATGTACTTATTCTTACTTCGCTGATCCAATGTATGCATTCATGGATACGGAATTCAATCAGTACGAAGTTGAAAAAGACAACATGGGTGATGCACTGCATTACTTAGAAGACGGCATGCCTGTTGAAGTTGTTTTCTACGAAGGCAAGGCATTATCTGTTGAGTTGCCAACTATTCTTGTTCGTGAAATCACGTACACAGAGCCAGCGGTTAAAGGTGACACCAGCTCAGGTCGTGTTTTAAAGAGCGCTAAGATTGCTACAGGCTACGAACTTCAAGTTCCTTTGTTCTGTACTGAAGGCGACAAGATTGAAATTGATACACGTACGGGTGAATACCGTAGCCGTGCTAACTAATTAAGACAATCATCGTCTGATATAAAGAACCACCTTCGGGTGGTTTTTTATTTCCTAGTTTTCTTAGTTCTTCCTAGATTCTGATTAGTTAGTTTCCATGTTATTTACTTTTTTATTTTTTAATCTTTTTCATTTATGAAATAAAAAATAAATCAGTGTGCTGCTACTTTTTTAAGCAAACAACCTAGTGGCTTGTATTCAGAGAATTTATCTAAAAAGCTTGCTCAGTTATAAACAGTTTCTGTGGATAACTTCTGGCCAACTCTATGTTGGATGAACCAAGCTGGTGCATGGATGATTGACTCACCCCCTCTTTTACAAAAGAAAAAGCCACTGACGTGTTAGATGCCAGTGGCCTAAATTTGAGATCCAACTTGATTCAAGTCGGATCGATTTGATAATGATTAATTAAATACCTTTTTTCTCAAACCATCTAAAGATAACCAATGTGATGATGGTGAAAACAACTGCTACCACCCAATGGTTAACACCTAGGGCTTCTGGCAAACCAAGCTTACCAAAGTCCGACCAAGATAAAACAGTTGATTTAAAGAATGGGAAAAGTTCAGCATATACAGCAGCGCCAGCGATCATACCGATCACGCCAAAGATAGCGTGCCAGCGACCCTCACCCACAGCACCCACTGAAGTACCAGGACAGAAGCCCATCACCGCCCAACCAATACCAAACAAAGCACCACCAATCACAATGCCACCCACATTCATGGCTTTATGACTAAGCTTGATGATTTCAAGATCGTGCATAGCCAATACGCCAAACATACCCACGATGATGGCAGATAACATGAACTTCAAAATTGCCATGTCTTTAAATAGCATCGCTGAAACTTGTTTATCGTAACGAAGCACTCGACCTTTTTGTAAAAGGAAACCAAATACCAAACCGGTTATCAAACCTAAAATTTGTTCTGTAGACATGATTAAACCTTTCTATAAATAAAGTTAGCAACTAGTGCGCCGATACCAAAGAAAAATGCTAACGCTACAAAAGCACTAACTGATAACTGCATCATGCCGCTTAGACCATGACCACTTGGACAACCATCCGCTAATCGTGCACCAACCATGGCGATGATGCCGCCAAAGAATGAAAACACAGCACGCTTCATTACAGAAGATCCAAATCTTTTTTCCCAAATCGGCGGTACACCTTCAAATTTGAAACTCTTATCTGTTAGAGAAGAAATCAATGCGCCAAAGAAAATACCAATCAGGATCATGAACTGCCAATCTACTTTGATCTTCTCTTTCATGTAATACGCATTCTCAGCAACATGTGCTGGATCTATGCCTTGGAATAAAAATCCAGCAGCTCTAACAAACGTTGTTGAGGCGCCTAAATACGTTGATTTACCCAATAAGGTCGTTGTGAGATACACCGAGATGATGGCTAACACGCCAACCAATGCACCTGCTAGGTAAGGACTCCATCCTGGACTGAGATCAGCCTTCAAATGACTAGAGCTATTTTTATCACTCATATTTTATTTCTCCTTGTTTAACAAACACTTATTAATTAATTCCTTAATAATATATTTAATTATATATTGTTTGTGTGATAAATAACAAATTTCTTGTAAGCAATACAACAGCTAGGGGTATGGGAAACACCAATAACTAAATATAGTAGTTTGTAGTAAATTTGAAACAACTCAGTGGTAACTTAGCTGAGCTATAAAAAGAGACAATTATGAGAAAAATCGTAGACGTATTTAAAAGAAAAGATCGCAGCCTGGTGTGGACCTATGTGATCTCACTCGACCGCCAAAGACTTAACTCTGGGATTATTGAGTTTGAAAGAGAAGCTCTGCGCTTAGCTGAAGACCAGCATGGCGATAAGGAGTTCTTAACGGCTAAAGTCCGTTTAGCCTAATACACGCCGCCAATATGGATAAAGATGACGACTTGGGTAATTATCCAGGCCTTTACCATTACTTAAATCGGTAAGTCATACCCATACCAATCTGCTTATCTATGTCAGTATGATTCAATGCTTTTTTATACCCAATATCCAAGTCAAGATCATCGCTAACTTGATGAATTAAACCCAGAACAACAAACTGGGGATCAGATTTTTCTTGCTTGCTTACATGGGATTTCACTCCCGAATCAATTAATGCTGTCCACTGATCATTAATGGCATACAACATAGCTACGGATGATTTTTGAATATATTTGCGAGACTCATCATTCTTTGCCGGATCTGAATAACGATGATGCTCAAATCCCGCATTAAAAAGCCATGTAAATCTTCCCCACATATACTGAGTCATCAAAGTTAGACTCTCACCTGAACGCCCATCACCCAAGCTCTTTTCTTGATCACCTGAAGCAAATCGATACTCCGGTTTTAAACCCACAGAGAATCCGTCAGCATCAAAGAATCGCCACTTGAAACCCACGCTAACATCATTAATACCATTGGGCTCTGAAGTCGTATAAGGTAGATTGATAAAAGTATCTAAGTTTTCCAATACACCTTTGGTAAGCGTAGCGGTGGCTACCCTACTCTTAACTCCCTCATCTTTTAACCAATCTGCATTAACTTCTATCTGATAGCCGCCCACTCCCTGCGTTCCAGTATCTTCAGACACCAAAGGATGAGCCGCATAGGCCGTATTCAAAAAGCTTAACTGAGCAAACAAAGACAATCCGCAAAAAGTCCTCAACAACCATAATTTTTTAAAACTCTGTTTGCCACACCAATTCATCTTGTGTCCTTTTGGTAATAGATATATCAACTCTATCTTTACTTCAATTAAACAGTAATTAACTTAAGTTGTTTCAACTGGGCGATGGCTCGCTGATAATCAGGGCTATTTTGCAGATCATCCCAATTGAGCGCAGCCGAGCTTGGCATGAGTTTTTGCAAGCGGGCTCTTGATACCTCAAATGCCTTTTGATTGAAGACCAATTCATTTAACAATTGATCTGCCAAATCAGGGCGATTACAAATCAAAACTTGATCACAGCCTGCTTTTAAAGCCATCTCAGCGCCTTTAACCACGCTACCTGCTACAGATGCACCCTCCATCGATAAATCATCGCTAAAGATGACTCCTGTGAACTGCAACTGCTTTCTGAGAATATCTTGTAACCAAACTTTTGAGAAACCAGCTGGGTTTTTATCAACTTTAGGATAGATCACATGCGCTGGCATAACTGAGGCTAAACCTAAACCAAGATACTCATAAGGCTTCGCATCATCTTGCATGATCTGCTGTAGTGATCGCTCATCAACCGGAATGGCGATATGAGAATCTGCCTCAGCCCATCCATGACCTGGGAAGTGCTTGCCACAGTTGGACATGCCCGCTAGTTGCAAACCATGGTTCAAGCTCTTCGCCAAAGTGGCAGCTATCTGAGGATCACGATGGAAGGAACGGTCACCAATCACGCCACTTCTACCAAAATCTAAATCCAATACCGGTGTGAAACTGAAGTCCACACCACAAGCTCTTAACTCGCTAGCCAATACAAAGCCAACGGAAGTCGCAGCATTCATGGCCAAGAGCGCATGCTCTGCACTCGCTTTTTTACCAAAATTGCTCCAGATATCACCTAACTTTTTCATGGCTGGTAAATGTGTAAAGCCATCCGTGCGACAGCGTTGCACACGACCACCCTCATGATCAATACTGATCATGACGTCCGCTCTCACAGCTTTAATAGCCTTCGTTAAAGCAGTCAGTTGTTTGCGATCTTGATAATTTCGACCAAACAAAATAACACCACCTGTTTTAGGGTGCGCTATACGACGAATATCTTCTTTGCTTAAGGTTTTACCAACCACATCAAGAACGATGGGACCTGCTTTGAATACTGGATTTTTAGCCATGATTGAATTTTTATTAATTAATGAGTATTTAATTTCTGTATTTGCTTTAATTAGCCCTGGCTCTCTTTGGCTAAGAGCCGCCTAAATCTTTATAGTCTGTCACGCCAGTTACCACAGGCGTTCCATAGGTTACCACCACAAAAGCAATGGCCATATCCACTTCATCGCTGATACTAACCTGCGCTGTGAAAAACTTATCCTGCATGAACTGCTCTAGCGCACCGGAACATTTAACCACCGGTTTACCACTAGGATCATTGAGTGTTTGCATCACACGCCAAGACATCGGGCTACGCATACCTAAACCAATGGCTTTTGAAAAAGCTTCTTTTGCAGCAAACCGAGTCGCCAAATAAGCCATCCCTCTTGATTCGTTACGCGCCAAGCGAGCTTTAAAAACCATCATTTCATCGGGGCCTAAGATACGCTCTGCCAAACGCCCATTAGTACGCTGATAGCTCGCAATTAAGCGATCCATCTTTAAGATGTCTGTACCAACACCAGCGATCATGAGTTCACTTTCATTTCTGCGCTTTCATGGCTTTTTCTCTGGCAGAAAACATAAGCGCTTTCATATCTTGAATAGCGGCTTGCCAGCCTTTGAAAACAGCTTCAGCCACAATTGCATGCCCAATATTCAATTCTGCTATTTCTAGTATTTCAGCCACAGGCTGAACGTTACCCTCGTGCAAGCCATGACCTGCATTGACCTTTAATCCGATGGACTGACCAAATTGAGCCGCTTTTTTAATGCGCTGCAGTTCTGCCAACTGCTCTTGACCATTCGTGTCAGCATATTTACCGGTGTGTAACTCAATGACTGTTGCACCAGCCTCTTTGGCTTTTGCAATTTGCTTCTCATCGGGGTCAATAAAAATAGAAACAGTGATGCCTGCTTGGAGAAGTTGCTGAGTGGCTTTCTTAATTAAATCAAATTGCCCAATCACATCCAAGCCACCTTCAGTGGTTACTTCTTGGCGCTTTTCTGGCACCAAACAAACGTCATGAGGCTTAACTTGACAAGCAATATCAATCATTTCTTGTGTAACGGCACACTCTAGATTCATACGGGTTTTAATCAAAGGTCGCATAGCGATTAAATCAGCATCTTTGATATGCCGGCGATCTTCTCTTAAGTGCAAAGTAATTAAATCAGCGCCATATTGCTCTGCTAATTGAGCAGCTTTTAATGGATCAGGGTAAACGGTACCACGCGCATTTCTAAGCGTAGCGACGTGGTCGATGTTGATACCTAGATCAATGATATTTTTAGGTTGCAATTGGTTTGCCATAATTTTTAATTTTAAAGAACTACAGATACTTTGTTCAAAGTTCAATAATCGAACGGCGCTTTAATAATCCTCTTTGAGGAGCAACTAATCCAAGAGACCCTATTGGGGAGAATACAACCGTCTTTAAAGATGCTTGATCCTGCATGTTAGCGCCTTGAATAGAATTGGAATTCAAGAAATCCCAGAATTTTAATTTTGTCTTCTCGACTTGTGAGTTTTTTTTCATCTCGGCCTCCAATTAGATCTTTTTCAAATCAATCAAAATCTGACGAGTCATCATGGCTTGATCTTGAAGATGCAAACCAAGGATGAAACGCGTTAAGGATTTACTTTGGGTCAGGGTATCTCTATCGCTGTAGTCTTGTGCATTCATACAGCGTAAGTGCTTACCCGTCATGACCGGCCAATGACCTGGATCATCCGCCTGAAGCTTGCGGATGCCACGCTCAGGTTGGTAAACATAATGCTCGTCATCTTCAAAACCATCGTAGCTATCAATGCAACGATCAAGGGCTGCCGCAAATCCTGTTTCTTTTAGCAGTGTTATTTCAAATGGTCTGAGAATAGGTTCGAGATCAGTTGGATCTTGGCCCAATAAATGAACTGTTTTGGAGTACTCGTCGTAAAGATCCTCATGGGAGTCTTCGCGCGCGGTGAACTTAACCAAGAGCTCATTAAGGTAAAAGCCACACAACAAGGCATCCCCCACCAAAGGAGGCACACCACCCAGCCACTCCGCCTTGGTCATGGTCCTTAGCTCACTTTTACCACTCCAAGAAACAGCCAATGGCTGGAATCTTTGCAAGACAGGGCGCAAAACAGAATGAGGTCTTTTCGCACCTTTAGCAATTAAAGCCATGCGACCATAAGAGCGCGTAAAAACATCCAGAATTAAGCTGGTTTCTTTATAGGGAATACTATGAAGCACAAAGGCTGGCTCGTCGGATACACGGGTCGCCATACTAGACTCTGTTACTCGATACCCTGCTCACGCAGAATAACTCGATCGTCCGCCCATCCACCCTTGACCTTGACCCAAGTTTCTAAGAAAACTTTACCGTCAAATAACTTCTCCATATCAATACGGGCTTCAGTTGAAATGCGCTTAAGCTTAGCGCCTTTCTCACCAATCACCATGGCTTTATGACTTTCACGATCCACAAGAATCGTGGCAGCGATACGGCGCATCTTGCCATCCATCTTGAATTCATCAATCACAACAGCACTGGCATAAGGCAACTCATCACCTGTGTAACGGAATACCTTTTCGCGCAGAATTTCTGCAGCTAAAAACTTCTCACTACGATCCGTCAACATTTCAGGATCGTAAATGGCTTCTTGCTCTGGCAAGTACGGCTCCATGAAACTTAATAAACGTTTCACATCTTCAGCATTCTTGGCAGTCATTGGAATGATTTCAGAGAATTCAAATTTCTCACTCATTTCACGCATGAAAGTGAATAGCTTTTGATCACGATCCTCTGGTGCATCGGCTCTTGATGCAAAGACATCTAATTTATTAGCGAGCAAGACCACCGGTATATCTTTTGGCAACAACTCTAATACCTGCTCATCCGCTTTACTCCAGTACCCCGACTCCACCACAAAACAAATCAGATCAACGTCAGCCATGGTAGTTCTAACCGTGCGGTTCATCACCTTATTCATGGCATTGTTGTACTTGGTTTGAAAACCCGGTGTATCGACCAAGATAAATTGGGCCGTGTCAGTGGTCTGCAAACCTAAAATACGATGGCGTGTGGTTTGCGCTTTACGAGAAGTAATACTAACCTTCTGCCCCACAAGCGCATTCAATAGCGTTGACTTACCAACGTTAGGGCGTCCTACTATGGCAATCGTTCCGCATCTAAATGTCATGTGGTTTCAATCCTTTTATGTTCTTTTTTTTATTATTTGGCGTTATCAATCTATTTCTTTACTCGGACTTCAATTTCAGATTTAACTGATCATCCGTTGGATCAGGAGTCGTCACTAAAGACGCCTTCTTTTTCGTCGCTTTGGTTTTTTTAGGCTGCCGTCCACTTTGAGAAACCGCTTTTTGTGCGGCCTCTAAGGAATTTTTAGCCGCCACTTGCTCCGCAGCTCTTCGAGAAGCACCTTTACCGTTCAAAATAATCTTTAAACTCGGTATCGAGCATTCCACTTCAAATTGCTGGTTGTGGGCAACACCGGTTGTGGCAATAACGTTATAGATAGGTAACGGCAGTTGATGACCTTGCAAGTATTCTTGCAAAAGCGTTTTATCGTCCTTACCCAAAGTTCTAGGGTCAACGTGCTCCAGAATTTGTGAATACCATTTCTTTAAGACTTTTTTAGACGCATCAAAACCAGAATCAAGGAAGATTGCCCCTACTACGGCCTCAAAGGTATCGGCCAAGATCGATGGGCGTTTAAATCCACCACTCTTAAGCTCACCCTCACCCAAACGCAAGCAATCTGATAGGTGCAAGGCTTGTGCAATTTCATAAAGCGCTTGTTGCTTCACTAAATTGGCTCGCACACGAGATAGATCACCTTCATCCAAGTCGGTATATCGCTCATAAAGTATTTCAGCAACGGTGCAGTTCAGTACCGAGTCACCCAAGAACTCTAAGCGCTCATTATTTTTTTTACTATGACTACGATGTGTGAGGGCTTGGATCAATAAGTCCGGTTTTAAAAAGGTATAACCCAAACGCTCCTGCAGATTTTTTAAATCTGGGGGTAAGCGCGAGCTCATATCCGTCTTAACCACTTTGCTCACTCAAAACGCCCAATGCGTTTTAAATCGCCGAGATTCATCCAAACAAAGAATGCTTTGCCAACCAAGTTAGCCTCTGGAACAAACCCCCAATAGCGTGAATCCGCTGAATTATCACGGTTATCACCCATCACAAAGTAATGCCCAGGTGGGACAGTACAGGTGACCCCAGAAAAGTTGTACTCGCAGTTTTCTGAATAAGCAAACTGTGATTGATTAAAAATACCACTCACACGCTCTGGATGATTCAGAATATTGTGGGCGTAACCACCAAACTCTTTAGGGAAAGTTTCGCGATAGAACTTTACATAAGACAGCGTCTCTGGATCAAGATAGTCCGGCTTAGCTTCATACGTTAAAGGCTGGCCATTTAAAGTTAAGCGTTTGTCTTTATAGGATATTACATCGCCAGGCAAGGCAATAACACGCTTGATATAGTCAACAGACTCATCCATTGGGTAACGAAATACAGCAACATCACCACGCTCAGGTAAATTCATCTCAATGATTTTTTTATTGATAACCGGCAAGCGAACACCATAGGTGTATTTGTTGACCAAAATGAAATCGCCGATCATCAACGAAGGAATCATCGAGCCAGAGGGAATCTTAAATGGCTCACACAAAAATGAGCGCAAAAAGAATACTGCAAAAATAACTGGGAAAAAACTAGCGGTGTACTCCAACCAAAGAGGCATGCGATCGATGCCAGCAGCCCTTCTCTTAGGCGCAAAGACAAGCTTATCTGCAACCCAAGCGACACCGGTCACCACCACCAAGATAAAAAGAATGAGCGCAAAGTTCATCATTTATCCTCTACTTGAAGAATGGCCAAGAAGGCTTCTTGTGGAATCTCAACGCTGCCCACTTGCTTCATGCGGCGCTTACCTTCTTTTTGTTTCTCTAATAACTTTTTCTTACGCGTGATGTCGCCACCATAGCATTTTGCTAATACGTTTTTACGTAACGCCTTGACGTTCTCACGTGCAATGATGCCACTGCCAATTGCAGCCTGAATTGCCACATCAAACATTTGACGCGGAATAATCTCACGCATTTTGGCAACCACTTCACGACCTCGATACTGGCTGTTACTGCGGTGAACAATGATAGAAAGCGCATCTACTTTTTCACTATTAATCAGAATATCGACCTTCACCACATCCGAAGGACGGTACTCTTTAAATTCGTAATCCATGGAGGCGTAACCGCGTGAAATTGATTTCAAACGATCAAAGAAATCCAAAACAATCTCACCCATCGGCATCTCATAAGTGAGTTTGACTTGGCGCCCAACGTACTGCATATCCATCTGGATACCACGCTTACCAGTACATAAAGTAATCACTGAACCTACATACTCTTGCGGCATAAATAAGTTCACCACCACGATAGGTTCTAGAATGACTTCAATTCGGCTTGGATCCGGCATCTTCGATGGGTTATCCACCACAATTTTGGAACCATCTTTTAACTCTACCTCATAGACAACTGTTGGGGCTGTTGTAATGAGTTCCATATTGAACTCTCGCTCCAAGCGCTCTTGCACGATCTCCATGTGCAATAAACCCAAGAATCCACAGCGGAATCCAAAACCTAAAGCTTGAGAGACTTCAGGCTCATACATCAAAGCCGCATCATTTAGCTTGAGCTTCTCTAACGATTCGCGAAGCGCGTCGTATTGATTTGACTCAACTGGATAAAGACCAGCAAACACCTGAGGCTGAACTTCTTTAAAACCGGGCAAAGGTTCCACGGATGTTGTTTTATTTTGTTGTCCAGGCGCATGAGTAACTGTGTCACCCACCTTAGCAGCCTTTAACTCTTTAATGCCCGCAATAATGAAGCCTACTTGACCTGCAGAAAGTTCTGCGCGATCAACAGACTTGGGCGTAAAGACACCCACATGTTCCACTAAATGCTGCGTGCCAGAGGCCATCAATAAAACTTTATCTTTGGGTTTTAATGTGCCATTGATCACGCGAACCAACATCACCACACCCACATAGTTATCAAACCATGAATCAACGATCAAGGCTTGAAGTGGTGCTGTTGCATCCCCTTTAGGCGCAGGTACTTTTTTAATTAAATCCTCAAGAACATCTTGCACGCCTAAACCCGTCTTAGCAGAGCAAGACACGGCATCGGTTGCATCGATACCAATCACATCCTCGATTTCTTGTTTAGCGCGATCTGGATCTGCCTGGGGCAAATCAATCTTATTAAGAACAGGCACGACTTCCACACCCAGTTCAATAGCGGTATAGCAGTTAGCCACTGTTTGAGCTTCGACGCCTTGACTAGCATCCACAACCAATAGCGCACCCTCACAGGCTGACAATGAGCGACTCACTTCATAGGAGAAGTCAACGTGTCCTGGAGTGTCAATTAAGTTGAGGTTATAAATTTTGCCATCACGAGCTTTGTAGCTAAGTGCTGCTGTTTGAGCCTTAATGGTAATGCCACGCTCTTTCTCAATGTCCATTGAATCAAGGACTTGAGCTTCCATTTCACGGTCTGAAAGACCGCCACAAAGCTGAATAATACGGTCTGCTAGGGTCGACTTACCGTGGTCGATATGGGCAATAATAGAAAAGTTACGTATGTGATCCATGGATTCCTTAAAACGGCTTGCCGCAATGCAACACCATATTGCACTGCAATAAGACGCCTCTTTTGTCTATTGTAGTCGTAACCAAGCCTCAGCCTGAATTTCTATCAAAGTCCAATCAAGCTGAGGGTTATTTGAGTTTTAATCGTTAGAACCAGGTTTGACAGGAATCACAATCGTACTGTTGGCTCTTCGAATAAATACCGCGACTGCTTTGTTTTTGGGCAAGGCTTTTAATGCCGTCTCAAACTGCTTAGGCGTTATGACATCAATATCAGCAACGCGGACAATCACATCACCAACTCGCGCACCCGCTTTAGAAAGAGGACCATCTGCTAGATTTTGGATCTCAACACCTGACTTAATACCTAACTCGCGACGCTTGGCGTCTGTGAGTTCAGTAACAGCGACTTTGAAGCTGTTTTTCGCATTCGGGGCTGTATCTGCATCTGGTTTTTTAGCGGCTACCTTTTCAGCAGGCTCAAGATCGGCCACAACAACTGAAAGTTCCTTTTGAGAACCTTTACGCCAGACCTGCATAGTTGCTTTTATACCAGGCTTGGTATCACCCACAATTCTTGGTAAATCAGATGATTTATCAATCAAACGATCATTGAAGCTTAGGATCACATCCCCGGCTTCTAACCCTGCTTTATCGGCAGGCGCACCGGGTTCAACATTTCGCACCAAAGCACCGCGCGCCTTCGTCAAACCCAAACTCTCCGCAACCTCTTTACTGACTTCAGCAATGGCCACACCAATACGCCCACGGCTGACTTTGCCGCTGACCTTTAACTGATTCGATACACGCATCGCTTCATCCATAGGAATCGCGAAGGAGATACCCATGTAGCCACCTGATCGAGAAAAGATTTGAGAATTAATACCGATTACTTCTCCACGAGTATTTAATAATGGGCCACCAGAGTTGCCAGGGTTAACTGCAACGTCTGTTTGAATAAAAGGCAAGTAATCACCGGTGTCTCGGCTCTTAGCCGAAACGATTCCGGCAGTCACTGTGTTTTCGAGACCAAATGGTGAGCCAATAGCCAACACCCATTCACCCACTCGCACTTTAGAAGAGTCGCCAATCTGAAGGCGAGGTAAACCATTCGCTTCAATTTTGACTAAAGCGACATCTGTGCGCTTATCGGCACCAATTAATTTCGCTTTGAATTCACGCTTATCTGGCAATGTGACATAAATCGTTGTTGCACCGTCTACAACGTGGGCATTGGTCAAAATAAAGCCATTGCTCTCAATAATGAAACCTGATCCAACACCTCTGTTTTGCTCTTCTTGCTGAGGTTGCTTATTGTTGTTAGGGCCTTGCTTAGGAGTTGGCATGGGTACACCAAAGAAGCGACGGAAAAACTCCGCTTGATCATCATCCAAACCTGGAATACCAGGTATACCGGGAAAGCCCTGCTGGGCTTGCCTGACATTTACTTTTTCAGTGGTTCGAATATTGACCACTGCAGGGTTGGCCTTCTCAACTAGATCAGCAAAATCCGGTCCAATTCTGACTGCTGGGGCTGGTGGTTGTGCAATTGCAGCCACGGGCGCTACCGGCTTGCTAGCATTACCTTGGGCCCATGCAGAGCTATTCATTAAACCTAGTGCCAATGCAGCACCAATTAAATAAATTACGGATTGTTGTTTTTTCATCATAGCCATTACTTTAGAGGATTCAGTCACACTTTGCTTGAAAGATATTAAGCCAGTCTTAAATGGGGGCTTTTGCCAATAAATAAAGGCCTCCTAAGAGACCTTTATTTATTTTTGCCTAATGATTGGCACGATAGAGCTTAAATTTTACGGAAAACGATTGTTCCGTTCGTACCACCAAAACCAAAGTTATTCTTCACCGCCACATCAATCTTCATATCACGAGCTGTATTGGCACAGTAGTCCAAATCACACTCAGGATCTTGATTGAAAATATTGATGGTTGGAGGCGACTTTTGGTGATGAAGCGCCAAAACTGTAAAGACAGACTCTAAACCGCCAGCACCACCGAGAAGGTGACCTGTCATGGACTTTGTTGAGTTCACGACAACCCCCTTAATAGCAGGTCCCAATGCAGCCTTCAAAGCCTCGGTTTCGTTCTTGTCACCCAATGGTGTTGATGTGCCATGCGCATTGACGTAATGCACTTGATCCGGATTAACACCCGCATCTTTTAGCGCATTCACCATACAACGGCGCGGACCATCCATATTCGGCGCAGTCATGTGATACGCATCACCACTCATACCAAAGCCAGCGAGCTCAGCGTAAATTTTTGCGCCACGAGCTTTAGCATGTTCATATTCTTCTAAGACCATCACGCCTGAACCCTCACCTAGGACAAAACCATCACGGTCCTTATCCCAAGGGCGAGAAGCCGTCGCTGGATCATCATTGCGTGTTGAAAGTGCGCGCGCTGCAGCAAAACCACCCACTCCCAATGGAGAAATCGTTGACTCAGCGCCGCCTGCCAACATCACATCTGCATCACCGTACTGAATCAGGCGTGCAGCCAAACCAATACTGTGTAAGCCGGTTGTACAAGCAGTTACAGCAGCAACGTTAGGACCTTTGAGGTTCAAGTTGATGCTGAGGTGCCCAGAAATCATATTAATGATCGATCCAGGCACAAAAAATGGCGAAATACGACGTGCGCCACGATTAACGTATTCAGTATGGGTTTCCTCAATCATTGGTAAACCACCAATGCCTGAACCCACCATGACACCAATTCTTTCAGAATTTGCATCAGTGACCGTTAAGCCAGAATCACGGAATGCCTGAGTACCGGCGGCAATACCATAATGAATAAACGTATCCATATGGCGAGCTTCTTTAGCGGGGATGTAATCCTCGATATTGAAACCCTTTACCTCACCGCCGAAATGCACGGCCAAACCAGAATGATCAAATTTAGTGAGGGTCGCAATACCGCTGCGACCCGCCAATAAATTTTCCCAAGCATCACCTACAGTATTACCTACAGGTGAAACCAAGCCTAGTCCGGTAACGACAACCCGGCGCTGCCCCTTCAACTGGCTCACAGCTAATTAGCCCTGCTTTGACTTGGCGAAATCGATAGCCAATTGCACAGTAGTGATTTTTTCAGCTTCTTCATCAGGAATCTCGATGCCGAACTCATCTTCCAATGCCATGACCAATTCAACTGTGTCGAGAGAATCAGCACCTAAGTCATTAACGAAAGATGATTCATTCTTGATTTCAGCTTCGTCTTTGCCTAATTGCTCAGCTACGATTTTCTTAACGCGTTGTTCGATGTTATCCATTTAATCCCCCAAGGGTTGTTGTAAAAATATTGAAATAAGATTTTATCAGCTAATTATGCCAATTTAGTTCAAAAATAGTCCGCCATTCACATGAAGTGTTGTTCCAGTGATGTAACCAGCCCCTGGAGAGGCTAAAAATGCCACCGCATGGGCGATATCTTCAGGTGTTCCAAGGCGTTGAAGCGGAATATTCACTTTTAATGAATTTTGTTGCTCTTCTGACAGTGCTTTTGTCATATCTGTGTCAATAAAGCCAGGCGCTACGCAGTTGACGGTGATATTGCGACTGCCAATTTCGCGTGCCAAAGCACGGCTCATACCTGCTACACCTGCTTTTGCAGCTGCATAATTGGCTTGACCCGGATTACCGCTACTACCCACTACAGAGGTGATATTGATGATTCGGCCACCTTTAGCCTTCATCATTGGACGTAAAACGCCACGAGCCAAACGGAAAACTGCACTTAAATTGGTATCAATCACGGATGACCACTCTTCATCCTTCATGCGCATCGCCAAGTTATCTTGGGTAATACCTGCGTTATTGACCAAAATACTCAAAGTGCCACGCTCTTTAACAACGCTATCAATCAAGGCTTCACAAGCAGCCGCATCATTGACATTCAATACAGCACCAGCACCACCCGTTGGCTTTAATGCCGCATCAATATCTTTGGCACCAGACTCACTCGTTGCCGTACCGATCACGATCGCACCTTGCTTAGCCAACTCCATGGCGATGGCGCGACCAATGCCGCGTGATGCACCCGTTACTAAAGCAATTTGTCCTGTTAATGTTGTCACAAGCTTCTCCGACGATTGTTCGTTATTGAATTTAAGTATGTCGCTTTATTCTGAATCTGATCTCTGACTTTTACGCCTTAATCACAGCCAACGTTTCAGCCAAGGTTGCCGGATCATAAACAGCCAAACCATTTAATTCACCATGAATGCGTTTTGTCATGCCAGTTAATACTTTGCCTGGACCACACTCGACCACGTGCGTTACCCCTTGAGCTGCCATCGCTTGAACTGTCTCAACCCAACGAACTGGTGAAGCTGCCTGTCTCACTAAGGCATTTTTAATAGCGGCAGGATCTTTCAAAATCGTGACATCCACGTTATTGATCACATCAATGCGTGGCGCTTGAAATACTTTATCGGCTAAATAAGTCTCTAATTTTTCAGAGGCTGGTTTTAATAATGATGAGTGGAATGGCGCTGATACCGGTAACGGTAGCGCACGCTTAGC
Source organism: Polynucleobacter sp. 30F-ANTBAC (assembly GCF_018882385.1). Taxonomy (GTDB): domain Bacteria; phylum Pseudomonadota; class Gammaproteobacteria; order Burkholderiales; family Burkholderiaceae; genus Polynucleobacter. The sequence goes on from NZ_JACVON010000001.1 coordinate 589,818, forward strand.
ACCTGCTGCTTTAGCCAACTCACAAGCTTTTTCAACCGCTGCTTTTGAACCCGCGATCACTACTTGAGCAGGTGCGTTGTAGTTCACAGCCTCAACCACTTCACCTGTAGCAGCTTGAGCATCAGCACACACTTGGCGAACTGCCTCATCATCCATACCCAAGATGGCAGCCATCCCGCCTGTACCAACCGGTACTGCGTCTTGCATGGCTTGCGCACGGAAACGAACCATTGGAACCGCATCCTTAAATGCAATCACGCCTGAAGCAACTAATGCGCCGTATTCACCTAGACTATGGCCCGCCATCACAGATGCTTCTGGACCACCCGCCGCTAACCAAGCACGGTAACAAGCCACACCGGCTGTCAACATCACGGGCTGCGTATTAGTTGTCAGTGATAACGCCTCAGCAGGACCTTCAGCAATTAACTTGGCAACATCTTCACCCAAAGCTTCTGAAGCTTCATCCAATGTTTTTTTAACTTCTGAGTTGTCACCCCATGCATTCAACATACCCACTGCTTGCGAGCCTTGACCTGGGAATACAAAAGCAAATTTCATTAAATTTCCTGTTATTTCAATTAATTAATATCTGACAAGAGCTGCCGCCCAAGTAAAACCTCCGCCCACACCTTCCATCAGAAGATGCTGACCGCGCTTCACTTGACCAGAGCGTATCGCTGTATCCAATGCCAACGGGATCGATGCGGCAGATGTGTTGCCATGATCTTGAACTGTGACCACCACGTGATCCAACCCAATACCTAGTTTTTTAGCCGTGCCTTCCATGATGCGGATATTCGCTTGATGCGGAATCAGCCAATCGATATTTTCCGGTTTCATATTGGCTTTCTCTAAAACCTCTTGAGCAACTTGCTCTAGAACTTTCACAGCCAACTTGAATACCGCCTGACCATCCATGGTGAGGAATGCTGAGCCCTCTAATGCCCCATTATCAGCTCTGCCAGGAACACAAAGAATGTCACGATGACTTCCATCCGCATGCATGGCTGTAGCCAAAATGCCCGGCTCGTCGCTTGCTCCGATCACCACAGCACCGGCACCATCTCCAAAAAGAACGCAAGTACCACGATCTTTGAAGTTCAAAATGCGTGAGAAAGTTTCAGCGCCAACAATTAATATTTTCTGGTACATGCCACTGCGGATAAAGTTATCCGCAACCGCTAATGAATACGCAAATCCTGAACACACAGCTTGCACATCAAATGCTGCGCAACCATTGTTAATTTTTAATTTATCTTGCAAGACACAAGCCGAACTTGGAAAACCACCTAAATTATCCGGTGTAGAGGTCGCTAAAATAATCAGATCAAGATCATTGGCATCAATACCTGCGGCCTCAATAGCACGTTCAGCAGCTTTTAAAGCTAAATCACTTGTCAACTCGCCATCTGCAGCAAAATGACGCGCACTGATGCCACTTCTAGAAAAAATCCACTCGTCACTGGTCTCAATACCATCTTTAGCTAATTTTTCTGTGATGTCAGCGTTCGTGACTTTATTAGCAGGCAAGTAGCTGCCAGTCCCCAAAATTCTGGCATAAATTCTTGGAGTCATATTTTGTGTCATACCGCCTCCGGATTTTGTTGCGCAGACTGAGTCACCTTTAACGCCTCAGCTGCCTTAAAGGCTTCTGATGCTTTAAAGGCTTCAGCAACCTTACCAACCATATTATTTTTGGCACCCTCATAAGCTCTTCGCAATGCCGTCATGTACGCTTTTTTATCAGCGGAACCATGACTCTTCAATACCAAGCCTCGCAAACCCAACAGTACAGCACCGTTGTAGTTACGATGATCCACACGATTTTTAAAACGTAATAAAACCGGCATAGCCGCCAAAGCCATCAACTTAGTTAACCAGTTACGACTAAATTCTTCTTTAATTAAATCAGAGATCATGTGAGCCAGACCTTCTGTGGTTTTTAGCGCCACATTGCCCACAAAACCATCGCAAACAACAATATCTGTTGTGCCTTTAAAAATATCATTACCTTCTACGTTGCCATAAAAGTTGAGATTACTTTGTCGCAATAATTCACCGGCTTCTTTAACAACCTGATTACCCTTAATGACTTCTTCGCCAATATTGAGCAAACCTATCGTTGGATGAGCAATGCCATCAACAGCCCTAGCCATCACATCAGCCATTTGAGCAAACTGCAATAAATGCATTGCTTCACAATCAGCGTTAGCGCCTAAATCTAATACGGTAGTCCCACCACCCGATTGGTTAGGCATTGGCGCAGCAATCGCAGGACGGTCAATACCATCTAAAGTTTTGAGTACGTATCGTGAAATGGCCATGAGCGCACCGGTATTGCCAGCCGAAACTGCACCATCGGCCAAGCCGTCTTTGACTTGCTGAGCTGCAACACGCATCGAAGAATCTTTTTTCTTACGCAAAGCAACTTCAATGGAGTCATCCATCGTCACCACTTCCGAAGCATGAACAACCGTGATCCGCTGCTTGATTTCAGGGGACACTTTAGCCAACGCCTGATTAATTAAATCAGCGTTTCCGACAAGGCGTATGTTTAAGTCTGGCAACTCGGCCAGAAGATCTGTGCTGGCGGGTATCGTGACCACTAGACCGTGGTCTCCACCCATCGCATCAACAGCTAGCGTGACGCTCATTAAGATTCTTAATTAAGAAAAAAGCGGCCACTCGAGGTGCCGCTTCTTCTATTCTCGTAGGAGATTAGTCGTTCTTAGTTTTGATGACTTTACGACCACGGTAGTAGCCATTTGGGCTAATGTGGTGACGTAAGTGCGCCTCACCAGTCGTTGGCTCAACTGCCAATGAAGGTGCGGTCAAAAAGTCGTGAGCACGGTGCATGCCACGCTTTGATGGTGATTTTTTATTCTGTTGAACAGCCATGTTTTAACTCCTAAACGAAGCAAAGATTGTAGCACAAACTCATTGTTTCTTGAGCTTTTCTAGGATAGCAAATGGGTTGGGCTTCTTAATAATGATCTCTTCCGACCCTGTTTTAAGCTTTTGTGTGACTTTAGCCAGATCTTCAGCCTTGCACTCACCTGGTGCGTGTCTAGCTGAAAGCGGTAGACTTAAGAGCAGCTCATCTTCCATATTTTCAAGCAAATTAAAGGTTTCGGAGCTAACCAAGGCATCTTCAGCATCTTGATTTTCCTCATCCATATCCCACGCTTCAGCCTCTTCCTCCGTGTCAAACAAGATGTAATCTCGATCCGAGTCGATAGACTCCATGTAAGGCTGAAAGCAGGCCTGGCAATGCAATGGCAGATCCACCGCTAAACGTAAGTGCATGTATTGCAAGGGAATTCCACCTAAACGCTCTTCAAACCAAGTGCTCAACTCCCAGTGCACTTGAGATGGCTTTAAATTGCTATCCGAGGCTATTTCCTGTGACAATCGAGGAAAGGAAGATAAGTCCAAGGCACCCTGACCAAGAAAAGTAGCCCCTGACCTCAAATCAATTGATTGAAGATCTTTGGGGTTATTCGGCAAAATATGGGGTGTTGTTTTATTTGAATTCATACCGAAAGCATAAATGAGCGCCGTTCCAAGCCCAAGTAATTTATCAACTATTTTGCCATCCGCACCCCAAAAATTGATTTTGGCATCCACTTCAAAATACAGAAAAGAGCTATTAACACGCTTAGGATTGCCTTTTTCATGCGTTTCACCTGCCGTAGATGAGCAAGCACTCACAGGCGAAACCCCAATGGCTATGGCTTTACGTTTGGCAGAGGCGAAAGCCTTGGCTATTTCCCAAACGGAGACTGACGCATGGGTGATCGGCTCGGATCAGGTGGTTGATTTAAATGGTCTTGCCATGGGTAAACCTGGCGATCATGCCAAAGCCCTCCAACAACTTCAATCATTGCGCGGCAATACTGTGCGATTTCACACGGCAGTTTGCTTAGCCAAAGGTCGCGCCACGCAAGTCATGAATGTCATTACTGAAGTTACTTTTAGAGATTTAGATGATGCAACGCTTCATGCCTATCTTCTTGCTGAAACACCCTATGACTGTGCCGGTAGTGCCAAATCAGAAGGCTTAGGCATTTGCTTGCTTGAAAAAGTACGAAGCGATGATCCAACGGCCTTAATTGGCTTACCTCTGATTGCCGTTTGCACCTTACTGCGTGATGCTGGCTTCAAAATACCAGGGTCTCTATGAGCGGCACACTCTATTTAATTCCGAACACCTTAGGCGATGACGCCAGAGAAGAACAGCTCTCGAGCATTTTACCTATCGACACTATCATGCGAGCGGCACAACTGCGTTACTGGATTGTTGAAAATGCCAAAACAGCACGATCCTTTTTAAAAGCAGTCTCCACTCAAACCCCACTCGTTTGCCCCATGCAAGAAATGATGATGTCAGAATGGCGCGGACCTGGCAAAGAACATCAGGGTCGCGAAAACGTAGACCTTAAGAAATTATTACAACCTCTTTTGGATGGGCACGATTTAGGCTTGATGTCGGAGGCTGGCTTGCCAGCCATTGCTGATCCTGGTGCAGATATTGTGAATGCCGCTCATCGTCTTGGTATTACTGTTCGAGCACTTGTAGGGCCCAGCTCTCTTTTGTTAGCTCTGATGTCCAGTGGCATGAACGGTCAGAGCTTTGCGTTTCATGGCTACCTACCCGTGAACCATGCCGACAAAGTGACAACCCTCAAACAACTAGAGCAAGAGTCTAAGAGAAAACATCAAACCCAGCTCTGGATTGAAACCCCCTATCGCAATAGCGCCATGATTGAAACCATGTTGCAAACGCTTCATCCCAATACGCAAATTTGTGTAGCAGCTGATTTGAGTTTGCCAACTGAGTGGGTCAAATCGCATACGGTTGCATCATGGCAAGCATCCATCAAAAAAGAGCCTGGATTAATCCAAGCTCTTCATCAACGCCCTGCTGTCTTTTTGTTATTAGCTTAGTTGCTACTTAGTTGCCATAACGTAAAAATTCATTACGCAAAAGGACTTTTGTCGCGCCCTCGCCCATCGCAGCACCAAAGCGCTTTGCCACACGCTCTGCTAAATTCTCTTTGGTGGTGTAGTCCACAACATCAGGGGCTTTGAGAACATCTCTTGCCACTGAATCGACGGTACCTGTCGCATCTGTTAAACCCAACTCAATACTACGAGCGCCGTTCCAAACTAAACCAGAAAACATTTCTGGCGTTTCTTTTAAACGCTCACCGCGACCATCACGCACCACTTTAATAAATTGCTCGTGCACCTCCAAGATCATCTCTTGAATAAATGCTTTTTGCTTAGGATCTTCTTTTGAAAAAGGATCTAACAAAGCCTTGTTTTTACCAGCAGCAATCACGCGACGCTCAATACCTAATTTATCCATTAAGCCTGTGACACCAAAACCACCCATGATCACACCAATTGAGCCTACCAAACTGGCTTTATCAACATAAATCCGATCTGCTGCTGCGGCCACATAGTAGCCACCGGACGCACAAACCTCTTCCACAACCACATGCAATGGCTTTTGTGGATACAAAGCACGTAAGCGGACCATTTCGTCATGAATAATCCCCGACTGCACCGGTGAACCACCTGGGCTATTGATACGCAGAATCACGCCGACACTCTCCGGATTTTGAAAAGCATCATTCAATGCCAAATTAATAGCCTCGGCACTAGCAGAGGTATTCGGAGCAATCTCGCCTTGCAAGTTGACAAGAGCGGTATGTTTACCGAGTGATGCCTGACCACTTAAATTAAGATCAAAAATATTAATGGCCACACCCACAAAAATGACGAGCGTCACTAGGCGAAGCGCAGTTCTCCAACGTCGACCACGGCGTTGCTCTCTCATATTTTCTAAAAGAAGATGTTCTAGAGCTTGGCGCTCCCAAACTTTTTCGTCTGACATTCAGTAACTTTCTTTGTAATGTATTCGGCTTGGATGAATTTGTTAATTATCTTTTATTTTCTATAAAGGCGTATTGCGCCAGCGAGTTGATTACGCATGAGCTGCAAGCCAGCTTGCTAACTCCGGGATATTGGCCACGCAGGCAAGTGGATTTTCTGTCTTAAGTACGTTAATGGGGTGAGCGCCATACGTTACAGCCACAGCATCAGCACCCGCGTTATTGGCCATCAATAAATCATGGGTTGTGTCACCAATCATCAATACTTTTCCCATCGGCACCATCAAAGACTCCGACAACTCCAACAACATTCCAGGGTGTGGCTTAGCAAATGTTTCGTCAGGTGTTCGACTATCAACAAAGACCTCGTGCAAATCATGAAAGTCCAAGGACCGATTTAAACCCTTGCGACTCTTACCTGTTGCAACAGCCAATAAATGCCCCTTTTCTTTGAGGTCCCACAACAAATCTTTGGCGCCCTCAAACAAACTCAACTCGTGATCTTTTGATAAATAATGGAACCTAAAACGATCCACTAACTTCGGATGATCTTCAACTGAAACCGATGGCACAGCTCGACGCAAAGCTTCCTGAATGCCTAATCCAATAACATGGCTCGCCATCGAATCGTTGGGGATTGGTAAATCCAAATCACGGCAAGCATCCTGAATACAACGCACAATTGTTGGCGTTGAATCCATCAAGGTGCCATCCCAATCCCAAACAATTAATTCGTATTTCAAAGTAGGCTTCCTAAGTATTTATCAGAGGGTTTTGGTATGAGTGAAGTGGCGTTTAGATCACTGGATTTTCCAAAGTACCGATACCCGCAATTTCAATTTTGACGATGTCGCCTTTCTTCAAGAATTGTGGCGGCTTCATTCCCATACCCACGCCACTCGGCGTGCCTGTAGCAATCACATCACCAGGGTAGAGCGTGATGCCTGCCGAGAGGTTTTCGATAATGGTTGGAATATCAAAAATCAATTGCTCGGTTGTACCACTTTGACGAAGTTCACCATTCACCCAACATTGGATCGATGCAGAGCTTGCATCTAACTCGTCAGCAGAAACCAACCAAGGCCCCATAGGGCAGAAAGTATCCAAACTTTTACCCACATGAAATTGCACATGCTTGGCCTGAAGATCACGAGCACTGACATCATTGATGATGGTGTAACCCCACACATACTGACTGACGTCTTCTTTTTTAATGCCTTTACCCTTTTTAGCAATCACCAATGCTAGCTCAGCCTCATAATCCACCTCGTGGCTCACAGTGGGGTGACTCTCAATGGCTACATGAGTCCCGATCACAGACTCTGGCACTTTACTAAAAATGACTGGGAATTTTGGCAAATTAGCCATACTTCCTTGCGCTTCACCGAGCTTACTATCTTTAATCTCTTTGACATGGTCTAAATAATTTTTACCCACACAAAAGATATTCCTACGAGGCTGTGGAATGGGTGCTAAAAGACAAACATCTTGAAGAGCAATCGGCGCCCCTTGCGCTGGCAACGTTTTTCCATCGGCCATCATTTCAATGATGGTTAAAGCCCCTCGATGAGACTCTTCATCAGAGAGCTTGAAAGGCGTAACTGTTTTTAGGTCACTCGAGACAAGCCCCACATAACGTTGCGTTTGGTACTGGAATGCAGCTAACTTCATCAAGCCTCCTTATAAATATTTTTGTTGAATGACGCCATTTTAGTTTTAATCCAATATCCCGTTATGCAGCGACCCTCAATGCGTTAATTCGCTTCAAACTTTTCAAAAGCTTCGGGTATCGGAGCCTCAAAAGTCATTTTCTGCTCAGTTTTAGGATGGATAAAAGACAAGTGTCGAGCGTGCAATAAAAGGCGTTTAGGTCGAACCACCTTATCCAACTCTTGATTGCCATACTTGTCATCCCCCAAAATCGGATGGCCATAGGCTTGGAGATGAACCCTAATTTGATGAGTCCGTCCAGTTTTTAACTGGGCCTCCACCAAACTGCATAAACCATCCAAATAATTGGCTTTTACACGGATATTGGTATGACTGAGCTGCCCACCATCGGTTGCCACTCTCACTCGCCTCTCGCCATTCGGTAATAAATACTTCAGCAAAGGGTATTTCAATGGAATCGACTTACCCGATACGGGTAGCTCACCATGAACAATCAATAAATAACGTTTTTCCATTTTCCCTTCACGGATTTGCTCATGAAGGTGGACCAAGGCGCTGCGCTTCTTGGCCAGCATCAAAATACCAGAAGTATCTCGATCCAAGCGATGCACCAATTCTAGAAACTTAGCATCCGGTCTTTGGGCTCTCATGGCCTCAATGAGCCCCAAAGAGACGCCAGAACCCCCATGAACTGCAATCCCAGATGGCTTATCAACCACTAAAATACTATCATCTTCGTGCAAAATGGTTATTTCTGAGCTTATCTTCTCAGAAAGATACTCATTGCTAGGTGGCTTTACTTCTGCAATACGAAGCGGTGGCAGACGTAAAACATCCCCTTCTTGTATTTTTTGGCTGGCATCAGCTCTTTTTTTATTAACTCGGACCTCTCCAGACCGAATAATTCGATAAATATGCGTTTTCGGCACGCCTTTTGCCATGCGAAATAGGAAATTATCTAGCCTTTGGCCAGCTTCCTCAAATAAAACAATGTGTTGGGTTACCGAATGACTGTTCATATGTCATATAATGACCTATCTTGTTGCGCAATATCAAATTTATGATTTGAAAGACGTGCGCCAAGCTCGGTCCGGAATAGCCGAATGATATTCCCAGGGTTCGCCTCTCCCCTGAAGCAATGAGACGCAAGGTTGGCTGGCATAGTGCCGCGAACCGCGAAACTGATAAAAGAATTTAAGCGCGCGCTGACCCACCAATAAGAATAAGTCAGCGAGTGTAGTGAAGTAGTTGTCACAGAAGGTTGTCTCGCACAATCACTTCAATTCCGTTTCGCGTCCCGCGATGGCTGCCTGGCCGCAGTACGGAGTAATTTATGAAAAGAATGTTATTTAATGCTACCCAACAAGAAGAGTTGCGTGTAGCGATCGTTGATGGTCAAAAACTAATCGACATTGATATTGAAACAACTGGGCGTGAACAACGCAAAGGCAATATCTACAAAGGCGTGATCACACGCATCGAACCCTCCCTTGAAGCATGCTTTGTTAACTATGGTGAAGAGCGTCATGGCTTCTTACCGTTTAAAGAAGTTTCTAGAGCTTATTTCAAAGATGGCACAGATGTTAGAAACGCTGGCATCAAAGATGCTTTGCGCGAAGGTCAAGAAATCATTGTTCAGGTGGAAAAAGAAGAGCGCGGCAATAAAGGCGCTGCTTTAACCAGCTTCATCTCGCTAGCAGGTCGTTACCTTGTTTTGATGCCTAACAACCCTCGTGGTGGTGGCGTATCTCGTCGCATCGAAGGTGAAGATCGCAATGAACTTCGTGAAGCGATGGCTCAACTAACGGTTCCAGATGGCATGAGCATTATTGCCAGAACTGCTGGTATTGGCCGAACAGCAGAAGAATTGCAGTGGGACTTGAGCTACTTGATGCAACTTTGGACAGCCATTGATGAAGCGGCTGGCGGCAATCAAGCGCCTTTATTGATTTACTTAGAGTCTAGCTTGGTGATTCGCGCAATTCGCGATTACTTCCAGCCTGATATTGGTGAAATCTTGATCGACACCGATGAGATTTACGAGCAAGCCAGTGCGTTTATGTCCGTGGTGATGCCAGACAACATGTCTCGCGTTAAACGTTACCAAGACGACGTACCTTTGTTCTCACGATTCCAAATCGAACACCAAATTGAGACAGCTTACTCACGTACTGTTTCATTGCCATCCGGCGGCGCGATTGTGATTGACCACACTGAAGCTTTGGTTTCTGTTGACGTCAACTCTGCACGCTCTACTCGTGGCTCAGATATTGAAGAGACTGCAGCAAGAACCAACTTAGAAGCCGCTGATGAATTAGCGCGTCAAATGCGTTTGCGTGACTTAGGTGGTTTGATCGTAATTGACTTCATTGACATGGAGTCTTCCAAGAACCAAAAAGAAGTGGAACAACGCTTAAAAGATGCTTTGCGCCATGATCGTGCTCGCGTCCAAATGGGCAAGATCTCACGCTTTGGTCTTTTAGAGTTATCACGTCAACGTCTACGCCCTGCACTTTCTGAGAGTAGCAATGTCACATGTCCTCGCTGTAACGGCACAGGTCATATCAGAGATACAGAATCGTCAGCTCTTCAAGTACTTCGCATCATTCAAGAAGATGCCATGAAAGAAAATACTGCTTCTATCCACTGCCAAGTGCCAGTCGATGTTGCGGCATTCCTTCTAAATGAAAAACGTGCTGAAGTTATCAAAATTGAGAGCCGATTCAAGGTCAATGTTCTTTTATTGCCCAACAAGCATTTAGAAACACCTCACTACAAGTTAGAGCGTTTGCGTCATGACGACCCTCGCTTGGATGATCCAAAAGCCAGTTACGCTATGGCCGAGGAAGCGAGCAAAGAACTTGAATCAGACACAATCTTAAGTCGCAAAGCGGAAGAAGCTAAGCCACGACAAGAAGCCGCTGTAAAAGGTGTTCGCCCAAGTCAACCAGCTCCAACAGGTGTGGTTCGCCCTGAGCGCAAGTCTGCTGGTGAAAAAGCAAGTTCTGGTGGTTTGATTAGCTTCATCAAGAAGCTTTTCGGTGCCAAAGAAGAAGCTCCAGTTGAAAAACGCCCAACACGTGAAGGTCGCAACGATCGTAACGATCGCAATGGTCGCAGCCGTAACAACCGCAACCGTAACCGTAACAAATCAGAGAACGGCGAGCGCAATACAACACCGCGCGAAGGCGAAGATAAAGCTGAGAACAAAGAAGCTCGTTCACAGCAAAATCAAAACCAACGTCAGCCACGTCAACCGCGTCAACCACGCGATAACAACAAACCTGAAGGTGCCCAAGATACTAAATCTGAGCAACCTAAAGATGCGTTGACGCATGGTGAGCGCCCAGCGACTCCTGAAGGTGAAGAGCGTCCTCGTAGCCGCAATCGTCGCGGACGCAACCGTCGTGACCGCACGGATCGTCCAGAAACTGGCGCTGAAAACAACGGCGTAGCTGATTCCACAGATAGCAGTATGGGTCTCCCTGCTTCTACACCTGAAGCATCCGCTCCATCTTTCACTTCAACTCCTGTTATGACACCTACTGAGGCATCTGTATCAGCACCTGTAGTAGCGGCCTCTGTTGCGCCTGCGGCTTCTGTTGCTCCTGCAACTCCAGTGGCGCCAGTTGTGCAAGCAGTAGCTCCAACAGAGCAAAAGCCTGCGCCTGCTCCACTTCCAAAAGTAGAGTTCAAACCATTGCAAGCGGCTGAGTTAGATTCAGTCTTAGCAACTGCCGGCATGGTTTGGGTGAATACAGACAACACTAAGTTAGAAGAAGTTCGTGCACAAATTGCTGCTGAACCAGTGATTAGTCACCCACCACGTCAACCTAAACCTGCTGTTGAGCTTTCAACAGAGCCGATGGTTTTAGTTGAAACAGGTGGCAAAGAGCAAATCGTCGAAAAGTAAACTTAGTTCTACAATAGGGGAATATGTCAGAAAGAGTTATTCCCCTCATTGATGAACGCCAAAGAAAAATTGGTAGCCATGTGCCGGTTGTACCGGCACAACTACTAAGCCCTGATGGGCTTCTAGCCGATCAACGTGGTCGAGCACTCCATGATTTAAGAATCTCAGTGACAGATCGCTGTAACTTTAGGTGCACTTATTGCATGCCTAAAGAGGTCTTTGATAAAGATTACCCCTATCTAGCTCATGGTGATTTACTAAATTTTGAAGAAATCACACGTTTAGCAAAAATTTATATTGAACACGGTGTTGAAAAGATTCGCCTAACTGGCGGCGAACCGCTTTTGCGCAAGCATATAGAAAGCCTCATCGAAATGTTGGCATCGTTGAAAACGCGCACCGGTCAAGCCCTTGATCTAACGCTCACCACCAATGGCAGTCTGTTACGCAAAAAAGCCAAAGCACTAAAAGATGCCGGTCTTTCCCGTTTAACCGTTAGCTTAGATGGTTTAGATGATGAGATTTTCCGCAAGATGAACGATGTAGACTTCCCCGTTACCGATGTTCTTGATGGCATTGAAGCAACTCGTGAAGCAGGCTTTGAAAATATCAAAGTGAACATGGTGGTTAAAAAGGGCTGCAATGATCAAGAGATCATTCCAATGGCGCGCTACTTCAAGAATACCGGCGTCACCCTTCGATTCATTGAATTCATGGACGTTGGGGCTTCAAATGGTTGGAACATGTCAGAAGTGCTTCCATCGGCAGATGTGATTAAGAAGATTCATGAAGTTTTCCCATTAACCAATATTGATCCTAACTACCCCGGCGAAGTTGCTAAGCGTTGGAAATATGTCGATGGCTCCGGCGAAGTAGGTGTAATCTCAAGTGTGACCCAGGCTTTTTGCAAAGACTGTTCAAGAGCACGCTTGTCGACCGAAGGTAAGATGTATTTGTGCTTATTTGCCACAGAAGGTCATGATCTCAAAGCCCTACTTCGTGAGGGTCGCACAGATCTTGAGATCAGCAATGCCATTGCACAAGTTTGGTCTCAAAGAAGCGATCGTTACTCAGAATTACGCGGCTCTCCAGAGTTAGCGAATAAAGCAAAAGTTGAGATGTCTTATATCGGTGGCTAGAGCACCTGTATTTTGTCTTAGCCTTTAATTTTTTACTTATCTAGAAATAATCTCATGACGAAGCCATCACTTCCAACGTTGAACTCTGTTGTTACCTGTCAATCAGATTATGACCCTGAGTCTCTGAAAGTCGATCAAGCGCTTCAGATTGTGCAAGATTTTGTTGCTTCCAGTGCCAAAGCACTTGAAACAGAAACCGTAGGTATTTACCAATCCCTCGGTCGTATCTTGGCTCAAAATATTATTTCGCCGATCAATGTGCCCGCAGCCGATAACTCGGCTATGGATGGTTATGCTTTTGCTGGTTCATCGATCTCATCCGATGGATCAACATCATTAACTATGATCGGCAAAGGTTTTGCTGGTCATGCGTTTAATGGTGATGTTAAAGCGGGTGAATGTGTTCGCATCATGACTGGTGCCATCATGCCAAACGGTTGCGATACGGTGATCCCACAGGAATTAGTGGAGATCAATAACGATCAAATTCAATTTACTTCAACTGCTGTTAAAGCGGGTGATAACCGTCGCCTCAAAGGCGAAGACCTTAGCGTAGGAAGCCCCGCACTCCTTGCCGGAAAAGTCATTCGCCCTGCTGATCTTGGTTTAATCGCATCTCTGGGAATGGGTGAGGTAGCCGTTAAGCGTCGCTTGCGCGTCGGCTTTTTCTCAACAGGAGATGAGTTACGTTCGATTGGTCAAGAACTAGAACCTGGCTGTGTTTATGACAGCAACCGCTACACCTTGTTTGGCATGCTCACCCGTCTTGGCGTTGAGATCAACGACTTTGGTGTGGTTCGAGATAATCCAGAAGACATGCGTCGAGCCTTTTCTGATGCGGCCGCACAATGTGATGCCGTGATTACCTCCGGAGGTGTATCAGTCGGTGAGGCAGACTACACCAAACAAATCATGCGCGAGTTAGGTGATATCGCCTTCTGGAAAATAAACATGCGCCCTGGCAGACCCATGGCCTTTGGCTCGATCCAATCAAGTGGTCATCAAGCGGTTTTATTTGGCTTACCAGGCAACCCCGTTGCCGTCATGGTGACCTTCTATCAGTTTGTACGCCACGCTCTGTTGGCGATGTCTGGCGCAACAGATTTAGCACCACAAACCATGCAAGCTAGAGCCACTGAAACCATCCGAAAGCGCCCAGGGCGCACGGAGTTCCAAAGAGGCATCCTTAAAACCGATCGCTCTGGTATCAATACTGTCAGCATCACAGGCGCACAAGGTTCAGGGGTCTTGCGCTCCATGAGTGAGGCGAACTGTTTCATTGTGCTGGAACATGACCAAGGCACGATTCAAGCGGGCGATCTGGTAAATGTTGTTTTATTTGAAGGTCTTTTATAAATAATTTGTGTTGCAACGCAGTAAAGTTTTTTAACTTGGTATAGAATTGCGTCAATTCTTGATCCAACTCTTATATAACTGCTCTAACCCAGCCAAAGCCAACATGCCCAGCACGAAGTACACCAAAAAAGAAGTTATCTACGTCGACCCACTTCACACAGCTAAAACGCTTGTTTTAGTTTATTTAAGCTTCTCAGTCCCTGTTGTTTTATTAGCATTATTTGTTGCTTTTATTAGAGACGGTGAACTTCCTGGCTTTACGGTTATTTCAGCACTGGTATTAAATGCTCTCGTAGGGTTTGGTTTACTTTGGTTAGCGTGTAAAGTTTATAACTGGGTAGCGGATCGATTTGGTGGTATCGAAGTAGCCATTAAAGAAACAACTGTGACAGAAATAAAGAAGCCATCTGCGCAAGACTAATTGATTGCCTGTTTTCAGAGATGATCAAAAAAAGCGAATCTTAAAGATTCGCTTTTTTGCTTTTAGTGATCTAGCTTTTAACTTAACAAGTTAGGTGGTGTTTTACCTGCGATACCCGCCAAGCAATTTTCTATTGCCAACTCGATCATGGCCCTTCGGGTCTTTTCTGTTGCGCTGGCAATATGTGGCGCCAACACAATATTCTTTAACTCAAGCAATTCTGGGCGAACAGCTGGCTCTCCTTCAAACACATCAATACCGGCAGCAAAAATGCGTTTTTCTTTCAATGCTTTTGCGAGCGCCAATTCATCCACAATCCCGCCTCGAGCAATATTCACTAGAGTAGCTGTTGGCTTCATCATCGCCAATTCTTTTTCACCAAAGAGGTGATGGTTTTCTGGTGTGTAAGGCATCACTAAAATAATATGGTCTGATTCTTTTAATAAAGTCTCGCGATCCACATACGTCGCACCACACTCTTTTTCCAACTCCGTTGATAAGCGTGAGCGATTGTAATAACGCACCTTCATTCCAAAACCCAAAGCTCTTCTGGCAATTGCTTGACCGATGCGGCCCATGCCCATGATCCCCAAAGTGCTGTGATGAATATCCATTGCTAATGGCGTGTCACAAATGGAAAACTTTTTCCAATGCCCCGCTCTTAACCAGTGCTCGCTTTCAGTTACCCGACGTGCCGTTGCCATTAACAACGTAAAACCGAAGTCTGCTGTAGTTTCAGTCAGCACATCCGGTGTATTGGTTGCCATCACTTGGCGAGCCTTGAAAGCGGGCATATCCAAGTTGTTATAGCCCACTGCGATATTTGAAACAATTTTAAGATTTGGGGATGCATCCAACATATCAGCATCTACTTTTTCGCTACCTGTCACAATAGCGCCATCTTTATCCATCATCGCCGCCTTAATCTCAGCAGAACTCCAAATGGCGTCTGCTTGATTAGATTGAACTTCAGCTACTTGCTCCAACTTTGCCAAAAGATCAGGAAAGATAGCTCTTGCCACTAAGATTTTAGGTTTTTTATTTGCTTGCGACATTCTGGTCTCCAACTTTTAGGGTGTCTTATTTTTGTATTTGATGGGGGTGTATTTAAAAGCACTTTGATTGTATGCCATCAGATTAACTAAGAAAACTTTAGCAATCTGAGCAAAAAGTAGGGTCTTCATCCTATATTCGCAATAAGAGAGCCGCCTGAGATAAAATACATCTTTGACTCATTTTGAGAATCGTGCCATGACTTATGTAGTGACAGAAGCTTGTATTCGTTGTAAATATACCGATTGCGTTGACGTCTGCCCTGTAGACTGTTTCCGCGAAGGTCCTAATTTTTTAGCGATCGATCCTGACGAGTGCATCGATTGCGCCGTTTGTGTTCCTGAATGCCCAGTCAATGCGATTTACGCAGAAGATGATGTGCCGGGCGATCAACAGGAGTACATCAAACTCAACGTGGAGTTGGCTCGTAATTGGCCCTCCATTACAAAGTCAAAATCACCACTTCCTGATGCTGAAGAATGGAAAGATGCCAAAGGCAAACTAAAGGAATTGGTTCGCTAATCTATAGCACCAAGCAATAGGACTAAGAATTTTCTTCTTAGTCCTTAGACATCGCTCTCGATAGAATCACGACCGGTATGAGGCCTGCTAAAACAATCGTCAATGCAGGCCAAGCAGCCTCAGCCAAGCGCTCATCAGAGGCCAACTGAAAAGTAATCACCGCCAAAGTGTCAAAGTTAAAAGGCCTTAACACCAAGGTTGCTGGCAGCTCTTTCATCACATCAACAAACACCAAAAGACCAGCTGTTAGCAGACTACGTCTTAAAAGTGGTAAATGTATTTTTGTCAGCAACTCCAACTTACCAGAACCTAAACTCATCGCACTGGCATCCATGCTCGGGGTTATTTTGCTCAATCCGGCTTCAACAGTTTGCAACCCTGAAGATAAAAAACGTGTGAGGTAGGCGTAAATTAGAATGAAAAAAGATCCTGATAAGAGCCAAGCAATATCGAGTTGCGCTAGCAGAATCAAGATACCTACCGCTAATACCGCGCCAGGTACAGCGTATCCAAGACTGACCATGCGATTGGCTAGCAACTGTAAACCGCCACGAGCCATCCGGGCACTATAGGCTAACCAAACAGCAATCACGACAGCCAAAATAGCCGTGACCGTGGATAGGGTCAGCGTATTGGCTAACCAACTCCAATAACGAGCATTTAAAGCTTCCTCACTTGTGAGCGCCAAGTAAGCCATGATGATCACTGGCAAGATAAACCCAAAGAACATGGGAAGTGCGCAAGCCAAGCTAGCCCAAAAAGCTTTTCTGCCTGTTAAACGCCACGGCATGATTTGACGGAACCGTTGGCCCGTTGCTGCAAAACGCATTTGACGACGGCTTGCATGCTCAATCATCAGAAGCAAAAAGATAACTCCTAATAGGGCTGCTGATAATTGAACTGCAGCAATACGATCCCCCATGCCCAACCAAGCACGATAAATACCAGTGGTCATGGTTTGTACGCCAAAATAAGATACCGCACCGTAATCAGCTACCGCTTCCATTAAAGCCAAGGCTACACCAGCCATGGTGGCTGGCCTTGCCATCGGCAAAGCTACCTGCCAAAAAGCGCTCCAAGGACCAGCTCCCAAAGTTCTAGCCGCATCCATTAATCTGGGGCTCCGCTCCAAAAAAGCGGTTCTGCAAAGAAGGTAAACATAAGGGTAAAGCGCCAAACTAAGAATACAGACGGCGCCCCACACAGAACGTGGGTCAGGAAACCAGTTCAGCCTAGAAACACCTAAAAGGTCCCTTAAGAAGCTCTGTACGGGTCCTGAAAACTGGAAAAAGTCCGTATAGGCATAGGCCATCACATAAGTGGGCATCGCCAAAGGAAGAATCAAGGCCCATTCATAAATACGCTTACCCGGGAAATCACAGGTAGCCACCAGCCAAGCGGTAATAATCCCCATACTAGCAACGCCAATTGCAACACCGATGGCTAGCAATAGAGTTGTCCCCGCATAACTCGGCAAGACTGTATTTATAAGGTGTGAGAGCACATCCCCACTGGTTGATTGAGGGCTTAAAAGGGCTGCAAAAATACCCAATATTGGCAAAGCCAATATCAATGATAAAAGTATGGGTGTTAAACGTAGTCGCAAGATGCGACAATTATAAGAATGATTATCGATACGCCGCCAATTCATTTAAATTTAGAGGGCATTCATGTCAGCTATCCAGGTGAAAAGTCTGGTAGCCAGAACCATGCTGTTCAGGGACTAACCATGCGCTTAAGGCATGGCAGAATCGGCTGTCTACTGGGTCCATCAGGCTGTGGCAAATCAACTGTTCTCAGAGCCATTTGTGGTTTTGAGCCCATTCAGGCTGGTGAAATCACCATTGATAACCAATTGGTAAGCTCTAAAGACTTTACTTTAGCCCCTGAAAAAAGACGTGTGGGGGTTGTTTTTCAGGATTACGCCCTTTTTCCACACCTGACCAACGCTCAAAATGTGGCATTTGGCCTTCGCCATCTCTCTAAAAAAGATGCTCTAGAAAAGGCGGAGGAGTGGCTAAAACGTGTGGGGCTTGTGAACATTGGTTCTCGCTACCCTCATGAATTATCAGGTGGTCAGCAACAGCGTGTAGCCTTAGCTAGGGCCATGGCCCCAGAGCCAGAACTCCTCCTTTTAGATGAGCCATTCTCTAACCTGGATGTCGACTTACGCGAACGCTTAGCCGGTGAAGTGAGAGACATCCTCAAAGCCAATAACACCACTGCATTACTTGTCACTCACGATCAATTTGAAGCGTTTGCAATTGCTGATGATATTGGCGTGATGGTTGATGGTCAGCTAGTTCAATGGGATAGCGCTTACAACCTTTACCATCGCCCTGCCACCCGCTTTGTTGCGGACTTTGTGGGTTATGGTGTATTTATTCCAGGGAAGACTCAAGCAGGCCCCTCTGTTGAAATCGAACTTGGCCGCTTGCCTCTACCTCAATCCAGTTACGGTCTACCTGGCGAAGAGGTCGATGTTCTTTTAAGAGCGGATGACATTGTTCACGATGATCACAGTGCCTTACAGGCCAAAGTAATCTCCAAGGCTTTCAGAGGAGGCGACTTCTTATACACGCTGGCCCTTGAATCCGGTCAAGAAGTGATGGCAATGGTACCTAGCCATCATAACCATGCAATCGGCGAAAAAATTGGCATCAAACTGGTCGCTGATCACGTTGTTACTTTTAGCAAATCTTAGAGGTAGTAAAATCCTTCCATGAAGCAATATCAAGATCTCATGCGCCATGTATTGGCCAACGGCACCCATAAATCAGACCGCACCGGAACGGGCACAGTCTCAGTCTTTGGTCATCAAATGCGCTTTGATTTACAAGAGGGCTTCCCGGTTGTCACCACCAAGAAACTTCACCTCAAGTCCATCATTGTTGAGTTACTTTGGTTTTTACAAGGCAGCACCAATAACAATTGGCTGAAAGAGCGTGGTGTCAGCATTTGGGATGAGTGGGCCAAAGAGGATGGTGAATTAGGTCCTATCTATGGTTACCAATGGCGCTCATGGCCAGCACCTAATGGCGAGCACATTGACCAAATCAGTCAACTGATCGACCAAATCAAGAACAATCCTGACTCTCGCCGCTTGATCGTGTCTGCTTGGAACGTTGCTGAAATTCCTCGTATGGCTTTACCACCTTGCCATGCCTTCTTCCAGTTTTACGTAGCAGATGGTAAGTTGTCTTGCCAACTCTATCAGCGCAGTGCCGATATTTTCTTAGGCGTTCCTTTTAATATCGCCAGCTATGCATTACTCACTCATATGATTGCCCAACAAACTGGTTTAACACCGGGTGATTTTGTTTGGACAGGAGGCGACTGCCATCTCTATACCAATCACATGGAGCAAGTGAAGTTACAACTATCGCGTGAGCCTTTGGCGCTTCCACAATTAGCGATACACCGCCAACCAGCCTCTATTTTTGATTATGAGTACGAGGATTTTGAATTGGTGGGATACAAGCATCACGACCCTATTAAAGCCCCCGTGGCGATTTAAGTTTTAAGGAATTATTGTGGAATTAGCCATCATTGTTGCTCGCGCTAAAAATGGAGTTATTGGCGTTAACAATACCTTACCATGGCGTCTCCCGGAAGACCTAAAGCATTTTAAAAACACAACTTTAGGGCACCCGATCATCATGGGTCGCAACACCTGGGAATCTTTAGGTAAAGCGCTACCAGGTCGCAGAAATATCGTTGTGAGTCGCAACCCTGATTACGAAGCAACGGATGCCGAGGTGTTTGAATCTTTAGAAGATGCGATTGATGCTTGCTCAGGTAATGAAAAAGTATTCATTATTGGTGGCGCCCAAATCTATGACGAGGCCTTGGCTTACGTGGATAAGCTCATCATCACGGAAGTTGATATCGAAGTGGATGGCGATGCTTACTTCCCGAATGTCGATGACATGCTCTGGAAAGAAGTTTCAAGAGAAGAGCATCACAATGGTGAAATAGGTTTCGCTTTTGTAACCTACGAGAGCAACCTTTAAGATTAAATGGAGCGGGCAAACGGAACGTCTTTAGACGTTTTCTGAATTAACGCCCGCCCACCGCAATATTCTCAATCAGGATAGATCCTGTTTCTTTAGTGCCTCGCACAATCGTATCGGATCCAATCGCCACAATTTGTTTGAACATATCTTTTAAGTTGCCGGCAATGGTGATCTCTTCAACAGGATGAACGATCACACCATTCTCTACCCAGTAACCAAATGCGCCACGCGAATAATCGCCATTCACATAATTCACACCCTGGCCCATTAAGTCGGTTACCAATAAGCCTGTGCCCATCTTTTTTAGGAGCGCCGGTAAGTTATCGGATGGCTTTGTCAGTCGACTTTTGAGTTGTAACTGATGAGAACCACCCGCATTACCAGTCGTTTGCATACCGAGCTTTCTGGCCGAGTAAGTGGATAAGAAATAACCTTGCACGACACCTGCATCAATCACTTTGCGAGAACGTGTTCGGACACCCTCTTCATCAAATGGCGCACTACCGGTTAGCCGAGGAATATGAGGCTCTTCAAATAGATCAATGTGCTTTGGAAAAACTTGCTGACCAATACTGTCCAGTAAAAAACTGGATTTTCTATAAAGCGCACCGCCCGAAGTAGCTTGCACATAAGCGCCTAACAAACCAGCAGCCAATGGGGCTTCAAAAATAATGGGGCAATGGCGCGTTGAAATAGAACGGGCACCCAGTCTAGCTAACGCTCTTTTGGCAGCATAGGCACCGACTGTTTTAGGGCTTGCCAATTCACTTGGCGCTCGTGACGTTGTATGCCAATCATCCCGCTGCATGGCAGCGCCTTTTTTATGGGAAGCACTGGCAATCGGTGTGCATGAAATGTAATGCCTTGAAATAGCATAGCCACCCATAAAACCGTTGGTCGTTCCCAACATGAAATGCGATTGCTGAGCCGATACAGAAGCGCCATCACTGTTGGTGATGTTTTTGCTTACCTCAAAGGCGCCATGTTCTGCCTCCCTTGCAATTTCTACAGCATCGGCTGTCGTGATATGCCAAGGATGAAACAAATCAAGATCTTTGGGATTTTTTTCCAATAAATTAGCTTCCGCCAATCCAGCACAATCATCTTCCGCAGTGTGCTGAGCAATATGGAAAGCTGCTTGAACGCTGGCTTTCAGAGATTCTTTAGAAAAATCACTAGTTCCGGCATTGCCGCGGCGCTGACCAATAAAAACTGTTACGCCTGCTTGCTTATCAAGATTTTGCTCAATGGTTTCAATATCGCCCTTACGAACCGAGACCGATAAACCATTGCCCTCAGAAAGCTCTGCAGCAGCATCTGTGGCGCCCAAAGCCTTGGCTTCAGACAATAAATAAGAAACTAATTCTTGTAATTGTTGGGGTGTATGTGAAAACATACCGCAATCATAGCTAGAATTGAAACATGAGTACAAATATTACAAATTCAAAAAATAAAAATCGCCAACATCCCGATGAAGTTTGGATTGGTTTGATTTCAATATCTGACCGCGCCAGCAGTGGCGTTTATCAAGATGAAGGCATTCCAGCTCTCGAAAACTGGTTTAGTAAAACCTTACTATCCCCATGGCATATGGAATCAAGGCTGATTCCGGATGAAAAAGACCTGATTTCTCAAACCATTGTTGAGCTGATTGATGTGGTTGGATGCGATCTAGTTTTAACTACAGGTGGCACAGGGCCTTCAAGACGCGATTTAACGCCTGAGGCGACTTTAGCAGTCTCTACCCGTGAGATGCCAGGGTTTGGTGAGCAAATGCGCCAAATCAGCCTTAAATTCGTTCCTACAGCCATTTTATCGAGACAAGTTGCTGCTCTTCGAGAGATTGAGGATCATGCAGCCCTAATCATCAATTTGCCGGGACAACCCAAAGCCGTTCAAGAGACCTTAGAGGGACTTAAGGACAGTGATGGTAAGTCCATCATGCCGGGCATCTTTGCAGCAGTTCCCTATTGCATTGATTTGATCGGTGGACCTTATATTGAAACCAATGAAGCGGTTGTCAAAGCTTTTAGACCCAAATCAGCCGTGAGACAAACAAAGATTTAATCTTTGAAAATTTCAGAGTGAGTACCGATCCGCGCCAAGAGCAGATCTGTCATGGTTGCCTTGTAAATTAATACACAATCGTTAGTGATATGACAATCCCAGTAGCCCAAATAATCACCCTTCAAAGGGTGGTTTTTATACTTGGGCGGCAATCTCTTTTGAGAAATAAGTAGGGAGAGGGTAATTAAATACTCAGCTTGGTTGAACTTAGGGCTTTGAACGATACGCTTAAAGTCTTTCCCGTACTGAGTACTAGGGACAGGGATTAGCATTAACGTTTAATCAAATCCCTATTCATGTCATCTAAGTTTTTATATTTTTTTAACTTTGCTCGTGTTACAGGATTCTCAAGCTCATTAATCGCCGCAATAGTTTTATTGTTCGGCGCTCTTAATTCAAATGGAATTGCCCCATCCGCAGCAACTCTTTTCAAAAATAATCTGATTGCATCGGACACGCTCAGACCCATGGCCTCTATAACCTCTGAGGCCTGCTCTTTGGTTTTTGGGTCAATACGACAGCGAACGTCGACGGTTAGCATAAAATCACCATGTAGCGAATTGTAGCTACAAATTGCTACATGGTCAACACCTAATCTATTTATTTTTTATCTCAAACCCAAATAAAGACCAATTGGCACAAAGAACATGGCGGAGAGGTTGCCCAGCAGGACAATCGATGCCACAAGCTCAGGATCTTGCTTGTTGCGATCTGCCACAAGGAAGTTAAGCACTGCAGGCGGTAAGCTTGCGAACACGAACAACAGACCTCGTTGCAACTCAGTCATTTCAATCAGCGGTGCGATTAAGAGGGCAATGATGATGCCGGTGATCGGGCAAATGATGGCGCCCAAAAAACCTTCACGCCAATGTTTTAAGTTGGCATCCTTCATCCTCACGCCCAGCGAGAACAACATCAAAGGCACAGTGGCATCACCCAATAGCTTGATCGATTGATACAAAGGCTCGGGCAATGTGTATAGGTGCTTAGTACTCGATAAAACCACACCCAAAATAGTCGCAATCACCATTGGGTTTGCAAATACGCCCTTCACCGAAGCTTTAGGGTTCACCAACTTAACACCCAAGGTGAAATGCAGCAAATTAGAAATAGCAAACAAAGCAACCGCTGGAGCTAACCCCACTGCGCCAAAAGCAAACACCGCCAATGGCAAACCCATATTGCCGCAGTTATTGAACATCATCGGAGGCACAAAGGTTTTCGGATCCATGCCTGAAATTTTGGCAATTGGCCAAGCCAAAATACCAGAACCCACCACAATCGCAACCCCACAAAGCAATAAGTTCCAGTGGTCCAATAAAACAAAGTCTTTACTAATAAAAGCTGAGGTCACCAATAAAGGAGCAATCACATCGATCGTGGCTTTGTTGATGCCAGACATATCAGGATGTGTTTTACGACCATATAACCAACCAACAAGGATGATTAGTACAACCGGTGTAATGATGGCTGCAATTTTTAAAAACATTTAGCTACCTTCAGCGATGGGAGCGTCTCCCACAGTAGGGATAAATAATTTTTCACGGTAGTAACGCAACTCTTCAACTGACTCCAAAATATCAGCCAGCGCCGTATGCGCTTGCTTTTTAGAGAAGCCCTTAGCAATTTCTGGTTGCCAACGCTTACAAAGCTCTTTAATCGTTGAGACATCGATATTACGGTAATGAAAATAAGCTTCTAGCTTGGGCATATAACGGTTCATGAAGCGGCGATCTTGGTGAATGGTGTTGCCGCACATCGGGGTCACGCCAGCCTTCACATGCTGCTTCAAGAAAGCGATGCACTCGGCTTCCACCTCAGACTCGCTCAAGGGAGATGCCTTGACCTTATCAATCAACCCAGATCGTCCATGGGTGCCTTTGTTCCAAGCATCCATACGGTCTAAAACGGCATCTTCTTGATGAACCACCAAAACAGGTCCTTCAGCGATAATGTTAAGGTCGCCATCTGTCACAATCATGGCTATTTCTAATATTCGGTCGGTATCCGGCATTAATCCGGACATCTCCATATCCACCCAAACTAAACGGTCATTCTTTCTTGTTGTACTCATCCCTATAATCTTCTCATGACATTTACTTTTTTGTTTATTCTGGGCTTAGTCCTCAGCACCGCTACCCGCTATTACCTAGCAGGTCGCCATATTCGCCATATTGCCAAACATCGAGACCAAGTGCCTAGCGACTTTGCTAGCAAAGTCTCATTAGTTGAGCATCATAAAGCCGCCGACTACACAATGGCGAAATTACGCTTAGGATTATTTGAAATAGGCCTTTCAGCCGCGATTTTGATTGCCTTCACTCTTTTAGGTGGCATACAGATTATTCATAACATCACACTCGATATCTTAGGCCCAGGCATTCCACAACAAGTCGCTCTATTAGTTCTAATTAGCGTCATCACAGGAATCATTGATCTGCCTTTTTCACTTTATCGCCAATTTGGGATTGAAGAACAATTTGGCTTTAATCGCATGAATCTCAAGCTGTATGTGATGGATTCCATCAAGGGCATTCTTTTAGGCTTGGCAATTGGATTGCCTTTACTTTGGGTCGTTTTAACGCTTATGACAGAAGCAGGCCAGTATTGGTGGATTTGGACCTGGTTCGTGTGGGTGGGTTTCAATGCCCTTTTGCTGTGGCTGTTCCCAACTTTTATCGCTCCTTTATTCAATAAATTCAAACCTCTTGAAGATGGGCCTTTAAAAGAGCGCATCGAACAATTACTTCAGCGTTGCGACTTCACCAGCCAAGGCTTGTTCATTATGGATGGCAGTAAGCGCAGCGCTCATGGCAATGCTTATTTCACGGGTATGGGTAAAGCCAAACGCATCGTGTTTTTCGATACGCTCATTGAGCGCCTTAATCCACAAGAAATTGAGGCGGTGTTAGCTCATGAATTAGGACACTTCAAACGCCAACATATTCGCAAGCGCTTAATCCAGTCCTTCGCTTTAAGTTTTGTTATTTTGGGTTTATTGGGTTGGGTATCGACTCAGGCATGGTTTTATCTGGGTCTTGGTGTTATGCCTGACTTAGATGGTTATAACGCAGGCTTAGCATTAGCTTTATTTATGTTGGTGATGCCCGTCTTTGGATTCTTCTTAATGCCGATCAACAGCATGGGTTCGCGCAAACATGAATATGAAGCTGATACTTTTGCCGCTGAAAAATCATCTGCTCATGATCTGATCAGTGCTTTAGTTAAGCTATACCAAGATAATGCGGCAACCTTAACGCCAGATCCTTTGTACTCAAAGTTCTACGACTCTCATCCCCCTGCCCCTTTACGAATTGCGCACTTGCAAAAGCTGGCTCACTAAAGGTTTAAGATAGCAGCAGATGAAATCATTCAAAGCCTTACTTGTTGCCTCCTATGGCCGTCACTATCTCGCAAGAGCTTGTGATGGTGACGGCAACGAAAATAATCATGGCAAAGCGCTCTATCAAGTTACCTCACGCGGCAAACAACATTTGGGTGCCGTAGGGGATATTTTAGAAGTGACTGAAACAGGTCCTGAGCAAGCGGTGATTGATGCAATCTCTCCCAGAAAAAATTTACTGTATCGCTCGGATGCATACAAAAGCAAATCAATTGCGAGCAACGTTGATCAAATCTTGATCGTTCTAGCCACTGAACCAGGATTCTCTCCTGACTTGTTGGGGCGAGCTGTCATCGCAGCAGAAACTGCAGAGATCATTCCTCGTATTATTTTGAACAAATGTGATTTGCCTAATAAGCTTCCAGCAGCTAGAAAAATGCTAGAGCCCTATATTGCTATGGGCTACCCCGTTCATGAAATGTCTGTCAAACATGACCCTGCCTCTGTTCAAGAGTTAGCACAGCATCTTTATGGCAAGGTATCGGTTCTTGTGGGTCAATCGGGGATGGGTAAATCCACTTTATTGAATGCACTTATCCCGGATGCCGTAGCTCAAACTCAAGAGCACTCCAAGAAACTGGATAGCGGTAAACACACCACGACGGCCTGCCGTTATTACGACTTACCTGCGAAAAACGGCGATCAGCCTGGGTTTGTAGGTGCGATGATTGACTCGCCAGGTTTTCAGGAATTTGGTTTGGCTCACTTATCGGAAAGTGAGCTTCAACATGCATTTATTGAATTTAGGCCGTTACTGGGGCAGTGTAAATTTCATAATTGCAGCCATGGCGATGAGCCAGGTTGCGTGATTCGTGCAGCGGTTCATGCGGGGACCATCTCAGCGCAGCGAGTCGATTTATTCCGTCAACTGCGCCATGAATCGCATAACGCAGATACTATCCAAGCCAGACTGAAATAGTCATCAGAGCGATCAAAACTAACCAAAGTATGACCGCTCGCCAAACCAATCCTACTGCAGAACGCATGCTACGCACGGATGCCTCAGCCCCAATATCAATCACGGGTGGCTCACCTGCCTCAGCCATGCGCAAAGCTTCATCGCTATCAGGCTCTGGCAATGGTGAACCTAGACGCACACCAATTGCGCCTGCACCAGCTGCCAAAATAACAGCTTCTAATTCGTTGGCCCACTTTCTGAGGTGAAAGCGCCAAGCGTAAATAGCATCTTCAAAATTACCTACAATCGCAAATCCAATGGCCGTTAATCGCGTTGGCAACCAATCAATGGCATGAAAGAATTTTCTAGCAGCCTGCCCTAAGCTAGCACTAGCATGGGATGGCCAACACTCTGAAGCTAGATCCGCTAATCGATAAAGCACCACACCTGCAGGACCCAATGGCAACATAAACCAAAAAATAACCCCGAATACATGGCGGTGAGAGCCAACAATCGCGCGCTCTAAGGCAAGTCGAATTACCTCAGACTCTGTCATCGTATCTGTATTGATACCATCGCCTTGCCACTCAGCCAAAATCGTTCTAGCAAGCTCTAAATTACGCTCCAGTAATGCCTCATGAATTGCTGTAAAAGAATGGCTAAATTGTCTAAATCCCAAATAAAAATAAACAATCAAGATATTCCATGCAAACGCCAAGAGCGGTTGCATGGAAAGCAATAAAATATGAACTCCCAACACCAAAATGACTGGCGGGAAAAATGCTGTCAAACAAGCCAGGCGACCGCTGCGCTCCGTACCAGAATCAATATTGCGAACCACAAAATCCAACCAAGCTTGTGATAAACGGCGAATCCAGTGGCCTTTTTCTACGGGTTTGTATTGCTCAGCAATGAGCGCGAAAAGAATTGATAAAAAAGTCATGCTCGTAAAAAATGATAAAGATTCCGTAGCATACCCGCAGTTGCTCCCCAAATGAACTTATTTTCATAAGGCATGGCATAAAAATGACGCTCACCTTCAGGGCCTTGCCATGAGCGATGCTCATGATGATGCGGGTTCATTAAAAAGCTTAGAGGCACTTCAAATATATCAGCGACCTCAAATTTGTCAGCTTGATAAGTATGTCCCGGCATGATGATGCCCACCACTGGGGTTACTTGATAACCGGTTATGGTTAAGTAATTGGGCAAACACCCTAAAACCTCCACTTTGTTTTTTGGTAAACCTATTTCCTCCTCAGCCTCACGTAAAGCCGTGAACTCCGGGGACAGGTCATCAGGGTCAGATCTGCCACCAGGAAAGCTAATTTGTCCAGGGTGATCATGCAAGTGAGCAGTTCTTTGGGTCAGTAGTATCTTAAATTCCCCCTCATATGCAATAAGAGGAATTAAGACAGCGGCAGGTGTTGGCGCATCACCTCGCCCGGCAATCTGTGCTCCCCGTGCTGATAGAGCCGTTCGATTTTCATGAGTGACCTCAACAGACCATTCTTTATTTTCAGCAAAGCGCATTCGCATTCCTGAAATACCCATTAGCTCTTTGGGAACTGATGGCAGATGACTATCCCTAGCAACTATAGGAACGGCCTGAGGATCAAATGGAGGAAGATTAGACTTAGATGTCATAACGCTAGTGTATAGAAAAAACAAAGGCAGCCGAAGCTGCCCTTGTTATACAAACGTGGAAAGAAAGCTGATTAGCTTGCAACCACTTCCTTCGTACGCGCTTGTAGTTTTTCCTTAATACGTGCTGATTTACCAGAACGATCGCGCAAGTAATACAACTTAGCACGACGTACATCACCGCGACGCTTCACTTCAATGCTAGCAATCAATGGTGAGTATGTTTGGAATGTACGCTCAATACCTTCGCCAGATGAAATCTTACGAACGATAAAGCTTGAATTCAAGCCACGGTTACGCTTGGCAATGACAACACCTTCGTAAGCCTGTACACGTTTACGTGTACCTTCAACAACGTTAACGCTAACAATCACTGTGTCACCCGGCGCAAAAGCTGGGATAGTTTTATTAGCTGTTAAACGAGCAATCTCTTCTTGCTCAATTGATTCAATAATATTCATTACAACTCCTGTAGCATCTTACCAACGTTGTATTCCGAACTGGATCACCAGCGGACTTGGTAGAGGATGCGGTTTAAAACCCTGTTTTATTTTGCAAAGTCACTAAATAAGCTTCATCTGCAGAACTCAACAAGCCTTGCTCACGAGCCCGATCAATTAAGTCAGGTCGCCGCTTTAACGTCAGCTCCAAAGATTGTTTCCGACGGTAATCTGCTATTTTAGCGTGATGTCCGCCTAAAAGCACGTCTGGAACCAATAAATTTTCATAATTTTCGGGTCGCGTGTAGTGATAACAGTCCAAAAGACCGTCCATAAAGCTATCCTGAGCCGCAGATTCAGCATCTCCAAGAGCCCCAGGGATGATTCGAATGACCGCGTCCATGACCGCCATAGCTGGGATTTCCCCCCCAGAAACAACAAAATCACCCAAACTAATCTCTCTATCAACCCTTCTCTCGACCAAACGCTGGTCAATAGCCTCGTAGCGACCGCAAATAAGGGTCACAGCCTCTAAATCCAGTAACTCAGAGGCCATTTTCTGGTTAAATCGCTCTCCCTGAGGGGATAACAAGATAACAGGACCTTTTTGAGTGCCTTGGTCCTTGGCAACTGCATCAAGGGTATCTTCTAGAGGTTTGGCCATCATCACCATGCCAGGCCCCCCACCATAGGCGCGATCATCGACTGTTCTGCGTGTATCGCTGGTGAAATCTCTAGGATTCCAAGTTTTGATCGAGGCCAAGCCTTGATCAAAAGCTCGACCAGTGACCCCCCAAGCGCTGATAGCTGAGAACATTTCAGGGAAGATGGTCACCACATCAAAGCGCATTTATTAACCTATTACGTCGGAAATTTGTTGGCCGATTCGTTATTCTAATTACCAGTCTAATTGCCAGTCTACGATGATTTTTCGGTCTTGATCATCTGGGTTTTTATTGACCGTTTGAATTACCGACTGAATAAAAGGAATCAATCGATCCTCTTTTTGATCCGGTGAGCGGACACATAAAATAGATTGTGCTCCATTGTCCATTAGCTCAGCAACCACGCCTAAACTTTGGCCTTGAAGGTTCTGAACAGGCAAGCCGATGAGATCCACCCAATAAAAGCTATCAGGATCTTCATCCGGAAAATCAGTACGACTAACGTAGACCTCAGAGCCCTTAAGGGCTAAAGCTTGATCACGGTCTGAGCACCCTTCAAAAGATAATAAAACGTGACCACTATGCTCTTTGGCAGTTTTAACAGAATGTGGACGTGAAGAAGCCGCCATCTCAGGAGGCTTCACCAACCAAACTTGTGGCGCAGAAAATAGTGCCGCAGGGTCTTTTGAATAAGGCTTGATCTTCACCAAACCTCTAATCCCCTGGGCGTCGAGTATGTGCCCGACCAGAATTAAATCAGACGGAGGACTCATTGTTTGCGTCATGAGCACCCCCGAAAAATGATTCAATAAAAATAACTACATTGATGGTGTTAAGAACACCATCATCCAAGACTTAGGCCTTTGGAGCACCTTTGATTAAACGAGCAACAGTTGGTGACAATTGAGCACCAACACCTTGCCAGTATGTCAAACGGTCTTGAGCAATACGGAAACCTTGCTCTGTTTCCACAGCGCTTGGATTGTAATAACCAATGCGCTCAATAAAATTTGAGTCACGACGATTACGTTTGTCAGTAGCAACGATGCTAAAGAAAGGACGGTTTTTAGAACCGCCGCGTGCGAGTCGAATGACGACCATGTGAGTTCCTTACAATGCTGAAATAAACCACATATTCTATCGCATAATCATCGGCAAAGCTAAATTATTAAGGTTATGTATGTCTAAAAGTCTGTTTCGCTCTATTTTTAAGGTGCTTTTATGGGGCTTATCCCTTGCCCTAGCAGGCTGCGCTCAGGTAATGCCGACCTGTAACGCCGTCAATAGCCCGCCAGTCAGAGAGATGGCCGGCACACAATGGGAATTAATCCGCTGGCACTACACCAGTCCTAATGACGGCAAAACTCGCCAAAGAAGCATTCCACATAGTGGAATGGGAGATCCCATTTCCCTAAATATTTCAACCAACGGTCAAACAGCCTCTGGATCAACGGGTTGCAACAACTTCACAGGTCAGATTATTAGCAGCGATTGGGGTCTAGTACTGGACAAGGTCGCGAGCACTCGAAAAGCCTGCTCCCCCAACTTAGCTGAATTGGAATTTAAGTTCTTAAGTTATTTAAGTAACTACCGCACGATGGTTCGAGACGGTGATCGTCTCATCATCATGACTCGCGATGGCGAAGTATTAAGTTTTGCTCAAAAAAATTAATGCTGAACTCTTAGTTGATTAACTCCCTACAATAGCTGTCATGCATAAAAATAAATTACTGTTCTGCGCTCTTGGCTTATTGACTCCTGGCACGGGTCTCAACGTTTTCTATCTCAAAGGTCTTCTCAATATTTGGGCATGGCTTCATTTGATAGGTCTTTTTTCTGGGATTTTGGGTTGGAAGCTCCTAGGAGCTAGCGACATGTCTTCAGCTCTCGGCTGGATATTAGCTGCCTATGGTTTTATTTCACTACAAGCCAGTTGGCTCACCACGATTGTTTACGGCTTAAGACCGGATGAAAAATGGGATGCCCAATTTAATTCCGATAGCCCTCAAAAAAGTGAATCAGGCTGGCTGGTGGTGTTGTGCGTCATTATTTCTTTGATGGTGGGTGCTGCAGTATTAATGAGTGGCTTAGCCATCGCATTTGAGCAGCACTTCATTAGCCAATTTGAAGAAGCCAAGAAAATCTCTCAATAATCTATTGTTTCACTGATTCATTCTGGCAATAAAAAAGGTGGCAATAGCCACCTTTTTTATGAGAGTTGCTATCCAATCAAAACTGATCTGTTCTAAGTTGGTTGACAGCAGAGCCGCCACTCAATACAGCCGAAGCCATGCCAGGCACCTGACTTAAAAGATATTCCGCATAAAAATAAGCAGTGCCAATTTTGGCAGAGTAAAAATCTTGATCTTCTGCTAACTTTTCCTCGGAAACCAATAAGGCTCTCGCCATTTGCCAACCAGACAATAAAGTTCCAGCTAATTTTAAGTAAGTAGTTGCGCCAGCAAAAACATCTTTAATGTCAGATTTGAAGTTTGTAACTACATAAGTAACAACTTCTTCAAATGCTGCTCTAGCCGCCGTTAAATGCTTAAGCATTGCTTTAGCCTCAACAGAACCACTTGCTGCAAGCGCCACTTCCGTCTCTTCAATCAATTTGGCAATTGATTGGGCTGTCTGACCACCATCGCGATAGGTTTTACGACCAATCAAATCATTGGCCTGAATTGCAGTAGTGCCTTCATAAATCGGAAGAATACGTGCATCACGGTAGTACTGTGCTGCACCAGTCTCTTCGATATACCCCATGCCACCGTGTATCTGAATACCCAAGCTAGCTACATCCACAGACATTTCAGTTGCAAATCCTTTGACGATCGGCACCAAGTATTCATAAAAAGCTGCATTTTTTTGGCGCACGGCTTCATCCGTGGAATGATGAGCCTGATCGCTCGCAGCCGCTGCTACATAGGCCATAGCTCGAGCACCTTCGGTGTAGGCACGCATCGTCATCAACATACGTTTTACATCAGGATGATGGATGATCGCAACAGGCTCAGCTGAGCCTGCTAAATCTTTTGACTGTGCACGATCATTAGCGTACCAAACAGCTTGTTGGTAAGCACGATCAGCAATAGCAATGCCTTGCATACCAACTGCAAAACGAGCTGCATTCATCATAATGAACATGTACTCTAAGCCGCGATTCTCTTCACCGACGAGATAACCAACTGCCCCACCGTGATCGCCAAACTGCAGAACAGCAGTCGGGCTCGCCTTGATACCCAATTTATGCTCGATAGAAACACACTGAACATCGTTTCGCTCGCCTAAGGATCCATCTTTGCCAACCATCCGTTTAGGCACAACAAACAAAGATATCCCTTTAACACCTTCGGGAGCACCTGGGCAACGAGCTAGTACGAGATGGATGATATTCTCAGCCATATCGTGCTCACCATAGGTGATATAAATTTTGGTTCCAAAAATCTTATAAGAACCATCCCCCTGTAACTCTGCACGAGTTCGAACAGCGGCTAAATCTGAACCAGCTTGTGGTTCAGTTAGATTCATGGTGCCAGTCCACTCTCCGGAAACCATTTTGGGTATATATCGTTCTTTTAATTCAGGGCTCGCTGCAGTTAACAATGCCTCAATAGCACCATCCGTTAGCATAGGACAAAGAGCAAAAGACATATTGGCAGCGTGCAGCATCTCTGCACAAGGGGTTGCAATAGCCTTAGGGAAACCCTGACCACCAAATTCAACAGGATGAATCACACCTTGCCAACCAGCCTCACCAAACTGCTTAAAGGCTTCTTTAAATCCAGGTGTCGTAATAACTTCACCATTAACCAAGTTGCTTGGGTTTTGATCACCCTCCCAATTTAATGGCGCCAAAACTTCACTACAAAATTTACCTGACTCCTCAATAACTGCAGCTGCAGTGTCCAAGTCATAATCCTCAAAACCTGGTAACTGGGCAATCTGATTGACACCAGAAATATTTTGAAGAACAAAAAGCATGTCTTTTACTGGAGCTTTATAAGTCATTTTATGCCTCTAAAAAATCTACTAACCTAACTCTGAAATGAGTTCAGGAACTGCAGTGAATAAATCTGCCACCAAGCCATAATCCGCAACACTGAAAATAGGTGCTTCAGGATCTTTGTTGATAGCCACAATCACTTTAGAGTCTTTCATACCGGCTAAATGTTGAATAGCCCCTGAAATACCAATCGCAATATATAACTCGGGGGCAACAATTTTTCCAGTTTGACCGACTTGATAATCATTAGGCGCATATCCTGCATCAACAGCTGCACGGGAAGCGCCCAGCGCCGCACCAAGTTTATCGGCCAAGGGGCCTAAGATCGCATCGTACTGCTCACCTGAACCTAAAGCCCTACCACCGGATACCACAATTTTAGCGGCTGACAATTCAGGACGATCTAACTTACTTAACTCACGACCAACAAAATCAGATGAATGATTGCTAACAACTGCTACAAAATTTTCAATACTTGCACAACCCCCGGTATCAGATACAGGATCAAAACTAGTTGCACGAACCGTCATCACTTTGACAGAATCCATTGTTTGAACAGTTGCAATAGCATTACCAGCGTATATGGGACGCTCGAACGTATCACCTGAAATTACTTTTATAACATCTGATATTTGAGCAACATCTAATTTAGCAGCAACGCGCGGCAAAACACTCTTACCTACAGCAGTCGATGGTGCCAAAATATGGCTATAGTTAGGCGCCAGAATCAAAATTTGTTCAGCTAAATTTTCAGCTAGATGGTTCTCTAAATGAGGGGCATCTACATGGATAACCTTGACCACACCTGAAACTTTTGCTGCTGCTGCAGCAGCATCACCAGCTTGGTGACCAGATACCAGTACATGAACCTCACCACCACACATTAATGCAGCACTAATAGTATTAAGCGTGGCAGCTTTTAAAGCTTGATGATTGTGCTCTGCAATTACCAAACAAGTCATTTAGATCACCTTCGCTTCATTTTTAAGTTTTTCGATCAGTGTTTTAACATCTGGCACGATTACCCCAGGACTGCGAGTTGGCGGCTCATTCACCTTTAAAGTTTTAATGCGAGGGGAAACATCTAGACTCAAATCCTCCGGCTTGAAGATTTCAATAGGTTTTTTCTTCGCCTTCATAATATTCGGGAGCGTGACATAACGCGGCTCATTCAAACGAAGATCGGTTGTGATCACTGCAGGCATAGAAAGAGACAAAGTCTCTAGACCACCGTCCACCTCACGCGTGACAATAACTTTTCCATCCGACACTAGCACTTTAGACGCGAAAGTGGCCTGAGGCAGATTGAGCAAAGCAGCTAACATTTGTCCTGTTTGATTGCTATCATCATCAATTGCTTGCTTGCCCAAGAAAATTAACTGAGGCTGCTCTTTATCAACAATTGCTTTTAAGATCTTAGCAACGGATAGTGGCTGAAGCTCAGTATCTGTTTCAAGCAAAATACCTCGATCAGCACCAATTGCCATCGCTGTTCTAAGAGTTTCTTGACTTTGAGTCGATCCACAAGTAATGGCAATGACCTCAGTAGCAATGCCAGCCTCTTTAAGACGAACAGCTTCTTCAACCGCTATTTCATCAAAGGGATTCATGCTCATCTTCACATTCGCAGTCTCAACACCCGAGTTATCAGACTTGATGCGAATCTTGACGTTGTAATCAACCACACGCTTAACAGCGACTAAAATTTTCATAAGTTTTCCAGTTACTTGGAGGTGTCTATCAGGCTATGGTAACTTGATCATAAGCCAATGAACTATCACTCACGTGACATTACGACCTACATCTCCATTATTTTTTTTAATATTTAATAAAACATATAACCCACTGTTTTATAACATATTTTAGAAAAATTAGTTGAGCCCTTATAAAATCAAAGGTCTGCCAATTCTTTCAAGTGAGCGATGACACTACGAGCAAGGGCAGATAGGTTGTACCCCCCCTCTAAACAGCTAACGATTCGACCTTGAGCAGTCTCATTAGCAATAGTCATTAATTGACGAGTGATCCAAGCATAATCAGCCTCTACCAAGCCCATTTGCCCCATATCATCCTCACGATGAGCATCAAATCCAGCAGAGATGAAAATAAACTGTGGCTTAAATTCCCTCAAGCGAGGTAACCATTGCAACTCGACTACCTCCCTGACTGCCTCACCTGCAGAGTAAGCAGGTAATGGCACATTTACCATATTAGGAAGATTTAAGTTGGCTTCTGTGTAGGGGTAAAACGGATGCTGGAAGTAGCTGCACATCAATACCCTAGGATCTTTCTGAAATGCTACTTCCGTCCCATTTCCGTGGTGGACATCAAAATCGATGATCGCCACACGCTCTAAACCATAGTGTTCCAAGGCATGCTTCGCAGCGATCGCCACATTATTAAAAAAACAAAATCCCATAGCTTGGTTTGGTTCAGCATGGTGACCCGGCGGTCTTAAACAGGTAAATGCATTTTTAACTTCACCTTGCATCACCGCATCAACTGCAGCAATTGCACCACCAGCGGAACGCAGAGCGGCTTGCCAAGTATGGCGATTCATCGTTGTATCACCATCAATGCTTGCATACCCCTCAAGAGGAGCTAATGACTTGATGCGATGGATGTGCTCTTGCGTGTGAATCAATGCTAATTGATCTTCAGTTGCCAAAGGCGGATCTATTCGCGTAAAGAAGTAATCTATCCGACTTAAGATCAATTGGTCTTCAATGGCCTGCAAACGCTCAGGGCATTCCGGATGGTGTTGCCCCATCTCGTGCCGTAAACAATCTAAATGACTTATGTATGCAGTACTCATATCAATCTAAAAAAACGGTGGATAATTAGCTAATCAATTTAGCGTACCATTTGCTAATACCACCATGAATCTAATTTACGTCAATCAATTGCTAAAAACTATTAATCCCTTAATTCAAAAATATACTTCTAAGCTGGCGACTAAAAATTCAAAAGCTTATTTAGTGATACTGACCGTAAGCTTTTTATCTGCTTGTGCCAGCACACCAAGTCATAACACGGCAACCTCATCCTCAGCAGAACCTAGTTTCATGACCGAGTCTGAAGAAAAACCGGATTCTCTAGAGCCGTACTTAAAAAACTTAGCTCAACTCCATCATATTCCACTAACTGACTTACAAAATGCTTTTCAAGACGCTAAAACCATCCCTACGGTCAAAAAGTTAGTTTTACCCCCTGCTCCTGGATTTAAAAAGAATTGGAAGGTTTATCGCAGTCGGTTCATCGAACCAAGAAGGTTTGCTGCGGGACAGCAATTCTGGAAAAATAACCGCCGTTTCATTCAGCAAACAGCGGACAAAACAGGCGTGCCTGCAGAGGTGATTGTTTCGATTATTGGAGTCGAAACAATCTATGGCAAAAACATGGGTAACTTCTCTGTCAGAGATAGCCTAATGACCTTGGGATTTAATTACCCAGAGACTCCAAACAAAAAAGCTCGCGAAACTTTATTTAAAAGCCAATTAGAAGATTTGGTTGTGCTGTGTTGGAAAGAAAATCCAAAAGCAACGCCATTTAAAAAATGCCTCAATCAAAGTGGCTCGTATGCAGGAGCCATAGGCTTACCTCAATTTATGCCCGGAAGTATTTTGAGATTTGCTGTTGATGGCGATCTAGATGGCAAGATTGATCTTCGCAACTCCCCAGAAGATGCTATTGCCAGCGTGGCTAACTTTCTAAAAGTTCATGGTTGGGTCAAAGGCGAGCCTGTCTATCTTGAACTCAAGGATCATGAAGGAGCTGCTGAGAGTGCCCGAATCCTTGCGGATGGTGCACCAGTTGCTAAATTGCAATTAGGCGATTTGGTAGCTCAAAATATCGTTGATAAAAATGAATTGCCTGACAATACTCCTAGCCTAATTGTTGATTTACCAAGCCCAGATAAAAATGGTGGCACAGAAGTGCGCTATGTTGTTGGCCTTAGAAATTTTATTGCCATCTGCGAATACAACCGAAGCTTCTTTTATGCTCAGTCTGTAGCAGAGTTTTCAGAAGTTTTAAGTGGCGAGATTTCAGTTACTGAAACTGCTGCTAAAAAGAAAAAGAAGTCGACTAAATCCAGCAGCACAAAAAATAAAACAAAAAAGAAGTCTTCAACGAAGACTTCTTCATAAACCAATCAAAATCGATTAATTATTTAGGCCGGGAAAACACCGGTTGAAAGATAACGATCACCGCGATCACAAACAATAAACACAATCGTGGCATTCTCGACACGCTCAGCAATACGTAAAGCCACAACCAAAGCACCAGCTGCAGAAATGCCGCAGAAAATACCCTCTTCTCTGGCTAAGCGTCTTGTCATATCTTCTGCTGCCGCTTGGCTGACATACTCAATTCGATCCACCTTAGCATCCGCATAGATTTTAGGAATGTATTCAGGCGACCATTTACGAATACCCGGTATCTGAGAACCATCCTCTGGTTGAGCACCAATAATCTGAATCAATGGGTTCTGTTCTTTTAGATAAACAGATACACCTGTAATAGTGCCCGTAGTGCCCATTGCTGAAACAAAATGCGTCACCTGCCCTTGGGTATCACTCCAAATCTCAGGGCCTGTGGATTCAATATGCGCTAGCGGATTATCTTTGTTTCCAAATTGATCGAGAATAATGCCCTTACCTTCTTTTTGAAGTTGCGCAGCATAGTCTCTAGCGTATTCCATGCCGCCTGTTGAAGGTGTCAAAACCAACTCCGCACCATAGGCAGCCATACTTTGACGGCGCTCAATACTTTGGTTTTCCGGCATTACCAAAATCATCTTGTAACCAAGAATTGCAGCCACCATGGCTAATGCAATACCGGTATTCCCACTGGTGGCCTCAATCAATGTGTCACCTGGCTTGATATCACCCCGAGCCTCTGCTCGCATAAACATCGATAGAGCAGGACGATCTTTAACCGATCCAGCAGGGTTATTACCCTCCAACTTGCCCAAAATAATGTTATTTCGCTCAGCGTTGCCTGCACCAGGAATTCTTTGCAGGCGGACGAGCGGCGTGTGCCCCACTGTTTGGGCAATCGTTGGGTAGTTAGGATGATTAGTAGACATATGCCAGTATCTTAATGTATTTCAGAAACCTGCATATGCCTTATAAAAAGAGTTCTAATGAATGAGACTCTAGCCAGAGAAACTGAGTTAGTTTAGTTTTTTAGGCTTAACTTTCTTCTTTGTTACTTTTTCTTGAGGGCTTCTTGATTTCCTTTTGGTTTTCTTTTTTGGCTTCTCTTGTATTTTCTTGTTTTGCTTCTTTTTTAACTCCTCTTTTAGAGTCACCTTTAGTAGATGGCGCCTTGTCAACTTCTGCCAAGCCTTTACTGTTAACCGTTAAGCCATTCTTCATCAAACGCTCAACTGTTTTCTCACCAATACCTTTGACACGGGTGTGCAGGTCATTAGAGTCTTTAAAAGGTCCGTTCTTTTTTCTTTCAGCAAGAATTGCTTTAGCCTTCGATGGTCCTAAACCTCTGACGGACTCAAGGGCTGATTGCTCAGCAGAATTAACTTCCACTGCCGCATGAACTCCACCCACCAACATCACTAAGCCAAGCGCTAGCCCAATTAATAACTTAAATGCTTTAAACAAGATATTTGACAACATACAACTCCTCATAAAGTAAAAAGCCCCATCGGATGATGAGGCTTTTGTTTAACGAAGAGTCAACTAAGTTGTTGACACTATTTTGCGCTTAAATCGGCTGAGCTAAAAAATCAGAATTATCTGACAGCCAATTGATGTAATTTCTGACACCCTGCTCCACTGTTAAGAAATCGGATGTATATCCGGCAGCACGTAATTGGGTTAGATCGGCTTGTGTAAATGATTGATATTTACCTCTCAACGCTTCCGGAAAGGCCACATACTCAATCAAGCGCTCATCCACCAATTCATGTAAAGAAAGTTCTTTTTCGCCTTTGTGCGCTCTTAGCGAATTAATAACAGACTTGGCCACATCATTAAATGGCTGGGCACGACCAGTACCCAAATTAAAAATACCGCTCTTCTCAGGGTTCTCTTGAAAGAATAAATTAACCTTAACCACATCTTCTACGGAAACAAAATCTCTTTTTTGCTCACCTTCAGCATATCCGCCATACTCACCAAACAACTTAACGGCACCCGCCTCTAAAAACTGATGGTAGTGATGATAGGCAACAGAAGCCATGCGCCCCTTGTGAGACTCTCTAGGGCCATAAACGTTGAAGTATCGGAATCCCACAACTTGCGCAGACGTTTGCTCATCAGCAAGACGCTGGCGAACCACTTGATCAAATAAAAACTTAGAGTAGCCATAGACATTTAACGGCTTCTCAAACTCGCGGTTTTCTTTAAATACATCAGAACCACCATAAGTAGCCGCTGAAGAGGCATAAAGAAAAGGAATTCGTTGGTCTGTGCAAATATCCAGAAGGTCCAATGAGTAACGATAGTTATTCGCCATCATGTATTGACCGTCTGTTTCCATCGTGTCAGAACATGCTCCCTCATGGAAGATAGCCTCTACCTTACCGAATTTCCCTTTTGCAAAAGCCTCAATAAATTCAGATTTATCCAAATAATCAGAGATCTCTAAATCAGCAAGATTACGGTACTTATCAGCAGGCTTGAGCTCATCCACCGCAATCACATTTTTAATGCCGCGTAGATTTAAGGCTTGAACAATATTGGCGCCAATAAAACCGGCGGCGCCCGTTACGATATATGTCATTGCAATTCCTCTAACGATACGGTTGCCGTACCTAATTTACCAACCACGATACCACCCGCTTTATTCGCTAACTTCATAGCTTGACCCGCTGACCACTGAGCAGCCAAGGCGACTGCCATTGTTGCAATGACTGTATCACCAGCTCCAGAAACATCAAATACTTCACGCGCATCCGCTTTAACATGCTCCACACCATCAGCTGTAAATAAACTCATACCCTCTTCAGAGCGCGTCAACAAAAGTGCATCCAGCTTTAAATCCTGCCTCAATTGTTGAGCCTTTGCAGTTAAGTCAGCCTCATCTTTCCAGCGTCCAATCACTTGACGTAACTCAGAGCGATTCGGCGTGATAATCGATGCGCCTTGATATTTACTATAGTCACCACCCTTTGGATCAACCAAAACAACCTTGCCAGCCTCTCTTGCCGCACGGATCATTTGTGTGACGTGCGTCAAACCACCCTTGCCGTAATCCGAGAAGATAACCGCATCGACATCTAACAATAAAGACTGAAATTGTTCTAATTTATTTAATAGAGCCTCATGCGTTGGCGTCTCTTCAAAATCCAAACGAATCAATTGCTGCTGACGTGCCACCACTCTTAACTTAACTGTTGTCGGTAGACTTGGGTCTTTTTGCAAATAGCTTTTTACCCCTTGGGCTTTTAGCAAGTCCTCAATCCTTTGACCCGGCTCATCATCGCCAACCACACCGAGGATTGCTATTTGTGCGCCAATACTAGCTGCATTTCGGGCCACGTTAGCCGCACCACCTAAACGCTCATCCATCTTACTGACATGAACAACTGGCACAGGCGCCTCAGGAGAGATTCTTTCTGTGTCACCGAACCAATAACGATCCAACATCACATCACCCACAACCAGTAACCTAGCTTGGCGAAATTGTTGAATGTCAGCGGCGGATAATTGAATGTCCATGATTTTTTATTTTCTAATAATTTTTACGTCAATAGTTTGTTTACATCGAACGACCTGATGGCGCAGCACCCTCACCGCGTCTTGGTGAATAAGACTCCCAATGGTTACAACCTGGACACTGCCAATAAAAACGTCTCGCTCTAAAGCCACAGTTACCACAGGTGTATCTCGCCAAGGTGTTGGTTCTTTGCTTTAAAAGCCCCAACGAAGCTTTGATCTCTTGCGCAGTTTTATCATTCTGAGCGACTTCAGCTAACAATAAACGTGCTTGGGCTCTTAAAGCCATAGCAGTTAAGCTAGGTGTATGACGCATGACATCCGTCATCAAAGCTTCCGCCTGAGGCACTCCTTGGAGAGCCATCACGTGCTTAAAGGTGATGTCCAATAACTCCCCACCCGCCTGAGTTTGTAAGGCATCGATTAGCACTTGCAAGCCTTCTTGCGGTTGGCCAAGTGCCTTATGTACATCAATCCAACGATCCGCTACCAAAGGTAAATAAGCCACATGGTTTTTTGCAATCTCAGACCACGTCTCGATTGCTTTGGCTAATTGATTTTGAGTCACCAACCAATCCCCCATCAAAATAGTGACACGAGGATGGTTTGGAACAGTTGACATGGCTTGCTGAATGTAACTCAAAGCAAGCTCACTTTTTTTAGCTGCAAGAGCCTCTTCAGCTAACTGACAGTTAAAGTGAGCAATTTCTTTTAAAAGGCTTTTGCCTTGCAAAGACTCTAGCTCTTGAGAGGACACAATAGCCTGAGCCCAGTCCTTTTCAATCTGATACATCTCCAATAGACTTTCTTTAGCAGGAATGCCATATTTACTATGACTACCCACTTGGCGAAGAGATGTTTCAGCTCTATCTAATAGCCCAGCCCTTAAGAAATCTCGGCCCAATTCGTAGGCTGCATGATCCCGATGCCTTGAAGGCAAATCATCACGATTCGCTAAATGCTGGTGAACGCGAATGGCGCGCTCAGTTTCACCGCGCCGACGAAATAAACTACCCAGGGCAAAATGTAATTCAGTCGTTTCAGGATCTAATTGTGCAATTTGCACCAAAGCATCAATGGCTTTATCCGGTTCTTCATTGAGTAATAGATTAAGACCTTTGAACGTTGATTTTTGTTGAGCCAAACGATCAATTTCATCTTCGCGCTTTTCCAAGCGCATATCCCAGCGAGCACCAATCCACCCCAAACCAAAAATAATAGGAAGGGCGAATAACCACCAGGTCTCAATTTTTAACACGATTTATGAACGACTTTTTTTAAAGCGGCTTAATGAGATACCACTCAGTAGGGTGAGCAAAATGCCAAAAGCAAATGCAACAAATAAAACCAATATAAGAGGGGCTTCCCAAACTAAACCGGGAATTAATTGAAAATGAATCTCTTGAGTATTGCTTAAGGCTAGTAATACTAAAAGAACAAATAAGATGATTCGCCCAATGATCCGCAAAGATTTCAATGCGGCATTAAGAAACGCGGTCATTCTGAGGATTCATCCTTTTTAGGAAAATCAACGCGCTCTCTTAACTCCTTACCAGGCTTGAAATGAGGGACATGTTTTTCAGGGACCATAACAGTCTCACCAGACTTGGGATTGCGACCCTGACGCGGTGGACGGTGATGCATCACAAAGCTACCGAAACCACGCAGTTCAATGCGCTTCCCTTCAGCAAGGGCTTGTGACATGGTGTCGAGCAATGTTTTGACGGCTAACTCCACATCCCGAGGCAATAGCTGCGGGAATGCCTGAGCTAAACGCTCCACCAATTCTGATCGTGTGATCGTCGAAGAATCACTGCGTTCTAAATCGTCCATAACTCAACAATATTCTTTTTTTGTGGTTTTGAGAATCCCCACTCAAAAAAAAGAGTGGGGACTTTCCGTTACATTACACCAAAGTAGGGATTAGCTACCTTGATTGTCCATCTTAGCTTTCAACAAGGCACCTAAGTTTGTAGTACCTGCGCTAGCTTCGTTCTGCAACTTACTCATAGTCTGTTGCTGATCGGCGCTATCTTTAGCTTTGATTGACAAGTTGATGTTACGTGACTTACGGTCAATATTGATGATCATTGCATTAACAGCATCACCTTCTTTTAGTAAGTTACGAGCATCTTCAACGCGGTCAGTTGAGATCTCAGAAGCGCGCAAATAGCCCTCAACTTCATCAGCCAACTGAATCACAGCACCCTTAGCATCAACACTCTTCACAGTACCGTCAACGATGCT
Source organism: Polynucleobacter sp. 30F-ANTBAC (assembly GCF_018882385.1). Taxonomy (GTDB): domain Bacteria; phylum Pseudomonadota; class Gammaproteobacteria; order Burkholderiales; family Burkholderiaceae; genus Polynucleobacter. The sequence continues at coordinate 632,864 of NZ_JACVON010000001.1, forward strand.
GCCTTTGTCGCTAGTTGATGTGTAGTTATTGAATGGGTCACCAGACATTTGCTTGATACCCAAAGAGATGCGCTCTTTCTCAACGTCGATAGCTAAAACAACAGTTTCAACTTCGTCACCTTTTTTGTACTTGCGAACAGCTTCTTCGCCAGTTTCTTGCCATGACAAATCAGACAAGTGAACTAGACCATCGATGCCGCCTGGCAAGCCAATAAATACGCCAAAGTCAGTAATAGACTTGATCGCGCCGCTTAACTTCTCACCTTTTTGGTGTGTGCGAGCGAATTCGTCCCATGGGTTAGCTTTACATTGCTTCATACCCAAGCTAATACGACGCTTGTCTTCATCAATGTCAAGAACCATCACTTCAACTTCTAGACCCAACTGAACAATTTTGCTTGGAGCAACGTTCTTATTAGTCCAATCCATTTCAGAAACGTGAACCAAACCTTCGATACCTGTTTCGATTTCAACGAATGAACCGTAGTCAGTTAAGTTAGTCACTTTACCGAATAAACGTGTGTTTGGTGGGTAACGACGAGCGATACCAACCCAAGGATCATCACCTAATTGCTTGATACCCAATGAAACACGGTTCTTGTCTTGATCGTACTTAAGAATCTTAGCGGTCACTTCTTGACCAACAGTCAACATCTCGCTTGGGTGACGTACACGACGCCATGCCAAGTCCGTAATGTGTAACAAGCCATCAACACCACCGAGGTCAACGAACGCGCCGTAGTCAGTAATGTTTTTAACGATACCTTGAACCACAGTACCTTCTTTAAGGTTAGCAAGCAACTTAGCGCGCTCTTCACCTTGGCTAGCTTCAACAACAGCACGACGTGACAACACAACGTTGTTGCGTTTACGGTCAAGCTTGATAACTTTGAATTCCATTGTCTTGCCTTCGTATGGAGACGTGTCCTTAATAGGACGTGTATCCAACAATGAACCTGGCAAGAATGCACGGATACCGTTCACCATCACAGTTAAACCACCTTTAACTTTGCCTGTTACAGCACCAGTTACGAGTTCACCTTGTTCCAAGGCCTTCTCTAGGTTCAACCAAGAAGCTAAACGCTTCGCTTTGTCACGTGACAATACGGTGTCACCGTAACCGTTTTCTAATGCGTCAATCGCAACAGAAACGAAATCGCCTGGTTGAACTTCAACTTCACCTTGATCGTTAAGGAATTCCTCAACAGAGATAAAAGCTTCAGATTTCAAACCGGCATTGACCACTACAAAGTTGTGATCGATACGCACAACTTCAGCGGAAATAACTTGACCTGCCTTCATATTAGAACGGGCTAGGGATTCTTCAAATAGAGCTGCAAATGATTCAGACATGTGTTTTCACTATAAAGCCGTCAAAAGTCTTGACGGGTTAGATTGCAAATGCCAGTACTCGCGTTGCAAGGACTGACTCCTAAACAACTAAAGCTTGTCAGTTAGCTGATTCAGTTAACTTGATGCCACTTCAGAATTTGATTCACCGCCTCTTCAATCGTCATTGACGTGGTGTCGAGATGGTGAGCCCCTTCAACAGCTTTTAGTGGCGAGTTACTGCGATTTGCATCGCGTTCATCTCGATCACGTAAATCCTGTAAAAGGACTTGAATATTAGCAGAAAAGCCCTTTGCTATCAATTGTTTATAACGCCGCTCAGCCCTCGCCTCGGCGCTGGCGGTCAAATACACCTTAGTGACCGCATCTGTGAAAATAGCACTTGCCATGTCTCTGCCATCAGCTACCAAACCGGGTTTTTGTCTAAAAGCATGTTGCCTGGCAACTAAAGCTTGGCGAACCATAGGATGAATCGCTACTTCAGAAGCTCTCTTACCCATTTCTTCCTGACGAATCTGATCACTCACGTCCTCGCCATCAAGAATAATCCTATCCCCTTGAAAAATAACGTTTAATTCTTTAGCAATGGGAGCCAACTCTTGTTCAGAGGCTGTTGAAATACCCTTCTTAAAGCTTGCCAAACCCACCAAACGGTAAAGCGCACCACTATCAAGATAGTGATAACCAAGATGCTCAGCCACCTTTTGCGCGACAGTTCCCTTGCCCGAGGCAGTTGGCCCATCAATGGCAATAACTGGGCTATTTGAGGTTACTTTTGGGCTCATTGGAGTACTTATCATTGAATTTAAGTGTGATTTACTGGGTTATTTTGACCAAATTACTCTTTAAATATTTCTTAATGTGGAATATCTAGGACTTAAAAATGGTCCATTTTGACCATTTTGAAGCCCTATTCAGCATTTTTTAATGTGTCGATCCCTGCGCAATCTTCCCAAAAGCAGCGAAATAATCCGGAAATGTTTTAGCCACACAATGAGGTTCATTGATCCGAACTGGCAAGGGCCCAAATGCCGCTAAGGAAAAACACATTGCCATACGGTGATCATCATAGGTATCGACGCCCGTTGCTGGCGTTTGCCACTTTGATGGCGGCGTTACTTGAATAAAGTCATCACCTGACTCAACGAATGCACCCATCTTTTGTAATTCTTTTTCCATCGCAGCAATACGATCCGTTTCTTTGACCTTCCAACTAGCGATACCCGTTAGCTTGGTTGGTCCCTCAGCAAATAATGCTGCAACAGCTAGAGTCATTGCGGCATCAGGTATAGCTAAACAATCCAGCTCAATACCTTGCAGTCGACCACTTGGTGTATCCACACCTCTAACCTCAATCCAATCGTCGCCCGCCATGACATTGGCGCCCATTCGATTCAGAGCTTCAGCAAAGGCAACATCACCCTGAATACTGTTGCGCCCAACACCCGTTACACGAACAGGACCGCCAGCAATGGCTCCTGCCGCTAAGAAATAGGAGGCAGATGATGCATCACCCTCGACGTGTAATATTCCAGGGGCTGCATATGGATTGCCTTGATTGGCTGGAATATAAAAACGTTGCCACTGATCATTACGCACAGTCACCCCGAATCGATTCATCAACTTTAGAGTGATATCAATATAGGGCTTCGAAATTAACTCGCCAATCACTTCAATACAAACTTCATTTCTAGCAACTAAAGGTAAAGACATCAGTAGCGCAGTCAAAAATTGACTAGATACATCCCCGCGAACTTTGATTACCTCATCTGTACGAATTTGACCTTTAGATATCTTGAGTGGCGGGTAGCCTTCGTTCTGCTCATAAGTAATTGTTGCGCCCACCATGCGTAGACCATCGACTAAATCACCAATAGGTCTCTCATGCATGCGTGGCACACCATGCAAACGATAGTCACCACCCAAGATTGCAAGTGCCGCAGTTAATGGACGAATTGCTGTACCCGCATTCCCCATAAATAAATCAGCAGCATCTTTTGGCAAGACCCCAGAACACCCCGTCACCACACAGTCACCATCGGACTCATCAATACCTACACCGAGGGTTTTAAGAGCATCCCGCATCACCCGAGTGTCATCAGCATCTAACAAACCCTTTAATCGAGTTGTACCGCTTGCTAATGCCGATAGAAGCAACACGCGATTAGAAATACTTTTCGATCCCGGAAGCGCAACAACGCCTTGGGCGCTTTTAAAAGGTCCTAAATCAATAAAATCAGTGTTTGAGTTTGCAGCAGAAGTCATCAACGACCTTCCCATTTTTGACGCTCAAGACTTGCTCTTGTAAAGGCCTTCAAAAGAGCATCGCCCTCTTCTTTAGCAATCAGTTCTCTGAGTTTTTGGGTCAAGGATAAATAATTATCTAACTCCTTGAGAATGGCTGCCTTATTGGCCATGCAAATATCTCGCCACATTTCAGGGCTCGATGCAGCAATTCGAGTGAAGTCTCGAAAGCCCGCACCCGCATGATCCAACTTCACTGCAGCATCTTCAGAATTAGCGACTTGCAACATCAAAGCATAAGAAAGAATGTGTGGCAAATGTGAGATAGAGGCAAAAACTGCGTCATGTTGCAAAGATGACATGCGATTCGTCATCGCCCCAGTGGCCTGCCAAAAATCATCAATTATTTGAACAGCTTGCGGATGGTTTTCTTGTAGCGGGCAAAGAACGACCTCTTTACCTTGATACAAATTCGCTTGCGCGGATTCCGCACCATGTTGCGCGCCACCAGCTATGGGATGTGCCGGCACAAACTGGGCAACCTTATCTCCCAATGCAGTTTTAGCAGCCATGATCACATCAGACTTCGTACTACCTGCATCAGTAATCAATGTGTTTAATCGAATATGAGGCTCAATCGCATGCAAGACTGAAAAAGTCTGAGCCACAGGCACACACACCACGATGATATCTGCCTGCTTGGCACACTCTTCTAGACTAACGGCTTGGTCAATCGCACCCATTTTAAGAGCTTGATCCAGATTGGACTGAGAGCGCCCCACACCAAGAATCTTTGTAAAAGTCTTCGCCTGTCGGTGGGCCAAACCAATTGACGCACCAATTAAGCCAACTCCTACGATACCCAAAGTAAGGGGTTTATCTGTTGATTGAGTTTCTAAATTTGCACTCATTTATTTAAGATTCTCTTAAGAGCGCTAATGAAAACTTGATTCTCTTCTGGCAGCCCAATGGAAATGCGCAACCATTCAGGCAAACCATAATTACCAACAGGCCGAACAATCACACCTGCTTTTAATAACTCTAAATTAACCTTAGCACCTGAATCTGGCTGATCCCCTACTTTAACTAAAACAAAATTGCCAGATGAGGGAATGTATGTCAAGCCCATTTGATCAAATGCTTGCGTCAACTGAGCATAGCCTGCTTGATTTACCTCATAGCATTGTTTCAAAAATGCTGAATCGCCTAATGCCGCTATCGCTGCAGCTTGCGCCAAACTATTCACATTGAATGGTTGACGAATTCGATTCAATAAATCCGTTAAATTATTTTGAGCAATGCCGTATCCAATTCGCAGACCAGCCAAACCATAGGCCTTGGAAAAACTTCTGGAAACAATCACATTTGGAAAACGGCGCACCCAATCCACTGCATTGTATTGCTGCTCAGGCGTTAAGAATTCGTTATAAGCCTCATCAATCACAACAACCACATGCGGCGGCACTTGTTCAATGAATTGCTCAATCGCTTCGGCCGTTAAAAAACTGCCGGTTGGATTATTTGGGTTAGCGACAAACACCAACCGTGTTTTAGAACTTATGGCTTTGAGCATGGCTGGCAAATCATGACCAAAATCTGCAGTTGCAGAAACTTCAATAGCTTTAGCGCCTACTGCCTGAGTTGCTAGCGGGTATACGGCAAAAGCATGCTTAGAGAAAACAATCTCGTCACCCTCATGCGCCACTGCTCTAGCAGTTAACTCAAGGATATCGTTACTGCCATTACCAAGTGTGATCCACTCAAAAGGAACTGAGAACTTTGTAGCCAAAACATTTTTTAACTCAAACCCATTTGAGTCCGGATAGCGTGCCAAGTCTTGAGCAGCTGCCATCATCGCCTTTTTTGCTGAATCAGGCATACCCAAAGGATTTTCATTGGATGCCAGCTTTACGATCCTGGCTTCGTCCAGACCAAACTCACGAGCCACTTCGCTAATGGGGCGACCACCGACGTAGGGCGCAATTTCACGCACATAACTTAAACCAATGTTTTGCTCCAGCTTATCGGCCATAGCAGCTCTTTCTTAATTTAATGACTACGAGGGTAGGAGCCCAACTTTTTGAAGAATGCCGCTTCTTGCTGTAATTCCGCTAAAGCTGCAGCGACTTTAGGATCAGTAGCATGACCATCCATATCGATATAGAAAAAATATTCCCAAGTGCCACGTCGTGCAGGGCGAGACTCCAAACGATTCATTGAAACACCATGCTTCGCTAAAGGTGCTAACAGCTGATGAACGGCACCGGGCTTGTTATCAACCGAAAGAATCACTGATGTTTGATCTTTACCAGATGGCTCGCAAGCTCCACGACTTACCACCACAAAGCGAGTGCGATTATGGGGATCATCTTGAATTAAGTTTTGTACAGGTAATAGGCCGTATTGTTGCTGAGCAGAAGTTCCCGCAATCGCTGCCATTGTTGTATCCGATGCCGCCATGCGCGCTGCCTCACCATTACTACTCACAGCTTGTCGCTCCAACTTAGGCACATTATTCGATAACCAACGTTGACATTGTGCTAAAGCCTGAGGATGAGCGCAGACTCGAGTCACACCATTCAAGTCACCTGATTTAGTTAACAAATGATGTTGAATCGCCAAAGAAACTTCACCGGTGATATGAAGATCTGTATCCAATAACAAATCAAGCGTTCTTGAAACGGCCCCCTCAGAAGAGTTTTCCACCGGAACCACACCAAAGTCTGCCGAACCCGCATCAACTGCTCTAAATACATCGTCAATATTGGCGCAAGGAACACCTTTTATAGATTGGCCAAACTGAGCAAAGGCTGCTTGCTCCGAGAAAGTTCCTGCTGGCCCTAAGAACGCTACTCGAACTGGCGCCTCAAGAGCACGGCAAGCCGACATGATTTCTCGCCAAATGTACGTGATACCTTCAGGCGTAATAGGGCTTTTATTTTTACCAATCAAGCCATCAATCACTTGCTTCTCGCGCTCTGGACGAAAGACAGCCGCTTGGGCATTGATGCCATGCTTAACTTTTCCAACAGCCTGAGCCGCTTCAGCTCGCTGGGCTAAAAGATCTAAAAGCTGTTGATCAATGGCATCAATTCGAGCACGCAAAGGTGCAAGGTCTTTATCATCAGCAGCCACGTTCGAACTCCTTCATGTAAGCGACTAAAGCTTCAACACCTTTCATCGGCATAGCGTTATAGATACTGGCTCGCATACCGCCGACACTCTTGTGACCCTTGATGTTCACCAAACCAAGCTTGGCAGCACCCTCCACAAAAGCATCATTCAAAGTTTCATCCTTAAGGAAGAACGTGACGTTCATTCGAGAGCGACAAGCCGCGTGAACTTTGCTAGTAAATAAGCTGCTTTGGTCAATGTAGTTGTATAGCAAGTTTGATTTAGCTATATTTTGCTTTTCCATCGCCGCCACACCACCTTGGCGCTTTAACCATTTAAAAACTAAACCTGCTAAGTAAATGCCATAGGTTGGAGGTGTATTAAGCATGGAATCACTTTCAGACTGTTTAGTCCAATCCCATACTATCGGCGTAATCGGCATCGCATGCCCTAATAGTTCTTTGCGCACAATAACAATACTTAAGCCAGCGGGGCCAATATTCTTTTGAGCGCCACCGAATAAAACACCAAAGTCATTGATATCCCAAACTCGAGACAAAATATTGCTAGAGACATCAGCAACTAATGGCTTGCTGACCTTAGGAACATATTGAAACTCAACACCACCCACAGTTTCATTGGAACAAATATGCACATAAGCAGCATCTTCGGACAACTGCCAATCTTTTTGATCTGGAATCGAGTTAAAACCATCCGCTGCACTTGAGGCAGCAATGTTAACTTGACCATACTTGGCGGCTTCTTTGACAGACTTTTCAGTCCAAATGCCCGTCACAACAAAGTCAGCCTTAGGGCCATTTTTTGCCAACGGCATCAAGTTCATTGGGATCGCAGCATTTTCACCAATCGCGCCACCTTGAAGAAATAAAACCGCATAAGTCTCAGGAATATTCATGAGTTCACGTAAGTCAGCAACCGCTTCCTCGTAACAAGCCATAAATGCCTTGCCACGATGACTGACTTCCATAACCCCCATGCCCAAGCCTTGCCAGTTGAGCATTTCATCAGCAGCTTGTTTTAAAACTTCCTCCGGGAGCGTTGCCGGTCCAGGAGCAAAGTTAAAAACGCGATGATCAACCATTCTCCGGCTCCACGCCCTCATTCCCATCCGTTGCAGGATCAGCAGCTACTGTTTGATCTGCAGATGCTTGCTCTTCAGAATCAAACTCGTCACCTTCTTCATCATCGTCACTCTCAGCAACGCGTTGAAGACCTGAAAGCTGAGTGCCCTCATCCACGTTGATCAATGTCACACCTTGAGTGGCACGACCCATCTCACGAATCTCAGATACACGAGTGCGCACCAAGATGCCGCCAGTTGTAATCAACATAATCTGATCTTGCTCAGAGACAAGAACTGCAGCCACTACTTTGCCGTTACGCTCGGTTGTCTGAATCGCAATCATGCCCTTCGTACCACGACCATGTCGTGTGTACTCAGAGATTGGCGTACGTTTACCAAAACCATTTTCAGTTGCAGTTAAAACACTACTTGGGACAATCGCTGAATCATCTGGGTTAGCTTCCTGACCTTCAATCTCAGCAGGGGCTACCAACATAGCAATCACTTCATGTGTGGTGTCCAAGTTCATACCGCGAACACCGCGTGCTGTACGACCCATTGGACGAACGTCATTCTCATCAAAGCGCACTGCTTTACCAGCATCCGAGAACAACATCACATCATGACGACCGTCTGTAATAGCGGCGCCCACCAAATGATCACCCTCATCCAAGTCAACCGCGATGATGCCGGCTTTACGTGGGTTAGAGAAATCAGATAAACGAGACTTCTTCACAACACCCTTACGAGTTGCCATGAATACATACTTATTATCTTCGTAGGCTTTGATTGGAAGAATCACTGTGATCTTCTCACCTTCAACCAACGGGAAAATGTTCACAATCGGTTTGCCACGTGAAGCACGACCACCTTGCGGCAACTCCCAAACTTTCAACCAGTACATACGACCGCGATCAGAGAAGCACAAGATCGTGTCATGGGTATTGGCCACGAATAATGTATCAATCCAATCTTCATCTTTTGTCGCTGTTGCTTGCTTACCGCGACCACCGCGCTTCTGAGCACGATACTCCGATAGCGGCTGACTCTTCATGTAGCCACCGTGCGATAAAGTCACAACCAAATCTTGTGGTGTAATCAAATCCTCAGTGAACAACTCTGTCGCGTTCATTTCAATACGTGAACGACGACCGTTATCACTACCAGATTGTCCAAACTCAGTCTTCACTGCGTTCAACTCTTCTGTGATGATCACAGTAATACGCTCTGGCTTTGCCAAGATATCTAATAAATTAGCAATCTCCAGCATTACTTCTTTGTACTCATCCACAATCTTGTTTTGCTCAAGACCTGTTAGACGTTGCAAACGCATTTGTAAAATTTCTTGCGCTTGATCTTCGGACAAACGGTACAAGCCATCAGGCTGCATACCTACCGCAGGATCTAAATCTTCAGGGCGGAATGCGTTGTAGCCACCAGGAGCATCTTTTTCAGCACGCGACAACATCTCACGAACCACTTCAGAATCCCATGACTTGAGTAGCAATTCACGCTTTGCTTCAGGTGGCGTTGGGGCTGCCTTAATGATACGAATGAATTCATCAATGTTGGCCAACGCAACAGCCAAACCTTCTAATACGTGGCCACGATCGCGCGCTTTACGCAACTCAAACACGGTACGACGAGTAACCACTTCTCTTCTATGAGAAAGGAAACACTCCAACATTTGCTTGAGGTTTAACAAACGCGGCTGGTTATCTACCAATGCCACCATGTTCATACCAAAGGTGTCTTGTAGCTGTGTGTACTTGTATAAATTATTAAGAACAACTTCAGGAACTTCACCACGCTTAAGCTCAATCACCACGCGCATACCTGATTTATCCGATTCATCACGGATATCAGAAATGCCTTCTACTTTTTTCTCTGTGATTAACTCAGCGATACGCTCAAGCAAGGTCTTTTTATTAACCTGGTATGGCAACTCATCCACGATGATGGATTGACGTGAGCCACGTTCCATATCTTCAAAGTGGGTCTTAGCACGCATCACTACACGACCACGACCTGTACGGTAACCGTCCTTAACACCTTGAATACCGTAAATAATGCCAGCCGTAGGGAAGTCTGGTGCCGGAATGATTTCCATCAAATCATCAATGGTGCACTCTGGATTGCTTAGTAAATGCAAACAAGCAGAAACAACTTCATCCAAGTTATGCGGAGGAATGTTGGTCGCCATACCCACGGCAATACCTGAAGAACCATTGATTAATAAATTCGGGATTTTTGCCGGAAGAATCAGCGGCTCTTTTTCACTACCGTCGTAGTTAGGGCCAAAATCAACTGTCTCTTTATCGAGATCGTCTAATAGCTGATGGGCTATCTTCGCCAAACGAATCTCGGTGTAACGCATCGCAGCAGCGTTATCGCCGTCAACGGAACCAAAGTTACCCTGACCATCGACCAACATGTACCGTAGGGAGAAGTTCTGAGCCATACGAACAATCGTGTCGTACACCGCAGAGTCACCATGGGGATGGTACTTACCGATCACGTCACCCACAATACGGGCGGACTTCTTATATGCACGGTTCCAGTCGTTATTAAGCTCATGCATCGCAAACAATACACGGCGGTGAACGGGCTTTAATCCATCCCTGACATCGGGCAGCGCTCTACCAACGATCACGCTCATCGCGTAATCGAGGTACGAGCGACGCATTTCGTCTTCTAGGGATATCGGGAGTGTCTCTTTTGCGGCGTTATTTTGTGTAATTTCCATACAACAATTTTATCACTCCCGAGTGCCATTTATACTATTTATAGTGATAAACTAGCGGAGTCCACATAGGATTGGCCTCCACACAGATATTAAGAGAGAAAAATGAAAAAATTACTACAACTACTAGCCATTGCAAGCATTTCAATCAGCGCAAGTGTTTCTGCTCAAAACGTTGATAACTGGGTAAACAGCTCAGGTATTGTTTGGAAAAATGGTACAAACGAACTTTGCTGGCGTAATGCCAACTGGACCCCAGCAACAGCTGCTCCAGGTTGCGATGGTGCTATCGCTGCTAAACCAGTATCTGCTCCAGTAAGCGCTAAGGTAACTTACACAGCGGACGCATTGTTTGACTTTGATAAATCAGTATTGAAACCAGCTGCTAAAACAAGCTTGGACAACTTAGTTGGTCAAATCAAGAGCTTGGCTTTAGAAGTGGTTATCGCTACAGGTCACACTGACTCAGTTGGTACGGATGCTTACAACCAAAAACTTTCAGTACGTCGCGCAGCGGCTGTGAAGAAGTACTTGGTTAGCAAAGGTATTGCTGATAGCCGTATCCAAATTGAAGGCAAAGGCGAATCTCAGCCAGTTGCTGACAACAAGACAAAAGATGGTCGCGCCAAGAACCGTCGTGTACAAATCGAAGTGATTGGTACACGTAAGAATTAATTCTTACTCTTCTCCAAAAGCCCGGTTAGTCAAGCTACCGGGCTTTTTTAATCCCTAAAATTTACAACCAACCCAGCCCAGTAGATCTGTAAAGCAAGTTCAAGCAGGTTTCTACAATTAATTCCGGGCTTGATTAGAATAGAGCCATGAACGCAGACCAAACCGAAATTGATAAATTTAGCGCCCTAGCTCATCGCTGGTGGGATCCAACCAGTGAATTCAAACCGCTGCACGCCATTAACCCGCTACGCCTTGACTGGATCCAGCAGCATGTATCCATCTCAGGCAAGAAGGTATTGGATGTTGGATGTGGCGGCGGCATCTTGACTGAAGCGATGGCTAGAGCCGGAGCAACGGCCAAAGGGGTTGATTTGTCAGAGAAGGCGCTCAAGGTAGCCGATCTTCATAGTCTGGAAAGCGGCGTTCAAGTTACCTATGAATACATCAGCGCTGAGGACTTGGCAGCAAAAGAAGCTGGTCAATACGATGTGGTGACGTGCATGGAAATGCTCGAACACGTTCCAGAACCTCTTAGCATCATTAAAGCCTGTGCTCAGTTGGTTAAACCAGGCGGTCGAGTGTTCTTTAGTACATTAAATCGAAATCCCAAATCTTATTTATTTGCCATACTTGGTGCTGAATACGTTTTGAAGTTACTCCCAAAGGGCACTCACGACTACAAGAAATTCATCAAACCATCAGAGCTAGGCGAGTTTGTTAGAGAAGCAGGTTTTGAAATGAATGAAATAATTGGCTTGAGTTACAACCCACTGACCCAGGTTTATTCACTAGGGCGCGATACAGACGTTAACTACCTCGTGGCCTGTACAAAAAAATAATATGACACAGTCCCCCACCTCACCCTTTTTCAAGGGTGTTTTTTTTGATTTAGATGGCACGCTTGCGGATACAGCGCCAGACTTGGTGGCAGCAGCCAACCTTCTCAGAAGCTCAAGGGGTCTTCCAGAACTACCTTATGCTGAATTACGCCCAAGAGCGTCTGCCGGCGCTAGAGGTCTCATTCAAGGCGCATTTGGTTTTGGGCCTGATCATGCTGATTTTGATGCTCTGCGCGATGAGTTTTTAAACAACTATGAAAAAAATATTTGTATTCATAGCAAGCTATTTGACGGGATGAATGAACTTCTTACCCGGCTAGAAAAAGAACGCATATCGTGGGGCATCGTCACCAATAAAATTGAACGATTCACAAACCCACTCTTAAAGTTGATGGGCATCGATCAGCGGAGTCAGGCCAATATTAGTGGTGATACCACCCCATTTGCAAAACCTCACCCCGCACCGATTCTAAAAGCTGCTGAACTATGCCACCTGAGCCCGGAGCAGTGCCTCTATGTTGGCGATGATTTAAGAGATGTCGAAGCAGGTCGTGCTGCAGGCATGAAAACTGTTGCAGCAGCCTATGGTTATTGCGGGTGCGATGAACCTATCTCCGAATGGGGAGCAGATTTCATCATTCATCACCCCAACGAACTGCGCGCCATTATTTTTTCAAAATAGTCTTTTAATTCCCTTATCTAAACAGACTATCATTCGTTAATGAAATCACCTACCAGCGCCAACGTTACGCAACTTCAAGAATTTGATGTGGTGATTGACGTGCGCACACCTGCTGAATTTGCAGATGATCACATACCAGGTGCGGTGAACTACCCAGTCTTATCCAATGAAGAACGCATTGTGGTGGGAACCATGTACAAACAAGTCTCCCCATTTGAAGCGAAAAAATTAGGTGCGTCGTATATTGCCAAAAAAATTGCGCACTATATCGAAAACAACTTTATGGATAAGCCCAAAGATTGGAAGCCTCTTATTTACTGCTGGAGAGGCGGTAAACGCAGTGGCTCCATGACACATATCTTCCGACAAATTGGGTGGAATGCGCACATCTTAGATGGGGGCTATAAATCCTATCGAAGAAGCGTGATTGATCAACTTAACTCTTTACCATCCCAATTTAATTTTCAGATTATTACGGGCATGACAGGTAGCGGCAAGAGCAAAGTTTTAGAAAAGCTGCATGCCTTAGGCGCGCAAGTTTTGGATTTAGAAAATTTAGCTCAGCACAAAGGCTCAGTTCTGGGCAATCTTCCAGATGCGCCTCAACCTAGCCAAAAGATGTTTGAAACGCTGATACTGACTCAACTGGAAAAGCTAGACCCAAAAAAAATAGTATTTGTGGAAGCTGAAAGTCGAAAAATTGGCTCTTTGCATGTACCAGATATTTTGTTGAATGCCATGCGTCAGAGCCCTTGCGTTCGAATTGAAGCAACAACCGATGCACGCGTTGATTTTTTAATTCATGATTACCCTTATTTCATTGATCAGCCTGATAATCTCATCCGCACCATTGGTTTTTTAAAAGAACTTCATGGCAAAGAGACCTTGGAGCATTGGAAAAATCTCATTCTGAGTCAAGAATGGGTGCAACTAGTCTCTGAGTTACTTGAGAAACATTATGACGCTCTTTATAAGCGCTCTCAGAACTCCAACTATCTTCATTACGAAAAAGCACCGTGCTTTACAACTGCAGACTTATCTGCCAAAGGAATTGAAATTTTAGCGACGCAAATTTTGGCAGGTCATAACCATGCATAAATCCTATCTTCACGAATCTGATCAACCTATTATCAGTTGGGACGAGGGAGAAATCACTCACTCCTGCCGCTGGCGCTCTGAAAAAGGATCCCCAGCTCCGAAGAAACTCATCATTGCTGATGACACACTCACAGCCGATGAGGCTTACACATTAGCCTGTGAAGGTACCGGCATCATTTGGCGTGGCGACTTTCAAAATGCCAAGCAATTGCTTCAAGCACTCGCGCGACGTGCTGATAAGCCGTCCAAGAAAAGTGTCAGAAATAAATCAAAAGCCAGAAAACCTGGTGAAGGCCTCATCCCTCTAGCTAAACCGATGTCAGATATATTTCATCTGCATCGCCAAGCCCAATCTCAAAGAAGCCGCACCCTGGGTATGCTGCTAATTCAGTTCGAACCGGATCACACAATTCCACTGCGTCGATCTCCAGATGTCAAAGAGGCTTGCTTGGCTGTTTACGGTGAAGTAACTGAGCCATACGTCACATCACTAAGAGAACTTCTTGGCTTCATTGGTTCATTAGAGTGGCGTAAAAATGGCATGGCCATTGATGCCATTAAAGATTTAGGTGATGGGCGCATCCATCCTCACTATGGTGTTTTTGCTCCAGTGCGTTCCGAGTACTTGGGTCTTTTAGAAAAAGCGCCCTTCCCTGCCGCTATGACAGGTAACTCGCTAGCATTTGATATCGGTACAGGCACGGGCGTTTTAGCGGCTGTGCTTGCGCATCGAGGTGTTCAGAAGATCGTCGCCACGGATCAAGATGATCGTGCGATTGAATGTGCTGAAGAAAATATCGAAGCTCTTGGCATCAAGAAGAATGTCAAACTTATCAAAGCTGATTTATTTCCTGAAGGCAAAGCTCCCTTAATTGTTTGTAACCCACCATGGGTTCCTGCAAGACCTAGCTCACCCATTGAATACGCTGTTTACGACCCGGATAGCCAAATGCTCAAAGGGTTTATTTCTCAACTGGCGGATCACTTGAGTCCTGGTGGCGAAGGCTGGCTCATTTTGTCAGATCTTGGTGAACATCTGGGTCTACGCACTCGCGCTGATTTATTGGCCTGGATAGAAGCGGGCGGCTTAAAAGTGATGGGACGCTACGATGTGAGACCGACCCATGCAAAAGCACTCGACACACAAGATCCTTTGTATCGCGCTCGCGCAGCTGAGGTCACGTCTTTGTGGCGTTTAGCCACTTCATAGTCTAAGAGGCAGTCTATGGCATAAGGTCGGATTGATACCTGACCTTATGTTTCTTTTTTAAATGGCATGACGTGGATGAGTGATTGATCCAAGAAAATTTCATAAGGCTCACCCAAGCCAATATCTCTTCTTTTTTTGCCTGTCAGGGTCATACTCACAACGCCGCCAGGTAAGTCACCGCAAGCAAACTTAGCCAAGGTCATTTCCCCGAGGTGTTGGACCTCAGCTGCCTTTGCTTCAAATTTAATGCTATTGGGGTTATCTGATCGAGATAATTCGATGCCATCACCTGGAATCACCCAATTCACTTTTTGTCCTGCGCGAATTTTTCCTTTATCTTTCACCTTCAGAATGACATTCACAGCATTTGAATAATTAGAGTGAATATCAACCCATTTCAATAAACCCATCCCAGGAGTGTCAGAAGGACCCACCCACTCCCCTTGGAAACGATTCTGAATACCCACCAAGTCTGCTACTCGTGCATTACGAGGAGAACCGTGGATCAAGCTAGGAGAACCAGACTGCAAAACAGTACCAGCATCCATCACGATCAATTGATCGGCCATGAGACTGGCCTCACGCAAATCATGTGTGACCAAAATGATCGGTATCCCCAACTCTTTACGCATTTCAATCAGCAGCTGGTAGAGATCCTGACGAGTCATTTGATCTACTGCGGAAAATGGTTCATCCAATAAAAGAACTTGTGGTTCACGTGCTAATGCTCTAGCAATAGCTACTCGCTGCTGCTGACCACCTGATAATTGATGAGGTCGTCTGGCTTGTTGCTCTTTCGATAAGTGCACGTGATCCAACCAGTAATTGGCCTTAACAAGACGCTCTTCTTTGGGCAGATGCATCATGGATAAAGCCACGTTGTGAACAGCACTCAAATGAGGCATCAATGCATAATTCTGGAAAACCATTCCCACATGGCGACGCGTGGCAGGCAAGAAAATATTCTTTTCCGAGTCAAACCAAACCTGCTCACCAATCTGAATTCTTCCAATAGCTGGCTTCATCAAACCAGCTAACACTCTTAATACTGAAGTCTTCCCTGCGCCCGAAGTTCCCACAATGGCTAACAGCTCACCAGCCTCACAGCTAGCGGTGCATTGCAGCTTCATAGGCAACTCTTGCCCGATCTTAAAAAATAAAGACGAGCGACTCATGAACGAGGTCTCCTCATCGCGCGTGCGGCAGCAAAAAAGGATACCGCCACAGCTCCCAAAGAAAGAATCAATAAGAGTAGAGCCATACGATCGGCAGAGGCGAGATCAAAGGCCTGAACCCGATCATAAATAGAGATAGCAATGGTTTTGGTCTCGCCAGGGATACTGCCGCCCATCATCAATACAACGCCAAACTCACCTAAGGTATGCACAAAGGTCAAAACTGATGCCGATAAAATTCCAGGCCAAGCAAGTGGCAATTCAATATGTAAAAACGTTCTCCAAGGAGATAAACCACTCACCGCTCCGGCATCAATCAAATCTCTAGGAATCGCCTCAAAGGCTCGTTGTATTGGCTGGACAATAAAGGGGATATTAAAAATAATGGATGCGATCAACAAACCAAAAAAATTAAAAGTTAGTTGAATACCAAAAAATTCTTGCGCCAATCGGCCAATGACAGAATCCCCGCCCAATGAAACCAATAAGTAATAACCCAAAACCGTGGGCGGCAGAACCAAGGGCAAGACGACCAATGCTTCAATCAAGGACTTACCAAAGAATCGAGAATACGCCAACTTTCTTCCCGCCCAAATACCAAAAGGCAAGAGCACAGCCAACGTAGCCAAGGCTAACTTGAGCGATAAACTGAGTGATTGCCAATCCATTGAGTCTCTCAGTTCCCTAATTTAGAAGAAGGAAAAGATTTAGGCATAGCGAAACCATATTGAGTCATGATGATTTGTGCATTGTCATCAGCAATATATCGATAAAAGTTAATCGCCGCTGGGGATGCATTTTTCATCAGCGCCATACGCTGCAAAAGCGGCTGATGCCAGTCTTCAGGAATTAAATCAAAGCGTCCCAATTTAGCCAAAGAGGGTGACAAGGCAAGTGACTGAGCAATGATGCCACCCTGTGTTGAACCGGATAAAGCAAATTGAGTCGTTTGCGAAATATTTTCACCAAAGACCAATTTCGATTGCACAGACTCCCATAAACCCACTTTTTGAAGCGCCTCTTTTGCTCGCATGCCATAAGGAGCATGTTCGGGGTTAGCAATCGCCAACTTTTTAAGACGACCATCGGCTAAAGCCTGACGAAGATCTTTTAATTGCCCATCCGCTTTCAAAGGTGACGCATGAGGAACCATGATGCCGATTCTAGCTTTTGCATAAACTTGTCCACGATCTTTTGTTTTACCTGCGTCACTCAGTTTAAAAATAAAATTTTCATCGGCTGAGAGAAATAAATCAAAGGGAGCACCCTGCATGATCTGGGTATAAAAATGACCAGAGGATCCAAAAACTAAACGAATTTTTTGACCCGTTTCTTTTTCAAACTGAGCCGCTACTTCTTCTAACGCAAACTTAAGGCTCGATGCTGCAGCAACTGTTGGCACCGGTTGGGCAAAAACAGAAGAGGCACTGGCAATAAGAAAAATTTGTGATAACCAGTGAAGACAACGGCGCCTAGAAAAATAAGTCATATCCGCTTACTAAAAGAATGTAACTGAATTATAGGCTTGAAGAATTAACTTATAAAAATCATGTAAATGAAAAAAGCCAACCGGTTAAGGTTGGCTTTTAGGGTGTTGGTGGAGCCGGCGGGGATCGAACCCGCGTCCGCAAATCCTCCACATAGAGTTCTACATACTTAGTTATGTCATTTAATTTAACTAATCAGTCACGGACTAACACGTTACTAACTAGCGATTCACTAAATTTTCGAATTACACATCGTGACATTATGTAATCTTATCTCTTGTAAATGACCCTGATCTAGCTTGCGCTAGCTGACCCAAGAGAGAATCAGTTCAGGGGCAACCGCAATTAAGCGGCTAGTGCGAAACGTTCGTCGTTTGCAGTTATTGCATTCCCATTGTTTTACGAGATGACGGGTCCTCGGTATGCCCTCAATGCTTTGCAATCCACGTCGAAACCATGTCGGCCCCGATATACGCATATCAGACCTTCATTTTATGCCTTTTATCAAAAGAATGCCTAATTCTTATTCAATCAATCGACCATACTTAACTCCCGATTGGATTGATCGTCCAATGTTTGCTCCATCAGATTCCGCCAAGCTGGCAGCTCAGGCTGTCCAAGCTGCCTCTCGCCAAATACCAAAGCAATCATTTCACCCTGATCATCCAGCAACTCCATAGAGGTAATCACACCATCTTTACTGGGCTTCCTCACTAGCCAAATCTGATCAATTTTTTGAATATCCAGATGAAGATTAAATCCTGGATCGAGAATATTGAACCAACCCTTTGCATCCACTATTTTTTGAACCACCCCCGTATGAATCTGAATAGCACCCCGATTACCAACAAAGATCATCAAAGGTATTTTCTGCTCCTTAGCTTCCTCAAAAACGTGACGCATGGAAGATACAGTTAGTGCTTGCGCAAAATGATTGCCAATCACCTTCAAAGCCATCAATCGATTTAAAGCATGCTTTTTAAGCAACTCAAAAAACTCATGACTATCGGTCATTTGAGACCAATCACGCTGAAACTCATTCATAGAAAATTTCTCTGGAAGAGTGAATTGGCACGAAGAGATTGTCAAACCCTTCTCCTGAACCTGAATCCCAGAGTCTTGGTTAAGCGCTGAAAAATCATCAACAAACTCGTTGAAATAGGCATGATCGCTATCCGGCAATAAAAATACCTTATGCGTGGCCGTCCCAAACTCATCAAAAAATTGGATGCTTCTTTGCAAAGCATCTTCTTTACCTTCTTCAAATGCATAAGCAAATGCCCAATGCTTATAAAAAAGTCGAAGGTCAATCGCTTGACCGTGAACAATACCAATCTCGCCCTGCTGAGAAACATGTTCATACACCCCCACCTTCTCATGAACGCCGTATTCATTCCTAGTTAAAGCCAATACCTCGCCCAACCTCTCCATTTGAGCAATCAACTGCGAGTATGGTGTCTTTAAGCGAATGGCTCTTGCCAGATGGGGTGATGACTTCATTGCTGTGAGCTTAGAAACTCCCACATGAGCATCAACCAGCTCCGCTTCGGTGATCCCAAGAAACCTAGCAATTTCTCGGTGCCTGAGTTTTTTATTGAGTCTTAGAGAAGCAAAACTCTGACGAATATCAATAACTTGACTGCACATACGCCCTCCTATTGAAATAGGCACTGGCTCGCTAGAGGGGGTATGGCTGGCTTGTGCTGAATGAGTGAAGCTATACAGAGATATTACATGAGAATCATTCTCAATAAATAACTATTCCTAATAAAGGGTTTATCTCGTTAAACTCAATCCATGATCCAGCCTCACTTACCTAAAAAAAATCTTCAAAAGTGTTACTCAGGAAACTGCATGACTCCTTGGGGTTGGGCCATTTTGGAGCATTACGATCAGCTGATATACCGATTGGAATTTTGGGGAGGTAAACGCTATCCTGGAATTCAGAACTTGGTATCGGATCCTATCAGTCAAGAAACAGTGGACTACTTATTTCTAAGTCCCCATCGCTTTTCTTTAAAACCGCAAGGCACCGAATTCCAACAATCTGTTTGGCAAGCTTTATTAAAGATTCCGTATGGCACAGTTAAAACATATCAAGAAATTGCCATGGCGATTGGCCGACCTCAGAGCGTGCGTGCCGTTGCAAATGCTATTGGGGCCAATCCTATTTGCGTATTTATTCCCTGCCACCGAGTCATCCGATCCGATGGAACCTTAGGCGGCTATAGCAGCGGCAGCGGGGTTGACTTGAAACGGCAACTGATGAGCGCCGAGGGTATTAATCTACCCAGTGCGGATCTTTCATCTTAATGGCCATTAACGTTCTCACAAAAAGACCTGAGATTAATAGCGTCGTGAAAATGATTGAGGCATAAGCCACATAAATCGCCGCTGGTGAAAACTGAGCATAGTTAAATGCAGCAATCGTGAAAGAGGCTGATGGGAAAGAGTAAGCCCACCAAGACATAAAGAAAGGTAGCTTAGCAAACTTTCTGAATTGCGTTAATAAAAAGAATGCAAAGAAAAAGCCAATAGCAATTAATAAATGGCCAGTCGAATCCAAGGGTTGATCGCCTGTTTGAGAAGTTAAAGCTAACCAGGATGAAAAAGCAACCGTCGGCGGAGCCAAGAAGATTGCCATGGTTGGCTTTAGACGATCCGGCAAAGGAGGCTGAACGAACATAAGGCGATACATCACCAATGACAAGAGAACTAACCAGAAAATAAGTCCCACACCAAAGAAGAACCAGGAAATTTCGATATACCCCAATTTCACGCCGCCCAATGGAATAACCACATTCCCCACTGCCGGGATAAACCAAACAGGACACGCATGAGATGGCTGGAGTGATTCACGATGAACCCACGCATTAAGAACAGCCAACATAGCAATTAAATGCAACGATGCACCAAAGAGCCAAATGTATTCAGCAACCATCGGTGAATAGCTAAAAATAACTGCTGAAAGTAAACAAACACCTACTGAAATAGCACCAAAGAAAGAGGACTTGACTGGATGACTCCACTCTTCCGCTAATTTTTCAGGCTGCTGGATTTGTTTGCGAATTAAGCCCAAAGCTAAAACAACAAAAACCAATGCCGCAAGCGCACCAAATGCCAGTGCAAAATCTTGGGCATAGCTCAATTGAGTGATATGAGAAAACTTGGTCCACGCTAAGGACAAACCTGAAAGCCCCATGACCATAGCAAATGCAGAAACAGGGGGCGCAGCCAAGAAAGTTCTCATAATGATCTCAAAAAAGATTAGTTAAATATGTACGCTAAGTAATAGAAATTACATTTATAAAGAATCATAATAGGAATATGAAATTAAGTCTCATCAGTTTGACCGGCTTACTGGTTTATTTACTCCTTATCCTAAGCCCTCTCGCTATAGCGATATCCTTAGACTTAGCAGAGCGTCCTTTTTTAGATCAACTATCTTCTGCCTTAGCCATCTTAGGATTCAACCTCATTTTTATCGAGTTTTTGTTAAGCGGGCGAATTCGCCAACTCTCCAAAATGCTTGGCGCGGATTGGGTTTTGCAAATCCATCAATTGATGGCAAGAACCGCTGCGGTTTTTCTTTTGATTCATCCATTACTTTACACATTACCAAATGCCCCAGCATTTAGCTCCTTCCCACCCAGCGCTAGTTATTTAGGCTTAACTCCAGGAACAGCGTTTACCGGAATGATAGGTCTTGGCGCTTTAGTTGTTTTAATAGTTTTAGCCATCACTCGCCATAGCGCTCTGCTGAAATACGAACACTGGCGCATCAGTCACGCATTATTGGCAGTGACAGTGGCATTGATGGGATTTCATCACGCGACTCATGCAGGACGATTTTCACAAGAAAACCTGATGTTGCGATATTGGCAGATTGCCTTAGGATTTGCTTTGCTAATGCTTGCCTGGGTTTACTTGATACGCCCCATCCTCCAAAGATCACGCGCCTACAAAGTGATTAAGCTTCAAGAAGTCGCGCATCAAATTTACGAACTGACGATCCAACGCTGCAACCCTAACAACTCCGGCAATTTAAGGTATCAAGCTGGTCAATTTGCTTGGTTGAAAATAAAAAGCACCACTCCTGTTTTTGAAAACCCCTTTTCAATCAGCTCAGCCCCATCGCTAAGCACCAATGAAAAGCAAGAGTCCCTCCAATTTTTGATTAAGGATGTGGGAGATTTCACCCATCAGGTCAGCCAATTAGAAGTAGATGATTTAATTTACCTAGATGCGCCATATGGCAACTTTGGCCAATCTTGCTTTGAGTCAAATGAAAATCAACTTGTATTTATAGCCGGAGGTGCAGGTATTGCACCAATTGTGAGTTTATTAAGAGGTTTGATGCAAACCAAGAATGCCGCATTGCTTCATAAACCTATTCAGGTTATTTATGGTAATCGCATCGAAGATCAAATGATCAATCTATCCACCACGGTGAATTTACAAGCCTTTAGTCGTCTATCAATCACACCAGTCATTAGAGAACCTCATCATTCATGGACTGGTATTTCTGGGGTGTTAGACCAGCATAATTTAGAGAAAATATTAGTCACCCAGCACAGTGATTCATTCGACCCTAAACAATCGAACTTTTATGTTTGCGGGCCAGCCGAGATGATCGATAGCGTGGAATCAGCACTGACAAGCATGGGAGTTCCTTTAAGTCATATTGAATCTGAAAAGTTTCACTATGACTACAGTAAGAAAGGTGCTAGAAACCGCTTAAGTCTATTAATGATGGCGGCCCTGAGTACTGCGTTAGCAATCACTGCGCTCTTCGTTTCAGCCTAATTTGAATTAGGCTGATTCAGAACGCTCAAGCAAGACTTCCCACCTAGCAATTAGCTCAGCTAATTGCTGCTCGATGATTGTGAGGCGCCCTTGAAAATCAGCAACTTGCTTTGGGTTATTTTTATACAGCTCAGCATCACCTAAACTCACACCAATTTCCGCTTGCTCTTTTTCAAGAGCGTCTATCTTTAACGGAATATCGTCTAACTCTTGGCGCTCCTTGCTATTTAATTTCTGCGCGGAAGATTTAGCCTTAACAGAACTTACTTCTTTATTAGCCGGCACTTGAATGACATCAGTCTTTGCGCTCACGGATGATGAATTTTGAGTAGCCTGGTTAGCTCGGTACTCTTCTGTTCTCTTTTTTTGAATCTTCCAATCTTCGTAACCACCCTCGTACTCTCGCCAAAACCCATCGCCCTCATAGGCAATGATGCTAGTCACCACATTATCTAAAAATGCTCGATCATGACTCACCAAGAAAACAGTACCCTTGTAGTCCTGAAGCAATTGCTCCAATAGTTCAAGCGTATCAATATCCAAATCATTGGTTGGCTCGTCAAGAACAAGAACGTTCGCAGGCCTTGCAAATAGTCTAGCCAGCAATAGGCGATTTCTTTCGCCGCCTGACAGAGTTGATACAGGTGAAGCCGCTCTCTCTGGAGCAAATAAAAAGTCATTTAAGTAACTTTTAACGTGTTTGCGATTGCCATTGATTTCAATCCACTCGCTACCTGGACTAATGTAGTCCTCTAGGGTGGCATTGAGATCCAAGCCTTCTCGCATTTGATCAAAGTAAGCCACATCGATTCGTGACCCCATCGTTGCCGTGCCACTGTCCGGTTCAATTGTTCCGAGAATCAGTTTGAGTAAAGTTGTTTTGCCGGCCCCGTTAGGACCCAATAAACCGACCTTGTCACCGCGTAAGATGGTCGCAGTAAAGTCTTTCACAATAGGACGATCGTAGGATTTGCTGACATTCTCTAAATCTGCCACAATTTTTCCACTGCGATCGCCTGAGGAAACCGCTAACTTAATTTGCCCCATAGCATCACGTCTCTGCGCACGAACCTCACGCAGTTTTTCTAGACGAGCAATACGCCCAACACTTCGAGTTCGTCTTGCTTCGACACCTTTACGAATCCAAACTTCTTCTTGCGCCAATAATTTGTCTGCCCTAGCATTAGCCAATACCTCTGAAGCAATCTCTTGCTCTTTTAGCACTTCATAGGCTGAGAAGTTTCCTGGATAGGATCTTAAGATGCCGCGATCCAATTCCACAATTTGCGTGCTGACCGCATCTAAGAACGCACGGTCATGGGTAATCAGAACAACAGAGCCCTTGAACGCTTTGAGAAGTTCCTCTAGCCACGTAATCGAATCCAAATCGAGATGGTTGGTCGGCTCATCTAAAAATAAAACATCAGGAACTGCCACCAAAGCTTGCGCCAAAGCAACGCGCTTGCGATTACCGCCTGATAGTGCGCCAATCGCAATAGCAGGATCGAGATGCAAGCGGTCAAGAGTTTCATGGACACGCTGCTCCCAATTCCAGCCACTCATGGCCTCTAACTTCGATTGGATTTCATCCAAGCGGTGATGGGAGTCATCATTCCATTCAGCCACACTTAATTCTTCGTATTCTTCTCGTAGGGCTTTAACCTCTGTGACGCCTTTAGCTACCGCATCAAATACTGTTTCCTGGGAGTCAAAAACCGGTTCCTGAGCCACATAAGCCATGCGCAAACCTTGCTGATACTGCAAAGTACCGTCATCGAGCTTTTCTAAACCGGCTAAAATTTTCAATAAAGAAGACTTACCTGTGCCATTTCGACCAATAAGCCCCATTCTTTCCCCGGATTCAAGGGAGAAAGAGGTGTTTGCTAGCAAATCAACGTGGCCAAATGCCAGTTTTGCGTTAGTTAGAACAATTAAAGCCATAATGACATTATCGCGGTTGAATTAAAAAAGAGAGAAAAAACGATGCACGGTGCAGATTTTATTAAAGACTTAGCAGTCATCATGTTGGTTGCTGGGGTTGTTACCGTCATATTTCACTACCTCAAGCAACCTGTTGTTTTAGGCTACATTATTGCGGGACTCATTATCGGTCCTTATGCAACACCTTTCCCATTTATTTCAGATGAAAAGACAATTAAGACTCTAGGAGAACTTGGGGTTGTATTCCTGATGTTTGGTCTGGGGCTTGAGTTCAGTCTTCGTAAGTTAGCCAAGGTCGGGGCCACTGCTTTCGTTGCCGCCATATCCCAAATTGTTCTATTGATCTGGGTGGGCTATGAGATCGGTCGTTTTTTCTCATGGGATTCAATGGATTCGATTTTCCTTGGCGCCATGATGGCCATCTCATCCACCACCATCACCGTCAAAGCGCTCGAAGAGTTAGGCCTCAAAAAAGAAAAGTTTGCTACGCTCATTTATGGCATTTTGATCGTTGAAGATATTTTGGCGATTAGCTTAATTGTGATGCTCACCGGTATTGCCACGACAGGTCAGTTAGAGCCCATCGAGGCAGCCATGACGATTGGTGAGCTCATTCTATTTATGACCGTTTCTTTAGCTGTGGGCATCTTGTTAGTGCCGCGCCTACTGAACTTGGTTGCCAAGTTCCAGCGCAAAGAAATGTTACTTGTGACGGTCCTAGGTCTTTGCTTTGGCTTTTGCCTGATTGTGATTCAGCTAGAGTACAGCGTGGCCCTCGGCGCCTTTTTGATTGGCGCCATCATGGCTGAATCACGGCACATCCACACAATTGAAAAATTAATTGAGCCTGTTAAAGATATGTTCATTGCCATCTTCTTCGTGACGATTGGCTTACTCTTAGATCCTGCCATCATTTGGCAATATGCTTTGCCTATCACCATCATCAGTATTGCCGTGATCATTGGTAAAGTTGTTTCTTGCAGCATGGGCACTTTCATCACGGGGCATGATGGTAAAACGTCGATGCGGGTGGGCATGGGTAAGGCTCAGATTGGGGAATTTTCATTCATTATTGCGTCGCTTGGATTAACACTGAGCGTCACCAGTGATTTTTTGTACCCGATCGTTGTAGCTGTCTCTACGATCACAACCTTGTTTACACCCTATTTGATCAAAGCTTCCGATCCATTCAGTCATAAGGTGGGGGCATTAATCCCCAACCCCATTAAAAATGTCTTTATTCAGTACTCAGAGTGGATCAGTCAAATTCGTTCTGATAATCAGTTACGTAACGACATTCGCCCCTTTGTTAGAAGAATCACATTGCATGTTTTTGTTAATGCTTGCATTGTGATAGCTTTATTCTTATCCGCCTCTAAAGTATTCACCCTTCTCAATGAATATATTGATACAGGGCATTTGGTTTGGTTTGATGAAGCCTATCAACAAGCCATGATGTGGGCTATGAGCCTACTACTATCGGCGCCCTTCTTGTTTGCCATCTACAGAAAACTGGAAGCGCTCGGCATGATATTTGCAGACGTTCGCCTTCACTCTGGCGATCACTCTGCCGGAGAAAAGGCTGCTATCCATCAATTATTCTCTCAACTGATGCCAGTTTTAGCGGTGATTGCTTTATTGATCTTGGTATCAGCACTCAGCTCAAGTATTTTGCCTCCAGCAGGCATGCTGCTTATTCTAGGGGCCTTAATGGCTAGCCTGATTTACTTACTACGCAAGCAAATGGTGAAAATACATGCCAGGTTACAAATTGCTCTCACAGAGTCATTTAAAGAAAATAGTCAAAACACCCCACCCCAATAAGAGATAATGACAACCGTGGAAAAAGTACGCATATCAAAATTAATGTCTGAGCAAGGGATTTGCTCTAGACGCGAAGCAGACAACTATATCGAGCAAGGCCTGGTATTGGTTGATGGCGAAGTGGTCAGCGAATTAGGCGCCCGCGCATTCCCCAATCAAAAGATTGAACTGAAGAAAGCCGCCGTTGCACAACAAGCTTTGCGCTATACGATTATTTTGAATAAGCCAGTAGGCTATATCTCTCATTTCGATGAAGATCGCGAATATAAACCTGCTGCATCACTCATCGTTCCTGAAAATCAATTTGTTCATCAGTTATCAGCCCATCTCCCAGGTAAATTTAATACCCGCGGTTTAGCACCTGCTGGTCGTTTGGACATTGACTCCAGCGGTCTTCTGGTTCTCACCCAGGACGGCAGAATTGCCAAATTATTAATTGGCGAGAATAGCCCGATTGAAAAAGAGTACTTGGTGCGTGTTGAAGGCACCCTGACCCCTGAAGGTTTACGACTTCTCAATCATGGACTCTCTCTCGATGATGCGGCCTTAAAGCCTGCGAAAGTGAGCTGGCAGAATACGGATCAATTGAGATTTGTCTTGCGCGAAGGCAAAAAACGTCAAATTCGCCGCATGTGTGAATTGGTAGGATTGCATGTGGTGGGTCTTAAACGTATCCGTATAGGACAAATCCCCTTGGGTAGCCTGCCAGTTGGTCAATGGCGTCACTTAGGCCCTACAGAGCGCTTCTAAAGCAATTTAGGCACTATTTTTCACTTCTTCAGCGACTCTAAAGGGTTGTTTTTCACTCATGATCTGAAATACCCCTTTGATATGAGGCGGTTTAAGAGCGAAATCGCACGAAAACACCTAAAATACGGGCTATGAAAACACCTGAACTTTTGGCGCCTGCTGGCAGCCTATCCATGCTCAATACCGCCTTTGATTTTGGCGCAACTGCGGTTTACGCAGGTCAACCTCGTTATTCATTGCGCGTTCGCAATAATGACTTTGGCAATATCGAAGTTTTGCGCGAAGGTATTGATACGGCCCACGCGCAAGGCAAAAACTTTTACTTGGTTTCCAACATCTTCCCCCATGGTGGCAAGACACGCACTTATGTGAAAGATATGGAGCCAGTGATTGCGCTTAAACCAGATGCTTTGATCATGTCCGATCCAGGTTTGATTATGTTGGTTCGTGAAAACTGGCCAGATATGCCCATCCATTTATCTGTACAAGCCAATACCGTGAATGGGCAAGCTGCAAGATTTTGGCGCTCCGTAGGTGTTAGCCGCGTGATTTTGTCCCGCGAGCTTTCTCTTGATGAAATCGAAGCGGTTCGCCAAGACTGTCCTGAGATGGAAGTTGAAGTATTCATCCACGGTGCGCTTTGTATTGCTTACTCTGGTCGCTGCTTGCTATCAGGCTACTTCAACCATCGTGACCCTAACCAAGGTACTTGCACAAACTCTTGCCGTTGGGATTACAAGGTAGCGCAAGCGACTGAAGATGCCACAGGTGATATTTATCTTTTAGAAGAAGGTAACCGTCCTGGTGAGTGGATGCCGATTGAAGAAGATATGCACGGCACCTATATTCTGAATTCAAAAGACTTGCGGGCGATTGAACACGTTCAACGTTTAACCGAAATGGGTATTGACTCATTCAAGATTGAAGGCAGAACCAAGTCACCTTATTACGTTGCTAGAACTGCTCAAGCGTATCGCTCAGCAATTGACGATGCTGTTGCTGGCCGTCCATTTAATCCTGTTTTATTGGGTCATCTTGAAGGTCTTGCCAATCGCGGTTATACCGATGGCTTCTATGTTCGCCATCACGATCAAGATCACCAAAACTACCTACGTGGCTTCTCTATATCTGGCAGAAGTCTTTACGTTGGCAATGTCCTTGAAGTGGATGCTGCCAGAGGTTTAGTTAAAGTTGAAGCAAAGAATAAATTTGCAGTCGGCGATAAGCTGGAAATCATTCAGCCAAGTGGTAACACCGATATCGTGCTGGAAGAAATCTTCAGCACCAAAGGGGAACCCATGAGAGTTGTTCCAGGTGCTGGCTATACAGTTTGGGTCAAACTACCTCTAACCTCAGAAGGTGCGTTCTTAGCTCGTTACATGGAACAAGAAAATGCTTCTAAGCTCGAGCAAATCCCTATTTTAGAAGCTTAATTACGCTTCTACTCACGTAAATAAAAAAAGCCTTGATGAATAAAATTCAAGGCTTTTTTTATACGCCTAGTGGCACAGGACTTGCATCGGTTAAAGTATGTCTATGAAAGTTGCATTAACCCATATCACCCGCTATCAATATAGCCAAGAAGCTCAATTGGGGCCGCAACTCGTCAAATTACGCCCTGCACCACACTGCAGAACACCTATCTTGGAGTACCACCTTCAAATTAAGCCATTGGATCACTTGATTAATTGGCAACAAGACGCGTTTTCCAATCACATCGCCCGCTTGGTTTTTCCAAATAAAACAAATCACCTTGAAATCAGAGTTGACCTGACTGCTGAGCTCATTCCAATTAACCCATTCGACTTCTATTTAGATTCGTCGGCAGAACATCACCCTCTTACGTACGATAAAAATACCCATGATGGCTTGCTACCTTACTTAAAGGTCACAGAGTCAGGTCCTCTATTTAATCAGTTTATTCAGAAAATTCCGGCAGAAAAACGCAGAACAATTGAATTCATTATCTTCATCAATCAATTAGTCTTCAATCAGATTGCCTACTTGGTCAGACATGAACCCGGCGTGCAAAGTGTTGAAGAAACTCTGAGTAAGGGCTTAGGATCTTGCCGAGATTCTACTTGGCTTCTAGTTCAAGTCTTTAGACAATTAGGTCTTGCTGCACGCTTTGTGTCAGGCTACTTAATCGAAGCCCGGCCAGAGTGGCATAACATGAACAGCCCATCGGATACCCAAGAAAATATTGCCGAACTTCATGCTTGGTGTGAAGTATTTATACCGGGAGCCGGATGGATTGGCTTAGACCCCACGTCCGGTTTACTGGCTACAGAAGGTCATATCCCTCTAGCATGCGCCCCAGAACCAGAGAGCGCAATGCCCATTTATGGGGAATTAGATTGGTGTGAAGTGCAGCTAACGCACCAGATTAGTACTCGCTGCGTTTAAACCACACTTCTCTCTTGCTCTTGAATTAACTCAGAGCTCAAAACCTTAATTAAGATTTGCTAGCTAGCGTGAAATGCTCCACAGCTGGTGCTTGCAAAAAGAATGGCCCCACATGACCGCGCCACTTTGGAAAAGCATCCGACTCTCTAAAGTCGACAGTATGATTTTCTAGAGTATCCCAGTAGATCATCAAAATGTATCTACCTGGTTTTTCAATACCAGCATTGAGCTTGTAACCACGAAAGCCTTTAGCTGGAGCAATTGCCTCAGCAACACCAGCACTCACAGCTTGTTCAAATTCAGCTTTTTTAGCTGGATCGATACTAATATCAACAATTTCTAAAACCATATTTTTCCTTAATAAATTATTTCAACCAACTATAGGTAGCCATCCCCAACATAGTCAGCGCTAGAGAACCTAACAAATGAAAGGCAATCGTTACAAAAGCCTTCAAATAATCGCCCGACTGCATCACCAAGACCACTTCAGCGCTGAATGTTGAAAAGGTTGTTAAGCCTCCTAAGAATCCAGTGATGATGAGTAATTTTAGCTCCGGGGGCAGACTGCCTTGAGCCTCAAAAAAACTGGCCGCAAGACCTACCAAGTAAGCACCTACCAAATTAGCCATCAAGGTACCTAAGGGCATGGTTGCCCAAACAGCATTGAAGCCCAAACCTAATAGCCAGCGTGATACCGCCCCCAAAGAGGCTCCAATGCTAATTGCAACAATAGAAGAAACCATAATTTTCCTAATTTACCAATCCGCCAAGCCACTGATAGTCGATGGTTCATTATATATTTCTAACCATAAGATAAGCATGGTATTCAGCATGGATTATGCTTGAGGGATGAATATAAATATTTGCGTGTTTTGTGGAGCAAAAGATGGTGACAACCTCAACACCATTGCTAAAGCTGCAGACCTAGGCCGAAGCTTGGCTGAAGAAGGCTTTGGAGTTGTTTTTGGTGGAGGTCGCTTCGGATTAATGGGCAGTGTTGCTAAAGCTGCTATTGAATCAAAAGGCCGTGTCATCGGAATCATTCCAACGGGACTCACGTCACGCGAACCGGTTCAGCAAGAATTAACCGAGTTGTTTGTAGTGAACGATATTATCGAAAGAAAGCGCCTGATGATTGAAAAGTCAGATGCTTTTCTAATCCTCCCAGGTGGCCTAGGTACTTTAGATGAGTTATTCGAGGTATGGACTGGCCGTCAGGTGAAGGCTCATGCCAAACCAATCATTATTGCTAACTGGGATGGCTACTACGATAAATTGCTATCTTTTTTACATCAGGCAGATCATCATGGATTTTTAAATGGTGATCATTTAGATGGGGTTGAAATTGTTAAGTCGGTTGAAGAGGTCATTGTGACACTCAAAAAATCTTTAGCCACATCCATAAGCAAGCAATTCTCAAGGTAATTATGCATATCAAATTTTTTGGAGCTGCCGGAGAAGTCACTGGATCCCGCCATTTAATAGAGGGCGAGATCAAGGGCCAATCATTTAAATTCATGATTGACTACGGCATGTTCCAAGGGGGAAGAGATGCTGTAGAAAAGAATTTAGAGGATCTACCTTTTAACCCTGCTGAGCTTGATTTTGTGATTTTGACGCATGCTCATATTGACCATAGCGGCCTACTTCCCCGACTAACAGGGCAAGGCTTTAAGGGCACAATTTACTGCACCTATGCCACAGAGGCTTTATTAAAGATTCTCCTATTAGATAGTGCGCATATTCAGGAAAACGATTTTGAACGAGCTTCCCGAAAACAAAAATTAGGCAAATGGCGTGGCGAATTACCAACAGTTCTCTATAGCGTTAAACAGGCAACAGAGTGCTTATCTCAAATCAAGTCATATGACTACGGTCAAGTTTTTGAACCTATTGATGGCGTAGAAGCTCACTTTAGAAATGCCGGCCACATTCTTGGCTCAGCCATTGCAGTGATCGATGTTCAAGAAGATGCGGATAAGAAACGAATAGTCTCTTCAGGTGATCTTGGTATGTACGACAGGCCGTTAATGCCCAATCCAGACTTAATTGAATCTGCCGACATACTTTTAATTGAGTCCACATATGGCGATCGTCTGCATAGAGGGCTTAAGGAGACAGAGGAAGAGTTGGTAACAGTCATCACTGAAACCATGAAGCATGGTGGGAATATTGTGATGCCAGCATTTGCGGTAGGAAGAACACAAGAGATTCTTCTGATACTGATTGGTTTGGTTAAAAATGGTCGACTACCCCACCTCAATATTTGGGTTGACTCACCAATGGCTACTGCAGCAACTCATCTGACAGAGAAATTTCTTGAAGATCTTGATGATGAATCCCAGGGTGTTTATGCATGGTTCAAGAAAAACCCACACAGCGTTGATCTAAAGTTTGTTGCAGATGTAGAAGAGTCAAAAGCTCTTAACCGAATCAAGGGCGGCGCGATTGTTATTTCAGCCAGTGGCATGTGTGAAGCGGGAAGAATCGTTCATCATTTAACTTGGAATCTTCCGCACAGCCAAAATGCTATTGTCATCACTGGCTTTCAAGCAATGGGCACACTCGGTCGCCGCTTAGTCGATAAAGCAACAGTTGTGAAGGTCATGGGCAAAGAAGTATCAGTTAAAGCTTCCGTGCATACGATTGGCGGCTTATCTGCTCATGCTGATCAAGCAGGCCTACTCCGCTGGCTAAAAGGGTTTAAGAAAGCTCCCTCAAAGGTGTTTGTTATCCATGGGGAAGCCAAAGCAACAGCAAATTTTGCAGCCGTCATTAAAGAGGAGTTGCAATGGGATCATGTCATCACCCCAGAAAAGGGGGATTTATTTCCCTGCTAAAGACCCCAAAAGAATGATCCTTACAGAGCTTGAGCGCAAGCAAAACCACTTGCCCAAGCCCACTGGAAGTTATGGCCACCTAAATGACCGGTGACATCAACACACTCACCAATAAAATACAAACCTGGGTGTAGCTTGGACATCATGGTTTGTCCATCCAGTGACTTAGTATCAACTCCACCTAGCATCACCTCAGCCTTTTTCCAGCCCAAAGTTCCCGCAGGCTTCACAGACCATTGAGTTAGCAAATCTTTGAGCGCCTGACGATCTTTCTTGCCAACCTCAGCCCACTTGCGACCTAATAGATTCTTTTGCTCTGCAAATGACTTGGCCAGACGCTGCGGTAGCACCATAGCTAAGATTGTTTCCGTTGACTTCAGTCGATTCGCATCATCATTAAAGAGCTCATCACAATCCACATCATTGAGCCAATTGACCTTGATGCCCTCACCTTCATGCCAATAACTGCTGGCTTGAAGCACTGCAGGCCCCGAAAGACCTTTGTGAGTTAACAATAGATCCTCATCAAAATGGCAAATGCCATAACGCTGACCCTTTTGACCAGAAGTTACTTTAACCGGAACACTTAGACCCGATAGCTCACTCAAATTAGCAAACTCGTCAGACGTAAACGATAAAGGAACCAAGGCCGGTCTAACAGCAACAATAGGTAATTGGAACTGCTCAGCAATCTTGAGTGAAAACTCAGTGGCGCCAATGGCCGGAACCGGTAAACCACCCGTAGCCATAACAATGGCTCTTGATTTTTCGATGCCTTGATTGGTTGTCACTGCCCATGTTTGGTTAGCCAATTGCTCTACACGCTCAACTGTGACAGGGTGACGAATGACCACACCACCTTTTTGGCACTCACTAAATAACATGTCAATAATTTGTTTGGCCGACACATCACAGAACAATTGCCCTTTGTGCTTCTCATGAAAAGGAATGTTGTAACTTTTCACTAAATCTAAAAAGTCTTGAGGCTTGTATTTAGAGAGCGCACTTTTTACAAAGTTAGGATTTTGTGACAAGAAATTAGCCGGACTAGAGTGCATGTTTGTAAAGTTGCACCTTCCGCCACCACTGATCCGGATCTTCTCCCCCAATACTTCGGCGTGATCAAGAACTAACACCTTCTTACCTAGCTGGCCAGCAACGCCTGCACAAAATAAACCAGCCGCACCGGCTCCAATAATGATGGCATCCCACGATGGTGATTGCTGCTCAGACATGTCAAACTTTCTTATGAGGGTCAACTAGCTATTAACTAATAAAGTAGGCGTATTTTCTCATGGGATATGGGGATTCAGATAAGTTGAGCACCAATTAAAAAGCCGCAATCGCGGCTTTTTAACAAGATCAGGTCAGATTAATGATGCTTGCTATGATCATGTCCTGGCTGACCATGTGCAGGCGGTTTATTACCCATAACCTGGAACTTCACCTCTACTTCACCCGCTTTTTCAAACTTGAGCTTAATAGGAATGATGTCACCCGCATTTAATTGCTTATTTAAGTCAATAAACATCAAATGTAAGCCGCCTGGCTTTAATTCAACAGTTGATTTTGCAGGAAGTTCAATCGCTTTAACTTCGCGCATTTTCATAACATTATTTTCCATCGACATCGTATGAAGTTCCATCGATTTCGACACTGAAGAAGAAGCAGAAATCAGCTTATCAGCTGCGCCTGCGTTTTCAATCTTCATAAAGCCACCACTCATTTTTTGAGCAGGCACGGTTGCTCTTGCTTGAGGATTTTCAATCTTCAAGCTACCCACTTTCACCTCATTGCTAGCAAAAGCCATGCTTGCCATAAATGCTGAAGCAACAACTACCGAACTTAGTACTTTCTTCATGAACTTCTCCTCTAGATTGTTCAGTTTAAATCCAAAAAAAGCCCTTCACAAGACAGGGCTTTAGATCATCAATCAAGTGCAATTGTTGCTTTTAACCAAGCAGTTCGGCCAGGTTCATTAACACGAGTAGTTTGAGTGTATCCGTCAATTGAAGACCCAGAACGACTAATAAATTCAGCATAGGTTTTATCAAATAGATTATCAACACCTACCGCTAATACAGTTTTCTTATTAGGCTTATATCCTGCATTTAGGGAAAAAATACCAAAGCCACCTGATTTAGCAACGTCCTGACCTGAAATATTACCCTGACCAATAGCCGCCTCATCCTTAGGAGCAACCAATCTAAGCAATGCGCCATAGGAATATTTTTTATCATCATAGCCAACAGATAAGCGACCTTCCAATGGAGCTAATTGAGCCAATGGCAAAGCGTCAGTTTCATTTTTACCTTTAACGTAAGAAAGACTTGAGTTAACTTTGACTGTATTGGTTAATTGGTATCCAGCACCAAGCTCTGCGCCATAAGTGTGAGCATCAACATTCCTTGCTGTTGCCGTTCTATACATTCCCGATGTATAGCCAGTTCTAGCATCAATCAGAATCAAATCATTTATTTGGTTATAAAAAACTGATGCATTAAAGTCATACAAGTCAGATTTTTTAATTAAACCCATGTCAATCTGATTTGTTTTCTCTGTCTTCATCGATTGAAATGAACTGTGATTATTAGACATCATTGGATTCATACCAGCCGAACCATCTCTTCTATATGAAATTAACTCCCAATAGTCTGGCATTCTTTCTGAATGGCCAACACCAATAAAACCTTTCGACGCTTTAAGTGAATCAAGATCCTGCTCCAGCCTTACAAAACCGCTATTCGTAAGCTCTTCTCGTTTTTGCCCTGCAGTATCTGATGACATAGCAGAGCGCTTATCCAAAACAGTCCAAAAATCGCCACGATACCCTGCGACCACTTTTTGGCTTTTATTCAACTGTTCAGTCACCTCACCAAATACACTGGTATTTTTAAATTCCGAGTCCTCTGTGATAGCAATGGCACCCATACCCGGCATATTTCCACCATGCTTTGACTCTGAGTAATCAACACCCAATTTTGCTTTAGTGCTCGATCTTAAATTTAAGTCTGATACCAAACGTAAAGCATTGGTTTCATGCGTCACATCCATGTAAGAGTTGGGATTTCCTCTCATGGCTTCTGACATGGTGTGGAAGATAGTGTTTCTTGAAGCTTGAATTTCTAGTTTTTCAACAAGCTCAGATATATTTTTAAGCTGTCCCTTTAATGCTACATTTTCACGTAAGAACTTTGTGCCATCCATGGATCGATCAGCATAAGCCGCATAACCGTTACTTCTACCAGCTGATAACTCAAAACGCTTATTATCATCAGGTGTCAAACCCAATGCTGCGCCAGCGCTGTACCGACTGTATTGTGAATGGACTTTATTGCCATTACCATCTTTATAGTCTTGTGAATGAGAGTTTGATCCAGTGAAGTTAGCAAAATATCCTTTATCGCCAATATTTGCATCAATCACTTCATCATGACGACCAAAGCTTCCCACCAAACCAGAAGCGTGAACATCATACCCTGGGTTCTTATAAGTTTTTGGCTCCTTCTCAAAGCGCACCGTTGCTGCTGAGCCGTGACCTGGATAAAGAACAGTCTGAGGACCCTTAACAACAGTTACCTTGTCGTAAATTTCAGGGAAGATATAAGCTGTAGGCGCATCCATACGCTGACCACAACCACCAAAAATATTTTGATCATCTGCCAAAATATTCACGCGAGATCCACCCATGCCACGGAAATTAGGCTCACCATCCGTACCAGCTTTACGCATAATGCTAAAACCCGGAACAGACTTCAAAAAGTCAGCGCCATCGTGCGCTGGCAATGGTTGGCGAGGAACCTTAGGATCTAACTCGATTGTTGTTGGCGTGGTCATTGGTGCTGCTGTAACAACCACATCATTCAATACAGCTTCTGTAGCAAACGAATTGGACACCAACATCGATGCAACCAAAGCAATTGGGGTTACTTTAATTAACTTCATTTCATTTCCTTATTAAAAAATTACTTCTTATTACGATTCTTAACAATGACGACATAACCGAGAAAGGCTATTAAAAAATAGACTCCCCAGAAAATTAGTGCGCTCTTTAAATCTGACATCTCTTAAATAAACCTTAAGCAGCCAAAGACATCAATGATTGACTCGAGAAAGTAAATTGATTCCTCAAATTACCTCTTGTGCCCTGCACAGGAATCAAAATGCCTTGCTTTCTTAAGCTGTTGATACAGCGCGAAACTGTTTCAATAGTTAAGTCAGTGATTTCTGCCGTTTCTTTTAGGGGTGGCAAAGTTAAATTAGCTTGGCTTTGACTTTGGTCAGATGAGCTAAGCAAATCAATAAATTTCAAAATGCGGCCCATGGCTGTTCCACATCGCAGCGAAACCACCTCTGATTGGCGCAAACTAGATTTAATGAGCTCTTCTGCTAATGCTTCAGCCCATAGAATGCTTGGCTCCTGCCAAACTGCGATCTCGCAATCAGTTAACGCTTGCGCTTCGAAGGCGTATGGTTTGCGCAATAAAACTTCAGCGCCAAGCAAGTCGCCTGATATAGCTATATTCGCAAAAATGGATTGATGAGTTCTAGTAGTCTGACTGAGTCTAACGGTACCACTAAGAACTTTATAAGCAGGTCCAGTCTGACCCGATATATAAATCTGGTCACCAGCTTTAAAACTTATTGTTTTTTTCATGATTCACTCGCAATAATCTTTTGGGAGCGCGCAAATGCGCTCATACCAGCAACTAGATACCTAGTGCTGAGCTAAAAATTAAGCGAGTGTTGGAGGTGCTCTAGAAGGAAGCGATACCCAAGCGAATAATGGCTTAGGTGATTGATAGAAAAGCTGAGGGTATAACTGGTGAGCTTCTGGCTTAGCAAAACTCAAAGTGCCATTAACAGGCAGATCATAAGCACCATGCATGATGCAAAATGGGCAATGCTCATTAGCCTTTTTGGTTTCTTGTTCTTGGTTCTGATCAGCACCAACCATAACGGTCATTTTGCTGCCTGCCGTTGTACAAACTTCAACAGCAAAACCTTTGCCATCCTGAGCAACTGAGATAGCCTGAGAAATTGAAGGCGCAAGTGAACCCGTCAAGACAGCCAAGATGGCAATCATGTGGATGAATTTACGTTTAATCAACTTAATCATTGCTTGTGATTTTATATGATTTGTATATTTTCGAGGTTTTTTAAGTTTTTCTTGATCTGAGTAGGGGTATTTTGTCAGTTAGAACGAGGTTTCTTGTCATATCATTAGAGGATGTCTTCCGATCGTAGAATTGCACTTTTTGCTGACTTACACAGCAACCTAGAGGCTTTTGATGCCTGCCTGGAGCATGCTCAAGAGCATGGCGCTACTGAATTTGTATTTTTAGGTGATTTGGTTGGCTACAACGCCGATCCAGTTGCTGTCATTGAAAAAGTTGCTGAATTAGTTGATAAAAATAAAGCTGTCGCTTTAATGGGCAACCATGACGAGGCAGTCTTTAAAGATCATTCCACCAGAATGAATGCACATGCTTGGGCGGCTATTCAGTGGACACGCAACCAACTCTCTGATCAGCATGTTTCTTTTTTAAAAGAATTACCACTCATTCATAAAGATGAAGATATTTGCTACGTGCATTCATCTGCATCTAAACCAGAAAATTGGTCCTATGTTGATAGTGGCTTAGCCGCTTGGCACTGCGCTGAAGCAGCCGGCACAACGTACACATTTGTAGGTCATGTTCATGACTCTACTGTGTACTATCAAAGCAGTGTTGGTAAATTAGTTCAATTTCACCCTCACCCTGGTGAGCCCGTGCCTATTTCTCGTCACAGAAGATGGGTTTCAGTAACTGGCTCAATGGGGCAACCTCGAGATGGTAACCCTGCTGCTGCATATGCCCTATTCCAACCTGATGAAGAAAGCATTACTTTTCATCGCGTTGACTACGATCATTACAAGGCTGCAGAAAAAATTCACAAGGCTGGTCTACCTGACGACCTTGCTAATCGCTTGCTAACGGGCAAATAGAGATTTATAAGCATGGGCATTAATAAAACTATCGAATCTATTAACGATATTTTCCAAGAGGGGAAAGAGATCGATGGTTTTTTAATCGGTGAAGAAGTGCACCGCGGTGGCATGGCAGTTTTATACGAGGCTACTAAAGAAGGTATTGAATATCCTATCCTTTTAAAAGTGCCGCGCGTTGGACGAGACCAACCGGTTGAAAGCTTGATTGGGTTTGAGACAGAGCTCACCATCATGAAATCTCTCAAAAGCCCTTTTGTGCCTCGCCTAGCTGGCGCGGGCAATATGGCCAAAAAACCATATATCGCCATGGAGCGCTTAGATGGTCGCCCACTCGATCAAATCATTGAAGAACAAGGTGGTAAGTTAAGCGACATTCAACAGACAATTGATATTGTTTCAAATGTGGCTCTTGCAATTGCCAGTCTTCATGCGCAAGACATCATTCACTTAGATTTAAAGCCTGAAAATATCTTAGTCACCAAAGATAACAAAGTGGCGATTATTGATTTTGGTTTAGCCCACCATACTCACTATCCAGACTTATTAGTTGAACAAATGCGTAAGGGCGTAGGTTCAGCTCCATACATAGCCCCGGAACAAGTGATGGGGATCCGCAATGATTGGCGCAGCGACATCTTTGCAATGGGCACTATTCTTTATGAAATGCTAACTGGGGAACTTCCATTTGGTAGCCCTAGCACCATCAATGGCCTCAAGAATAGAATGTGGAGCGAAGCATTACCTCTTCGCGCCATCCGCAAAGAAATTCCGCCATGGTTACAAGAAGTTGTTCTGCGATGCATGGAGCCATTAGCGGCGAATAGATATCAAAGTGCTACCCGCTTGCGCCAACTTCTCAAATCCCCCGAGAGCGTTCAACTAACAGCAAGAGCTGAAAAACTTTACCCAAATAGTGCATGGGATAACATGAAGCGCTGGTTTAGAGCAGCTGGATATGAGCCATCACCATGCCCAAAACCTAGCTCGGCACTTGATAACGCCCCGCTGATTATTGCAGCTATCGACACACGACAAAATGATGATGTCTTGAGGGAGCGCATGCAAAACACTGCGATACATTTACTGCAAGCATATCCAGAAAGTCGCTTAATTTGCTTAAGCACCATCTCAAGCACACCTACATTTGAAGGCAATGCAGAATCAGAAACAGCATCAGGTATTGTGCGCGGTCATTTGGTTCAATTGATGGACTGGGCAAAACCGCTGAAGATGTCGACAGAACGCGTTTCATTCCATGTATTAGAGGCAATGGATCCTGCCTCAAGAATCGTTGAGTTTGCACAAGATAATCACGCTTCGATGATTCTAATTGGGGCATCTCATAAGATACCGGCCAAGGTAACGCCATGGCGAACATCCATGACAAAAATTGTCGAGGAAGCACCTTGCAGCGTTCATATCGTTAGAAGTTCTAACTAGCTTTGAGAGTATTCCTTAGCTTAACCTCTTGATAGCCAGGCATCTTCTTCGCCTCTTTTCTCAATACACGAATTAGTTCACTCACAGCACTGCGCTTGACCATCTGTGGCGACATGGCTAAAAAATAAGTTTCGTCACCCAAACTCAAAAAATCCAAGTTATGTTCTAGAGCAACACTCTTGAGCCCCAATCCAACGTCTGCAGTTCCAGCCAAAATAGCTGTCGCCACCGCAGAGTGAGTGAATTCTTCTCGCTGATATCCTCTAATTTTTTTAGCAGGTAACTGTTGCGACTCCAATAATTTATCTAATAAAAGTCGGGTACCTGCACCTTTTTGCCGATTAATAAAGCGCACTTCTGGGCGAGCTAAATCTGTTAATTTTAATATCTTAAGTGGATTACCTTTTTGAACCATTAAACCTTGGGTACGCTTCATAACAGGGTATGCCTGTATCCCTTGCAAAGACAAACGCTCACGCACTCCTTGAATACTCTCATCATCTGGCACATGAAATCCCGCCAAATTAGCAACGCCTGATATTAATTGCTCCAAGGACTGTCCTGAACCCATCGTTTGCAAGTCAAATAAGTTGCTTTGTAAAACAGCCTCTTCTAACAAAGGATCGTTACTGGCGCAAATAATCCATTTTTTCTTTTCATGATTTTCCAAACTGTCTAGCCTGATTTGGAAACGATCCTCTTGAACTTCATTAATACTTTGATATTCTTTTTCAACATCATCCACAATCTTTAAGAGGGTTGCAGCAGCAGCGGTTAGGGTTGAGCCGTGCCCCTTAATACTTAGCAATAAAGAGCAGCCAAGAGTCTTCTCAACCGCCTTTAAGCGATTCCATAGCGTCCGGTATGAGATATTCAGACTATCAGCTGCAGATTGCAATGATCGTCCCTGCTGCACCCCACGCAATAGATCTGCAACCCAGGTTAAATCAATGGCCTCATTCAAAAATGGGCCCTTTTTGCGGATAGAAATATGGGGGGTAATCTTAATTTGCATATGAAAGTAATTGCATATTGATACTTATTTAATAAATGTTGATGATATAACCATATTTATAAAGGAGACAATATGAAACGTCGTAATATTCTTAAACTAGCAGCAACATCACTTTTGGTGGTTTCAGGTATTGGCTTTAACAGCAGCTCTGCATATGCTCAAAAATCGATTACCGTTTCCTCCACCACCTCGACCGAGCAATCGGGTCTATTTACCCATATTCTTCCGGTCTTTGAGAAAAAGACAGGCATTCAAGTGAAAGTGGTGGCTGTAGGTACAGGTCAAGCATTGGATATCGGGCGTAGAGGTGATGCCGATGTGGTCTTCGTACACGATAAGGTCGCTGAAGAAAAATTTGTTGATCAAGGCTTTGCCGATAAGCGTATTGAAATCATGTACAACGATTTTGTATTAATCGGCCCTAAAGCTGATCCAGCCAAAATCAATGGTGGCAAAGATATCGCTGTAGCACTACAAAAAATCAATCAATCCAAAGCAAATTTTGTCTCTCGTGGCGATAAAAGTGGCACACATGCGGCAGAGCTTCGCTACTGGAAAGCAACAGGCATTGAGGTATCTCCTAACCTCACTTGGTATAAAGAAACAGGGTCAGGTATGGGTCCCGCACTCAATACGGCCTCAGGTCTTAATGGCTACATTCTTTCAGATAGAGCAACCTGGTTAACGTTTAAAAACAGAGGCGACCTCAACATCTTGGTTCAAGGTGACCCGAAGCTATTTAATCAGTATGGTGTGATGTTAGTTAGCCCTGAGAAGCATCCTCACGTTAAAAAACAAGAAGGTCAAGCATTTATTGATTGGATCGCATCAAAAGAAGGTCAAGACACTATTGCCTCCTATAAAGTAGGTGGTGAACAGCTGTTTTTCCCTAACGCTAAAAAATAACCCTAAATCAATAAAAGCATTAAGCTATCGGCATGTTTTCGTCATTTAGCGATGCTTTTCATTTATTAGGAATACTCGATGCCAAGTTACTTGGCATCGTTTTTATCTCCATTCAAGTTAGCCTATCTGCCCTTCTTATTGGCTGCCTTATTGGTATTCCTTTAGGGGCTGTAGTGGCTGTGTACCAATTCCCAGGTCGCCAGGCTGTAGTGGTGATTTTAAATAGCTTGATGGGCGTTCCAACAGTTATTGTGGGCGTTGTGATTTACCTGCTTCTATCCAGAACAGGCCCCATGGGTGAACTGAACTGGCTCTTTACAGTTAAGGGCATGATTTTGGCTCAATCCTGTTTGACCATTCCCTTAATTGGCGCTTTAACTAGACAGATCATTGAGGATGCTTGGCAGATCCACGGCGAGACATTCACAGCCCTTCGCTTAAAAACGGTGGCCAAACTGAAGTGGCTAATTTGGGACACCCGCTTTTCTTTATCGATTACCCTTTTAGCCGGCTTTGCAAGAGCCATATCGGAGGTGGGTGCAGTGATGATCGTTGGCGGCAACATTGATCACGCAACAAGAACTATGACCACTGCGATTGCACTCGAAACCAGCAAAGGGGATTTGCCGTTTGCCCTAGCACTTGGAATGGTTCTATTGCTCGTTGTTATCTTTGCAAATTTCTTAATCTTCATCATTAAGACTATGGCGGAGAAACGCTATGGATAAATCGTCATCCATGAGTTCATCTAACAGGCTTGAGCTACAGCATATTGAAATAGTCAGAAACGATAGAAAGATTCTATCTGCCAATGTTTCCATTCCCTTACAAGGCATCACAGCAGTGATTGGCCCCAATGGATCAGGCAAAACCACCTTATTAAAAATGATTCATGGACTTGTAGCGCCTGATTCTGGGAATTATTTACCAGGCTCTGTTGCTTTACGATCCGCCCTGGTTCTGCACCATACCCCCTTGATCAAGGCCAGCGTCAAGGCCAACCTCGAGTTGATCAAAGATACAGAGTCCGCTATTCGAATCAGTGACTCCGATATTGACGAGGCATTAGCAAATGTTGGTTTATTGCATTTAGCCAAACAACCCGCACTAAAACTATCTGCTGGTGAGCGCCAGCGCTTGAGCCTTGCAAGAGCACAGCTTCAACATGCTAAGGTGATTCTTCTTGATGAACCTACCGCCAACTTGGACCCTGGATCCACAGACCAGGTCGAAGCCATCATTAAAAATCTAGTAGCGCAAGATTGCTCTATTATTTTCACGTCTCATCAACTGGCTCAAGTCGAACGCTTAGCCAATCAAGTCATGTTCATTTACGAGGGTGAATGCTGCGATATTTCAGACACTGTGGAATTTTTCAAAAACCCACCCTCTCAAAATGCCCAACGATTCATTCACCATGAATTAGGCTGGAAATGATGGATCGTTGTTAAAGTCTGTAATGTGCCCTTCTGACAATAAAAATGCCGCTGACGCGGCATTTTTATTGGGTTTGTTTCTTGTATTGAGGATTTATGACAAATCTTCCAACAAAGAAGCCAAAGTTTCTTCTGGCAAACACTCAATATGGAATGGGTATTCGGCATGATCGCAACCCACCTTCATTTGAGCACCAGCCTTGAGAGACTTCTTCATGTCTTCCGTTAACTGGAATCTCAAAAAGTGAACAGATGATGTTTTATCAGCTGTCGTGCGGTCTAAATCTTCGTTAGCAATTGCGTACACACGCGCCTGACCTTCAACTTCAATGAAAACGCGATGCTCAACGCCAATTAACTTGGCCAAGGCAATTTTGCGATCCGCTTCATTGATGTACTCAAGCTTCATTGTGACCTTGAAGTTATCGCCATCTGGCACTAAATCGTTATAAGTATCTAACTCGTCTTGAATACCTTCGTCTTCAAAAATTTTCTCAACACGCAACATCTCTTGAATCTGATATTGCATCAAGTACTTATTTTCAAAAATCATATTAAGGTGCTCACCCAAGATCACTGTGCGCTTCTTACGCTCAGCAATAGCGCGCGCTCGCATTTCTGGACGTGCCTTGTAATAACCTTCAAGAGTTAGCAACTCTTCTCTTTTAATCTTGCGCATCGTTATCTCCATGTGGACCAATCCTTAATTAATTAAAGCCCGTAAGCCTTAGCTAAAAGTGTAATAGGGTGAGCCATTTGCGACTTCTTCAAGTCATTCTCTTCCATACCTTGTGAAATATGATGGCCCGCCAACTGACAATCTGAGCTGATGAAATCAGGCTCAGTGCTAGCCATGTTTTTAAATACAGGCTTACCAATCTTCATTGCAGTTTTATGGAACTCTTTCTTAACACCCCAAGTTCCAGCATGACCAGAGCAACGCTCCACTACGTTTACTTCTGTGCCAGGAATCATTTGCAATGTTTCAGCCGTTTTCTTACCAACGTTTTGCACACGTAAGTGGCAAGGTACGTGATAGCTAACTTTACCTAGCTCTACCTTGAAGTCGGTTTTCAACAGGCCATCTTTGTTACGAGCCACGATGTACTCAAACGGATCCCACATCGCATCTTTAACCAACTGGACATCAGCTTCTTCTGGGAACATGAGCGGTAACTCTTGCTTGAACATCAATGTGCAAGAAGGAATCGGCGTCACGATCGCATAACCCTCTTTTGCTAATTTAGCTAATTGAGGAATATTGATATTTTTGTTCTTTTCAACAGACTCAAGATCACCCAACTCCAATTTAGGCATACCGCAACAAGCTTCTTTTTCAACAAGCTTGTAAGGGATTTCGTTATGAGCCAATAACTTCAAAAGATCTTGGCCAATACCTGGCTCGTTGTAATTGATAAAGCATGTTGAGTAAACCGCAACCTTACCCGGTGTTTTTGCACCATCTTTAACTGGCCATGCAGCTGATTCTTTAGCCACTTGCTTAAAAGTTTCTGGCGCGTAGCTTGGGATCCAAGCATTCTTATCGACACCTAATGTTGACTCCATCACAGAACGCAT
Source organism: Polynucleobacter sp. 30F-ANTBAC (assembly GCF_018882385.1). Taxonomy (GTDB): domain Bacteria; phylum Pseudomonadota; class Gammaproteobacteria; order Burkholderiales; family Burkholderiaceae; genus Polynucleobacter. The sequence goes on from NZ_JACVON010000001.1 coordinate 677,499, forward strand.
GATCTTCGTGCTATTAACTGCATTCACAGCTTGAGTCACGATCGGAATACCTGCAAAGCTACCCATTTTGTCTGTTGAGGACAAGATGTTGTCACGGAAAGATGTTTCACCATTTTTGTGCTTTAACGCCTTAGCGCGCAACATCAAATGAGGGAAATCCAAATTCCAAACGTGTGGGGGGGTGTAAGGACACTTTGTCATGTAGCAAAGATCGCATAGGTAACATTGATCAACGACTTTGTCGTAGTCTTTTTTATCAACACCGTGAACTTCACCATCTTCAGTTGCGTCGACCAAATCAAAAAGAGTCGGGAAAGAACCACATAAGCTCACGCAACGGCGGCAACCGTGGCAAATATCAAAAACACGCTCTAACTCTTTGTTAAGGGATTCTTCGTTATAGAAGTCAGGATTTTTCCAATCCAGTGCGTGACGTGTTGGGGCCTCTAGATTTCCTTCTCTTTGACTCATGGTACTTTTCCTATTATTTTGTAGTTAGAGTGGAACCACTCATGAAAGACTCTTTATGAGATTCCCGAGGTTATAGGAATAACCCCGGAAATCCTTAAAAAGCCTTGATGGCAATCAATAATTGATTAACCAGCTGCTAATACGTCCAAAGCCTTCTGGTAACGGTTAGCGTGTGAACGCTCAGCCTTTGCCAAAGTCTCAAACCAGTCAGCAACTTCGTCGAAGCCTTCGTCACGTGCTGTCTTAGCCATACCTGGGTACATATCTGTGTACTCATGTGTTTCGCCGTGAACAGCAGCCTCTAGAGCTTCTTTAGGTGTACGGCCTGGAAGACCTGTACCTGGCTCGCCTGCGCCGCCTTCGATCAAGAACTCCATGTGACCGTGTGCGTGGCCAGTTTCGCCTTCAGCTGTTGAACGGAACAAAGCTGCTACGTCGTTTTCACCAGCGATATCGCACATGTTCGCGAAATACAAGTAACGGCGGTTAGCCATTGACTCACCAGCAAACGCTTCTTTCAAGCACTCTTCAGTTTTACTACCTTTTAATGTTGGCATTGTTTCACTCCTATCGATAGATTGAATTTCTAAGTCGGTTACGATTGCAATAGTGAATTCCATTAAGAAATACAAATTGCGATGTAACCTGACAGACGTAGTTTATGTCCTAAACAACTCAATAGTTAAATTGTATTTATTAATTTTTGCGATAGTTTTTAACTAAAACACTAAAAACAACTTAAGTGAATGATTTATATGGATTTAAATTCTTTTTTTCTAGCAACAAGCATTGTTGCGCTTGCTGAAATTGGCGACAAAACTCAACTTTTGTCTTTGTTATTGGCTGCTAGGTACAAAAAGCATCACTGGGCCATTATTGCCGGCATCTTTATTGCAACGGTATTCAATCATGCTATCGCAGCATGGTTAGGAAGTGCCTTAGCACAATGGATAAGTCCTGATGTGATGCGTTGGATCCTCGGAGGTGGGTTTATCGCTTTGGGTCTATGGTTGTTGGTGCCAGACAAACTGGATGACAATGAAAAAACACCTCAAGCTCACAGCGCTTGGAAAGTTTTCATAATCACGACCTCGCTCTTTTTTATTGCTGAAATGGGCGATAAAACACAAGTCGCAACAGTGGCACTAGGAGCGCGATACGATGACTTAGTCGCTGTCGTTCTTGGTACCACCGTCGGCATGATGTTAGCCAATGCACCGGCTGTCTGGCTAGGTCAGAAATTTACAAATGCTTTACCCATCAAGTGGGTTCATGCGATTGCCGCTATTATTTTTATTGTGATTGGTTTAGTCACACTTTTCTTTTATCAGTAACTTACAAAGTAGAAACCATTTATGGCACGGACAGAAAATTCAGTGACTTTTTTACGCAGCGATTACCAAGCATCTGCTTTCAAGATCAAAAAAGTTGAATTAGATATTGCGCTAAATCCAGCTAGAACGATTGTGGTCAATCGTATGCAAGTCAGTAAAAAGATGAAAGGGGATCAATCCCTTGTCCTCAATGGTCAGGAGCAAGAGTTAATCAGTGTCAGAATTAACAATGAACCCATTAGAGAGTATGAACTAACTCCTGAAACCTTGACGCTTCATAACTTGCCAGATGATGAGTTTGAACTGAGCATTACCAGTGCTTGCGCCCCCAATCAGAACACCTCGCTCATGGGGCTATATGTCTCCAATGGCAATTTCTTCACACAATGCGAAGCGGAAGGATTTAGAAAGATCACGTACTTTTTAGATCGCCCGGATGTCATGGCCATTTATCAAGTAACACTTCGAGCATTAAAAGCAGATTTTCCGGTTCTACTATCAAACGGCAATTTAATTAAAGAGGAAGATTTAGGTAATGGCTGGCACGCAGCCATTTGGGAAGATCCCTTCCCAAAACCATCTTATTTATTTGCCCTTGTCGCTGGAAAATTGCAAGCTATTGAAAAAACAATCGAGAGCCAATCAGGTCAAGAAAAATTATTACAAGTGTGGGTTGAATCAAAAGATATTGAAAAAACTGAGCACGCTATGGAATCGCTCATTTCGTCTATTCGATGGGATGAAAAAAGGTTTGGTCTTGAATTAGATCTAGATCGCTTCATGATTGTGGCGGTAGGAGATTTCAATATGGGGGCTATGGAAAATAAAGGTTTAAATATCTTTAATACCAAATTTGTTTTAGCAAACCCAGAAACGGCTACCGATGTTGACTATGCCAACATTGAGAGTGTTGTGGCTCACGAGTATTTTCATAACTGGACAGGTAACCGCGTCACCTGTCGAGACTGGTTCCAACTATCTCTCAAAGAAGGGTTAACGGTCTTTAGAGATCAAGAATTTTCTGCCGACCAAATGGGTGGCGAGTCTGGCAAAGCTGTTAAGCGCATTGAGGATGTTCGTCTTCTTAGGCAAGTTCAGTTTCCAGAGGATGCTGGCCCAATGGCCCACCCTATCCGACCGGATAGTTACCAAGAAATTAATAATTTTTATACGGTGACTGTTTACGAAAAAGGGGCTGAAATTATTCGTATGCAGCAAACACTTCTCGGCCAAGATGGTTTCCGAAAGGGTATGGACCTTTACTTTAAGAGGCATGATGGCCAAGCAGTCACTTGCGATGATTTTGTTGCCGCGATGGCGGATGCCAACCATAAAGATTTAGAACAATTCAAGAATTGGTATAGCCAAGCCGGAACTCCGCGAGTGGCAGTTAAAGAATCTTTTAGTGGAGACACTTATCAAGTGCAATTTACTCAATCCTGCGCCTCCACACCTGGGCAGGATAAAAAATTACCCTTCCACATTCCACTGCTTTATAAGTTAATTGGCGCAGATCAACGCGAACCAGAAAAATTACTTGAGTTACGTGAACAAACGCAAACATTAACCATTTCCGGTCTCAGAAAAAAACCAACCCTATCTATCAATCGAAACTTCTCAGCACCCATCATCCTAGATTTCGAACAAAGTGAAGAAGAGTTACTGACTTTGTTAAGGGAAGATGACGACGCCTTTAATCGCTGGGAATCTGCTCAAAAACTTTTCATCAAAGCTATATTAAATGGTCGAGATCTTGATGCTGAATTAATTGAAGCGCTCCATCATATCTTAATTGATGAAACGCTAGATCCTGCATTTAAAGACTTGGTATTTACTTTGCCAGCAGAGAGTTACCTGTACGAGCAAGTCGATGTAATTGACCCGCAAACAATTCATCAAGCTCGCCGCAGAGTAAAAACTCAATTAGCCCATGCTCTTCAGCAAGACTGGCTAAAGGCATACCAATTCAATCAAACCACAGGTGCTTACAAAGCTGATTCCAAGAGCTCTGGCAAACGGTCATTAAAGAATTTAGCTTTAACAATGCTACTCGATGGTCAGCACGAAAAAGCACAGCAACTTGCCCTAGAACAATATCAATCAGCTAACAACATGACTGATCGGTATGGCGCGCTTGCGGCGATGGTTCAAAATGCATCCCCCGACGCAAAAGAGTGTTTAGCTCATTTCCATCAACACTTTGAAAATGATGCTTTAGTGATTGATAAGTGGTTTGGCTTGCAAGCATCGCGACAACCCGAATTAAATCGACCATCTAGCGTTCTTCAAGATGTCATTCATTTACGACACCACGCTGACTTCCATATCAAGAACCCGAATCGAGCTAGAAGCCTCATCCATGCATTTTGCATGAACAATCCGGGAGCATTCCATCAAGCCAGCGCTGAAACCTATCAATTTTGGGCCAATCATGTGGTTGAGCTGAATGAAATTAACCCTCAAGTGGCTGCTAGATTAGCCAGAGCGCTGGACCGTTGGAAACAATTTGCACCAAGTTATCAAATTCATATGAAATCAGCACTAAAATTCGTATCTGAACATAAGAATTTATCCTCAGATGTTGCTGAGGTTATTCATAAAGCACTTAATAGTTAAAAGAAAGTCATTTATGTCACAAGGCACTACTTTCACAAAATACATCTCAGACTGCGCCAAAAGCAACCCTGAAGTCCCAGCATCGCTATTAATTTCTGTGGCCAATGCGTGCAAATTGATTGCTAAGCAAGTCGAACAAGGTGCATTAGCTGGCATCATTGGTTCAGCAGGTAGCGGTAATGTTCAAGGTGAAACTCAACAAAAGTTAGATATCATTTCAAATGACATTCTTTTAGAAGCCTGCGGCAAAGATATGACGCTTGCGGCTATGGCATCAGAAGAGATGGAAACAATTTTTCCCGCTAATGATGCAGGTCAATTTTTACTTCTATTTGATCCACTGGATGGCTCCTCAAATATCGATGTCAACGTTTCGATTGGTACTATTTTCTCGATCCTTAAAAAACAACATCAAGGCCCTGCCTCTGAAAAAGATTTCCTACAATCAGGCAATGCTCAAGTAGCTGCGGGATATGTGGTTTATGGCCCTCAGACAACATTGGTTTACACCACTGGTCAAGGCGTACAGATGTTCACGCTAGACCACGAAACAGGTGAATTCCTTTTAATTAAAGAAAATATCCAAATTTCAGCCGACACCAAAGAGTTTGCGATCAATATGTCGAACATGCGCCACTGGGATGAACCGGTAAAACGTTATGTGGATGAGTGCTTAGCTGGTGTTGAAGGCACACGTCAAAAAGACTTTAATATGCGTTGGATTGCTTCCATGGTTGCCGATGTGCACCGCATCCTTTGTCGTGGGGGTGTATTCATGTACCCATGGGATAAACGTGACCCGAAGAAGCCAGGCAAGCTACGATTGATGTACGAAGCCAATCCTATGAGTTTTTTAATTGAACAAGCGGGTGGTGCATCGGTCAATGGTAAAGAGCGCATCATGTCTTTGCCATCAGAGCAACTGCACCAGAGAGTTTCTGTTGTTCTCGGCTCTAAAAATGAAGTTGATCTCATTCAAAAATATCATTTAGGCAAATAACCCAGCAAGTTAATTGGCATAGCTCATTATTTCAGTTTTAAACAAAATGCCCACTCCTTCGAGTGGGCATTTCCTTTTTTAGAAAGTGAATCTATTGCAATCAATTAATGGATCAATGTTTTAGGGTCAACATACTCCAAGCCCTGAGCAATAGCTACAGCCTGACAACAAACATGACCTTGGTAAACATTAAGCCCGTTCATTAAATGCTGATTTCTGGCAAGCGCCAGTTCAGTACCGTGATTAGCCAGATCCATGACAAATGGAGCCGTAGCATTAGTTAATGCAATGGTTGAGGTTCTTGCAACAGCACCAGGCATATTGGCTACACAATAGTGAATCACATCATCTACCAAGTATGTTGGATCTTGATGTGAAGTTGGGCGAGAAGTCTCGAAACAACCACCTTGATCAATCGCCACATCCACCAAAACAGAGCCTGGATGTATTTTTGACACCAAACTCTTGCTAACTAATTTTGGAGCAGAAGCTCCCGGAATCAGAACACTGCCAATGACTACGTCTGCATTGATAACGGCACGTTCAATATTTGACGTGCTAGAGTAAAGCGTATGGATACGATTCCCATAAAGAGCATCTAACTCCCTTAAGCGATCAATGTTTTTATCAATAATGGTCACTTCAGCACCCAAACCAACAGCCATCTGAAGAGCCGATGAACCCACAACACCAGCACCTAAAATAACCACTTGGGCAGGATAGACTCCCGGAACACCACCCAACAGTAACCCTCTACCACCTTGCGATTTTTCCAAATGATTCGCGGCTGCTTGCATAGACATTCTTCCAGCCACTTCACTCATAGGCGCCAATAAAGGCAAGCGCCCATTTGAGCTAGTCACAGTCTCATAGGCAATACAAGTCGCCTGAGAATTGATAAGCGCTTGTGTTTGCGCAGGATCTGGCGCCAAGTGCAAATAGGTGAATAAAGTTTGACCTGGCTTTAGCATCTGACACTCTTCTGGCTGCGGCTCTTTCACCTTCACAACCAAATTAGAACGCTCGAAGATATGCTTAGCATGGTCCACAATCTCAGCACCAACCATCACATAGTGCTCATCTAAAAAGCCAATACCTTGACCAGCATTTTTTTCAATTAATACCTGATGACCAAAACGACTTAACTCAAACACTTGATCAGGCGTTAAGCCAACTCGGTACTCATGGTTTTTAATCTCTTTAGGTACACCAACAATCATGATTTACTCCTCTCTCTTTTATGTAAGCCAAAAATAAAATACAACACGGTTAATCCAATCAAAATCGGTGGGCCGACATAAAAAGCCATTCGAGTTGCCTCTGAGTAAGCCATTAAACCGATCACAAAAAATACAAACAAGATGGCAAACCATGATCCATACGGCCAAAAAATAGCCTTGTAAGGCAATGCCTTAACGCCCTCTTGAGAAAGACTCTGCCTAAAACGTATTTGGGTATAAAGAATCGCGATCCACACCAATAACCCAATCAATGTGACGGCTGCAGTAATCCATTGGAAAGCTTTTTCAGGAACGAAATAATTAATAGCAACGCCCACCGTTGGAACCAAAATAGTTAAAGCAATAGCTTTGACTGGCACGCCATTAGAGGAAACCTCTGAAAGATACTTGGGTGCATTACCACCTCTAGATAAGCCTAAGAGGAGACGCCCACCACTAAATATGCCTGCATTACAGGATGACAATGCGGCGGTGATCACGACAAAATTAATAACGCCTGCTGCTTCGCGAAGACCCAAACTCTCAAACATAGCAACAAAGGGGCTGCCATTTTGACCAACCTGGTGCCAAGGGAATATTGCCAATATGACAAAAAGTGCTCCCACATAAAAAATCAAAATGCGCCAGGACAATGAGTTGATCGCCATCGGAATCGTGCGACTAGGATCCTTGGCTTCACCTGCAGATAAGCCAATCATCTCAATACCGACATAGGCAAATAAAACCATCTGAAGTGAAAGTAAAAAACCTTCAACTCCATTAGGGAAGAATCCCCCATGCTGCCATAGATTTGCTACACCAATAGGCTCACCACCATTACCAAGACCAAGGAAAATCATGGAGCAACCAATAGCAATCATTGAAACAATAGCCACAACCTTAATCAATGAAAACCAGAACTCAAATTCACCAAATACTTTGACTGCCACAAAATTTATGCCGCCCATTGCCAGTATCGATGCCAAAGCCCATATCCACTGCGGTACATCAGGAAACCAAAGCGTCATGTAAACACCTACCGCCGTGATTTCAGCGAGACCCACCACAATCCAGTAAGTCCAGTATCCCCATCCAACCAAGTAACCCGCTAAAGGACCAATGTAGCGAGTCGCATAATGAGAAAAGGATCCCGAGACGGGCTCATGAACAGCCATCTCACCCAAAGCCCTTAAAACAATAAAGGCCACTAAGCCCGCTAAGATGTACCCCAACATAATCGATGGGCCCGCAAGCTGGATAGCAGTTGCTGATCCCAGAAATAAACCCACACCAATGGTTGAGCCCAAGGCCATTAATCGTATATGCCTTGGCTGCAAACTTCTCTTTAATCCATGGTTGTCATGAACCATTTTTACCTCCATTTTTATCAATCGAAAAATCGAATGACGAGAATAGGAGTCAACACAAAAGTTGTATATGGCTAGAATTTATTGAATGTATTTAAATCACCATATATGACAATGCTCAATCCATTGAGATCAAACAAAATGGGGCTTTATAAGGGGGTGGGTGATTTCTTCCTACAGAGGAATGGGAAGTTTCCTACAACAAAATCAGAAATTTCCTACAGCTAGATCATCCCGTTTTTATGGACTAATCAGGAATTTTGATGTCACTAGTACCTGGGCAAACGAAACGAGGCGATTCTCTGGAGGTATCAATACAACCTCCTTGATCATAAACACCCTTGGGATCACGGTAGCGCATCATGCGCTGAAGAATTCTCTGAACTTCTTTTGGGTCAGCCAACGATTGAGCAACGCAAGACTCAACAATGTTTTCATTCATCAATAACTCACCATTCTGATCAAGGTAGGCGCCATCTTTCCAGTGATAAACCTCCACACATTTAGATTCAAGCGTGAATGGTTGATCTCTTTTCCAAAAGTTAGTGAATAAATTGTGACCCAAGTAAATAACCCACGAACCTTCATAGCCAGATATATCGGAAGAGCGGCTATCAGGATTGCGGAACCAAACACGATCCCCAGGAACGTAGTACTTCATTGGCAACGGATCTTCCAAAGAGCCATACTCTTTTAAGAAAAGCTCGTGAAACTCGCCTGATCGAATTGCTCTCTTTTCCGAACGCTCCTCTAAACGTTTTAATAGAAGAGGATTAACTTTTTTTAATTTGCGTGAAATGGCCAATAAAATGACATATTCTGTAGCCCTGTAACAAGAGAATGCATAAGCCTTATCCTCCTCCTGTGGCTGAGTTGCACTAATTAAGGCCTCAATAATTGATTGCCCTTTATTCAGTAAAAAACCATCATCTTCATCGTAATGCCAATATTTCTCAGGACGCTCAGTGGCATTCGTGTCAAAGTTTAAAGCAGCCAAATAGCCTGCTAGGACAGTATGGTGCCTTATCTGGATGGCCGAATGAAATTCGTCATAACTTGGGAATTGAAATGGTATTGGCGCAAGCAACATGCCAACTAAGATTTCTTTATTAAGGTCATTGATAACCTTATAGCCTTTTAAAGAGAGTCTTTCGTAAAGCCGCGTTGTGTCCCAGTTAGGCGCCCACTTATTTCTATACTCTTCTTTTAGACTAAAAGAAATTAATGCCGATGTCTCTTGATTAAGCTCGGTTATCTTGACTGCACTCCCTAATTGATGCAACTTTAAATAACTTAGCATTTCAATCATTACGTTTTCTTTATCACTTTTATTTGATAAAGAAAATTCAATTCCACGAGTTTCAAAATCTCTTACTTGTTGATTCTCGCTCATGTCAATTCCTATAAGAAACGATCTAGTAAACGACGGCTATGTTTATTTAAAGACGTGATATCTTGAATAAGATATTGAACACCATGCGTATCGGCAATCAAATATGTTTTAGGATTAATCCGTCGGATATTTTCTTCACCACGTAATATGAATTCGGTTGAACCACGATTTGTCTCAACCTGCCAGGTACTGGGTGTTGCAAAAGTTGATACCGCTTTAATTTCGGTTAACACCGGCATAAATTCTCGAGTAGCAAATTCAGCCCGAATCAATTGCTGATTCTCAGAACTCGTTTGCTCAAGGCGATCCAACCACACTAACTCATGGCCATCACGATCAACTATCGCAATAGATTCATCCGGATGGCTAATTGGGAAAGCCTTAACAGGTACTACTTGCTCATGTAATACGCCAAACTCATCTTTTAAACATAGATAGCCAAAAGCGTTTTTTGATAGCGAGAAGGATGTTGCCAAATTAATCATGCTGCACTCCCAACTCCTCATCCACTGCATCCATCGCTTGCCTTGCTTGCGTGTCATACATGCGACGATAGACCCCCTCAAGACTCATCAATTGATCATGACTCCCCTGCTCCACAACCTGGCCTTTATCCAAAACAATCAAGCGATCTGCCTTACGAAGCGTGGAGAGGCGATGAGCAATCGCTATCGTGGTTCTGCCCTTAACAAGATTATCCAATGCCTTCTGAATTTCTTTTTCAGTCGTACTATCCACTGAGGATGTCGCCTCATCTAATATCAAAATTTGAGGGTCGATTAACAATGCTCTTGCGATTGAGATACGCTGACGCTCTCCACCAGAAAGTGACTGTCCGCGTTCACCTACCAATGAATCGTAGCCATGGGGTAAACGCAAAATAAACTCATGAGCATGAGCGGCCCTAGCGGCAGCAATAATTTCTTCACGACTGGCATCGGGCTTGCCATAAGCAATATTTTCAGCAATCGTGCCAAAGAATAAAAATGGCTCTTGCAACACCAATCCAATATGTCGCCTGTAATCAGCCACAGCAATCGAGCGAATATCAACGCCATCTAACTTGATGGTCCCCTCTGCTGCATCGTAAAAACGGCAAATTAAATTAACTAACGTGCTTTTTCCAGAACCACTATGCCCTACTAGGCCAATCATTTCACCTGGGGCTATTTGTAAATTAATACCTTTTGTCACTGCGCGATTACCGTAACGGAACCCCACATTTTGCAAATCAATACGGCCTTCAACTTTTGTCAGCTTAACTGGTTGAACTGGGTCTGGGACGCTTGAGACATGATCCAAAATATCAAAAATTCGTTTGGATGCCGTAGCAGCTTGTTGAGTAAAGGCCACAATACGACTCATGGAGTCCAAACGTGTATAAAACCGCCCTATATAAGCTAAACAGGCAGTGAGCATACCAACCGTAATCGCATCATTAGAAATCTGCCAAATACCAAATGCCCAAACAACAAGTAAACCAATCTCAGTTAGCAAAGTAATCGTTGGCGAGAACAAAGCCCAAACCCGATTGACTCGATCATTGACAGCTAAGTTATGTTGGTTAGCCAAGCGAAAACGATCGGTCTCACGCTCTTCTTGAGCAAATGCTTTAACAACTCGAACCCCGGGAATCGTATCAGCCAGAACGCTGGTAACCTCAGACCAGATTCGATCAATTTTCTCAAAGCCAAATCGTAATTTGTCACGCACCACATGAATAGCCCAGCCAATGAAAGGTAATGGCGTCAAAGTTACCAAAGCCAACCAAGGATCAATAGATACCAATATCACTGCGGTCATCAAAATCATCAGGACATCAGTGGCGAAATCCAATAAGTGTAGAGATAAAAATAAACAAATACGATCGGATTCAGAACCGATCCTTGCCATCAAATCACCCGTTCTTTTGCCACCAAAATACTCCAACGACAATTTCATCAAGTGCTCGTAAGTTTCGGTTCTGAGATCCGCTCCAATGCGCTCACTGACCAAAGCCAAAATATATGTTTTTGCCCAACCCAAGGCCCAAGCCAATAGCGCAGCAAGGAAAAGCGCTGCCAAATAAAAAATAGTTAGCTGTTGGTCTATTGGCTGACCACTCTGGTAGGGCAACAAAATATCGTCCATCAACGGCATGGTTAGATAGGGAGGCACTAATGTGGCGGCAGTTGAAGCGAGGGTTAATAAGAAGCCCGCAAGTAACTGCCCTTTGTAGGGTTTAGCAAATCTCCATAAACGGAATAAAGTCCAAGTTGATGGAGCCGTCAGGTTTTCTGAAGAGCAAGCAGGGCATTCTTCTTGATCAGGTGGCAATGGCACCCAACAAGATGGGCAAACAGACTGAGTCCCCAATTCCTGCTCAGAATGACTACCCCCTAAAAACCGATTTTTTTCTATGTTGTAGTGCTGAACAAGCCTTGTCGCTGCAGGGTTTTGAGCGAGGGTGAAACGCCAGGATGCGAGACAACCTTCCTCACTAACCAACTCTAAGCTGGCAACACCCGCGTGATCGTGCAATCGAAGCTGGTTCTTTTCCGAGAATGCCCAGTGATCCCAATTTTGGGATGCATCCGCCCCTAATAAATTATGTTTTTTATAAGAGAATAAGCCTTGGGGCGTGAGATAAATGAGCCCTTTTTCAAAGTGCAGATCTTGGTTTAAATCTAATTCCAGGAAAGTGATCATCGACCCGCTTACCCCCTCATGAAGAGGTAAAGCAGCTTGCCAGTGGCTTGGCAGCCTATTGAATTGTCTAGTGTCGATATTTGTCAATGGAAGCTTAATTGGGTTCTTTAATAGTCCGCAATTATCGCAAATTTACCAAACAAAATATTTACCTTTTTTTGTCAACTAAAAGACCTCCCAAGCGTTAATCGAAGAAGTACAATGAGGTAAATTTGGCACTTTCGCCCCACATGACAAAAAAAACAATAGAAATCATAGATATTAAGGTCCTCAAGGGGCCGAGCATGTGGACCTACAGCCCAGTCTTAGAGGCTTGGGTTGATATTGGCGACCTTGAAGATTACCCATCCAACACTATTCCGGGCTTTACTGACCGTTTGGTGTCATGGTTACCTAGCCTCATTGAGCATCGTTGCAGCTATGGCGAGCATGGCGGCTTCGTTAAGCGCCTAGAAGAAGGTACCTGGCCCGCTCATATTCTTGAACACGTCACCTTAGAGCTCCAGAATTTAGCCGGCATGCCAGGTGGGTTTGGTAAAGCCCGAGAAACCAATAAACGAGGTGTTTATAAGGTCATTGTTCGTGCATGGCATGAGGAAATTACCAAAACTGCTCTGTATCATGCTCGCGACCTAGTGATGGCCGCCATTGAAAACCAACAATTTGATGTTCCTGCTGCAATTAAAGAAATCGAAGACTTGGTCGATAGCCTTTATCTAGGTCCAAGCACGGGCTGCATCGTTGATGCTGCCAGAGAAAGAAAAATTCCAGCCACTCGTTTATCTGAGGGCAACCTAGTTCAACTCGGTTATGGCAATCAGCAAAGACGTATTTGGACGGCTGAAACAGAGTTAACGAGTGCTATTGCTGAAGGCATCTCAAGAGATAAAGATTTAACTAAATCACTCCTAGCCTCTTGCGGCGTCCCAGTTCCAGAGGGTCGCATGGTTGAAAGCCCCGCTGATGCCTGGGAAGCAGCGCAAGATATTGGCCTACCGGTTGTTGTCAAACCATACGACGGCAACCATGCGCGCGGTGTTTTTACAAACCTCAGTAGTCAAATTGAAATTGAAAAATCTTTTGAGGATGCCCTCAATGAGGGAAGCGGCGTGATGGTTGAGCGCTTCATTCCAGGCAATGAACATCGCTTATTAGTTGTGGGCAAAAAAGTTGTTGCTGCTGCAAAGGGTGAATCTGCCTGGGCAAAAGGCGATGGCTTAAGAAGTATTCGTCAATTAATTGAAGAAGAGATTAATACTGACCCTCGTCGCGGTGACGCTGAAATACTTCCCTTAAGCCCCGTTGTTTTTGATAAAAAACTAGAGCTTGAGCTTGCTCGCCAAAAACTAACACTTGATTCGGTTCCAGAGAAAGACCAAGATGTTTTAGTTCAAGGTTCCGGGAACATGGCTTTTGAAGTGACGCACCTCGTTCACCCAGACGTTGCTGCACAAGCAGCTCTCGCAGCGAGAGTCATTGGATTAGATATCGCAGGCATTGATCTAGTTGCGGAAGATATTTCCAGACCACTCGAAGAGCAAGGTGGAGCCATTGTTGAAGTTAATGCAGGTCCTGGTTTAATCATGCATTTAAAACCCGCTGTGGGCGAGCCACAGCCAGTTGGAGCTGCGATCGTTGAGCACTTATTCCCCAATCAAGCAAATGGACGCATACCCGTTGTTGGTGTTGCTGGCTCACGCGGAAAAACAATGGTTGCACAATTGGTTAGTCACCTGCTTCAGTTAACCGGCATGAAAGTTGGTTTGGCTTGCAGCAAAGGTGCTTTCTTCAATCAACGTCTACAGACCTCTGGTAATTGCGCCAACTGGACAAGTGCCAATCGCTTATTACTTAACCGCCAGGTAGAAGCTGCGGTGATTGAAAATGACAATCACACAATTCTGAATGAAGGTCTAGCCTATGATCGATGCAGCGTTGGCATCGTCACTAATTTGGATCCAGAAGATACTGCTCCTGAATGCTCCATCACTGAGCCAGAACAAATTTACAACGTCATGCGGACACAGGTTGATGTGGTTCTACCAACAGGAACCGCTATTTTGAATGCGGATGATGAAGCCGTTGTCAAAATGGCTGAGCTTTCCGATGGAGAAGTCATCCTATTTAGTCGTTATGGACTAAATGACGCAACAAAAAATCATCTAAAGAATGGTGGCCGTGCCCTGTTTACAGAAAACAATCAAATCGTTCTCGCGCAAGGTCCAGAGCGACAAGTTTTAATTGATCTAGCCAACATCCCACTACTACAGTCAAGCAGCAAGACAAATACATTAGAAAATGTTTTAGCCGCTGTAGGAGCCGCATGGGCGCTGAACTCACCCAAAGATATCATCATCGCTGGTCTTCAAACCTTTAATTAGTGAACAAATGGAATTAACTCGTATCCGCGCTCTAAGAGGTCCCAATTTATGGGGTAAGCACACAGCTCTGGAAGCATTAGTTAAATGCGAGGAAAACGAAAAAGTTATTACCAATATTTTTGGCTTTGAAACACGCTTAAGATCCAGGTTCCCACAACTAGGTCCTGTTAGACCCTACGGTCAGAATGAAACAGTATCTCTTGCTCATGCGCTAGAAGTTTGTTCAAGAGATCTCCAAGCTCAAGCAGGATGTCCGATTACCTTTAGTAGAACCATGCCAACACCCGATGATGGTGTCTATATCGTGGTGGTTGAATATACAGAAGAAAAAGTAGGTCGCCTCGCACTTGAGCTAGCCATGAAACTTTGTCGCTCTGCTCTCATCGATAACGGCTCTCATGTTGAAGAGTACTTGCAAGAGCTGCGCGATTTAGATGAAAGCATTCGCCTAGGACCAAGCACAGGATCAATTGTGGATGCAGCGATTGCTCGCGGCATTCCGTATCGCCGTTTGACCGAAGGTAGTATGGTTCAGCTGGGCTGGGGCAGCAAGCAGCGCCGCATACAAGCAGCTGAAACTAGCTCGACTAGCGCCATTGCTGAATCCATTGCACAAGACAAAGAACTCACAAAAAATTTACTTCACGCAGCCGGAGTTCCGGTACCACTTGGCAGCATTGTCACAACAGCTGACGGAGCGTGGGAAGCCTTTAAGGAAATTAATGCGCCTGTTGCCATCAAACCAAGAGATGGCAACCAAGGCAAGGGTGTTGCAGTCAACATCCATACGCGCGAACAAATTGACATTGCATTTAATGCAGCATCCAAAATCTCTTCTGAAGTCATCGTTGAGCGCTACATGCCCGGCCATGATCACCGACTACTTGTCATCGGCAATCAACTCATCGCAGCAGCAAGACGTGAGCCACCGTATGTCATTGGTGATGCCCAGCATACTGTCCGTGAATTGGTCGAAGAGATTAACAAGGATCCTAATCGTGGTGACGGTCACGCCACAGCATTAAGCAAAATTAGAATTGATGATATCGCCGTTGCGACACTGAAACATCAAAACTTAACGCCCGAATCTGTGCCGGCAAAAGGATTGAGGGTCACGCTTAGGAACAACGCGAACTTAAGCACCGGTGGTACAGCTACAGATGTCACCGATGATGTCCACCCTGATCTAGCCGCTTCAGCTATCGCTGCTGCACAAATGATTGGCCTTGATATTTGCGGTGTGGATGTGGTTTGCGACAACGTTTATCGCCCTCTAGAAGAGCAAGGCGGCGGTATTGTAGAAGTCAATGCAGCACCAGGACTAAGAATGCATCTTCACCCCTCCTACGGTAAAGGGCGTCCTGTTGGTGAAGCCATTATTTCGACCATGTTTGGTAAAGATGATGATGGACGTATTCCGGTTGTTGCCGTTACTGGCACCAATGGCAAAACAACAACAGTGAAGCTCATGAGCCATTTATTCGAAAAGAATGGTTTAAGAGTTGGGCATACCGGTACGGATGGCGTTTACATCAGCGGCAAAAGAATTGATACAGGCGACTGTAGCGGGCCTAAGAGTGCCCGTAACGTATTGATGCACCCTGATGTGGATGCGGCTGTTTTAGAAACAGCACGTGGCGGCATACTTAGAGAAGGCCTCGGTTTTGATCGCTGTGAGGTTGCCATTGTGACGAACCTCGGTGAAGGTGATCACCTGGGTATGAATTACATCAATACAACGGCTGACCTAGCTGCCGTCAAACGAGTGATTGTGCAAAACGTTGCACCCAATGGCATGGCGGTTCTTAATGCAGCTGACTTTAATGTCGTCAAAATGGCCAAGAGCTGCCCAGGTGAAATAACGTTCTTTGCTAAAGACATCAATCACCCTGTGATGGCGAAACACCGAGCCCAAGGTAAACGCGTGCTCTTTGTTCATCAAAATAAATTAATTGCAGCCGAAGGTAAAAAAGAATTCCACATTAACTTGGATCAAGTTCCAATAACAGCAGAGGGAACCATTGGATTCCAAGTTGAAAACGTTTTAGGTGTTGTTGGAGCTGCCTGGGCTCTAGGTATTCCTTGGGATGTCATCGCTGATGGTCTCAGCAGCTTTAAAAGCGATGCAAATACAGTTCCTGGACGATTTAATATTTTCAAATATGCCGGCGCCACCATCATTGCGGACTACGGTCACAACCCTGATGCCATTTTGGCGCTTTCAGAAACCATTGCCAATATGCCAGCTAATAAACGAATGGTAGTGATCAGTGGTGCAGGAGATCGTCGAGATGAAGACTTGCGCCGTCAAACAGAAATTTTAGGTCAGTCTTTTGATCACATCATTTTGTATGAGGATCAATGCCAGCGTGGCAGAGCCGATGGTGAAGTAACAGCGATCATGCGTGATGGCCTAGCCAACTCTCAACAAGTTAAAAAGATAGAGGAATTTAGAGGCGAGTTTTTAGCTATCGATAAAGCTCTAGAACAAGTACAAGCCGGCGATATTTGTTTGATCCTTGTAGATCAAGTAGATGAGGCCCTAGCCCATATCAGTCAAAGAGTTAAATAAATTTAACCCCGTTACTTTTTGGGCTTATTTTTTAGATTGACTGTTTATTTATCTTTTTAATTAAGCTGCTTTAAGTATTTCTGCTGAATCACCTTCAGCACTTCTGCAGCCGCTATAAAACCAAAGCTAGCCGTCACAGTCACACCCGAACCATAACCAGAGCAAGCCAATCCGCCACTTGCAACACCTTGTCTTGGTTCATCAGAGTAAACAGCTGTTAAACCCAACTTCTTCTTAGGATCAGAACTAAACCCATACTCCTTGCGAAGCGTGTAACGTATTTTAGAAAGCAATGGATCTTGAGTAGTTTTTGATAAATCACAAGCACTAATTCGACTTGGATCAAGTTTGCCTCCAGCGCCACCACAAATAATCAACGGTATATTCTTTTTGCAGTAGTTAGCTAAAGCAATCTTCATCTTGACATCATCCGTTGCATCCAAAACAACAAACAAGGCGTTAGCGGCATGTTTTGCCAAATGCTCATTCAAATTATCTGATGTTAAAAAATCATCAATAATGTTGATCTTTAAGTTGGGATTAATAGAGAGAAGTCGCTCTGCCATGGCATTCACCTTGGACTGGCCAAATGCGCCCTCAACCGCATGCAATTGACGATTCACATTACTTTCCGCTATGTGATCAAAGTCCACCAATGTCATTTCAGCAACTGCGCTTCTAGCGAGGGCTTCCGCAGCCCAGGAGCCAACCCCACCTAAGCCAGCAACCAGCACATGGGCCTGCTCAAAGGCTTTTAAGCCTTCTTCACCATATAAGCGAGCCACCCCGCCAAAACGTCTATTTTGTTTAACTTCCATAATTAAGACTATATAAGAAATCCGTCACCATCTCCGGATTCTTCAGTAGACAGAATTTATCGCTGAGATGTTTTATAGAAAATAAGCGGGAGTCTATATATACTGAAGGCATGACCAATTTAGCCGACCTCAGAAAATCGTATATGAAAGGCAGCCTCTCTGAAGAGGATGTCAAACTCAATCCAATTGATCAATTTAAGATATGGTTTGATCAGGCGCAACATGCAGAATTACCAGAGCCCAATGCCATGACTGTTGCCTCAGTCGATGCAAATGGCAAACCCAGTGCAAGAACGGTTTTAATCAAAGAAGTAACGTCTGCCGGGTTTGTATTTTTCACCAATTATGAAAGCCGTAAAGGTCAAGCTCTTATCAGCAACCCTCATGCCGCGCTCCTGTTTTTTTGGCCAGAACTAGAAAGACAAATTAGAGTGGAAGGCTCAGTAGAGAAACTTTCCGATCAAGAAAGTGATGACTACTTTCATTCAAGACCGTTGGATTCCAGAATTGGCGCATGGGCATCTCCTCAAAGCCAAGTCATCTCAGGACGCACTCAATTAGTTAAGAATGCAGCTGAATATGCGCTTAAGTTTGCTTTGAATCCCCCCAGACCACCTCATTGGGGTGGGTTTAGAGTTAAACCCGAAGTTTTAGAGTTCTGGCAGGGTCGCCCCTCACGCCTTCATGATCGTATTCAATATGTTTTGCAGAATGGCCAGTGGAAGATCCAGAGACTGGCGCCTTAAGTAAAAAGAATTATTGACGGATGAGAGACAAAAAACTTTTTTGAAATTTCTCCACTTTAGGCCCCACAACAAAAGCACAATACCCTTGATCAGGATGATTAACAAAATAGTTTTGATGATAGTCTTCAGCTGGGTAATAGATTGGTAGAGCGCTTAACTCGGTCACAATCGGGTTGCTATAAGTTTCAGCTTGGCTTAAGGCCTCTATCATTTCTGCAGCTTGTAACTTTTGCTTGTCATCATGGTAATAAATAACGGAACGGTATTGCGTACCGACATCATTACCCTGACGGTTTAAAGTAGTCGGGTCATGAATAACAAAGAAAACCTCTAACAGCTGCCTAAAACTCACCAACTGAGGGTCATAATGAATTCTGACAACCTCAGCATGACCTGATCGACCAGAACAAACAGAATCATAATCGGGGTTTTCCGTATGCCCACCCGCATACCCTGATTCCACATGAACAACACCACTCACCTGCTGATAAACGGCTTCTAAACACCAGAAGCAACCACCACCTATAGTGGCTTGCTCCAAGTCTAAATGATGAGGTTCTTTGTTATTCATTTTATTTGCGATACTTTTATGATATTCATGTATAGGCAACATCCTACTGCTTAAGTAGAATTTATGCAGGGACCCCTTTTAAAAAACCAAATCTGAGATAATCTTTCCATGAATTCAGCCATGCTAAAACTTCACTTGGAAGAGCTTAAGAAAGCTTATATCCACGAACCCAATCCTAGCTTTGAGAGTCGCAAAGAACGCATTCTTAGGGTTGTAGCTATGGTGAACAAGTATGAAGAGAATCTATGTAAGGTTGTTTCTGCAGACTTTGGCATCCGACATTCTGTAGAAACTCGCCTGATTGAGCTAAATGCTGTTAGACAGGTTGCGAAGCACACGATCAAGCATTTAAAAAATTGGATGAAATCACAATCAGTTGATTTACCATTTCAACTTCAATCTTCAAAAGCTTGGCTACAACCACAATCCAAGGGCGTTGTTGGGATCATGAGCCCCTGGAATTACCCTATTCTGCTTGCTCTAGTACCAGCTATTGCTGCAATTGCAGCCGGCAATCGAGTGTGGCTAAAACCTTCAGAGCGCTCTGCTAGAACCTCAGGTTACCTTGCCACCATGGTTGGTGAGTACTTTCATCCACTAGAGTTTTCAGTCACCACGGGGGATGCCCAATTAGCAGCAGATTTTGCTGCTTTACCTTTTGATCATTTATTTTTCACTGGTTCCTCAGCCACTGGCAAAAAAGTGATGAGAGCAGCGGCTGATAATCTAACTCCAGTCACGCTAGAGCTTGGCGGCAAGTCTCCTGCGATCATTCACTCCGATGCCTCACTCAAAGAGGTTGCCAAAAAGATTATTTACGGCAAATTATTAAATGGTGGACAAACCTGTGTTGCACCAGACTACGTCCTGATTCAACACGAAAAAATACCAGAACTTCAAAAAGAGTTGCGCCGGGCAGCTCAGTTAATGTTCCAAAACGATGCTGAGCTCACCAACCCAATTGATAAAGCTCAAACAGTTCGCTGGATGAGCTTAGTTAATGATGCTGTTAGCAGGGGCGCAGAAGTTACCGAGCTTTTAGAGCCATCCGAATCAAGAGCTTTTACCCCTGTCATGCTTCACCGCGTTTCTGACGATGCTTTGATCATGAACGAAGAAATTTTTGGACCCATCTTACCTATTATCGGTATCAGTACGGTTGAAGATGCAATCAACTACGTCAATAACAGGGAGCATCCATTGGCCCTTTACTGGTTTGGCAAAAATCAGAAAGTTCTAAAAGAAATCCTTTCTCGAACTCATGCTGGCGGAGTTTGCATCAATGACACCCTACTCCAAGCTGGTATTGATAATTTACCGTTTGGGGGTGTTGGTGCGAGCGGCATGGGGTCTTACCACGGCAAAGCTGGCTTTGACACCTTTAGCCATCAAAAACCAGTGCTAGACGTTAAGTCATTTTTAGGTATTAAAAAATGGATGGGAACAAACTTTGTTCACCCACCTTACGGCCCCACCATTGAAAAAATAATACGTCGATTGAGCAAATAAACCAACAACCAATCAACAAGACTTAGGAACGATGAGCTGTTAATCCGCTAAAAATTTTAGCGGCTAATTGGTATTGCTCAGCCGCTTCCAAGGTCTCACTCAATGCTTCATGCAATTGGGCCATTGCCATATGAGCAGCAGCTCGCATTGATGGTTTAGTCTTAGGATCACGTATAACGCCCACCAAACTTGATTTGGCTTTACCCCATAACTGCTGATCCAAACAAATCCGAGCCAATGCGAGAGAAAGTGCGGGCTCCCCAGGATACTTCGTCATCCATGCTTCAATTTTTTGAGCCAAACTTAAATTTCTTGATCCAGGTGCGACACATTGAGGATAAATATCGATTAATGCCTCATCCCATTGAGCGTCCAGAGAATCCTCAATCAATTGTCTCGCTAAATCATATTGAGCCACTGACAATAAACCTTGTGCCATCACCAGAGCAATTCTGGAAGCTTTACGATTTTCCTTAGGCAAGGTCTTCCAGATGCGCAGCAATGCTTCGTGATCTGTCGATTTTTCTTGAACCAATTTAGAAATAGCTTCTTGGATATATTTCTGAGCCACTACAGGATGCAAGGCCTCTCTTTTAGAGAGGCTGTGAGTCAATCGTAAAACCTCACTCCAATTTTTAAGCTGTTGATTAGCCTTTAAAGCAATTCTCTGAACAAATAACTGGCGCGAACCACCTTTTTGGAGTTGCTCAATTGTTGCCAAAGCCCCCTCAGCATCGTGAACGTCCATTTGCATATCGGCAGTTGCCACCAATCTTGCTTGGAGTTTTTCAGGTGACCGAATTTTAGATAACCAATGATCTCTAAGATCATGTTGGTTTAAGCGATGCGCCGAACGCGCTGCCAAGAGGGCTGCTGTTTCTGCCATTGACTCATTAACAGTAGCCGCCTCTGCAGATTTAAGTGCTTTAGAAAAACGACCCGCAAATATGTCTTCAATAGCTTCTGATAAAAAACCAATAGAACGTGTTTCTCTCTGCTTACGACGATAAGCAGCGGCCTGTTTTGGTAAATCCAATATGGCTGCAAAAGTTCGCCACGCCAATAAGCTCACTAAAAAAATCCCGACTATAGTAGCTATAAAAAGATTGAGGCTGGTATCTAAGCGGTATGGTGGAAAGTAAATGGTGATGTGCCCACCATTACTCGTTGCAAACAATGCCACGATGACAGCAACTGCAAATAAAAATGCTAACCAAAGCGCACCTCTCATGATTATTGCCCCTTCACAACAGCTGATGTCTTTTCAACTTCAGCCTGCAAAGCACTGAGGGCATTCTCAAATTTAACTACCTGCGTAGCTTGCCCCTGAAAATGTTTAGCCAGAATGGCTCGCGCCTGAGATAAATCCTCTTTACAAACTTGAGGCAAATTAGACAGCCAAGCAAGGCGTGCACTGACCAAGTGAAGCTTTAGTTGCTGACGTATCAAGTCTTGAGCAGCTGGTGTCAAAGCAACATCCTTTACGTCTCCTACCACCTGAACCCTAACCAATCGATCACCTAATAGCTTGATTTGATCAACGACTTTCTTTAACCCCGAACTGTTTTGGGACTCCGCAACACCCGCGGAGGCAACTGGAGTTGGCGATGCTGTCATTGGCAATGCAGCAACACCATTTAACAAGTCAGAAATTTTATTAGCTACTGAAGTAATATTTTTTTGTGACTCCAAGCTATTATTTAATGAAGACTCCAATTTAGCCTCGAAAGCCTCCACATTAGCAATCTTCCGCTCTAGATCAGCAACTCTTGCATCCAATAGCGCTGGTCGATGATAAAGACGCAAACCACCTTCAATCACCAACCAAAGAATGCAAATGGCAATAGCAATCCATAGAGCTTTCCAAAGCCCTTTTCCTAGGGCGTCTGATTGGGCTTTTTTAGATTCATCCAAGCCGGAGTTCTTTGATACATTTGTCATCCAAATATCTCGCTTCTTTTGAATTTAATTACTTTAATTGCTTTAGTTGATTGAACCAAGTCTGCGTTGCAACTAGCAGATGCTCCTCACCCGATAAACAACATTCTACTTGTTTAAATCCAGCTTCTTTAGCAGCCTGTGCAATGCGCTGATGCGAACAAATGATGGTGACAGAATTGAACCAGCTGGGACCCCAAGGTAACGATTGATCAAGCACATCCACTAGGTGCCGCAATGCCTCGGATGAATTAATGATGCAAGCCGTTGTGTTGGCTTCAAGTTTTTGCACCTGCCTCCAAGACGGCGACTCGACACTTAAAGGTAAACGCCTATAAGTCACCACCTCATGAATTGTGGCACCTTGGTCCAAAAACTGTTGACCTAACCAGTCTCGACCACCTGCACCCTTTAGGAATAGTATTTGTTTACCCGACCAACTGACTGGTACCGAATTGATCTCAGCCCACAGCCCCTCTGAATCCCAATTCCGAGAATCCTTCGGAAAAGAAATTTGATATCCATGTGCTGAATTGATACCTCGGCGATCAAGCGCTTCAGCACTTCCTCCACCAACGACTGCTATGGGTAGATGAGTTGGCCAATCCGCCCCCAGTAAACGCATCCCACACTCAACCGCATTGGGGCTAATAAAAATAGCGAAGTCTGCTTTTTTTATTAACTCATTTAATTTCATGCCTTCAACATCATCCTGATTAGGTACGATGGATAACAAAGGTAACTGAATTTGATTCAGTTCCGGTAATTGCTGTTTCAGTAACTCACTTAGTCGATGAGACTGACCGATAGGACGAGTAAGAACAAGCGTTGGCATCAATAACTATCTTGGGGGCAATAAAGCCATAGCGCCTTGGTCAATCAAGTCCTTTGCGACCGACAACCCCATGGCATCAGCTGCTGACATTGAATCCAAAGTTAGCTTTTGCTCTGCGCGACAGACTTTTTGACCGTCGGTGGTAGCTACAAAAGCTCGAAGATACAAATCACGACCTTCCCATACAGAGTACGCAGCTAAAGGAACGTCACAAGAACCTCCTAAGGCTCTTGAAACAGCTCTTTCTGCAGAAACAGCCATAGCTGATGGGGCATGATTTAAAGGCGCTAAATAATCCATCATCTCTGGTCTTCCAGAACGGATTTCAATGCCTAGAGCGCCCTGACCTGCTGCTGGAAGGCTTTCTTCGACAGTCAGCAAACTCCGGATTCTTGAAGCCATGCCTAAACGCTTTAGCCCTGCAGCCGCCAAGATAATAGCGGCATATTCACCTTTATCTAGCTTACCCAAACGAGTATCCAAATTACCTCTTAGAGGCTGGATAGTAAGGTGTGGGTATTTTGACCTCAAGGAGGCTTCGCGCCTCAAGCTAGCCGTACCAACCACAGCACCCGCTGGTAAATCAGCCAAATGTTCATAGTCATTGGATACAAAAGCATCTCTGGCATCCTCACGTTCCATGATGCATGCCAGCTCGAAACCCTCTGGCAATTGCATAGGGACATCTTTGAGGGAATGAACAGCCAAATCAGCACGCCCCTCCTCCAAAGCCACTTCTAATTCCTTCACAAATAAGCCCTTACCCCCCACTTTTGACAGGGTTCGATCCAATATTTGATCTCCACGGGTTGTCATACCCAAAATGCTCACATCACACGCCGGATAGAGCTTTTTCAAGCAATCTCGGACATATTCAGCCTGCCACATAGCCAAACGGCTCTCCCGGGAGGCAATAACTAATTTTTTAGGATAAGAAATTTGTGTCATAACCATAAGAATAAAGCCTTTGAGGCAATATACTGCTGTTTATGGCAGATTTAGACAAAAATAAAAATTCTTTAGACAACAAAGATCAGGCATGGTCAGCGCGTTTCGCTGAGCCTGTGGCGGAACTCGTGCAACGATATACCGCCTCTGTTGATTTTGATAAACGAATGGCTTTGGTTGATATTCAAGGCTCATTAGCTCATGCAGAGATGCTGGCCGCACAGAAGATTATCAGTGCGGCGGATTATGCAGAGATCCAAAAGGGGATGTCACAAATCCTTTCAGAAATGAAAGATGGCACCTTTACTTGGGAGATAGTGCTCGAGGATGTTCACCTCAATATTGAGGCACGCCTGACAAAATTGGTAGGTGACGCAGGCAAACGCCTTCATACCGGACGCTCTCGTAATGACCAAGTAGCCACAGATATTCGCTTATGGCTCCGTGGCGCCATCGATGAGATCCAAACTGAGTTAAAGTCTCTGCGATCAGGTCTGCTTGGCTTAGCTGAAAAGCATGCCGAGACCATCATGCCGGGCTTCACCCATCTTCAAGTGGCTCAGCCTATTACGTTTGGTCACCACATGATGGCCTATGCCGAAATGTTTGCGCGTGACGCTGAGCGTTTAACTGACTGCCGCAAACGGGTTAATCGTTTACCGCTAGGGTCCGCTGCCTTAGCTGGTACCAGCTACCCGATTGATCGCGAACGCGTTGCTAAAACTTTAGGCTTTGACGGCGTTTGCCAAAACTCATTGGATGCAGTTTCTGATAGAGACTTCGCCATTGAGTTTTGCTCAGCTGCCTCATTGGCAATGACCCACATCTCTCGTCTATCCGAGGAACTGATCCTTTGGATGAGCCCAAGAATCGGGTTTATTGATCTACCGGATCGCTTCTGTACCGGTAGCTCCATCATGCCTCAGAAAAAGAATCCCGATGTTCCAGAGTTAGCACGTGGCAAAACTGGTCGAGTGAATGGCAACCTCATCTCTTTATTAACTCTGATGAAAGGCCAACCTTTAGCCTACAACAAAGATAATCAAGAAGACAAAGAGCCTTTATTTGATTCAGCAGACACATTGCGTGATACTTTGCGCATATTTGCTGACATGGTTCCGCATATTCAAGTCAAAGCAGAAACCATGCGCGCCGCAGCACTCCAAGGATTTGCGACTGCCACTGACTTAGCCGACTACTTGGTTAAAAAGGGCTTGCCATTCCGTGATGCCCATGAAGCTGTAGCGCATGCGGTTAAAGCTTGCTCTACCAAAGGTTGTGATTTATCTGACTTGTCTTTAGACGACTTACGTGCAGCTTGTGATCTTGGCAGTAATGCCAACTTAATTGAACAAGATGCCTTTGAGTTTCTAACGCTGGAAGGCTCCGTCAATAGCCGCAACCACGTGGGCGGAACAGCTCCTGAGCAAGTTAAAAAAGCGATTGCAGCTTATAGAAAAACTTTAGGTTAAGTAAAGCGCTCCATACAAAAAGGCTCACCGTGGTGAGCCTTTTTTATTTTTAATACTAAATACAGTGCTTGGTTAAACTCTGATTAGCTTTTAACGCAATCCACATAATACTCTTTACGACCATTGAGTTCACCTTTAACAAGACCATGAACATCCGTCTCAAAACCAGGGAACTGTTCATTAAAGTCACGCGTAAATCTCAAATAATCGACGATGCGTTTGTTGAAGCGCTCCCCAGGAATTAACAAAGGAATACCTGGTGGGTAAGGTGTTACCAACATGGCAGTCACGCGACCCTCCAAATTATCAATCTGCACACGCTCAATATCACGGTGCGCCATCTTGGCCCACGCATCCGATGGCTTCATTGCTGGAATCATGTCAGATAAATACATCTCAGTCGTCATGCGAGCCACATCATACTTTTTGTAAACTTGGTGAATCTGTTGGCACAAATCACGCAAACCGATACGCTCATATCGTGGGTGCTTCACCACAAACTCTGGAAGAACTCGCCACAAGGGTTGGTTCTTATCGTAGTCATCTTTAAATTGTTGCAATGTTGTGACTAATGTATTCCAACGACCCTTCGTAATACCAATCGTGAACATAATGAAGAATGAATACAAACCAGTTTTTTCAACAATCACGCCATGCTCAGCCAAATACTTAGTGACGATGCTTGCCGGAATACCTGTGTCAGCAAAATCACCATCCATCTCTAAACCAGGCGTAATAACAGTGGCCTTGATAGGATCAAGCATATTGAAACCATCAGACAATTGTCCAAAGTCATGCCAACGCTCACCTGCTTTTAAGACCCAATCTTCGCGCTCGCCAACACCTTCTTCAGCCAAGTACTCTGGGCCCCAAACCTTAAACCACCAATCGGCACCCCACTCTTCGTCAACTTTGCGCATAGCTCTACGGAAATCCAATGACTCCGCAATAGACTCATGAACCAAAGCTGTGCCTCCAGGAGGCTCCATCATTGCCGCTGCAACATCACATGAGGCAATAATGGCGTATTGAGGGCTAGTTGATGTGTGCATCAAATACGACTCATTGAAGCAATCGTTATCTAACTTATTAGATTCGGAATCTTGAACCAAAATTTGTGATGCCTGAGATAAACCAGCAAGCAACTTATGAGTTGATTGAGTAGAGAAGACCATGCTCTCTTTTGAGCGTGGACGATCTTTACCAATCGCATGCATGTCTTTATAGAAATCATGGAATGTGGCGTGCGGCAACCAAGCTTCATCAAAGTGCAAGGTATCTACTTTGCCATCCAACATTTCTTTGATCATTTCAACGTTATACAAAACACCATCGTAGGTACTTTGTGTAATTGTTAAAACACGAGGCTTGGCTTTTTTATCAAGAATGAAAGGATTGTTTTCAATCTTTTTCTGGATAGTTTTCCAGTCAAATTCTTCTTTAGGAATCGGGCCAATAATGCCGTAGTGATTACGAGTAGGCATCAAGAAAACAGGAACAGCCCCCGTCATCATGATGGCATGCAAAATCGACTTATGGCAGTTGCGGTCCACAATCACAATATCGCCAGGAGCAACGGTTGAGTGCCAAACAATCTTATTAGATGTAGATGTGCCATTTGTTACAAAGAACAAATGATCGGCATTAAAGATGCGAGCAGCATTGCGCTCACTAGCAGCAACCGGACCGGTGTGATCTAAAAGCTGACCTAATTCATCAACAGCGTTACATACGTCAGCACGCAACATGTTCTCACCAAAGAATTGATGGAACATTTGACCTACAGGGCTCTTTAAGAAAGCTACGCCACCGGAGTGACCCGGACAGTGCCAAGAGTAAGAACCATCAGAAGCGTAGTGAGTGAGTGCTTTAAAGAATGGTGGCGCTAATGAATCTAGATAAACCTTAGCCTCACGAATGATATGGCGAGCCACAAACTCAGGCGTATCTTCATTCATATGAATAAAGCCATGTAACTCGCGCAAAACGTCATTAGGGATATGGCGAGAAGTTCTGGTTTCACCGTACAAGAAGATAGGAATCTCTTCATTACGCTTACGCACTTCAACGACAAATGCACGCAAGCTTTCTAGAGCTGAATCAATTTCAGCATCAGAACCTGCGCCAAACTCTTCATCGTCAATTGAAAGGATGAAACAAGAAGCTCTAGCAGCTTGCTGAGCAAAAGAAGTGAGGTCTCCGTAACTGGTTAAACCTAAAACTTCCATCCCCTCTTTTTCAATAGCTTCAGCCAGGGCGCGCGCACCCGAACCTGAGATATTCTCAGTACGGAAATCCTCGTCAATGATGACGACAGGAAAACGAAACTTCATAGCAACTCCCTAGCTAGCGCCCCATTAATGGCTGGGGTTTTCTCTTAAAAACGTGACTATATCGATAAATACGTCGATTTGGCACAAATTCTTCACCGAATCCTTGCTTTAAAGCAAAGGTACACTTCATCTAGACCATAAGACTGACATGGGATGAAGGAATGCGTCAAAAAAGGGGCTAATTAGCCCCTTAAAGCATCGTTTAGGTCTTTGGCAGGGTTACACCAACCTGCCCCTGATATTTGCCACCACGGTCTTTGTAAGAAGTCTCACAAATCTCATCGCTTTCAAAGAATAAAACCTGGGCACATCCTTCTCCAGCATAAATTTTGGCTGGTAAAGGTGTTGTGTTTGAGAACTCGAGGGTGACGTAACCTTCCCACTCTGGTTCAAACGGTGTGACGTTCACAATAATTCCGCAACGAGCATAGGTGCTCTTGCCCAAACAGACAGTTAGAACACTTCTTGGAATCTTAAAATATTCAACCGTTCGAGCCAAAGCAAAGGAGTTCGGCGGGATGATACAAACATCGCCCTTGAAATCAACAAATGATTTGTCATCAAAATTCTTAGGGTCAACAATGGTGCTATTGATATTCGTGAAAATCTTAAACTCATCCGCACAGCGGATGTCATAACCATAGCTTGAAGTGCCGTAACTCACAATTCTATTGCCTGCTTCGTCCTTACGAACTTGGCCAGGCTCAAATGGAGCAATCATGTCGTGCTCTTCGCACATTCTTCGGATCCAACGGTCAGATTTAATAGTCATAAATCGTATTTTGACATATCTGGGCTGACGTTGGATGGATTTTCAAGCTGGGATCCAAAGGCAGTAAAGCTTTGCTTTACTTTTGTAAGCTGCGTAGCTCTTCGTGCGTATTGATATTTGCAAAAGCAGCAAGATCATCAAAAACAACTGGTGCTGTTTTATTCAACTTGAACCATTGATCAATCTTGCGCCCACCTCCACCTAAAAAGGTCGTCAGCGAGGTAATCACAGAAGACTTCATTAAGCAAAAGACCGGGTGGGACATCACTTCGCCATCCTCCAAAGTGGCAGCAAAGGCAATATCCAAATCTTGAATGAGTAGAGCCTCTGAAAGCTTCTCTACCAAATCAGATGGAAATCTTGGTGAATCACATGGCACCGTCACTAAATAAGGATGCTCACAAGCTTCTAAACCCGCCTGGAATCCTGCCAAAGGACCCGCAAAGTCACCAATCACATCTGGAATAACAGCTACACCAAGTGATTCATAGGCAGCCAAGTTGCGATTGGCATTGACCCTAACCATATCCACCTGGGGCTCTAAGCGCATGATCGTATGCATAGCCATTGGTGCACCTTTGAAAGGTTGCAATCCTTTATCAGCGCCGCCCATTCTTTGGCCACGGCCACCCGACAAAACCAATCCAGAAATTAAATCACGCGGTATGTACATCTGCAGACCTCTGTATCAAGCGATCAATACCGCTATAAACCAAATAATGCTCACCACTGCAACGACCAAACAAAGTTAACTTAACTTGATTAGCCATATCTAAGCCCATCGCCGTTACACCAGAACGAGAAAGTAAAAATGGAATGCCCATTTGCGCTCCCTTGATCACCATCTCTGATGTGAGCCGACCTGTTGTATAAAAAATAAGATCTTCACCAGCCTGTTGATTCAACCACATCAAGCCAGCAATGGAGTCGACCGCATTATGTCTTCCAACATCTTCAATGAAATGCAGGAGCTCAGCATGATCACCACAGTTTTTAAAAACAGCACAAGCATGAACTGAGCCGGCTTGTTTATAGATGGAGTCTCTTGTTCTAATGTGATCCACAATTTGATAAACAGCTGATTGCTGAATTTTTGCAGTATCAGACAATCGGATTTGATCAATGTCATCCAACAAGCTACCAAAGACCGTGCCTTGACCACAGCCGGTCGTTACAACTCGGCGACTTGTTTTTTCTTCAATATTGACGGTATTGCCATTTGTTTTTACTGCAGCCGATTCAGTTTCCCAATCAACTTGGATGCTTTCAATCATGTCAATGGATGGCACTAAGCGCTGGTTGCGCAAATAACCAAGAACTAGGGCTTCAGGAGCACCGCCCAAGGTCATTAACGTGACCAATTCTTTTTTATCCAAATAGATGGTCAGTGGACGCTCACCAGGAATATGGCCAATTTTCTTACGCCCTTTTTCATCAACCACCTCGACTTCGTGGATTAAGGGAGCAACTGCTTGAGTAAGTTTGACCAAAGAAAGCTCTAAAGAAAATGGGTAAAAAAAATCAGTCACTAAGAACAAGTCTTAGTGACTGATAGTGAACTAATTACTTAGCTGCGGGTTCAGGCGCTACGAAAGGACCTGGGTTCGCGCAAGCTGCTGGCGCTGGTGTACCAGCCTTCTTGTATTTACTTGCCAAATCATTTTGAGACATGCAAAGTTGATATCCACCAACTTTACCTGCGTGATCAGCCTTAGCTTTAGTCAAGGCAGCTGCGGCTGCAGCTTCTGGACTTGGTGCTGGTAATTTTGCAAAAGCAACGCTAGAGACCAGAGTCATAAGCAATACTGTAATTTTTTTCATGGTTTATAGCTCCTCTAAATTACTTCTGAATTTTTCCAGACTTAACATCGTCATACCAAAGCTCATGGTGTTCTTTGCCCCAAGCCTCATCAACGTAACCTGTACGCATACCTTGAAGAGCACCTTGCATACCAATTGATCCGATATAGATGTGACCCATCGCCATAACAGTCATCAAGATTGCAGCAACAGCGTGAATGATATTTGCCAGCTGCATCGTGCCACGCCAGTAATCAAGTCCTGGAACGATCATATCTAACACCCAGCCCGAACCAGAAACAACGAGCCCAAGAACTGTGACACCACCCCAGAACCAGAACTTCTCACCAGCATTAAAGCGGTGAGACGGAATGTGCTTACCTGAAAGTAGACCACCAAACGATGCCAACCAAATCAAATCGTTTTTATTAGGGAGATTGTCCTTAGCGAATAGCACGAAGAACAACACAATACTTGCCGTAAACAATGGGCCAGTAAAGTTATGGATATTCTTC
Source organism: Polynucleobacter sp. 30F-ANTBAC (assembly GCF_018882385.1). Lineage (GTDB taxonomy): Bacteria > Pseudomonadota > Gammaproteobacteria > Burkholderiales > Burkholderiaceae > Polynucleobacter. The sequence goes on from NZ_JACVON010000001.1 coordinate 708,798, forward strand.
ATCACCAATAGAAGCACACCATAAGCAGATCCGCCGATGATTGGCAACATGAAGAACTTACCCCAAAGGATAAAAATACCTGTAATTGCCAAGGCAACAAAGCTAAATGCCATTAACCAATGTGAAAATCTTTCCACACTGCTAAAGCGCTTCATCAATCGACCAGTTAGCGGCTCTTTTAACTTGATCGTACCTTTTAATACGAACATCGCCAAAATGGCACCAGCTGCAATCACCAACAACCAACCACCGAAAACAGTGATCACACCATTACGAATCAAGCGCCATTGTTGACCTGACTTCTGAATCAATACACCCATTTCCTTGTTAGGAAAATTAACTGTGTGAGCCACATCAGAGTTGACGTTTTTCCAAATCGGTTGGTTACTACCCGGTTTATTTTCAGCTGCATCGCGTTGTGCCTGAACATCTTTGCTAACTTCAAGAATATTGACAGACTCAACTTGAGGTGCTGCTGCTGGAGCTGCACCTTGAGCTAAAACAACTGACGCAGTCAATGATAGAAGCACACTAGCGAGTAAGTTTTTTATTGTAATTCTCATACCATCTCCTAAATTACTCTAAATACTTACTTAGACTTAACGTATTCGTCTTGACCTTGACTACGGGTTTTAAGCTGTTTTTCCCAGCTAACCTGATCGCCTGAAGTCCAGCCCGGAACCACATATTTATTATCTGCGGCTACAGTGGCTTTTTCATCGCCCTTTTTAGCAGCAACAACACCCTGGGGTTGCTCTGAGCAAGCGCTCAAAGCAAAGGCTGAAGCCATTAAACCAATCAATGAGATTTTTTTAATCATGATTTTTTTCCTGAAGCTTGTGGTTTACCGTAAGCAGTACCCCAACCAAATACATTGGCGCCAGCTGCTTTACCGTTTGATTGACGCTTAACAACACGATTGCGGAAGATATCTGCAACCACATCACCGTCACCACCAATCAAAGCTTTGGTTGAACACATTTCAGCACAAGCTGGAAGCTTACCTTCTGATAAACGGTTGCGACCATACTTTTCAAACTCAGCTTGTGTACCATTTTTCTCTGGGCCACCAGCACAGAATGTGCACTTGTCCATCTTGCCACGCAAACCAAATGTTCCAGAGCTAGGGAACTGAGGTGCACCGAATGGGCATGCATATGAGCAATAGCCACAACCAATACAGATGTCCTTGTCATGAAGAACAACACCTTCGTCAGTTCTGTAGAAGCAATCCACTGGGCAAACTGCCATACATGGTGCATCAGAACAATGCATACATGCTACTGAGATTGATTTTTCAGCGCCGATAACACCGTCGTTAATTGTCACAACACGGCGACGATTAACACCCCAAGGTACTTCATGCTCATTCTTACAAGCGGTTACACAGCCGTTACATTCAATGCAGCGCTCTGAATCGCAGATAAATTTCATTCTTGCCATTATTTTCTCCTAATTCCGCCGCTGATTAAGCGAATCTCTCAATTTGACAAATGGTTGTTTTGGTTTCTTGCATCATTGTTACGCTGTCATAACCGTAAGTTGTTGCTGTATTCACAGCCTCACCACGGACAATCGGCGCCGCACCTTTTGGATACGCATCAAGGATGTCCTTACCTTGCCACCAACCTGAGAAGTGGAACGGTATAAACGCTGTATCAGGACCAACACGCTCAGTCACTAAAGCTTTCACTTTAATCTTGGCGCCTGTTGGAGATTTAACCCAAACATATTCACCATTGCGAATACCGCGCTTGTTAGCTGCTGCAGGGTTGATCTCAACAAAGTTGTCTTGTTGCAACTCTGCCAACCATGGGTTAGAACGAGTCTCCTCACCGCCACCCTCATACTCCACCAAACGGCCTGAAGTAAGGATGATTGGGAACTTCTCATATAACTTGTCAGCAACGTTCTTGTCTTGAATAGACTTGTAAAGCGTCGGCAAGCGCCAGAAGGCTTTCTTGTCATCATGCGTTGGATACTTAGCGACCAAGTCAGGACGTGTGCCATACAACGGCTCACGGTGCTGAGGAATTGGATCAGGGAAGTTCCAAACAACCGCACGAGCTTTAGCGTTACCAAATGGATGGCAACCGTGATTTTTCATAATCACACGAATCAAACCACCAGAAACATCTGTCTTCCAGTTTTTACCCTCTGCAGCTTTTTTCTCTGCATCAGTTAACTCATCCCACCATCCTAGTTTCTTAACTAGAACGTGATCAAACTCTGGGTAACCGGTCTTGATGTCTGCGCCCTTAGAGAATGAGCCATTCTCAGCCAAAAGACTCTTACCATCTTTTTCAATACCAAAGTTGGCACGGAAGTTACCACCACCATCCATCACGTGCTTGCTGGTGTCATATAGATTTGGTGAGCCAGGATGCTTCATTTCTGGAGTACCGTAACAAGGCCATGGCAAACCGAAGTAGTCACCCGTTGTGTCGTAACCAGTTACTGGATCTTTACCACCTTTAGACTTCAATGTTTTCACATCAAACACGTGCATCATGCGCATGTGGGCTTTTAGACGCTCTGGCGAATGACCTGAGTAACCAATCGTCCAAACTGATTTATTGATTTCGCGCAAGATGGATTCAATCTCAGGCTCTTTCCAATCTTTACCAGCGAACTTGCTTGTCAACATCTTGTAGTTCTTCGATAACTCTTTACCAAAGCCTAACTTGTCAGCCATCGCTTGCATGATCACGTGGTCAGGTACTGATTCCCATAGTGGATCAATAACCTTCTCACGCCATTGAACTGAACGGTTTGAAGCAGTAGCAGAACCACTTGTTTCAAACTGAGTTGCAGCTGGCAACAAGTAAACGGCACGATCTTTATTAACTTGTGCGCCCTCAACTTGCATCGCAGCCATCGCAGCTGTAGCACTTGGATATGGATCTACAACAACTAATAGATCCAATTTATCCATGGCTTTCTTCATGTCTGTGCCACGAGTTTGTGAGTTTGGTGCATGACCCCAGTAGAAAACGCCCTTGACGTTACTATCTTGATCAATCAACTCATTCTTTTCTAGAACAGCGTCGATCCAACGTGAAACTGTTGTACCTGACTTCTCCATCATGTTTGGAGCAAACTGAGCTTTGATCCACTCATAGTCAACATCCCAAACACCTGCGAAATGCTTCCATGAACCCGCTGCCAAACCGTAGTAGCCAGGCAATGAATCTGGGTTAGGACCCACGTCAGTAGCACCTTGAACGTTATCGTGACCGCGGAAAATATTTGTACCGCCACCTGACTTACCAACGTTACCAAGAGCCAATTGCAAAATACAAGATGCACGAACCATCGCGTTACCGATTGTGTGTTGAGTCTGACCCATACACCAAACGATCGTACCTGGACGGTTTTCATGAAGCGTCTTAGCAACCTTGAAAACTTCTGCCTCTGTTGCGCCACAAGCTTCTTCAACTTTAGCTGGAGACCACTTCTCTAGAACATCTTTCTTAACATCTTCCATACCGTATACGCGGTCGTTGATGTATTTCTTATCTTCCCAACCATTTTTAAAGATGTGATAAAGAACACCGAACAAGAATGGAATGTCTGAGCCTGAACGAATACGCACATACTGATCAGCTTTTGCAGCAGTACGTGTGTAACGAGGATCCACCACAATCATTTTGCAACCAGCTTCTTTAGCGTGGAGCATATGCAACATAGAAACTGGGTGAGCTTCAGCAGCGTTTGAACCAATATACAAAGCCGCTTTCGAGTTTTGCATATCGTTGTAGCTGTTTGTCATCGCACCGTAGCCCCAAGTGTTTGCAACACCGGCTACTGTTGTGGAGTGACAAATACGAGCTTGATGGTCTGTATTGTTTGTACCGTAGAAAGAAACAAACTTACGTAGCAAGTAAGCTTGCTCATTGTTGTACTTTGAAGAACCAATGAAGAAAATGGAGTCTGGTCCAAATTGCTTCTTCATTGACTTCATTTTTGCTGTGATCTCTTCTAATGCCTGATCCCAGCTAATCTTTTCGTACTTGCCGTTCACCAACTTCATTGGATACTTCAAACGGAATTCGCCATGGCCGTGTTCACGAATCGCAGCACCCTTGGCGCAGTGAGCACCTAGGTTAATTGGAGAATCAAAAACTGGTTCTTGACGAGTCCAAACACCGTTCTCTACCACTGCATCAATAGCACAGCCTACAGAACAGTGTGTACAAACTGTACGCTTAACTTCAATTTTTCCTTTACCGTCAGTCTTAGCAGCACCTGAAGCTTTTGCTTTTTGAACTAATGTTAGTTGTGATGCAGCAAGACCGACACCAACGCCTACACCTGAGCGCTTAAGGAATGTTCTGCGATCCATCATTGGAATGGCAGACTGGAGGCTGCGAGCCAAACTACCCATCATTTGGGCTGAATGGTTTTTAGCAGCAGATACTTGTTGTGTTGATTTACGAATCAGACTCATGGTTAAACCCTCAAAGATTCAAGAGAAATAAAAAACGCTTGTTTAATTAAACAAGCGTTGTTTTGTAATATTTACGAACGTGATCAGAGACTTTGTAGCCTTTTGAGTCTTCAACCAATGACGCTGCTTGCTCAGCAATAGCTGTTCCAATAGAAGTTTGAGAAACAGCCGCTACAGCACCAGCTGCCAAACCTGTTGTTACAAAAAATTTCCTACGGGACTCTTTGTGATTATTTTTTTCACTCATGTCTATCTCCTATTTATTTGGAACAAGCCCTACTAATTTACATTCGCAACACTTGCATTTATGAGATAACTATAAACCTAATGACCTCAATTTGCATCAGACTGTATACAAAAATGCGTCAGTGGTTTCCCTTACTATCTGCCTTATAGATAAAAACTATGGGAAGGTTATTATAAAAATTATAGGCATCTCAAAATATCGTTACTCAACCATATCCATGGCATAACCCTCAACTTCAAAGAAGGCTCTAGCCAATCCCGCAACGGCTTTGTAATGCTGGGTATTCGGATGATCCTCTATTGCAGCGCACAAATCAGGCAACCAAGAACGCATATGCTCATTGAAGAACTTTTTTTGCTGAGTCAGATTAGCCACGCTTAAGTCATCGCCGGCGATCAAATAGCGCATCACTTCACACAAGGCGGCAATGTGATCTTCGCTCTCTGTCACCTCTTCAACAGACTCAAGACCTAACTCGTTCAGAGCATCTCTTAAACGAACCAAGGGCTTTTCATTTAAAAAGCCTGTTTGATAAAAAGATCCATATAGAAAGATTTCTGGCTTACCAATACCAATAAATAAATCTTGGTACTCATCGGCCCACTCCTGAGCATTCGACTCTGAAGCCACACGAACTAATTCATCCCATGCTTGTGTCATGGCTGCCTCAGCGGGAGCTCCAGCTCCTGAGCCATAGGCTGCGGATGCCGCGATGCGATGCAGTAAATCATCATCTGGGGCGATATAAAACAAGCTGGCTAATAAGCCATATAAGTCAGCACGCGCCACATCCTCCTCTAGGCCATCAGCACTTACTGAGGTTTTGAAATCATCTTCTAGCTGTTTTTCCATATCACTCATCAGACCACATCATCATCGGTTGGTTTATTGATCATATCGACAACACGACAGTCGCTACACATTTTTAATCTCTCAGTTGCGGCACCAGAAAACGCCGCATGCAAGGAGAGCTTGCCAACCATTAACTCCACCATCTTCAAGGTGCCAAATGGTTTGCCACAACTAATGCAATGGAATGGCTTGGTCTCATTAAGAACGATTGTTTTCTTTCTAATCTCAGTAGTTTGCAAACGAGGTAAAAGACTTAAAGCACTTTCAGGACAAGTCTTAACGCACAAACCACACTGCACACAATTACGTTCGATGAATGACAGTTGCGGGGCTTCTTCGTTGTCACGTAAAGCACTCTCCGGACAGGCGCCCACGCAGGACATGCATAAAGTACATGCATCTTGGTTAACCGCAATACCGCCGATTGGAGATCCTGCACCCAAAATTAATGGCTCAGTATCCGTTACCTTCTTGCTGGCATGCGCCATCAAATGTTCCAGAGCCGCCTCGAGTGTTTCACGTTTTTCATTTGAAAAACCAAACGTAGCAGGTGGGCACAAGGCATCTGTCGCCACCAAGGAACTTATGTCTTTCTCAAGAGCCACTGATGAGTCAGCTTGTAGCAACACAATACGATCTTTTGCGTATCCCAAACCCTCTGTTAATGAGCAAGCCAATTTCACCTGATCACTGATTGCTTTTTGATACTCAGGCGCTTCTTCACCACTCAGCAAGACTGCTACTTGTGAGAAACCATGAGCCAACGATGCTAGCCAAAACTCAACACCCGTTGAAGCACTGTGATGCAAGCCCATCGGTATGACATGAGCAGGTACACCTTTAAATTTGGCTTTTTGAGTGGATGCCAAACGACCTAACTCTTGAATGAGTTCTTGCCCTTTGGTATCACTATGTAAAAGCAAACTTGGCGCCACTTTTGCACCAGCAGCACGATAAGCTTTACCCATCACGCGAACTTGCTGCCCCAAATAAGAGACGCTTGGGTAGTTATAGCGCATAGCCCCTGAAGGGCAGACTGTGGCACAAGCTCCGCAACCCATACAAAGATTAGGATTAACGCTCACCGTACCTTTGCCATCTCTAAACACTGAATCAATTGCAGCTGTGGAGCACACATCGACGCAGGCGGAACAGCCCACTTGACCATTCCGACCATGTGCACAAATCTTTTCGTTATAGGCAAAGAACTTGGGTTTCTCAAACTCACCCACCATGCCCATGATCTTTGTCACAGCAACGGCTTGTTCTAAGGGATCTGACTTAGGCGCAAAGTAACCTTGAGGAGGCTGACTCATCTTCAAGATCGGCTCTTTAGAGAGATCCAAAATTAAGTCCCAACCTTCTGTACGACTTTCTTCTGTGCGACTAAAGTTAATTGCGCCAATCGCGGAACATGACTTAACGCAAGAGCGATGACTCTTACATTTTTCTAAATCAATCTGGTAACTGAGGTCAATGGCGCCCTCAGGGCAAGCGTCAACGCAAGCACCGCATCGCGTACAAAGCTCTAAATCAATCGGATTCTTCTGCAACCATTCAATATTGAATGCGCCTAGGTAGCCTTTCAAACTCTTAACTTGACCGCTATAGACCGGGAAGTCTCTTGCCTCAGGAAGAACTCCAGAGCTCGTGCATAGCACGCCAACACTAAGATCTTTTGAGAGACGCTTAGCCCAATCCATAGCTACATCACCAGGGCCAATTATTAATAATCGTCCACCACTTTGATAGCTCACCGTGTTAACTGGGTCAGGATCAGGCAAAGCTGCTTTGGCTAGTAGTGCTGAAATTTTTGGCATGGCTTGCTTTGCATCAGCAGACCAACCACCCGTCTCACGAATATTGACAAATTTGATAGGCGCAACGAGCGCTTTTTCTTGCTCGCCAGCCACCTCATCAAATAAACGTTTTTCTTGAGTACACGCCAGCACAATCTCATCCGAGCCTTGGCAAGCCTCAATGAATGTGCCAATTTCTTGTCGACACAAAGCATTATTTAAGCGAATAGTTTTCGCTTCAACATCCAAACCTTTGGCTATTTGAACAATATCCAAAGGCATGGTTTGATTACAACTACAAACGAGCGTTTTCTTTGTCATCCTCTACCTTCAGCCATTTAGGCAGTCTGCTTTATTGGCTTTTTATATTTAGTGCTAGGTCTTTTCAGATAGCTGATCAGACTTAATTGTCATCATTTCTTCTTGCGAATTATTCAATTCTGCTGAATTTGCGACATTTATACCATTAGAGTTTTCATCAGGTGTGGTAGCCACATCATCCAGCTTTTCCGGCTCTTCTTCAGCAGCTGTTAGCGCTGAACTAGCTGCGGCTTCATCCGCATCCAATTTAGCCAAACGCTCTTCGTAATCTTGTCTCTCAAGCAACTCCGCTTGAAGATCCGATTCCTTTTCCTCGGAAGTTTTAAATAAACCCAGCATGTGAGACTGATTCAGCTTTTTGAGCATCTCCAAAGGAATAGGATCAGGCTTGTTGTAGTCATCGATATAAATATCCAACCCATCCATGATGTTGTAGTGAGGGTCGGAAAATAACTTATTCAATGCAGCTTGCTGAACGTTTGGATCAATTCCAGACTGGACGTAGGCCGAATAATCCGAATCTTTTGTGAGTTTTAAAACGTCTTCCAAGGTAGGCACCGCTGATTGCTCAGGCTGTACTGGCATTCCAGATTGAGAACTAACCCCATCGCCATCAACCGATTCACCCTTTGTCGACGTTTTTTGAACAGATGGGACAGACGCAGCCATTTCCTGTTGGGATAAATCAGGACCTTTGACTTTATTCTTTTCCTCAACAACTGGCTCATCCGTTTCAAGCCCAGCTTTACGTTTTGACCAGCGATTTAGGAATCCTGACATACCTAGGCTCCATCCGTCTTAGGTCGATGAGCGCCTTTGAATGAAGCAGGACGAGCACGCTTCTTGGGCTCAGGCTTGTAATTTTCGGCAACATAAGCACTTAACCAAGCTGACGTTTCAGAATCAAGCGGAACATTTTCAACCGTCTCACCACCGTCTAATAATCTGCCCGCCTCGTAATAGCTCACACTCAGGAAGTGAGGGACGGCCAGAGCTTCTCCTCCGTCAGGGTGATCTTCCAGGCGCCACATTACAAACCAAGCTGGATAGGTGGCAGTGGCATTCAAATAATAGCCTTCAGCCTCATCAGGAAATAGCTGAAGCTCAAATCCTGTGTACAGCCACTTTTCAGCCAACTCATCTTTTCTCATGCAAACAGCTGGTCTACCCGCAATCTGAAGATCTGCTTGTTTATGTGCAAACTGGCCAATATCAAAAACAACCTCATCGAGAATCCAGCGAAAAGATTGCCACGGGTTATCAATGAACTCCTTGCGCATCACAACAGCGAGCTGCAATTTCATAAGGCTCTACTTAAGTATTTTGAACAACGATGGTTGGGAACTTACTGCTCATATCCTTTGACATTTCAGCAACTTGAATTGCAATCTTGCGTGCAATACCTTTATAAATGCCACTGATAGCCCCATCTGGATCTTCAACCACAGTAGGTCGACCTGAATCAGCTTGAAGACGGATGGATAAATTTAATGGCAAGCTACCCAAGAAATCAACGCCATATTCTTCACACATCTTCTTGCCGCCGTCCTGACCAAAAATATGCTCTTCATGGTTGCAGTTAGGGCAAACATAGGTACTCATATTTTCAACAATACCAATGATTGGAATACCCACTTTTTCAAACATTTTGAGGCCCTTACGAGCATCCAATAAGGCGATATCTTGAGGCGTTGTAACAATCACAGCACCAGTCACTGGCACCTTTTGAGAAAGCGTTAATTGAATATCGCCTGTTCCTGGCGGCATATCCACAATCAAATAATCCAAATCTCGCCAGTTCGTTTGGCGCAATAACTGCTCCAAGGCAGAAGTCACCATCGGGCCACGCCAAACCATAGGGCTATCCGGATCAATTAGAAAGCCGATCGAAATAGCCTGGATACCATGACCTTCCATGGGCTCAATGGTGTTTTCTTTGATTGACTCTGGTCTACCCGTAATACCCAACATCATCGGCTGGCTTGGGCCATAAATATCGGCATCCAACATTCCCACGGTGGCGCCCTCTGCTGCCAAGGCCAAAGCCAAGTTCACGGCTGTTGTGGATTTACCCACACCGCCCTTACCACTTGAAATGGCAATGATGTTTTTAATGTTAGGCAGTAGGCTGACACCCCTTTGAACGGAATGCGCCACAATGCTCATCGTGACGTTAGCGCTGACGTTTTTAACGCCAGGAAGCTCGCGTAAGCAAGAAATAACCAACTTACGTATAAGGTCAATTTGGCTCTTAGCCGGATAAGCCAAGATGACATCTAGTGTCACTTGGCCATCATCAACCTTGATGTTTTTGACAGATCTAGTAGAAATTAAATCTTTGCCAGTATTAGGATCTATAACGCTTTTAAGCGCATTTTGGACATTTTCAACAGTTACCGACACATCTATCTCCTAGTGCTATTTTTATAAATTCAGCCATTAACTATATCTGCAGACTAAAATCCATGCCTATGCGTCGAATTTTAGTCACCTCCGCCCTACCTTATGCCAATGGCCAAATACATATTGGTCATTTGGTTGAATACATCCAAACCGATATCTGGGTTCGTTTTCAAAGAATGCGGGGGCATGAAGTTCACTACGTTGGTGCTGATGACACGCATGGTACTCCGATCATGCTCCGAGCTGAAAAAGAAGGCATTACCCCTAAGGAACTGATTGCCAACGTTTGGAAAGAGCATAAAAGAGATTTTGATGATTTTTTAATATCTTTTGATAACTACTACTCCACCGACAGCGAAGAGAATAAAGTCTTATCCGAAGAAATTTACCTGAAATTACGTGATGCCGGTCTCATCGAAAAACGTGCCATTGAGCAAGCCTATGACCCGGTTAAAGAGATGTTCTTACCAGACCGCTTTATTAAAGGTGAATGCCCGAAGTGCGGCGCCAATGATCAATACGGTGATTCTTGCGAAAAGTGCGGTGCAACTTATGCTCCAACTGATTTAAAAAATCCGTTCTCCGTAGTGAGTGGTGCGACACCTATTCGTAAAGTATCAGACCACTATTTCTTCAAATTATCTGACCCCCGTTGCGAGGCTTTTTTACGCAACTGGACACAAGTGAAAACGCCTTTACAACCAGAAGCACGCAATAAGATGAAAGAGTGGGTTGGCGAGCCAGGCGAAAGCAAATTAGGTGACTGGGATATTTCTAGAGATGCGCCTTATTTTGGCTTTGAAATCCCAGATGCCCCAGGCAAGTATTTTTATGTTTGGCTCGATGCCCCGATTGGCTACTACGCCAGCTTCTTAAATCTGTGTAAGCAAAAAGGTCTTAACTTTGATGAATGGACCAAAGCTGGCTCTGAGACAGAGCAGTACCACTTCATCGGTAAAGATATTTTGTATTTCCACACCTTATTTTGGCCAGCAACTCTCGAATTCTCCGGCTATCGCACGCCAACCAATGTTTTTGCGCATGGATTTTTAACCGTTGACGGCGAAAAGATGAGTAAGTCGCGTGGCACATTCATCACGGCGCATAGCGTAATTGAATGTGGCTTAAATCCAGAATGGTTACGTTATTACTTTGCGGCCAAGTTGAATGCCAGCATGGAAGACCTTGATCTGAACCTTCAAGACTTTACTGCTCGAGTTAACAGCGACTTACTGGGCAAATACATCAATATCGCCAGCCGTAGCGCAGGCTTTTTAGTCAAACGTTTCGGCGGCATAGTGGATGACGGGGCCATGAGCCACCCACTTTTAGCTCAACTAGCAGAGGCTAGTAATGAGATTGCTGAGCTCTACGAGACTCGCGAATTTGCTAAAGCACTCCGTCGCGTGATGGAATTGGCAGATTTAGTAAATGGATTTGTTGATACCAATAAGCCATGGGAAATTGCAAAAGATCCCGCACGTGAAAAAGAGTTGCAAACTGTTTGCAGCATTACTTTAGAAGCTTTCAGACGTTTAACACTTTATTTAAAACCCGTTGTACCTCAAGTGGCGGCAGGTGTTGAGAAATTCTTTGGCATTTCAGCGATGACATGGGAAGATATTGATCAACCGTTGAATAGCAAACAAGCCATTCAACCCTATCAACACTTAATGACTAGGATTGATCCTGTATTGATCGAGCAACTGATTGCAGCCAACCAGCAATGATTAAATTAGCGCGCTTTCATCCCAAGATAGTTGAAACACTGAAGGGATACAGCGCAAAGGACTTTGTTAAAGACTTCAGTAGCGGTCTTACGGTTGGTGTCATTGCCCTCCCCCTTGCCATTGCATTTGCTATTGCTTCAGGTCTTAAACCTGAGGCAGGTCTTATCTCAGCGGTGATTGGTGGATTTCTAATTTCCGCTTTTGGTGGTAGCCGAGTTCAGATCGGTGGACCAGCCGGTGCTTTTGTTGTGATTGTTTATGCCATTGTTGAGCGCTACGGTGTGGCTAATTTAATTGTCTCAACATTCTTTGCGGGCATCCTTTTGGTGACCATGGGACTTTTTAGAGTGGGTAACCTCATCCGCTTTATTCCGGTAGCGATCATCATTGGATTTACCAGTGGCATTGCAGTTCTGATTGGTTTTTCACAAGTTCGAGATGCCTTGGGCTTAGAAATAGAAAAACTTCCAAGTGATTTCTTTTCACAAATTAAAGCGTTTGCACTTCATCTGGATACTGCCAACCCTCATGCCATCATTTTGTTTGTAATTTCCTTGTGCACCATCATCCTATGGCCCAAACTTATTAGTCCACTTGTAAAAAAATGGGCGTGGCTTAGCCATATTCCTGGAATTATTGTGGCTCTAATTGGCGCATCAATTGCAGCAGATCTTTTTGACTTATCTGTTGTAACAATTGGTAGCAGATTTGGTGAAATCCCAAACGGCATCCCTGCACCTAGTATTCCCAAGCTTGATTGGGAAACAGTTAAGCATCTATTTGCCCCAACATTAACAATTGCCATCTTAGGCGCCATAGAATCTTTGCTATGCGCCAGAGTTGCCGATAACTTATCTGACGATAAACATGACCCCAATCAAGAATTGATGGGCCAAGGCATTGCCAACATGGTTGTTCCTTTTTTTGGCGGACTTCCAGTAACAGGGACCATTGCCAGAACAGCAACCAATGCAAAAGCTGGCGCTAAAAGTCCTATCTCAGGAATCACCCATGCACTAGTGATTTTATTAATCATGTTAGTTGCTGCACCATTAGCTGCTCACATTCCTATGGCAGTGTTAGCAGCCATCTTGATTTACATTGCTTGGAATATGTTTGACATTCACGAATTCAAACGTCTCAAACAGTTCAACGTTACATACCGCTCGATCCTATTAGGCACATTCTTCCTTACAGTAGTTTTTGATCTAACTGTTGCCGTAGAAGTGGGGCTTGTGTTGGCCTGTATTTTCTTTATTTATAGAATTTCTTCTTTAACTCAAATTGAGCAACTCGAACTTCCACAGGATTTTTCTCAACAGGATGAGTTAGCTTTATTCCAAGACGGTAAAAACACTAATCTTGTTGAAGCTTATGGCATTTACGGGTCATTATTTTTTGGGGCTATTGATAAGGTTGAAGATCTCTTCAATCCACTTGACCTCACAAAGCCAGCACCCAAAGTCATGATCCTTGAAATGCATCAACTCATTAACATTGATACAAGTGGCATTGACGCATTAAAAATATTGGCTAAAAACCTCCAAAAACGAGACGGAACCCTGATTGTTTGCGCAGCAAATGCCCAACCAGCATCTCTCATGTTTAGAAGTGGCTTTATTGCTGAAATTGGCGAAGAAAATGCCTTAATCGACCTAGAAACCGCTTACAACAGGGCTAGAGCGCTCTTGGCAGACTCCTGTAAGGTATTTATAGGGAGCTGATTCTCTTAAATCGCTACAATTACCAAACTATGGCTCAATACAAATCAACCATCTCTCTTTTTTTAGAAGAGCTAAAAACCCAAAAACCTGAGTTAGAACAAGCTCAGCAGGACGGTCGAGCGCTTCTTTGGGATAAAGCTCCCATCTCCCCTGAAGACCAAAAACGGGCTCAATTAGCTCGTATTAAGCAAAAAGCTTACGTTTATCAATGAGTGATTTATTAACCATTGCGCCTGAAGTAACCGATGGCATGTCAGAGTCTTTTGCCAGACTCTACGGCGAGCCTTTATTTCAGCTACCAACAGATTTGTACATCCCTCCCGATGCTTTAGAAGTTTTTCTAGAGGCTTTTGAGGGCCCTCTCGATTTATTGCTTTATCTGATCCGCAAACAAAACTTTAACGTTTTAGATATTCCAATGGCTGAAGTAACCAAGCAATATCTTGGTTACATTGAGCAGATTCGCCGCACCAACTTAGAACTTGCCGCTGAATATCTTTTGATGGCAGCCATGTTGATTGAAATCAAATCACGCATGCTATTGCCAATGAAGAAAGCTGATAGCGACGAAGAAGTTGAAGATCCTCGAGCCGAGTTGGTTCGCCGCTTGTTAGAGTACGAACGCATGAAGCTAGCTGCCCAAGAACTCGACAAAATGCCGGTTCTCGGTCGCGACTTTTATAAGGCCAATGGTCATGTCGATACAACTGTCGCCATCTCTTGGCCTGACATTAACCCGAATGACATTCAAGCAGCTTGGCGAGATGTTTTACATAGAGCCAAACTCAATCAACATCACACCATCAGTCGCGAACATTTATCTGTGCGTGACTTCATGACACGCATTTTGCGACGCCTTCAAGGTGAACGCTTTATTGAATTCACCGACTTGTTTGAAGATGCGATTGCTACAGGCCAAGGAGCACCCATGGTCGTGGTTAACTTTATAGCCATGCTAGAGCTATCAAGAGAATCTTTAGTTGAGATTACTCAAGCAGAGCCCTACGCACCGATCTATGTGCGTTTGGCTTACTCTCCTAATTAATCAGTGAACCAACGAGTTATTAACCCATGAAGATCATTAGCGATATTCAAGATTTGCGTGATCAATTGCGCGGCCAAAATCGCGCTGCGTTTGTGCCAACCATGGGCAATTTGCACGAAGGTCACTTATCTTTGATGCGCTTGGCGAAGCAGCATGGCGATCCAGTTATTGCTAGTATTTTTGTGAATCGTCTTCAATTTGGTCCTAATGAAGATTTTGATAAATATCCTAGAACTTTTGAGGCTGATGTTGAAAAGCTAGAAAAAGAAGGAGTTTATGTTTTATTTGCGCCAACTGAAAAAGATCTTTATCCAGAACCTCAAGAGTATCGTGTTGAACCACCTCAAAATTTAGGCAAGATTCTTGAAGGAGAGTTTCGCCCTGGATTTTTTCAAGGGGTATGCACTGTGGTTCTCAAGCTACTCTCTTGCGTTCAACCCAAAGTCGCTGTGTTTGGTAAAAAAGATTACCAACAACTGATGGTTATACGCCAGATGTGCCATCAATTGGCGATTCCAGTGGATATTATTCCAGCGGAAACCATTCGCGCTGAAGATGGCTTAGCTTTGTCATCCAGGAATGGTTATTTATCTTCTGAAGAACGTGCTGAAGCGGTTCACTTGATCCAAACACTTCAACAAGTTCAAGAAAAAATACTTCAAGGTCGAGTAACAGCAGCTGAGATTCTTCAAATTGAGCGTGACGCATGTGCTCAACTCTCATCAAGAGGATGGCAACCTGATTACATTTCAATCCGCAAGCGTAAGGATCTTCTAAGCGCCTCTGATAGTGAACTCCAGTCAGATGAGAAATTGGTTGTTCTCGCCGCTGCAAAACTGGGTAAAACTCGTTTAATCGATAACTTAGAGATTTAAGTGGTGCGCCAACCAGGCCTGAATGCGGTATTGATTGTCAAAATAGCATTGCTGACAGCTCTTCATTTTGCGGGGGCGGCCCACTCCCAACAAACATTCCCCCAGCGCATTATTACGCTAGCTCCCCACCTTACTGAAATCGTCGCAGCCGCTGGAGGCGCTGATCGTCTCGTTGCCGTAAGCGCTTACAGTAACTCGCCTGATTCCGTTAAAAACCTCCCTATCACTAGCGATGCAAGATCTGTCGATCTTGAGAAAATGAAGCAACTTCGCCCTGACCTCATCATTTACTGGCGAGGCGGAACATCGGAGGGTCAAATTGAAAGCATTAAAAAAATATTTTTACAGTCACTTCTTACCAAACAAGTTCAAGTGATTGCCGTAGAACCCAAGAAATTAGATGACATCGCAAAAGATATTGAAATGGTTGGCAAGCTTTTAGGAACAGAAAATGTTGCCAATAAAAATGCCCATCAATTAAGATCAGATATTGCTGAGCTTAAGAGCTTGTACCAAAATCCTCATAAAAGAAACGTGCGGGTTTTTTACCAAGTCTGGGCACAACCACTGATGACTCTGAATCAAGATCACCTGATTGGGAACATCATTCAAATTTGTGGTGGCGAACAGTTATTTGCTCAAGAAAAACTGTTAGTTCCAACAGTCAGTAGAGAATCAGTTATAAAAGCTAATCCAGAAATCATTTTTACAGCCGTTGATAGTCAGCGTATGAAAACCGATTGGTCGATTTGGTCCGCGGTACCTCAGTTAGCCGCTACTCAGAAGAAGGCTTTTATTGATCTAGATGGCGACACCATTAGTCGCGCATCACCGCGCATCATGCAAGGTGTAAAAAAAATCTGCGCAGAAATAGATCGAGTTCGCTAAAGCTCTCAGGCTGGAATAAACACGACTTGCCCACTGGATGTTTGCGCTTTTACGATGGGATGACCAAGTGATTTTTCTAAATTAGTTGTATTGGCAACCTCTGAAATTGGTCCAGCAATATAGTGACCATCCTCTAAAAGCAACAGAGCATGGGTAAAGCCTCTTTCAATTAAGCCAATCTCATGCAAGCTTGCAATCAATGTTTGCTGACAAGCCTCACTTCTAGTGACCAATAAGTTCAGCAAAGCAATTTGATGGCCCACATCCAGATGAGAGGTTGGCTCATCCAGTAGTAAAGCCTGTGTATTTTGTGCAAAGCACGCTGCTAGGGAGACTCTTTGACGCTCTCCTCCCGATAGATTCTGCCACTGAGCATGGGCTAAATGCGCCACATCGCAAGACGCCAAGGCTGTCATAGCAAGCTGTGTATCTGCGCCTTGTCTTAATTGATCTTGCCAAGGCCATTGCGCGGCTAAAACAGCATCAATGGCTCGCAATCCAACACCACCAACAGGTGATTGCTCAGCATAGGCGCGTATCTTGGCCAAACTATCTGCAGAGTAACTTTGAAGCTCTTTCCCTAACCAATCAATTTTTCCAACAGAATTATTTTTCTGAACCCCCGCAATAACTCGAAGCAATGTTGATTTACCTGCCCCATTACGACCCAGCAAACACCAGCGCTCACCTTGCCTGACGACCCAATTCAAATTTTTAATTAAAGTTCTTCCAGGAACCTGAATATCCAGATTTTGAGTTTCTAAAAGGATTGGCAATGTGTTCATCAAGAATTCCATTCCTTAAAGCGTGACAAGATCCATAAGAAACTAGGAACCCCAATCAAAGCCGTAATGACGCCAACAGGCAGCTGTGATGGCGCAATGATCGTTCTTGCGACCATATCTGAAAGTACTAAAAATGATCCACCCAAGAAAGCAGACGCAGGCAATAAAAATGTTTGATCTGGCCCATGATCCTTGATGATGAATCCCCTCAGAATATGGGGCACGAGCAACCCTACAAAGCCAATAGAACCTGCTACAGAGACAGCTGCTGCAGCCGATAAAGCAGCCAAAAACACCATACCCCATTGAAGAGGAACGACATCCACACCTAAAGTGATGGCCTTATCAGTACCCAACTGCAAAAGATGAATCTTGGGTGCAAGCCTCCAAACAACAACAAGCACCAATAACCAAATAACTAAGATAGCACTGACAGCCTGCAAACTCAAAATAGAATCCAAATCCCCCATTAACCAATGAATCATGCCAGGCATGGCCACATGAGACGCAAACGTGATCATCAGGGTGCTGATAGCGCCGCAACCCGTTGCAATCATCACGCCTGCCAATAACAACCTAGAGGGATGAGTAGCATACCCTCCCACCAAAACCCAAAGCAACAACATCACGATGACTGCCCCCAGCCATGCGCCACCCGCCACCCAAATAGTTCCAGCGCCACCCAGCATCAATACCGCTAATGCTCCTACAGAAGCACCCCCAGAAACACCAATCACTGAAGGCTCAGCCAGAGGATTACGAGTGAGAACTTGAAGAAGACTGCCCGACATTGCCAACAAGCCACCCACTGCAAAAGCAGCTAACACTCGAGGTAAACGCAGTTGATAAATGATGGCCGCATCCGCATTCATCACGCTACCAATCGACAATGCCAAAGCCACCGATGCTATCGATAGAATCAATAGCAAAGTGAAGATGGTCGCTTTAGATAGTTTCATTAGTTACTTAGGTTGATATTGGAGAGTTAAAAACAACATTTGTGGCGCAGCGTTATATCCGTGCACCTGGTAGTAATTTTTATCAAATAGATTCTCAATCGACCCTTTTAAGTAGAGACCTTTTTCTAGTTCATAAGATAAATAGGTGCTATAAATTGCATATCCAGAAGTTCTTTTTCGAGCACCCGAGTATGCATCAGGGGTATAACGATAACCAGAGGCTGATACCTTTGCACCCCATTCTAAAAAGCTAAACTTCTTAGAATATTCAGCAGATCCAAATTGCTTTGCTCTATTTAGCAACATCTGATGGGTCGCGTCATTCATTGGGTTTTGAAGAGTTAAACCAGCCTTAGCAACACCCCAAGACCCAACTGATCGCCAAGCAATCTCCACACCATCATTGCTAGCTGTATTTGCGTTAACAAGATATGTTCCACAGTAATTAAAAGGGCACGGGGTCACAAATGTTGAGCCAGGCACAATTAAATCTTGATAAGCCGTATCAAAGTATGTGATCTTCATTAAATGATTGGCACTCTGATACTGCACACCAATTTCATAGGAATCACTTTTCTCAGCATTTAAATTAGGATTCCCACCCTGCGAAACATCAGCCAACTGCCCACCCGTTGGAGCATTAAATGCGGTTGATTTAGCAGCAGTTAACTTCCAATTCTCGCCAAGAGAGTAACCCAAACCAACCAACCAAGTAAGCTTTGACTCTCCGTCTTGAATATCGTCATATCGCAAATTTAATTGATTATTAAGTTTCCCATAATGAGCGCTATAACCACTATAAATACTGTTAATTGTTCTTGTCGTATCGACAGAGCCCGCCCAAGAAACATGACTATTGCCTTTTAGGCGCTGATTATCATAGCCAAAATTAATTTTTTGGGATGGGCTAATTTCATAATCATTTAACCAAGATACCTTTTGATGTTGATCTTGGCTATTACTCCATGAATTGGCTGGCGTTAAGTACCCAAGGTAATTCCAACTTGAATCGTACATCGAGTATTGATTGTAGTAAGTCTGTGATTTACTATCCGATTCAGAATAGAGTATTTGAGTTAACCATTGATCATTGATATTTTTTTTCAAATAAACCGTATTAGATCTAAGTTGACGATCTGATGAATCATTATCAAGATGGGAAGATGTGCCATCTAAAGAGGTCCATGTATTGACGGAGAAAATATTGATGCCTGCGACCAAACCAGCACCAAAGTGATTAGACGCATTAACCCTCAAAGAACCATTTCTTGATCCATTACTGGATTGATTAACGTCAGAAAATGATTCTGGATTGATGCTGTTAAATCCATCCGTTAAGTATTTAGATCCTGAGATTGAAAACTTGGCATCTTCAACCTGACCAGCATATCCAACACTAGCATTTTTAGTATTTTTTGAACCATAAGTTAGAGAAAGGTTTGGCTTTGGAGTACCGCTCCCTTCTTTAGTAATGACATTAATAACTCCACCAACTGCGCCGGACCCATATATAGCAGAGGCATTGCCTCTTAATATTTCAATCCTCTCAATCTGACTAGGGGGGATCATTTCTATAGATGAAATAGCACCCGCTGCAGACTCTCCTGAAAATGGAACCCCATCCAATAAGATTAGTGTTTGATTGCTGTTGCCACCTCGAAGATAAATAGAGGTTGCACTACCAACTGACCCGGTTCTTGAAATTTCAAGACCTGGCTCGGAATTAAGAATACTCAAAATATCATTAGATTGCGTTTTCTCAATATCATTTTTCGTAATAACCGAAACAGACGAAATAACATCGGATAACTTCTGTTCTGATCGAGATGCGGAAACAACTACTGGGTTCAATTCAGAGTTATTTTGAGCATACGATGGGGCAATAGATGCAAAAATACCTGCGCAGGCTAGCGCAATGCTGGTTCGTTTAGTAAACATAGGATTAACTTTCAAAAATACGGTCGCTGGCTTGTTCCCCCGCAAGCACGGAACCCTCATAATTCAGCAACGTCCCCGTAGCTAAATTACCTATTCCAGGCCGGTATCCGGGCTAACGAAACCAACTCAATGACCTTCCCAGCTTACGCCAGTGGCATTCGATTGAGCTTACACTTGCGTGCGTTCGCTTACCGTTGCGGGGGCAGCACAGGTTACCCATTTAATCTATGATTAAGGCAGGCTTCTGTTTCCCGTTTAACTTTGATAGATTTCCTACCAAGAGCACCTAAGAACCCGTGTAGTATATACAATATAGCTATGTTAGAACTTACAAACAATTCACATACTCGCCTACAAGAGAGTCTTGCGCGCTTAGAGACCAAATCTAAGACGTTATTGGCTGCTGTAGACCAAACTCACAAAGAGCGCCTAGCTCTAGAAGACAAGATTGAAGATGCCCAAAATCGCATCCAAAATATCTTGAATAAATTACCCAATCCAAGTGATAACGGTCAACTTGATTTACTAGCTTCCCCTTCAGAGGGTCAGCCATGAGCCAACACCGCATAGAAATTACTCTTGCTGGGCAAAAATTTGCCTTTGCAACCACCTCAGAACATGAAACCAGCTTAAGAGCTGCGGCTGCTATTGTTGATGAACAATTAGAAGCTGCCCTTTCAGCTGGAAATCGCAGCATTGAACGAGCCGCCATCATGACAGCGATTAAGCTGGCTGGCGATCTTCAAGCCGCCAAAATGAATCTCAGTCAAACAGAAAATCCAGGTGCGAGTGTTGATCAAATTACTGAATTGCAAAACAAAGTGGATGAGATTGAAGCAACTGTTGATTCTGCACTGAAACTGCTTTCCCTGCCTGGTGCGCCAAGGCCAATAGTTCCTTGAACCGATGCGCAAGCATCTGGCGTGGGCCATATAGTGTGGGCGCGAGCGCCTCGAGATTCATAGAGCATGACTTCGAGTCATGTTCTCCCTGAAAATCTTGGTGCACCCGAAACACTATTGCCATGCCGCCTTGAACCTACTGGGTTCAGGATGACGGCCTAGCGGCCAAGGTGGGGAATCCATTTAACCCAAGGAGATGACTATGCCTGTTAAATACTTTTTTAAAGTTCAAGTAGCTCTTACTCTGATATTTATCGGCTCTACGGCAAATGCCATTGATCTGAATAATGGAAAATCCCTCCACCAAGCTAAATGCTATCAATGTCATGCAGAAAAATCAGGCCTGGGAAATGGTGACATCCTATACACTCGCTTAGATCGAAAAGCCAAGGATTTACCAGGCGTCAAGCGAATGGTATCGATGTGCAACACAGAGCTACGATTAGACCTCTTTCCAGAAGATGAGGTCGATCTTGTTGCCTATATCAACCAACAATTTTATAAATATCAATAGGTAACCTCTTTAATGACTCTCATACAAATTGCCGCCCTCATTGCCCTCGGTAGCTTTACAGGTTTTTGCGCTGGCTTATTAGGCATTGGTGGCGGCATGATGATGGTTCCATTTCTAACTTTCTTGTTTTCGATTTACGGCTTTCCAGCAGAAAGTATTGTCCATATCGCCATTGCAACCTCAATGACTACCATCCTATTTACTTCACTATCCTCTGTTAGAGCCCACCACAAACGAGGTGCCGTTCGCTGGGATATTGTGATGGTTCTTGCTCCAGGAATTGTTATAGGCGGCCTACTGGGCGGCGGAAAATTATTTGCCCTTCTAAAAACATCATGGCTATCCTTAGTTTTCGCAAGCTTTGTAGGGTTCTCTGCTTATCAAATGCTGCGCAACAAAAAGCCAAAGGCAAGTAGGACACTTCCAGGTAAAACCGGAATGCTTGGCTTTGGAACAGTAATTGGGTTTTTATCGAGCCTCGTAGGGGCTGGTGGCGGTTTTATTTCAGTTCCTTTTATGCTGTGGTGTAACGTTACGATGCATAACGCAGTAGCAACCTCTGCAGCCCTTGGCTTCCCTATTGCTGTTGCTAGCGTGATTGGCTACATCTACAGCGGCTACGGCAACCCATTGCTCCCACCCGGATCTTTTGGATACATCTACCTACCAGCACTTGCTTGCCTAGCTATCGCAAGCGTTATCACAGCGCCACTTGGGGCAAAAGTTGCGCACCAACTTAACGTTGCCCAACTTAAAAAAGCATTCGCTTTTTTATTGATCCTCTTATCTGCTTATATGCTAAACAAAGGGTTATCTAGCCTAGCTCTATAACAACCACGGTTGATCGTGATGATCTGCCTGATTCTTCGCAGTTATTTCTATGAAAAAAATATCGTCTTTTAGTATTACTACGCTTTTAGTTCTTGCAACCTTAACAGGCACCAAGATAGCAGAGGCGAAACCACAGAAAAAAACATGTGTAGTTTTATCAGGTGGCGGCGCTCGGGGCTATAGCCATATCGGCGTTCTTAAAGTGTTAGAAGAAAATCGTATTCCTATTGATTGCATCGTTGGCACCAGCATGGGTGCAGTAATTGGCGGTATTTATGCATCAGGAATGCCAGCAAAAGAGTTAGAAAAGAAGTTACTGGAATTGGATCTAGCCAATATTGCCCTCGATAGGATTGACAGGAAGTCTTTACCTCCTGCACACCGACAGGATGACTTTTTATACCCACTCGGCAGTGTTGGCATCGGCGAAGGCAGAATTAAATTACCATCAGGAGCAGTTCAAGCCAATAAATTTTTAGATATTTTGCAAAATTGGACGCAGCATATTCCACCGAATATGAATTTTGACAAACTACCCATTACCTATCGATCTGTTGCAACAGATATGCAAACTGGTGAGATGGTAGTTTTTAAAAAGGGTTCGCTTCATCAGGCTATCAGAGCAAGTATGGCAGCACCAGGTGCATTTAGCCCCATCGAGATTGAGGGTAGACTTCTTAGTGATGGTGGTCTCACCAGAAATCTTCCCATTGATATTGCCCAAGAGCTTGGGGCAACCCAAATTATTGCCGTCAATATTGGTACTCCCTTGATGCCACGAGAAAAAATAGACTCTTTATTATCGGTCTATCAGCAGATGATCAACATTCTCACAGAGCAGAATGTGAATGCCCAGAAAAAATTATTAGGTACGCAAGATATCTTGATTGAGCCTCAAATGGGCGACATCACATTTTTAGATTTCACGAGAGCTGAAGAAGCTATCAAAATTGGTGAGCAAGCTGCTAAGGATTTACTGCCACAACTGAAGCGCTTACAAGTATCAGATATTGACTATGCCCAACACGTTCAATCTAGACCCTCTCCTCAATTGGGGGATGTCAAAGTAAGCTTTGTTGAAGTTAAAAATAAAGGCGTTATTCCCCCTCAAAAAATTAAAGATTGGTTAGATATCCCTGTAGGGCAAACTTATTCTTCAGAAAAAATTAATGAGAGAGTGGAGTCTGTTTATAACAATCGAGAGTTTGATGTCATTGGTCACGAGTTAGTTGAAAGAAATGGTGAATACGGAGTTGTGGTCAATGCCAATGAAAAATCGTGGGGCCCTGACTACCTTAAGTTTGGACTCAATATGTCAAGTGACATGAATGGCAACAGTGGTTACTTGTTGCAAATTGGTCACCGTCGTCCATGGATTGATGCTAGCGGTACTGAGTGGCGATCTGATTTAGAGATAGGCTCTGCAGTAAAGATTAAAACAGAGCTACGCAAACCGCTTAATTCGATTGATGGTCCTTACTTATCACCCTACATCGATTATCAACGGCACTACAACCAAGTCTACGATGAGGACACCCTCATTGCCAAATACCGTGTTCGCTCTATGAGAGCTGGACTAGACATTGGGTCTCCCTTTGCTCACTTAGGCGAAGGTCGTATTGGCTTAACAGCCTCAAAGATTGTTGCTGACCCTCATACAGGGGCAATTATTTCGCAAACAGGTAGTTCTCAAACCATTCGAACACTCCCTGGCGCAGATATTGAGCAATACGGAATAAGAGCCAAAGTAACGATAGACCAACTCGACTCCCCATTTTTTCCAAGAACAGGCTATTACATCTCAACAGAAGGTCAAACAGCTATTTTCAATACACAAGATAGTTATCAAACCTTCAGCGCTGACAGTAAGGTGGCCTTTAGTGCTGGAGAGCACAGCATCAACCTCACAGGTCAGGTGGGTATGCTATTTCAGGATAAGGCGGATGACATTCCAGGCATTGGCTATCGCTTGGGCGGCTTCCAGAGATTGTCAGCGTACCAACTCGATCAGTTCAGTGGTAACTACATGATGCTGGGCAATCTGACTTATCTTTATCGCGCTTTAAATTTAAGACTACTAAATCAAAGTATGTTCCTTGGTGCCAGCATTGAATCCGGCAACACCTGGAACCAGCGTGCAGAAATGAGCTTTGGCAACCTTAAACATAGTTACAGTGTTTTCTTGGGTTTAAATACATTTATGGGGCCGGTTCATTTAGGAGTTGCTACAGCCCCAGGCGGTTACACCAATCTCTTCTTCCAATTGGGACGGAATTAATCAAATAAAAAAATCCCTATGAAAATCATAGGGATTTTTCTTGCAACTCAGATGCTACTAGATCATAGAGATTGATCTAACTAGGCACTATAGGTTTGACGCAAAATATTCTTTTGCACTTTGCCCATGGCATTCCTTGGTAATTCAGAGACGATCACAATACGCTTTGGCACCTTGAAGTTAGCAATTTTACTTTTCAAGTTAGCAATCATGGCATCTGCATTTAAAGATTGACCTGACTTTGGCACAACGATAGCTAAGACAGCCTCACCAAAATCAGGGTGCGGAATACCTACAACAGCGCTTTCGTCAACGCCTGGCATATCATCAATAAAGCTTTCGATTTCTTTCGGATAAACGTTATATCCACCAGAAATAATCAAGTCTTTACTTCTACCAACGATACACAAGTACTCTTTTGGAACCTTGCCACCACTGGTCGTTCCACCCCAACGACCCACATCACCCGTTTTAAACCAACCATCTTTGGTGAACTCTTCTTTGGTCTTCTCGGGCATGCGCCAGTAGCCTTGGAAAACATTAGGGCCTTTAACTTCGACATTGCCGATTTCATCCACACCACATAATTTCCCATTGTCTTTCACAATGCGAACTTTTGTTTTAGGCAATGGCAATCCAACCGACCCACCAATACGGCGACCTTTGTAGGGGTTAGATGTCAACATCGCCGTCTCACTCATCCCATAACGCTCTAGGATGGTATGACCCGTGCGCTCCTTGAAAGAATTAAATGTCTCTGTCAGCAATGGGGCTGAACCAGAAATGAATAAACGCATGGTCTTAACTGTTTTTTTAGTAAAGGCAGGATCTAACAACAAGCGTACGTAAAAAGTTGGTACACCCATCATGATTGTTGACCGTGGCATATGCTTGATCAACTCTTTGGTATCCAAACGTGGCAACCAAATCATCTTGCTGCCATTAAGCAAGGCGCCGTGCGAAGCAACGAACAAGCCGTGCACATGGAAGATTGGTAACGCGTGTAAAAGCACATCGCTTTTTTGCCAAGCCCAAAACTTTTGAAGCACCTGTGCGTTGCTACCCAAATTGCCATGCGTCAACATGGCACCTTTGCTTCGACCCGTTGTACCTGATGTGTAAAGAATCGCAGCCAAGTCGCTATCTGAGCGCTTAACAGTTTTGCCTTTGCTTGGTTGTGCTCCTGCTTTTTCCAACAAAGTACCAGATCGATCATCACCCAAGGTGAACACATGCTTCGTTCCGGATTTCTTGGCAACTTGAGTTATCCAAGCTTGATTCTTCGGGCTGCAAACCACAACTGCTGGTTCCGCATTACCTACAAAATACTCCATCTCAGCAGCTTGATAAGCTGTATTAAGTGGCAAATAGACCAAACCCGATTTTAGTGTTGCCAAATATAAAAATAGTGCCTCTGGGGATTTTTCAACTTGAACAGCTACTCTTGAGCCCTCAGGTAAATCAAGCGCTAACAATAAATTAGCAATTTTTGCTGTTGCAGCTTCTAAATCTTTCCAGCTGTAATACAAGCCATCATGAGTCTCAATGGCACAAGCAGACTTATCCTTAGGAAAGCCGCTTTCCAATAATGCATATAAATTCATATCAGCCTCAAAGGTTAACCAGGGGCAGACCCCCAGTTAACATATTCATTCAATAACCCATTAATTCGCTTAATGGGTCAACCGCCTATTAATCCATCTTTGCGCCAGAGGCTTTTGCAACATCAGCCCAACGCTTGATTTCAGAAGAGACAAATTTACCGTATGCCTCACCTGTTAGATTAGGTGTCTCAGAACCGTTATTCGTCCATGATTTTTTCAGCTCAGGGCCATTTAAGGCTTTTGTCACTTCAGCAATCATTTTATCAATGACTGGCTTAGGTGTTCCCTTTGGAGCCCATAGGCCATACCACGTACTAACGTTATAACCTGGCACACCGGCTTCAGCAGCTGTTGGCACATCAGGGAAAGCAGCTGAACGCTTGTTAGAAGCTACTGCAAGCGCCTTGATGCGTCCGCCTTTGATGTGTTGGGCTGAAGAACCCAAACCATCAAACATCAGATCAACTTGACCCGCGATCAAATCAGATAAAGCTGGACCTGCACCACGGTAAGGAATGTGAGTGATAAAAGTTTTGGTTTGCATTTTGAATAGTTCACCAGCCAAGTGATGGGAACTACCGTTACCAGCACTACCGTAATTTAATTTACCTGGATTTTTCTTTGCATACTCAATCAAACCTTTTAAATCTGTAACCGGTACTTTTTGAGGATTAATCACCACTACTTGAGGTGGTGAAGCCAGCAACATCACCGGCTCAAAACTCTTTTCAATATCGTAGTCAAGCTTTGGGTACATGGTTGGCGCAATCGCATGGTGAGCACCACCCATGAAAAAGGTATAACCATCGGGTGCTGCTTTTGAAGCAACTCCCGCTCCTAATGTGCCACCCGCACCACCACGGTTATCAATCACAATCTGCTTGCCCATTTGCTTTGTCAGCTGAGCTGATAAAGGTCTTGCAAAAGCATCTGTACCACCACCCGCTGGGAATGGCACAACAATCGTAATAGGTTTGCTTGGCCAATTAGGATCCGCCAAAACTGCGCCTGATTGAGCTGCTAGACCTAAGGTCATGGTTACCGCACCGATAACACTTACTACATTGACTGGTTTTTTCATTATTTGTCTCCTCGTACTCCAGTTAAATTACTTTTAAAAATTACTATCTTTAGATCAGTTGAGAAACTGCTCTAGAGTAAATAATCTCTCCATTCACAAAACGCTCGTGGTTATCTTCCACGTTATCTAAGTCATATAGGTAATTCACCATCAAACCTGCTGATTGCTTAATACCTTTTTTTGACAAGTCTCCTGCCCAGTTAACTCTGTGTAGCTTTGCCCCATTACCTAAATGGAACTTAGCCACAGAATTACCCCCTCTTTTTGATGACTGCGTCATCAAATAAAAAGCACATAAACTCATAAGTGCTTCTTTTTCTTTTACTGAGGCAGCATCAGGATGCCACCCAGCGTGCAATCGGTCACTCCATGACTTTTCTTGCAAATTAAATACTTTGATTGATTCTTGATACTTCTCAAACATCGCAGGCTTTAGATTTTCAGAACTTAACTCTTGGCTAGAGCTCAACCACTCCATAAAACCCGGTATGGGAGAAAGCGTGCAAAAAGTTTTCAATCCTGGAAACTCTTTTTTCAAACTTTCAGCCACACGCTTAATTAAGAAGTTGCCCATCGACACACCACGCAAACCTGGCTGACAGTTACTGATCGAGTAAAAAATGGCGCATTTGTAATGATTTGGTTCAATGACAGCCGTTTTTTTATCAACCAATGGCGCAATAGCCTCTGGAATATCAGGCAACAAAGCCACTTCCACAAATATCAATGGTTCATCCGATAGTTGTGGGTGAAAGAAAGAAAAGCATCGACGATCGGGTTGAAGACGGCGACGCAAGTCATCCCAACCATCAATTTCATGAACAGCCTCGTGCTGAATAATTTTTTCCAAAATGTGCGCTGGTGACTTCCAATCAACCTGATGCATTTTTAGAAAACCAGGGTTGAACCATGACGTTAACAAATGCTGGATATCCGCATCGACAGCTTTTAATTCCGGTTTTTTAGGTAAGAGTTTCAAAAGATGATGGCGCATTTTGACAATCATGCTCGTGCCACTGGGGGCGCGATTTAAGCGTCTCAGCAACTCTTGACGAGGTGACTCAGCCACCTTCATTAACCAAATTAAATTATCCGCATTCGGTGTTGCAGCATACATTTGAGCCGCACTTAGAACATCAGCAGCACTAGGGTTTAATTTTTCGGATAAGTACTGAAAATACTCAGCAATTTGATCATCTTCTAAGGTGTTGAAATTTTCAATCAAATCGCTCGCCATACTTGCTGCATTCGACTCACCACGCTCCGAGAGTAAACGCTTGGTGGCATTCACTGTTTTGGTGTAATGCCTCGCCTTGAGAAGTTTATCTAGAATCATGCCGATAACAATTCTGAGTCTTGAAGCATTTTCAATACTTCACGCTGTCTTAAGATGTGCGTCTTCATGAGCTTCTCTGCTTCAACAGCATCTCTTGATCGCAATGCTGAAAAAATAGAAAGGTGCTCTTGACATGATTCTTCGATACGGCCTTTGTGATGCAAACTACGGTGCCTTGATAGATTCAAAATTCGACGAAGATCGTTGACCATGTTGGTTAACCACTCATTGCCTGCTAAATTTTGTATAGCTTCATGTATCTGACGATTGGTGGAGTAATAATCATCGATATTTTTTTCATCGGCGTATTTTTTTAAACGCTGGTGCAAAGATTCCAAAGATTGAATAGCTTGATCGGTAGCTTTTTCTGCGGCTTCATACGCACAGCGCCCTTCTAGTATGGCCATCAACGGAAAGATATCATTGAGGTCATTGTCAGTTAATTCCGTCACGTAACATCCCTTACGTGGCTCAATCCTCAGAATTCCTTCAGAAGCGAGGATTCGCATGGCCTCGCGAAATGGCGTTCTGGATACGCCTAGCTCTTCAGAAAGTTTTTGTTCATCAATCCATGACCCTGGCTTTAAAACTCCGCCAGCCACCATGGAGCGTAAGCGCTCAGTGACTTCAACATACAGGGCTGTTTTAACAATCTTTAATGACATGCCATCAATGTATTTTGTATACATTTTTGAATACATAGGTGGTAACCCTAAAAAAGGGAAAACACTTAGGGCGTACCTTCTGTAGGGCTAATAGTCTTAAAAAATAGCCTGGGTTGATCAAGCTAGCTTATTTAACCCTTTTAAAGATGAGGTAAGTACCAAAAAATACCATGGGTAAAGAAAGCCATTGGCCCATTGACAACCCTAAGCTTAGTAATCCCAAGAAGCTATCAGGCTCACGAGCAAACTCAACCAAAAATCTCAATAGACCATAACCAATTAAGAACACACCTGAGATTTGACCCAAGCTTCTTTTCTTGGAGGCGTACCACCAAAGAACCACACCTAGACAGAGACCTTCACCAAGTAGTTGGTATAACTGAGAGGGGTGCCTTGTTAATAGGTCACCCGCCTGAGGAAATATCATGGCCCAAGGCAGATCCGTTGGACGCCCCCAGAGTTCCCCATTAATGAAGTTACCCAAACGACCGAATGCCAGACCAAATGGCACCAACGGTGCAATCAAATCAGTCACCTCAAAAAAACTTCTATTATTTTTCTTACCAAACCAAAGCATGGCGACGAGAACACCGATGAACCCGCCATGGAAAGACATACCACCTTCCCATACGCGTAATACGTCCAGAGGATTTGCCAGGTAGTGCCCTGGCATGTAAAAAACGATGTAGCCCAAACGACCACCCAGGATGACCCCAACGACTCCAGCAAATAACAAGTCCTCGATATCTTTAAAGCTCCACCCTGCCTGAGCAACAGACGCCTGCTTCAATCTCAAATAACCCAAAAAAAGAAACTGCCCAAAAGCCATCAAATACATCAAGCCATACCAATGGATATCCAATGGGCCTAAGCTAATTGCAATCGGATCAAATTGTGGGTGGGTCATAGCCATGGCTTTTAGTTTCTTTTTATTGATTGATTGATGGATGGATTAATTACTGACCCGTTTGATCAAAGTTATGTAAATCATGACCCTGCTCACGATACGCTTTGTAACGCTCACGACCAGCTTGGCGATCAGCCTCATCTGTTGAAACAATCTCAACAATTCTTGGAAAGCGAGCTGCTAAATTTTCAACAGAATTTGGCAAATCACGACCCACATGAATCAGCACATCACCGTGTGGCAAATACTCCAATTCATTGGCTTCAAAGCTTTCAACAAAGACGACCGGTGTTTCAGCAGCAAAGTCATCAGTTCCCCATGCATGTGGCAAAAAGTCGACAGCTGCAAAAGTCCATAACTGTTCATCCAATTGCTTGAGGAAATCCCGAGAACCAACCACCACGATATTTCTGATGGGCAAATCTTCACGATGACTCGCCATGATTTTTCTGATCAAGCGACAGCTGTAAAGCGGCTTATTGTTCACTTGACTGTGGAAATCAATTCTGGCCATAAGCTTTTACGTATCCTGTTTTAAATAGTTGATGACTGATCAAGTTAAGTTACTGAGCCAATAAGTAATTAACAAGTAAAGGTACTGGTCGTCCAGTAGCACCTTTAGCAGCGCCACTCTTCCAAGCGGTGCCAGCAATATCTAAATGCGCCCAAGTGTACTTTTCCGTATATCTTGCCAAGAAACATGCAGCCGTAACACTACCTGCAGGTCGGCCACCGATATTAGCCATATCTGCAAAATTAGATTTCAACTGCTCTTGATAAGCGCTATCTAAGGGCATACGCCAAACAGTATCTTGAGAATACTTGCCAGCGGTTAAAAGTTTTTCGGCTAACTCATCGTTATCAGAGAACATGCCGGAGTGAACGCCACCTAAAGCAATCACACAAGCACCTGTGAGAGTGGCCACATCGATCACGGCAGCCGGTTTAAAACGCTCTACATAAGTGAGCGCATCACAAAGAATCAAGCGACCTTCCGCATCGGTGTTAAGAATCTCAATCGTTTGACCGGACATGCTCGTGACAATATCGCCTGGACGGGTTGCATCTCCAGATGGCATATTCTCGCAAGTCGGCACCACTGCAATCACATTCTTTTTCAACTTCAACTCACCAATAGCGCGCATCGTACCAATCACAGATGCTGCACCACACATGTCGTACTTCATCTCATCCATACCTTCACCAGGCTTTAATGAAATGCCACCTGTATCAAAAGTAATACCTTTACCAACCAAAACTGTTGGGGCTTCTTTGGCTGAGCCGCCCTGATGTTGAATCACAATGAATTGAGGTGGTGTTTTAGCACCTTGCGTCACCGCTAAGAAGGCACCCATTTTGAGAGCTTCAATTTCTTTACGCCCCAAAACTTGAACCTTAAAGCCATAATCCTTTGCTAATTTTTTAGCAGTTTGACCAAGGTAAGTCGGCGTACAAATATTCGGCGGTAAATTACCAAGATCTTTGGTTAGATCCATTCCGTTTGAAATAGCCAATCCTTCAGAAAGCGCTTTTTGCAAATCTTTATTGTTTTTTGCATTGCTAGCAACAAAAAGCTTCTTAAGCTTTGGTGCCTTTTCTGCCGGCTTGGTTTTGAATTGAGGATGCCTTGCCCCAAATTTATACAGTTGCTCTCTGGCTAATTGAACCAATAAACGTGCCTGCGACAAACCATCCTTGGATGGTAGTGCTGTAAAAACCCATAGCGCATCTTTTGCAGAACTCCCAACCAACGCCCTTAAACCTGAGCTTAACCATTTGGAGAAAGAATGCCCCGCCTTACTTGATGACGGTGGTAATTTTGCTTCTTCACCAGCACAAACCAACAGCAAACGTTCTGCCTTTAAGCCCAATTTAGCCCAAGCATCTGTGGAGGTGAGCATCAATGTACTGCCAGCCTGGGTATCCAAATCACCTTGATCAATAGCCTTTGCAATAGCGCCGTGAGTCGCTGTATTCAAGGCGCCAAGATGACCCGATAGCTTTTTGGCATTTTTGATATCTTCTGCCTGAAAAGCAATGACCAAGCAGCCAACAGCCTGATTCATCTGTGCTTTAATTCCTAAAGCGCCCTCAACAAATACTTTCGTGCTACATTCCATATGCTTATCCTTTACACAAGGGAAGTTACTAATACCCTTGATTATCGCCCAGCTTAGCTTTTTATGATCTTTAAAAGAGCCCTTCGACAAGAACTGAATTTCACCATCGGCGTGGTGTTCATGGTTTTGGTCACCCTCGTTTTGACCAACCTCATGATCCGGGTGCTCGGTAACGCTGCCAGTGGCACTGCCAACCCAAAGGATGCCATCGTTTTAATTGGTCTTGGGATGATCAATTATTTACCTATTTTGCTGACTGCTTCTATTTTTGTGGCGGTTTTAATGGTTTTAACCCGCTGGTACAAAGATTCTGAAATGGTGATTTGGCAAACAGCCGGCTTGAGCTTATTTACAATTCTTAAGCCGCTCATTTCTTACACCATTCCATTAAGTATCGTCATCGGCGCCCTCTCAATCTTCCTATCACCCTGGGCCAACGAGCAATCAGCCACTATCAAACAACGCTTCCAGCAACGTGACGATATTTCGATGTTAGCTCCAGGTCAATTTAGAGAATCCTCTGGCAACAATCGAGTGTTTTTCATTGAAAGCATGAATCCACAGGATGATACGTTTAAGAATATTTTTGTTACAGATTTCGGCAAAGACCGTCAGCTCGTTGCCGTATCCAAACAAGGCTACATTGAAAATAAACCTTCTGGTGAAAAGCATTTGATTCTTGAGGCAGGCAGGCGCTATGAGGGCACCCCTGGTAATACGGATTTCCGCATTACAGAGTTCAATCGTTACACCGTCAAACTTGATAGTAAAGTAGTTGACCCGATCATTAACAGCCCTAAACTCTTGCCAGTTTGGGAATTACTAAAAGATCCCAATCGCATTCATTTGGGTGAGTTACTTTGGCGTTTTGGCTTACCTTTGATGGCGCTGGTATTTGTCATCATAGCAATCCCGCTTTCCTATATTGACCCTCGCAGAGGTCGTTACACCGCCCTGATCATGGCGGTACTGATTTACTTCACGTACTCCAATTTACTCAAACTGATGCAAGCTTGGGTAGGCTCTGGAAAAATTGATTTCATGATCGGCTCCTGGCTATTGCATGTCATTGGTGCATTGATTGGTTTAGGGTTCATCTTTTATCGACAAAATAGATCCATTACTCTCTATGGTCGACTCAAGCGTTTGATTGGGCGAAAAACACCTGGAGGCGCTTCCAATGTGGCATAAGTTATTTCCTCTGGTATACGAGCGTTATCTAGCCAAACAAATTTACCTGGCATTTATTTTTATTTTGTTTGCTTTGATGTCTTTGTTTATTTTCTTTGACTTCATTGCAGAGATGGGTGACTTGGGCGGCAGCTACACAGTATTGTGGGCCTTTCTAACAGTCCTATTAAGAGTGCCCAGCCGATTAGTTGAAATCATACCGATTGCGGGTTTAATCGGTGGTATCTACGTGATGGCCAGCATGGCTGCTCAATCGGAATATACGATTTTGAGAGTTGCCGGATTGGACACCGGCAAAGCCCTTGCCACCTTGATGAAAATCGCATTTCCAATTGCTTTATTAATTTTATTAATGAGCGAAGTTGTTGGTCCCTTTACGGAAGGCCTCTCAAAAAATGTTCGCCTTGCTGCAATCAATCAAGGAAAAGAAGTTTTAGAGTTCCGCTCGGGCGCCTGGATCAAAGATAAATTGCGTGGCAATGATGGCAAGGGGGCTATTCAAGATGGTATTCGCTATATCAACGTGGGCTCACTTGAAAAAAATGAAACGATCAAAGGCTTCAGAATGTATGAGTTCGATGCTAATCATCGTTTATTAATTACTAGGACAGCTGAAACAGTTCAATTCATTGGTAATGGTCAATGGCAATTAAATAAAGTGACTGAAACAAGATTTTCAGAGTTAACCAATTCGGATCGTCTAGAACCTAGCTTTAGTACTCAAATCAAAAAATCAGATCAGTTAGAGATTGAAACAGAGGTTAGCCCTCAGCTTTTGGGAGCGCTCCTAATTAAACCTGACCGCCTCTCCATTATTGATTTATTCAGTTACATCAATCATCTAAAAGAGAACAAACAAGACTATCAGCGCTATGCCATTTCTTTCTGGAAAAAAGTGATCTACCCGTTCACTATTTTGGTGATGTTAGCTTTGGCCTTACCATTTGCTTACCTCCAAACAAGATCGGGCGGCATTGGATACAAGGTGTTTGGTGGGATCATGCTGGGCATTAGCTTCCAGTTATTTAATAGTTTGTTTTCTCATGCGGGTCTCTTAGGCGAATGGCCCGCCCTCCTAAGTGCATCTATACCTGCACTGCTATATTTTATTTTGGCCATATTTGGCATTCGCTGGGTATCCAAAGTTTAAATCCCCAACTGCATTTTTCTTCATATAGAATGGTTTCTTTATATTAATAAAGATATATAGAAGCTATTCACAATGAACTTACACCAATTTAGATTTGTTAGAGAAGCCGTGCGTCAGAACTTTAATTTGACGGAAGCCGCCAAAACACTCTTCACATCACAGCCTGGCGTTTCAAAAGCCATTTTGGAATTAGAGGATGAATTAGGTGTTGATATTTTTCGTCGGCATGGCAAAAGAATTAGAAATCTTACCGAACCGGGTAAGCGAATACTAACTTCTATTGAAAGAATTTTGATGGAAGTTGAGACTTTAAAGCGTGTTGGTAAAGATTTTGCAGCACAAGATCAAGGTAGCTTCGTCATTGCCACAACTCATACACAGGCGCGCTATGCGCTACCAAAAGTTTTAACGGAATTCACCAAACTTTTCCCCAAGGTCCGGGTTAGCATCCAACAGGGTAGCCCCCAACAAATAGCCGATATGCTCATCCACGATCGAGCTGATATCGCAATTGCAACAGAGGGTATCGCTGGCGTTGATGGCCTCCTGGCTTTACCAGGGTATCAATGGCAACACGTGATTGCTGTTCAACCCGATCACCCCCTGCTTAGCAAAAAGAATATTGCATTAGAGGACTTGGCTGAATACCCCATCATCACGTACGACCCAGCTTTCGCGGGACGCAGCAAAATTGATAAAGCATTTAGCAGTAAGAACCTTCAGCCTGACGTTGTTTTAGAAGCGATTGATGCTGACGTGATCAAGACGTATGTTGAAACCGGCATGGGTATCGGCATTGTCGCGGGAGTTGCCTATGATGCCGATCGGGATCGCAATCTACGGGTCATTCCAGCGGGGCATTTATTTGGTAACAATGTCACTAAGATTGCGGTGAAACAAAATGCGTATTTGCGCTCTTTTGTTTATACCTTTATTGAATTGTTCTCTCCCACATTAACTCGCAAATTAGTCGACCAAGCGATGTCGGGTGAAAACGTCGATTACCAAATTTAATTGGCGCTGATCTCAAAACTAGCCCCATCAAATTGGGCTAGTTTTTCAGTGAGGTAGGGCATCACTTCTTGCATTTTTTCCGCAAGTATCCAAGGTGGATTGATGATAAATAAGCCACTACCCAACATGCCAAAGCCTTGTGCATCAGGCTCTTGGACAAGCATTGAAATATTGAGCGTCTTATCTGAAAGTTCCCGCATTTGATCAATTAAATACACATGATCACCCCGAGTGAGTATTGGATACCACACGATATAAACACCTTCAGCAAATTTCTTAAGACCCTCTGAGAGAGCCTCAATCACCTTGGGGTAATCCGACTTGATCTCGTAAGGTGGATCCATAAAGACCACTGCCCTTCTTGTAGGGGGCGGCAATAAAGCTTTCAGAGAAGCAAAGCCATCGCCTTTAAAAACTTTAGCTTGGCGATCACGATCAAAGTGCTCTTCTAAGATATCAAAATCAGTTGGATGTAATTCGTATAAACGCATGCGATCATCAGCACGAATCGAGCGACGAATCACCTCAGGGGAGCCAGGGTACAAACTCCAATCACCTTTGGCGTTGCAGCGCTGAATTAAATCCACATACTCTTGCAATACGTTTGGCAAATCCTGACAGTCCCATAAGCGCGCAATACCTTCGAGATATTCTGATTTTTTATTGGCGTAATCGGATGCTAATGAATACATGCCCGCACCAGCATGGGTATCGATAACCCAATACGGCTTGTCTTTTTGATTCATATAAGCTAATACTTGCTGAAGAACGCAATGCTTTAAAACATCGGCGTGATTGCCAGCATGGAAAGCATGGCGGTATGCAAGCATGGGAAGTTGTGGACTTTTAGTCTTTAAGAGTTGTTTGGTGCCGCGGGACGGACTCGAACCGTCACACCTTTTGGGCGGGAGATTTTGAGTCTCCTGTGTCTACCAATTTCACCACCACGGCGCACCTTGCATCCTGTTTTAAAAGACTTTTCAGCCCTTCAAAATCTTGCAAGTCTTCTATTATGCCTCAAGTACTCTAAGAAGTGAAGAAGTGTCGTCGTGACCCCAACCGGCATCCATCAACTTCCCTAACTGAGAAGCCACCGTCTGCAAGGCTGGCATGTCAATACCAGCGTCCTTGGCAACATCTTTGACCAAGAAAAAATCCTTGGCATGCAAACGGGCTTCAATACCTGCTTTGAAATCTCTGGCAACCATCTTCGGACCCATTAAATCCAACATACGGCTACCTGCCATACCGCCAGAAATGGCTTCAAATACTTTTTGTAAGTCAGCGCCATTCACCGCAGCAAACCTCAATGACTCGGCCACACCTTGGATATTGATGACCTGAGCAATTTGATTACATAATTTAGCTACCTGGCCATGACCAACGCCACCAATGTGTGTCATGGTCTTCGTGTAGTTTTTAACAATTTCTTTTACTTTTGCCACATCGGTATCAGTACCACCCAACATCATGACTAAGCTACCTTCGGTTGCTGCTTTAACGCCACCACTAACTGGAGCATCCACGTAACCGATACCTTTGGTCGCCATCACTGCAGCAATGTCTTTGGTACTTTGTGGATCAATCGTACTGTGGTCAATACAAATGGCTCCTGGTTTAGCGGACTGAATGACTGAATCAGGGGTCAGGTGCAACACTTGCGCCACATCCTGCGGCCCCATCACATTGGTGATGATGTAATCGGCACCCTGCGCCGCCTCTGCAGGTGAGGCACAAGCGATAGCACCTGCGTCAATCAAATGTTTCGCCTCTCCTTGAAAAACTTCTGGGCGTCGCGCGTAGATGCGCAATTGATGCCCAGCCTTTAACAAATAGCCAACCATCGGTCGACCCATATTACCCAAGCCAATAAATGCAATGGTGCTCATTTGTTTACTCCGAATTGAATTACCAAGGCAACAAGATTGTTGAACCAGTCGTCTTACGTGCCTCTAGATCGCGATGAGCTTGCGCTACGTTTTCTAATTGGTAAGTTTGATTGACTTCAATCTTGATTTTTCCACTGAGAACTTTTTCAAATAGATCGGCTGCCATCGGCTCCAATAAGCTTCTATCATGAACATAAGTCATCACCGTTGGTCGTGTTAACTTCAATGAACCTTTGCCACCTAAGATGCTGACATCCACAGGTGCAACCGGACCAGAAGCATTGCCGTAAGTCACCATCGTGCCACGAGGACGCAAACAATCCAATGATTGCATGAATGTGTCTTGACCAATCGAGTCATAAACCACATGAACTCCCTTACCACCTGTTAACTCACGAGTACGTTTCACAAAGTCTTCGGATTTATAAAGAATGGTGTGATCGCAACCATGCGCTTTAGCTAAAGCTGCTTTTTCTTCAGAGCCCACTGTACCAATCACAGTGGCACCCAATAATTTCAACCATTGACAGGCAATTAAGCCAACACCACCGGCTGCCGCATGAAACAAAACTGTATCTCCGGCTTTCACTGGGTAACTGTCTGTCACCAAGTACTGAACAGTTAAGCCCTGCAACATCATGGCAGCGGCTTGTTCAAAAGAAATACCGTCTGGTAACTTCACAACCGTTTCAGCAGGCATCACACGAATTTGACTATAAGCACCTGCTGGCTTGCCAGCGTAGGCAACACGGTCACCCACTTGAAGATGCTTCACTTCAGAACCCACTGCCTCAATCACACCAGCAGCTTCCATACCCAAAGCACCAGGTAAGGGTTGCGGATAAACACCTTTACGGAAGTAAACATCGATGTAGTTCAATCCAACAGCGTGATGCTTGATACGAACCTCTTGAGGCCCTGGCTCACCCACCTCGACATCCACCCAATGCATGACCTCTGGGCCGCCCACTTCAACCATTTTGATAGCTTTGGCTTTAATCGTGCTCATTTTGTCTCCTGTACCTTTTGATTTTTGTTAATTTGGGCTTAATACCCCAGTTTTTATTCAATTTTTTTGTGTTTTTAGGTATTTCAGCTTCATTTTGCCTAAAATTACGGTCTTAGCTAAATATATAGCAATTCTTTCAAAAAAGTTATCCACGGGAGTACGTATGGCTGGTCATTCCAAATGGGCCAATATTCAACATCGCAAAGGTCGACAAGACGAAAAGCGAGGAAAAATCTGGACCAAGTTGATCAGAGAAATTACGGTAGCCGCCAAAATGGGTGGCGGAGATATCGCAACCAACCCACGCTTGCGTTTGGCCATTGATAAAGCCAAAGATTCCAACATGCCCAATGACAACGTGCAGCGCGCCATCCAACGAGGCACCGGCTCTTTAGAAGGTGTGAACTACGAAGAAATACGTTACGAAGGTTATGGTTTAAATGGTGCAGCAGTCATTGTGGATGCATTAACCGATAACCGGACCCGCACGGTTGCAGAAGTTCGTCATGCCTTCACCAAACACGGCGGCAATCTAGGCACAGATGGTTCGGTTGCTTTTTTATTCAAACACTGTGGTCGCATGTTTTTTGCACCGGGCACCTCAGAAGATGCTCTCATGGAAGCAGCGTTGGAAGCCGGCGCTGATGACGTGGTTCCTCAGGAAGATGGCTCGATTGAAGTGATCACACCTGCTTACGAGTTTGCTGCTATCAAAGATATCTTGATCGCCAAAGGTTTTACACCAGAGTTAGGCGAAGTTACCATGCGTCCTGATGCCGAGTCAGAGTTAACGGGTGACGATGCTGAAAAAATGCAAAAACTTTTGGATGCCCTCGAGTCTCTCGATGATGTGCAAGAAGTTTTTACCAATGCATCGATGGAATAGTTAAAAGATATTGCCCTTATCTTTTTAAAAAATTAAAAACAGATTCAAGTTCAAATTCAAATAAGCGAAAAAATATGAATATCCTAGTTATTGGCTCAGGCGGTCGTGAACATGCACTAGCATGGAAACTATCTCAATCACCTAAAGTGCAAAAAGTATTTGTTGCTCCTGGTAATGGCGGCACGGCAACAGCAGCTGCAAAGAACATGGGCATTGAAAATCTTCCCATGACTGATTTACACGAGCTAGCCAAGTTCGCTGAAGAACAAAAAATCTACATGACGGTGGTAGGTCCCGAGGCTCCTTTAGCTGGCGGTATCGTTGATATTT
Source organism: Polynucleobacter sp. 30F-ANTBAC (assembly GCF_018882385.1). Classification (GTDB taxonomy): domain Bacteria; phylum Pseudomonadota; class Gammaproteobacteria; order Burkholderiales; family Burkholderiaceae; genus Polynucleobacter. The sequence goes on from NZ_JACVON010000001.1 coordinate 748,521, forward strand.
TTAGAGCTAAAAATTTACGTGTGTTTGGTCCAACACAAAAAGCTGCTCAGCTCGAGTCTTCTAAAGACTTTGCTAAAGCATTCATGAAACGTCACAACATTCCAACTGCGGAATATCAAACTTTCTCTGACATCAAAGAAGCTCATGCTTATATTGATGCCAAGGGCGCACCGATTGTCATTAAAGCGGATGGCTTGGCTGCTGGCAAAGGCGTGGTGGTGGCAATGACTCTACAAGAAGCTCACGGCGCCATTGACATGATGCTATCTGACAACAAGTTGGGCGATGCTGGCGCACGCGTGGTGATTGAAGAATTTTTGCGTGGTGAAGAAGCGAGCTTCATTGTGATGGTAGATGGTCATAACGTTTTAGCACTCGCGACCAGTCAAGATCACAAGCGTTTACTCGATGCAGATCTTGGTCCTAACACGGGTGGCATGGGTGCCTACTCCCCTGCACCCGTTGTCACTCCAGAAATTCATGCTCGCGCTTTGCGAGAAATCATCATGCCAACCGTTAAAGGAATGGCTGCAGATGGCATTCCATTTACGGGCTTCTTATACGCAGGCTTAATGATTGATGAATCTGGCAAAGCCAAAACTTTAGAATTTAATTGCCGCATGGGTGACCCAGAAACACAACCGATCATGTCGCGCTTACGCAGCGATTTTTTAGTCGCCCTGGATGCCGCTGTAGATGGCAAGTTGAATGAGGTGGAACTAGACTGGGACCCAAGGATTGCTCTTGGCGTAGTTATGGCTGCTCATAACTACCCTGAAACACCTCGCAAAGGGGATGTTATTTCTGGGATCCCTGCAGACGGTCCTGATCATGTGACATTCCATGCTGGCACCACGATGGATCGCGATCAATTAAAGACGTCTGGTGGACGAGTTCTTTGCGTGGTTGGTTTAGATCACACTACTCGCGGTGCACAACAAAAAGCGTATGCCATTGTCGATCAAATTAAATTTGATGGCGCGCAATTCCGACGTGATATTGGATACAGAGCACTTTAATATGTCAAAAACTATTGATACGAAAATTTTGCGTGATTACTTTCTAGGACTACAAGATCGCATCACTTTGGCTATGGGCGAACTGGATGGACAAAGCTTTGTCGAAGATTCTTGGACAAAACCATCGGATGCCAAACTCCAGGGCAATGGTCGTTCACGCATCCTAGAGAACGGCAATATCTTGGAGCGTGGTGGAGTTGGTTTTTCTCACGTCTTGGGTAACTCCATGCCACCTTCAGCGACGGCTCACCGCCCAGAATTAGCGGGTCGCTCATTTGAAGCTATGGGCGTATCGCTAGTATTTCATCCACGCAACCCACACATCCCCACAGTGCACATGAATGTGCGTTGCTTCATTGCTCAATCAGAAGGCAAGGATCCTGTTTGGTGGTTTGGTGGCGGCATGGACTTAACACCTTACTATGGCGACGCGACCGATTGCCAACACTTTCATCAAACCTGCAAAGATTCACTGGATCGATTTGATCCTACGTTGCACCCACGTTTTAAAAAATGGTGTGACGAGTACTTCTATTTAAAACATCGTGATGAACCGCGTGGCATTGGTGGCATTTTCTATGATGACTTTAGTGATTTAGGCTTTGATAAGAGTTTCGAAATGACTCGCTCTGTCGGCGATGCTTTTTTAGATGCCTATTTGCCAATTGTCAAAAAACACCAAAACGATCCCTACACAGAATCTCAAAGAGAGTTCCAAGCTTACCGTCGTGGTCGTTATGTTGAATTTAATTTGGTATTTGATCGAGGTACGTTATTCGGCTTGCAATCAGGCGGTCGAACGGAGTCCATCTTAATGTCGATGCCCCCTATTGTTCGTTGGGGTTATGACTGGAAGCCAGAAGCTAATAGTCCTGAAGCACGTCTTTATAGCGACTTCTTGAAACCAAAAGATTGGATCCATCCGTGAGCGATATTAAAAAACGGAAATCGATTGGTATTTTGGGTGGTACATTTGATCCGCCGCATTGGGGACATCTTCGCTTAGCGGAACACTTCTCTCGTATTTTGCAACTCGACCATATTATTTGGATGCCTGCGGGGCAACCTTGGCAAAAAGGCTCTGACATCACACCAGCTAAAGACCGTTTAGCCATGAGTGAATATGCCATTGAAACTCTGCATGATTTATTTGTCGATCATCACATTTATACAAAAATTGAAATCAGTACCCTAGAAATGGCCAGAGAAGGTCCAAGTTATTCGATTGATACGGCTAAAGAAATCAGAGCTCTTTATGGCCCTGATGCCTCGATCACCTGGTTAATGGGTCAAGATAGTTGGTTCAATCTGAAAACATGGCACCAATGGCCAGAGTTACCTAAATACGTTCATTTGGCTGTTGCGAGCCGCCCAACTGAGGATCCAAGCTCTTTTGCAGTCAATGCTGAGGGTGTTAAAGAAGGTCTTTTTGCAGATAAAAGGACAGAAAATCCTCAATTGTTACAATTGAACCCATACGGACATGTTTTGTTTGATCAAAACTTGCAGATTAATCTTGCGTCTAGCAACCTACGTGATGGTTTTTACAACCAAACCTCGTGGGATGAACTGGCAGATGCAATACCCCCTTTAGTACTCGAGTACATCGAAGCTAAAGGTCTTTATAGAAATACATAATGGATCTTCGCAAATTACAACGCACGATAGTTGATGCCCTTGAGGATGTTAAAGCTCAAGATATCCGCGTCTATGACACGACCAAACTCAGCGAGTTATTTGATCGCGTGATCATCGCAACCGGTAGCAGTAACCGCCAAACTAAATCTTTAGCGATGTCGGTTAAAGAATCCGTTAAAGAAAAAGGTGGCGATGTTATTTCTGTTGAAGGTTTAGAAACAGGCGAATGGGTTTTAGTGGATTGCGGTGATATCGTGGTTCACATTCTTCAACCAATGCTGCGCTCTTATTATCAATTAGAGGGTATTTGGGGTAGCAAGCCTGTTCGCGTGACCCTTAATGGTGGCGCCAAGACATCCAAGCGCTTTGCAAGCGAACCTGAAGACGACGAAGAGTAATTGCTTTAATTATTTTTTGAATTTATGAAACTTTGGGTCATCGCTGTAGGTCACAAAATGCCTGCCTGGGCTGAAACAGCGACCCAAGATTACGTCAAGCGCATGCCAGCCGACTGCGCTATCCATATCAAAGAACTGAAACCGGATCTCAATCCCGCTAAAGAAGCGGTCAAGATACGCGAGGCGATCCCAAAGGGTTGCCACATCATTGCGCTGGATGAACGCGGCAAGGATGTCTCAACACAAGATCTAGCTAATCAAATGAGTGATTGGCGCCAAAATGGTAAAGATATTGTTTTGCTGATTGGCGGAGCTGATGGCCTTGATCCAGAGCTGAAAAAAGAAGCTCAATCCATGCTACGTCTTTCTAGCATGACATTGCCTCACGCCATGGCCAGAGTGATCTTAGTAGAGCAACTCTACCGAGCCTGGACGGTCATACAAGGTCACCCCTATCATCGCGTTTAATGAGCGACTCACTAACTAGTTAAGCCAGCATGCAGCCCTTTATTTACCTTGCCTCACAAAGTCCAAGACGTCAGGAACTGCTCCAACAAATCGGCGTTCATTTTGAGCTATTACTTCCTGGAGCTGATGAAGATGCAGAGGCACTTGAATCAACCATGTCAAATGAACCCGCTCTAGATTATGTCAAGAGGGTCACCTTAGCCAAACTAGAAGCCGCACACCAACGATTAAATCAACGCCAACTCCCATGGGCTCCAATCTTGTGCGCGGACACAACTGTAGCTATTAGCCTCAATGGACAAGAAAGTATCTTGGGTAAACCGGAAGGCCCGGAAGATGCCCAACGCATCCTTCGCCTGTTGAGCGGTCAAACACATCAGGTTCATACAGCTATTGCTATGCAAATAAACGATAGCCTTAGCCATCCGATGCCTTTATTAGCAGTTTCTAGCTCAGAGGTCAGGTTTAAAACGCTGGATGAAGATCTCATAGCCACCTATATTGCAAGCGGTGAACCAATGGGTAAAGCAGGCGCTTACGGCATCCAAGGGGTGGCCGCTTGTTTCATTGAAAACATCCAAGGCAGCTTCAGCGGTATTATGGGGCTACCGGTTTTTGAAACAGCCCAATTGCTGCAAAAAGCGGATGTGCAGTTTGCACTGCATACCTCTCGTTGATCACCTAATTTATTGCGCCATGACTGAAGAAATACTCGTTAACATCACCCCTCAAGAAACCAGGGTTGCACTCATTCAGCAAGGGATGGTGCAAGAGCTTCATATTGAGCGCAGTCAAAGCCGAGGCATTGTTGGTAATGTCTACTTAGGCAAAGTCACTCGTGTTCTTCCTGGCATGCAATCAGCGTTTATAGACATTGGCCTCGATAAAGCTGCTTTTTTACATGTAGCAGATCTTTGGATGCCTAAAAACTCCAAATCTGACAATACCCCGATTGAAAAACTGGTATTTGATGGGCAAACCATTTTGGTTCAAGTTTTAAAAGATCCATTGGGTACCAAAGGTGCACGCTTAAGCACTCACATCAGTATTGCTGGTCGTAATTTGGTTTATCTGCCACAAGAAGACAATGGCAATCAAATCGGCATCTCTCAGAAGATTGAAAATCAAGAAGATCGTGACGCTCTCAAGCAACGCTTTCAAGCCATGCTGCCTGATGGCGAACAAGGCAGCTATATCTTAAGAACTAGTGCTGAAGATGCTGATAATCAAGAACTCTTAAATGACCTTACTTATCTTGGTGCCACTTGGAAAAAGATCAAAGACCATAGTCTTCGTTTGCCAGCACCCAGCCTGCTTCATCAAGACCTCAGCTTATCCGAGCGCGTCTTACGAGATCTCGCCACTGATGCCACGGGCCAAATCAGAATTGACTCTTTAGAGAACCTTGAAAAATTAAAAGAGTTTGCTAAATACTTCATGCCCAACCAGCTAGAGAAGCTCACTTTATATCGTGGCGAAAGACCTTTGTTTGACTTGTATGACACCGAGTCAGAAATCAATCGCGCCTTAGGTCGTCGAGTTGATCTCAAGTCCGGTGGATATTTGATGATTGATCAAACAGAATCGATGACAACCATTGATGTGAACACCGGCAGCTATGTAGGCGCTAAAAAATTTGATGACACGATCTATAAAACCAATTTAGAGGCTGCTCAAACGATTGCTCGCCAACTGCGCTTACGAAATCTAGGCGGCATCATCATCATTGACTTTATTGATATGCACAGCTCCGAACACCAACAAGCGGTGTTAGAAGAGCTTGGCAAAAACTTAAGTCGCGACCGAACTAAAACTTCTATCAATCCTTTTTCCTCTTTAGGCTTGGTTGAAATGACCCGCAAAAGGACCCGAGAGTCCTTGGCTCACTTACTCTGTGAACCTTGTGAAGTTTGCCAAGGCAAGGGTCAAGTTAAAACGGCTCAAAGTATTTGTTATGAAATCTTAAGAGAGGTGCTGAGAGAGCACCGTCAGTTCAACCCGAAAGAATTTAGAATCATTGCAAGCGCTGACGTCATTGACCGCTTCTTAGAAGAAGAAAGCGGTCATATTGCACAGTTGATTGATTTCATTGAAAAACCAATTCGACTACAAGCGGAGTCAAGCTTTAACCAAGAGCAATACGATATTGTTTTGAGTTAAAAGTTTTATCTTTGTGTATCAAAAATGGTACACTAATGCATGCCTATTACCCCACTTTTAGATGTATTTTTTTCAGATCCAATAATGGAGCTGAGCCTGTACGTGATTGGCTAAAGTCTCTTGATGTGAATGAGAGAAGAACTATCGGAACAGATATTAAAACTGTTCAGTATGGTTGGCCAATTGGAATGCCATTAGTTCGTCACTTAGAAAAAGATATTTGGGAGATTAGATCTAATCTTGAATCAAGAATTGCGCGTGTTTTGTTTGTAACTCAGCCTAAGTTAATTATCTTGGTTCATGGTTTTATTAAGAAACAACAAAAAACTCCTAAGCAAGATATCAAGATTGCAATGGATAGATTAAAAGTATTGAGAGGTCGAAAATGAATAAAAAAAATATCGGTAGTCGTCTAGATGATTTGCTTATTGAGGAAGATATGCTTCATGAGGCAACAGCAATTGCTGTTAAAAGAGTGATCGCCTGGCAAATCGAACAAGCCATGATTGCTCAAAATCTAACAAAAAGCTCCTTGGCGAAAAAAATGAAAACCAGTAGAGCTGCCTTAAACAGACTCTTGGATCAAACTGATACCAGTTTAACTCTAGCAACACTAGCAAGCGCTGCTGTTGCTCTTGGTAAAAAAATTCAGTTTGATTTGAAGCCTACTTAGCTATGCTTGCCAAGAATTTTACTCATTAAGCATGCGAGAACTGCAATCGATGCAAACTCGCGTAAAGGCCGTTTTGAGCCATCAACTCGGCGTGTGAGCCATTCTCAACAATCTTGCCATGGTCTAACACCACAATTCGATTAGCGTTCTCAATCGTGGATAAACGATGAGCAATCATCAACGTCGTACGACCTTGCATCAAGGTCTCCAGAGCTTCTTGGACTTGACGTTCTGATTCCGAATCCAAAGCCGAGGTGGCTTCATCTAAGATTAAGATCGGTGCATTTTTATAAATCGCTCTCGCAATCGCCAAACGCTGACGCTGACCACCGGACAAGCGATTGCCGTTATCCCCCACCTGGGCGTCAATACCCTCTGGCAACTCTTTAATTAACTCAGACAAGTTAGCTGCTTGCAATGCTTCATGAACCAAGCCACGGTCAATCTCTTCAGGAGTTTTTACGCCATAAGCGACGTTAGCAGCAATCGTGTCATTGAACAAAACAACATCCTGACTCACAAATGCCATTTGCTGACGAAGATCCCTCAGATCAATATCTTGTATATCCACACCATCTAAACAAATGGATCCCGACGTTGGGTTAAAGAAGCGAGGTAATAAGTTAACCAAGGTTGATTTACCGCTGCCTGAAGGGCCAACAAACGCCACTACTTCACCTGCTGGTATTTTTAAATCAATATTCTTTAAAACTTCTTTTGTTACCAAACCATCAGCTGGATTTAAGCTTGCCATGCCCTGGTAAGCAAATTGCACTTGCTTGAACTCCAGATCACCTTTTACCTTAGTCATTCTAGTAGCTGCAGATTGGCGAGTCTGATCTTCCTCAATGGGCTGATCCATGAGCTTAAAAATCATATCTGCTGCTGCAATACCTCGTTGCAGCGGTTGGTTTAGATCGGCCAAATGCTTAAGTGGTGAAATGATCAAAATGAGTGCTGTCACAAAAGCCACAAAACCACCAACAGTTGTTTCAGCCATAGAAGATTGGAATAAAGCCACCAAGAGAACGCCCGATAAAGCAATCGAAGCAACAAACTGGGTCAGAGGTTGGTTAAGTCCCCCTGCCACTGCAATCTTCATCGAGTAGCGACGTAACTTATCAGCAATCAAAGCAAAGCGTTGCTTCTCATAAACTTCTCCTCCATGCAACTTGACAACTTTGTATCCTCCCACGCTCTCTTCAACGACATAAGAAAGTTCATTGGTCATGTCTTGACTGACTTTATGCAACTTGCGTAAACGTGTATTAATCAACTTCACCATAAAACCAATGATTGGGAAAATAATCAAAATCAATAAAGTTAAACGCCAATTAAGATAAAAAAGATAAGCCATCAAACCAATGACGGTCAGACTATCTCTGACCAAGTTCATGGCAATGCTTGTAATGACCTGCAAAACAGCATTGACCTCAAATACAACTGCATTAATTAAAGACGCTGCCGAACGATTTTGGAATAAATCAGCAGGCGCCTGAAGCAAACGATTGAACATTTGCTCGCGTAATTTAAATAAGACCGAGTTGGTGATATGGCTAAGTGCGTAATTAGAGCCAAATTGAGCAAAACCACGAATAAATGCCAAACCCACCAAAAAAGCAGGAACATGCCATAACTTGTTATCAAGCTGCCCCGTGAAGCCACGATCCAATAAAGGCTTTAGGAGGGCTGGAATGGCGGTCTCAGAGGCTGCCACAATGGCCAAACCCACCAGCGCCAGCACCACAGCCACCTTATGAGGGATGGCATATCTAAGGATGCGTTTGAGCGCTGTTTGAGTACTAATATTGATACTATTTGAGTCCATAACCTGAATCGTAACCTACACCGGTGCTAACATCCCATCATGGGCTTATCTGTTATCTTAATTACTAAAAACGAAGAAGCTAATCTCAAGGACTGTCTTGAGAGCGTTTCTTTTGCTAACGAGATCATTATCGTTGATAGTCAGAGTACTGATCAAACGATTTCGATCGCACAATCTTTTGGCGCCAAAGTCGAAATAACGCCTGATTGGCCTGGTTTTGGCCCGCAAAAGAACCGAGCACTTGATCTAGCCACCCAAGATTGGGTCTTATCGATCGATGCCGATGAACGAGTGACCCCCGAACTCAAAAAAGAGATTTTGGAGATCCTCACGGCCACCTCTAGCCAAGACTGTTATGCCATCCCTAGATCCTCTTGGTATTGTGGTCGCTTCATGAAATATTCTGGCTGGTACCCAGACTATGTGGATCGTCTCTTTAAAAGAGGCACGGCAAAATTTTCGGATCATTTGGTTCATGAACGACTATTGCCCAATGGTGCAGTAGGTCATTTAAAAAATCATTTTTTGCATTACAGCTACAGAAACTTTGAGCAGGTATTAAAGAAAGTGGATACCTACTCTACTGCCGCCGCCCTGCAAGCATTTAAAAAAGGGCAAACTGGATCTCTTACCCAAGCCCTCTTGCATGGATTTTGGGCCTTTTTTAGAACTTATATTGTCAGAAAAGGTTTTCTAGATGGGCAGTACGGTCTTGCTCTAGCCATATCCAATGGCGCAACGTCTTATTACAAGTACATCAAGCTTTGGCAACTTGGCAATCCAAAACGCAAAAACTAAAAAAATAAAACTGTGACTCAGAATCCATTAGAAGTTATTCAGATCGTTAGAAATTGGGGACCAGTAGGTGGTATGGAAGCCTATGTTTGGCATCTCAGCCAGGAACTATCCAAAAGAAATTGTAAGGTCACTATCGTCTGCGAAAAAGCACATCAAATAACTTCAAACACCGATATTCGAGTAATCGAAATAGGTCAGTTAAAACAAAAGCCAAGGTGGCTACTCTACTTGCGCTTTGCCAAACAGGTTGATCAAGTCGTCCAATCTTTAAAATCCAAAGAGCACTTGGTGGTCCACAGTCACGAAAGAAGTATTTCACATGACATCACCACATTTCACTCGATGCCTTTTGCAACGATTAAAGATAAGGGCTGGTGGAAGTTAATTTCGATCAGAGCATGGACTTACCTCAAACTAGAAAAACAAGAGTTAGGTGGTTTTAACCATCAAGCCGTTAGGATTATTCCAGTTTCTAAAGTGATCGCAAAAGCCATTCAAACATACTACCCTGAAGTGGCAGGAGGCATTCAATCTCCTATCACACCTGGCGTTGTATCGATGCCAACCCGACCCGATCGATTAACGCCATCAGATGGTGGAACGATTGGTTTTATTGGAAAAGAATGGCGCCGCAAGGGCTTTCAGCTATTCATGAAAATTGCTGAACAACTAAAACAACAGCGCCCGAATTTAAAAGTAGTGGTGTTAGGTCCAGAGAAATCTGAAGTGGCAGATCTTTGCAAAAACTTTGATGGAGACATCTCTTTTAAAGGATGGCAACCCAGCGATCGCTTTTATCAAGAATTCGATTTACTCATTCACCCAGCATCAAGTGAGGCCTACGGCATGATTATCGCTGAAGCGATGTCTTGCAAAGTTCCCGTAGTCGTATCAGATGCTTGCGGTGCTGCTGCAGACGTATCAACCGATCACGGCAGTGTTTTATCCTTAAATGATTCCCTGGAGACATGGGTTAATGAAAGTGATCGTTGGCTAAGCCACACCAAAGCAGCTCGTGCGTATCAAAGAACTTGGGGGCAAGTTGCAGAAGACTATCTAGAGCAATATCATCAAATTAATCAATCTTAACTAACTTGATGTTATTTGAAATGGCTATCAAGCATATTTCACTTCAACCGCACCTTGCACACCTGAACCGCTTAAAGCCTGACTAAGGCCTCTGATGCTGTCATCATCCGGATAAATCTTCCAAGAGTCGGGGAATTGCACCAAACAAACAGAACCGTTTGAAATGACATCAGCTGTCATCAAAAGACCTTGGTTTTGCTTGCCAATGTAGGAACTCAGTTTTTCTTTAAAGCCTTGGATATCCATGCCAGGCTGCAATTGCACATGAAGGCTTCTGGCAAACTTTAACCGGGCACTAGTGACATCCATTATGGATTCAGCAACCACACGCATACCACCAGAGAACTTATCAGGCGTCACAGCAACTTTAGCAATGATGAGCTCATCTTCTTTTAACCAATGACGATTAGGCTCAAAGATTTCACTATAGATCGTCATTTCAATTTGAGATGTGCCATCATCAATCGTGGCAATCATCAATTTGCCACGAGGACCCATCATGCTTCTTGTGGAAGTCATGATCCCTGAAATCATTCGATCCTTACCTTCGGTCAACTGATTCAAGCTAGTTCTCACAAAATGACTGACTTCATCTTTATAAGCATCGAACAAGTGGCCTGTTAAATAGAGACCTAAAGCTGTTTTTTCTTCTTGCAAACGGCGCTTCTCAAACCAAACTGCCTCTTTAACCAATTCAGGTTGGTGTTCATCACCAGAACCTGCCATATCAAATAAGCTCACCTGCTGAGCCGAAGCTTCAGCTTGATCAGCAGCTTCCATAGCAATAGGTAAAGATGCCAGAAGTGTTGAACGAGAGTCATAGCCATCGTAAAGTGAATCAAAAGCACCTGAACGAATTAACGCTTCCATCGTGCGACGGTTAACAACTCGACGATCCAATCTTAAACAGAAATCAAATAGGTCTTTAAAAGGTCCATTTGCGCGGGCTTGAATAATTTGCTCAATCGCCGCCTCACCCGTTCCACGAATAGCACCCAAACCATAACGAATCATCGTGGCAGCCTGAGTCTGATCTTGTGGGTTCTCACGCAAAGGCATGAAGCGATAGACACTGGCGTTCACATCCGGTGGCAAGATCTTGATCTTATTGTTGATAGCATCTTCATAAAGAATCTTGATCTTGTCGGTGTCATCCATCGCCAAGGACATGTTGGCGGCCATAAATTCAGCAGGATAATGTGCCTTTAACCAAGCAGTGTGATATGCCAATAAAGCATAAGCAGCCGCGTGCGATTTATTAAAACCGTAGCCTGCAAACTTTTCCATCAAGTCAAAGATTTCGTCAGCCTTATCGGTTTTCATACCGCTCTTAGCCGAACCATCTCTAAATAACTGGCGGTGCTCTGCCATTTCTTCTGGCTTTTTCTTACCCATGGCACGGCGCAATAAGTCTGCGCCACCTAAAGAGTAGCCGCCGATGATCTGCGCCATCTGCATCACCTGCTCCTGATACACCATGATGCCGTAGGTTTCTTGAAGAACTGGCTCCACGCGAGGATCTGGGTAATGCACTTGTTCTTTGCCGTGCTTACGAGCAATAAATGAAGGGATCAAATCCATTGGACCTGGACGATACAAAGCCACCAAGGCAATGATGTCCTCAAATCTATCTGGTTTAGCTTCACGCAACATGCCTTGCATGCCGCGGCTTTCTAACTGGAAGACCGCTACTGTATTAGCTGTTTTTAAAATATCAAAGGCAATTGGATCATCTAATGGGGCTTGGCCTACTCGCCAATCCTTCTTCTCTGGGTACAGTTGATGAATATAGCGCTCCGCCCAATCCAAAATAGTGAGCGTGGTTAATCCCAAAAAGTCGAACTTAACGAGACCAACTGCTTCCACGTCATCTTTATCAAATTGACTCACAACACCCGCGTCACTACCCTCTTTCCCATCTTTACTACCTTGGGTGTACAGCGGACAAAAATCAGTTAACTTACCTGGCGCAATTAAGACACCACCCGCATGCATACCGACGTTACGGGTCATGCCTTCTAACTGCTGAGCGAGCCCGAGAAGTTGCTTAACCTCTTCTTCTCGCGATTCGCGCTCAGCCAATAATTTTTCATCTTTCTTCGCCTGCTCAATCGTGACTTGCTGACCCGGTTTATTGGGGATAAGTTTGGAGATACCATCCACGAATCCATAAGGCTGCTCCAGGACACGACCTACATCTCGAATCGCAGCACGAGCTGCCATCGTACCGAAGGTGGCAATTTGGCTAACAGCATCTTTGCCATACTTATCTTTTACATAGGCAATCACTCGGTCGCGCCCATGCTGACAAAAGTCGATATCAAAGTCGGGCATGGAAACACGTTCTGGATTTAAGAAGCGCTCAAATAGTAAGTTGTAACGAAGTGGATCAAGATCCGTAATGCCTAACGAATAAGCCACCAAAGAACCTGCACCCGATCCACGACCAGGACCCACAGGAACGCCATTGTTCTTGGCCCAATTGATAAAGTCAGCAACAATCAAGAAGTAACCCGGGAATCCCATTTGAGCAATCGTATTGACTTCAAACTTTAAGCGAGCTTCGTAGGTTGGTCGCTGCTCCTCACGAACAACTTCATCAGGATAGAGATGCAATAAATGCTTTGATAAACCATCCATCGCTTTATCTAACAAAAATTCATCCAAGGTCATGCCCTGGGGCACTGGGAAATCAGGCAATCGCGGCTTGCCAAGTGTCAGACTTAGATTGCAACGCTTAGCAATTTCAACACTATGAGTGATCGCTACAGGTATATCTGAAAAAAGAGCCTGCATTTCTGCTTGCGTCTTGAAATATTGCTCTGCTGTAAATTTACGCACCCGCTTAGGGTTCGCTAAAATCTCACCTTCAGCAATACAAACTCGGGCTTCGTGCGCGTTGTAGTCACTTGCTTTCATAAACTGAATCGAGTGAGTAGCAACCACTGGCAACTTCAATTGATGAGCTAGATGAACCGCAGCATGGAGATGAGTTTCATCTTGTGGATGCCCTGCCCTTTGAATTTCAATATAGAACGATTCAGGGAAATAAGCCGCCCAAACTTTGGCACGATCCTCGGCTTCCGATAACTGATCCGCTAAAAGAGCAACACCTACATCACCAAAGCGCGCCCCAGATAGAGCTATCAAACCATTGGCATGCTCTTTGAACCAAATCGGATCGACTTCAGCGCGACCCTTGTATTGATTCGTTAATGAGGCCTTGGTCAGCAATTCACACAAGTTCAAATAACCTTGATGATTTTTGACTAGTAATTGCAAACGAAAAGGTTTATCCCGATCATCCGGATTGGTAATCCAAACATCACTGCCTACAATAGGCTTAATACCTTCTTTACGCGCAGCCTGATAAAACTTCACTAAACCAAAAACATTACCCAAATCTGTGAGCGCCAAAGCACCCATTCCATCCTTAACGGCGGCAGAAATGGCATCATCTATCCGTACAGCCCCATCCACAATGGAATATTCCGAATGGAGACGCAGATGGACAAAGTTAGTATTTAAAGACATGAGATCATTTTAGCTATGTTGACTTGCAATTACCTTGGTCGCTTCGCACCTTCACCCACAGGCGCTCTGCACGCAGGGTCGCTCGCGACCGCCCTAGGTAGCTGGCTCCACGCCAGGGCACATGGTGGAAAGTGGCTTTTACGGATAGAAGACCTAGATTTACCAAGGTGCATCCCTGGTTCGGATCAAATCATCCAACAACAGCTTTTAGCCTGTGGCTTACATTGGGATGGTGACGTGGTCTATCAATCCAAAAGAACAGCCTACTATCAAGCTGCGCTTGATCAACTCATAGAAGCCCATCAGGCTTTTGCTTGCCGCTGCACTCGGAAACAAATTGAAGATGCTTGGCATACTCAAGGCATCAAAAAACAACGGCATCAAGAATTAATTTATCCAGGGACCTGTCGCGATCGAAAAGACATAGTACCGCCCTGTGCTTGGCGATTGCTGGTTGAAGATGAGTCGCTTCGACAGGCGGTGGGTGATTTTGTTTTAAAACGTGCTGATGGTATTTTTACCTACCAATTGGCAGTGGTGGTTGATGATGCTCTTCAAGGCATCACCCACATTGTCAGAGGTGCCGACTTATTAGATAACACACCCCGACAAATTTATTTGCAGCAACAGTTAGGGTATCTAACTCCGCTGTATTTACATCTACCCTTGGTGCTTGATCACAACCAAGAAAAGCTCAGTAAACAAACGATGGCACAAGCCATCCACACAGACAGCACAGAAAACGTTTTAAAAGCCCTCAGAAGCGCCGGGAGGCATTTAGGCTTAACTGAACCAGAGCTTTTAGAGGGAGGTGCTTACGGCGTCTCTGAATGGCTAGAAAGAGCTGTAACGAACTACAAGACTATCTTAGAGCTCTGAGTGGCGATAAGCCATCAAGGCTTCTTAGCGAAGGCGCCCAAAAGAGCACCAACAGACTTGGTCGCTGGCTTGATTGACGGGTTACCAGGCTTGGCTGCAACAGCGGCGCTTGAAGTAGAGACATCCTTGGAAGCCTCTTGAGGATCTTTAGCACGGTACGGCATGTAAAAGAAAGGGTCAGCCCCAGCACCGCCTGCCGGATCAGGAACAGGCATACGAACCAACTTGCGATTCATGAGCTTTTCAATATCCGCAAGCAAACGCTCTTCTGATGGATCTACCAAGGCAATGGCATCACCTTGAGCACCTGCACGACCAGTACGACCAATGCGATGGACATAATCTTCTGCATTAAATGGCAACTCGTGATTGATCACACAAGGCATATCGGCAATATCAAGTCCCCTAGCTGCAACATCCGTTGCAACGAGCACATCCATCTTGCCACTCTTGAATGACTCTAAAATTTGCATCCGCTCGATCTGGCTCTTATCACCATGGATTGCACCAGCTTTGATGCCACCGCGCTCTAATGCGCTGGCTAATTTGCTGCAACCGATACGGCTGTTCGTAAAGACAATGGCCTGACGCGACAACCCTTTTTGAATACGCGCGTTTAAAACTTTGATTACGGCATCCTTCTTTTGTTCGGAAGGCACCATGTGAATGATTTGCTGAACAGTGTCTGCAGCTGCATTTTGGCGTGCCACTTCAATCGTGACAGGATCACGCAAATAACTTTGCGCTAATTTTTTAATCTCTGGTGAGAACGTTGCAGAGAATAACAATGTTTGTCTTTGCGCAGGAATCAAGCTGATGATGCGTTGCAAGTCAGGCAAGAAGCCCATATCCAACATGCGGTCGGCTTCATCCAAAATTAAAAACTGCACTTGCGACAAATTAGCTGTTTTTTGTGTGATGTGATCTAACAAGCGTCCCGGTGTAGCTATTAATAATTCCACACCCGATCTCAATAAGGCCGTTTGCGCTGACATATCAACACCACCAAAAACAACAGCGGTTCTGATATCGGTGTACTTGGCATATTTGAAGGCGTTGTCAGCGACTTGATCAGCTAACTCACGAGTTGGCGTTAAAACTAAAGCACGAATCGGATGGCGCGCAGGAGACGCACTACTACTAGCCAAAGGCAAAATGTTCTGGAGAATTGGTAAAACAAATGCAGCGGTTTTACCTGTTCCAGTTTGTGCTGCTCCCATCACGTCACGACCTTGCATGACATGCGGCATAGCTTGCGCTTGAATCGGCGTAGGCTTGGTATAGCCCTGCTCAAGAATGGCACGCAGAATAGGTTCTGCAAAGCCAAAATTGGCAAACGTTAGATCTTCTTCTACAGGGGGAATGTTTTGTTCTGTACTCACAGGGCTCTATTATGACTCTCTATGAGTACAGATGCATGCTTTTCTTCAATAGCTCATTAGAGAGCTGCAATACCTGCTTTAGCAATTTCAGCATCTTCAGTTGATTTAACACCTGAAACACCTACAGCACCGATCGTGTGCCCATCCACAACAATATTGACGCCACCCTCAAGAGTGCCACTGAGAACAGGTGTTGCGTTCATGAAAGATTGACGCCCGCCGTTGATGATATCTTCATAAATCTTGCTCTCACGACGACCCAATGCTGAAGCTTTAGCTTTCTCTTGAGCGATATAAGTCGAAATAGTTGGGCAACCATCACGGCGCGTAAATCCAAGCAGATGACCACCATCATCAACAACTGCAATACTGACTGCCCAGTTATTTTTATCGGCATGAGCATTGGCTGCGGCTAATATTTTTTGCGCGTCTGCTTGATTTAAATAAGGTTTTTGACCTGGCATGTTCTGCTCCTCAATGATTTATAAGTTTTTTTGGACATCTTTCGATACCGTCATTCTACAGAAACAGGGTTTTAGATGGATTCTTTGCCACAGTTAGCTTTTAAGCTAATTAAAAACAATATATTTAAATTAAATATATAATATTATTTATGTGTTAATTAAAGGCATTTATTGATGGACGAGCAAGCAATCCCTAGCAACCTGGAATTCAGTGCAATTGATTTGTCTCTCATGAGACAGAATGCAGACAACGCATGTCGCATGATGAAAACATTAGCGAATAGAGATCGTTTGATGCTTTTGTGCCAACTCAGTCAAGGCGAAAAATGCGTTGGCGAGTTAGAGGAGTTGACGAAAATTCAACAGCCCACATTGTCGCAACAGTTAGCGATCTTGCGCAAAGAAGAAGTTGTTTCAACAAGACGCAGTGGTAAACAAATTTATTACAAGCTTTCAAGCCCCATTGCCATTTCGGTAATGGCATTGTTGTACGCCACCTACTGTGGCAAATAAGTTCATTTTTTAAAGGAATCATTATGCAAGCAAATGTTGGCGGTATTGACCGCACCCTAAGAATCGCTGTTGGCGCACTATTAGTTATTTTGGCGATTACAAATGTGATTGGCATGTGGGGTTGGTTGGGTTTAATCCCTTTGGCAACAGGCGTTTTCCGCTTCTGCCCAGCTTACCCATTACTAGGCATTAAAACCTGTAAAAAAGATTAATTCTTTTTCATGGCGAGTGGATTGATTTACTCGAATGAGCAATCTAAATGTAGTTAATCCATAAACCATAAAGTACCAAACCAATGGTGCCTGTCAGTAAAGCAGGCACCATTCTTTTTTCCTTTTTCGAAATCATCACCAAAACAGCCAAAACAGTCACACCAATCCGAATAGGCATCGGCACTGTGGCTAAGAGGCCGACTGGCAAAAGAATAATCCTTAAGGTCAGTGCAGCCACCATGGCGTATGTAACAGCGGATAGCCAATTAAATAATTCACTATCTTGGCTAATCTTGCCAGATAAGAAAACGCCTAACCCACGCCATAAGTAAGTTCCAATGCAAGCAGCAATAAGCGCCGCCCACATACCCGCATCGTTAAACATAGTTGAGAGATCAGATGTTTCTGGCAAGTTTCTTTCCTCTCAAGTAGCGATCAAAACTATAAGCAATCGTGCCCCCAACCAAACCTGCAATTAACAAAGAGTAGTCGGGATACCAAAGATAAGAAACCGGACCAATCACGGCGCCCAACAGAATTGCGATGCGATTGGCTCTAGGCCTAACCTCAGTAAAAGTTAAAAGAAAAAATAGCGGATTGATAAAAACCATTCCTAAACTTAAATAAGTAGGTACCTGCCCTGCAATTAAATAACCCAAGGCTGTAGCAGGAGTCGATACACCCCAACAAACTAAAGCAAATCCTGTGAAATACGCCAATCTCTTTTCGGGATCAATTTTAGGAAAGTCCCTCATAGCAACGGCCCATGAAGTCATCGCCATGAAATGCACCAATACGTAATAAAAAGAACTGCGTTGTTTTTCTGGGAACTGAGGAAACAACGTCAAACACATAGTGAAAAAACGCGTGGCGGTTAAGGTCACCGCAAAAGCAATCGCAACGCCAGAAGAGCCCAGCACGATCATCTCAATTAACACCACTTGCCCTGGCAGCGCAAACATAAAAAAACTGGTGGCACTGGTTAACCAGATATCCAAGTTATTGGCTTGCCCCATCGCGCCAAAACCCACCATACCGGCAAACAACACGGCGGCAGGTGCGCCAAAAGCATCTTTAGCGCCTTTAAGGAGAACTTGTTTATCCAAATGCATGTGCGGAGTTTATTGCTTTATTAGGAAAAATGCTCTCATTGCATTTGGCAGCATGATTATTTAATTAACTTGATTGCTTATTTGCTTCAGCGCCCACTCAAGATGCTCCAAGACTAAAGGCGTAGATGATTGACGTCGCTTCTGCAAAGCGTTACCAATCAATTGTTTGTCTTGCTCACTCACAGCATCGGATCTCAAAGCATTACCCATACCTACTGCTAGATTCCTTTGCCAGGCTTCATAGCCAATTCGTCGGATAGGGCTACCTTCATGTCGACTTAGAAAGTCCTCTTCAGACCAAGACCACAAATCTAATAAAGAAACATGATCCAAGTGATGGCGAGGCAAAAAGTCAGGCACTTGGCTCAACTGGGCAAACTTATTCCATGGGCAAGCCAACTGACAATCATCGCAGCCATAAACTCGATTGCCCATCAAAGGGCGCAACTCAAGAGGAATAGGCCCTTTACTCTCAATCGTTAAATAAGAAATACAACGTCTTGCATCCAGCTGATACGGTCCTGTAATCGCTTGAGTGGGACAGATATCAATACAAGCGGAGCATTCACCACAATGACTAGTGACAGGTGCATCGACTGGGAAAGGAACATCAACAAGAATTTCACCTAAGAAAAACATGGAGCCCGCTTCACGGTTTAATAGTAGCGTGTGCTTGCCACGCCAACCCAAGCCGGATTTCTGAGCTAGTTCCACTTCCATGACAGGACCAGAATCGACAAAAACACGATAGCCAAAAGGTCCAATTTTTGACGCAATACGATCAGCCAAGGTCTGCAGACGGTTGCGAAGTACCTTATGGTAATCACGTCCTCTTGCATACATGGCCACAACAGCTTGCTCACCCTGCTCTAGCTTTTGCATTTCCTTTTGGCGCCAATCTAAAGCCGTTCGCATGGGGGCGTTATCCGGCAAGTAATCCATTCGCACCGTTAATACTCGAATAGTTCCGGGATGAAGTTTTGAAGGATCCGCTCGCAAATGAGCGTGCTCGCTCATATAATTCATATCACCGTGACAACCTGCATCCAACCACTCTCGCAATTTTGGCCCAGCCTGACTCAAATCCGTGTCAGAAACTTTAATATCGCCAAAATCAAGCGCACGAGCTTCTTCTCTCAACCAATCAATTTGATTGATCCAATCCAATTCAGATTGAGAACGAGAATTCATGATGTTTTTACTTCCATGATGAGATTGTAGGTTGCCATGACAGAAAAATCACAAGTACTTCACTCTGAAGCAGATACAGAACAATTTGCGTCGGATTTAAGCGTGAAAATTCAAGAGCTATTGACCGAACAATCTGAATACTCTCTGAGAATTGCACTTATCGGTGATCTAGGTGCTGGTAAAACAACCTTTACAAGGTACTTGCTAAAGTCTTTGGGTCATATGGGGAAAGTTAAAAGCCCGACTTATGCTTTGTGTGAACCGTACGAGGTTGTAATCACTCCACAAAATACAATCCTGAAAACAACTGGTAAAAATTTACAGATACATCACTTCGACTTGTATCGCATGAACTATCCTGAGGAATGGATTGACGCTGGATTTAAAGAAACCTTATCGAATCCCGGAATTTGTTTAGTCGAATGGCCCGAGAAGGCGGAAGGCACACTCCCTCCATTTGATCTCACGATTCATTTAGAAACTGATCATGATGACAACCGCTCGCTGAAATTAACCGCGCATACACCCGTCGGGCACTATTTAGTCTCATGAAGTTGCTTCCCAGAAACCATAAGCGTCGAGACTTACTCAAGCAAATTGCACAAACCAGCGCACTTGTTTTTTTAGGACCCGCACAACTAGCTTGGGGAGCCAAGCTATTAGCCGTTCGGATGTGGCCCGCTGAAGACTACACGCGCGTGACTTTAGAGTCGGATGAACGCCTTAATGTCAGCCATCAGTTACTCACCAACCCCAATCGCTTGGTTGTCGATGTAGAGGGTATTGAGCTGACCAACACACTCAGGGAACTGGTTGCTAAAGTTAAAAATAACGACCCCTATGTGGCTCAAGTTCGCGTTGGTCAATTTCAACCTAAAGTTGTGCGCCTCGTCTTTGACCTCAAAGAAAGTGTTCAGCCTCAATTGTTTACCCTTGATCCAGTTGGCAACTATCAAAATCGCTTGGTATTTGATTTGTATCCAACAGTAGCCAATGACCCTTTGATGGCGCTCGTTAAAAATAGCTCTAAAAAATCTGCTGCGCTTGACGCGGAAGATCCTATTGCCGCTTTTGCCAATAAAGAAATCGAAAAACAAACACCTCATCCAAAAGCACCTGCTGCGACTGATAAGTCTCAGCATCGTCGGCTCCTAACGATTGCCATTGATCCGGGTCACGGCGGGGAGGATCCAGGTGCCATTGGCAAAAGAGGTTCCAGAGAAAAAGATATTGTTTTATCGATCTCCAGAAAGCTCAAAGCGCAAATTGAACAAGAACCCGATATGCGCTCTTATCTCACTAGGGATGGCGATTACTTTGTACCGCTTCATACGCGGGTTAATAAAGCTCGGCGCGTCAAAGCTGACCTATTCGTATCTGTTCATGCCGATGCCTTTGTAAGAC
Source organism: Polynucleobacter sp. 30F-ANTBAC (assembly GCF_018882385.1). Taxonomy (GTDB): domain Bacteria; phylum Pseudomonadota; class Gammaproteobacteria; order Burkholderiales; family Burkholderiaceae; genus Polynucleobacter. The sequence goes on from NZ_JACVON010000001.1 coordinate 769,283, forward strand.
CTAATGCAAGAGGTGCCTCCGTATTTGCGTTATCGCAGCAAGGAGCATCCAGTACCGCAGCACGCTGGTTAGCCAACAAAGAAAATAGCGCGGACATGATTGGCGGCCTCAATATCAAGTCACAAGATCGGCAAGTTGCTCAACTACTGCTTGATATGTCGACCACAGCTCAAATCAAAGACAGCCTGAAATTGGGTGATGCCGTTCTTAAACAAATCGGAAGTTTTGCAAAACTTCATAAACCTCACGTTGAACAAGCGAGCTTCGCAGTACTAAAAGCCCCCGATGTTCCATCCATCCTGATAGAGACCGCGTTCATTAGCAACCCCGAGGAAGAGGCGAGGCTGAACGACCAAGAGTATCAAGAGCAGATTGCCTCAAGCATCTTAAAAGGCATTAAAAACTATTTCGCCAAGAACCCTCCTGTAGCCAAATCTCGACAAATCTAGCTCTTATTCCAAAAGTCCGCTATAATCTTTTTTTTCGCAAGATGGGTCGGTAGCTCAGCCGGTAGAGCAGCGGACTTTTAATCCGTTGGTCGCGAGTTCGAATCTCGCCCGACCCACCATCTGCTAGCATCAATAGATGCAAATTCAAGACCACCTCAGCGTAAGCTTCGGTGGTTTTTTATTGCCAAAAATTAAATGATTGAGTCACTAGGTAACTATCTAGTTATTTTGTTGGAGGTGATCAGAATAGATCTTTGATATTAACTTCGACCCAACCTTTAAGATCGCGGTTAGAGTCTTTCGATAACTCCTCATCCAAGACATGGTGCAAGGAAATCTCTCCTGAGGTGTCGATACTGAATGGCAACGCTTCTGGCCCGTCAATTTGGCCAGACTCCACCAAATCATAAATAATATCGAGTAATCGGGTTGCTTTATCGTAATATTCTTCTTCCATAAACCCTTGATTTCTTCGTTTTCAACAGTATTTAAAACTAATTTATAACATTTATAAAATAGGATCAAATAAAGTCTGTAATATTTAATTTACATAAATTAACGAGATAGGCAAATATTATCGAGATTAATCAAAAGCTTCATGCTTATATCTCTTATCTTAAACATGAAACTGCTGTTAACGAAAGTTACGGTTTGGACTTATTTCAAATAAAAATCCTCAACGCGATCCTTTTTGCGGAAGAAAAAAAACAACAAATTTGCGTATCTGATCTCCTTGCCATGTCAGATATTGCATCACCAGCAACCGTGCATGCCGCACTCAAAAAGTTAACTTCTAAAAACTTGCTAATGTTTGAGACGATCCCAGACAATCGATCAAAATTTATCAAACTCACCCAAGAGGGGCAAGAGCGCTTTACAACGCTTAGCAACTCACTCAAAAAAATTTAAATAACTAAAGTAGTTCAATAACTTTAGTTGTAAAAACAAGCAAATGCCAATTAGCTTGAAAGCCATTAACTCATGCCAAGCTCAGCAACAAATAAGCCAAAAATCTAAGTCAGTATTAAATATGGCTTAATATATAAAAGTAAGATTAAAAAATTAGGGAGATAACATGAAGGTTTTAGCATCAATTGATGGTTCAAAGCACAGCGTAAAAGCGGTTGACTACCTTATTAAAAATGCTGATATGTTTTCAGCCAAGGGTTCTGGCTTAGTTCTACTTCACGTAGAAGCTGATGTCATTCCACCAGAAGTTACTCAATATATCCCTAAAAAAACGATCAATGAATGGTACGCAGATCAAGGCAAAAAAGCTGTCAAAGCAGCGATTGCAAAATTAGACAAAGCGAAGATTCCATACAAACTGATTCAAAAAATAGGTCCTGTTGCGGATACGATTCTTGAAGAAGCTAAGACTTCTAAATCTGACATGATCGTGATGGGATCTCATGGTCATGGCTCATTAATGAGCTTGGTAATGGGCTCCATTACAACCCAGGTTCTATCTCAAGCGAAGCAACCTGTATTGATTATCAAATAAGGTTTTTTTAGTTATTCAAAAGCCGCTAGCTGAGCAATTCAGTTAGCGGCTTTTTAGTTTTAGAACTTCGCTTAGAAAACAGTGTTACCTCGCTTACTTCTTAGCGCCTAACCGCCCCTCAGTGCCATTCAGTAATTTCTGAATATTGCCTTGATGACGCCAAATCAAAAGAGCACTCATCGCCGCAATGGCCAAAGCCATCGGCTGAAAACCAAATAAAAACACAAAATAAACCGGGGCAAATAGAGCAGTAATCAAAGCTGCCAATGATGAATAGCGCATAAAGAAAGCCACAATGAGCCACGTAGATAAAGCGGCTAAGCCCAACCAAGCACTGATACCCAATAAGATACCCAATGCAGTTGCCACGCCTTTACCACCTTTAAATCTATGGAATACTGGAAATAAATGACCTAAAAATGCTGCTACAGCAACAGTCGGTAAGACCCAAGAATCCACATCCACACCAATCAGCGCCCTAGCTAGAAATATCGCCAGATAACCTTTTAAAGCATCGCCAACTAGGGTTAGAACGGCGGCCAACTTATTACCTGTTCGCAACACATTGGTAGCACCAGGATTACCCGATCCATAGGAATGGGGATCCGGCAAGCGCATCGCCTTACTCACCACCACCGCAAAGGAAATCGATCCAATGAAGTAAGAAGCCAAAATTAATAAAAAGTAAAAAACTGACTGAGTCATAGTTAAGCTCTAGGGTGATGTTGTTGATGAATATTTTTTAAACGCTCGCGTGCCACATGGGTATAAATTTGAGTGGTGGATATGTCTGCATGTCCTAATAATAATTGAACCACTCTTAAATCCGCACCATGATTTAAGAGGTGTGTTGCAAATGCATGTCGCAAAGTATGGGGAGATAAGGGCACCAGAATATTGGCCAAAGTGGCATATCGTTTAATGATGTGCCAAAAAGCTTGGCGCGTCATACCTTCTCCAGTATGTCTCGCTAAAAATAAAGCCTGACTGCTTTTGGGCTTACCTTTGATATCCAGTAACCGAGGGCGCGCTTCATCAAGGTACTTTTGGATCCAATCGGCCGCCTCACCACCAAAAGGCACCAAACGTTCTTTGCCGCCCTTGCCACTCACAATGCGAACAACGCCCTCATTCAAGCCCACTTCAATGGTTTTGAGGTTGACGATTTCTGAAACACGCAAACCACTGGCATACATCAACTCGAGCATCGTGCGATCTCTCAAACCCAAGGGTGTCTCAATATCGGGTGCAGCCAATAAATCCTCTACCTGAGACTCACTCAAAGTCTTGGGAAACCTTGGTGCCTGCTTGGCAGCTCTTAAATTTAAGCAAGGGTCATTTTTAATGAAATGTTTTCGGATACCTAATCGATAAAACCGTTTCAATACCGTTAAACGACGATTAGCCGTTGTGGCTTTATCAGCTCTTCGATAAGCCATATACGCCATGACATCAGCAGCATCCACATCGTAAATACCTTTTTGAGATTCAAGATCCAACCAGCGTGCGAACAAAAGCAGATCACGCCGATACGCCGAAAGGCTGTTTTTAGAGAGCCCATCCTCTAGCCAACAGGTGTCGCAAAATGTATCGATGGCTTCTTGACTAGCTATCAATGTTCTACTGACCGACTGAACAGTCAGATCATCATTATTTGTGCCAAGAATTGTTTTTTTGACTACCATTGAGCTTTCATTCTAAAAGAGACCCCAGTGAATCCCGCATTTTTATTACTTCCTGATTTTCTACTGATTTTGCTGGGATTCCTACTAGTTCGTTATTCAGCCCTTCATAAAGATATTTGGACAGCCGCTGAGAAGTTAGTTTATTACCTTCTATTCCCTGCTCTGTTATTTCACTCCATTAACAAAACCAATTTTGACTGGGCGGGAACGTCTGACATGCTTTTGGTTGCAGTCATAGCTTTTCTCTCTGCGATGGTTTTAGGCTACGCCTCCAAATGGCTATTCAAACCCAGTGACCTCAGTTTTTCATCGGGGTTCCAAACATCCTTTCGCTTCAACTCTTACATTGCCTTTGCTGCAGCAGGTCGTCTCGCTGGAGAGGAAGGCGTGGCACTGATGGCCATCATTAGTGGATGCCTCGTACCTTTTGCTAACGCCACCTCAGTTTGGGCTCTAGCCAAACATTCTGAAACACATATCTTTAAAGAAATTATTAAAAATCCTTTAATTATTGCTACCGTTCTCGGCTTAACAACCAATCTACTCGGATTGACGATGCCAGAGTACTTGGCAATGAGTTTGCAGCGCTTAGGTTCAGCATCCATTGCGTTAGGTCTACTGAGTGTGGGTGCAGGGCTGATGTGGGTTAAGAGCAAAAAAGATGGCGCTCTAATCACTTACTGGACCTTTATCAAACTAATCGTTTGCCCAGCCATTGCTCTAACCGTTGGACGCTACTTTGAGTTACCGCCAGCGCAGTTAACCAATGTTGTTTTATTTGCAGCCCTTCCAACCGCAACTAGCGCTTATGTTTTAGCCAATCGCATGAAAGGCGATGGTGCTTTGGTTGCTGTTTGCATTTCCGTGATGACACTACTGGCGGCTTTGACGCTACCTTTTTGGCTCAACGTGATTTAAGCGAATAGGACGGGCTCAATTGAGAGCTGCACGCCAAAAGTATCAAAAACTTTAGTTTGGATCTGTTGCGCCAAAGCCAATAACTCGGAACCTGTTCCGCCACCGTGATGAACCAAGACCAAAGCTTGCTTCTCATAAACACCAACGTGCCCGCTTCGGTAGCCTTTAAAACCGCATTGATCGATCAACCAGCCAGCCGCTAACTTCCAATCACTGCTAGAAGAATTAGCGGGGTAGGCGACCAAATGAGGAAAGCGCTCTTTCAACAATTGATACTGTTGCGATGGAACGATCGGGTTATGAAAGAAGCTTCCAGAGTTCCCTAAGATTTTAGGGTTCGGCAATTTAGCAGAGCGTATCTCACAAACTTTATTAAAAATATCTTTTGGGGTAATTTTTTCTTTTTTCTGAATCTGTTCAGAAAAAGCTTTAGCCAATTCCGCATAGGTTAAATTGGGTTGCCAATGCTTTGGCAATTTAAAACAAACCGAACTCACGATATAACGATTGGGATCATTTTTAAAAACGCTGTGACGATAAGCAAACTGACACTCAGCAGCGCTAAATTGAACCCATTCATTTCTTTGGGCATCAAAGGCTGTCAAACTATCCATTACCTCAGATAATTCCAACCCATAAGCTCCAATATTTTGAATAGGGGATGCCCCAACCGTTCCAGGAATCAAAGCCAGGTTCTCTAGACCACCGTAACCTTGGTCGACTGTCCAGGTAACAAACTCATGCCAATCCTCTCCTGCCATCGCCTCAAGCAAAACATGTGTATCGGTTGACTCCAACAAGCGGCGCCCTTTGATTTGCATGAGTCCGGTGTAACCAAGGAGATTAGTCGCCAAGACCAAATTGCTACCACCCCCCAATACCTGCCATGGAGCCTTTTGTTGCTGGGCTTTTTCAACGAACAACGGAATATCACTCACCTCTGTTAAATAGGCTAAATGATCCGCAAAAACATCAAATCCAAAGGTGTTGTGTGCACGCAATGTAGCGCGTAAATCGATCTTCATGCCACAATCTTAACTGTGATTAACTTGATTTTAGATTTTTAGGTGAAATATGCCCTCATTTGACGTTGTATGCGAACCGGACATGATTGAAGTAAAAAATGCTCTGGAACAATCGAATAAAGAAATTTCAACTCGTTTTGACTTTAAAGGTTCGGATGCTCGCATCGAACAAAAAGGGGAAGAGTTGATGTTATTTGGTGATGACGACTTTAAGTTAAGACAAGTCAAAGATGTACTTCTCAATAAACTTGCGAAGCGCAGCGTGGACGTTCGTTTCTTAAAAGATGGCAAGCTAGAAAAAATCTCCGGTGACAAGTTAAAACAAATCATCGAAGTTCAAAAAGGCATCAATACTGAACTTGCTAAAAAGATTGTGCGCATCATTAAAGACAGCAAAATCAAAGTTCAAGCTAGCATACAAGGTGACGCTGTGCGTGTGACTGGTGGCAAGCGCGATGACCTTCAAGAAGTAATGGCCATGCTTCGCAAAGATGTTGAAGAAGCGCCACTAGGATTTAATAACTTTAGAGATTAATACGTCGACGTTATAAGACGTCTTAAAAGTGAACCCTAAGAAAGAAAAAGGCCTCTCAACATGAGAGGCCTTTTGCATACTAGAGAACTAATTAAGCAAAGTTCTTTGCAACAAATTCCCAATTCACCAAATTCCAGAATGCCTCAACATACTTAGGGCGCGCATTGCGATAGTCAACATAGTAAGCATGCTCCCACACGTCACAAGTCAATAAAGGCTTTGCATCTGTTGTCAACGGTGTTGCTGCATTGCTTGTAGAAACCAAATCCAATGAACCGTCCGCTTTTTTAACCAACCATGCCCAGCCTGAACCAAATGTTCCAACCGCACACTTTGTAAATTCTTCTTTGAATTTATCAAATGAACCAAACTTAGCATTAATTGCATCAGCCAATGGGCCTGTTGGAGCACCACCGCCGTTAGGTGTTAAGCCCATCCAGTAGAAAGTGTGATTCCAAACTTGAGCTGAGTTATTGAAAATACCTGCTGAAGATTTTTTAACAATATCTTCTAAGCTCATGTTTTCAAATTCAGTACCCTTGATCAAGTTATTCAAGTTAGTAGCATAAGTTTGATGATGTTTACCGTAATGAAACTCTAAAGTTTCTTTAGAAATATGAGGTGCTAACGCATCTAAGGCGTAAGGCAATTGTGGCAACGTGTGTTCCATGAAGATCTCCTAGTTAATCTCAATCATTAATTACAAAAATTACGTTATCGGTCATTCTATTCGCTTGAAGCATTTTTTGCTAAAGAGTCCACTTTTGCCAATTCCACTTGGCGACCACCTTGAGCCAAATGAACCTCCAACAATTTCCCTGCTTTCAATGCTCCTGGATCCCTCAGAGCCTGACCCTCAGCATCCAAAAGCACGGCATAACCTCGATCCAGCGTTCGCTGAGGATTTAATAGCTCTAAATGAGAATTCCAGCTCAGGTGCTGTTGTTGGTAGACATTGACTCTGACTTGCCATGCTTGATCCAAGCGCGCCTTTAGCTGCTCGGCTTTCTCTCTCATACGATCTGGATTGGGTAAGGCATGGGATAAGCGCAAGGACAACTGGTCTAAACGCTGGGCTTCTCGATCCAAGCGCTGTGTGACGCGAACCGTCATACGTTGCGCTAGAACTTCTAAATCTTGTAAAAGTGCCTGACGATCAGGCGTCGCTAATTCCGCAGCACCGGTTGGTGTGGGCGCCCTTAAATCAGCTACAAAGTCTGCAATGGTGAAATCCGTCTCATGCCCTACCCCTGAAACAAGAGGAACAGGTGCTTGAGCAATCACTCTAGCAAGTGACTCATCATTAAATGCCCATAAGTCTTCAATACTGCCACCACCTCTAACCAATAGGATCACTTCCACCTCACCTCGATTGGCAGCCTCATAGGCAGCCTCTAAAGCGTTTTTAATCGCTGGGGGTGCATCCACCCCTTGGACCAAGGTTGGATAGATCGTGACCGGTATATGAGGCGCCCTACGACCAAGCGTTGTGAGAACATCCTTCAACGCTGCAGCTTGTGCTGAAGTCACCACCGCGATCCCTTTGGGATGCTTGGGTAAGGAGCGCTTCTTGGATTCATCAAACAAACCTTCAGCACTTAGCTTTTCTTTGAGCTTTAAAAAAGCCTCATACAAACCACCTTGGCCTGCACGGCGCAACATGCCCACATTAAGCTGTAAGTCACCTCTAGGTACATACATCCCGACGTTAGCAGCCACTTCCACCAAATCGCCCTCTTTAGGCAAAAACCCCACCTGGGCATTGCGCCCACGGAACATCACGCAACGGATTTGCCCTTCAGCATCCTTTAAAGAGAAATACCAATGGCCGCTGTCATAGGCTTTGAAGTTAGAAATCTCCCCTCGAACCCAGACATTACCGATATGTCTGTCCAAGACATCAGCAATGGTGCGGTTGAGATCGCCTACTCCAATAATCTCTCGTGTTATTTCTGTCATTTTTAAGGGCTTATTTTGTATTTATAAGGGTCTTCGGTTAATAACTATCCACAGGCTCAATCAAGATCAAGAAAATTTCAGGTTAACTTCCCGAGAACCCAATTAACAATCGATAAGTATTTGAATTTTAATAATATTTTTTAAATTAAGTGACGTTACTATTTTATCGCCAACGAAGAATCAATGGTTTAGAACATATGTTAAATAAAGTTTTTCACATAGTTATCCACAAGCTTGATAGGCGTTTTACAGATACCTCGTTAGGCTTCGTTTACAGTATAGGATATGTATGACATATTAATTGCTGCTGGCTGGCCTGTATGGCCTCTTTTAATCACTTCTATCGCGGGTTTAGCCATTCTGATAGAGCGGGCTTGGTTTTTACAAGCCAAACGTATCACTCCACCCCATCTTCTTGAGGGGGCCATTCAATTAGCCAACTCCAAGGCAGTCAATGCGGTGAATGCTGCTGAAACAACCCAAGCCTTGGCTGATGCAGCACCTTTAGGACAAATCTTAGCAGCAGCTATCGTGGAGAAAGCTCAAGGTTCAGGTGAAGAGAAAATCATGGCCTCCATGCAAGAAGCCGCTATCAGCGTCAATTTGCTACTAGAGCGATACATGGGAGCTCTCGCTACGATTGCCACGATTGCTCCACTATTAGGTTTGTTTGGTACGGTCGTGGGCATGATTGAGATTTTCGGTAGCCAGCAAGGTGGCAGTACCAATCCTCAGCAACTAGCCCATGGTATTTCAATTGCTTTGTACAACACAGCCTTTGGTCTTCTAATTGCCATACCAGCCTACACAGGATGGCGAGCTTTAAAAGCGATGGCTGAAAAACGACAATATGAGTGTGATGTTGCAGCTAAAAAGTTGCTGCGTCATTTGCTTGCTTGATCACAAAGTTATTAACGAACTAAGCCGATCACATCATCACCATGCTATTTAAAAGCACCTCCAACAAAAGTATTTTTGCATCTTCAGTATCGGGCGCTCAAACAAGCGCCCCAGAAATTAATCTCATCCCATTTATTGATGTGCTGTTAGTGATCTTGATATTTCTAATGATCTCAACCACTTTTACTCGCTACCAAGAGTTATCCATCACATTGCCTAATGCAGAAGGTGCGATCTCCAAAGGACAGGCCAAAGATATCTCTGTTGCCATTACCTCTGATAGCCGAATTGCTGTTAATGGTAAAAGAGTCAAAAACGAAAACCTGACTCAAGTTTTAAGTGCTCTTAATCCACACTCAAATAGCTCCGACGAGAAAACACCCGCTGTTACTATTGCAGCAGATGGCAAAGCAAGCCACCAATCTGTGATGCTCGTGATGGAAGCCGCCAGAAATGCTGGTTTACCTCATGTTGTATTTGCTACACAATCATTGTCCAAATAATTAACTGATAAAGCCCATCCATCATCATGCGCCAAGCACCTCAATTCTGGGAAAAACGTGGAGTCATTGCCAAGCTGCTATGGCCTCTCTCCATCGTTTTTGGAGGCTTGAGTTTAATCAGAAGATCTCTTTACGAATTAAGTATTTTAAAAAGCAAAGCTTTAGATGTCCCTGTCATCATCGTTGGCAATATACGCGTTGGCGGCACTGGTAAAACACCCACTGTATTAGCCTTAGCAAAAGCACTTCAAGCCAAGGGATTTCATCCGGGCATTATTTCCAGAGGATATAAGGGGCAACATCAGGATGTACAAGAAGTAAGTTCTGCATCATCACCCAAAGACTTGGGTGATGAGCCTTGTTACATGGCGCAACAGTTAAGTCATCTCAAGGTTCCGGTTTTTGTGCATCGCTCGCGGACAAAAACGGCCGAAGCTTTATTAGAAGCTTACCCAGAAGTTAATGTGATCATCAGCGATGATGGTCTTCAACACTATGCTTTAAAACGCTGGCCTGCCAGAGAAGGCGGGCGCGATATAGAGTTGGTTGTTCGGGATGCGCGCGGTGAAGGCAATGGCTATTTATTACCAGCTGGTCCTTTAAGAGAATCCACTAATCGCCCTCGTGACTTTACGTTAAGTATCGGCGCACAGAGTTCCATCCATTCAAAAATGGATGCTCAGTTAGATGCACAAGCACCCTATATCGCTGATGCGCCCAACTTTTGTGTAGCAATTGACATTCAGGCTGCTTATCAGCTGAATCACCCCACACACCAGAAAAGCTTAACGGAATTAAGCTCTTCTGATGACTTAAAAATAGTAGCTGCAGCTGGTTTGGGTAACCCCCAAAAGTTCTTTGACTTGCTGAGCGCCCATCAGTTGGTATTCGAAGCAATGCCACTGCCAGATCACTATGATTTTTCGAGCAACCCCTTTCAGTCATCCAAAGCAGACATGATTCTCATTACAGAGAAGGATGCCGTAAAATGCTCGCAATTAGATGAATACAAAGACGATGCTCGCATTTGGGTATTACCAATTGAAATTGAATTGCCAAAAGATTTAATCGATATGGTTATTGAAGTCATTCAAAGACCTCAACCGATATAAAGGTATAAAAAATGGACAAGCGCTTACTTGATATTTTGGTCTGCCCTATTTGCAAGTCACCTTTGCAACATGATTCAGAAACCAATGAACTGATTTGCAAAGCGGATCAATTGGCTTTTCCAATCAAAGATGGCATTCCGGTTATGTTAGTGGTTGAAGCTAGAAATTTAAACGCTTGATGCCCACTTCTTTCATTGCCATTATTCCAGCGCGACTAGCATCTACGCGCCTCCCCAATAAGCCATTGGCCGATATTGCAGGGAAACCCATGGTGGTTCGTGTTGCTGAGAGAGCACTGCTGTCAGGTGCATCAAAAGTAGTCGTGGCGGTCGATGATCAACAGATTTTTGATGCTTGCCAAAGCCATGGCTTAGATGTGATGCTCACCAGCAATCAACACCCAACAGGTACCGATAGACTTAGCGAAGTCGCTACTCGCTTAAATTTAAGTGACAACGATATTGTGGTCAATGTGCAAGGGGATGAACCTTTGATACCCGGAGAACTCATTACTCAGGTGGCTCAAACATTAGCGGATCATCCAGAAGCGGATATTGCAACAGCTGCTTTGGCGATCCATGATGCATCTGAAGTGACAAACCCCAATGTGGTGAAAGTAGTCATGTCTCAAAGCGGTCAAGCGCTTTATTTTTCGAGATCCCCAATCCCTTTTAATCGGGATCCACAGAAGTATCAAGCACAACACTACCGTCATATTGGCATGTATGCTTACAAGGCTCGTTTTTTAAAAGAATTTTCTAAACTTGCTCCAGCGCCCATTGAGGAAGCTGAATCTTTAGAGCAATTACGAGCGATGTGGCATGGCTTTACGATCCAAGTTCTCGTGACCGATGCTGCGCCTCCCCCGGGAGTCGATACAGCTGAAGATCTAGAAAGAGTTAGAGATATCTTCAGAGCTAATGATTAAAACAGCCCTCTGATAGTAAATAGGCCTAAGTAACCTCTTATTTATTAAAAGCTCAGGGAAATCCCGAACTTTAAAAATTGGCTTTCGAGTCATTTAATGGGAAAATCAGGAGCTCGAAGACAACAGTCAGTATGCTGTCAAACAAACAGCCTAAGCTTGTTATTTTTATACAATTTGCGAGTTGCAAGTTGATGGACGATATTTTTATTAAAGGGAGTTAACCATGCGATTGATCCTATTAGGCGCGCCAGGTGCCGGTAAAGGAACGCAGGCTAAATTTATTTGTGAGAAATACGCTATTCCACAAATCTCTACAGGCGATATGCTTCGTGCCGCTGTAAAAGCAGGAACACCTTTGGGTATTGAAGCTAAAAAAGTGATGGACTCAGGCGGCTTAGTTTCCGATGACATCATTATTGGTCTTGTCAAAGATCGCTTAACTCAGCCAGATTGCGCCAAAGGTTATTTATTCGATGGTTTTCCACGCACCATTCCTCAGGCTCAAGCCATGAAAGATGCTGGTGTTGCCATTGATTACGTTTTAGAAATTGATGTACCGTTCAGCGCGATCATTGATCGCATGAGTGGTCGTCGTGTTCACGTGGCCTCGGGCCGCACTTATCACGTTAGTTTTAACCCACCTAAAGTGGCTGGCAAAGATGATGAAACTGGTGAAGATTTAATCCAGCGTGAAGACGACAAAGAAGAAACGGTTAAGAAACGTCTTGATGTGTATGACGCTCAAACTCGCCCATTGGTGGAATACTATTCATCATGGTCAAAGAATGGCGATCCAAGTGCGAAAGTACCAGCTCCAGCCTACCGTAAGGTTGAGGGCACTGGCGCAGTGGATACCATCACAACGAGCGTTTTTGCAGCGCTAAAGTAAGCTGTAAAAAGTCTCAGAGTCTTGGCTGCAAGGATCCGCAGCCAAAAAAGAAAAAGCCTTAGTAAAAAACTAAGGCTTTTTTAATTGAGTCCCAATAAAACAAGACTCCAAGTCAATCACACATAGAGGGTCGGATCATCAACTCCCGCAGCAGCAAACCCCTCCTGTCGTAAACGACAAGACTCGCATTGACCACAAGCCAAGCCTTCAGTAGTAGCCTGGTAACAAGAAACTGTTTGAGCGAAATCTACCCCCAAACTTTTACCCAATTGAATGATTTCAGCTTTACTCATTTTCACAATCGGCGCATGAACCCGAAAGCGTGTTTCATCCTCATGAGATTCAACCCCCACTTTGGTAGCTAAATTAGCCATTGCTTCAAAAGATTCCACGTACTCGGGTCTGCAATCAGGATAACCTGAGTAATCAACGGCGTTAGCCCCAAAGAAAATATCATGGCCACCTAAAGCCTCAGCCCAGCCTAAAGCCACAGAAAGCATGATGGTGTTGCGAGCAGGCACATAAGTAATAGGGATTTCATCTTGTAAACCAGGTGATGTTGGAACAGCATACGCATCATCCGTTAAGGCAGAACCACCTACAAAACGTCGTAAATCCAAATCAATGATTTCATGACGAACCGCACCCAAAGCATCTGCCACACGGACAGCAGCTTCCAATTCGGAGGAGTGCCGCTGACCGTATCGAAACGACAAAGCGTAGGGGGCGTAGCCTAAAGTTTTTGCCAAAGCTAGAACAGTCGCCGAATCCAAACCACCAGACAGTAGAACCACTGCTGGGGCATGATCTCTCCTGGCTCGCATGGTTGAGATATCTATGGACATAAGATTAATTGCTTGAGGAGCTCTTGAAATTTATAGGTCGTATTACTTCAAACGCTTAAGAGCTTGCTTGGCTAATTCAGCGGCCTCACTCTCAGGATGCTTCGCAATCAATGACTCTAGTGTTTTTTTACCCGCCGGCTTTTGACCTGATTCCACTTGGCTATTAGCCAAAGTTAATAAGGCATCCGGTGTACGGATGTGCAATGGGTAGCGCTTAACCAATGACTGCAAAGTGGCAATGGCAGACTTATAGTCTTTTTGACCATACTCCGAACTACCCAACCAAAACTGGGCCAAGGGCCAATAAGGGCTTGATGGGTATTTTTTTGTAAAGGCACTAAATCCTGCGTCGGACTTCTTAAGGTTGCCATCCTGGAAAGCTTTTAAAGCAGCGTCATAAGCTTCTTTTTCGCCAGGTAATACTTTGCCTTGAACACCCTCAATTTCCAACACTTGAGGCTCAAAGCTTTTTAAACGATTATTTAGATCACCATAAAAACTTTTTTGTTGGGCTAGTAACTCTTCCACTTGTTTCTCAAGTAGATCCGCTCGTCCCTTAAGCTTAGCGTTATCTTCGGTCAACTCATCCAGTTGACCTTGCATTTGAACTTGGGATTTTTGGCTATTCCCAAGCTGAGAACGAAGCTCAAGTATGGCTCGGCGAGCTTCAGCATCCTCCAGAAAAGCATAAGCTGGAGTGGCCAAGCTAGCAGACGCAACAAAAACAACAGCGGCCAAGGCCGCTGTTGTTTTGTGCAAATAATGATTGATCTTCATTTGCATATTTTCTAAGTTAAAGAATTAATAAGCAATATCAGCACGACGGTTTTCTGTCCATGCAGCTTCGTTGCTACCTTGCGCTTTAGGCTTCTCTTTACCAAAGCTCACTGCTTCGATTTGTGAATCTGAAACACCTAATAAAGTTAAAGATTTACGAACAGCCTCTGAACGACGTTGACCCAAAGCCAAGTTATATTCAGTTGTGCCACGCTCATCTGTATTACCTTGAACTTTGATCTTACGATCTTTGTTTGCTTTTAAATAATTAGCGTGCGCTTGCAAAGTTGCTTGATATTCAGCTTTAACGGCATAGCTATCAAAGTCAAAGTAAACGCTGCGATTGAATAATGGGCTCTTAGGATCGTTCCATGGTTGTGCGCTGTAATCAACACCACCCGCACTACCCACGTCATCCAATTTCACACCAGATGCACACGCTGTCAATAATGCTACTGACAACAACAAAGTTGCTCTACGAGCGAAAGAAAATTGATTCATAAAAACCTCACATTAATTAATATAAAAAATATTTAGATAAAAGCTAAGCCTCAAAAGACTAAGCTTTTATTGAATTCAAGCCATATCGTAACAAATTCAGATTACAAACGTATTAATCCATAAATGGGCCCCAGGCAGGCTCCCGAATATCAGAGCCAGGAAGACTCAAAACCTGTTTATTTTTACCATCGATGGAAACCGCCATTAAGACCGGTTTACCACCAGATCTTGCTGCAAAAAGGATGTATCGTCCATTAGCCGCAAAGGTAGGAGTCTCATCACGATTACCGTCACTGAGAGGCAATACATCCCCAGTGGTTAAATCTTGCAAATGAAGGCGATAGGCTCCCCCGACTCGGGCAATATAGGCCATATTTTTGCCATCCGGCGATAAACGAGGGCTGGTCACGAAACCATGTTTAAAAGTCATACGCTGGGCACCACCATCCGTCTCACCATTAATCGACATCCGATAAATCTGAGGGCTACCACTACGATCACTCGTGAAATAGATGAACTTACCATCAGGTGACCACTGTGGTTCGGTATCAATAGCTCTTCCACGAGTTAATCGAGTTAATCCTGTGCCGTTAGCATTGATTTTATAAATTTGAGTGTTACCATCTTTCGACAAGGCTAAAGCCAAATAGCGACCATCCACAGACCAGGATGGCGCACTATTGTTACCTTTTTGATCGGATAAAACTGTTCGACGGCCAGTAGCTAATTCATGCACGTAAATCACAGGCTTACGAGACTCAAAAGAAACGTAAGCCACCTTTTTGCCATCCGGTGACCATGAAGGAGAAATAATTGGCTCATTACTAGCTAATGCTGGTTTAGCATTTTCACCATCGGAGTCAGAAATCACTAAGCGATGACTCTTACCTGAACGAATCACATAAGATAAGCGCGTGGAAAAGATGCCTCGCTCACCCAAAAGTTTTTGAATGATGTCATCTGCAACTTTATGACCTGCCAAGCGTAATTCATCTGCGCTCACCGTCACCACAAGACCACCTAGACTCTCATTTTTTCTAATGTCAAATAAGCGATAGCGAATCTCAAAACGACCATCTGGTGTGCGAGTCACTGTTCCGGTTGCTAGAGCATCTGCACCGCGCGCTTTCCATGACGTGTAATCAGGATTAGCATCCCAACCCATCTCGGCAGAACCAGACTCAACATGACGCATTGCTCCGCTTCTAGCTAGATTGGAGCGCACCACATCAGTCACCTTTAATGGCAGTTGGTTCTCGCCGACAAAACGCATAACTGCGATCGGAAACAATGATTGACCAACTCCATAACCCTCAACCGTCAACTGAGCTTTAACTTGAGTAGATAATCCAAAACTTAATGTAGCTATTAAAAGTAGAAGCCGTAGTTTCATAATTATTTCAAATCCTGTGGGGTGTAATTCAAATTAATATAGCGATCTGGTATCTTGCCAGATTCGTCTTTTGGCATTTTGCCAAGTATATCCAGCGCACTCATTACTGCTTTATCCCATGTCACATCACCACTACTTTTAGCTATTTCTTTAGAAATGATAGTTCCATCTGGGGCTAGTGATAATTTTATTGAAACTTTTATGGCTTTACTTTGGTCTCCAGACCAGTTAATAAGAGGCGTTAAGACTTTAACAACTCGATCTCTGTAACTAGGTTTGGCATTACCACCGCCACCTACGCCGTCTCCTACAACTCCACCGCGACCACCAGCAGCACCCTCTTTGCCTGCTGCTGAGCGAAGACGAGCCATTGAATCGGCTCTTGCCTTATCTTGAGCTAAAGCTTCTTTTCGCTCTGCTTCAGACTTGGCCTTATCTTGAGCTTTCTTTTTATCTTCTTTTAATTTAGCTTCTTTTAGCTTGGCCTGCTTTTCTTCTTCGGCCTTTAATTTCTTTAACTCTTTCGGGTCAACTTTTTTAGTTTCTTTAGCAAGCTCTTTTTTGGGGTCTGGCTTTTTCTCTGTTTCTTTTTTCTTCTTCATAGCAATGTCTGCTTTTTCATCAGCATCCATTTTTTGCTCAACGGCTTGAGAAACACTTTTAACTACCGGTACATCGTCCCAAATCTCTGCTTCCAATCCTGCGGGGGTTTGACTTTTCCAATTCAAACCAACTGTTAAAAATGCAATTAACAATAAGTGCATTCCAAAAGCCCACAAGAAAGCTTTACCAGTTCCAGGCTCCCTCTGGAATCGATCACGAGCAGATAGATGAAGTGCCGCAGCGCTCAATTACTTTTCACCGCCAAACCAACACGTTTAACGCCATTCTCTTTGAGGCGAGCCATCACATCCATCACCACTTCATATTTGATAGATTTATCAGCAGCAATTACCATCGGCTCATCAGGAGCTAGTTCGGAACGCTCACGTGCAAATGCACCTAATTCTTGTCGAGATAAAGTCTTATCGGCTCGACCTTCACTTTTCACAAGAATGACTTCTTCTGCAGAAATATTAATCAGCACAGGTGGAAGGGGTTGAACTTGCGCACCACCCACTGTTGGCAAACTCACAACACCCGGGTTAACCATTGGCGTTGTAACCATAAAAATTACCAGCAACACCAACATCACATCAATGTAGGGAACCACATTGATGTCTGCCATTGCTCGGCGACCGCGACCGGACTTTCTAGAGATACTTGCCATGATCAGCGACCCCTTATGAACGAGCTTGCTGTTGACGTTGAAGAATGTTGGAGAACTCTTCGATGAATGTTTCAAAACGAATCGATAAACGATCAATATCAGCCGCATTACGGTTGTAAGCGACTACCGCAGGAATCGCAGCAAATAAACCAATCGCTGTAGCAACCAATGCTTCTGCAATACCAGGTGCCACACTAGCTAAAGTAGCCTGTTGTACGTTTGCTAGACCTCGGAAAGAATTCATAATGCCCCAAACGGTTCCAAACAAACCAATGTAGGGAGAAACTGAACCCACAGATGCCAAGAATGGTAGGTTAGCTTCCAGGGCATCCATCTCACGCTGGTAAGCTGCTTTCATGGCACGACGTGCACCATCAATTTCACGTCCTTTTAAGAACTCTTGCATGCCTGATTCAAAAATACGCTCTAAGCATGCTGCTTGCTCTTTGTTACGCATAGCACCTTGTAGCAAAGTATTGAGATCACCACCGGACCAAAAGTCTCTCTCAAAGCGCTCAGTATCTTGACGCACGGCTTTAAGTGCCATGCCTTTTCTAAAAATAATCGTCCATGATGCAACTGACAGACTGAGTAATAACAACATCACTAGTTGCACCAGGATGCTGGCATTCAACACTAATGACAAAATTGATAAATCTTGAGTCGCATGCATAGAAATGATTTTCCGTAGAAATTGTTAAATGTTGGTGACGAGCGCTATTTTAAAAAGGTTTTAAATCCGTTGGGTATCTCTTCAATCATGGAGCAGTTAAATAAATCACTTACCTGCTCATGACTTTCAGAATTACTTGGTTTCGCGATGAACGGCTAAAGGTCCCGCTGCTTGGCAAGCCGGCATCATCTCAATCACATTGATATTGACATGCGCTGGCAAAGTTGAGGCCCAATAAACAGACTCAGCAATATCGGTTGCTGTTAATGCCTGAACACCGTCATAGACCTTAGCGGCTTTTTCATCGTCACCTTTAAAGCGTACATTTGAAAACTCCGTACCAGAGCACAAACCAGGAGAAATATCTGTAACGCGTACAGGCGTGCCTAACAAGTCTGACTTCAAGTTCAAACTGAACTGGCGCACAAAGGCCTTCGTACCACCGTAAACGTTGCCACCTGGATACGGGTAACGACCAGCAATAGAGCCTAAATTAAATACATGACCACGACCACGCTCGACCATACCCGGCAAGAAAGCGCGAGTCATGTACATCAAACCCTTAATATTGGTATCAACCATTCTTTCCCAATCATCCAAAGCCACCCGGTGAGCTGGCTCAAGACCGAGCGCCAAACCAGCGTTATTTACCAAAACATTCACATTAGCAAAAGCAGCAGGCAATTGGGCTGGAAGCGCAAAAACGGCATCTTTATCAGTTACATCAAGGATGGTGGTGTGCAAACGGGCTTGCTGATCAGCAGGTAATGAGGCTTTAAGAGCTTCTAAGCGATCTTGACGACGGCCAGCGGCTACAACTTGATGACCTTCGGCCAAGTATCTTTTGGCAATAGCCTGGCCAAAACCAGCAGTTGCTCCGGTTACTAAAACTGTCAATTGAGTCATTTATGGTCTCCTTCTGTGTTTTTTTGTATCATTTAGGTCTACAGAGTTTAGCGTAAGCTAGCCCCGAATTAGTTGATCCTCATAGAAAGCCCCAAACATGTTCAAACGCAGTCAAACATTGGCCCTATCTGATCCCGCATTATGGGATGCCATTCAAGCAGAAAACAAGCGTCAAGAAGACCATATTGAGCTCATCGCCTCTGAAAACTATACGTCTCCAGCGGTTTTGGAGGCTCAAGGCTCTCAATTAACCAATAAATATGCTGAAGGCTACCCAGGTAAGCGTTATTACGGTGGCTGCGAATTCGTGGATGTTGCTGAACAATTAGCCATTGATCGCCTCAAACAGATCTATGGCGCAGATGCGGCCAACGTACAACCCCATTGTGGCGCTTCTGCAAATGAAGCTGTTTTCTTGGCATTTTTAAAGCCTGGTGACACGATTTTGGGTATGAGCTTGGCTGAAGGTGGTCACTTAACCCACGGTATGGCTCTTAATATGAGCGGTAAGTGGTTTAATGCGATTGCTTATGGCTTAAATGAAAAAGAAGAGATCGATTACGACGCCATGGAGCGTTTAGCTCGTGAGCACAAACCTAAACTCATCATCGCCGGTGCCTCTGCTTACTCACTGCACATCGACTTTGAGCGCTTTGCCAAAATAGCCAAAGAAGTCGGCGCTATCTTTATGGTGGACATGGCTCACTACTCTGGTTTGATTGCCGCTGGTCTTTACCCAAACCCAGTACCGCACGCTGATATCGTGACATCCACAACGCATAAGAGCTTGCGTGGCCCACGTGGCGGCATCATTTTGATGAAAGCCGAACACGAAAAAGCCATCAACTCAGCTATTTTCCCAGGCTTACAAGGTGGTCCTTTGATGCATGTGATTGCCGCTAAAGCAGTTGCCTTTAAAGAAGCGCTGGAGCCAAGCTTCAAAGCTTATCAACAGCAAGTGTTAATCAATGCGGATGCAATGGCCAAAACATTGATTCAACGCGGTTTACGCATTGTTTCTTCACGTACCCAGTCTCACGTGATGCTAGTCGATCTTCGCGCCAAGAAAATTACCGGCAAAGAAGCTGAGCGTGTTTTAGGTGAAGCACACATCACATGTAACAAAAATGCGATCCCTAACGATCCTGAAAAACCATTTGTCACCAGCGGTATCCGTTTAGGCTCACCAGCTATGACAACACGCGGCTTCAAAGAAGCTGAGGCGATTCAGGTCGCAAACTGGATTGCGGATGTTTTAGACAACCCGAACGATGCAGCTAATATCGCCAAGGTTCGTGAACAAGTATCTGCTCTAACCAAGCGCTTCCCTGTTTATAGCAACTAATAGCTTACTAAGCTCGATCGGAAACTAGATGCATTGTCCCTTCTGCAAACACTCAGATACGCAGGTTTTAGATACCCGTGTATCTGAGGAAGGTGACGTCATCAAACGTCGTCGTCGCTGTGAAAAATGTGACAAACGTTTCACAACCTACGAGCGCCCGGAACTAGCGCTTCCTGCCATTGTTAAAAAGAATGGTAGCCGCGTGGAATACAACCGCAACAAAATCGTTGATTCAATGGGCATCGCTTTGCGTAAGCGCCCTGTTTCTGCTGAAGCAGTTGAAGAAGGTATCCGCAACATTGAAGAACGTCTTCAAGCCACTGGCGAAAAAGAAATTGCTAGCGACCGCGTAGGCGAACTGGTGATGCGCGAACTCAAGCGCTTGGATAAAGTTGCTTATATCCGCTTTGCCTCAGTCTATAAGAGCTTTGCTGACATTGAGTCATTTGAAAGCGCGTTGAAAGAGCTGAAGTAAAAATACTTTTAGTTTCTGAGTCCAAAATTTAGAGCTTGGATTGGCATCACGCCCCTTCGATAAGAAACCAACATATGGATTCTTTCTTGCTTTGGAAAAATCATAAGAATTACGCATTAAATTAATTTAATCATGGCGATTATTTTTCAGTACTAAGAATTTTCTCACACGAATATCTGAATATCCTGATTTCTCCAAAAAGAATTCACAGCGATTATATGTAGATGCCTTATCTACAACTCCCCCACCCAAATCGATCTTCTGGATTCTCCTTCATTGAAATATTGGTCACCTTAGCTTTATTAAGCGGGTCTTATCTCATGATTTTTTCTGGGCATCAATGGATTGTGGCGACAGCCGCCAAACAAGAGCGTGAGCTCAAAGAGCTTTTAAAGCTGAGTGATCAGCATGAATTAGAAATGGCCATTTTGTATGCCGAGGCGGCAGAATGAGTCTGCTTGAGCTAATGGTTTCCTCACTGATTAGTAGCAGCCTGGTTCTAACGATGAGCCAAAGTAGCATCCAAATTTATCAAGCCTTTCAAAAACAACAGAGCATGAGCTTATTGCAAGCCGAAGGATTGCAAGCATTGCAAATGATGGGCAAAGCCATTCATGAAGCTCAGGTTACTAAAAGTACTTCCGGTTTTAGGATGATGGCAAAAGATAGCGCCCACATGAGCAACACCAAAACGGCCAACTTTCAAGTACGTAAAGGGGCTGCAAGCATGGATGGTTCAGATGCTTTTTATACCCAGAACAACTCTACAGATCAAAGCTATCAAGCCTTCTTTGTGCAACAACAAGGCCATCACCAGCAACGTGACGGCGTTCTTTATTGGCAAATAAAAAATAAAAAAGGAGCTCTACAAAATGACGCATTAATCGGTCATGTCCAATCACTTCAAATACAGGTCGGCATACCTCATCATAATCAATTGCAATGGTATGAGCCCTACGAGATTCAAGAACGCGCATCTAAAAATCATGCGCACTGGAAACAAGTTAAAGCAATCAAGCTTCACTTAAAACTTAAAAAGAAACAGCATCAACTTGAACTAGAAAAAATTTATGCCTTACGTTAAAGAACAATTTAATTTTCAAAATCAGAATGGTTACGTTCTGTCATTGGCTTTATCACTGATTCTTTTAACCAGTATCGCCAGCGCTTCGGCCATCCACACGGCTAGCACTCAGATAATGTCATTGGGTAGCGAGAAGCAATACCTACAAGCCTTTCAGGCAACCGAAGTTCAATTGGTTAGCATTGAGAAATTATTACAAGCTGGAGTTGATCCATCATCCATCTTTACCACTATGTCACATATAGAGATTGAACCATTCAAGCCAAAATACTTCAGGTCCAAATCAGGCACTCTGAGTCAGCATTACAAAATTAAAGCGTTTAGTCCTGCGGGCAACTGGAAATCATTTCAGATTCAAACAACGATTCGCATTGATGAAATCACCCAATCTATTAAAAATAAACCTGCCAAAAAAGTACGAGTATTACAACGCCTCAGTTGGGAGATGCCATCTTAAGATGAGGCCATCTATCAAAATAGGTAATGGCTTCACCTTGATGGAAGTGTTGGTTTGCTTAGTCATTATTGGGTTGGCAACAGGTTTTGGGAGCACTCTTCTAAATCGACAGATAGCTGAACTGCAGTTAAGTCGCGTCACTCACGCCTTTATTCAAGATGCACAACTGAGTCGCCAATACTCACGAGCTAAAAATGTTGAAATCACCATGAGCCCCATTCAATCGAATGATTGGGGTCATGGCTGGCACATTCAAGAAAATTATTTTGGCAAGAATCATGGTATCGCACCTACTTTTTTAAAAACCTATTCTTTAAAAGCCACTCAATTAAGCGGCCTGATAAAGATTCCAGAGCAACTTATCAAACCTAGTCAGCAATTTACCGACATGAGCGCACCCCATAAAACCCGGCATCTCACCTTCCAAAATGGGCAGATGGCGTTACTGAGAAACGGTGGATTTGTGGCTAACCGAATTATTTGGCAACATACCCAATACCCAGACCTCATCCGGCACCTCATCTTAGGTCCAGGAGGTCGTTGGCGCATTTGTCATCCAAAAGAGGATAATCAAGCTTGTTTATCGAATTAATAGCTTAAATATAGCCCTTATGTACAGTACTCTGGACCTTGAATATATGAATATCGCCTTGGCTGAAGCCAAGAAGTCATTATTCATGAGCAACCCCAACCCAAGGGTCGGCTGCGTGATTGTCAAAGAAGGACAAATCATTGGCCGTGGCTTTACTCAAGTTGTGGGCGGCGATCACGCCGAGATTGTGGCCCTTAAGGATGCGCAACAAAAAGGATTCGATGTATCAGGCGCCAGCGCGTATGTCACCCTAGAGCCATGCTGCCATCATGGGAGAACACCACCCTGCACAGATAGCCTTATCCAAGCGAAGATCAAACAAATTTTTGTGGCCATGCAAGACCCTAATCCCCTCGTTGCTGGTAAGGGACTTGAACGACTCCGCCAAGAAGGTATGGAGGTACGTTGCGGTTTATTAGAAAAAGAAGCCCAAGAACTCAATATTGGCTTTGTCAAACGAATGACCGAAGGAAAACCTTGGGTACGCCTTAAAATTGCTACCAGCTTAGACGGTAAGACGGCCCTCCTTAATGGCACTAGCCAATGGATTACAAGCCCTGAAGCAAGACTCGATGGTCATCACTGGCGCGCACAAGCGTGTTGCATTCTGACGGGCATTGGCACAGTCAAAGAAGATAACCCTCAACTCAATGTGAGAGATGTGCCCACATCACGTCAACCTGTACGCGTATTGATAGATTCATTTTTAGAGGTGCCGCTAGAAGCCAAAATTCTTGATGAGACACTCGGTGGTCATACGATTGTGATTTGCGGCCATGTTGATTCTGCCCATTTTGAAAAAACAAAAAAGATACTTTCTGATAAAAATGTCACAGTCATTCAACTGCCGGATCAATCGGCCGGTAGCAAAGGCAAAGTTGATCTACCAGCTGTTTTTAAGTATTTAGCCGAAAAATTACATTTCAATGAAGTGCATGTTGAAGCGGGCTTTAAGCTCAATGGCTCTCTTATTCGCGAGTCTTGTGTCGATGAGTTATTAATTTACATGGCGCCCCGTTTAATTGGGGAAGGCTTAGGTATCGCAAACCTATCCGAGTTGCAATCGTTGGATCAAACCAATGATTGGAACCTGCAAGAACATATCAGCGTTGGTCATGATTTACGCTTGCGCTTGTATAAAAATAATTTAGCCCGCGAATCAATTTAATTAATAAGGTGCAGTGAGTTGCTGCGAAACTTTGTCATTAACTATCAAAGAAATTTAAAAAGCCTATGTTTACTGGAATCATTCAAGCTGTTGGAAAAATAGAAACTGTTGAAAAATTAGGTGATGGCTACCGTTTAAAAATTAAAGCGGGCGGCCTAGATATGTCCGATGTCCAACTAGGGGACAGCATCGCTCTTCAAGGAGCATGTATGACTGTTGTGGAAATGAGCCCCACCCACTTCTCGATTGATATTTCTGCAGAATCCCTCGATAAAACAACCGGATTGAGTGAGCCAGGTTTTGTTAATCTAGAAAAAGCCCTTCGTTTTAATGATCGTCTTGGGGGGCACCTCGTTAGCGGCCACGTGGATGGTATGGGTGAGGTGATCGTATTTGAGCAGGTAGCCACTCTAAATAAAAATGATCAAGGTTCTTGGCATTTAGTGATCAAGGCGCCACTATCTTTAGGCAAATATTTAGCTTACAAAGGCTCGATTGTTGTTAACGGCACTTCGTTAACCGTCAACCAAATTGAAGATGTTGAAGATGGCTGCCTGATGCACATTAACTTGATACCGCATACCCTGGAAAATACAACCCTACAGTATCTAAAGGCTGGAGCCAGTGTCAATTTAGAGGTTGATTTAATTGCTCGCTACGTTGAGCGCATGTTGAGCTCTCCCAAATCATAAGCATCTAAACAACCTTGCATTTCTAGCTTTAAAGGCTTAATTTTTAAAAAGCCCCGTGAGACTCGAAAAAAGCTTTAAAATCACGGGTCTATGTCAAGCACAGCCTACTCCTTAGCCAGCGTTGAAGAAATCATTGCAGAAATGCGTGCTGGCCGCATGGTTATTTTGGTCGATGAAGAAGATCGTGAAAACGAAGGCGATCTTGTTTTGGCCGCAGATCATGTCACACCTGAAGCCATTAACTTTATGGCTAAACATGGTCGTGGACTGATTTGCTTAACGCTCACACGTGAGCGCTGCGAACAATTGAACCTACCACTCATGGTACGTGATAACACGGCTGCTCTAGGCACCAACTTCACGGTATCGATTGAAGCCGCTGAGGGTGTTACAACAGGTATCTCAGCAGCTGATCGTTCACATACCGTCAAAGTGGCAGTTGCCTCCAATGCCAAACCACGTGACATCGTCATGCCGGGCCATATCTTTCCTTTAATGGCTCAACCTGGTGGCGTGTTGGTGCGTTCAGGTCATACAGAAGCTGGCTGTGATTTAGCTGAACTTGCTGGCTGCAGCCCTACTTCAGTGATTTGTGAAATCATGAAAGATGACGGCGAGATGGCTCGCCTACCGGATTTAATTGAGTTTGCTAAAGAGCATCAATTAAAAATTGGTACGATTGTTGACTTAATTCATTACCGAAGCCGTCACGAGAGCATGATCAGTCGCGAAGGCACTCGAACTTTTAATACCCCATGGGGACAGCTGCAAGGCATTGCCTACAAGGACAGTCCAACAGGATGTGCGCATTTAGCACTAATCAAAGGAAAACCAGGCCCTGAAAAAGAAACCTTGGTTCGCGTGCATGAGCCCGCAACCATTTTAGATGTGCTTGAAACCGTTCAAGGTCAGCACTCTTGGCCAGTAGCAGAAGCCCTGAAGACAATTGCTGAAAGTGAAGTGGGTGTTATGGTGCTTTTGAATTGCGCTGGTTCAGCTGCTGTTAATACCGATGCATGGTTCAATGAATTTGGTAAGTTAGATGGTTTGGCACCTGTTAACCCTCAAAGGAAAACAGATTTCCGAACCTACGGTATCGGCGCACAAATTTTAAAAGACTTGGGCATCACAAAAATGAAGTTATTAGCCAAACCTAGTAAATTGCCAACCATGTCTGGCTATAACTTAGAAGTCACTGGCTACCAGTCGTACCAAGCCAAATAAAAATTAATCGTCCTATCTTTGTAGTTTCATTATTTAAATAAAAGGTCCCAAATGCCATTAAGCAATATTGATCGAATTGAAGCTGACTTAACTGGTCAAGACCTCTGCATTGGCATTGTTCAAGCTCGTTTTAACCCAGAACATTGTGAGGCACTCACTGTAGCCTGCGTTAAAGAGTTGATAGCCCTTGGTGTTGCTGAGGAAGATATCGTCATTACAACTGTGCCGGGCGCTCTTGAAGTTCCTTTGGCGCTACAAAAGCTAACTGAGAGTGGTGAGTTTGATGCGTTAATTGCTCTAGGTGCAGTGATTCGTGGTGAAACGTATCACTTTGAATTAGTTTCTAACGAATCTGGCGCAGGCGTAACTCGAATCAGTCTCGATTATGGTATTCCGATTGCTAACGGCATTTTGACTTGTGAAACTGATGCTCAAGCTCAAGCACGGGTTATCGAAAAGGGCCGCGATTGTGCTCGTACAGCAGTTGAGATGGCTAATCTTTCTATTGGCCTGACACCTGATGATGAAGTTGAAGAAGAATAATCAAAGATAAGAGCTTATATCGCCATGAACTTTGATCCCCAACAACTCAATAAGCCCATTTCTTCCGTAACCGTGAAACGGTCTCTCACGCCACGTCGTCGCGCGCGAGAATACGCATTACAAGGTGTCTACCAATGGTTAGTCGTTAAGGCCGCTGGCGGGTTTGCGGACTACGCCACTATTGCAAAACAATTAGGTGAAGATCCTGGCTTTAAAAAAGCTCAAAAAGAATTATTTGATCATTTGTTCTCTGGTGTTGTGAATCACTACGACACGTTGGAGAACCATATCAAACAGCATATTGATCGCCCAATGGAAGAATTATCGCCAGTGGAATATGGCGCCCTTCTAATTGCAGCATTTGAATTAGCTGAAGATATCAGTGTGCCATTTAAAGTGGCTATTAACGAGGCTGTGGAGCTCGCTAAGGTCTTTGGTGGTACGGATGGTCATAAATACGTCAACGGTGTATTAGATAAGCTAGCGCAGCAGTTAAGACCTCATGAAATGTAATGGGTCAATCATTTGCCATCTAACGCTGAATTGAATCAATAAAAAAACCTCCCTAGGGAGGTTTTTTGCTATTCGTCCTAGTTGCTTAAAGAGGGTTGCTTAAGAAAGTGACAGAAGCAAACTTGGTTGAAGCCACATTGCGGATCCGTTCGCGCTCAGCCAACACCTTTTTACCGTATCCGCCATCATTGATCCACACCGATGAAGCGCCTACATATAAACGTAAACCGGCATCCAATGAACCACCTTTAGCAATGTACTGGCGCAGAATCAATGAACCTACACGCATATTGGCATCAGGATCTAAAGCTGCGGCATGACCACCAAATAACTGATATTTGTCCGTATGCACTTGGGTCATCACTTGCATGAGACCTTGGGCCCCTTTATTACTCTCAGCAAAAGGATTGAAACTTGATTCAACAGCCGTTACAGCCAAAATCAAAGTGGGGTCTAAATCAACCTCACGGCTGACTTGAATCGCCTTATCAACAAACTCTAAGCTAGTTGAGTGGGCAATCTTATATTTGTCAGCAACATAGCGAGCCACTGCCTGACGCTCTGCTGAGCTTTTCAGAATCTGTTGATCCATGGCTTGACCATCAATCATGCTAGCTGGGATCTTTGCCGCTTCCTCTGCTACAGAGGGAACTGTACCAAAGCTATTCTCTAAGATTTTGTAGGCTTGCGCTGGTATTAACCATGTACCCAACTCAACACGCATGGGTTGGTTAATCCAAAGGGCGCCGAGAGTAAAGCAAGTGAGTACACCCATGGCGCTCATCAAATTACCTAACTTGGCCTTCATCACAGGAAAGTGAGTCGATACGGCGACCGGCACAGTTGTTACTCTGCCTTTGCTCGTGATCTCAGTCATCTTTAGTGTGTTTGTATCCATTTACCTTTACCTTCAAAAAATGTCTTGATTGCTTTTTTCAAACTGCACCTCATTCAACTGCTTTAAAAATGGTGCACCGCAACATCTATTTGTGATAACGAATATTAGGAAGAGTTATATAACCTGTCAAGAATATAGAATATATATATTCATATTTTTAGTTATTAAAAGACTGTATGAATAGCCAGCTTTTATGCCCATATGATTGGGTAGTCATTGACCTATAAGGATAAAATATTGGTTAGCAAACACTAACTTCATAATGTAAAAAAACTATATTTAGTGTCTTTTTTTAAATAAAAATCGATAGATAGATTCGTATTCACTCTAGAGCTGATGAAATATTCGTGAATCATGCATGACACAACGAACCATCTTCCTAATTTTTAAAACAACCCAAAGGCCTCATTCGATCAGCGCAAGGTGAGGCGTCGTTTCATGATGAGCAGTGTGCTAACCTTCAACCCATGAGCCAAGATCAAAATAAAACCCCAAGCTTTCCTGTTCTCAACCCCGCCACGGGACAAGTTATTACTCACGTGCCCAATATGGGCGCGATGGAGGCAGAGTTAGCGATTCAAAAAGCTAATGAAGCTCTAACCTCATGGAAAGCTAAGACCGGAAAAGAAAGAGCAGCGGCTCTTAAACGATGGTTTGAATTAGTCACACGCGATAGCAATCGCCTTGCAGAGCTGATGACACAAGAACAAGGGAAACCTTTGGCTGAAGCCAGAGGTGAGGTTTTTTATGCTGCTTCTTTCTTAGAATGGTTTGCTGAAGAGGCAAAACGAGTGACTGGCGCTATACCAACCACCACTTGGACGGATAAACGTATGCTGGTACTCAAGCAGCCGATTGGCGTTTGCGTTGCCATCACGCCTTGGAACTTCCCTCTAGCGATGATCACCCGGAAAGTAGCCCCTGCAATTGCTGCAGGATGCACCATTATCATCAAACCAGCCGAACAAACACCACTTTCAGCTCTCGCTCTAGCTGAACTAGCTAAAGAAGCAGGTATACCCGATGGTGTGATCAATATCGTCACTGCCGATGCGGATCATTCAATTTTGGTGGGTCAGGTGCTTTGCAACTCTCCTATTGTTCGACACCTTTCATTTACAGGATCAACCCCCGTAGGGCGGATTCTGATGGCGCAATGTGCCCCAACTGTTAAAAAACTAGCCCTAGAGCTCGGTGGCCATGCACCTTTTATTGTTTTTGAAGATGCTGACTTAGATGCAGCGGTTGAGGGTGCCATTTCGTCTAAATACCGTAATGCCGGACAAACCTGCGTATGCACCAATCGCTTTTATGTCCATGAAAGTTTGCATGACGCATTTGTGCAAAAGTTAGCTGCAGCCAGCCAAATGATTAAAGTAGGTCCAGGATCAGAGAAAGGCGTTCAACAAGGCCCCTTGATTGATGAACAAGCAGTTCAAAAGGTAGAAGCCCACGTTCAAGATGCGTTACAAAAAGGAGCTCGCCTTGAGTCTGGTGGCAAACGTCACGCCTTAGGCGGCACCTTTTATGAGCCCACCGTTTTATCAGGAGTTCAACCTGGCATGCTGATCACAACCGAAGAAACCTTTGGTCCTGTGGCAGCGGTCATACCATTTAAATCAGAATCAGAAGTGATTGCAGCAGCTAACGCCAGTGAGTTTGGCTTGGCCTCCTACTTCTACAGCCGAGATATTGGGCGCGTTTGGCGGGTAGCTGAAGCTTTAGAGTTTGGTATGGTGGGAGTCAATACTGGATTGATTACCAATGAAGTTGCGCCATTTGGTGGTGTTAAACAATCAGGCTTAGGTCGCGAGGGAAGCACTTGGGGTATCGATGAATACCTCGAGATGAAATACGTTTGCTTGGGCCTTTAAGAAAAAGTAAATCTTACTTTTTCTTAAATACCAAATCCCAAACACCGTGTCCTAAACGGATACCTCGGTTTTCAAACTTGGTCACAGGTCGATAGCCGGGTCTTTCAGCATAGCCCCCTTCAAGTTGGCCTGTGTTCTGCAAACTAGTCTCTGCCAATAGAACTTCCATCATCTGCTCGGCATACTCTTGCCAATCCGTGGCTAAATGCCAATACCCACCTGGTCGAATACGACTAGCTAATAAAGCCACAAACTCTGGCTGAATCAAACGGCGTTTGTTGTGGCGCTTTTTATGCCATGGGTCTGGAAAGTAAACATGGACACCATCCAAATAGTTTTCGGGGATCATGTTCTGCACCACTTCCACCGCATCGTGACGCATTAAACGCAAGTTAGTGATCGTTTGCTCGCCAATCACTTTTAGCAAAGCACCCACACCCGGCTCATGAACCTCAATTGCTAAGAAATCATCTTCAGGACGAGCTTGGGCAATCTTAGCCGTGGTCTCCCCCATGCCAAAACCAATTTCTAATATTTTGGGGCGAGCCGTTGAGTTGACTGTTGGGCTAGCTATTGATTGAAAAGCCTTCGCCCAATCTATAGCTGCGCCTGTATAAGGTAATAAAAATTGCGGCCCCAAGGTTTCAATCGCTTTGGCTTGACCCGGCGTTAAGCGCCCTGTTCGTAAAACAAATGACTTGATACGATTTAGGTAATGCTCTCCTGCAGCGATTTTCTCGAGATCAGGTCGCTCATACAAGCGTGGAGCGCTGGATTTTTCATCTTGAGAAAATGACTGATCTGACGTTTTACGTTTTATCTCTGACATAGTTTTATTAATTAGATTAGTTGGACCACTGCACGGTTCCAGTCCATGCGGTTAATAAAACAATCAAGCCAAAGATAATTCTGTACCAAGCAAACATCGTGAAATCGTGGGTTGCCACATAACGAATCAACCAACGAATACAAACAAATGCTGAAACAAAAGAAACAGCAAAACCAATACCCAAGGCCGGTCCAAATGTTGACCAACTCGCGCCACCATCTGAACCCAAATCACCTAAAACATCACGTAGCTTAAATAACTCATAAACAGTTGCACCTGAAATCACGGGAACAGCTAAGAAGAAAGAAAATTCTGTAGCCACATGACGAGGCAAACCAAACATCATGCCCCCAATGATCGTTGCACCCGAGCGTGATGTCCCGGGGATCAAAGCCACACACTGAGCTAGACCGACTTTGAGAGCATCTTGCCAACGCAAATCATCGACACTCTGAATACTTGTTCTAGTTAAAACAGAATCGGATAACTGAACGGTTATTTTTTTCTGGCGCGACTCTACCCAAAAAATAATCAAACCACCCACAATAAACGCAGCGGCCACAGGCACAGGCGAGAAGAGTGCAGCTTTGATATATTTACCCAATAACAATGCTAGAACAATCGCGGGGATCGTCGCTACCGTGATATTGATCGCAAAACGCTGAGATTGTCGTCTAGTGAATAAACCCGATAAAACGCTAACAAGTCTTTGGCGGTATTCCCAACAAACAGCCAAAATTGCACCGAACTGAATGATCACAACAAAGGCTTTACCTTTTTCATCATTGAAGTTAAGCATGTCACTGACAAGGATCAAATGACCTGTCGATGAAATAGGCAAAAACTCAGTGAAACCCTCCACCAAGCCCAAAATAACCGCTTTAAGTAATAAGTAGATATCCATACCGCCATGATAAAGGGCTTACGGGAAATATCTATTAATTTATAGTTTTAGTAAAGGTAATAAAGTTATTGATGATCTTTGCTGATCTTACTCATACCTCAAAGCTTGTATCGGCTGCATAGCCGCTGCTTTACGTGCCGGGTAGTAACCGAAGAAAATACCAATCATGGCTGAGAAACCAACCGCCAAGATAATGGGGAAGATGGTCAGCTCTACTCGCCAACCAGCTAAGTTTGCCACCAACCAAGTTCCCAGAACACCCAATAAGATCCCCAAGAAGCCGCCGATAGTGGACAAGGTAATTGCTTCGACTAAAAACTGACTCAAAATATCTTTGCCCCTAGCGCCAACAGCCAAACGTAAACCAATTTCTCGAGTTCTCTCAGTCACAGATACCAACATGATATTCATGATGCCGATACCCCCCACCAATAAACTCACAGAGGCAACAGCAGCTAGCAAAATGGACATCACTTTGCTAGCTGCTTCTTGAGCTTGTAGTATTTCTGTCAAATTGCGTAATGAAAAATCATCGGGGGTATTAGGAGACAAGCGATGACGCTGCCTCAGCAACTCTCTAACTTTATCTTCAGCCTCTTTCATATCAACCCCATCTCGAGACTTGATGAAAATTGAACTAACGCGACCAATGCGTCCTTGCAAGGCGCCAAATATTTTATTTCTGGCAGTCGACAGCGGCAAGATCACAATATCATCTTGATCTTGCCCCATCATGCTTTGGCCCTTTTTTTCTAAAAGACCAATCACAGTAAAAGGCACACCTCTCACACGAATGATTTGATCCACTGGATCAGTTTCACCGAAGAGTTCACGCGCGACGGTTTGACCAACAATGGCAACTTTGCCAGAACTGGATAACTCACCGTATTCAAACATCCGCCCACTCACCAAACCCCAATCACGTGCTTCAAAATATTCAGGCGTAGCACCCACAATGGCTGCTAACCAGTTGGTATTCCCCCAAACAATTTGGCCACTGCCTCTTTGAGTTGGGGCTGCTACCTGAATCTCGGGTATCTCGCGCATCACAGCCCAGGCATCATCCTCCACGAGTGTTTGCGCAGTCCCTGTTCCACCGCGAACACCCGCTGTTGTGACGGAGCCAGCCCAAAGGATCATCAAATTAGAGCCCAGACCTGCAATCTGTTCTTTGACTTTTGCTTGAGCACCACTTCCAACGGCCACCATCACAATCACAGCAGCCACGCCTATGATGATGCCTAGCATCGTTAAACCAGAACGTAACTTATTGATCTTGAGAGCTTGAAGGGCGATGAGTAAGTTCATTAAGTTTTACTCTCAATCCTTGGTGGATTTTTCTGATCCGATAAAACACGACCATCTTTAAAAGTAATGGTGCGTTGCGCATAGGCCGCCACATCTTGCTCATGCGTCACTACCACGACAGTTATGCCTTGTTGATTTAAATGCGTCAACAAGTCCATGACCTCGCCACTGGTTTTAGAATCCAATGCACCTGTGGGCTCATCCGCCAAAATTAAATCTGGGTCATTCACCAATGCTCTAGCAATAGCCACTCGCTGCTGTTGACCACCGGATAACTGAGCTGGCGTGTTGTTCAACCTCTCACCCAAACCCACTTGCTGTAAACGTTGCTGGGCATGATCCAAGCGCTCTTGCTTAGTCAACCCCGCAAGAACTCCCTCGCGAGCATAGAGCAAAGGTAAAGCTACATTCTCAAGAGCGGAAGTTCTAGCCAATAGATTAAATTGCTGAAATACAAAACCAATGCGGCGATTGCGAAGGGTTGCCAACGCATTGCTATCCATGGTGGCTATGTCTTCACCCGCTATCAAACAACTGCCACTGGTAGGTTGATCCAAGCAACCAATCATGTTCATGAAGGTTGACTTACCTGAACCCGAGGCACCCACAATCGCCACAAATTCACCTTGCTGTATTTCTAAGCTAACATCATTCAAGGCATGCACCAACTGTTCACCAACTCCATAGGTTTTCACAAGATGGCGGGCTTGGATAAATGACATGATCGTCAGAAATTCTTAATTTATAAAATTAGAAGAAACGAGGGCCAGTTGGCCGAGCAGCCTCTGAACCACCTGTCTTTTGCACGCCAATAATGACTTGATCTCCTACTTTCAATGAAGATTCTCCATTTTCGGTAGGCAAAATCTCACTGGCAGTACCATCACTTAAACCTACTTGAATTGTTTTTTGAACAGGTTTTTTCTTAAGTCCGCCCTCTTCCAAAACCCAGACTTTACGAGAAGTGGCTTTTGGCATCCCGCCATAAGGCTTTAAAGAAGATTTATCAGTTGTAGCTGAAGTCGTGTTCGAGTCCGACTTATTTGGTTTTGAGGTTTTGGATTCTTTAGCAGAATTATTTTCAGCACCCTTACCCATCACCGCATCCGGCATCTTAAAACGTAAAGCAGCATTGGGTAAACGCAAGACTTTTTCTTTTTGCTCGGTGATGATGCTGGTGTTCGCTGTCATACCAGGCAATAGTTTTAAATCAGGATTGGAGGCGCTGAGAAGAACGGTATAAGTCACGACATTTTGAACATTCAATGGCGCCTTACGAACTTGCTTCACTTGACTCTGAAAAGTTTGACCTGGAAAAGCATCGACTGTAAAACTAGCAGCCATACCCGCTGTAATGCGACCCACATCCGCTTCATCAATCGATGTTTCAACCTGCATATCAGATAAGTCTTGAGCGATGATGAACAACTCTGGCGCCTGCAAGCTAGCGGCTACCGTCTGACCTCTCTCCACACTGCGCTTGACCACTACACCATCAACTGGCGCTCTAATGACCGTATCATCTAAAGCTTTTTTAGCCATCGCCATAGAAGCTTTAGCACTCTTATAAGCACTCAAAGTTTGATCAAAAGCAGACGGTGAAATAAAGTTTTTCTCGATTAACTTTTTATTGTTCTCATGATTACGGTTCGCTAATATGTAATTAGCCTCCGCTTGCTCAAAGCGAGCTTGCCACTCACGTGGGTCAATACGTGCAATCACCTGACCTTTTTTAACAACATCATTAAAGTCGACATAAATATCTTGCAGCATGCCGGAAACCTGCGTACCCACTTGAACTGACTTAACAGGATTCAAGGTACCACTGGCACTGATTGTTACTGCTAGAGGACCCTCTTCCACAGCGACAGTTTTATATTGTGGATCACTCCATCCGAATGAAGCTGCCAAGAACTTCCAAATCACTATGAATACAATAAAGGTTAAAAAGCTATAGAGAGCTTTACGAACCCATGCGTGAGCACCTATCCATTGACGGATAGTGTTGAAGTACACGAGGCGCTGATTCCAAATGTTTTGCATGACTGCTTTCTATAAGCTAAAAATTAACTTTGACGATTTACATTTCTATTGTGAATCAAAAACTGAATTTAGTTTAAAAGCCTGATGATTAAGTGTTAATTGAGTTAATTTGCATCAATAAAAGCATCATTTTATTCAAAGCTAAAGAATACTTATAGGAAAGGCATAAGCATTTTTCAATCCATGAAATAAAAAGCCTTCGGGGTCAGTCCTTTTTGAAGGTTTTTTAAAAATCTGCAAAGCAAACCAGTTTGGTGGAAAATAGGGAAATGAAAGCAAAAAGCATGATGGATACCGTATTACGCCCAAAACATAAGCAACTAGTGCTGCTCTTAGCCCTGGCTTGGAGTGCCCCGCTGATGACCAGCCCTTCGTTTGCACAAGATAAGCCTCCGGTGATGGTGGTTGAGCCTAGCAAAGCTGCTTTAAGTTCGACCAAAGCCAATCAAGCTCAAGAGACTGACTTACTCAGCTTGTATCGTCAAGCCGCTCTGAGTGACCCCACCTTTACTTCTGCCCGATACAGCCTCCTTGCTGGAAAAGAAAAAACTTGGCAAGGACTTTCAGTCTTATTACCTCAAGTGAACGCCACCGGTAATGAAACCAAAAATGATTTGTACAGACGAAGTCCAGCCCTAGGCTCTTCAGACCTTAAGAGCCGCGGCTGGAACGTCCGCTTAACCCAACCCTTATTCAGTTGGGATAAATGGGAACAATTTGGCCAAGGTAACTTGAGCGCCGCGATTGCAGAGGCTCAATTTGCTGCAGCTGAGCAAGATTTAGTTTTGAGAGTTACTGAAGCTTACTTCAACGTTCTCAATGCGCAAGACACGCTTAATCTCAATAGAAATAAAAAAGCATTAATTAGCGAGCAATTAGAACAAGCCAAACGTAATTTCGAAGTGGGTACCTCAACCATCACAGATACCCATGAAGCGCAGTCACGCTTCGACTTAGTTGTTGCGCAAGAGTTGGCAGCAGAAGCGGACTTACTGATTAAGCGCAGCGCCCTAGAGCAATTAACGGGCTCTCAGATTGGCAATCTAAAAAGCTTGAACGGTAACGCCAAAATTGAAGTGGTCGCTAAAGATCGCAAGCTAAAAAACAAAGGCTATCAAAAATCACAAAAAGTGAATATTGAGTCTACAACACAAGTGCAACCAGGCCAGACCATCCAAGATTGGGTGAAACAAGCTGAAGACGTGAGCTATGGCATCTTAGCTAGCAAGCTAGCTTACGAAATCGCCAGCAAAGATACCAAAAGAGCAATGGCAGGCCATGCTCCTTCTGTTGATTTAGTAGCGCAACGTGGTTACAACGATTCTGAAGGTGCCGTAGGGACAGATGCCATCACATCTTCAAAAACGTATTCCAACCAAGTCATCGTTCAGGTCACAGTTCCTCTATTTTCTAGCGGCTACACGCAATCACTTGTCCGAGAGAAATCAGCACTTGCTAGCAAGGCTCTTTCAGACTACGAAGCGAAGCGTCGTGAAGTAGCCCAAGCGACTCGCCAAGCTTACCTTGGATTTAATAATGGCTTGGCTCAAGTCAAAGCCTATGAAGCTGCTGAGATATCCGCATTAAGCGCTTTGGAGTCGAATAAGCTAGGCTACGAAGTTGGCGTGCGTATCAATATTGACGTCTTAAATGCTCAAGACACTTTATTTACAACACGCAGAGATCTAGCCAAAGCACGCTATGACACCATTCTGAATGGTCTTAAACTAAAAGCTCAAGCTGCAGTTCTTAGCGATGAGGATCTACAGTCAGTGAATGCGTTGTTGAAGTAAGTACATCTTGTACTATGGTGCAATTTTTTTCATTCTAAAATTGCACCATAATGCAAAAACAATTATTTGAATTAGACAAATTTCTGCGAGTTCTACTTAAAAATACTTAAGCTATTCGCTTCATTAATTTACGGCTGTTACTCATAACGTAAATTTGTAGCTTGTCTATAAAACTTTGGCTCTTAGGGTCCTTGGCATTGCAACTCAAAATAGCCTCATCTAAAGATCTTGGTAATTTTTCAAATAAATCTTCAGCAATCTTGATCACGT
Organism: Polynucleobacter sp. 30F-ANTBAC; assembly: GCF_018882385.1. GTDB lineage: Bacteria > Pseudomonadota > Gammaproteobacteria > Burkholderiales > Burkholderiaceae > Polynucleobacter. The sequence continues at coordinate 806,067 of NZ_JACVON010000001.1, forward strand.
AGCTTCGCTGAAGATTCAGATCTTCACAAAAGCCCGTGATCTCTTTATCGCCAATCTGACCAGCCTCATATTGATCATTGACTGACATCGCTAAATTTGAAGAAATTCCTTTATAAACCTGGGTTGACATTAAGTCATAGAAAGGTGACAAATAAAACTTACCATCTATCTTATTGATGGATAGGTTTTTAGCATGGCCATCATGATTACCTACCATCAAATTAAAAAACAACCACTGCACCAATGACTTTATGTCATTGACAGCATCAAAGCTATGATTCTTAATTAAGTTTGCACAGTCTACAAAACCGGGGCCACCATCTTGCTGATACTTTCTATCTGAAGTTTTGCCAAATAATTGACAAAAATCATACTGAACAACTCTTTTAAGGTTTTCTTTTCTTACTTCTCCATCAAAAAATCTATCAAACCTTTTAACAACACATGATTCGGTGTGTGGCTCATAAAATGTCTCTGCAACTTTTAAGCCGCACAAAGATGCAGTCTTCATGATGATGGCTTCATTTAGGGCTGAACGCCAAATATTTTCAAATTTGATGATTTCTGGTTTGACAATATGAGTTGATGGCGACACCCCTATTGGCAGCATCACTTGATCATCATTAAAAATTGCAATTGAAAATTTTCGTTGAGCTCCAGCAATTGAGATGCGACTTGCTTCGAGTAATCCACCAGCATTATGAATGCCATCTTTTTGAATTTTTTTAGCTAGCTTTTCCCAAGTGGTTTTCTCATAAGCCAGTGGATCAACACCAGTTCCTGAGGGAGTCATAATGAAACCTCCCACCGTGTCACCTGCAAATTTCCACAGTAAACCAAACAAACTTCCAACCTTGTGCTGTGAAGTCAAATACTCCCTTAACTCTGCTTCAGGCAATAAGTTTTCAAAAAATGAAGTGATCATTGGACCATTTTGTAATCCAACTATTTTGGGAATACCCAAAAGAGCAAAGTGATCTTTTTTTGATAACCACCCTGAGTCATACTCAAAAGATAGTGGTGATCCATCGACTAGATGGCCGATTAGTTCACCCTCCCAGTAAATATCTAAGGACTCCTGAGGCATCAAAGATCACCCGATGTTTTTTCTCTGATCACCATCTCCAAACCTAACAGGTTGAGGGTGTCCAAAGTTTTCTGGAACTGTACTGTTGGCTTACCAGCCTCTAATTCAATAATGAATCGGTTACCACTATTACTCACGCCAGCTATATCTAATTGAGTCAAACCCAAGGCTTTTCTTTGAGCGCGCATCAACTCACCTAAGGTTTTAGTGTCACTGACCTTTAGCCCCTCTATATTACTTAACGGTAATTTTTTATGATTTTTCAGCATATTTTAATATTTAGTTACCTAACGGTAATTAAATATGATTATACGCCTAGATTCTAAATATTGTTACCGAAAAGTAACAATATTTAGAATGGCTGAGGTTTAAACAAGCTTTGTATAAAACCCGTATTAGTTTTTAGCTTTCAACTTAGCAAATGCCTCCGCAAAAGCTGTATTGCCTTGCGGCGCCTGCGATCTCGACTGAGCTTGGTGAGAGGGTTTTGATGATCTGGCTTGCGATCTATCACCAGCCTCTGAACGAGAGGATGAAGCAGATGAGTTGGAAGATGACGGTGCAGAATCATTTAACTTCATCGTTAAACCAATGCGGCGACGCTTCACATCCACTTCAAGTACTTTTACTTTCACAACTTGACCCGCTTTAACCACCTCATGCGGATCTTTCACAAACTTATCAGCCAAAGCTGACACGTGAACCAATCCATCTTGATGAACACCAATATCAATAAAAGCACCAAAGGCTGCAACGTTAGTCACCACACCTTCCAAGATCATGCCTGGAATCAATTGATTGATATCTTCCACGCCATCTTCAAAAGTGGCTGTCTTAAATTCGGGCCGTGGATCACGACCAGGCTTTTCCAACTCAGCCAAAATATCTTTAATGGTTACAACACCAAACTTGTCATCCACCAACTTTTTAATCACATCATTAGCAGCAACTTGCTTGATCAGCTCTTTATTACCAATCACCTCGGTAACGGGTTGACCTAATTGCTTGAGGATCTTCTCCACCAAAGGATAAGACTCAGGATGAACCGATGATTGATCCAAGGGGTTATCACCACCACTGATACGCAGGAAGCCAGCGGCTTGCTCAAATGCTTTATCACCAAGGCGTGGCACTTCTTTTAAAGCCTCACGATTATTAAAGCGTCCTTTGGTATCTCTAAAAGAAACAATGTTTCTAGCCAAGCCCGCATTCAAACCGGATACTTTAGACAGTAATGGCACAGATGCTGTATTGAGATCCACACCCACGGCATTCACACAATCCTCTACGACTGCATCAAGGGTTCTAGATAGTTGAAATTGGTTCACATCGTGCTGATACTGGCCCACACCAATCGCCTTAGGTTCAATCTTCACCAATTCCGCTAAAGGATCTTGCAAACGTCGCGCAATGGATACAGCACCTCGCAATGAAACATCCAACTCCGGAAATTCCAAAGCGGCTAACTCGGATGCCGAATAAACCGAAGCACCTGCTTCAGACACCACAATCTTTTGCAAAGGATGCGCATCAGAACCTTGCTTAGCCGATAGAAGTTTCATAAGATCTTTCACCAAACGATCTGTCTCACGGCTAGCGGTACCATTACCAATTGCCACTAAAGAGACCTGATGTTTAACGCATAAAGCTCCTAAAACCGCTAAAGAGCCATCCCAATCTTTACGAGGCTCATGAGGGTAGATGGTAGACGTTTCAAGCAACTTCCCTGTGGCATCCACAACAGCCACTTTGCAACCCGTTCTAATTCCGGGGTCAACCCCCATCACTACTTTCGGGCCAGCAGGAGCGGCCAATAACAGCTCGTGGAGGTTGCGTGCAAAAACTTTGATTGCCTCTGTCTCAGCAGCTTCGCGCAACTGTGTAAACAGTGCCATCTCTAACGAGAGTGACGTTTTTACACGCCATGTCCAACGGCATACCTCTGCTAACCACTTATCAGCAGGACGACCCAATGACTCAATGCCCACATGCTTGGCAATCATCACTTCACACGGGTGAGGCACCAAAGATTCTTGCGACTCCTCCAAAGATAACTTCAATTGCAATACAGTCAATTGACGTCCTCTAAAAAGAGCTAAAGCACGGTGAGATGGCACCAAACGAATAGGCTCCGAGTAAGCATAGTAATCACGGAATTTTTCTTCTTCCGCCATTTCTTTACCATCTGCCACCTTCGATGTCATGAAACCTTGAGTCCATAAGAACTCGCGCAACTTAGACAATAGCGGCGCCGTCTCAGAAAATTCCTCTGACAAAATATCTCTTGCTCCATCCAAAGCCGTTTTGACATCGGGCACATAAGGATGAGTACCCTCTTCACCCGCTTGAGATTTTTTTATTTGATCCGCACTCAACGCAGCATAAGCAGTTGCATCGATATTGATATATTTAACAGCCTCGACCTGAGGATCTAAAGTAGGATCTGCCATCAAAGAACGAGCTAAAGGCTCTAAACCAGCTTCACGCGCGATCATGGCCTTGGTGCGGCGACGCGGCTTATAAGGGAGATAAAGATCTTCTAAAGCCTGTTTCGTCTCTGCGGCAGCAATCGATTTAGCCAAGGCATCGGTCAACTTATCTTGATCGAAGATGGATTTCAAAATCGCTACTCGGCGATCTTCTAGTTCACGTAAATAAAGTAAGCGCTCTTCAATGCCACGCAACTGGGTGTCATCTAAACCACCGGTTACCTCTTTACGATAACGGGCAATAAATGGAACAGTTGCTCCCTCGTCCATTAAAGCAATTGACACAGCAATTTGCTGTGGTCGCACATTCATTTCTTTGGCGATTTGGTTATTAATACGCAGAGCAATTTGCTCTGCTGATTCAAGAATGAGAGGTTTAGCTGGAGAATTCAATATAGATGACTTTGTGTAAGTTGGAATGATGAAGTATTTCTAAGAGGATCGATTCTAAACACATCAACGCCGGCTCTACTTTTTTAGAAATTTGACAACGTAGAAAACGATCTACTTAAGCGCTTCAGATGGCCAGCAATCATGCAATCTCAAACTGGATTTAGCCTATTTCGGACAATAACAAAGTAAATTTAATCACAATAACATAGTAAATTTATGTACAATAACAAAGTAAATTAAATATCAATAACATAGTAAATTTAAATATAAATTTACTAATAATCAATAACTTAATTCCTTATGCTAGATAAAAATAAAGAAAATTTAGTCGAATCAAAGAGGCTTTCAGAAGCCCTAAAGGCACTGAAAAATAGTCAAAATAAAAATCAGGGTGCTATTGAATCAAAAGATCTTACTGAACAGCAACGCTTGCTGCTGCTAGAAACCGGATTTATTCGCTCAGTCATGAAGGGATGGTACGTCTGCTCCAACCCCAGTGACCATGATGGTGATTCCACTGCATGGCATGCCAATTACTGGGCTTTTATAGCAGGGTATTTAGGTAAGCGTTTTGGTAAGCGCTACTGCCTAAATGCTGAAGCTTCACTTCTCTTGCACACGGGTAGCACAACCGTACCACGACAAATAACTGTCATCACCCAAGATGGTGGTACAAGCATTCTTAAACTCCCATTTGATACATCACTTGTACTTTATCAGGATGAACAGCGTATCTCGAAGACTAGAACCGAATTCAAAGGAGTTCAGGTATTGCCCTTATCAGAGGCATTGTGTGCTATTGGTCCTCAATTCTTTATTAGCCACCCAACAGAAGTAGAAATTGCACTAGCTATGATCAGGGATCCATCTGAGCTATTAGCCATTCTATTATTGGATAAATGTCTTCCCACAGCGGCATCCCGTCTCGCGGGTGCCCTAGCATTTACCAAAAGAAATGATGATGCAGAACGCATCATTAAATCGTTAGCTAGAGCAGGGTATCCTATTACGGCAAAAAATCCTTTCGTACTCACTGAACCGAGCATCAGTCAATCACGTGAAAAATCACCCTACGTCCTTCGTATTAAATCGATGTGGGCTAAGTGGCGTGATGATGTCATCGCTAATTTCCCAAAAGCTCCTGGACTACCAACAACATCAACGGCCTATTTAAAACAAATAGACGATCGGTATATCACCGACGCTTACAACTCTCTATCAATTGAGGGTTATCAAGTAACGGATGAATTAATTGAGCGCATCGCCCATGCTGGTTGGAATCCAGACATCAGTGCAGAAGATAAAAAGAGTCAGGATGTTCTTGCAGCGCGCGGCTACTTTTTGGCATTTAAGGAGGTGAAGGAAAGTATTAAGTTAATTTTGGAAAAAGATAATCCAGGAGAAGTAATTAGAAAAAATCATCACGATTGGTATGCCTCGATGTTCAATCCTGCGGTACTTGCTGGTATTTTGCAGAGTCATCAATTAGCTGGTTATCGAACGGGGCCCGTTTTTATCCGTAATTCTTTACATACCCCACTTCCTAGAGAAGCTCTGCTCGATAGCATGGAAACTTTATTTGATCTTCTCGCTACTGAACCAGAGGCATCCGTTAGAGCCGTATTAGGTCATCATTTATTCGTATTCATACACCCCTACTTTGATGGTAACGGTCGCATAGGACGATTTCTCATGAATGCGCTGCTCGCTTCGGGAGGGTATCCTTGGACAATCATCCGATTGAGTGAACGAGAGCGCTACATGAGCGCCCTAGAGAGGGCCAGTGTGGATGGCGACATCAAACCATTCACTCAATTCTTAGCCGGCGAAATGACTCAGTAGTCAATCATTCAAGTTACTCGATTGATCCGTATTGGTATTTATTGACCTTTTAATAGAACCGGTAACTTTGCTAAAAAATCTTTTGCAATCATTGAATTGGCATAATCGGAGTAATGATCCCCATAACTATATAAAAACTGACCATCCTTCGAAATGCCGCAGTGATTATTAGCCACATCACACACCAAACCGGTAGGATCATAAACAATTAAGCTTGGGTTCTTCGTTTGAATAGTTTTAATCCATAAACGATAACGCTCATTGGTGTGCTGGTGCTGCTCATAAGTCATGCTGCACAATGGATTTTCTTTGCGATATAAAAACTGATTGAAGAATTCACTTTTTGTAAGACCACCACTGATACAACTTTTCGGGTCAGGGAACCCCGGATGATCCACTAAGAGCATCACTCGCTTACCAGCTTTCTCAAGCAACTGAATCGCATTACTCACGCCCACTATGCCCTCATCAAAATGAGGGCTGGTATCCATGCCTTCTTTGGTGTAGACCTCTCCAAGTGAAAATATAGCGCGGGCTGCCGGCACCAATAAAACAGCTTTGATGTCATTATTTTTGAGAAGAGCATCAATCACATACTCATTCTTTCTGGCATTACGACCTTGCAAGCGAGGAATGTCACCAGCCATCGGAATGGCATTACCAATCATCATCCACCTTGGTGCATTTTGGTTAACGGCTTCTCTGGCTAAACCATAAAAAATAGCTTCGCCTTTACTGTCACCCCAAACGGCATACGTTGCTTTCTGATCTTTAGGGCTATAACAAGAATTCAGAATCAATTTAGCCTCTAAAGGGATACCGCAATCATTCGCCCAACGGCCACGATCTGCGCCCATATTAAGAGAGGCAGGATCTGCGTTCAATAGACCTGCGTGTCTTGATTTAACACCTTTTGTTTTATAAACCGCTACACCAGCCAAACAAATCAAAAACATCAAAATGGATAAAAACCAAATGAGTGAACGTTTCTTCTGCGAAGCTCTAATCGGCTTTTCAATAAGTAGAAAAGTTAATCCAGCTAGAAACACACTGATACCCACCAATACCCAGCGCACATCAGCCGGTGGTGTTTCAGAGTAAATGATTCTGGCAAAAGACAGCAATGGCCAGTGCCACAAATAAAGCGGAAAACTAATTAATCCAACCCCAACAAAAAAACGCTTGGATAAAACTAATTTATTAAACAGGGCCTCTGGTCCGGCAGCTATCAATAAACCAGACCCCAAGACCGGTAATAATGCCCACCAACCTGGAAAAGCCCGACTTTCATTGATCACCACAAAACTAATGACAATCAATACCAAGCCTAGCAAAGATAAAACATTCTTGTGGCGCTGAATAATGCCTGTCAATGATGTTATCGGATGAATCGCTTGGTACGCTAAAAAAGCACCAACAGCCAATTCCCAAGAACGGCTTAATGGTGAATAAAAAGTACCAGACGGATCAACGCCAATACGGACAACGTTCCAAATAAAAGACAAAACAGCCACAGCAAGGATGACATAAAGAACATTCCAAGAACGCTTGACCACAAAGTAAAGCAACAGAGGCCAAACAATATAAAACTGTTCCTCAATCCCTAAAGACCAGAGATGCAATAAAGGCTTGGTGTCACCTGCAGCATCAAAATAACCTGCTTCTTTCCAAAACATCAAGTTAGCAATAAAGCCCGCACCGCCACCCACATGCTTACCCAATGCACGATATTCAACCGCTGTTAAAACAATCCAACCAAATACCAAACAACATAACAAGACCACACTTAAAGCGGGGAAGATACGGCGCACACGACGCGCATAGAAAGTTTTAATACTATAAGTGCCACCCTGAATATCTTTTAGCAAAATACTGGTAATTAAATAACCAGAAATCACAAAAAAGATATCGACGCCTATAAAACCACCCGGCAAAAGATTAGGAAATGCATGAAACAAGACAACTGGCAAAATAGCTAAAGCACGCAAACCATCAATATCTGGGCGATAAGAAATGGAATGGTGATTGAATGGTGTAGTCATAACGATTTATCTCTCTTCTATATCAAGACTCAACTACTATAGTTAGCTCTCATTCACCCCAAACCGTATTCATAGCCGATAAAACTTCTTCGGTTGATGGTGGTTGACCTTTATCACCCAAGTTATAAATATGGGGTGACCAATAACCCTCTGTTTTCCAACGAGGCGAGTCACAATAGAGCTCAATGGTTGGCATTCCTAAAATAGCCGACAGATGCGTTAATCCTGTATCCACACCAATCGTCATCTTGGCACCTGCTACCAAGCCAAACGCATCAGCAATTGAAAATGAGTTCGGCACAATCGCTTTAGAACCGACTAAGCCAGCCAATGTGTACTGACCTGCTATTTTTTTAGCCAAGTTCTGGCTCACTTCTTTTTCTTTGTCATTACCCCAAGGCAGAATCACTTGGATGCCACGCGCCACCAAAGCCTTACCAACCGCCACCCAGGCTTCATCAGACCAACGCTTGGACTTGCCAGCCGTCGCATGAAAGCACATCACATAGGGTTGACTCACATCAAAACCTAAATCAACCCGTGTTGAAGCAAAGCCTAACTTGGCAGCATCCACCAAAGACTGAACATAAGCTTTGGGATAAAAAAGAGGGGGCGACAAGGTGCGATCTGGCACAGGCACATCAAGAGCTGAAGCAGTCACCCAGCGAGAGCGATCCACCGCATGGCAATGGAATGGCACTTGCACCGCATCGCTGTAAAACTGACGAGCCCATGGCTCGTAGCCAGAAAACTCTGTTTGATTGGCCAAACCAAAAACACGTGCTGTTTTTGATACATTGGCTAACTTGGTCACCCAAGCAGATTTAAGTAAACCTTGGGTTTCAATAATCAGATCGTAGGAAGTCAGAGAGATATCCGCTTTAAAAGCGATGTATTCCTGAATACTTCGAATAAATTCGCCTCTCTTCAAAGCCTTTTTCCAGCGACGGAAGGCCAGAGGAATAATCCGATCGATGCCGGCAAAGGAGGCACCATCAGCAGATGATTGCGTTTTAAGAGGCTCCAGTAAGCCCACATAACCCTCTTCCACCACCCAATCGATTTGGGCATCAGGATAGTGGGCACGCAAATCCCAAACCATCGGCAAATTGTGTAAAACATCGCCCAAAGAGGACAATTTAACGATCAAAATCTTCATGGGGGCATTTTATCCCTTGGATGAGGTCAAATCGTCTTTTCTAAGCTTCTTTTCTTTACTTTAATCTCCTCAGAGTAACTCCAGCCTTTGGAGGTTTCTTTCATAATGAGATGAATGACCTGTTCGGTTTGGTTCATGGCATTCACAAGGTTTCTGACTTTTTCATGACCATCTGAATGTGCGATGAAAAATACTCTGATCAAACTGTCAGCATACTTGGGTAATTTGCCAGTTTTTTCCCATTTAGCCACTGCTTGCTCTGTCACACCAAACTGAATACCCAAAGACTTTTGAGATAACAACATGGACTGTCGGATATAACGAAACTCTGTACCCGTCAAATGAGCTGGTTTCATAGCAAGCGCTTTACAAATCGCCATCGTTAATCCAGCTTGATCTTCTATCGTTACAGCCTTGCCATAAGGACCTTTTTCCAACTTAAAACCATTGGCTAACCAAATGTTTCGAAGACCGCCATCAGTCAATGGATATATTTTTTTCATCGTTATTTCCTGAGCCAAATTACGGGTACTACAACACAAGTTCTAGCTCTTTTATTTTTAGGGCCACACCTAAAAATAAAAGTTAAATATTATTATAAAATATATAAGTAAATATTGAATTTTCCAGGGTCATTGAAGGCTAAAATCAGCGTATGCCTAATAACTCAATCCCAGCATGCCCTGTTTGTGGCATGGAAAATACCTACCCTGATGGTGACAACTTCATTTGTCCTGATTGCTCCCATGAGTGGTCGGCTAATTCAAATCAAGAAGAAACCGAAGAAAAAAGAATTCATAAAGATGCTCACGGCAACATCTTGAATGATGGCGATAGCGTCACCCTTATCAAAGACCTCAAAGTCAAAGGCTCCTCTTTGGTGATCAAAGGCGGCACCAAGATCAAAAATATTCGTTTGGTCGACGGTGACCATGACATTGACTGCAAAGTCGATGGTCAGAGCATGTTGCTCAAGTCTGAGTTCATGAAGAAGGCTTAAAAAAGCCCTGCAGAATAATTCAATATGCTATTTAACTCTTACGAATTCTTATTTGCATATTTACCCGTTGTCTTTCTACTCTTTTTTATTATTGGTAAAAGACATCACCTCTCTGCAGCTGCTTTCCTAGGCTTAGCCTCCCTATTCTTTTATGCATGGTTCAGTATTGGTGCACTTCCAATACTTCTTGGCTCTATTGTCATCAACTATTTATTTGGCTTGAAAATTTCAGCTACAAGCCAAAAAGCTTGGTTAACGCTAGCTATTATTTTTAACCTAGCTTTACTGTCATTTTTTAAATATGCCAACTTCTTTATTGATAATGTTAATTACCTGAGCCATTCAAGCGATACCCTGCCCATCTTAGATATCGCTTTACCGATTGGAATCTCGTTTTTCACATTCACTCAAATAGCATTTTTAGTTGATTGCTACCAAGGTCAAGTCAAAGAGAAAAACTTTGTTCACTACCTTTTGTTTGTCACTTACTTTCCTCATTTAATAGCCGGACCTGTCTTACATCATGCTCAAATGATGCCGCAGTTTGCCAAGAAAGAAACTTACACTCTTGATTACGAAAAAATTGCTCTAGGCCTTCTGGTATTTACCATGGGGCTTGCCAAAAAGATTTTGATTGCCAATCCTTTAGGCGAGTATGCAGACAGCTTCTTCAATGGGGTGGACACAGAATCCACTCCCAACTTTGGTAATGCTTGGCTAGGAACGCTGGCTTACACATTCCAGATCTACTTTGATTTCTCTGGCTATACCGACATGGCCATAGGTATTTCTTTGCTATTTGGCATTCATCTCCCCATCAACTTCAATGCCCCTTACCAAGCCACCAACATCATTGAATTTTGGAGAAGATGGCACATCTCTCTATCCAACTTCCTCAGAGATTACTTGTACATCCCTTTAGGCGGCAATAAAAAGGGCATCAGTCAACGCTATATCAACCTCATGATCACCATGATTCTTGGAGGCTTATGGCATGGAGCGAACTGGACCTTTATTTTGTGGGGCTTGGCTCATGGCTTACTCCTGAGCTGGAACCATTTTTGGCGATCATTGGCGATCAGCCAAGTTTTGAATCAAAGAATTCTAAAACCTCTTTTTTGGCTCTTCACATTCATCGTTATCTGCCTAACTTGGGTTGTATTTAGGGTGGACCATGTTCATCATTTGGAACCGATTTATAGAGGCTTATTAGGCCTCAATGGCTTTGATAACATCAAATCAAGCTGGGCTTTTGCAGAGCATCTAAAAGCTTCTCGCTTGTACGAGTTATTAGGCATTTCATTTTTGATCATTTACTTAGGGAAACCAAGCCATCATCTATTAGATAGCTTGCGCCAATGGCATCAAAAAACTCTATGGATACCCTTGGGGCTTAAATTGAATGTCGTGGCATTGGCCACATTCCTATTCATGATGTACTGCATCAATATGGTTGGTAACTACAACCCTTTCTTATATTTCCAATTCTAAGATGCCACCATTACAAGCCTCCATCAAAAAAGCTTGCCTGATATTCGGGACTCTATTTTTATTGAGTTTGCCAGTTGTGTGGATTTCTTTATTTTTCACAAACTACCATGGCGATTTAACGAGAATAGGTAAATGGACGGAGCATGACTTCAGCTGGCAAATACCCCAGCCAGCCATTGACTCCTCCCTACTTCAATCAAGCCCACTGGATCAAGCAGACATTCTTGTGATTGGTGATAGCTTTTCAGAAAACCTGCATTGGCAATCTACTTTTACAAATGATCAAATTAAAGTGTCAACTATTCACTGGGGACAAATTGATAATATTTGTGAGAACTTCAAAGATCTGCTTAAGAAAAAGGGATTCAAAGGCACCAAAGTAATTATTCAATCAACTGAACGTGGCTTTAAAAATCAATTAGAGAAATCAGTCAATTGTGCAAACGGACGCTTATTTCCAGAAAAATTGGAAAGATCCACCAAGGCACAAAATACACTCTTAAATCCTCGATTAGAATTTAATATCAATGGGCAATTTATAGCTGGACTTAAAACAATATTTAACTCTTTAGCTATTAGAACTTCAGAGCAATACCATTTGCTTTATAACTATCGATCAAAGTCCGGTCATATTTATCAAATAGAAAATGGTTGCTCATACTTTAGCAACCGATTGTGCGAGTTCGGCTTGTTTTTTCATGAAGACTACAAAAAGGCTTCCATCGATGCCGATTTAATTTCTAAAGTCCGCGATATCAATCAAAGACTTTCAGGCTACCAAGTCTCCTGGCTGGTAATCCCTAACAAATCATCCATCTACCATCGCCCTGTTTCTAGCCAGTTTTGGGAAGATTTAGAGCGAGAAAAATTGGGCCCCAATTTATATCGCTTGTTTCAAGATCAAAAGATCCACATCAAAGATCTCTATGCTCCCAATGACTCCCATCTCTCAACCAGTGGATATCTTTTTATGGGCGCGATTGCCAAGAAACATATCCAGTAAGTTTTTTACTTTAAATTATTTTTATTAATTTCAAAAAACTTTTGTCCAAGATGCATCGATCCATGATTAGATAAGTGATTCCCATCTTCATAAAGCATCTTATCTCCGATTTGAGCATAGCATCTACTCTCATCACAAAATTGTTCAAATGCATCAAAAATAATTAAATTTGGCAATTCTTTTTTGACGATATTTAATCGATCACGAAACTCTCTTGATATCTCAAACGCTTTTTTATAGGGCGTTGAACAAGATGTATTTAAATTTCTTCTGCTAATTTCAACTGGGCGAAGATCCATACAATCCTCAGGAAGAAAGTCGAGCTCAGGTATATCAATATAAACAATCATTCGCTTCCCAAGCGCATCTAAAACTTGATAAGTCTTTTTGATGCCCTCCTCAAAACTAAGCTCTTTCAAAAGTATGGGGTTTATCTCTTTTTTATCGTAACTTCTCCCGCCACCATGGAGATACCATGGACCCCTAAAGGTAATAATGATGTTTTTTATGTTGTTTTCTGTTGCCCCAAAATCATAGATTTCTGTCATGATTTTTTTACAAACATCAGGCTCACCCCTTCGATGGGTCTCTACACCTATTAATGGCACACACGCTCCTCGAGCAATCATCATTAGTGAACGGTTAGCCTGTTGATAGTGATAAGCCAATCCAGGATAACTTGAGATAGCATGGCTATCGCCAATTAATAAACTGTCAGGCAACTGATCGATTGACGATTTTTGACATACTCCCAAATAATCTTGAGCCATAAATCGTCGTTCACAAGGATTATTTAAAACATCTTCTAAATATCGCTCATCAGATGATTTAAAAGACTGATAAATTTTTTCTTTATCTGGATAACGATTAGACATGCCGCCTGATAAGTTAACAACCACTCCAAGGCTGCCAAAAATTATTAAAAGCATGACTAATTTCTTAATAATTTTCTGACTTGAATGGGTTTTAATTCTTTTCTCAATCAGCGCATAAGTTAAATATGCTAACGCTAGGCTAAGAAGAAAACAAATGATCTTCACGGAACGAGTCACTTCCCCATTACCCATAATCCTAGCAAAACTTATCAAAGGCCAGTGCCACAAATAAAGTGGGTAACTGATTAATCCTATAGCCACCATCCATCGTCTAGCAAAAAAATAATGATTGATCCAAGAAAGTGGGCCTGAACTTATTAATAAAAATGCACCCAAGGTTGGAAATAAGGCCCAATACCCAGGATAGACATGTGCAGATCGAAGTTGTGAAGCAGATATAAGTATCAATAAGAGGCCCAGCAGCCCTAAGATATGCTTCCGAAAGCCCTTTTCCAACCATGTTTGGTAGGGTGCTGAGTGTCTTAGTTGCATATATGCAATAGCTGCACCAGCTAAAAGTTGCCAACCCCTTGTTGGCAACCAGTAAAAGGCAGTTACCGAGCTAACTGAAGATACATATAAATTAAGTAAAAATGAGCACAGCCCCAAACTTGGCAGCGCAAAGCCAATAGACCAAGAGCGTCTGTAACACCATGCCAAAATTAAGGGCCAAAAAATATAAAACTGCTCCTCAACACCTAAGGACCATAAATGCAGAAGAGGTTTGAGATGCGACTCTTTATCAAAATAACCCGACTCTAACCAAAGAACAATATTGGAGCTAAAAGTTGCACCAGCTAAAACATGTTTGCCTAATAACTGATATTCATGAGCCAATAAAACAAACCAGCCAGCTATTAAGCTAGCCCCTAAAACTAGCAATAATGCTGGGAATATTCTTTTTACTCTGCGAGCATAAAAGCCATATAGGGTGTACTCACCAAGTTGTAATTCCTTCAATAAGATACTGGTTATCAAGTAACCAGAAATTACAAAAAATATATCTACGCCAACAAAGCCGCCCCTCACTCCAAAAAAATGAAACGCAATAACTAAAAGCACTGCCAGTGCCCTAAGACCATCTATATCAGGTCTATAAAATAATTTATCCGAAACCATCTGACTGGAGGCCATTTTTAAACTTTTTAAATTCATCCATATATTGTAGTTTTTATATTGTTTTGAAGGATAATTGGAACAATTAATACTCTAAATCACACTATGACAATTAAAAGCTTTGTAGGTAACCTCATTCGCCGCAAACTGAACAAGTTTCTTTATATGGGAAGCGATGACTATTCCCAATTAGGCGAACAGATGGTTGTCATGAACATCCTTGGGCGAATGGATCAAAGCAAGATCAACCCTATTTATGTTGATATTGGTGCTTTTCATCCGTTTAAGGGCAGCAATACCTATAAGTTATATCTTAAAAATTGGCGCGGAGTAGTTGTTGACCCGAATCCAAATAAAATTAAACAGTTTGCCCCAGTAAGACCTTTAGATATCTGCCTAACCAATGCTGTAGTTCCTGATAGCTGGGATATGAAAGAGGTAGAAATGCTAGCCACTGGATCCCATGATGCTCGTGAGTCTATTACTCCGACTCTAAATAAAAATAATCACTTAGACAAAGAGACGGCTCAACATAGCTATATTGCAAAAACAATTAAAGCATCAGAAGTTTTAGAGCTATGCTGTAAAGAACTGGGTATGCCTGCATTCCTGAGCGTTGATATTGAAGGCTTAGAGGGAGACCTCATTAAAGGCACAAACTTTAAAAAATACCCCATACCTGTTTTATGTATTGAGCACTTTTTAAGCGAATTTACTGAGAGTCAATCAATATTTGATTACAAATCATCTCCCATGATTCAGCATCTAGAGGCAAATGGATATGAGTTAGTTTCAGTATGTGGAGTCTCTGTCGTACTTGCCCATAAAGATTTTTACGTGCCTTTTGGCTAATGAAAGCAAACTTAACTTCATCATGTCTTTAACTAATATGTTTATTCATCCAGCTGGGATCGTAGAACCTAATGTTCAGATAGGCTCTGGCACTAAAGTCTGGGCCTTTACTCATATTTTATCTGGCGCAGTTATTGGCAAGGACTGTAACATTTGTGACCATGTATTTATTGAGTCAGATGTTCAATTAGGTGATCGAGTAACTGTTAAGTGTGGCGTGCAAATATGGAATGGCATCAGCATTGAAGATGATGTTTTTATTGGGCCTAATGTTACTTTTACTAACGATCCTTTCCCAAGAAGTAAGCAGTACCCCGAGTCTTTCCACAAAACGTATATTTTAAAAGGTGCCAGTATCGGCGCTAATGCCACGATCCTACCTGGCATCACCATTCACCAAAATGCCATGATTGGCGCTGGGAGTGTCGTTACTAAAGATGTTCCACCGAATGCGATTGTTCGTGGAAATCCAGCTCAAATCGTAGGCTACTCCAATCTTCAAAAATCGAAAATTGAACCAATCACGGATCAAGAAGTACAAAAAAATACACCTCTGCAAGCTACTGAAATTGGTCAGACAGGCGCTTTTCTTTATCACCTTCCCGCCATTAAAGATTTAAGAGGTGATTTATCTTTTACTGAGTTCGGCAAAGATTTACCCTTTCTTCCAAGACGTTGCTTTTGGGTATTTGGCGTTCCCAATAAAGAAATCAGAGGGGAGCATGCACACAAAGAATGCGGCCAATTTTTAGTGGCTGTTTCAGGATCAGTATCCGTTCTTCTTGATAACGGAACACATCAATCGGAAATAGTATTAAACAAGCCCCATTTAGGCATTTACATCCCCCCTGGCGTATGGGGTGTTCAATATAAATATAGCCAGGATGCTGTTTTAATGGTCTTGGCTTCGCATGGCTATGATGCGAATGATTACATTAGAAATTACGACGACTTCTTAACTTATAAAAAATCATGAGCATCCCATTCTTAGATCTAAAGTCCATCAACTTAAGACATCAAAAAGAATTTCATCAAGCTCTTGATGAGGTTCTTGAAAGCGGATGGTTAGTTCTAGGAAAACAAACAACTCTTTTTGAAAATGAATTTGCAAATTACTGCGGTACAAAGTTTGCTGTTGGTGTGGCTAATGGCTTAGAAGCCTTAAGCTTGGTTTTAAGAGCATGGGATATTGGACCTGGAGATGAAGTTATCGTACCCTCCAACACCTATATTGCCACATGGTTAGCTGTGACACATACCGGTGCCACACCCATTCCAGTTGAACCAAGACAACTCACTTTTAATATTAATCCTGAATTAATTGAACCGGCTATTACAAGCAAAACAAAAGCGATCATCCCTGTTCACTTGTATGGTCAAGTGGCAGAAATGGATGCAATTAATACCATTGCCAAAAAATATAATTTAAAAGTTTTAGAGGATGGCGCTCAGGCTCAAGGAGCCATGTATAACAACATTAGAGTTGGTGCATTAGGAGATGCTGCCGGCATCAGCCTTTATCCGGGTAAAAATCTTGGCGCACTCGGTGATGCCGGAATTATTACTACCAGCGATCCTTTATTAGCTGAAAAACTTCGATCGCTCAGAAACTATGGCTCTCAAATTAAATATAAAAATGAACTAATTGGTTTTAATTCCAGATTAGATGAACTGCAATCAGCCTTCTTACGCATCAAACTTAACTATTTAGATGCAGACAACACCCGAAGACGTGAAATATCTAGAATGTATCAACAAGGTTTGTCAGATTCAAATTTAGGATTACCACATGAAATTAATGAATCTCATTCGGTATGGCACTTATATGTTGTAACCCACCCGCAAAGGGACTTATTAAGTGAGCGCCTAAAAGAACTTGGAGTTGGCACCTTGATTCATTACCCTATTGCCCCTCACCTTCAGGATGCTTATGCATCAATGAACCTAAAAGAAGGTACTTTCCCGATTGCAGAAAAAATGCATCGCACTGTATTAAGCCTGCCTATCAGCCCAGTAATGTCGAATGAAGAAGTACATCAAGTCATAGATTTGACTCGCAAAGCTTGCAGCCAGATTCTCTAAGATAGGTTATGAAAATATATCAAAAATTAAGAGTTTTATTCTATAAGCTCTTATCTATCAAAGTAACTCATATTGGTAAAAATTATCAGCCACTCCTAGCTGAAGGTCTTGGAAAGATCCATATTGGAAAAAGTTCGATTGGCAATAAAAAATCCCCATTCTATTTTTCAGGCTACACCTATCTTGAGGCGAGATCACCACACTCATACATTGATATCGGCGACCATACTCAAATTAACAATAATGCTGTGATGATTGCAGAAAAAACTTATATAAAGATTGGCAATCATGTCTTAATTGGTACGGAGTTTTGTGTTTATGATTCAGATTTTCATGAATTGAACCCTAACAAAAGACTTTCTAATGAGCACCAATGCATGCCCGTCATCATTAAAGATAATGTATTCATTGGTTCTAGAGTTACGATTTTAAAAGGCGTTACCATTCACGAGAATTCTGTCATTGGTAGCGGCTCGGTAGTCACAAAAAACATCCCAGCAAATGAAATATGGGCAGGTGTGCCAGCTAAAAAAGTTGGAGACTTTAACGCCAAGCTAACTCCCTAATTAAAGCTCACTATGGCAAAGCCTTTAGCATCTATTATTCTTTTAACCTTCAATCAAGAAAACTTGGTTGAAGAGTCTATCGACAGCCTATTAAATCAAACCTACTCCCCTCTTGAAATCATTATTTCTGATGATCTATCAAGCGATCGCACTCGAGAAAAGATTCGATCAAAAATATCCCAATATCATGGTCCCCATGAAATAAAAGTCATCTTTAATGATTCAAATGTGGGTTTATGTCAGAACATTAATCAGGCTATAGAGCACTGTCAGGGGGAGTTTATCTTTGCTGCGGCAGGCGATGATATTTCGCTACCCAATCGTTGCGAAATAGTCATGTCTGAATGGTTAAAGCTTAATAAACAGCCAGGATTGATTGCAACAGATGCTTATGACATGGCGATAGATGGGCATATATTAGGTATTAAAAGAACCTCGATCTTGCAGGAATACAAAGGTTTGCAAGACTGGATAAAAAGACCCCCTTATTTTTTTGGCAGCAGTCACTCTTGGTCCAGAAACTTTTTAAATAAATTCCCGCCCCTCAATCCTAAAATGATGGCGGAAGATCATCTCATGGTTTTTAGGGCTCTCATTTCTGATGGCGGTTACACCATCTCAGAACCGCTCGTCAAACACCGTCGCGGCGGTGTGACCTTAAAAAGGTATATTGATTTAGCTACTAAAGCCAAAATTCTTAGAGTGGGCTTTAATGATAAATACATCTATCTGAAGCAACTTTTATCAGACGCCCAACACGATCATCATTTTTCAGAACTTGAAAAACATTTACACCCCGAATTACAAGAGTGCCAATTAACTTTAGACCTCTACCAACTTAAAGACCCCATAAAAAAAATTATTCGTTGTTTTGCCAACGATGGTGTTTCATTTTTCTTCAAAATGAGAATGCTCACTTACACAACATTCCCATGGGTACTTCAGCCCATATTTAAGTTAAAAAAGCTTATTAAGCGTTATTAGCTTTTTCCTTAATAAAGGATTTGAACTTTTCCTGATTGTCGATAAGAAATTTGGGGAACTGTTCATCGATACTTTGTAACTCATACCGAGCGAATGGTTTATTGAAATCTTGTCCAGATTGGATAAGCTTCATGAGTCTTTCGGGATTTTTATGCTCCTCGTTATTGAACTCCTGATGAGCGGTGTTCTCAATTTTCTTAATCAGATCCTCTAATGTGAAAATCCAAGTGAAATGCCAACCCCCATCTTTGATGGTTTGAACATGAAACCATCTAAACCAACTACGCTTGATTGATCGTAATAAACCAGATGACTTATAAGATCGAACGCTGGTTGCATTTGAATTAAAGAAACTTGTGAAATGACTATAGGTGGTTATTTTGCTACCCTTCCAGATATTGCTACCAGGAATAAGTTTGCCTGAGGAGTTAACATCTCCGATCCAATAGTTATTTAAAAAATAGCTGTAATAACGTTGGTCAAAATCACCTCTTATGTAATTGGTGTCGAATTCCATGATCTTTTTGGGCTCGGGAATCTCATCCAAATCTGAGACGATGATTAAATCATCCGGCCGGGCATCATACAAACCTTTAGAAACATTATTTCTTATGAAATTCTCATTTTTCCAGAAATCATTCGGGCCCGGTGGCCTCTCATGCAATGGTAAGTATCTGATCTTAGATTCAAACTTTTTAAATCGATTGATGTCAAAATGAAGTTCCCTGGCATTGCCGGCATGGCTATAACTTGCCTCAGAAATAACAAAATAATCAACGCTATCCCATAAAGTTTCTAATCTTAGTTCTAAGATATGGTCTTCATTAAAATAACAAAAACAGTCGTAAATACGTTTTTTCATAATATGATATTCAAAAGATGATGAGATAATGCCAGAATGAACCCAAACCGCTACTCACTTACATTTGCTTGCTACAACTCAGTTGAATATACCAAACTATGTGTCGAGAGTATGGTCAAGCATGGCACACCTCTTGATAGGCTCATTGCTGTTGATAATGGCTCTACGGACTCAACGAGAGAGTATCTTGAAACTCTCCCATTAGGTGGCAAAGTTTTTAATCATGCTAATTATGGATGTGGTGTTGCCTGGAACCAAGGGATATTAGCCCTACAGACAGAATGGACCATTGTTATGAATAATGACGTTCTAGTCTCACCATTCTGGATTGAAAATCTCATTGGCGCAGCTGAGAAAGTTGGAGCAAAAATTATCTCCCCTGCTTTAATCGAAGGCAAATTAGATTACGACTTTGATCTTTTTGGCCAAGAAGCTTCTCGAAAAATGCAAAATACCCACAGAATCGGGGCACGTCATGCTGTTTGCTTAGCGGTTCATCGCTCAGTCTGGATGGATATTGGATTTTTTCAACCAGTTCCTAGCTTGCTAGGGTACGAAGACACCCTTTTCTTTAATCAAGCTAAGAAAGCTCACATTAAAATGGCGATGACAGGCGCTTCCTGGCTGCATCACTACGGATCGATTACACAAACAGCCATGAAACTTGAGCGAGGTCTCAAAGAGAAAGATGATCTTGCCTATAGATACAACTACAAGCTACTCAATCAATCTTGGCTAGAAAGAAAATTAACTAAAGTTGCTAGAAAAAAACAAGAAAAAATTTGGAGAAATTCTGAAATCCAAGAGCACGGTATCTCCATGCACGGCATTAGAGAAAACAATGCCTTTAAATGGTTATAAATACAGCCATTTAAGTTAGTTATTTGCCAAGAGATGTTCTATATCTAAGGTAAAATCAGTTATATTTTCTATAAATTCAATATCTGACAGATAGCTCTGGTAATTCGAAATAAGGTCTAAATGAAGTTTCAACCCTTACATCAATGGGGCATCATCAATACACCTACCCGAGGGTTTGGAACAATCCTAAGCTATGTGATTGTTGCTTTATTAATAGCTCTACCCATATTCTTCTTCAGCATCGGTGGTGCCACAACAAGAATTGCGATCGCTACTTATCTAGCATGTTTAATCGCGCTGATCTTTAATGCCATAACGTCCAATAAACCCACTACAACTTACCCCAAGCTTTATTGGTGGGTTATTTTTAGCCTATGGACCTATTTTCTTGCAACAGGTATCAGCCAAATTGCCAATCAGTCTTTTGTGCCGAATAGATTAGATGCCCCTTCTAGACTAGTTTTCTCGGGGCTTATTTTTTATGCGGTATATCACTACAGAATTAACTTTATAAAAATATTAAAACTTGCTATTCCAATAAGTATTATATTATTTTTACTTTTTTTAACTTTTAAGAATGACCAAGTTGTGTTTGCAAAAAGCATGTGGAACGGTCGGCTATCACTACCATTCATCGACCCAATCCTTTTAAGTGCCTGGTTAACTTGTTTTGGCTTGCTGTGCTTAAGCTTTATCAACATTCAATTAAAAGCCAGCAGTATTTTTAAAAATACTTTTTTTATTGCAACTTTCGTCACCACTATCTATATAGCACTTCTAACCCTATCTCGGACCTCTTGGTTAGCCATTCCACTTTTAGCTTCCATCTTAATTTTTAATCAGAAAAATAAATGGTTAAAAATTGGTTTTATTTTAATCACCGCTCTTTGCATTTTTTATTTAATTAATCATGTCAGCAGTAGCTTGGCAAGAATTGATCAAGCCGTATTAGAAATAAAAAATTACGTTAATGGTTCTGCAAAAGAAACATCTGTAGGCGTTCGCATTGACATGGGTATCCTGGCTTTTAAAGCTTTAACTCTAAAACCTGTATTTGGATGGAGTGAAAATTTATTTATTACCCCTGAGATAGCCAATCATCTGGTAACGCATTACACATCAACAACCATTTTTCTAGCAAAGCACACTGGGTTTCATAATGATTTCTATGCCGCCATTGTTAGAAGCGGCTCATTGGGTGCCCTTGCATACGCAATCACCTTCATAACTCCATTACTTTTATTTTTATACTACCTTATCAAAAGCAATGCTTACTCTAGACCTGGCTGTTTTAGTGGTCTGGCAGTCATCATCACATGCATAGTTACCAGCATGACAGCAGAAATACTAGCTTATAAGTATTCTGTTTCTTTATTTGGTTATTTAATTGCTGGAATCATGGCGCAAGTTCTTTGGCAAAACCAAAAGAGTTAATTAAAACTTTGGCGCATCAATCCAACTCAAGCCAGCGGCATCCTTAGGATTTAACGCGGGTTGCATACCGATATTAGGCCATTGGATATTCAAAGTGGCGTCATTCCAAACCAGACACTTCTCACTGGCAGCATGCCAGTAATCAGTTGTTTTATATAAAAACTCGGCTGTTTCAGATAAAACCAAGAATCCATGTGCAAATCCGGGCGGAATCCATAACTGCTTTTTATTCTCTGCGGATAGTTCAATTCCTACCCACCTCCCAAATGTTGAAGATGCCTTTCTCAAATCAACAGCCACATCAAATACAGCGCCATGACATACTCTTACCAACTTACCCTGGGTTTGCTCCATTTGGTAATGAAGACCGCGCAGCACACCCTTCTTGGAAGAAGAATGATTATCTTGAACAAAAGTAACAGACTGACCAACTGCCTCAGAAAAATCTTTTTCGTTGAATGACTCAAAAAACCAACCTCGATCATCGCCAAAAACTTTAGGCTCAATCACTAAAACATCAGGTATTGCGGTGGGAGTTACAGTTATAGGCATCAGTTAATATTTTCTTTAATCTTTAATTCGAACACAAATACTAACAAATCAAGACAATCGCTCAGTTAGCATTTTCTCCAAATACTGACCATAAGCATTTTTCTTAAGTGGTGCAGCTAACTTAAGAACATGCTCAGCACTGATCCAACCTTGGCGATATGCAATTTCTTCCGGACATGCCACCATCAAGCCTTGTCGCTTCTGAAGGGTTGCAATAAAGCCTGCCGCATCCAATAAAGAGTCATGAGTACCTGTATCTAACCAAGCATAACCACGACCCATTATCTCAACCTGAAGCTGATTCATTTTTAAGTAGGCTTCATTGACTGTTGTGATTTCTAATTCACCACGAGCACTTGGCTTGATAGATTTAGCAATATCACAAACCTGTTGGTCATAGAAATACAAACCAGTGACGGCGTAATTACTTTTTGGCTTTAATGGCTTCTCTTCAATCGATAGGGCTTTAAAAGAATCATCAAACTCCACTACACCATAACGCTCTGGATCATTCACATGATAGGCAAACACCGTAGCACCCGATGTTTGATTGTTAGCCGAATGCAATTGATTGACTAACTCATGGCCATAAAAAATATTGTCGCCTAATACCAATGCTGATGGGTTATTACCAACAAACTCTTTGCCAATGATAAAAGCTTGAGCCAAACCATCTGGAGAAGGTTGTACTGCGTATTGGATATTTAAACCCCATTGCGAACCATCACCCAGTAACTCTGTAAAACGAGGCGTATCTTGTGGTGTAGAAATCAACAAAATATCTTTGATGCCTGCCAGCATCAAAGTTGTTAATGGGTAATACACCATCGGTTTGTCGTAAACCGGCATCAACTGTTTTGAAACTGCCTGTGTTACCGGATACAAACGAGTGCCTGAGCCACCGGCCAAAATAATACCTTTACGATTCATGGTTGAAGACCCTCCATTTTTACTCATACTTTTAACATCTCATCAATTAGTTAACTTTTTAAGGACTCTTCAACGATACGCTTTACATAAGCGGTCACTTGTTCCTGCCAATGGGGGTATTGTCCTGTAAAAGCCATCTCAGAAAGGGCTTTTTTTAACTTAGCATTACTTAATCTTGAGTTATAGGGTCTAGATGCTGGCAAAGGATAGTCTGTAGCAGGTATAGGCAAGATATTCTCTGACTTGACCTCAATACCTTCACCACTGCTAGCCGCTGTTTCGATCGCAAATACAGCTAAAGCGTGCCAGGATGTTTCACCATCAGGTACAGCATGATAAATACCTGATTCAACTCTTGAACCTGCCATTTGTACACCTACTTCAGCCAGCCAATCAGCAGAGCTAGGGACTCCTACCTGATCTACCACCACTTTTAACTGATCTCGCTCGCTCGCCAATCGCAACATCGTACGAATGAAATTACCGCCATCACCATATACCCAAGAAGTACGCAAAATAAAATATCTTGCAAACTTATCAGCGTAAGTTACTTGACCTGAATCATGCGCCAAATTAAATGCTTCTTCAATGGCTTGTTCGCCAGCTAACTTACTTTGACCATAAACGCTTAGTTTTTCAACAGGTCCTACAACATCACTCTCTAAATAAGCACCCTGCTTACTATCTGCGAACACATAGTCTGTTGAATAGTGAACCAAAATACCGTGAGCTACATTAGCAATGTAGTGCGCCATCACAGCAGGAGCTTTGGCATTAATAGCAAAAGCGAGCTCTCGCTCGCTTTCTGCTTTATCAACTGCTGTATAAGCAGCTGCATTAATAATCACCTGAGGTTGATAGTGATTTAGAACTTCTTTAATTGCCAGCTCATTGGATAGGTCACAATCCGAATGCCCCAAGAAAACAGCAGGCACCTTAAGATCTTTCAAACAAACTTGTAAAGCTCTACCCACCTGACCATCACGACCAAACACCAAAATCGGTTTGCTATGGTCTAAGAGTTCAAATGAGGAAAAGGACATTGAAGATTATTTGCTGAGTTAGTTATTAAGTTTTTTAGTCGTTGAGTGATTAAATTAACAGTTCATTCATTAATTAGTTATTTTGCTTGTATTGCTTTTGTACCCAATCACGATAAGAACCACTCAATACACCTTCGGTCCACTCTTGATTATCTAAATACCACTGTACTGTTTTACGGATGCCTGTCTCAAACGTTTCAGCTGGTTTCCAGCCCAACTCACGCTCAAGCTTAGTAGCATCAATTGCGTATCGACGATCATGACCCGGACGATCTTGAACATACGTAATTTGCGATGCATAAGAGGTGCCATCTGCCTTTGGACGCAAACTGTCCAAGATCGAGCAAATGGTGTGCACAACGTCTAGATTTGGTTTTTCATTCCAGCCACCCACGTTATAAGTTTCACCTAACTTACCTGCCTCTAATACTCGACGAATGGCTGAGCAGTGATCTTTGACATAGAGCCAATCTCGGATTTGTTGACCATCGCCATAAATAGGTAAAGGCTTTCCTGCCAAAGCATTCAGAATCACTAACGGTATCAACTTCTCTGGAAAGTGATAGGGGCCGTAGTTGTTAGAGCAATTGGTTGTTAATACTGGTAAACCATAGGTATGGTGCCAAGCACGCACTAAATGATCTGATGCAGCTTTAGAAGCCGAATAAGGGCTATTCGGCTCGTACGTATTAGTCTCCGTAAAAGCAGGATCAGTTGGTGATAATGACCCATAGACTTCATCTGTTGATACGTGCAAGAATCTAAAAGTGGCTTTTTCTGATTCAGGAAGCTCTGACCAATAAGCACGAGCTGCTTCCAGTAAATTAAATGTACCCACCACATTGGTCTGAATGAAATCACCAGGACCATGGATCGAACGATCCACATGAGATTCAGCAGCAAAGTTTACAACTGCTCGAATGGAATGCTTTTTAAGCAAAGCAAGAACAAGATCGAAATCTCCAATATCGCCCTGAACGAATACATGACGTGAATCAGAGGACAATGACTGAAGAGTAGCCAAGTTACCAGCATAGGTTAATTTATCCAAATTAACCACACCTTCTGCAGCAGGATTGGCCAACCAATCCAAAACAAAGTTACCAGCAATAAAGCCTGCACCACCTGTGACTAGAATCATAGTTTTAGTTATTTATAAAGATTATTGCTATTTTCTCATGAAGTGCTAATCAGTTAGGTATTTTTGAGGCTTGAAAATAACATGCTTATCGGGCCTAAGTTAGGCTAACTAATGCCCTAAAAATAAAATCGGACTAAGCCCCAAATGAGAATTAGTCCGTTTTGTAAAATTGACTAAGATTCCAGGGTCTTATTTTTTAAACGCCACTCTTGCTGCTTTCTAAGTTCATCGAGCACTTTAAAAAATGCTCGCGACAAGTCCTGATATGCACGAATCGGTCCAGAAGATTCCATAAATGCTTTTAAGCGCCGATCTCGTATGAGATTTTGAATATTGGTAATTTCTTTAAGATGTTTGTGGACATACAAAACTGATTCAGATCGCTTAATCATGTTACTTAGTGCCTTAGCAACATCTTCCGCAGATAACTCAGGTTCATCATCACCCTCACCTGCCCACCTAACAAATCTTATTTGTAGCTTTGAGCTCGAATGAGATTCATAAACCTCTCGCTTAAGATAAATATAAAAATCTCCATCGTCATTTTGAATTTGCTTTATTTCTTCTTGTGTCAGCGTTCTCTTCTCAGCAGTCCTCGACCAATCTAAATATTGTTGATGTTTTTGTACATACTCGTAAGTCATCACTGACATATCTTGTAATAACCAAACAATTTCTTCTTTTCTAGGGAGTCCCGCAGCGAAATATTCCTCAGGTATTGGCATAGCATTGAGAACGCCATACAAATATTGATTTTCAATTCGTTCAAGACGTAGCTTCTTCCAAGCCAAAAGAGTAATTTCATGAACTAGTGATGCTTCAACAACCCCCATAGGTTGAAAGTCATCCATAAACATTTGATGAAGCTCTTCAAAATCTTTTTGATTTTCCCCTGGCAAAATTTGTTGAACAGAGTAAGCGCCTGTTTTTAGAGAGTTCCTTGATGATGCTAATTTTCCTAGTTCGGATTTTGGGCCGCCAGTTCGATTACCTTTCGCCATATAAATGCCTTATTTTTTTAAGCGAACTCCAGGTCTATCATCTGGAGAGCCGATGAATTCAACACCAGCATCTTCTAGCGCTAGCTGAATAGCACTCAATACCCTAACCTGACCAGTTGGAACACCATCTATGGTCTCAAATCTCCTGACGGTAGCTATTCCTACACCAGCAGAATCAGCCAAGTCCTGTGCAGACCACTGAAGTAGAGCTCTTGCTGCTCTTATTTGATCACTTGTAATCAATCGCTTTACAATCTATTTGATTGCTTTAATATCAATTTATGATGTTAAAGCTAGGTTTATTGATATGAAAAATACTAATCCAAAAGACCTTTTAAATCAAACAATTAAAAGGATGGATAGCGCATACGTAGACTCCACAACTAGGGCTTACCGAGTTGATTTTGAGCACTTCATCAAATACTGTGAAAAGTTGAATGAAAGCCCACTGCCCACTACTCCAGAGACTATTTGTTTGTACATAAAGAGTCTTATTCAAGATGGTAGAAGTTCAGCAAGCATTAGGCGTGTTATGGCAGGCATGACAACGATTCATAAGTTAAATCGATTTTCAGACTCCACCAAAGATCCAGATGTCATATTATAAATAAGACGAATGCATCGCAAAATTGGACGCTATCAGAAACAAGCTTTTGGTGTTACTGCAGAAATATTAGAGAAGTTGCTACTTGCAACTGAGGCAGGCAACCGAGGTGCCAGAGATCGTGCACTTTTGTTGTTGGTAGCTTATGACACCATGTGCAGAAGAAGTGAATTAGTCTCTCTAATGATAGAGGATATTAGATACTCAGAAACTAATGGAATTACAAGAGCTAGTGTTTTAATCAGAAAGAGTAAAACAGATCAATTAGCTAAAGGTAGAAGATTAAATCTCGGTGAAGAAGCAACTGAAGCAATTAATTTATGGTTAGAAAGACTGAGAAATCCAAAAGAGGGACAACTATTTAAAGGAATTAATCGCGGCCAAAAAATTACTGGTTCGCTTGGGTCAGGCCAAATTAGCCGAATCTATAAACGGTTAGCTAAACGTGCGGGATTAGGTAAAGAATTAATTGAACAAATTAGTGGACACTCATTGCGAGTGGGGAATGCTCAAGATATGGTGAATTCGGGAGAAAGTATGCCCATGATTATGGGCAAAGGAAGATGGTCAAAGACTGATACTGTGATGAGGTATGTGGAGCATATTAATTACATATAGAGTTTGATTGTAGTAATTGGTGGGTGCAGTGGGGACTGGTTTCGAACCAATTCTCTCGACGCCTGAGTACTGCTAAGTATCAGTGAGTAGATATTCAGGGATTGTCCAACCCTCAACTTATCCAAACATCAAGACATAAAATCTTATGATGAGATCACTCAGTGTAGAACACACCCTCATGCTCATTTGACTCCATGAACTCATACTGAACCGTCCGAGAGAGAGCTTGCTCGAGAGGCACAGGTGAAACGAAGCCAGTTTGGTCAATAGCGGTGCTATAAAGAGAGTCCACGCAAAACTTCTTGACGCGAATCGCGCTAATGGCAAATCGTTTTCCGGTCAGCGCTGCAAACAGATCAAAGCCTTTGCCGATTGCATACCCAACAGGAAACGGAAGCCTGAAGCCAATTTTCTCTGATCGACCAAGTATGCGATTAACGTTTGCCACTAGACCATTCATCGTAAAGTCAGGCTTGTCAATGAAGTTGTAGATATACACGCCTGGTTTGAAGCTTATGGCATATTCAATGAACGCAGCAACGTTCTCAACATAAGCCATGGATTTTCTGTTTTCACCGTTGCCCACCATCACAAACTTGCCTGAAGCAATCTGTCGTAGCAGGTTATATACGTTGCCTCTATTCTGCTCTCCAAAAACTACAGTGGGGCGAATGATCACTAAGGTGCGATCGGTGGGTGCTTCGGCTTGCCAAGCTTTAAAAATCAGTTCAGCCTCATACTTAGTGCGTCCATAGTCATTGAAAGGAGCGATTTTTCCTAACTCATCAGTTCCTATTTGAGCAAAACCATATACAGCAACGCTACTAGTAAAAATGATCGTCTTCACGCTCTTTTCACGAGCAATAGTACAAATATTTTCAGCACCTTCAACGTTAACCTCGTCGTAAAGAGTCAAAGGTCTGACATCATCGCGGTGCTCGGCAGCCAAATTGATAATTACAGATTCATTAGCAATAGATTTTCGAAGCTGCTCAATTAATCTGACATCACCTAAAGTAACTATGTCTGGATTTGCTTTACTTGGCACTTTGTCAGTAATTTGCACAATTACTTTTTCTTTGCTCTTTAGTCGGCGAACTAAGCGGGTCCCGATGAACCCACTACCGCCAATTACATTTATTGCCTGCATTTAATTTATTTTTTCTTTAATCAAAACAACCCGCCTCACGAAAACGCCTCAGCTAAAAGTCCTTATTTGCGAATATTGATTCACCATTTATAAACCATGGCATACAACCAACAAGATAAGTCCACAAAGCCTAAGCTCCGCAGGTGGTCTTGTATAGAAACTCAGCAAACTACTTAATATCTGAGCTGCAAAGCGTCTTCATAACCATATGCCCGAACATTAGATGTATATCCTCACAAAGTTGCATATCGAATGAGGGTACCCAAACGTTGTGATCACACAAGGGCATCATCTTTCCGCCATCATAGCCAACAACCCCAAGAACCTTTCCGCCTGCTCGGCGAGCAGATTCTATAGCCTTAATCACATTAGGCGAATTACCACTTCCACTGACTGCAACAAGTAAGTCTCCTTCATCCATAAGCGCGTCGACTTGTCCTGCAAAAACGTCAGCGTAGGATAGGTCGTTTCCATACGCTGTGATTAGGCCAACATTGTCACAAAGTGATACACCCCGGAATTTTTTTCCTGTTGCAAGGCTCACCATTTTGTTCCAGTCGGTAATGTAGTGAGATGCAGTAGATGCACTTCCCCCATTGCCACAAGTAATGATTTTTTTGCCGCATTCAAACGCGACTTTTATCATCTCAATACCTTGCTGAAATGCATCAACGTCGAGCCGCCGTGCAAGTTGTTGGTGTGCATTTAGGTAATTTAAAACGGTGAAAGTTGTCATATGGACTCACATTGATGGTTGATAAAAAATAATTTGCGCTCCGGTTCGATCAAAACGAAACTTGACGGGCTCAAGGTCAGATAAAGCGGCCTTAATCTGGGCATGCCTTTCTCTAGGCGCGTAAAACATCATGAAACCGCCGTTGCCAGCGCCCAGCAACTTGCCGCCTAAAGCACCGTGTGCCATGCCGGAAGCGTACCAAGCGTCGATTTGCGGATCTGTAATGCCTGAAGTCAACTGAGCCTTGAGGCGCCAGTTCTCGTCAAGCAGATTTCCAAGGTGCTCCAGTGTCCCTGATTCCAACTGCTCTTTCATCTCGAACGCTAATTGAACCATTCGGCGCATAAGAACGCGACGGTCGGTCGTCCTCATCGCCGCTGATTGGTTCATAAGCACTGCAGAAGCGCTTCGCGTACGGCCGGTAAAGAATATTAAGGTAGAGTCTTCCATCTCTTGAAGCATATGTGGCTTACAGATCACGGGGTCGACTGATACGGAATCATCAGGATGGAAACGGATCAAGTTGAGACCACCATAAGCTGCCGCATATTGGTCTTGCTTACCGATAGGCTCGCCACAACGATCAATTTCGATTTGACATGCTTGTGATGCAAGTTTTTCCTTAGAGGCAAACTGATTACGATAAGCGTATAGCGCGTTCAAGAGGCCGACGGCGTAAGTGCTAGACGAACCTAACCCAGACCCCTTTGATGGGATATCCGCCATCGATGCTATTTCGATACCGCCATCAATACCTACTAAATCTAGTGCTTCACGCACGAGAGGATGTTCTACCTCTTTACGGTGTTCGACGTCTTCCGTTTTGGTGTAACTAATGCGTATACGGCCGTCGAATTTTTTGTTAACGCAGATATACATATACTTGTCAATCGATGTCGACAGGACAGCGCCCACCTCTTCGCGATAGAAAGCGGGGAGATCGCTCCCCCCGCCTACAAAACTCATTCTCAATGGGGTCTTACTGACAATCATTATTCTTTCCTTAAGATTCTTGGCCAATAACAAAGTCCGCATGCATCCTCGATTGCCCTACGATCGGGACTTCATCGAGTTCCCGCGACGCCAGGGTAGCGAACTGCTCCTCGGACAAAAAGCCACGCCAAGCGTAATCCTGATTCAGACGGATCTCACGCGTATCGCGCGAAACGTCCACGTAGATCTTGATAACGCCAGACAGACCTAGCAGATCGTCCATAAGAAGTGCGGGTACACCCTCAACGATAAGTACGTCGTTCGGGCCAAGGGAATGTTCTATTTGCTGTTTGTCGGCGTCACGTACTAAACGGTCGTATAAAGGCTCGCGAAGAGTAACCCGAGCGCTTGATTTAGCTACATAAGCAATGGCAGCTGACGCTGTAGCCAAGTCGTAACGGCTGCGAACACCTATGCCCTCTCTACGTTCAGACTTAGGCTTAAGCCAACCATCCAACGAGATGACATGTGCTTTACGGCCAAGCATATGTAGAAGTTCCTTCAATACCTGCGCAGCATAGCTCTTTCCAGTTCGAGCAAGACCGCCGATAAGCACAAGGCGACAGCCATGGCTCACCTCGATGGCGATCGGCGCAAGGCGTCTGGTCAGATCCGCGTGTCCACTCAGGATCCAGTCGATAGCGTCCGCGAGGTCAGGCGCTGTGTAGTCGGGTCGAACAGCATATTTAGCGTCTGCACCACCATGCCCGCTGCGCAGTAGTATGGTGCGCACCCCAGCACGACGACCAGCCTCAACATCGGAAGTCGCATCCCCAACCATCCAGGAGTCCTGACGGCCTATGCCTAGATCAGAGCAGGCTTTATCAATTAAACCAGGCTCAGGCTTGCGACAGTTGCAGCAACCTTTAAGCTCCACAATCTCACCTGGGAACCCCTTATCAGGATGGTGCGGGCAAAAATAAAGGCTGTCGATAAATGCACCTTCAGCGCCAAGCTGAGATTCCATTCTGGCGTGGATGTTCCTCAGTCCCTCGATGCTAACATCACCGCGCGCAACCACAGGCTGGTTAGTAACGACCACGGCCAACGTACCGCTACAGTTAAGACGGCGGATAGCTGCAGCGGTACCGGGCAACAACTCAATCTGATCAGGCAACTTGAGATGAGTAACTTCCCGGTTAATGGTGCCATCACGATCAAGGAAAACAGCACTCCGAAGTTGACGACCAGAGAGACGTTCTGGCAAGCCAGTTAAAAAGTCACGCTCGACTTTATCAAGTCTTTCTGGAGTACCCATGTCCTTAATATATTCAGGTGACACGTAACCATATAGGGGGCGGCCGAGATCAAGCATGCGAGGGAACATGTGCTTAGCAATGTCAGCTTTCCCTTCGGCAGGCGTGACATCCTCCAGTCCGGCACGATTGAGGACATATAGCGCCGCATTGACGAGGTTACGCACTTCGCGCCCCTCTGGGTGTGGATAAGGCAGAATCTCTCGGACCATACCGATCTTATCAATATCAACGATGTCAGAGTCATGGGGGTGGTCATTGGGATGTAGAAACAGGGTGCCAACGGCACCAGAGGATTCGTGCGCCATCCAAAGCTTGCGCAAGTCCACGTCCATAAACGTGTCGCCGTAGAGGACCAGGATACGATCGGCGAGCATAGGGAGCGCATCATGCAGAGCACCAGCGGTCCCGCGAGGCTTGTCTTCAATAGCATATTTAAGATTGACGCCAAAGGCTGATCCATCACCGAAATACTCTGATATTTTTTCGTAACGATGCTGGACTAGGAGAGCAATGTCTGTAAAACCGTGCTTGCGGCACAGTTCGATCTGATGGTGCAGAACAGGCTTTCCCAACACTGGAACCATCGGTTTGGGCATGTCACCACTGCGCTCGCGCAAACGGGTACCCATACCGCCCGCAAGGATAGCAACCTGACACTTCTTAGTAGTTTTAATCATTTAACTTCCACTTGGTCTCGACGACGCAAAAGAAACACTTTGTAAATTTGCTCTTGCAACCTTCCTGGAACAGCCACCCAAGCTGCAATACAAGTGATGCCAATAATACGTCGAATTAAATGTCGCGAACTAAAATTGGACAGACGTACGCGGAGGTTATATCGCCAATTAAGATGGTCACGCCGTGTATTATCTTGTCGATATTGAACTAGTACTTGCGGTAAATTTTCAAATAAAAGGTCTGCATTCATCCAACGTAACCACAAGTCTAAGTCTTCGCAATACCGATAACTGGGGTTGTAACCCCCATAACAATCAATAACTTCTTTTCGAAACATAACTGTCGGATGTGCAATCGCATTAGTAAGCTGCATAGCCGAAGCAATCTTATTTGGTGTCTGTGGATAAATACGGTGGGCGATAAGCCTTCCTCCAGTGCTAATAATATCCATTGCCCCTCCAACGACTGATATCTCAGGGTGTGCTCTCAAAAAGGCGATCTGAAGTTCAAGCCGATTAGGCATGCAGATGTCATCAGAGTCAAATCGAGCTATAAAAACTCCTTTTGACTTTTCAATACCAATGTTGAGACTAGCTGCTAAACCGACTCTGTCAATTGGATGCACATAAATAAACCTTGGATCATCTTCACAAAATTGTCTACAGGCGTTAGCTACATCTTGGTCAGTACTTTCATCAATCAAAATACATTCAAAATTTGTGAACGATTGATTCTTTAGACTATTTAAGCTTTCTTTTAAGACTTCAATATTTTCATTAAAACACGGCACCACACAAGACACCAATGGGAAATCACGAATCAACATACTTGCGAACTATTTACCAAATTGAAGCGCAATCTCATCTATTGCACACTTAATAGCATCAGCAGAATTTAACTCGGGTTTCCAGCCATATGATTGCAACTTTTCGGTCGAATAAGTAAATTTTGGAACATCGCCAACCCATCCCCTATTACCCGTACCAAATAAAATTTTTGCATCTGGACTTACGCGCTTAACAACTTGCCTAGATATCCAATCAACTGTCACCCCCTCGTCTACAGGACCAATATTTATCACTTCAACTTTAGCGGCATCGGCTCGCTTGGACACAACGAGCATAGCATCGACAAGATCAGAAACATGAAGATAAGCTTTTTGCTGCGTACCATCTCCCAAGACATCTAGTCTTGAGGGGTTCTTCTTGAGTTTCATTATAAAATCAAGAAGAACTCCATGAGTTGCAGGTACCCCAACAACGTTTGGAAATCTAAAAATATTTGCCTTGTTTAGAAATGACTCAGCGGCAGCAGATATTAATCCTTCTGAAGCGAGCTTCATGGCACCATAGTTTGATATTGGCAAGAGTGGTCCAACTGATTCATGCAAGGTAATATCTCCTAAGTTCCCGTATATTGCTGAACTGGAAGCAAAGTGCACCTTTTTTATTTCAAAAATTTTCATCACACGAAGTAATTCGAATGTGGTTAAAAATGTATCTTTAAAATCAACACATGGATCATTAACGCCAGCTGGAATATCAGAGTTAGCTGCAAGATGCCAAACCTCATCAATACCCCCCAATTTCGCTACTAAGCTAAAAGAATTATGTAAGTTATCAAAAGAAGATGCTTCACATTCAAAAATATGAAAATTATTACTCTTTATGAATCGTGAAGAATATTCTTTTTGGCCTCTTGAGAAATTATCTAATACGACTACTGTTTGACCTTCCTGTATTAAACGGCCAATTAAATTAGTTCCCACAAATCCAGCACCACCCAATATTATTGAAATCATTCGACCTTCTCTAAATTATTATTAAAATCGCCAGTCTTACCTAAGAAACCATCAATTAAGCCTTTACAATAAAAACCTAATCTCATTGTAAAAGAATCTGCAAATAAAATAATTAGTAGAAATTTAACTGGAATAGCCAACATTCTATTTATTTTCCATGTATATGGAACATGCTCTCTATTAAAAACTAAAAATGTATTTCTCGTCTGATAATAATGTCGAATAGGGCTAGAAATTTTCAAGTCAAATCCTAGTATTTTTCGCTTAGAGTCTCCCAGCTTGTGATAAAAAAAAGCCTGATCTACCATTTTTATCCGAACGCCTTGTGATATTGCTCTCCAACCAAAATCATAATCAACATAATCAATAAATAAATCCTCATCAAAATAACCAACCTTATTCAAAATATTAATTGATATAAGCGAACCAGAATTCATCATATTTTTAATAAATTGTGAATTATTTCTATTCAGAGGGAGTCCCGAATCAATATCAAGAGGATTAGCACATACAATTATTTCTTTACCATGCTCATTGTAATATGATGAAAAATAATTTATAAGATTTTTAAGTGTGCATTCCTTTAGGACTGAATCATCATCCATAAATAATACAAAATCAGCACTAATAGATTTGGCATATTTAATTGCTACATTTTGAGCACACCCTAAACCTTTATTACCAATCATATCTAAATAAATTCCACCAAAATCACTAACGTAATTTTTTATTTTTAATCTAGTTATACTATCTGTTGAGTTATCAGATACAATAGTAGTGATATCGGAAGGCAAGCTGTTAATAAGAGATTTTAGTGTATCTAATTCAGAGTTATAAGTTACCACAACCGCCACTATTTTCATTTAATTTCCAATACTAAATTATCTTGATTAAAAAAAATAAGTCTTACATAAATTTAGAAATTTCATGTTTATCCATATGTGTTTTATTTATAGGATTTTTTAATGATTTCCCACTGATAAATTCAGATAGTGCAATGTTTAGAAGTCCGAGCGTATTCTTTATGTGGATCTCATCATTCATTTTCTTAGCTAATATCATTAACGGAAAGAAAATTATTAATTTTAAACTCCAAGATGTGAATTTATGGTTATTTTTTTTCTTTATATGGATAATTATATCGACAATACTATCAGTTTATCAATCTTCCTATATAAATTCAATAAAAATTAGCGGTTTATCTATTGGCATGAATGGTCTGAGGAATTATATTTTAATTTCAACTTTTTTATTATTAGTAATAAATCTTCATGGGCAACAAGACAAAATAATATATAGGATATCTAAGTATTTTATATACTCTTTTTATTTGACTATACCTTATTCCATTTTAGAATTATTTGTTTATATATTTAATATTGACTTAGCCAGAGTATTACTTAATATTTCCGACACGTATCTACATGCAAGAAGAGGTATTGAGTATTTAGATATCAATAGAGTAAGAGGTTTATCCTTTGAACCTTCTTATTACGGTGTATATATTGCAACCATACTACCTTTTATTTTGGCAAGAAGCTCCATAACTAAATTTAAATTTTTTTATAAAACATTAATTTTATTTTTAATTTTATGTCTTATATATAGTCAATCAAGAACTGCTTATGTCGCTATATTAATTCAAATAATATTTTTTTATTATCTAAAAATAAAATATATTTCTAAAAACTATGGGCTATTTAGCCTCAAAAATGTGATGCTATTTATTATTATAATTTTATTTTTCTTAATCTTACAGGGTGAAAATGTTATTTCACTCACATATCAATCCCTTTTAGACCCAACACTATCATCAAACATTACTAGGGTTGGAGCTCAATACGCCGGCTTTCTAGTTGGTTTAGATAACCCGATTCTCGGTGTAGGGCCCGGTATGGCAGGCGCTTATGTTCATAACTACTACCCAGAATATATGTTTTTAAGCGATGAAATTGACTCATGGATATCAGCCGGGGTTACAGATTTGTCAGCCCCAACCTTTGGTTTTTTCTCAACACTAACAGCAGAGCTTGGTCTAGTGGGGCTTACATTATTCTTTATTGCACTTATAAAAATTGGCAATAAATTACTGAATACCATTCAACTTTCCAGCTTAACCGATATTAAATATTCTTTATATGGTATTGCTATTTTTTCTGCAAATATCGGCCTATATGTATCAAGCTTTGGTTTGAACGGTACAACTTATGTTGGTTACTGGATACTATTGTCGATTGCTCTTTTGTATACTAGAGGTAAATAACTTATGCTTAGACTTAAATGCGATACAACCTTCTCTCAATAAACATTCAAGTTTCGATCTAACAGGGATAACAATCCTAATTAATGATTTATAAGTTGCTAATGAAAAAGGGTAAAACATAAACATCCGAGCCCAAATCAAAAATCTTACTTTGCTTTTTAGCTCAGTTAGACGTCTTAACTCTATATAATATTTCCATTTTTTATGAGAATAGTAAGATAATTTTTTCTGATATAAAATAGAAAGTGCATCAATTCTGCCAGCTTGTAAATCATCCTCACCATAAACAGCTCTTTGTTGCTTTAGATAATTTACAATATCCCGTGCAGCCAATTTTCTAGAATCGAATTTAACATTTCCAATGGATGTTGGATTAAATCTATAAAAATACAAATGATGATTAATAATTTTAGATTGGAACATTTCAATAATCCTACTGATCCAATCATGATCTTCATAGCACATACCATCAAAAAAATTCCTATAACCACCAATCCTCAAATAAATATCTTTTGATATCATTACTGCTGAAGGTGCGGGAAATGCTGATTCACCTGCGATTCTAATTTTTTCACAACTCTCTGGTAAATTTGGCAGATAGTTGTAAGTCTCTCCAAAAACCCTAACTACATTACTACTACAGAGGCCAAGTTCTGGATGCTGTAAAAATTCATGCAACATCCTATATAACCTATCTGGCGAAGAAAAATCATCTGCATCTAAAAATGTAATAAAGTCACCAGAGGCTTTACTTAATAATTTATTTTTAGTATAAACATGCCCAAAATTTTTATTATTATGAAATAATTTAATTCTGGAATCAGTAAAACCTTCTATTACTCTAACAGTTCCATCAATAGATCCATCATCAGCTATCAGTAATTCAAAATTGCTATAGGACTGACTTAGCACACTATTTATAGCTTGACTAATATATTTTTCAACATTATATGCAGGCATTAATACAGAAATTAGAGAATTATTTTCCATACTGTCATTTAATAAAGTATTTAAAATAAATAAATCTTACTGCTCTTATAAAGCCTGTCAGAATATCCCGCTTACTTAACTCTTTGACAAAAGGCAAGAGCTTAAAATTTAAGTCAATAAATGAAAAAATGAATATTAAAGTGGCGAGATTCTCACTCTCCTCACGTGTTCGATTTATACCGATAAAATTTTGAATTGCAATTAATATTTGAGTTTTATTTGACTCTATAAACTCAGAAGAAATTTTATATGCATCGCATCTTACTTCTTTGAGCAAAGTTTTGGATAAAGAGACTTCATGTTCTCTGTATTTAAAAATCCAATCATTAACATTACAAAATTTCCCTCCTAATGAGTATATTAAGGCCCATAGCGCATAATCCTCTGAACTTTGATACTTACTTGCGCCATACCTAATGCCATGTTTATCTATAAAATCAGCCCTAAACATTACTGATCCATGTGCAAATGGAACATTTAGTGATAAAGCTAATAACATAGAATAGTCTGAGCATGGAACAACTCTAGAGCCCAGATACTCATCAGAGCTTCCTATTATAAAATAATGGCCCCCACAAACATCCGCAGAAGTTGATTCCATCAATTTAACCTGCTTTTCAAATCTGTCTGGGATACTTATATCATCAGAATCCATCCTAGCTAAATAAATACCATTAGCCTTATCTAAGGCATCATTGAGAGCACCTATAAGCCCTCGATTAGACCCCTTTATTATTTTTATTCTAGAGTCAATATTTGAGTACTCTGTTAGTATTTCAAGTGTTTTGTCATCAGAATCATCATACACCGCCAAAACTTCGAAGCTTTTTAATGACTGAGAAATTATGGAATTCAAGCAAGCAGATAGATATTTTTCACATTTATATACTGGCAGCAATACTGAAACTAGAACAACGCTGTTATTTTCCATATTGTTTTATTATCAAAAAACTCAATAGTTAGATGCGGAGCCATCTATCTGGGACAATATAATCACTTGATACTTCTGTTGAAGCAAACCATTTTTTCGGCGCAATCACAATTTTATTTTTATTGTTAGATAACCAAGCACCCCACCAGCTAAAAGTACTATTAGCAATTATATGATGCTTGCATTGTGACATTAAGTAAATATCTACTTCAGGATATTTATCGTTTCCACTTACAAACGTCACATTATCCCCAAATAGAATATTATCTCTTGCCCAATTAAGATCATCCGAGAATATGAAAAAATAAGGATTATTGATCTTATTATTTATTAGTGAATAAGCTGTCTCATAATAGCCAATATCACAGAGACCATGAATAATCATATTCTGAGGGCTAGATAAATAGTCACCCCTTCGAATATGAACCATGACACTTTCATGCTCTTTAATTTTATCTAGGATTTTTAGATTTTTTTCAGATAACTTATTTTGAGGAATAAACTCTAGTTTTAATTTTTCATAAACAGATTGGAAATATACTTCACTCTGAAAGTATCCATCCAATAAACAAGATCTATTAATTTCAGAAAGATGTTTTACATCCTTTTTTTTCTCTCTATACCATCTGCAGGGTAGACCAATCATGGACAGAAACTCATATGGTCTTCTCATTATATGAGGCCACCAAATAAGATCATTTTTATCAGCGATTTTTGCTGTGATGCGAAACTTATTTAATCCATATTTATGGACTTTGTAATTATCGAACAACCTCAGATCTAACAGCAAATCAAAATCCAATTCATCTGCTAGAGCACGAGCTGCTGCATATTGAAACATTTGGTTACCCAAACCACCTATCAATCTAATGATTATTTTATTTTTCATCACGCAATTTGACCGAGACTAATCTTCTTAACGATTTACTGGTTAGAGTCATAATGGATACGAATATTAGGGTGAAAGTTCCGAATATCAATATATCAAGAAAAGCATCAAATGTATTATTAGCATTAAAAGGCATAAAGACTGACATTAGAATTGATAGCCCAATCATAAAAAACCCCAAACCCCATCTCTTCCAATCTAATCTCAGCCTATAAAGATATATTGCTTTAAATGTCATC
Source organism: Polynucleobacter sp. 30F-ANTBAC (assembly GCF_018882385.1). GTDB lineage: Bacteria > Pseudomonadota > Gammaproteobacteria > Burkholderiales > Burkholderiaceae > Polynucleobacter. Next base: position 846,023 of record NZ_JACVON010000001.1, read on the forward strand.
AATAAGAACATAACTATAGAAGAACACAATAGTGATATAAGGGCAAAATTTAAATTTAAATTGAGCGTATAAATTAAAAATAAGCCAACTGCAAATAATAAACTTGCAATTAAATAGGGCATGATTACACTGGAAATTTTCTTTTCAATTTGAGCACCATTCCCATATAAATTGGTTATAGCTCTTGAACATTCTATAATAGCGCCAAAAATTACAAAAATGCTGGCATTGCTATATACATCCGTAACTAATAATTTTAAAAGTAGGGATGCCACATATATATTCGATGCACATAATACTAAATATATAGGTCCAAGCGTATTTACAAGATCAGAGTAGGCTTTATATCCCAATCCGATTTTACCCAAACTAATTCTTCTATAAAAATATGGATTTAAAAACTGAATGCCTAATATCTCAATAATCGCCCAGATTGCAGAAGATACCCCCATTCCAACTACCAGATATCCTAAACTTTCTAATCCCCATTGAGATTCAAAATATATTCTATAACCACTAGTTAACCACCAAATAAAAAATGTTGAAATTGCTAGTGGGCATATATAGTTTTTTAACACATCTTTTTCTAGCAAGTTAAGACTACCTGTTGAAAAAAATTGTAATTTCTTTTCGAGCTGATACTTAGCACCCATGTACCCAACTAACATAGCAACAGCTTGCCCCCAAAACCAATACAGCCCCTCAGGATGAAATTGTATTAATACACTAGAAAAAAGTAAGCCTAAAATTGAAGTTAAACTCAACCACAATACGGATTCAAATCTATATCCCATCATGTTTAATATTGCTATATATGTAGCATTTAAAGTTCCAAAAAGAACCATTGTAAAAATAGCTAACTCATACCCCAAATAGGGCGAAATAATTTCTGATTCATTTTTTAACCAAATATAAACAATGAGACCACTTATAAATCCAACAAAGATTAAATAAGTTAAATATCGCTGCAATTTAGAAAATAGTGTTTTATGATCAATCCACTCATGAGTGTGTCTATTAATATATTGACCAACTGGATTGATTAAAAACAGTCCACAAAATGATTGAATTGAAATCAATACGGCTAAAATGCCATACTCATATGGAATCAGAAATGATGTAGATAATCTTATTGATAAAATCCCAACAATAGCTGTTATAAATCTACCAGTAAGAATCAAAAAAAATGATTTATCTATGCCTAACTTTCACTCAAATACTAATTAATAAAAACTTAAAAATCTATTCGGTGATTTAAATATATCAAACAGATATACTTAAATCACCAATTAAATCATCAACCACATTTTTTGCAAAACTTTTATCACTTAATTTAAAAGCCATTTCTGATTGGAGAAATTTATATATATTATCTTGATATGTTCTATATTTTAAATAATCAATGTTTTGTAAGAAATCTAGCATTGAATTTAAAGATTTAAAATTTCTATAATCTATATATGTTTCTTTGGGAATAAAATTATCTATGTTATTTGGTCCCCAGTATATAGGCACACAACCACTTACAAAAGAATCAAATATTTTCTCAGTTATATAATTATTGGACACAACGTTTTCTAAACAAAATGAGAATTTTGACTGACTTAATATATCTGATTTACATAATACTTTTCCTTTATACACTCGCAAAGGAAAGACTGCTCTACCAATTTTTAAAATATTAAATAGCTTTTTAATCACATTATTAAATAGGAAAGGTGCATCCCAACCTGAACCATAGAGCTCAAATGAATCAATGTTATTTTTTTCAAACCACTTTATTATTTTAAATCGCTCTTGATATAGAACTTTAGATGAAGGTAATTCAGCTATTTTGTTTCCCGCAACCATAACAGAAAATTTCTTTCTGTCATCAAAGCTATTAGAAAAATCATTATTTACATTAATATTATTAGGGAAACTTACATACCTTGATTTGTAAATGTTAAGAATTTCCTCATTCCAGGTATAGATTTTTTTAAATTTTTTTAGGTTATCTTTTTTGTAGGCTTTTTTTTGTATGTATTTAGTTTCAAAAATAACACCATATTCTTCTTTATGTCCTGCATACAGCCCTGTAATATTTAAAACGGCGTCATTATGATTTTTATGATTATTTGATAAATCATAGCCGCGCTCTTTAAAATAAGACTTTAAATAACGAACATAATTCAAACAGTTATCTCTATTGCCGATGTAACTATCTGAAAAAATTACATCTTTGCCCTCAGTCCAATCTATAAGAAGTATTTTTCTCAATTTCGAGCACCGATTTTCTTTGCAGGAACCCCTGCATAAATAGAGTAACTTTCCACATCCTTTGTCACAACTGAACCGGCTCCGATTACCGCGCCTCTGCCTATTCTAACTCCATCAACTATGGTCACATTTGACCCTATCCACACATCATCTTCAATAACCGTTCCCAAAATTTCCAATTCATTGTCAACTATTTTTATATAACATGGCTTTATTTTATGACTTGCGCCAGGTATAGAGACTCCGGGACCTATTGCAACATCACTTCCAATCTTAACAACTCCACATATGAAAGAGCGAACTCCAAGCCAAGTATTATTTCCTACCTCTAGACTAATTGGATCAATGTGGCAATAACTAGGGACTGAAACAGAGTTTCCAAACTTTATGTTTTTTTTATTTTTTATGTATGTATATTCACCTATGTAAATTTTATTTCCTATTGTTTTATACAAATTTTTATATAAAAAAACGTGTATTAATCCTCTTATTGTGGGGCGGTATACTCTATATAAATTTAGCAACTTATCTAACAATTTAGATAGATCCTAGAATATTTATGGCATCGTGTATTGGGTAATGGTGATTACCTACAAACAAGCCATTTCGATCAATATGATCAGCGTTTTTCAAATTTCCATGTACTTCTGAATCAAAGTATTTTACAACCTCATTCTTCGAAAAATTTCCCGCTACTATAGGGCGGCATTCAAAGCCAAATTTGTTCAACTTAGAAATCAATAATTTTCTCGTTAACTTACTTCCTGGACGTATAACTAAACTAAAGCCAAACCAACTGCTTTCACCAATTTCCTGTTGAATTATTAGCTCTGGGTGATTAGCCATCGTAAGTTGCAATAATTTTCCATTCTCTCTACGAGACTCGATTAAAGTAGGCAGACGTTTTACCTGTTCCACACCTAATGCACCCTCAATTTCAAGTGGTCGGACGTTATACCCAGGCAAAATAAAACGGAAAGACTCCTCAAACGGATCATCACTTTTATCACTGCAAACTAGATTTTTCTGGGGTAAGTTACGCGTCCAACCATGCGCTCTAAGAGAGAGAAGAATTTGATATAACTCTTCATCATCAGTGACAATTATCCCGCCCTCCATTGTGGAAATATGATGGCTAAAAAAAGAACTATACCCACCCATAACCCCGAAGGTACCAGCTTGCTTACCTTCATATCTTGCCCCCATTGACTCGCAATTATCTTCTAGTAACACTATTTTTCGGTCACCAATAATTTCATTAATACGTCTAAAATCATTAGGGTTACCCAACAAATTAACGGCCATAATAGCCTTTGTTTGATCGGTGACAGCTTGTGCTAATTGATCGAGGTCATAATTTAATGTATTTAAATCAATATCCACAAACTTGATTTTCAAACCATACTGATACAAAGGATAAAAAGTTGTGCTCCAAGATACAGCAGGGACAATAACTTCATCACCACGCTTCAGTTTCAGATCTAAGTTTTTAGTGTAAAACAACGCAGCAACCATTAACAAAATGGCCGATGACCCAGAATTCACCATTACACAATATTTGCTTCCAACATACTTAGCAAAATCATTTTCGAATGCTTTAACGTTTTCACCCATAGTGAACATACCCGATGCAATAACTCTCTGCATTGCGTCCTGCTCTTCTTGCCCCCAAGTTGCTGTAGCCAATGGAAATCTAATAGCCATTACATATATTCCTTCAAATAAAATTCATAAGTTTTATTAATCCCAGCAGTTAGATCATGCTTAGCAGTCCAACCCCATGAGATCTGACGATTCACATTAACTAATTTACGCGCCATGCCAACAGGCTTAGTAAGGTCATGAATGAATGTTCCCTGAAAATTCATTACTTCAGCAACAGTCTGATAGTACTCATTGATTGTGTAATCATGTCCCAACCCTATGTTCATATAGTAAGGCAATGAATCAAACTGATTAATGGACTCAATAACCGCATCCGCTAAATCACCGGAGTACATAAATTCACGACGTGCTGTGCCATCTCCCCAAATTTCTACAGTTTTTTCATTATTTTTTTTGGCTTGATGTACCTTATGAATAATTGCTGGCAAAAGATGCGAATGCTTAGGGTCAAACTTATCATGCCGCCCATAAAGATTACATGGGATTAGTGTCTTATATTGGTAAGATGCATCCTCTCGAGTAACATATTCACATAGCTTTGCAGTCAACACTTTAGCTAAAGCATATCCCTCGTTCGTAGGCTCAAGCTCCCCCTTAAGAATCATCTCTTCCTTTAGTGGTTCTTCATGTCCACGTGGATACATACAAGAACTACCTAAATTAATAAATTTCTTAATACCTGCTTGGCGTGATGCCCAGACAATATTACGGCCCATATCCAAATTTTCCAATAAAAATCCGACTGGTTCTCGCATATTTGCCTGGATGCCACCAACTTTTCCAGCAGCATGAATTACAAAATTTGGTCGATACTTGTCTAAATAGGTTTTAATGGCATCAAAATTCCGAAGATCAAGTTCGGCACTTCGAGGAGCTAGGATATCAAACTCATCAATTGCTGAATGCTCAAGAATATTTCGCCCAACCATTCCACCACCACCGGTTAATAGAACTTTTAGTTTAGTCATCACATCTAACCAAGTTACTCTTGTGGCCGGAATACAGCATAACCATTCTTCCTAATCAACTCATCACGCTCTGCGCCAATTAAGTCTTCTTGAACCATCTCAGTCACTAACTCATTAAATGTAATTTTTGGCGTCCAACCAAGTTTTTCTCTTGCCTTAGTGGCATCTCCGAGAAGTGTTTCTACTTCTGTAGGCCTAAAATAACGGGGATCAACTGCAACAATACATTTTCCAGATGCATCAAAACCCTTCTCTTCAACACCACGGCCAGACCATACAATATCGATACCAAGCTCTTTTGCTGCTGCATTTACAAAATCTCTAACGCTATATTGAACACCCGTAGCAATAACAAAATCTTCTGGATTTTCTTGTTGAAGCATCATCCATTGCATTTCAACATAATCTTTGGCATGACCCCAATCCCGCAAAGAGTCCATATTCCCTAAATACAAACATTCTTGAAGACCTAATTTAATTCTGGCTAAAGCACGAGTAATCTTTCTAGTAACAAATGTTTCACCACGAATAGGTGATTCGTGATTAAACAAAATTCCATTACAGGCATAAATACCATAAGCTTCACGATAGTTAACAGTTATCCAATAGGCATAAAGTTTTGCAACAGCATAAGGACTTCTTGGATAAAAAGGGGTTGTTTCTTTTTGTGGAATCTCCTGAACCAATCCGTATAATTCAGATGTTGATGCTTGATAAAAACGAGTTTTTTTAGTCAATCCTAAGATTCGAATTGCCTCTAGAATTCGTAACGCACCAAGAGCATCTGAGTTTGCCGTATATTCAGGCTCCTCAAAAGATACAGCCACATGGCTCTGCGCTGCCAAATTGTAGATTTCATCAGGCTGAACCTTCTGAATAATGTGTGTTAGGCTAGACGAATCAGTCATATCGCCATGATGTAAATAAAAGGGTCTTCCTTTTTCATGTACATCATGAAACAAATGATCTATACGTGCAGTATTAAATAATGAGCTGCGGCGCTTAATGCCATGCACCTCATAACCTTTATCGAGCAACATTTCAGCAAGATATGCTCCATCTTGACCAGTAACACCAGTAATTAAGGCTACTTTAGCCATATTTAATTAGTCCTTCCATATGTATCTTCAAATCTAACAATATCATCTTCACCCAAATAACTACCTGACTGAACCTCAATAATTTCTAGAGGAACAACACCAGGATTTCTTAGGCGATGAGTTTGCCCCTGCGGTATATAAGTTGATTGATTTTCAGCCAACATAATTACATTTTCACCATTCGTAATTTCAGCTGTACCTCTCACCACAATCCAATGCTCAGCACGATGGTGATGCATCTGTAGACTTAATGAAGCGCCAGGTTTCACCATGATGCGTTTTACTTTAAATCGCTCACCTTCATCAATACTGTCATACCAACCCCAAGGGCGAGCCACTTTACGATGAAGATCTTTTTCTTCACGTTTTTGTTGCTCTAATTGAGTAACAATTTTTTTAACATGCTGGCTTTGATTCTTATCAGCCACCAAAATAGCGTCAGCTGTCTCAACAATCACTAGATTATCTAAACCAACAGCACTTACTAAACGAGTGCTGGCATGGATATAGGTATTAGTGGTATCTACTAAGAGCGTATCGCCATTTGTCACATTACCATCGCCATCAGTGACACCTACTTGCCAAACAGCATCCCAAGCACCCAAATCATTCCAACCCGCATTGAGCGGCATCATCTTGATCGCGATATCAGAGCGCGGACATTTTTCCATGACTGCATAGTCAATCGATTCGGATGGAATCGCAGTAAATGATTCTTTATGAGGTCGCACAAAAGGTGCATCTGTTTTTTTATCAGCCCAAGACTTTTCGCAAGCCTGTGCAATATCCGGTCTAAATTGTTTTAAAGCTTTTAACCAAACACTCGCCTTCAAAACAAACATGCCACCATTCCACGAATAGTCGTCACTCGCTAAATAACCTTGTGCAGTTTCTGAATCAGGTTTCTCTGCAAACTGAGCAACGGTATATTCGCCAAAGCTACCAATAGTTCCTGTGCGCTGTATATAGCCATAACCAGTTTCAGGTTTGGTGGGTGTGATACCTAAAATAACAATTGCGCCCGTATCAGCAACTCTAATACTTTTTTGTAAAGCCTCTGTAAAGGCTGCGCCATCCACCACTGTTTGATCTGCAGGCGTCACCACTAAAACTGGATCGCGACCATCTTCTATCGCTTGTAAGGCAGCAATCGTTAACGCAGGGGCTGTATTACGACCCACGGGTTCTAGCAATAAAATAGCTGCCACATCATTCATTTCTCGCAATTGATCGAGTGCCAAGAAACGATGTTCTTCATTGGTCACCACTAAAGTCTCGCCCAAAGCAATATCAGAAGTAGCTAAGCCATTCACACGATCAACCGCTTGCTGGAACAAACTCGTTGTTCCTGATAAAACTAAAAATTGCTTAGGAAATCCAGCACGAGACAAGGGCCATAAACGTGTACCAGAACCACCACACAAAATAACAGGGGTCACTTGAATGGTTTGGCTCATAGGTTTGATAAAAATTGATTGTTTTTCAAAAAAAGTCTTCTAAATGAATCTACTTTAGATAGTTAAGCCTGCTAATTCCCGATCCCAACCTCTTCATCCTGCCCTCGGCTTGAGATATCCCCGTTCATATCAAGATTATTAAGGTTGGAAGGACTTAGCTCCCTACTTAAAGAATCTATTTCTGATTTAAGCTCTTGATACTCTTGCATCTTACGTTTCAAGAATGCTCCAGTTAATGCAGTTTTTTCAGCCAACCCTTGTGGTGTTAACAAGTAAGCGTACACCCACTTATTTTGATTGTTTCTAAAGTTTTGGATCTTGATTGAACCTTTGGCAATTAATGCATTTAAACAATAGTTAACTCCGCCCAAACTCACCCCCAAAGACTTAGACAGCTCACGCTGACTTAAATGAGGGTTAGATTCTAAGAGTCTTAAAACTCGGAATTGCAATTCAGTGGGCATTTAATGTTTGTTACTTGCTGTTTATTGCTGTTTATTGCTCTTCATTACTACTCATTGCTGATTAACTTTTTGCCATTAGGTATTACGTAGTTTTTGGCAGATTTTCAGTTTTCTAGCTTTTTCTGATTTTTTTCAAAAAATCAGCACAGCTTCTTAATTTCAGCCTTAACAACAATTAATAGTTTTTAGAGGTATTTAATTGGATTTTAAGTTTATTTAGCAATTATTTAAGTACGCTACCGCCCTACCAATACCCAGGCAATCTTAAATTATTCTATATTTATTAATCACTTACTAGCTGATTTAGCTACAAATTATATAGCTATCTTATTGCGTTCAGTTATGAACATTATAACTATAGATGCTGTTAATTGGTGCATTTATGCAGTGCAAAATTTATAATAAGCATATGGAATTTTTGATTTTTGCCTTCTTTATAAGTTTGCTCGTGACATTGGGCTTGGTTCGCTACCAACACCTTCATGAAAAGATCTCAAGCGATCATGATTTATCAGGCCCACAGAAGTTCCACACATTAGCCGTTCCTAGAATAGGTGGTATCGGCATTTTCTTGGGCATCCTATTCGCAGGATTATTAACCTTTTGGGGCTTTAAGCTAGACAGGGGGTATTTAGTTTTGCAATTAGTTACTTGCGCTCTTCCTGCTTTCTTAGTGGGTTTATTGGAAGATGTCACCAAAAAAATTGGCGTTAAAACTAGATTAATCGCAACCGCAGTCTCAGCAGGCTTAGTGGGTTACTTTTTAAACGCTTGGATAACCTCAATACAGGTGCCCGGCATTGATTGGTTGCTAGGGATTGGGGCAATTTCAATAATTTTTACAGTAATTGGTATCACTGGCTTGGCTAATGCCTATAACATTATTGATGGATTCAATGGCTTAGCCAGTATGGTCGCTATGATCAGTTTACTAGCCATTGGTTACGTGGCCTTTAAAGCCAATGACCCTGTTTTAGCTTCCACCTGTTTAATTGTTCTGGGAGCAATTGGAGGTTTCTTTATCTGGAACTATCCACGAGGTTTGATTTTCTTAGGGGATGGTGGTGCGTATTTAATAGGGTTCTTAATAGCTTGCCTGTCTATTTTATTGGTGCAGCGTAATCCCACTGTCTCGCCTTGGTTTGCGCTTTTAGTCAATGCTTACCCTATCTTTGAAACCCTCTTCACCATTTGGAGAAGAAAAGTTCACCAAGGAAAAAATCCAGGCCTACCCGATGGCGCCCATTTTCATTCGCTGATTTATCGTCGCTTGATTCGTTGGGCTGAGGTGCATGAATCCAAAGATACAGCATCTTATGCAAAAAATGCCAAGACCTCACCTTACCTTTGGCTTTTATCAAGCTTAGCAGTGTTCCCTGCCATTATTTGGTGGCAAACCACCTGGGTGCTACAAGCATTTGCATTACTATTCTGCATCTCTTACGTTTGGGCTTATAACGCGGTGGTGAAGTTCAAAACTCCAAGTTTCTTTAATTTGTTTAAGTAGAACTTCAACAAATTGAAGCACTAGTCATCATTCAATGATGACCTAATAGTTAAAAAATTTAGAGCATTAAACCTGCTCGAGTCTAGGCTTTAGCTCTTTAGGCTTAATGGTTTAATACTTTGGCTTAGCCTTTAAATTTAAAACTTTAAGTTTTGTTGACTCTTGATGGATAGCTTATCTTAAGGTTCACTTGCTAAGCGCCTAACTTTTTAAGTTGCGGCAGTTGAATTTGTAACTTCTGTACCGATCCTAATATTTCAACCAAGAGCATTGCTCGAGACAAGCCATCCGGAAGAGTTTGTAGTTTTTCAAAAAAGCCAAAGAAGCCCTTAAATGGGCCGCTGGTAATTTCCAGCATCTCACCAGGTTCAAAGAGCTCATGCAAAGGCTCTTCTTGAGAACATCGTTGCTTTAAACAATCCACAATAGGGTCTGGTATCACTACTGGTTCAGTTGCTTGACCAAATTTAAGCAACTGACTCACTCCTCGGGTAGATCGAATGGGGAACCAGTTACTACTCACATCAGATAAACGAATAAATAGATAGCGACTAAACAAAGGTTCAGTCGCTAGTTTGATTTTTCCTTGTGATTTCTTTTGAACTTGGCAAGTGGGAAGAAAAACTTCAAAACCTTGATTCTGAAGATTTTCAAGAGCTCTAAACTCTTCTCTCACTTTGGTATGAATCACATGCCATTTCATAGGAGATTTAACCGTTTCTATTTTTCTTTTACTTTTGCTATTGCTTTTTAAGTTGTTACGTTACTTAAGACTTAATGCTTATCTATTATGTAATGTCTGACTGGCTCACTAAGATTATTTGCTAGAAGCCTTGTAAGAACGATAAGCGCGTTGACCTAATACCAATACAAGACCTAAGAATAAGCCGCCCATCAAACCAGCGATTAAGGCAATGCCTCTCTTGGGTGAAACTTTTTGTTGTGGCGCATAGATGGGTGCAGCTAAGAAAGTCTCTCTAGTCTGAGGCTCTGTCAGAGAAACCTCTAAATCATTGACTTGAGTGCGCAAATCTTTAATTTCATTTTCTTTGTTTAAGGTTGTAGCCAATAGTAAAGTTGAGGCAGAAAACTTGGAATCAGTAAAATCAAAATTAGAATTTTTATTAGGTAGTATCTTTAAAGTCTTTTCAGCTGCCTCAAGTTTTTGCTTCAAATTAACCAGTTGATATGACTTGGCATCAAAAATGGGCTTTGCTAATAATTTTTGATTAGTACGCACATCTTCTAAAACACTCTCCAAACATTGTTGAGCAGCTTCAGGACTTTCCTCTTTGTATGAGAAAGTAATGATAGGCGCCGTCTTTGAAAGAGTTGGCATTAGACTTTTAGCAATTGCCTCTCCTGGGGCGACCTTATCCATCACATTACAAGCTGAATATGTTTTTTGTGAGTAATACATCGGCATCTTCAGCTTTTCAATCAAGATGGCTGGCAACTCAACATCTGTGCCGGCAACTTTAGCCATTTGTATGTTGGCGGTTGCTTGATACATATTAGGTGTGACAGTAATGTAAGTTATTGCGCCAAGAATCCCCAGTACACCAGTCACAAGAATGGATTTCCAAGACTCCACTAAAAAATCAATGATGTCTTTTAATGAAATTTCATCTTCTAATGCTGGGTTAAAGGATTGTTCTGACATGAGGCATTAACCTATCTTAAGTATGTGTTGTTACAAGTTCGCTCAATCGTGAGCCATTGTTGCAATTGATGCATAGCTTCTCTGAGAAAACCTCTTTAAAGAAGCAAATTTCAATCAATTTCTAATTATCATAATTTTAACTGATTCCAAGCTAAACCCAAAATCTCATGCCATACCCAACGGGTTCGTTGGAAGCCCTCACTACTCGGATAAAAATCCAAGGGAGTAAATACGGTTTTTTGATAAAAGCCCATCGGGGCTGGAACAACATTTAGCCCCTCTTTTTCAAAATAAGTCTGTGCTCTAGGCATGTGCCAAAAGTGAGTAACTAGATAGATAGTGTGTATACCTTCTTTTTTTAAGATCTGAGCTGAAAGCTTGGCATTTTCTTCGGTGGTATTCGATTGAGCCTCTATCCACCGGGGACTTACAGCAAGCTCTTGCTCCAATACCTTCTGCATCACTTGCCCTTCAGCTAACTCCTGTGGGCTGCTTCTATCTGGAGCCCCACCGCTTACCAAGATAGGTAATTGAGTTTGTTTGGCTAGCCTTGCACCGTGCCTGAGTCTTTCCATCGAGTTAGAGGTGAGGTCTTGCTGCTGATACTCTTTAGGTACTTCTAAAGCACCCTTACGGCGCCCACCACCAAGAATGACTATCGCTTCTGGGCTTTTTGAATTTATTATTTCATTAGCCTCAAGGCTAATGGGTGCTGGCCACTTGAGCCAATACCCAGCAACGTTGGTGAAATGAACTGCAAAGTAATTGGTACTCGACACCCAGATCATGACAAGACCCAAAGTGATGAGAGCTTTTTTAATAAGCTCATGCTTTTTGATCAAAAAAAGCATGAGCAGCACCCACATCACCCAAAAACCAGGCGGCATTAACAACTCAGCAATAAGGTTGCGTAACGCCCACGTTAACGACCAATTTTCCATAGGTTTGATATTACTCTTTTAGATTAATTGAAAGTTGATTGATCCAAATTATTCGATTTTTAAAGTACTTTTTTAATTCTTGATAGTTATGTACACCCTGTAGGAAAAGTCTTTAGCAATGTCAGGAGTTTCCGAATTGTCTGACATACAAAACACAAAATTCTTGTCACTCTCTCAGTTCCTTTAATTTTTTTAGAAAGTGATGACGTAATGAATATCAATTTGAAGTACTTCCCCACTAAAAATGGTGCCAATCCAGAGCAAGCTGCTGCAGTTAATGCAGCCCTCATGAGTGAATTGGAGATGGAGGCCAAACCTGCTTCGATTATTGTGGCAAAGAACCGAGCTTGCGAATTTTTTATCCAGAATGCCAAACTCAGAAACCACAACCATATCAGTTGTATGACTACTCTTGGTTTAAGTTCTCAAAAGTCGATGCAGTTCTTTAATGGTGAGCACAAGCATGTGGAATTTTTAAGACTGCTCTATGCCATTACTGTCATTGGTTATGACGTCACCATCTGCATACGCCGTTCCGACAAGCCGTTTGGTGAAATCATTTTTGATGGATGCAACTAATTAGGTGTCTTAGCCACTTACAAAAAATAAGAGCCAAGTAGGACTACTTGGCTCTTATGGTTACTTGTTCTCTTTTATGAAATATTACCAATAATTAGTTACCCGCCACAATCGACATCACTGCCATACGCACGGCAATGCCAAAGGTCACTTGCTTTAGGATCACCGCTTGAGGGCCGTCGGCTACATCACTAGCAATCTCAACCTCTCGGTTCATGGGACCTGGGTGCATCACGATGGCATCCGGTTTAGCCAACTTAAGTCTTTCTTTAGTAAGACCCCACTGTTTGAAGAATGCATCACCCTCAGGCACTTGCCCAGCTTCCATGCGTTCTTTTTGGATGCGAAGAGTCATCACCACGTCCACACCCTTTAAACCTTCTTCGATGTTGTTGAAGATTTTGACACCCATCATATTGAGATCTTTAGGCAATAAGCTCTCAGGACCAATGGCTCTGATTTCTGGGCAACCCAAAGTAGTCAGCGCATGGATGTTTGATTTAGCGACACGACTGTGAACGATGTCACCAATGATGGCGACTTTGATCTTGGAGAAATCTTGCTTGTAATGACGCATGGTGTACATATCGAGTAGACCTTGCGTTGGGTGTTGGTTGGTACCGTCACCTGCATTGATGACATGCACGTGTGGTGGTAAGTGTTGCGCTACTTCGACAGCAGCACCGGTTGTTTTATGACGCACCACAAAGATATCGGCTTGCATCGCCACCAAGTTATCAATGGTGTCGAGTAAGGTCTCGCCTTTAGCCGTTGATGAGGTTTGGATATCCAAGTTCACAACATCGGCTGATAAGCGTTTAGCAGCCAACTCAAAAGTGGTTCTGGTACGGGTCGAGTTTTCAAAGAAGAGATTGAAAACGTTCTTCCCTCTAAGTAATGGTACTTTTTTTACTTCTCGATCTGAGTCGCTGACAGCCACGAACTGTTGTGCTGTATCGAGGATATGAAGAATATGTTCTTTAGATAAGCCCTCTAAAGTGAGCAAATGAGTCAGCTCACCTTGATCGTTTAGCTGGAGTTGGCTGGCAGTCTGAGAGGTTTTAGGCATCTTAGGTCAGTATTTTATGCTTTTCTAGGTCGTTTACTAGCTTCTTTTTGAGCTTCAGTCTTTGATCTCAGTGGTAAAGGCAAATTGCCCATCATCAGATTGCTCTAGAACCAAGATCTGATCATCAGCCAGGCTGACCTTGGCGCCCTTAAAGGTAGCATCCACGGGCAACTGTCTTCTATGACGATCTGCCAATACGGCCAAATCGACCTTAGCCGGACGCCCATAATCAAACAACTCATTCAGAGCGGCTCTAACGGTTCTACCCGTATCCAAGACGTCATCAACCAAGATGATGTGAGCCCCCTCTACATCAAAGGGTAATTTAGTCGACATCCCGTCTGAACTATTAAGAGCTTTGACACCTTTTTCTGAATAATCATCTCTGTGGAAAGAGACGTTAATCACACCATGGCTAGTAAGGCCTAGATCTTTAGCCAAACGCTCAGCGACCCAAGCCCCACCGCTGGCTAAACCAGCCAATTGGAAATCAGAGCTCGTCTTTTTTTGTTCTTTTAATTGATTTAAAAGAATTTGGTAAAGGTCTTCTGCGTTAGGTATGGATGACATGACTATCTCACTGTGTGCGTATTGTTTTGATATTACTCTTTTGTTATTTGATGTGACTGAAACAAATCTTGCCAAGACTGAAAGTGAATACCTGAACGAGTTAAGGATTCATCACCACCATAAATCAAAATAGGCTCCATAGCGTCTAAACCTGCAAATTGGCTTGATTTTTTACCTTGTTTAACAAAGTCAGTCGTAATCGTTGAACCTGATTTAATTTCAATGGTTTGTAACTTTTGTACTATTTGACCATCTTCCTTTACCGGAACTTCGTATACCAAATCAGCTTCCACGCCATGACTGTCTCGCCAAAAATAAATATCAGCAGGCAATCCTTGGTTATATCGGTGCTTAATGTGCTCCATGACAACATAAGTCTCAAAAAGAGCTCCGCGCATAGGATGCAGATTCAGCATCGCTTCGTCCCGAATACCCAATAACCAAGCAGCTAAACCTGTATCCACAAAATAGAGCTTAGGGGACTTCACCAGACGTTTACCGAAGTTACGATGATAAGGTCTCAATAAATACACCAGATCACTACTTTCTAATACAGATAGCCAAGATCTGGTTGTTGATTCGCTGATGCCGGCTTCATTAGCCAACGATGCAATATTGAGCAATTGCCCAGTTCTTGCAGCACATAATTGAATGAATCGTTGGAACACCCCAAGCTCTTGCACATTGATGAGTTGCCGAACGTCTCTCTCGATGTATGTGAGCACATAACTGGCAAACCAATCTTGTGATGCATGAGGTAATTCAGGAGAATTTTGGTGCGTGGTGTGAATGGCTGGATATGAGCCGACATAAAGACGTTGATCTAATTTGCTTTGATGATCTTGAGCCAACTCCAATCCTTGCAAAGGCAATAAACGAGTCATGCCAATACGTCCAGCCAAAGATTGAGTAATACCCGCTAGCAAACTGAACTGCTGAGATCCTGTGACAATGAACCGACCGGGTACACGATCTTGATCCACCATACCTTGTAAATGAGAAAATAAATCCGGCCATCTTTGAGCTTCATCAAAGATAGCGCCTTTCTCAAATCTCTTTAAAAATCCTTTGGGATCTTCTTCTGCAAATGCTCTTTCCTGAGGATCTTCAAGAGACACATAAGGCTTGTCTTTAAACAACTGTCTGACGAGCGTGGTTTTTCCAGATTGACGCGGACCAGTGACCCCTAAAACTGGAAAAGTTTTAGAAAGTCTCAGTAAGGTCGGTGCCATTAATCGTGGAATCATGACCTATTATAAACATAAAATGTGTAAATCCACTTTTTAAAAGAGGATTTACACAAAAACAACTAAAAATATCTTTATAAATCAATAAAAATAAAAAAATGATCTTCTAATCAATCTTTACCTAGTGAGCTCATGCTTGGTCTAAATATTGCTGCAATATCAGTTGGGCAGCCAAGGCATCGTTACCGTCTTTAACCGAGACAGAGGTATAACGCTCATCCACCCAAACCACTTCTTTTTGGAAGCGGCCATGGAGCTGGTTACCAAAGCGCTTGGCTTTTTGCGTCATCTCATGCTCGGCACCATCGGGATGGGTCGGCAACCCCACCACCAATAGTTGAGGCTGCCATTCTTGGATAAGTCTCTCTATTGCTTTAAATTTTTCGTCTTGATTTTTTTCTTGAATGATCTTCAAAGCTTCAGCCGTTTTGGTGATGGTGTTACCAACAGCCACACCGATGCGCTTTTCTCCAAAATCAAAAGACAAGATGGTTTTCGTCATCAAGCGTGCCCAGCTTCACTCGACAGAAAACCAAGATCAATACCCAATAATCCTAAAACGTTTTGGTACTTGTATTCATCGGGGGTATCAAAGATGATGTGGGCCATTTCTTCTGCGGGAGCAGGCACATTGAGCCAGCCATTCCGCGCGATCTCATCTTCAAGCTGACCCGCACTCCAACCTGCATAGCCTAAAGTCATTAAAAAGCGTGCTGGTCCATGACCAGCAGCAACCTCTTCTAATACATCCTTGGATGTGGTCATAGCTAATCCACCAGGGATCCTAAGGGAGGAGTTGTAATGGGTTGTATGTTCACCCTGCTTTTGTTCATGCAAGACAAACCCACGATCGGTTTGCACAGGTCCACCAAAGTAAACCGGTTCTGCAGCTCTAGGCTGGATTTCTAACTTGAGATCCACCTTGTCAAAAACTGTGGCCAAGTCAACATCGGTTGGTTTATTTATAACTAAACCCATAGCGCCATTAGGTGTGTGATCACAGAGATAAATCACGGTTCCGGCAAAGTTATCATCAACCATGCCTGGCATAGCTATTAAGAACTGGTTAGCGAGATGCTTGGCATCTTCAGTGTTTTGAGTCATTTGTGTATTTTATTCGAAGGAGAAGGTGTAAATTAAAATCATAAAAATATTTAAATTAATAAATTAAACATAAAATTACTCATTAATTTCAAAGGGTTATCAAATAAATTAGAGTATAAACTTATCGCTCGCTGATACACTTTTGATCATAAACATCGCCATGCTAATGATTTAGGCATCCATTATGAGTTCAAAGATGCACATCAACTGTTACGTGATTTTTATAGAGGTTGACCTTGTGCTTCAGGAAGTGAGGAGTAAATGAAAGTAATTAAAATTGGTATAGCACCACAAGCGAAAATACGTGAGCGCATGCTAGCTATTGCAAAAGGCGAATTAAAACCCAAGTCAACAGATCCTAAAATTTGGTTTACTTCCATGCGTTCACTATCACAAGTTCTCAGCGATGAAAACAGAGCTCTCCTGGAAGTAATTAGAACGGCACGTCCAGCCTCTATTAGCGAATTAGCGGATATGACAGGTCGAAAACAAAGTAATCTCTCACGCACTTTAAAAACAATGTCACGTTACGGCCTTGTCACCATGGAAAAACATGAGCGCTACTTACGCCCAATAGCAAATGCAGAACGTTACCTAATCTCTGCTTAAAAGTACTATCCTGAACGGATGCTCACATGCCTTGCATTGAGTTAATTTTTTATAACTGAGTATGAAACTATGGCTCAAATTAAATGGGTCGATAAGCTCATTAACTAGATTAAATAAAGTATAATATATTGCCTTTAATAAGTTAAATTTCATCTCAAAAGGTAATATGTTATCTTTTAAAACTGTCCCTGATGTTGCTCTATCCATCGCCAAAAGAGCTCAAGAGGCGCGCCTGTCACAAAACTTATCGCGTAAAACACTTAGCAAGATGTCAGGTGTCGCCGAGTCTTCAATCAAGCGATTCGAGATGAGCGGAGAAATCTCGATCATTTCTTTACTAAAAATAGCCAAGGCACTGGGTCACATCAATCAATTCGAAGAAACCTTTACACAACAGGGAGTGATTAGCATTGAACAGGTCCTTGCGAAAAAAAGATCAAGGGGTCGCTCATGACCGCACCAGGACTCATAAAACATGTCAAACGATTGGAAGTGTGGATTGCATCCAATCGGGTGGGTCTATTAGGTGAAAGCGAGCGTGGTGAAATCTGGTTTGAGTACGACCCTCTGTGGATAAAAACTGGATTCCCACTATCTCCCCTTGATCGTTTTGCACTAAAGGCTGGTGCATTCATAACAGATCAGCAAAATCCATTTAATGGTTTGCATGGTGTTTTCAATGACGCCCTTCCAGATGGCTGGGGCCTTTTATTAATGGATAGAACATTTAAAAAGTATTTCAATTGGGACCCACACGAAATTACTGCACTGGATAGATTGGCTTATATAGGCAATAGAGCTATGGGCGCGCTTGAATTTAGAGAACCCATCACCATTATTGAAGATATTGATTTGCCATCCATCAATGATTTAGCAACCGAATCAGTATTGATACAAAAAAATACTCAAGAGGAAGTTCTGAATTCATTAGCTATCTATGGAGGCTCTCCCGGAGGAGCAAGGCCTAAGGTCACTGTGGCTTTGGAGAGAGACGGTGACTCTTGTATTTCAGGTTTCTCATCCATTCCTGATAACTATGATCACTGGATTATTAAGTTCAGAACTCAGTTATTAGATCCACTTTGCATGGGCAGAATTGAATTGGCATATTCCAAAATGGCTAAATTAGCCAAAGTTGAGATGCCCGAAACAAAATTAATCAGCGCTCAAGTACAAGGCAAAAAAGAGGAATTCTTTGCTGTTCAAAGATTTGATAGGGTTGGCAATAGCAAGAAACATATTGTCTCTTTAGCAGGAATGTTAGAGATCTCACATCGAAGCCCCAGCATCGACTACTTAGACCTTTTAAAAGCTGTTCAATTTGTGACTAATAGTGATTTAGAGCTGGAAAAAGCCTTTAGGCTGATGGTTTTTAATGTGCTTGCTCACAACAAAGATGATCACTCCAAAAACTTTTCTTTTATCTATAGTGATGGCTTTTGGAAAATGACCCCTGCCTATGATTTAACTTTTAGTTCTGGCATGAACAATCAACACACAACGGCTGTTATGGGCTTAGGACTACCAAGCGCCGCATCCATTCAAAAAGTCGCCAAGGCGATGGCTATTAAAAAATCCAATGAAATCATTCATGAAGTTTACGAGGCAGTTTCACAGTGGGAAATAATTGCGTTAGAAGTCAACGTCAGCAAAAAAATTATCAGCGAATATAAGAAAGCAATTTTTGAGGGCCCGTGCTTTAAAGAACTAAAAGGTATTTTCTAAAGCACCCCACCAACAAACATAAAATTTACCAAAATTGAATCTTTACTTAAGTTCAATAGAGTCCTGCACCTTTCTATAAAGATGGCTATCATTTAAAGGATGAAAACAACATTGACTATTTGCAACCAATCCTATGCCATCTAATTCTGGTTTAGTTTGGCTCCGCCGCGATTTAAGACTTCATGATCACCATGCCATGCGCATGGCGCTTAAAGCGTGCCAACACGTTTGGGTTGTCTTTGTCTTTGACACAGATATTTTGTCTTATCTCTTAGATAGAGGCCTTAAAAAAGACCGTCGCATTGACTTCATTTGGCAGTCACTTCAAGAAATCGACACGGAGCTTCGAGCTAAGGGGGGCGGTCTCATTGTTCGCCACGGTAAAGCTACAGAGATCATCCCTCAGCTTGCTACTGAATTAGGTGTTCATGCTGTTTTTACCAATAAAGACTATGAGCCAGCTGCTATAGAACGAGATCGTTTGGTGTCATTGACTCTTGAAGATCAAGAGATTGCTTTTCATAGCTACAAAGATCAAGTGATCTTTGAGCACAAAGAAGTGCTCACCGGTCAAGGTGGAGTGTTCTCTGTTTTTACACCCTTTAAAAATGCTTGGCTAAGGAAGTTGCAAGCAACGGATTTAGATGCACATGCTGTTGATTTAGAGAGTGGGAAGTTTTCTCCAATTCCTAAAAAATTAGATTTGCCATTTCCATCACTTGAGTCCATGGGCTTTGAACCCACGGGTATTGAATCAAATATACCAACCGGTATGTCAGGCGCATCCGAGTTATTTGAGCAATTCTTAGATCGCATGGATCAGTACCACGCCACCAGAGACTTCCCATCGGTTAAAGGCCCTAGCTACTTATCCGTGCACTCACGCTTTGGCACCATTTCAATTCGAGCTTTAGTTCGTGAAGCACATCAACGCATGTTAGCGGGCAGCATGGGTGCCACCATTTGGTTATCTGAACTTATTTGGCGCGACTTCTATTTCATGATTCTCAGCAACCATCCAAGACTAGCTCCAGCCATTGGTAAGAAAGCACTCCTGCACAGCACGGCTGGTCATGAATCATTTAAACCAGACTACGACAAGATTTCTTGGGAGAGTGGCGCCAAAGCACAGAAACTATTCAAGGCTTGGTGCGAAGGTAAAACAGGTTACCCATTAGTGGATGCAGCCATGCATCAACTTAACCAAAGCGGTTATATGCATAACCGCTTAAGAATGGTCGTCGCTTGTTTTTTAATTAAAGATCTTGGAATTGACTGGCGTTGGGGTGAGCAATACTTTGCTGACCACCTCAATGACTTTGATTTTGCGGCGAATAACGGTGGCTGGCAATGGGCATCTTCTAGTGGTTGTGATGCACAACCTTATTTCCGCATCTTTAATCCAATTACTCAATCTGAAAAATTTGATGCGGAAGGTAAATTTATTAAAAAGTATTTACCGCAGTTATCTAAGTTATCTAAGAAAACAATCCATGCCCCATGGACTGCCGGTGAGATTGAATTAGAGATGGCTCAAATTCGTATGGGTAGAGATTATCCAATGCCTATCGTGCAGCATGATGAAGCCAGAAAAAACACGTTAATCAGATATGCGGTTGTGAAAAAAGAAGCTGCCGAATAAGCTATATAGCTTTATGTGAGGCAGTTTCTATAGCTCTCAGCCTTTAGATTTTGCCTCGCATTTTGGATCAGAGGCCAACTGGCTTTTTTAATCCCTGCACCTGAATGAACAGTGGCTTTTTCCCCAAAGACATGGCGGTAAGTTGACCACCCCATACACAACCTGTATCCAATCCCACCACATTCTTTTTCTTTAAAAGGCCTAAGGTAGACCAGTGCCCAAAAATAATTTTGGCGTCTTGAGTTTTTCTATTCGGAACTTCAAACCAAGGCATGTATCCTTTAGGCGCATCACCAGCGCCCTCTTTACTCTCAAACTCCATCACACCTTTAGTGGTGCAAAAACGCAATCTGGTTAAAGAATTAATAATGACTCTTAAGCGCTCTGCGCCTTTGAGTTTGTCATTCCATTGATTCGGTGTGTTGCCATACATGTCTATCAACGACTTGGCATAATTTTTATGGCGCAAGACTTTTTCTAACTCATGAGCGAGCTCAAGAGCTTTAGTGACACTCCACTGCGGCAAGATGCCTGCGTGCACAAAAAGAGTATTTAAGTTTTCTTTACCACTGTACAAAGCCATCGGGCGATGCCTTAACCACTCAATCAATTCTTTTCTATCCGGTGCTTTGAGAATGTCATCCAGAGTATCCAAAGACTTCGGCCCTCTGATACCTGCATCTCTCGCGAGCAAATGTAAGTCATGATTACCCAAGATACATTCTGCTTGTCCTGCCTCTTGCAATGCCTTAAGAGTTCGCAATGCACCCAAAGAGTCTGGACCGCGATTCACCAAATCACCCACACAAATGATTTTTGAGTCTTTGGGTAATTTTTTGATGAGCTGCTTCAGCTGCTGATTGCAGCCTTGGACATCACCTATGGCAAATATATCGTTCATATACCTCTCAGTTTAATGGGTGATGATTTTGATGATTTGATTTTTTCATTATAAAAAGTATAAGATATTGTCTTATCAACACCGCCCATTCTCATGAAATTTAATTCTTTACTCTTTTCAGACCCCCTCGAACAAAAGGGTTTTTCTGTAGAACAAGCAAAAGGTATTGCTTACGGTGCTTTTGAGTGCTTTGACATAGAAAAACTAGCAACAAAAGATGAAATAAAGCATCTAGCTACAAAAGAAGATCTCGCAAGATCTATCCACACTTTGTTCATGCAACTATTAGGCGTCATCATTGGAGTGCAAACAGTGATGATTGGCCTGATGTTTTTCTTACATCGATAAATCAAAACTAAATGAAATTTAATTCTTTAAAATACTCTAAAAAATTACGCCTTGCCGGCTTTAACGAAAACCAATCAGAAATATTGGCTGAGGGCTTTCACGAGCACATCTCTTACCAAGAAGTAGCCAAGAAAAGCGATCTCGTTCAATTAGATAAGAAAATAGATGTGGTAGAAATTCGTCTTGAAAAATCAATCGCAGATCTTGGCACGAAACTAACGACTTTCATTTGCGCCAGCTCATTCTCAGTCATGACAATCTTGCTGGCTTTTATGATGTTTTTACATAGCGGCAAATGATTTTTCTGCTGCTTTGAACATTTCATCAAGAACTGCATCATCGTGTGCAATTGATAAGAAACCAGCTTCATAGGCAGATGGGGCTAAATACACACCATTGTCTAGCATCAAATGGAAGAATTTCTTGAACGCTTCAATATCACTGGCAGTGACTGCAGCATAAGAAGTTGGTACCTCTTTAGAGAAATACAAACCAAACATACCACCCACGCTATCCACTGAGAATGGAACTCCTGCCTGATTAGCTCGTTCTTGCATACCATTCACAAACTTTTTAGTTTGAGCGGTCAAACAATCAAAAAAGCCTGGTCGAGTAATGATATCTAGGTTGGCTAATCCAGCAGCAACTGCCAATGGATTACCGGACAAAGTACCTGCTTGATAAACATTACCTAAAGGGGCTAATTTATTCATGATGTCAGCACGGCCACCAAAGGCAGCCATTGGCATACCACCGCCCATGACCTTACCTAAGCAAGTTAAATCTGGTTTGATGCCATGCAAACTTTGTGCACCACCCAAAGCCACTCTAAAACCAGTCATCACTTCGTCATAAATGAGAACCGCACCTTCTTTGGTCGTGAGATCACGCATTGCTTTAACAAAGGCAGAGCTTGGCTGAATCAAATTCATATTGCCTGCTATTGGTTCAACAATCAGTGCTGCAATCTTGCCAGCATTCTGCTTGAAAGCCACCTCAAGCGCTTCCACATCATTGAATGGCAGCACCAATGTGTGCTTCACTAAATCTTGTGGAACCCCACCTGATGATGGTGCATTTTGTGTGCTATCAGCAAAAGTCAACATACCTGAACCAGCTTTGACCAATAAGCTATCAGCATGACCATGGTAGCAACCTTCAAATTTAATGATCAGATCGCGGCCAGTAAAACCGCGCGCTAAACGCAAAGCACTCATCGTGGCTTCTGTACCGCTGGAAACCAAACGCACTTGCTCAATACTCGGAACCAATTGACAGATACGCTCTGCCATCACAATTTCACCTTCAGTTGGAGCACCATAACTAAAACTATGAACTGCAGCCTCTTGCAGAGCCTTCACAACCTCTGGATGAGCATGACCAACAATCATCGGACCCCATGAGCCAATACAGTCGATATATCGCTTATCGTCTGCATCCCAAAAATAAGCGCCTTGCGCACGCTTGATAAAGCGTGGCACGCCACCCACCTGACGGAACGCTCTAACTGGAGAGTTCACGCCACCAGGTGTGGTTTTTTGGGCTCTTAGGAAAAGTTCTTCGTTTTTGCTCATGATTTGATCTTTAATTATTTTGGACTACCAACACTATAACGAATTTGGCCATTTTCTTGATGTATGAAGCAATCTGATGATATCTAAGCAGCTTTCTTTAATTAAATAAACAAGAATGTATTGGAATTTTTTAAGAATAAATTCTCTTGTCTCGCTGACTCTACCGATTCGCCCTAGCTCTGGATATTTTTTTACCAGATCAATACTTTTTTCAACT
Organism: Polynucleobacter sp. 30F-ANTBAC; assembly: GCF_018882385.1. Lineage (GTDB taxonomy): Bacteria > Pseudomonadota > Gammaproteobacteria > Burkholderiales > Burkholderiaceae > Polynucleobacter. Next base: position 869,632 of record NZ_JACVON010000001.1, read on the forward strand.
TCATGTAAAAAGGCATCTTCGATTGATGGACTTATTTTATTTAGATAATTTGCTTCGTTTTCAATATCTTTTAATGCACTCTTAGTCCAATTAACCCACATTTTTTTTAAACACTCTTTTGATAGTTTCTTCATCAGCATAATCATTATTCATGGACTCATTAACACCCTGAATAATTTGCTCATGACGCCAGAGTTCCAAGTCTAAATATTGACTGATTGCTTCCTCCGCCAAACCTTCAGATGACTTTTTACGGATAAGCGAGAGCTTATCTAGCTTCTCTTTAATTTCTTTCGCGAGTTTAAGAGTTAATTCTGTATCAGGCATCCAGAACCTTTGATTGATATTTAATGTATACATTGTATTTATATCACTCCTTGTTGACTATCTACATTTGTTCAATAAGTATTAATTCCATTACCACCAAGCGTAAGTGGCTGAATACTTGTGCCTTATGTTTAATACTGGCTCATAATCAGAATTTTTAATCCATTGATGCATTTGCCTTAAATTGTGAGAGCTACTTTTCTTCTTAAAAATTTTCCTGAACCAAGTAGGTGCGCCACTGAACATTGTTTGCTGACTATCTGAATGAAATTTTCTAATCGCCCTTCTTCCCTCTTTTGAACCTTGGTCAAGCAGGGTAACTCTTTGTCGAGACATATCAATTCTGTCATCTCTTAAAACCCAGTAGTATTCGTAAGTAGCATTCTTTCTTCTAAAACTTCTAGACATATCTTTCCTTAGTAATTATTAATTACATACAACCTCCCTTTAAAAGATTTAATTAGCAAATTACTTATATTTAATATAAGTAATAACCGTCAAAAAAACCACTTATAAAAAGTGGTTCTTAAAAATACCTTTGTTTAAAGATTCAGCATTAAAAGCGCTAATCAAAAAACACGAAATGATCGACTTAAATAACAGTCATCTCAAAATCTTCCTTGCGTGCACCGCACTCAGGACACGTCCAGTTCATTGGCACGTCTTTCCATAATGTACCAGGAGCAATACCCTCATCAGGCAAGCCAGCCTCTTCATCGTAGACCCAACCACAAATCAAACACATATAAGTTTTAAATTCCATGATCTCTTTCCTAAATTTTTCACTATTCTACTAGGGCTTAAGAAATCAGGCATGTTTATGTTTTATTGGTTCTTATATTGTTTGAGATACGTCAACTAAGACCATAAATTTTGAGCCAGGATTGCAATATTAGTAGGTAAATATCGGTCAAATAATGACAACAAAGTTATTGAGCCTACAACCATGGCGCCGATGACCTTTGTTTGGCGATGAGCTGTATCAGAGATTTTCTTATCCAATCTACTCTCTAAGCAATCCATATCAGCTTTCATACTCACCTTGAACTCGCTCATATCTGCCTTAATATCAGCTTTGAATTCAGCCATATCGGACCTGATTTCAGATTTAAATTCAGCCATCTCTGTTTTTATCTCTGTCTTAAAGTCAGACATTTCAGATTTAATTTCTGATCCAAATGCTATGAAATCAGATTTACTGACATGATCAGAAGCCTCATGGCACTCTTTGAGACCATCGCAAATAGCCTTTGCTTGATGCTCTGGAATGCCAGAATTTTCTAAATTTTTTATAAAAACATAGGTATCAAAATATGACAAAACTCTCTCCTCTTTATTGATTGAAAAGATAAATTAATTATGAATTTTATAAATAAAAGAGTGGCAAATCAAATCAACAAATCTGCTAATAATTGGGCTTACTGAAAATAAGTTATTGAGTCTAAGACCGAGATTTAGTTTTAATGAGATCCTGATGATGCATCCGGCTTTTTCATATCAAACCTGAACAAGCGACACTCTAAGGGGCCATTAAATAAAGGCGTACGCTTAGACTCTTTCATGCGCACTTGACCTGGTAAACCCATATCGGCTGTTAAGACATCCACTTGCCAACCTTGGAAGTTATCTTTGAGATGCTTACCGAACTGATTTAAAAACTCCATGAACTCTGGTGAGTTATTGTTCTTTGGCAAAGCATCACGTGCACCTCGACCTTTGACACGTTCACTGCCATCACGACCACCTTGAATCTCCAAACGCTCGCCATAGGGTGGGTTAAACAGCATTACGCCCGGATCTGCAAAAGGTGACTTAGCCACCAATGCATCAATCTGTCGAACGTTGGATAACACACCTGATTGTGCTGGCAAGCCAGCACGCTTCCAATTATTTTTAACAATCGTGATCATGTTTTCATTAATGTCACATGCTGCCATTTTGAGCTTATTGGCATTCGCTAAGCCAATCTCAATATTTTTCTTAGCAACCTCACATAAACCATCCCATTGCTTTTTAAGATCAGGTGTATTGAAAGGTTTTAATCTCTGAAAGCCAAATCCTTGATCCGCACCCACGAGATCGACTCGCGTTGGGCGATAACGGGTAAATTTAGAAGGCTCCGATTTATCTGCCGACTTGACCGCCTGGTTGTGCGCTTGTGCAGCTTGCACAGCTTCTTGTTGAGGGTTCATCAAGCCTGCACGGATCGATCCTGACGGAATCCCTAAACCACGGTAAGCCGCTTCAATTAAAAACGTACCACTACCGCACATTGGATCAAACAGGGGTTGCTCAGGCTTCCAGCCTGTTAAAGCCAAAATACCAGCAGCAAGATTTTCTTTAAGCGGTGCAGCACCTTTGTCATCGCGCCAACCACGCTTGAACAATGATTGACCACTGGTATCCAAATAAATACTGGCATGTGTGGCTGTTAGGTGAGCTTGCACACGGATATCTGGCAACTCAGTATCAATATTAGGGCGAGCACCTTTGACTTCTCTTAAGCGATCACAAACCGCATCTTTGATTCGCAGGGTCACAAAGTTCAAACTGGTCAGTGGTGAACGATGAGCTGTTAAGTCCACTCTCATGGTTTGATCAGGCGTTAACCAATCTTCCCAAGACAACGATCTCGTCGCTTTGTAAATATCATCTTCTTTGCGGTAAGCCACATGGGTCATTTGCAACAAACAACGGCTGGCGATACGAGAATGCAAGTTGATAGCCAAAGCCACTGACATAGGCCCCGCAACACCCAAACCACCCGTGTTGTTGAGTGGCGGAGGATCGATGACCCATGCACCCAGAGATTTCACTTCAGGACGCTCCGAGATTTCCTTTAGCTCTTCTGCTAAAGGAATCTCCAAGCCACGAGGGCAAACGATAAAAAACTTCATAGAAAAACCTTTTTTATTTAGTTATGTTTTATTTATTTTTGTTATTTTTAACTTTTACTAACTAATTAGAAAGGTTTCACCACAACCAAAATACTGATGATCAAAAAGATCACAACGGGCACTTCATTGAACCAACGGTACCAAACATGAGAGCGCTTGTTGTTACCTGCTCTAAATTTCTTATAAAGAGAACCACAAGCATGGTGATAGCCCAATAAGATAAAGACCAATAATAATTTCGCGTGCATCCAGCCAGAACCTGGACCTTTACCTATCCCGTAATACAACCAAAGAATCAAACCTAAGACAACCGCAGGAATCATCAAGATCGTCATAAAACGATACAAACGATGTGACATACCCAATAAACGCTCTAATACTTGAGGGTTTGTTTCTTGCGCCATGTTCACATAAATGCGCGGCAAATAAAATAACCCAGCAAACCAAGATGCCACAAACAAAATGTGAAACGCTTTCACATATAAATAAGCACCACCCAACACCACATTTACTGAATCACTCATCTCAACCATCCTTTTAGGTTTACATTTCTGACCAACTCCTCACCATTCATGCTGAATGATGAGGCCTATTTAACAACTCATACAGCCAACTTAAGTTCGTATTTCACCTTGACCAAATACGATGTACTTCATTGACGTCAACCCCTCAAGACCCACAGGCCCTCTGGCATGTAACTTGTCATTGGAGATGCCGATCTCAGCGCCTAAGCCATACTCAAAACCATCAGCAAAACGCGAGCTGGCATTGATCATCACACTGGCGCTATCCACTTCCCGTAAAAAACGCATACCTGCCGAGTAATCTTCCGTGATGATGCAATCCGTATGATGACTGCCATACTGATTAATGTGATCCATTGCTTCATCCATATGACCCACGGTCTTGATGGATAAGATCGGAGCCAAGTATTCAGTTGACCAGTCTTCTTCCGTCGCATCCACTAAATTTTTAACGCCGACTGCTTCAAGAGCTTGTTTGGTTTTCTTGCAAACACGAAGCTCCACCCCTTTATCTTGGTAAATTTTGCATAAAGGCAATAAAGAATCATTGATCTTTGACTCATGCACCAACAAGGTTTCCATCGTGTTGCATGGCGCATAGCGCTGCGTCTTTGCGTTATCACAAACCTTGATGGCTTTGGCAGGGTCTGCCAAGACATCAATATAGGTGTGACAAATACCATCCAAGTGTTTAATCATTGGCACACGGGCATCCGCCATCAAACGCTCGATCAAACTCTTGCCACCGCGTGGCACGATCACATCGATGTATTCATTCATGGTGATCATGGCGCCTACTGCAGCACGGTCCGTGGTTTCAACAACCTGAACGGCATCAGAAGGTAAGCCTGCTAATGACAAACTTTCCTGAATCAATTTTGCCAAAGCTGTATTCGAGTCAATAGCCTCAGACCCACCACGCAAAATTGTGGCATTACCAGACTTCAGGCAAAGAGCTGCCGCATCAATCGTCACATTAGGACGAGATTCATAAATGATGCCAATCACACCCAATGGCACACGCATTTGCCCCACCTGGATACCTGATGGCATTCTTCGAATATTGCTCATTTCTCCAATAGGGTCAGAAAGCTTAGCGATTTGCTCCAAGCCTTCAGCCATTGTGGCAATCGTCTTATCTGTCAGCGTTAGGCGATCAATAAAAGCAGCATCTTGCCCGTTTGCTTTTGCACGCTCCACATCTTGTGCATTGACTGTTTTTAGAGCCGCTGCATTTTTTCTAACTAAACCTGCCAAATGGAGCAATGCTTCATTTTTAGAGGCTGTAGTTGCACGAGCCATCGCACGCGAAGCTGCTCTTGCTTTTTGACCAATCGCCTTCATGAGAGCAATGGCATCGGAATTCGTATTGTTTTGAGTACTCATAGACGTTACTTTAACTGATCTAGTGGCCTTCTAATTAATCTTCAGGATTTTCAAAGGGATATGAGAAATAAGCCTTCCTAACCTTAATTTAATCTCATCCAACCCATTTTTATCTGCCAAAATCAATTTTATGGGTGTAAATGGGTGTTTTATTGGGTGTAAATCAATTTTATGGGTGTAAATGGGTGTTTTATTGGGTGTATAATGACTAAATGCTCAATACAGATGCCCTTACTATTAAAAATGAACTGCTATCACTGATCGCCCAGATTGATGAGTTTAAAGGGGCTTGGCGAGCCCTCGGAAGCTTGGCTCCCGAAAGACTATTAGCTCTGCGCAAGGTCGCTACGATTGAAAGCATTGGCTCATCCACACGTATTGAAGGAAGTAAGTTAACCGATCGTCAAGTTGAGGAACTACTTTCAAATTTAGAAATCAAATCTTTTGAAACCCGCGATACGCAAGAAGTAGCGGGATACGCTGAACTCATGAATTTGGTTTTTAGTTCTTGGATGAATATCCCATTTACTGAAAACCACATCAAACAGTTACATCAAATACTTTTACGACATAGTGAAAAAGATGTAAGGCATAGAGGACAGTACAAGACTAATAGCAATAGCGTTGCCGCTTTTGATGAAGAGGGTCGACAAATCGCTGTTATTTTTGAAACAGCAACGCCATTCGATACGCCACGCCTCATGAACGAGTTAGTCACTTGGCTACAAGAAATGAGGGAGTCTAAAGAACTTCATCCATTGCTAGTTATTGCCATATTTGTCGTTGTATTTTTAGAAATTCATCCATTTCAAGATGGCAATGGCAGACTCAGCCGTGCATTAACGACACTACTACTTTTGCAATCTGGATATGCGTACGTCCCTTATAGCTCACTTGAAAGCATTATTGAGATCAATAAAGAGGCGTATTACCTAGCACTGCGCCAAACTCAGGGAACAATAAGGACAACTAAACCCGACTGGGAACCCTGGTTGATGTTCTTTATGAAGTCCATGGCAGAACAAGTTCGACGTCTTGAGAAAAAAGTTGAAAAAGAGCGACTTGTTTTGGGAACCCTCAAAGGATATTCACTTGAAATTATTGATTTGGCAAGAGAGCGCGGTCAAGTCACCATGGCAGAAATAATTCTTGCGACTGATTCAAATCGAAACACGATTAAAGAACATCTCAGGAAATTAATCCATGATGGCAAATTACGACAGCATGGCAAAGGTAGGGGTGTTTGGTATACCTTGGCGTAATAACTTAAACAAACAACCGACCCAGCATCCTAAGACCATCCCAAGGATCATTTGGAAGTTTTTCCAGGATGGGACCAGAGCCTTTATTGAGCTGCAAGCCTTTTGATTGTTTATCTAAACCACCAATGACCGTGAGTGCTTTTTGTAACCGGTCTGCATTCAATCGTTGCATCGCTTGAGGAATCAAGCGTTCTTTATTGCCCCAGATACGATTCATCTTCATCATCATCTGCAAGTTATCGCCACGATCAAGACCTTGTCGCAAACGATTTAATAACCGAACCTCTTCCGTCACCGTCCACAAGATCAACACCAGAGGCTCACCCTCACCTTGCAAGCCATCAACCATGCGGTTAAATCTAGCAAGATCACCTGCAAGTAACGATTCTGTTAATTGGAAAACATCGTATCTAGCCACATTAAGAACCGCATCACGGATATTCTCTTCTGTGAGCATGCCCTCAGGATAGAGCAAACCTAACTTTTGGATCTCTTGATGAGCTGCAATTAAATTGCCCTCTACCTGATTGGCCATAAATTGCAAAGCGCGCTGCCCTAGTTCACCAGCTTCAACTTGTTGATTTTGTTTCTTTAAGCGAGCAGCAATCCAATTAGGTAAATGAGCCCGCTCAATCGGATCAATCCTGACCGCTACCGCGGCGTCATCTAAGGCTGTGAACCATGCAGATTTTTGTGTCTGGAAATCTACTCGAGGTAGAAAAATACAAGTGACCGTATCCACTGGATCTTTAGCTTTCACTTGCGCTTGTATTTGAGAGCAAAACTGTTTAATGGCATCAGCGCCATCACGACCTGGCTTACCTGTAGGAATGCGCAATTCAACATAGCGCTTATCACCGAACAAAGACATGGTCTGACCAGCATTCATAAGGGCTGACCAATCGAAGCCCTTCTCGTGCATCATGATCTCTCGTTCAGTATGCCCATGCATCTGAACCATGGCTCGTAACTGGTCTTGCAACTCCATCACTAGAAGTGGCTCATCACCTGTTAAAACATAAAGAGGATGAGGACCATTTTTTTTAGCTACTGCTAAGTGCGCATCAAAAGCATCTGCTTTTAGCATAGGGAACTCGACTTACTTCTTAGAGTCAGAAGGTTTAACAGATGATGGAGAAGATGGATTGGAGGGCACTGTTGAAGAACCTTTCTTCAACAGATCAGCCTCTGTTGGCAATTTTTTAATCGATGCTAAACGGCGCATGAGCTGTGTCACGATATCAATGCGCATGACTTTGACATATTCGGCTACCTGTTGATCAAACGCTTGAATATTTGACTGATTAAAGTCAATATCCCGAGTTAAGAAAATATCTGACTCAGGCATCGCCTCTAAACCAGAAACAGGGTCAAACGCTCTGAAAACCACCCTTGAAATAATGCGATAAGCCGTGATCTGACCAGCCGTGTTGTAGGATAAAACCTGACGGGCATTCTGCTCACTGATGATCTCAAGCACCAACTCAGCGTCTTTGGCTGTTTTAGCCAATTCAATATCATTCACGCGCAACAACATCTCAATATCATCTTTGAGCTCTGGTGTAATGGTGCCAGCCAGCAATAAAGACTTGTATGGCAAATTGACTTTACCGCGCAGACGCCAACCGCAAGCACCCAACGTGGTGGCGAGCGATGCCAATGCCAAATAGGACAAACCACCACCGAGCCATAAACGACGGCTTGCTGAATGAATGCTGGTGGTTTTTTTCATATGGTGTCTATTCTACCTATTAATATCTAAGCTCAGATAACGATATTGACCAAACGACCTGGAACAATAATCACCTTCTTCGCTGGCGCACCAGCCATGGCTTTAACCGCAGACTCACTGGCCAATGCGAGCGACTCAATCATAGCCTTATCCGCATCCACTGGAACAAGTACTTGACCGCGTAACTTGCCATTGACTTGAATCATCAAGGTAATTTCATTTTGAACCAAGGCAGATTCATCGACTTCAGGCCACGGGGCATCTAATAAATCGCCCAATTGATCTTTAAAGCCTGCCAAGTTCCACAGCGTAAAGGTGATGTGTGGCACTACCGGGTATAAAACTCTCAGCAAAATACCTAAAGTCTCACGGCGTACTTCAGGGCTCACATCTTTGGCTTGCTCAACCGCATTCAACATTTTCATCGTTGCCGATACAACCGTGTTGTATTGCTTGCGTTGATAGTCAAAGTTAGCTTGTTTTAAAACTGTATAGAGTTCCAAGCGCAAGGCTTGATCAGCTTCAGATAAATTAGCTGGTAATTGTGCTGCTGCCGATTGAATAGTTGCTGCATGATGAGAACCGTATACCCATAGTCGACGCAAGAAGCGTGACGCACCTTCTACGCCTGAGCTAGACCACTCCAGTTGCTGCTCAGGGGGTGCGGCAAACATCGTGAACAAACGCGCCGTATCCGCGCCGTACTGATCGATCAATGATTGTGGGTCAATACCGTTGTTCTTACTCTTGGCCATTTTTTCAACACCACCAATTTGAACAACTTTGCCACTTGTTTTATGTTTGGCTGAGACTGGACGACCTTTGTCGTCCGTTTCCACGATCACATCATCTGGATTAATCCATGTTTTGCGACCATTCGGCTCATCCATGTAATACGTATCATTGAGAACCATGCCTTGCGTTAACAAGTTATTAAATGGCTCATCAAACTTCACTAAACCTAAATCACGCATGACTTTGGTCCAGAAGCGCGCATACAACAAGTGAAGAATCGCATGCTCAATACCACCAATGTATTGATCCATTGGCATCCAATAGTCATTGCGTGCATCCACCATGCTCGTTGCATCAGAACAGGTGTAGCGCATGAAGTACCAACTGGAATCCACAAAAGTATCCATTGTGTCGGTTTCACGTCTAGCAGGCTTACCACATTGAGGACAGCTGCACTTCAAAAAGTCATCGCGCTTATTCAGTGGATTACCAGAGCCATCTGGCACACAGTCCTCTGGCAACACCACGGGTAAATCTTTTTCTGGTACTGGCACTTCACCACAAGAATCGCAGTGGATGATTGGAATCGGCGTACCCCAGTAGCGCTGACGAGAAATACCCCAGTCACGTAAACGGTAGGTTGTTTTCTTTTCACCAACACCCAAATGTTGCAAATCAGCTGCCACCGCATTAACCGCATCAGCATGACTCAAGCCATCGTATTTGCCACTATTAACAGCTTTAACTTTTTCTTTATCGGCATACCACTCTTGCCAAGATTGACCATCGAAAGTTTGACCTTCTACTTCCATCACTTGCTTGATAGCAATCTTATATTTGAGTGCAAAGGCAAAATCACGTTCATCGTGAGCAGGAACACCCATCACAGCGCCATCACCATAACTCATCAACACATAGTTACCAACCCACACGTCGACATCTTGACCTGTCAAAGGATGCTTGACCGTTAAGCCCGTTGGCATACCTTCTTTTTCTTGTGTCGCTAAATCAGCCTCTATCACACTGCCTTGTTTGCATTTCTCAATGAAAGCTGCCAAGGCTGGGTTATTTTTAGCGGCTTGTGTTGCAATTGGATGCTCTGCTGCCACCGCGCAGAATGTCACACCCATGACGGTATCAGCACGGGTTGTAAACACATACATCTTGCCATCTTGAATCAATTGCCCTGCATCATCTTTGATGTTGTGAGCAAAAGCAAAACGCACACCAAAACTCTTACCAATCCAGTTCTGCTGCATGAGCTTCACTCGCTCAGGCCAACCTAAGCCCTCTAAACCGCTTAAAAGCTCTTCAGCATAAGAAGTGATATTCAAGTAGTAACCAGGGATCTCGCGCTTCTCTACTAAAGCACCAGAACGCCAACCACGACCATCGATCACTTGCTCATTAGCCAATACCGTTTGATCAATTGGATCCCAGTTCACCACTTGAGTCTTGCGATAAGCCACACCCTTTTCCAACATCTTTAAAAAGATCCATTGGTTCCAACGGTAGTAATCCGGTTTGCAGGTTGTAACTTCTCTTGACCAATCAATGGCCAAACCCATCGCATCCATTTGCTTTTTCATATAAGCAATGTTGTCGTAGGTCCATGCCGCCGGTGGCACATTGTTGTTAAGTGCAGCATTTTCAGCCGGCATACCAAAAGCATCCCAGCCCATTGGCATTAAAACGTTGTAACCCTGCATGCGCAATTGACGCGTCATCACGTCATTGATCGTGTAGTTACGAACGTGCCCCATGTGCAACTTACCCGATGGGTAAGGCAACATGCTGCAAGCATAATATTTTTTCTTGGGTTGACCGTTTTTGTCTTTAGCGTTTTCTTCTACGCGATAAACATCACCGGCTTTCCACTGCGCATTTGCAGCCGCCTCAATGGCGCGATGATCGTAGTCTTTACTGGCTTGATTAACTTCTGAACTCAAAACACACACCCTTACATTTTAATTTTTATTATTTACTTTTTCTTATTACTTTTTATTTCTTATGACTGCTTTAGATCTTGAGTGCCTTAAGACCCAATACATCTTGCATATCAAATAAGCCATTTTTCTGATTGGCTAAAAAGCGTCCCGCTCTGACCGCGCCCTGAGCGTATGACATGCGGGAGGCAGATTTATGCGTCACCTCAATGCGCTCGCCTTCACCACAGAACATGACGGTGTGATCACCGACAATGTCACCACCACGAATTGTTGCAAAACCTATCGTGCCAGCCTCGCGCTCACCGGTATGACCTTCGCGTGCATACACGGCGCAATCTTTGAGTTCTTTTCCTAAAGCCTTCGCAATCACTTCACCCATACCAATGGCGGTACCAGATGGCGCATCCACTTTATGTTTGTGATGGGCTTCTACGATCTCAATGTCATAACCTTGATTCAAAATTTTGGCAGCTACTTCTAACAACTTCAACGTGGCATTCACACCAACACTCATATTAGGCGCAAAAACGATCGCTACTTTTTCACTAGCCTTTTTTAGCGTAGCCTTTTGCTCATCCGTAAAACCAGTTGTACCAATGATCATTTGCACACCCAACTCTTGAGCAACAGCCAAATGCTTTAACGTGCCCTCAGGTCTTGTGAAATCAATCAAGAAGTCAGCGTCCTTCATTCCTTCTTTGAGGTCTGCTGTTATTTTAATGCCGGTATCTTTACCCAAAAAAGCAGCTGGATCTTGACCCAAGGCTGGACTCGCCGGCATGTCTAAAGCACCCACGAGTTTTGCATCCGGAGTATTCAAAATTGTTTCAATTAACATACGGCCCATTCGACCTGATGCACCAGCTACAGCAAATTTCAAAGTAGACATTGTTCTATCTCTATATTTTTAGTTATTCCTACTACTTAAAGCGATTAATCATCGCTTTAAGTCCATTCTTAATTTCTAGTGTCGCCTCGTGGGATACCAACACCCTGAGTTGGGTTAGGCACTGTTTCTACAGTTGGCGCTCGATGATCACTTTCTAAATCTCTCGTCACCGCTTTACGCTGTGGTCGACGCTCACCTTTAATACCATCAATCTCAGCAATCAACTCATACTCAGTCGGCAAAGCATCGGCTTTAACTTGGGTAAGCAAGTCTTTTTCAAAGAACAAGGTGACTTGTCGTTGATCAACCAATTGGGTATCTCCGCGTTTGAAAGCAAATACATAGTCCCAACGATTTGCGTGCATCGCACTATTCAATAAAGGTGTTCCTAGGATGACTTTGATTTCTTCACGATCCATACCTATTTTGACGCGTTCAAGCTGTTCTTTAGAAATAAAGTTACCTTGAACCATATCAGGGCGATAAGGCTTAAAAACCTGACCAATTTTGCTTTTACTGCCCTCAGAAATGGTCGTTAGACCACTACAAGCTGTTAAGCCGGACCCCATAATGACTAGGGCACTTATAACTAAGCCCTTGAATACTGTGGTGTTTTTAATGTTTTTTAAGCAGATTTGCATGGTAAGCCGTATCATAAGAAAAATTGATTTTAGCGCTATGACAAACACAACATCTCCAAATAATTTAAGAGACATGGGTCTCAAGGTAACTGTACCTCGGATGAAGATACTGGAGTTCTTTCATCAGAACCGCCACAAGCACTTCAGCGCCGAAGACATCTATCTTGCCATGGTTGCAGATGGTATGGATGTCGGACTAGCAACAGTCTACCGTGTTCTGACCCAATTTGAGCAAGCTGGGATACTTTTACGCAATCATTTTGAATCCGGCAAGGCAGAGGGTAAGGCGATTTTTGAGCTCAATGAAGGGGATCACCACGACCACCTCGTTTGCGTCGACTGTGGCCACGTTGAGGAGTTTGTAGACCCTGCCATTGAGAAAAGGCAGCACGAAATTGCCAAAAACCTAGGTTTTGAGATCGTTGACCATGCTTTAGCGATTTATGGCAGTTGTAACAAGAAAAGCTGCCCTAACAAGAAAAAAGCCAAATAAAGCCCATAAATCAATATTTTTTGACCTTCCTAGTAAAAAGCCCGCATTTCAGCGGGCTTTTTCGTTAAATAAGGCTCATGTTGAGTTTTTAGACTTATTTGGCTTCCATCAATGCTTTTGTCGCATTCAACATCTGGCAGCTATAGCCCCACTCGTTGTCATACCAAGAAAGAATCTTCACCAACTTACCGTCTTTTGATACGCGTGTTTGCGTGCTGTCAAAAATACTTGGGCGGGGATCATGATTGAAGTCGATAGAAACCAAAGGCAAGGTGTTATAACCCAAAATACCTTTGAGTTGACCTTCGCTCGCCTTTTTGATGATGTCATTTACAGCTTCAACCGTTGTAGCTTTGCTTGGTGTGAAAGTTAAATCAACTACCGATACGTTAATTGTTGGTACGCGCATCGCAAAACCATCAAACTTGCCTTGTAACTCTGGCAATACCAAACCAACCGCTGCAGCGGCGCCCGTCTTTGTAGGAATCATGCTCATTGTGGCTGAGCGAGCACGGCGCATATCGCTGTGATACACATCGGTTAATACTTGGTCATTGGTATACGCATGAATGGTAGTCATCAAACCGGACTCAATACCAATCGATTCTAGGAGCGGCTTCACAACAGGTGCCAAACAGTTGGTCGTGCAGCTAGCATTGGAAATCACTTGATCCGTTGATTTAAGAACTTGATGATTCACGCCATACACAATCGTTGCATCCACATCCTTACCACCTGGAGCAGAAATAATCACTTTCTTGGCGCCCTGTTGAATGTGAACCATGGCTTTTTCTTTAGAAGTAAAAGCACCTGAGCATTCCAAAACGACGTCAACACCTAAATCACCCCAATTGGTTTCTAAAGGGTTACGTGTTGAGAACATCTTCACACGATCACCATTGATAATCAAATGATCACCATCAACAGTCACTGTGCCAGGGAAGCGACCATGAGCAGAGTCGTACTGAGTTAAGTGTGCATTAATATCAATACCACCCAAACCGTTGATCGCAACTACTTTGATGTCATCGCGCTTCTCTTCATAGATAGCACGAACCACCATACGACCAATACGACCATAACCGTTAATAGCAACCTTAATTGTCATCACCAACTCCCTCTAATTAAATTCTGTTTCACTATTTTTAAATCAACTGACTATGCATTGTTATCATCGATTTAAATGCATTGACGAACTGTTTTAGCAACAGCTTCTGCGGTTAAACCAAAGTGTTTGTAAAGCACGCCAGCCGGTGCAGACTCACCAAAGGTATCCACACCATGCACAGCCGAACATGCATACTTCCACCAGTAATCTGTGACGCCGGCCTCAATCGCAATGCGTGGCAGTCCCGCTGGCAGCACTGAATCTTTATAAGCTTTGCTTTGTTTATCAAAAACGCTAGTTGATGGCATTGAAACGATTCGTACGGCAATGCCTTCCTTCTTTAGAAGTTCCGCTGTTTCTAATGCGATCGCCACTTCAGAACCCGTAGCTATTAATACAGCTTGCGCATTTTTATCATCGCGCATCACATAACCGCCCTTATAAATGGCTTGAGTTTGTTTTGCATCACGCTTCACAAATGGGCAATTCTGACGGCTAAAAATGAGGCTGGATGGGCCATTGTGACGCTTCACCGCAGACGCCCAAGCCACTGCACTCTCGGTGGTGTCACATGGACGCCAAACATCCATATGAGGAATCAAACGTAAACTAGCCACATGCTCGACAGATTGATGCGTTGGACCATCTTCCCCCAAACCAATCGAATCATGTGTAAACACAAAGATGCTACGAATCTTCATTAACGCAGCCATACGCAAAGCATTACGGCTGTAGTCAGAGAATGTTAAGAATGTTGCGCCAAATGGAATGTATCCGCCATGAAGAGCTATACCATTCATGATGGCACTCATACCAAATTCGCGCACGCCGTAGTTAATGTGATTACCCCATTGATCACCACGAACTGCTTTGCATGTTGACCAATTGGTTAAGTTGGATCCTGTTAAGTCTGCTGAACCACCCATGAATTCAGGAAGAGCTGGCGCCAATGCTTCAATTGCATTTTGGCTGGCCTTACGCGTGGCAATGGTCTCTGCTTTGGTGGCGCAGCTAGCTAAATAAGCTTCTACTGTTTTATCAAAGTTAGCTGGCAACTCACCTGCCATACGTCGCTCAAACTCTTTTGCTTCTTGTGGGTATTTAGAGCGGTAAGCTCCAAATTTACTATTCCACTCCGCCTCAGTAGCAGCGCCTTTGCGCTTCGCATCCCAAGCATCATAAACATCTTGAGGAATTTCAAATGGAGGGTGATTCCAACCAATCGCTGCTCGTGTGGCAGCGATTTCAGCAGCACCCAATGGCGCGCCGTGTACTTTATCGGTACCGGCTAAATTCGGTGATCCTTGACCAATCGATGTCTTACAACAAATGAAAGTTGGCTTGTCACTTTTCTTAGCTTTAGCAATTGCACTGGCCACAGCATCCGCATCATGACCATTGACATTGCGAATCACATTCCAACCATAAGCCTCAAAACGCTTAGGCGTGTCTTCTGCAAACCAGTTAACCACCTTACCATCAATCGAGATACCGTTGTCATCCCACAAAGCAATGAGCTTGTTTAATTTCAACGTACCAGCTAAAGAGCAAGCTTCGTGGCTAATGCCTTCCATCAAACAACCATCACCCATAAATACATAAGTGTGATGATCCACAATATCCAAGCCTGGCTTGTTAAATTCTTGAGCTAATAATTTTTCCGCCAAAGCCATACCCACTGCATTGGTAATACCTTGACCTAGAGGACCTGTTGTTGTCTCGACACCTGGCGTAATACCGTACTCCGGATGACCCGCTGTTTTACTATGCAACTGACGGAAGTTCTTTAACTCCTGCATCGGTAAATCGTAGCCGGTTAAGTGCAACAGCGCATAAAGCAACATCGAGCCGTGACCATTGGATAAAACAAAACGATCGCGATTCATCCAAAGTGGATTTTTAGGGTTGTGTTGGAGATGCTCTCCCCAAAGACCTACTGCAATTTCGGCCATACCCATGGGCATACCAGGGTGACCAGAGTTAGCTTGTTGAACTGCATCCATTGCTAGTGCGCGAATTGCGTTAGCCATGTTGGTTTGCTTAGAAGACATTATTTTCCCTGCGGCGTGTGTTCGAATCAGTCACATTTCCACCGAAAAACAGAAGAAAAGTCCCAATCCTTCAAAGATCAACATTTTATCATTGGAGCCAGATACCTTATGATTGTTTTATGTCACATTTTTATCTACCCGGCCCATGGCCCCAACAAGGCGTTGATCTCACGGATGAACTGATCCTCGATGTCAAACTGGCTCACCATTTAAGGGTTCGCAGAATCCAGGTTGGAGAAAGCTTCAAGGTCTTTGATGGGCAAGGCTTAAGTGCCAATGCGGTACTCACAGCCATGGATAAAAAGTCGGCAGCAGTTCGCTTATCTGAAATCCAAGAAAACCGTCGCTCTGAAACCAAAACTCCTATTACCCTGGCACAAGGCATGGCCAGCAGTGACAAAATGGACTGGTTGATCGAAAAATCGGTGGAATTGGGGATTTCTCATGTCATTCCCCTGCATACAGAACGCTCTGTGGTCCGCCTAGATGGAGAAAGATCCTCTAAGAAAGCCACTCATTGGCAAGGTATTTTGGTTGCAGGATCTGAACAGTCGGGGCGAACTGTCATTCCAACCCTAGGCCCCATCCAAAATTTGCCTTTATGGTTATCCAGCCTGAACCCTCATGAGCCAAGTTTACGTTTGATGCTATCCCCTAGAGCCGACTCCAACTTATTGAGCGTTCTTAAACGATGCACACCTCAAGCGCTAACTCTTCTGATTGGCCCCGAAGGTGGTTTAAGTGATGCTGAGGAAGAACAGGCGAAGCGTGCAGGCTTTACTCCTGTATCGATGGGTTATCGTATTTTAAGAACAGAAACCGCTGGAATCGTAGCTTTATCAACGATTCATACGGTTTGGAATCAGTTTTAACGACTACTTAACCGACGATCCATGAAAAAAGCCGCTGATTGAGCGGCTTTTTTATTTAGTTAAGATCTTTTAAAGTCTTTTTTAAGAAAAAGAGTAAAAGATACGGCAAGATACACGACGATCAGCCCAAAAATCAACCGCATCACGGAATACGTCCAATAAAGTCTCACGAGCTTCCTTGTCAAACTTGTGCGTACAAGGCAAACCCTCTAAAACAATCACGAATCCCGGCTGAGGACCAGAGCGATCCACCAAAGTTGTCAAAGAATTCAATAAATTATCAAAATTCTTGGCTTGCTGTCTAGGGAAGTGCAAACCATTTGCAATCGATTCCAAAACCTCTGATTTGGTCAGCGCATGAGAACAATTCGCGTAAATAAAGTGCTGACCTAACTCGCCAGCCGCTTCCATCAAGTCTTCCGTACGAAAAGCGCGAATGGATTGAACAATATTGGTGCGAACAGCACGTAAAGCAGCAGTAGGTCCAGCTTCGCGAGCTGCTAATGCGGCTCTCCAAGTGGAGGTTGGCTTGATAGCCGTGCTAACTGGTGCTGTTGCAGACGATACAGAACCACCCAGAACGGACTGGCCATAGAGGTTGTTTTCTGAAATATTCGTCATCATGATGGGGAGTAGAGTACCCTTTTTGAGCCCCAAAAACAAGTGACGGAATGGCTTATTTTAAATAAGCCATTGTTTTTTATATAAATTTAAATATGTGAGCGCACGCTCACTATTAAAATTTCTGCCTATTTCTGCTGTGCAGCCTCTACGACAGCTAAGGTTGTCATATTCACAATCCTTCTAGAAGTAGCTGAGGGCGTCAAAATGTGCACTGGCTTAGCGGCGCCCAATAAGATTGGCCCAATAGCTACCCCATTACCAGCTGCAACCTTCAATAAGTTATAAGCAATATTAGCGGCATCAATGTTTGGCAAGACCAATAAGTTGGCATCTCCCACCAAAGTTGAATCTGGCATGATGGTTTTGCGTAAATCAGCATCTAATGCGCAATCACCATGCATTTCTCCATCAACCTGTAATTCAGGAGCCTGATCTTTTAGGATTGCCAAAGTGTCGCGCATTTTTTGTGCAGAAGCCGCCTGGCTAGAACCAAAATTAGAGTGTGACAACAAGGCAACTTTGGGAATGATTCCTAGAGAGCGCAACTCTTGAGCAGCCAAAATAGTTAATTCCGCCAATTCCTGAGCACTTGGATCAATATTGATATGCGTATCTACTAAGAATAATTGACGACCTGGCAACACAAGCCCATTCATAG
The DNA here is from genome assembly GCF_018882385.1 of Polynucleobacter sp. 30F-ANTBAC. Taxonomy (GTDB): domain Bacteria; phylum Pseudomonadota; class Gammaproteobacteria; order Burkholderiales; family Burkholderiaceae; genus Polynucleobacter. The sequence continues at coordinate 887,780 of NZ_JACVON010000001.1, forward strand.
CACCATAAACCTTTGCACCCGGCTCATGGCCAATGACTTGGTTGATGTAATGAAGATGAGCACCTGTTTGCCCGATCGTACCGCAAATCAAACCATCGGCCTGACCTTTGTGAACCATTAAAGAGCCAATCAAGGTATTACGGCGGCGAACTTCTAGACGAGCATAAGACTCGGTAACACCAGCACGCTCTGTGAGGCGATGGTAAGTTTGCCAATAATCGCGGTAGCGATCATCTTGCTCTGGATTACAAATCTCCACATCAACGCCTGGCACCATGCGTAGACCAAAGCGCTCAATACGACGCGCGATCACTGATGGGCGACCAATCAAAATCGGGTTAGCAATCTTTTCGTCAATTAGGACTTGAACAGCACGCAATACACGCTCATCCTCACCCTCAGAGAACACAATGCGCTTCTTAGCCATCGGTACTTTTTTAGCCACAGAAAATAAAGGCTTCATTAAAGTGCCTGAGTGGTAAACAAATTGCTGCAACTGATCTTTGTAGGCTATGAAGTCCTTAATAGGCCGTGTTGCCACACCTGAATCCATCGCAGCCTTGGCTACCGCTGGCGCAATAATCGTAATTAAACGTGGGTCAAATGGTTTAGGAATTAAATACTCAGGACCAAATGAAAGATTGCTAGCGCCATAAGCAGAAGCCACTACATCACTTTGCTCAACCTGCGCCAACTCTGCCACAGCAGTCACGGCAGCAATTTCCATTTCGCGTGTAATCGTGGTTGCACCCACATCCAAAGCACCACGGAAAATAAATGGGAAACAAAGAACATTATTCACTTGGTTTGGATAATCTGTACGGCCTGTTGCAATAATGGCGTCATCACGCACTGCCTTAACCTCTTCCGGAAGGATCTCAGGCGTTGGGTTAGCCAATGCAAAAACCAATGGCTTCGCAGCCATCTTTGCCACCATCTCTGGCTTTAAAACACCGCCCGCTGATAAGCCTAAGAAAACATCCGCACCTTCAATGATCTCAGCCAAGGTTCGCTGATTTGTTTCTTTAGCAAATGGATCCTTATCTGGATCCATTAATTCTTTACGGCCTTTGTAAACAACACCCGCTAAGTCGGTGACCCAAATATTTTCAATCGGCATACCCAGATCCACCAAAAGATCCAAACAAGCTAAAGCTGCCGCACCAGCACCTGATGTAACCAGCTTCACTTTCTTAAGATCTTTACCAACGACTTTTAAGCCATTCATGATCGCAGCACCCACCACAATCGCTGTGCCATGCTGATCATCATGGAAGACCGGAATATTCATGCGCTCACGCAATTTACGCTCAATGTAGAAGCAATCTGGAGCTTTAATATCTTCTAAGTTAATACCGCCAAAAGTTGGCTCCATTGAAGCGATGATTTCAATTAACTTGTCCGGATCTTTTTCATTGATCTCGATGTCAAACACATCAATGCCCGCAAACTTTTTAAATAGAACGCCCTTACCTTCCATCACCGGCTTACTTGCCAATGGTCCAATATCTCCAAGACCCAAGACTGCTGTACCGTTAGTCACCACGCCCACGAGGTTGCCACGGGATGTATAACGGAAGGCATTAGCAGAGTCTTTCACAATCTCTTCACAAGCCGCAGCAACACCCGGCGAATAAGCAAGCGCCAAGTCGCGCTGATTCATCAACTGCTTGGTTGGGGCAATCGCAATCTTGCCTGGTGTTGGGAACTCATGGTACTCAAGCGCTGCTTTACGAAAATCTGCTTTTTGTTGCTCGTTTGAGTTTTTAGAATTTTTTTCTGTGGTCATTTTTATTAGTCTCTCAATACTCATCAATCAAGATGATGATTGTTGTTTGTCTATTTTTCTGATTACTGATTATTTGTTGCTTGTCTCGTTCAAGTTCTTATTTTTTAATAAAAATTAATCTAATATTTTTAATATTTTTTACTTATTACCAGATTCTATTCCTCTTCAGGAAAGTATTCTTATTTCTTGTGGGATCTCCTGAGTCACGCATGAGGATTTAACCCTACAATAAAGCCATGAACGAAAGACCCGAAACGAACCCGCTTGGTGAATTTGACTTGATTGAGCGTTTTTTTAAGCGCCCCCTTAGCAACTCCAACCCTCAGATTCTTTTGGGAATTGGTGACGACTGCGCCCTGATTTCATGCAGCGCAAAAGATCAACCGGGTGCGCTAGCTATTAGCACCGATATGTTGATTGAAGGTCGCCACTTTTTACCAGGCGCAGATCCTGGTCTTTTAGGTCATAAAGCACTAGCAGTCAATTTATCTGATCTGGCTGCCATGGGTGCAACACCCACCGCCTTCACCTTAGCGATTGCCATGCCGGAAGCTAAAGCAGAATGGCTGGAAGATTTTTCGAATGGTTTGTTAAAGATAGCCAACCACTATCACTGCCCTCTCATTGGCGGTGACACAACAGCAGGGCCACTCACGATCAGCATTACGGTGTTTGGTCGAGTCAATCACACCCAAGCACTCCAACGGTCAAACGCTCAGTTGGGTGATGATATTTGGATCTCCGGCACGGTGGGTGATGCTCGCTTGGCACTAGGAGCCATTCGACAAGAATGGCTTTTGACCCCAGCAGAAATGGCTTTAGTTGCCCCTCGCATGCACGCCCCTACTCCACGAATCGTACTCGGACAAAAACTGCTTGGCATAGCTCATGCTGCTGTTGATGTATCCGATGGCTTACTGGGAGATCTTTCCCACATCTTAAAAATGTCACAAGTCGGCGCAGAAATAGAGATTGATCAGATACCCCGTTCTGACACCTTAAGCGAGCAAGCTCTTGAACGCCAGCGCTTATGCACATTGATGGGAGGGGATGACTATGAACTTTGTTTCACAGCACCAAGAGTTCATCGTAAAACTATTCAAAGTCTTGCCAAAGAGTTGGATTTAAATCTAACAAAGATTGGCGTTATTACGCCACCCACTCCAAGCTTGATGATCTTGTTAGATGACAGCGGTCAGATCTTGCCTGCCGAAGAGAGCCAGCACTATCTCAATTCTTTTGATCACTTCAAGACCGCCACATAAGCGCCGAACAACTACTTCATCCAACCTTTTTTGCGGAAATAGATCAAAGGGATCAAGGCTGAGATCAACATTATGCCAATGGCAAATGGGTAACCTATCGTTGAACGAAGCTCTGGCATGTGCGCAAAGTTCATTCCCCAGATACTAGCCAAGAGCGTTGGCGGCATCAATGCAACAGAAACCACCGAGAAGATCTTAATAATCTTATTCTGGTTAATGTTAATAAAACCAACTGTGGCATCCATCAAGAAGTTAATCTTATCGAACAAGAAAGCCGTATGGTTCTCTAAGGAATCAATGTCTCGCAAAATCTGACGAGCTTCTTCTTGTTGCTCATCGGACAACAACTTGCTGCGCATTAAGAATGACAAGGCACGACGCGTATCCATCACATTGCGTCGAATGCGCCCGTTCAAGTCTTCCTCTTTTGCAATCGTTTCCAAAACACCTGCTGCATCGGTATCCGTCACATCATGTGACAAAACACGCTTACCGGCTTCTTCCAGGTTCTCATAAACCTCTTCCAAAGCATCAGCAGAATATTCAGCATCTGTTGAATATAGATCCAATAAAACATCTTTAGCGTTTCTAACTGATCCAGGGCGCAAGCGAGCACGCAGTCTAACCAAACGGAAAACTGGTAAATCCTGCTCATGAATCGAAAATAAAATGTTATCGGTTAAAACAAACGCCACACGCACGTTGCGTGGGTTTTCATCATCGTCCAAAATGAAATCGGTACGAATGTGTAAATGGCCGTCTTCTGCCTCGAAATAACGAGCAGAAGCTTCCAAGTCACCTAAATCTTCGAGTTCAGGAAGAGAAACGCCAAAAGCCTCTTTAATCCACTGAAGCTCTTCTTCTTCAGGATCTACAACATCAATCCATATTGGGTTGTGGTGTTTGAGTAATTCTTGACGATCATCGACCTGTTCCTGCGCGAGGCGACCTTTTTGTAGTACGAATAGGTTGATCATGCCGGGGCTCCGATCTTATTTTTCAACTATTTATGTTGAGGAGTTAGCCACAGGGGTTCGCGGAGTTTATCCTATAGTCTGCGAAAACTAAAGCATCCTTTTTAAATTCTCTTTAGATTTCCATGAGATATTAATGAGATTGCATGAAAGATTGATGAAATACCCATGAAAAACCGCCCTCTTTTTACTGAACAATTGAACGCTGCTTGGTCCTCACAAGACAGCATGCTCTGTGTGGGTCTTGATCCAGACCCGAAGCAACTCCCAGCCTCATTAAAGGGCGAAGGCGGCGCCATCTTGTCTTTCTGTCGTGCCATTGTGGATGCAACAGCGGATGTCGCATGTGCATTTAAGCCACAAATTGCGTATTTCGCATCTCAGGGTGCTGAAGACCAATTGGTTCAATTAATTGACTACATTCATCGTGAACACCCGCAAGTGCCTGTTATTTTGGACTCCAAAAGGGGGGATATTGGCAGCACTGCCCAGCAATACGCCATTGAAGCGTTTGAGCGCTACAACGCTGATGCTGTCACGGTTAACCCCTACATGGGATTTGATTCAATTGAGCCCTACCTGCAATACTCGGATAGGGGCGTGATTGTGTTGTGCCGAACTTCCAATCCAGGGGGTTCAGATCTTCAGTTTTTAGAAGTGAATGAACAAAATAACCCTGCTAAAGAATTACTTTACCAACGTGTGGCGCGCTTAGCTGCGAGCCAGTGGAATAAAACAGGCCAATTGGGCCTTGTGGTTGGCGCCACCTTTCCAGAGGAAATCGCCAAGGTCCGATCTCTTGTGGGTGAGATGCCTTTATTGATCCCCGGAATTGGCGCTCAAGGTGGCGACATCCCTGCCACAGTTCGTGCCGGTGCCATTCAACACGCTCCAGGAACTGGCATGATCATCAACTCTTCTAGAGCCATTTTGTATGCCAGTAAAGATCGTGACTTTGCTGATGCTGCCAGAAAGGTAGCGATCGCCACGCGTGATGCGCTGCGCGCTGCAAAATCAATCTAGATAAGAGCGTAAAACCCATGAAAATTATTCCTCAAACTGCCTGGATTTGGTCTAAACCAGAGCGTGCTCTCGCCTTTGGTTTTGGCTCCGGTTTATCTCTCAAAGCACCCGGCACAGTTGGTACGCTCTATGCATGGGCCATCTATTTATTGATGGATGCTTTTTTAGCCAACACAACCATTGCGACTGTCATTACTGTTAGTGCCATCGGAGGTATTTGGATTTGCGGCAAAGTGGGCGAAGAATTAGGCGTACCCGATCATGGCGGTATTGTTTGGGATGAGTTTGTGGCCTTTTGGTTCATCCTATTCATCATCATGCCAACCGGCATCGGCGGACAAATTGTTGCATTCTTGTTGTTTCGATTTTTTGATGCTGCCAAACCAGGACCCATTAAATCAATCGATCAGTATTTTAAAAAGTGGCAGCCTACTGTTGAGCGCTTAGATCAGCCCAGAAGAATGCCTTCGTGGGTAATCAGAGGATTTGGTGTGATGATTGATGACGTTGCTGCTGCACTAGCTACTCTTTTAGTGATTGCGATTGGCTCTCGTATCTGGTGATGAGATAACTACTTTGAGCCATCTTGTCGAACTACCTCTTATTGAAAGATTAGCGGGCATTCTTTTAAAGCATCACTGGCGCTTAAGTGCGGCAGAATCTTGCACGGGTGGATTAGTTGCGGCGAGTTTGACCAACTTAGCTGGCTCAAGCGAATGGTTTGAGCGCGGCTATGTTACTTATAGCAATGATGCTAAATCAGAAGATATTGGCGTTGATACGCATCTCATTCAAGATCATGGCGCAGTCAGCGATCAAGTAGCCAAAGCCATGGCCATTGGAGCGAAACAATCAAGCAACTCAAACATTGCCTTGTCTATCACAGGTATTGCTGGCCCCACAGGTGGGAGCGAAGAAAAACCAGTTGGTACCGTTTGCTTCGCTTGGATCTTAAATAACGATCAAGTAATTTCGGAAACAAGACTATTTAGCGGTGATCGCTCAGAGATCAGAGCTCAAGCAAGTGAGTTTGCAATTAAAAATTTGATTCTACTTTTAAGTTAACTTACTTATTCATTCTCTCAAGAATGAAATCAATCCTCGCTGGAAAATTAACTCTAGCCCTTGAGCAATACTTCACCTTGTCATAACACTTGGGTGCAGGCAGGGCTGCCGCTAAGGATGCTGCCTCTTCAATGGATAGCTGATGAGGTTTAACTGAAAAATAATGCTGCGCTGCTGCGCTAACGCCAAAAACACCTTCACCCCACTCCACATGATTGAGATATATCTCAAAAATACGTTCTTTAGGTAAAGTAATTTCTAACATTGCCGTAATCACAAACTCTTGGGCTTTGCGAATGTAATTTTTCTCACCCGATAGAAATAAGTTTTTGGCTAACTGCTGCGTAATCGTCGATCCGCCACGTAAATGCTTGGTGTTTTTCTGATTTCGATTCCAAGCATCCTTCATCGCCTGAGGCTCAAAACCCATGTGGCGATAAAAGTCACTGTCTTCACTGATCGTAATGGTGCGCTTGAGGTAAGGCGATATCTTTTTAAACTCCATCCACTCACGCTTGATGCCACAGTCGTGAATGTAGGGAATACTCCAACCGCAAATGCGATGGCGCTCAGCCAACTGAAAAGAAGTCACACTGGGGTTAACCCACCGCCAAGCCAAAATTTGAATAAAGAAAAATAGCTGCAATGACAGAATGCTTAATACGATGGCAGTGAAGAAATAACGAAGAAATTTCATGTCAAGAAATCAGTCGACTGACTTTAATGATGGCTTTGACATATTTTTATAACACGCCCTAGCAGCATTCAAAGCCCCTTCGATATCCAACGCTTGAGAGGGTTTTCTCCAAGTCATGAACGCATCAGCCGCTTGCTCAACCAACATTCCTAAACCATCAACAGCCAATAAACCCAAACAGGCTGCATCTTTTAAAAATTTTGTTTCTTTACCGTAGACCATGTCATAGGCAATAGCTTTAGGTTGAGAGATCTGCTTTAGCAACTCCACATCCATCGGGGACATGTCTCCCAAGCCTGTGGCAGTTGCATTGAGTATCAGATCAAACCGAGAAGATGAATTCTTTAACGCCTCCAAAGAAACTGCTTTTAAACCGTCAAACTGTTCGGCCAACGCTTCTGCTTTTGCATGCGTGCGATTAACTATAGATATATCAAGAACACCTAAACTCATTAAAGGATCAATCACGCCTTGCGCCGCACCGCCTGCACCCAAAATTAAAACCTTGGCTTGTTTGGCTGAAATGTTTTGCTGCTGCAAGAGTCTTTCTAGGTCTTTCACAAAACCAATGCCGTCCGTGTTGTCACACCACAACTCACCCTCTTGCAACCATAGAACATTCGCAGCGCCTGCTTTTTCAGCACGAGCTGTTCGATGTTGAGCCAACTCAAATGCTTCTAACTTAAATGGCACCGTCACATTCAAGCCTTTGCCACCACGTTCAAAAAACTGTTGAACAGTTTCTTTGAATGCATCAAGCTCTGAAAAAATTCTGCCGTAATAAATTGCTTGCTGGGTTTGTTCAGCAAAAAATTGATGAATCACAGGCGACTGACTATGCGCAATAGGATGCCCAACCACCCCATAAACATCTTTCCCTGGGTGATCCTGCGGGTTCAATTGTGGTTTTAAAGCATCCATGATTAACTTCTTATCTCTTTCTGTTGATGACACTCAAGCCCCTCATCACCTTTAATGAATTTAAACTTTTTATTGAGGTCACTTCAATTCTGCACCATCTCGGGTAAATTCAAAAGTAGAAACCCAATCCAAGACATCAATTTGTTGTCGCATGCGATCTGTAAATCGACCAAAGGGAGCTGAAGATCGAATGATGGCAAGCGCTTGACGGTCTAACTCTTGATTACCAGAAGACTTCATGACTTCAATACCCTCTTTAGCTAGTCGACCCTGTTGATCAACGCTCACCATAACCACCAGACTACCGTAAAGCGCTTGACCTTTTACCCTCGGAAAGTGCGTCGTACCGTAGGCTTCAATTTGCTTCCGCATAGCATCGTAATAGTTAGCAAAAATAACCGCTTTAGCACTTGTCGCAGTGACCACTGCGCGTCGTGGGGTCTGACCGTTCTTTTGCAAACGTTTGCTCAACTCCGCCTCTAGAGGGTTCGACTCACTCTGTTCTATCGCTTTCTTACCCTGGGTTGTACTAGCGCTATTGGCTCTTTCTGCTGTCATTTGAGACAACAAGCGCTTTTGCTCCGCTTCCATTTTTTCAAGCTTTTCTGCCAAATTAGGATCAGCTCGACGCAAGGCACTGGCTGTCGCCTCTTTTAGTTCTCCGCCTCCATTTAAATCTGCTTGAGCCAAACGCCTTGGATTCACTGGGGGCGTAGCACTTCTAGCATTTACTAACACCACACTGAGCGGCGTTTTCAAGCGCTTGGTTTTTTCACTATCCTCATGCCACTTAAATGCCAAGAAAATAATGTGCAAAAAAATCGATGCAGCAATGGCATAAGCCATTGGTCGTTTCCAATTCTTCCAATCAAGATCGATATATTTACTGAGGAGTGCCGGAGTGCGCATCGGGTGATATATCTTGTTCGTCTGTTTTCTGTTCAGGTTGAGCTTCAGATTCCTCTTTTGATTGAGACTCAACTTCAGCATCTATCTCATTTTGGAAAATCATTTCTGCATCAACACCGGAATCAATCAGGCCCAAATAACGAACACTGGCTTCCAATGCCAAATAGTCAACCTCTAAGACCTCTATCTCGGCACGAGCACCTCTTGCCTGCTCTGCCAATTCTGGAACATTCAAACGCAAAGGAACCTCTTCAACCCTGGCCTGCCCCTCTTTGAGGTGTCTCACCACACCCTTCCAAGGTAAGCCCAATTGCTTTAAGTACATCAAACACCAATAACGTTCCATTTGATTTTGATGTTCACCATAAGCAGCATAAGTGCCATCAAAGTCAGCAGCAATCGCCATCAAATCAGCATCTTTGGGTTTAAACGGCGCAACCAACTTGGCCGTAACGCCGTGTTGCGCCATGGCAATTAATTGCCATTGGTTCACTAAGTCGACATACCGACGTAATGGTGAGGTGCACCATGAATAGTTTTCAACACCCAGACCTTCATGAGGGCCCGGCATGGTTTGCATCCTGGTACGTTGTGGACCCCAACCTTTTTGGACACGATAAATGCCCGGCACACTGTGGTTGGCAAGTTGATTACCCCATGTACTGTTGCAATAGATCATCCACTCCGCAACGATTGAATCCAAAACAGAGCCTCGTTGGCGCGGCTTAATCTCCACTATGCCATCGATTACCGTAAAGTTAAAGTCTCTAGCGAGTGCTTGAGGGTCCGGCAAACCTAATACTTCAGCACGCAAGCCATTAGCAACCCGTTGCGCTTGGCGAAGAGCATGAAGTTGTTTGGCTGATCGCCATAACACTGCCAACTCTTGTTGATAAGGCAACTGAGCAGCATTAGAGGTATCCGCTAAAGACTCCTCCGTTACCAAATCTTCCAAATCATCTAAGCGAAGGTTATGCGCCATTGGCACACGCTCCACTTTTGTCTTGGGGGCATGCTCACCTTCTAAAATTGGTAAGCCCTCAGCATCAATCGTGACATACAAAGAAACTGCTGGGCGTAGCGGTAACTCATCCGTATCGTTGATGTCATTTTCTTGATCCTTGATGCCGCTAACAGCAGCATGCAATGAAAATACATCAATCACTTGATCTGGCAGCATTGTGATCTTCCCGCCCGGGTAATAAACCGTCGAAAGTCTTTGTCGCGCAATTTGATCTAGCGCGCCACCTCGCCCAATCGCCAATGCTGGCGCTGCAATATGCACACCAATACGGTAACAGTTAGACAACCCTGTTATCTGCGTCACAGAAAATGCATCATCAATCTCTGTGGTGCTCGCATCATCAATTGAAAAAGCACGCACCGCTGCTTCAGGCAATTGATTTAGCGCAGCCTGCCAATCAGCCTCTTCATTAGGCTGCATGGTCACATTAAAACCAACACCCTTAGGAAAATGCTCTTTTAAAAATTTACCTTCGTGATAGGCTAACGCAGACCCCAAGACACCGCACTTCAAAAACAATTCAGCAATACCACCCTTTAATCCCTGAGATGCCGCATGCACAGCTTTGTAGGCGGTTGTGTTTTTATCGGGCGCAAACAACAACGCATTAACCTGCGGATAAATCTCTTCTGGCAACTGACCAGCTCGCAACTCGGTTTCCCAAGACGCTTGCTTAGCCAACTCTACTTTCTTTTTTTCAACAGCTAAGAGAGCAGCTTTAAGCTGATCCTCTGGCGCGCGCATAAACTGCCCACGCCCTTTGCGTCGAAAGTAAATTGGAGCCGCTTGCAAGGCGATGGCTAACGCGGTTTGCTGCAACGGTGAGGCCGTTTCGCCAAAATACTCCTTGGCTAGATCTAAAAATTGAAACTCGCCAGGACCAGCACATTCCCAAACGAAATCTAAATCAATCTCATCAGAAATAATTTTTGCTTGAGGTAAAAAGTCAGCGATCGCCATGGATGAAGGGCATTGAAAACGCAACCAAACATCTTTTGATTTAAGTTTGCCACGCTTACCACCCAAACTTTCAACGGCCAAGGGGTCAGTCTCTGCACCCGCCGCTGTTATTAATGTGGCGATCTTGATATCGCCACCTTCTTCATGAAGCAAATGCATTAAAGAGAAATTCCGCCACTGGCTTCAAGTGCAATACCGTTGATATAACTAGATTCATCACTGGCTAAAAAGGCATACACATTGGCTAACTCTTCGGGCTGCCCTAAACGGCGCAACCAAGAACGATCCTTCATGCCTTTTAATACATCTTCAGGCATGGATGACAAGATCCCAGTCTCCACAAAACCGGGGCAAACAGCATTCACCCGAATGCCTTTAGGTCCCAACTCACGAGCCCAAGTCATGGTTAACCCAATCACCCCAAATTTAGTTGCAGCGTAATTGGTTTGTCCAAAATTACCATAAAGCCCCACCACACTAGAGGCACTCACAATAGCACCCTTACCTGCCTTCAACATGTGCGGAACAACAGCTTGAGTGCAATTAAAAACACCCTTTAAATTGACATCAATAACAGCATCAAATTGTTCTTCCGTCATATTAACCAAGCGAGCATCTTTGGTAATACCGGCATTGTTGATCAGCACATCGATACGCCCATGCTTCGCCATAACGGATTCAACAACAGCATCAATGCCCACTCGATCGGTCACATTCATGACATAACCCTCGACTTGATTGGTCGTCGCAGTCTTTTCTTGAAGTTTTGCAACCGCTTGATTGACTTGATCAGCATTTATGTCACAAACGATAGCAATAGCACCTTCATTTATAAATTTTTCTGCTGTTGCAAAACCAATGCCATTGGCAGCACCTGTAATGATGGCTATTTTTTGATGCAAGCGCAGAGCTTGTTGATTCGAACTTTGAGACATATTTAGTTAACTTTATTTATTTGTGTTTTTAATATCACTTACTTAAGCATCTCTAATAATTTTCTGTGTACGCCACCAAATCCGCCATTACTCATCACTAGAATGTAATCGCCAGTGCGTGCTTCTTTTTTAACGGCTGCCATTAACTTTTCTAAATCATCAAAGGCTTGTGCCTTGGGTCCCAATGGTGCCAGTGACTCTTTGAGATCCCAGCCTAAAGCATCTTTACCGGATGAAGCGCCATAACCGAATACTAAATCGGCATCTTTCAAACTATCTGGCAATTGGCTTTTCATAACGCCCAACTTCATCGTATTGGAGCGTGGCTCTAATACGGCCAAAATTCTTGCGTTCGGCTGATTTTCAATACGACGACGCAAACCATCTACCGTTGTTGTGATGGCTGTTGGGTGATGGGCAAAATCATCATAAATGGTGATGCCGTTCACACGCCCGATGATTTCCATACGGCGCTTTACATTCTTAAATGTGCCCAATGCTTGCGCAGCATCTTTAGGAGAAATCCCAATGTGATGTGCTGCTGCAATAGCCGCCAATGCATTCAATTGGTTATGTCGACCTGTCACAGAAGCATCTTGATCCCATGTAACCTCTGCAACTTCTTTGGATTGGAAAAAGACTTTAAAGCCATCTGCTTGAGTATCTTGAAGCGTCCAATCAGGCGCTGCCACAGCTGATGCATGACCATCACCAAAACGCTCAAGCGTCGACCAACAACCTCGCTTGATAACTCGATCCAAACTCTCTTCAGCTGCATTCACAACCAAACAACCACTTCCTGGCACTGTTCTGACCAAATGATGAAATTGCGTTTCAATCGCAGTAATGTCAGCAAAAATATCAGCGTGATCAAACTCTAAATTATTCAAAATGGCTGTGCGTGGTCGATAGTGCACAAACTTGCTGCGCTTATCAAAAAAAGCGGTGTCATATTCATCCGCTTCAATCACAAAGTAATGAGATTCTGACGCGCCTTGAGATAACTCCTTAGACTTAGGGGTTGATTCACCTAATCGTGCTGAAACATCAAAATTATTGGGTACTCCACCAATTAAGTAACCCGGCTCCAAACCATTGGCTTGAAGGATCCAGGTCAACATCGCTGTCGTGGTGGTTTTGCCATGAGTCCCCGCCACCGCTAAAACATGCTTACCTCTTAATACTTGCTCCCCTAACCACTGAGGACCGGACTGATAAGGCAAGCCCTGCTCCAAAATCGCTTCCATCAGAGGATTGCCTCTAGAAACTACATTGCCAATAATGAACAAGTCCGGTTTAAGAGCTAGTTGATCGGGCGAGAAACCCTCGATCAACTGGATACCTTGAGCCTCTAACTGAGTACTCATGGGAGGGTAGACATTAGCGTCGCATCCAGTCACTTGATGACCAGCTTGACGTGCGATGGCGGCAATACCGCCCATAAAAGTACCGCAAATACCGAGAATATGAAGATGCATGGCAAGATTTTATCCAAACATCAGTGCAAAATAAGGCAAATAACTGAAATAGAAAGAAATAAAGTGAATAAACGTCAGTGGATCTTCATCCTCGCAATCGGTTTTTTAGCAGGCGCTTTAGGTATGGGCGTTGCCAGCTATCAATTCAGGACAACTCTTGCAAAAGATGCCGCTATTGAGACTTTTCTAAAGCAAGAGTTGAGATCACCTGATGGTGAGGTTCTGCCGAGCGCGAGTTGGAGAGGAAAAACCTTGGTTTTGAACTTTTGGGCCCCCTGGTGCCCACCTTGTGTCGAGGAAATGCCCGAGTTAGTGCGCGTTCAAGAGAAATATCGCTCTAAAAATGTGCTATTTGTTGGCATTGGTGTTGATTCACCATCCAATTTACGTCAATTTCTTTTAAAAACACCCGTTAACTACCCAATCGTTTTAGGTGGATTAGAGGGTAGTAATTGGGCAAAAAGTATGGGAAATCCAAGCTCTGGGCTGCCATTTACCGTCCTAATTGATGAAAAAGGAAGCATTAAGAAGGTCAAACTTGGAAAAATAAGCGAAGATGAGCTCAGTTCATGGTTAGATGCCGTTATAATCACCTCCAAGTAAAAAACTATATGGAAGGGCATCATGGATCTACGAAAACTTAAAACTTTGATTGATTTAGTAGCTGAATCTGGCGTATCTGAACTAGAGGTTACCGAAGGCGAAGACAAAGTACGTATCGTAAAAAATCCAGCTCCGATTGCCGCTCCAACCCAACAATACTATGCTCCTGCTCCAGCCGCACCAGCTGCCGGTCCAGCTCCTGCCGCTGCAGCTGCTGCTCCAGCAGAAGTAGCTGCTCCAGCCGAGCCAACTGGGCACGCTGTTAAATCACCAATGGTCGGTACTTTCTACCGTGCACCAACTCCAGGCGCAGACTCTTTTGTAAAAATTGGCGACTCAGTCAAAGAAGGTCAAACTCTTTGCATCATCGAAGCGATGAAGTTATTGAACGAGATCGAATCTGATAAATCAGGCGTTGTTAAAGAAATCCTATGTGAGAACGGCCAAGGTGTTGAATTTGGTCAGGCTCTTTTCATTATTGGCTAATTCAAGAGTTATAAAGGTTATCTGATGTTTGAAAAGATCCTCATCGCCAACCGTGGCGAAATTGCTCTACGTATTCAAAGAGCCTGTCGCGAGATGGGCATTAAAACTGTGGTGGTTTTCTCTGAAGCTGACCGCGATGCGAAGTATGTCAAATTGGCAGACGAAGCTGTTTGTATCGGCCCAGCTCCTTCAGCACTTAGCTACCTCAATATGCCAGCGATTATTTCTGCGGCTGAAGTAACCGATGCTCAAGCGATTCACCCAGGTTACGGCTTCTTATCTGAAAACGCTGACTTTGCTGAACGCGTAGAAAAATCAGGTTTTGTTTTTATTGGTCCAACCGCTGAATCGATTCGCTTAATGGGCGATAAAGTATCAGCAAAGCAAGCCATGATCAAATCAGGCGTACCGTGCGTACCTGGTTCAGAAGGCGCACTTCCTGATAATCCAAAAGAAATTATTGCAACAGCTAAAAAGGTGGGCTACCCAGTCATCATCAAGGCGGCTGGCGGTGGTGGTGGTCGCGGTATGCGCGTGGTCCATACTGAAGCTCACTTAATCAATGCTGTGAACATGACTCGCGAAGAAGCTGGTCGAGCCTTTGGTAATCCAGAGGTCTACATGGAAAAGTTCTTAGAGAATCCTCGCCACGTAGAAATCCAAATCTTAGCGGACACCCATAAAAATGCAGTTTATCTAGGCGAACGTGATTGCTCGATGCAACGTCGCCACCAAAAGGTGATTGAAGAAGCGCCAGCACCTGGCATTGATCGTCGCCTAATTGCAAAAATTGGTGAGCGCTGTGCAGAAGCTTGTCGCAAAATTGGTTATCGCGGCGCAGGCACATTTGAGTTCTTATACGAAAACGACGAGTTTTATTTCATTGAAATGAACACGCGCGTTCAGGTTGAACACCCTGTGACAGAACTCATTACGGGTATCGATATTGTTCAACAGCAAATTCATATTGCTGCGGGTGAAAAACTACCATTCCGTCAAAAAGATATTGAATTCCGAGGTCATGCGATTGAGTGCCGTATCAACGCAGAAGATCCTGTGAAATTCATGCCAAGCCCAGGTCGAATCTTGTCATGGCATATGCCAGGCGGCCCAGGTGTGCGTGTCGATTCTCATGCGTATGCGGGCTATTTTGTGCCTCCAACCTATGACTCCATGATTGGCAAATTAATTACTTATGGTGCAACTCGCGAACAAGCCATTCGCCGCATGAGCATTGCCTTATCAGAAGCAGCTGTTGAAGGTATCTTGACCAATATCCCATTGCACCGCGAACTGATGCTCGATCCAAAGTTTGTCGAAGGCGGCACCAGCATTCATTACCTTGAGCACAAACTTGAAGAACAAGCGGCATCTCGCCGTGGCAATGTGAAGTAATTAACAGACCCTTCACTTCATAACGCATTAATGGCATTTCGTGAACTTATCTTTACTGTTTCCGAGGATCTCGCAGAGAACCTTGGAGACGCACTCATGGAATTGGGTGCTTTATCTATTTCAGTTAGCGATGCAGCTGTTGATACGGAAGAAGAAAAACCTCTTTACGGCGAACCGGGTCTAACCCCCGAAAAAAATGCTTGGGAACAATCTCAAGTAGTTGCTCTCTTTGATGAAAATGCTTTAAGTGCCGCTGAGATTTCTTTAGCTTTAAGCGAAGAAGGATTTCAGGTCACTATCCCAACGGAACGAGCTGTTGAAGAGCAAGATTGGGTTCGCTTAACGCAATCTCAATTTGATCCGATTCAGGTTGGTCAACGCCTATGGGTCGTCCCCTCTTGGCACGATGCTCCTCAAGATCCCAATGCAGTTTGTCTTGCGGTAGACCCTGGTTTAGCTTTTGGTACGGGCAGTCATCCAACCACCAAACTATGCATGCAGTGGCTAGAAGAGCATGAAGGCTTAAGTGAAAAAACCTTACTTGATTACGGATGTGGCTCTGGCATCTTAGCTATTGCGGCCAAGCGCTTGGGCTGTGGTCCTGCCATAGGTGTTGATATTGACCCTCAAGCAGTTAGCTCCGCTAAAGACAATGCCATACGCAACGAAGTGACGGTTGATTTTTATTTACCTGAAGAAGACACAACTGACAGCCAACATGATGTTGTGGTCGCTAATATCCTAGCCAATCCACTACAAGTTTTAGCCCCCGCTCTTTGTCAGCGTATCGCGCCTGAAGGTCACATTGTGTTATCAGGCATTTTGGCAAGACAAGCAGAAGAAGTAATTGAAACCTATAAACCGTGGCTAACGCTCCATGTTTGGCGAGAGCATGATGGCTGGGTTTGTCTAACCGGTCAGCTCAAAAAAAAACTCCTGAATTAACCCAAAGCTCTCATGTGGTTAAAGCCAGCTCTCGCTGGTTAAAAATTTCAACAGCTCTTCTTTTGGTATTTTTAGTATTTGCTCAAATCAGCTATCTTGGTAGAAACACAATTCACCACATAATTGCCAAAGCGCCTCCAAGTATCCAAGAGCCCGCTAGACTGGCATTTTCAACAATCGATCGAGCCATATGCCAGTTATTGCCTTGTCATGATGAGGCCCTACGTGATTTTTCAGCATGGTCAATTGAGTTTGCCCATTTAGAAATTGACGCTTCAAAAGATAAGGAGACGTCCTCCGTCACAGGTCTTCTTAAACTTCAAATCAGAAACCAACTGAATAATCCTGTGATCTGGCCCTCTGTTATTTTGTCGATTACAGATATCAATGATGCTTTGATTGGTGAAATTCTTCTGGAACCTCAAGACTGGTTGCCGAAGGACGCCAATCTATCGGCATTGGAAGAAGTCAGAGCATCTCCCTTGCAAGAAGTAGCGAGCAATCTACCTCTTTCCTTACCCGAAAGTGCTGCCGGCTATCGTGTTCGATTAAGCTATAGCCCCAAAACACTCCCTCATTAATCACTTAACCTTTGGAAAAATTATGTCTAGCTTAATTTGCGGCTCAATCGCTTACGACACCATCATGTCTTTTGAAGGTCGCTTTCAAGATCAAATCTTGGCTGACCAAATCCATATTCTGAATGTGGCATTTTTGGTACCCAGCATGCGCCGAGAGTTTGGCGGATGTGCCGGCAACATTGCGTATAACCACCGACTATTAGGTGGAGACCCTGTGATTATGGCAACCGTCGGCGGTGATGCAGGCCCTTATTATGATCAATTGGCTAAATACAAGATCACAGCAGATCATATTCGTGAGATCCCTACTGCTTTCACTGCTCAAGCCATGATCACCACGGATCGTGACAATAACCAAATTACAGCGTTTCACCCTGGTGCCATGGGTGAATCACACCTGAATATTGTGGCTGATGTGCTAGCTCATCGACAGGCTAAGAATTTAAGCCAACCTAAGATTGCAATTGTGGCGCCCGATGGCAGGCAAGGTATGGTTGAACACTGCCAGCAATTAGCCGATGCTCACATCCCTTTTATCTTCGATCCAGGTCAAGGCTTACCGATGTTTGATGGTCAAGAACTTCTAGGCTTCATCGAACAAGCAACCTACGTTGCCGTAAATGACTACGAAGGTGAGATGCTCTCAAAACGGACAGGCTTAACACTCCCACAAATATCAGAGCGTGTAGAAGCCTTAATTGTCACCAAAGGTGCCCAAGGTGCAGAAATTCATGCCAAAGGTCAAAAATATGACATTCCAGTAGTGCCCGTTAACCAAGCAATAGATCCAACTGGGTGTGGTGATGCTTTCAGAGGCGGATTATTATTCGGCTTGGAACAAGGTTTTGATTGGGAAACAACTGGCAGATTAGCTAGTCTGATGGGCTCTATCAAAATTTCCAGCCAAGGTCCGCAAAATCACGAGCCCAGCCAAGCAGAGATTCAAGCACAATTTAAACAAGCCTTCGCCTATAGCTATTGATTGATCTGTGGTGCCTTTCTCAAGGGAGGCACTTAGCAATAGGCTACCCCTAAAAATATAGACAAGAAAAAACCCGCTAAGGCAATTAAGCTTTAGCGGGTTTGATTCCCTTCAGGAATCAGTCCCTAATTAGATTAAGGACGTGAACCTGTTGGGAAAGGCCAAGCAGCTGCTGGATTTAATACTGTCTTTGCTGTTGAAGCAGAGGCAGCTTTAGCAACTGGCTTTTTTGCTGCTGGTTTTTTAGCAGCAGGCTTACTTACTTTTTTTTTACTACTTTTTTAGCAGCTTTTTTTGCAGCAGGCTTTTTAGCAGCTACTTTTTTAGCAGCAGGCTTTTTAGCAGCTACTTTCTTAGCAGCAGGCTTCTTAGCAGCTACTTTCTTAGCAGCAGGCTTCTTAGCAGCTACTTTCTTAGCAGCAGGCTTCTTAGCAGCTACTTTTTTAGCAGCAGGCTTCTTAGCAGCTACTTTTTTAGCAGCAGGCTTCTTAGCAGCTACTTTTTTAGCAGCAGGCTTCTTAGCAGCTACTTTCTTAGCAGCTGGTTTCTTAGCAGCTACTTTTTTAGCAGCTGGTTTCTTTGCAGCAGGTTTTTTCTTGGCGATTGCCATATTAAACTCCTTCACGTGAGAGTGATTTAATTACATTACTGATTAAAGAAACCCGACCACACCAATTTCGTGTGAGCGAGCCATTCATCGGCGCGCCACTCACTACACGTCGCACGCTAATGAATCTTGGAAAAAAAGCCGTGACCTCTGCAGGTGACGGCTTTTTAAATACGTATGAAGAACGTTTAGAACTATCAAAAGAAATAGATAACAACTTACTCCGATGACTCAGAGTATTTAATTTATTCACGCGTTGTTGGCTACTACTTATCAACAGTTTTTTCTCCTAGTGTTTCTATAACTTTCGTGATAGTACAACTTAAGAGAAGCGTTGTCATTAAATATTTTAAAAAAATTTACTCCCAGTTCAACGCGCCACCAGTTTGATATTCAATAACGCGAGTCTCAAAGAAGTTTCTTTCCTTCTTCAAGTCGATCATTTCACTCATCCATGGGAACGGATTCTCTTCATTCGGGAACATTGCATCTAAACCAATTTGCATGCAACGACGATTACAAATGTAACGCAGGTAACCTTTGAACATTGGAGCGTTCAAACCCAGAACCCCTCTAGGCATGGTGTCTTCAGCGTAACGGTACTCAAGTTCAACTGCCTGCTCAAATAAACTACGCAACTCTTCTTTGAACTCAGCAGTCCACAATTGTGGGTTCTCAAGTTTGATCTGATTGATCATGTCGATACCAAAATTGCAGTGCAATGATTCATCACGCAAGATGTACTGATACTGCTCAGCAGCACCGGTCATTTTATTTTGACGACCCATTGCCAAGATTTGCGTAAAACCAACATAAAAGAACAAACCTTCCATGATGCAAGCAAATACGATCAATGAGCGAAGCAACTTCTGATCATTCTCTAAAGTGCCTGTTTTGAATGAAGGATCTGTCAAAACATCAATGAATGGGATCAAAAACTCATCTTTAGCGCGAATCGAAGGTACTTCATGATAAGCATTGAAGATTTCAGCCTGGTTTAGGCCCAATGATTCCACAATATATTGGTATGCATGAGTATGAATCGCCTCTTCAAACGCCTGACGCAACAAATATTGACGGCATTCTGGAGCTGTAATCTGACGATAGGTACCTAAAACGATGTTGTTGGCCGCTAAAGAGTCTGCTGTTACAAAGAAACCTAGATTTCGCATGATGATGCGACGCTCGTCATCGGTTAGACCATTAGGATCCTTCCAAAGAGCGATATCTCGCGTCATATTGATCTCTTGTGGCATCCAGTGATTGGCACAACCTGCCAAATACTTCTCCCAAGCCCATTTGTATTTAAATGGCACCAATTGGTTCACATCCGTTGAACCGTTAATGATGCGTTTATCCGCCACGTTGACACGGCGCGCAACTGCATCTTCAGGATCAATCGTGGCTGAAGGTGCAGAAGCAGATGACATTGGCATCGGCATTGGGCGATTCGGCAATAAACTGCTTTCCATCGCAGCACTTGGTGTTGTCACGGGTGCTGGTTGATTAAGCGTTGCCGCTGCGGGGGTTTCTTCTTCCCAGGTCAACATAATTTGTTCTCCATTTATTTTGTGTATTGCTTTTATTTATCCGTTAATCATACGACTTATTGGCAAGCTTCGCATTCATCAAAGCCAGCATCGCCTGGACGCATCGTACAAACCGGACCATCCGCCTCAGCAGCTGCAGCTGCAGCCGCCGCGGCTAAAGTTGGGTCACCGTTTGAAACAGCATTCAAGGCACCGCCTTTAACCGTTGACTTCTCAACGTGAGTGGCAGAAATCGTACGCAAGTAGTAAGTCGTTTTTAATCCACGCAACCAAGCCAACTTGTAGGTGTCGTCCAACTTCTTACCAGAAGCGCCAGCCATGTAAATATTGAGTGACTGAGCCTGATCGATCCATTTTTGACGACGTGACGCAGCTTCCACCAACCACAAAGGCTCAACTTCGAATGCGGTGGCATACAAAGCACGTAAATCTTGTGGAATACGATCAATTTTTGACAATGAACCATCAAAATACTTCAAATCAGCAATCATGACTTCATCCCAAAGACCACGAGCCTTCAGATCGCGCACCAAATAGTCATTAACCACTGTGAACTCACCTGAAAGGTTAGATTTCACAAAAAGGTTTTGATAGGTTGGCTCAATACAAGCTGAAACACCAATAATGTTTGAAATGGTGGCTGTTGGAGCAATCGCTACGCAGTTGGAGTTACGCATACCGAACTGTTTGATGCGATTACGCACCATTGTCCAATCCATCTTAGAAGACATATCCACCTCAACATAGCCACCGCGCTCTTGCGCCAATAGCTTGACTGAGTCTTGTGGAAGGATGCCCTGATCCCATAATGAACCCTTGTAAGTCTGGTAAGTGCCACGCTCTTCGGCCAACTCTGTTGATGCAAGATAAGCGTAGTAACAAACAGCTTCCATTGACTCATCAGCAAACTGAACAGCTGCATCACTCGCGTAGGGGATACGCAACATATGCAAGCAATCCTGGAAGCCCATAATGCCCATACCCACTGGACGGTGCTTCATATTTGAATTACGCGCCTTAGCAACAGCGTAATAGTTAATATCAATCACATTGTCCAACATGCGCATCGCTGTACGGATCGTTTTCTGTAATTTCTCATGATCCAGAACCAATTGACCATTCGCATCTGTCTTCATATGAACTGTTAAGTTCACAGAACCTAAGTTACAAACCGCGATCTCTGACTCATTCGTATTCAAAGTAATCTCTGTACACAAATTAGATGAGTGAACAACGCCAACGTGCTGCTGTGGGCTACGAATGTTGCATGGATCTTTGAACGTGATCCATGGATGGCCTGTTTCAAACAACATGCCCAACATCTTGCGCCACATATCGAGTGCATTAACTTTCTTAAATGGCTTCAATTCACCATTGGCTGCCTTTTGCTCGTAAGCAATATAGGCTTTTTCAAAGTCAGCACCAAACTTATCATGCAAGTCTGGGCAAGTTGATGGTGTGAATAATGTCCACTCACCGTTTTCCATCACTCGCTTCATGAACAAGTCAGGAATCCAGTTCGCAGTGTTCATATCATGCGTACGACGGCGATCATCACCTGTGTTCTTACGCAACTCTAGGAACTCTTCCACATCCAAGTGCCATGTTTCCAAATAGGCGCAAACAGCACCTTTACGCTTACCACCTTGATTCACAGCAACAGCCGTGTCATTCACCACCTTCAAGAATGGCACAACACCTTGTGACTTACCGTTAGTACCTTTGATGTGACTGCCCAAAGCACGTACGCTTGTCCAGTCATTGCCCAAACCACCCGCAAACTTAGATAACAAGGCGTTTTCTTTCAAACCCTCGTAGATACCATCCAAGTCATCTGGAATAGTCGTTAGGTAGCAGCTTGATAGCTGTGAACGTAATGTTGCTGAGTTAAATAATGTTGGCGTGCTAGACATGAAATCGAATGAAGAAAGGATTTCATAGAACTGGATAGCGCGCTCTTCACGGTTAACTTCATTTAAAGCCAAGCCCATTGCCACACGCATAAAGAAAGCCTGAGGCATTTCGATACGGTGATCTTCAATGTGCAAGAAATAACGGTCATACAAAGTTTGTAGGCCCAAGTAGTTGAACTGTAGATCACGATCGGCCTTCAATGCGGCGCCCAACTTAACCAAATCAAATGTTAATAACTTTTGATCCAATAACTCAGCATCCACACCTTGCTTGATGTATTGCGGGAAATAAGTCACATATTCAGCTGCCATGGCACCTTGTGGCACTTCGCGACCTAAAATCTCTTTACGAATTGTGTGCATCAAAATACGTGCAGTCACTTGGCTGTACGCTGGATCTTTTTCAATCCAAGTACGTGATGCCAAGATAGCTGAATCGTAAACTTGTGCCATTGGCACGCCTTCATACAAATTCTTAATTGTTTCTTGAATGATTGGCTCTGCATTAACAGCACTACCTAAACCTTCACACGCAGCCTGAATCACCATTTGCAAGGCAACCATATCCAAAGGCTTGATCACACCGTTATCACTGACATTGATTCCTGGGTGATCCATCACTGGTGCAACAGGTGCTGCCGCTACTTGTGCAGCGCGCTCTTGATTGCGCTTTTCACGATAAAGAACATAAGCTCTTGCTACATTGTGCTCACCACTACGCATCAAGGCTAATTCAACTTGATCCTGAATATCTTCAATGTGGAATGTGCCACCGTTAGGACGGCTACGCAACAATGCGCGCACAACAACTTGTGTTAATTGCTCCACTTGTTCACGAACGCGTGCTGATGCAGCACCTTGACCACCGTTTACAGCTAAAAAAGCTTTGGTCACTGCAATTGCAATTTTGGATGGCTCAAATGAAACAACTGAGCCATTACGTCGAATAATTTTGTAATCAGACAATTGTGTGGCTTGAGTACCGCCCACTCCACCAGCAACAAATGCCTCTGATGGGTTTTGGTTAACTTGACCAGGTTGGCCTGCAAATGGGTTGCTTGTTGCGCCAGTTGCCTGCGGATCTGCGTAGGTCATAAGACTCCTATCTCTTCTTTATGTGTATTTAATTGGGTAAAACGAGTAATTTTGATTATTTTTCAACGGCTATTCACTGCTGAGAACACTACATTTAGTGTTTAGCTTGCGACAACGGTACTAAGTATAGGGTATTTATCATGCTTTTGATAAGCATTTTTTACAAAAAAATACCTATCGAAATCCCTAATTTGGCTAGAAATTTCGCTATTTTTGGCACTTATTTGGGGCTTGCTGGAAATGAATAATAGGTTTGTGAGCACTCACAAACCTATTGCGGTTTTGCGACTCCAATAAACTTAAGAACGCTTATCTAAACCATAAGGAAGTTGGCGAGCAGGAATGCCCGCTAATTGTGAAAAATAAGCCCAATCAAAATGAATGCCAGGGTCTTTTTTTCTTCCGGGAGCAACATCACTATGTCCCGCATAAGCGGCAATCGGATATTGTTTCTTTAAAACAGTCACCAATTCTTTTAAAGCAAGATATTGAGCCGGCTGAAACGGTAAATCTTCCGTGCCCTCCAATTCAATACCGATTGAAAAATCATTGCATCGATCACGACCAAAAAATTCTGAAGCGCCCGCATGCCATGCTCGGTTCAAAGTAGAAACAAATTGTTGCACTTGCCCATCTCTTTTAATTAAGAAATGACTGGATACCTGACGGTCAGCTATTTCTTGAAAATAAGGATGCGCATTCGGATCCAATTTGTTTTGAAAGAAATCAGCAATGTAATGATTACCAAACTGACCTGGCGGCAAACTGATGTGATGCATCAATACCAACTCAATAGGCATACCTGATGGGCGCTCATCGAAGTTGGGTGACTTAAGCCAATCAGCAGCGCCCCACCAACCTTTAGGATCAATGGCATTTTGATGCTCAGCAGAACAATAAGCTCCAACGCCTTCATCCGCCGGAAATCTTAAACCACAGCAAGGGCATTGCTTCATCTCTTGAGGCTTGGAGACGGTGCCTTGAGAACTATTTGGCTGTTTGGGTTTGGCTTGCTTGGGATTGTTAGGCTTGGGATTGTTAGGCTTGGCGCTTGAGCGACCATTCTGCTCAATCTGTGCATAACGCCACCACATAATGAGCCCCGTCAAAATCAGGGTAAAAAGCAGCCATTTCATCGCTGTAACAACACTTCCAAAACAAAACGGCTACCCACGTAAGCCAGTAATAAAACCACAAAAGAACTGAGCACCCAGCGTATTGCAGTCAAGCCTCTTAGACCAATCCGCCAACGAGCCACGAGCAAACCGGCAAACATCACCCACGACAGAATGCCAAAAATAGTTTTGTGATCCCAAAATAAAGCTCGTCCAAAAAGGGTTTGACTAAAGAACACGCCTGAAAAAACAGTCAAAGTTAGTAAAGCAAAGCCTACCTTAAGAATTCTGAAAAGAATATGTTCCATGGTCATAAGCGGTGGTAGGCGCTCCCCCCACTTAGCAAAAAAGCTATTGGTTTTATCGTGAGTGGGCATATGTAAATGACGATCTTGCCAATGCATCAAAATAGCGTGCAATGCCGCCAAGCTTAGTAAGCCATAAGCAATATTAGCCACAATAAAATGGGCTCTAAACCAAGGATCATCAATGGCACGAGCAGATAAAACATGTCCAGGGAAAATCACAGGCAGCAAACTACAAAACCCTGCTGCCAATAAAACAATCGCTCGGATGCCTCGAGTAGGCATGTACCAACTCTCAAACCAGAAAAAAGTAACGCCAATCCAGGACATCATGGATAACGCTTGGGCAAATCCAAATATAAAACCCTCTGCTGTAAAAATGGACTCATGCAAAATCAAGCCATGCAACAGTAGCAACGGCAATAAAAGCCATTGAGAAGAGGGAGAAACCCGAGGAGAGTCTTGATTCTGTTGAGAATTCAGGACATAGACTCTAATTTCTCGCCAAAAAAACAAGAAATATAAAGCGCTGGGTAACCATGCAAGGCTGGGGTGACCTAAAATATTCATATCTATAGTTTAATGCTCATATGTTACAGAATCTAACAGATCGTTTAAGTCGTGTGGTTAAAACCATGCGCGGTCAAGCCAGATTGACTGAAGAAAACACCGCGGAGATGCTCCGCGAGGTCCGTCTTGCCCTTTTAGAGGCTGACGTAGCTCTGCCAGTTGTCAAAGAATTAATTGCCAATATCAAAGCCAAAGCTTTTGGCGAAGAGGTGATTGGTAGCTTAAGTCCTGGTCAAGCCTTGGTTGGTGTTGTTCAAAAAGAACTCACTGCCATCATGGGAGATCCTCAAGCAGGTCAACTGAACTTAGCCGCACAACCTCCTGCAGTTATTTTGATGGCAGGTCTACAAGGTGCTGGTAAAACGACTTCAGTAGGTAAGCTAGCCAAATGGCTCAAGGACACACAAAAGAAAAAAGTATTAACAGTCTCTTGTGACGTCTACCGACCTGCTGCCATTGCTCAGCTAAAAACAGTCACGGATCAGGCTGGTGCAGAATTTTTTCCGAGCAGCGACAATCAAAAGCCCGCAGATATTGCGAGAGATGCTCTTGATTGGGCACGCCGCCACTATCACGATGTATTAATTATCGACACGGCTGGTCGATTAGGTATTGATGAAGCGATGATGCAAGAGATCAGTGCTCTTCATCAAATCGTGACACCGATCGAAACTCTCTTTGTTGTTGATGCCATGCTGGGTCAAGATGCCATCAATACCGCCAAAGCTTTCCATGCAACCTTACCTCTAACGGGCGTTATCCTGACCAAGTTAGACGGTGACTCACGTGGTGGTGCGGCACTTTCTGTTCGCCATGTCACAGGCGTTCCGATTAAGTTTGCTGGTGTGGCTGAAAAATTGGATGGCTTAGAACCATTTGATGCAAGCAGGATGGCGAGCCGTATTTTAGGTATGGGTGACATCCTTGCTTTGGTTGAGCAAGCCCAAAAATCAGTTGATGTTGAACACGCTCAAAAACTTGCGGAAAAGCTCAAAAAAGGTGGCTTTGATCTGAACGATTTCAGAATGCAAATCACTCAAATGAGACAGATGGGCGGCATGAGCAGCTTACTTGATAAGTTGCCCGCCCAATTTGCCCAAGCAGCAGCTAAACAAGATATGGGCGTTGCAGAAAAACAAATTCGCAGGACCCAAGGCATCATTGATAGCATGACACCTCAAGAGAGACTGAAACCAGAACTTCTCAAGGCCAGCCGTAAGCGGCGTATTGCAGCAGGTGCCGGCGTGCAAGTACAAGAGGTCAATCGAGTATTGGCTCAATTTGAACAAATGCAAACCATGATGAAGCAATTCAAAGGCGGCAAGATGGCCAAAATGCTTGGCGGTATGGCAGCCAAAGGTATGGGCAATATGTTTAAGCGTTAACCAATATCAAAAAATAATGCTCATAAAAAAGCCTTCAGTTCCAGCGAACTGAAGGCTTTTTTCTTTACAGAGTAATTTAGTGAGCGAGCTTGGCTTGAATAGCTGAGATAACTTTTTTTGCCACTTCAGCAACCGGTACTTGCATCGCTTCTGTATCCGCTCTCGCTTGAAACTCTAGCTGACCTTCTTTTAATCCGCGCTCTCCAATCACCACACGATAAGGCACACCAATTAACTCCCAATCGGCAAACATGGCACCTGGACGTTCACCACGATCATCCAAAATCACCTCGATGCCGGCCGCAGTTAAATCTCGGTATAACTGATCAGAGGCATCACGCACCATATCTGATCGGTCGTAACCCATTGGACATAAAACAACTTGGAATGGTGCAATCGATACTGGCCAAACAATACCTCGATCATCAAAACACTGCTCAATAGCAGCACCCAACAATCTTGTAACACCAATCCCGTAACAACCCATCACCATGGGTTGTGATTGTCCTTTTTCATCCAGGTAAACCGCATTCATAGACTCGGAGTAACGAGTACCTAACTGGAAGACGTGACCCACCTCGATACCGCGACAAATTTCTAACACGCCCTTACCGTCCGGAGATGCATCACCAGCGATGACATTACGTAAGTCAGCAACGATTGGCTCTGGTAGATCACGAACCCAATTCACACCCGTTAAATGGAAGCCTTCTTGATTGGCGCCACAAATAAAATCACTCATATTTGCAACGGTTCGATCAGCCACAACTGTTAATGGTTTTTTGGTTTTTACTGGTCCCAAATAACCAGGCGGCGTGCCAAAGTAATCGATGATCTCAGCTTCGCTTGCAAAGCGGAAATCAGTCAATCCAGGTACCTTGCTGGCTTTTACTTCATTAAGCTCATGATCACCACGCAATAACAAAATGAATAGCTTGGCGCCCTCTTCGGCATCCACCGCCAAAACAATTGACTTCACTGTCTTCTCAAGTGGCAACTTCAAAAACTTAGCCACATCTTCGCATTTGCTCATACCAGGCGTTGCAACAGAAACCAACTCTTGAGAGGCAGCAGAACGGCTTGCGATCAAGGTCATTGCTTCAGCTGTTTCAATATTTGCAGCATAGTCTGAAGTTGGGCAGTAAGCAATAGCATCTTCACCCGTATCTGCAATCACGTGGAACTCTTGACTGCCTGTACCACCAATTGCACCATTGTCGGCATTCACAGCACGGAAGTTAAGTCCTAAACGGGTAAAAATGCGTTGATAAGCATCGAACATCTTGGCGTAGGACTGCTTCATTCCATCAACATCACGATCAAAAGAATAAGCATCCTTCATGCAAAATTCACGGCCACGCATGATGCCAAAACGCGGGCGACGCTCATCACGGAATTTGGTCTGAATTTGATAAAAATTCACCGGCAACTGCTTGTAACTCTTAATTTCATGACGGGCAATATCCGTTACCACCTCCTCAGAGGTTGGCTGAATCAAGAAATCGCGGTCATGCCTGTCTTTAATGCGCAGTAATTCAGGCCCCATTTTGTCCCAACGACCGGTTTCCTGCCATAGCTCAGCCGGCTGAATCACTGGCATTAATAGCTCTACAGCACCAGCCTGGTCCATTTCTTCTCGAATAATTGATTCGACCTTACGGATGACCTTAAGACCCATTGGCATGTAGTTATAGATGCCGGCCCCTAATTTTCGGATCATGCCAGCCCTCATCATCAGCTTATGAGAGACGATTTCAGCGTCTGCCGGGGCTTCTTTGAGAGTTCTAATAAAAAATTGAGATGCTTTCATGGTTCACTTTATTAAATAATGGATGGGCTATAGCTATAATCAATTTATTGATTTTAAAGGATTAAGGAATAAAGGGCGCGATTATGCTCGACAGAGAAGGGTACAGACCCAACGTCGGCATCGTTCTCATCAATCAACGCAACGAAGTTTTTTGGGGTAAGCGTGTTGGTCAGCATTCCTGGCAGTTCCCTCAGGGAGGGATTCAACATGGTGAAAACCCAGAGCAAGCGATGTATCGTGAGTTGCATGAGGAGATCGGTCTAGAGCCGCAACATGTCCAAATCATTGGACGAACTCGCGAATGGCTGCGTTACGACGTGCCAGCTGAATTCTTGCGCCGCTCAAATAGCTCACAATCGAACCGGCGCTCATCTCGCCAAAGCTATCGCGGTCAAAAACAAATTTGGTTTTTACTTCGTATGGTTGGCCGAGACAGCGATGTATGTCTGAGGGCTACCGATCACCCTGAATTTGATGCGTGGCGCTGGAGCCCCTACTGGATTCCACTCGATGTTGTCATCGACTTTAAGCGAGAAGTATATGAATTAGCGTTATCTGAACTCGCTCGTTACATTGCCCGTGGTCCGCGCATGATGATGATGCCTTGGGGCTCTCCTCTTGATATCAGTAAAAATATGGCGACTAACAATCACGTCAGTACACCAGACTCACCGAAGGACCCCTCTTGAAACAGCATTTCATTCTTAAAGCGCTCGTTAGTACCATGCTACTTATTAGCTTCACGTCGCACGCGCAGTACAAAACTCTCGATCCAGCCGATGAGAATGATGTTGATGCCCCAAGGTTTTGGAATGAGGCTGAAGTCAAACTCCCTAGCGCACCCCCTTCTAAACAACTCAAACCGTTTTTTGTATCCATCAATACACCCCTGACATTCGCTATTGATGCAGACTCAATTGAATTAGGTAAAGATGATGTATTGCGATACATCATTGTCATCACCAGCCCCTCGGGCGCAAAACAAGTTAGCTACGAAGGTATTCGTTGTGAAAAACATGAATGGCGTTTGTATGGCACGCTGCAAAGCGATGGACAGTGGCGAAAAAATCCAGGGAGCAAATGGCAGTTCATCACGCCTAATAGCTACAACAGATATCACTCTGCTTTAGTCAAAGATGCTTTTTGTGAAAATAGTATTCCACGCAGAAACATAAAAGAAATTATTTCTCTTTTGCAGCCTTAAGCCTGCAACTATTTCGAAATCAGTTGTGAACCAATCAGTTCGCCTTTTGCAAGACGAACTAATACTTGGGGCTCAAGACCCGAAGCAATCACTGTGTGAGCACCTGATTGATTGGCTAATTTAGCGGCTAGCACTTTGGTGAGCATGCCACCTTTTCCAAGTGCACTGCCTGCGCCACCCGCCATCATCTCTAACTGAGGATCACCGGCCACTGCTTCTTGAATCAAAGTTGCCTGAGGGTCTTTACGAGGGTCCGCGTTATACAAACCATCTTGATCCGTCAAAATAACCAAGGCATCTGCTTCAATCAGATTAGTTACCAGAGCTGCCAAAGTATCGTTATCACCAAATTTAATTTCATCCGTGACGACCGTATCATTTTCATTGATGATAGGAACAACACCGTGCTTTAAAAGTGTTAACAACGTGATTCGTGCATTTTGATAACGCTTTTCGTCTGCTAAGTCAGCATTGGTGAGTAATACCTGCGCAGTTCGAATACCATATTGAGCAAAGCTCGTTTCGTAAACTTGAACCAAGCCCATTTGCCCGACTGCGGCAGCAGCCTGAAGCTCATGGATATCTGTTGGTCGGGTTGCCCAAGATAAGCGCTGCATACCTTCTGCAATCGCTCCAGAACTGACCATCACCACTTGCTTACCCATAGAACGGAGTTCCGCCATTTGCGCAGCCCAACGACCAATCGCTTCATGATCCAAACCTTGACCATTATTGGTCACCAGTGTTGAACCCACTTTAACAACAATACGTTGTGCGTTTTGTATCGCTCGAACCACCCTACTCACCTCATTGATTATTTGCTTTACTAAGACTCATCAGAATCTAATGCGTCACCCTGAAAACGAACATCAGCATCATGCTCTTCAGCGTCGTCACGTTCCTTGCGCTTATCATCCAAGTCTTGTTGAATAGCGTAGCAAAGTTTTTGACAGCCTTCGCCAGTCAGCGCTGAGATTTCAAAAACAGGACCCTTCCAACCATATGCTTTAACAAAAGCTTTGATGCGATTGGCTCTCTCATCTTCAGGAATCATATCCACTTTGTTTAAAACCAACCAACGTGGTTTATCAAACAAAGACTCATCGTATTTCTTAAGCTCATTCACAATTGCTTTAGCTTCAGCAACAATATCCAAGTTTTCATCAAATGGCGCCATGTCCACCAAATGCAACAATAAATTCGTACGTTGCAAATGTCTTAGGAAGCGATGACCAAGTCCCGCACCTTCAGCAGCACCTTCAATCAAACCTGGGATATCAGCAATCACAAAACTGCGCTCTTGCCCAACACGAACGACGCCCAAATTAGGATGCAATGTAGTGAACGGGTAATCCGCGATCTTAGGTCGCGCATTGGATACTGCAGTGATCAATGTGGATTTACCTGCATTCGGCATACCCAATAAACCGACATCAGCCAATACTTTCAGCTCTAGACGTAGTTTATGTTCTTCACCTGGTAAGCCAGATGTTTTTTGTCTTGGCGCGCGATTGGTACTACTCTTGAAATGCAAATTACCCCATCCACCTGCACCGCCTTTTGCAAGACATAAGCGCTGCCCATGAAATGTTAAATCTGCAATGACTTCATCGGTATCCATATCATGAATGATCGTACCGACGGGCATGCGCAATTCAATATCTTCGCCCGCTTTACCATAGCAGTCGGCACCTCGGCCTGACTCACCATTTTGAGCGAGATGTTTTTTAGCATATCGATAGTCAACCAAGGTATTGATGTTTCGATCAGCAATAGCGTAAACACTACCGCCTCGACCACCATCACCACCATCAGGTCCACCAAATTCAATAAATTTTTCACGACGCATCGAGGCGCTACCAGAACCACCGTGGCCAGCAACTACTTCAATACGCGCTTCATCGATAAATTTCATAAATTCCAATAAAAAAAGGCCTCGCTGTTGGGCGAGGCCTTATGCTGAGTTCTGAATTTTCTTCGTTATCTCAGTTAAGGCTAATTAAGCTGTCGGAAGTACAGAAACGAATGATTTCTTATCTGCACCTTTAACGCCAAATTGAACATGACCGTCTACCAATGCGAACAATGTGTGGTCTTTGCCACAACCGACGTTCACACCAGGGTGAACGCGTGTACCGCGTTGGCGAACAATGATGCCGCCTGCATTGATGGCTTGACCGCCATAAACTTTAACGCCTAATCGTTTTGACTCTGAGTCACGGCCGTTACGTGTTGAACCGCCGCCTTTTTTCTGTGCCATTTTCTACTCCGCCTCTGCCTATTAGGCCTTAATGGAATTAATCAAAATCTCAGTAAAGTTCTGACGATGACCTTGACGCTTTTGGTAATGCTTACGTCGACGCATCTTGAAGATCTTTACTTTGTCATGACGACCCTGAGAAATAACAGTGGCTTTAACAGTTGCACCACTCACCAATGGCTCACCAAACTTCAGTGATTCGCCTTCGCCTACGGCGAGAACTTGGTCAAGAGTGATTTCACTGCCTACATCCGCTGGTATCTGTTCTATTTTCAATTTTTCTCCAGCAGCAACTTTATATTGTTTGCCACCGGTTTTTATGACCGCGTACATATTGAAATCTTTCTATCAAATCACCACACAACCCTATGTCGTGCAGAGCCATAGATTATAGCCCTAGCTTAATTTCTAGTCAAAAAGTAGAATAAGATGATTGCGATAGAGTTTGTTACTACTTTTTATAATAAAAACCAATTAATTCAATGGGTTAAACTGGTTACCGATCAATAATCAACATTTACATTAGTTAATGAGCACTAACTTACAAACTATTCTTAGCCCTATTTCTTCAGATATGCACGCCTTAAATGACGTGATCAGGGCCAGTTTGCGCTCAGAAGTTGCTCTCATTAACCAAATCTCTGCCTACATTATTGAAGCAGGTGGCAAGCGTATTCGTCCTGCATTGCTGCTTTTAACAGCTCAATCTATCGCCAATGGCAAAGAACTGAATCACCATCTGAGCATGGCAGCAGTTGTGGAATTTATTCATACAGCGACTTTGCTACATGATGATGTGGTTGATGAATCCGACTTACGTCGTGGTAGAGCTACCGCCAATGCTGCTTTTGGCAATGCCGCCAGCGTTTTAGTTGGTGACTTCTTGTATTCCAGAGCATTTCAAATGATGGTGGCGCCGAATGAGCTAAAGATTATGGAAATCTTAGCGGAGGCTACCAACACCATTGCCGAGGGTGAAGTTCTTCAATTGATGAACATGCATGATCCTGATGTCACTGAAGCGCGCTACATGCAAGTCATTCACTATAAAACTGGCAAACTATTTGAAGCATCCTGTGCGTTAGGTTCGCTCCTTGCTAAAGCAACACCAGAGCAGTACCTTGCAGCCGAAGCTTATGGTCGACATATTGGTACAGCGTTTCAGTTAGTTGACGATATCCTTGACTACACCGCTAGCTCCGAGCAAATGGGTAAGAATGCCGGTGATGATTTAAGAGAAGGCAAACCAACCCTACCCTTGATTTATCTTTTAGAGCATGGCACACCGGAGCAAAAGAAATTAGTTAAAAGTGCTATCGAGCAAGCGGAAGAGTTACCTGAGGACCTCTTTCAACAGGTTTATCAAGCCATCATAGAATCTAAAGCTATCGACTACACGCAAGCTGCAGCAGAAAGAGAAGCACAATTGGCTCAGAATGCCTTGGCATGCTTCCCCCAGAATGCTGCCACTCAAAGCTTGATCGATCTTTGCCACTACTCACTCAAAAGATCTACCTAAGCCTCAATCCGTTAAACAGATCATCACAAGGTTTTCATTTTTTTGCTATTCACCGCATAATTTTCAATATTAACCGCATTTTTTGCGGTATTTAACGCCAAAATAAGTTAGTCGGGCTATAATTACCGCATGAAATACGGCGAATATACCTATATCTGGCAACTGAACGATTGGCCAAATTGGCAATTTAATACCTCCATACTAGCTGACAAGATTGCTGAGATTCATCATGCTCGTGGGTATTTATTGGGGCATATTGATCGCCTAGGATTCAATCTCAAACAAGAGGCCTATCTTGAGATCATCTCTGATGATGTGCTAAAAACCAGCCAAATTGAAGGTGAGCTGCTCAATCAAGATGCCGTCAGATCCTCTGTTGCAAAACATATTGGCGTCGATATAGGTGCATTACCGAATAGAGATAGACATATCGATGGTGTGGTTGAAATGATTCTAGATGCCACACAACCCAATAATGACCAACTCACAAAAGAAAAATTATTGACGTGGCATGAAGGATTATTCCCAGAACAAAGTTTGTTAAATCCAATTGAAATAGGAGCGTGGAGAAAAGACTCAAAAGGTCCGATGCAAGTTATATCTGGTCCCATTAGCAAATCTAAAGTTCACTATCAAGCTCCGCCAGCTCAAATTATTGATGAAGAAATTGGTCGATTCATAAACTGGTTTAATCAAGAGTCTTGGCTCGACCCTTTGATAAAAGCAGGCATTGCTCATTTATGGTTTGTGACCATCCATCCTTTTGATGATGGCAATGGTCGAATTGCCAGGGCCATTGGCGACATGGCTTTGGCGAAAGCTGAAAAACTGAACCTGCGTTTTTATAGCCTCTCCGCACAAATTCAAAAAGAGAGAGAAACATACTACGTGCAGCTTGAAAAAACACAAAAAGGCAGCCTCCATATTGATGAGTGGTTAGATTGGTTTTTAAGTTGCCTTTTAAGATCCATTCAGGCATCACAAGCCACACTTCAACACGTAGTGGGGAAAGCTGAATTTTGGCAAAAAAATGGAGGGCAAGCCCTCAATCCAAGGCAAATTAAAATCATCAATAAATTAATAGATGGATTTGATGGCAAGCTAACCAGCTCAAAATGGGCCGTCATCAATAAATGTTCAACCGATACTTCTCTTAGAGATATTCAAGAATTAATCCTCCTCGGGATTTTGAAAAAAACAGAGTCGGGCGGAAGAAGTACAAGCTACGAACTAATCATTGATTAGCTACTGAGCAAAAAAATACCTTGTGCCAGTAGTGGCGTTCAACTGTAAAAAATGATTGCCGTAGAGATGCTCCAAAGACTCTTTCTGAATCTCTAATAATGGGGCATCCATGAACAGTTGACCCTGTTTAAGCAATACACCCCGATCAAAAAACTGCATAGCGTGATTCACATCATGCAATACAGCAAGCACTGCAAGAGATCGTTGAGTAACAAATTGAATCAAACTCTTAAGCAAAAATACTTGTAGGTAGGGATCTAATGCAGCAAACGGCTCATCGACCAACAGGAACCCTCCATGAACATCCCATAGCTGAGCAAATACTTTTGCCATTTGCACCCTTGCTCTTTCACCACCAGATAGTTGATGGTAGTTTCTATGCAACAAATGAGATGCTTGGCATAGGCATAAACATTGCCGAACAATATAGTTCGTTTCATTTTGACAAGGTCTTGAGACTCTTCCCAAACTCACAATCAAGTCAACCGATAAATCAAATCCCACTTCATGGGATTGAGGCAACACCGCTCGTTGATGGCTCAACTCGAGGACAGACCATTCATCCAAAGACTGATTTAAAAAATAAATAGTCCCATCCCCCATTTTTAAATCTTTTGATAGAATTTTTAAAAATGTTGATTTACCCGAACCACTGGGTCCCAAGATCGCAATCTTTTCAGAGTTATGAACACGAAGTTGGGGGATATCAAGTGCTAACTGAGATCCATGATCCCAATACTTTTTTAGTCCCTCAATCGTCAATAATGGATTTGGCATTTCAACCCCTTACTTTCTTTTTAAGCAAATATAAAAAGTATGGCGCCCCAATCAAGGAGGTGAAAATTCCTACAGGCATTTCAGCGGGAAGAGCTAAGGTTCTAGCCAAGGTGTCTGCAATTAACAATAAAAAGCCACCCAAGAATGTTGAGTAGATCAAGACACTTTTTTGATCTGCGCCTAAAACCAAGCGCACCATCTGCGGAGCCATCAGACTAATAAAACCAATCATTCCACAAAAAGCCACACTGACACCACATAAAAGAGCGACTGAAATCACCATCTTCATTTTTAAATGTGTGACATGAATACCCAGATGTTGAGCAACATCTTCACCCAAACTTAAAGCATTAATGGATCCGCTCAATGGATAAATAAAGATAAAAGTGCTCATCAATAAAAAAGAAATCACAGCAACGAAAAACATATTGGCCGAAGCCACAGAGCCAAGCGTCCAAAATGTAAATGTTCGCAGCTGAGAATCATCAGCAAGGTAAATACATAAACCAATCAAAGCTGCTGAAAATGCGTTTAATGCAATACCGCAGAGTAATAAATGACCTATGGAATTAAAAGACAACTGCTTTGAAAGATTCATTAATAGAAAACAACTGAATAAAGCTCCTCCAAAAGCAGCTAGTGGGATGCCAATCATTTCACTAAGCACCCAAACAGGGCTGACGATAATAAATAGGGCAACAGCTAATGCAGCTCCACCCGATATACCCAATAAAGCCGGATCAGCAAGTGGATTTCTAAATAAAGCTTGCGTCATCGCTCCAGAAAAACCCAAACTGGCACCCACCAAAATAGCCAAAAGTGCTCGAGGTAAGCGAATGTCCCAAAAAACAACCGATGTTTTCCAATCCTCCAACGAAAGCGATGCAGGACCTATGAATAAAACACTGATAAAGCCAAGCATGAGCACCAAGCTGACAATCACTAAGTTAAACAAAAAACGCCTTTCTTAACTGAGCAACAGTCATGGGTAATCTTGGTCCAAACCCAAGAAGCTGATTAGCCTCAATAGCGATAAACCGTTGATTCCGAATAGCAGATACGGAAGAAAAATAATGGGTCTTCAATACAGCCATTACATATTTTTCAGATTGCTGTGTCATCAAAATAATGTCTGGATTAGTCTGGATGACTATCTCTTTACTAAAAGATTTATAACCCTTCAAACTAGAAGCGACATTCATGCCTCCCGCGTATTCGATCATGGCATCAGCTTCTGTAGCCTTCCCTCCCACCACAATCTCAGAGCCTCGATGAGATAAGATAAATATAACCTTTGGTGCGACTCCAGACGCCTTACCTCCCCCGCTAGCCATGCCATGGCCTGCTGATAATGGCGCCCACTCATCCAAAAGACGCTCTGTTAACCAATCCCCTTTCTTAGACACATCAAATAAATAAGCTAGCTCTTTAATGGTTTGCAATAAACCTTCAAAACGATGATGTGAATCAAACTGAGAAAAGTGAATTTTTTTATTCCTTTTAAGAATTGTCACAACATGCTGGGGTCCAGCATTTGCCGAACACACTACGTGAGTCGGCCTCATCGAGAGAATGCCTTCAGCAGACAAGGTTCTTGCATACCCCACATTGGGTAAAAGATTCGCCATGCTCGGAAAATTAGAACTTGTATCAACACCCACCAGATATTTTTCGAGACCCAACTCATACATGATTTCAGTCAATGCCCCGCCAATACAAACAACTCTGATGGGAGTTTCTGCTCTAACAAAAGAACTCCACCATGCGGATGTAGCACATAAAGCCATTGGCATCTGGCAAATAGATCTTCTATTCAGATTAATCATTAAAAGTCATACCTCGCACCTAATGAAATATTTCTTCCTGGAGCGCTATACGCATCAATCACTGGGGAAGCAGCTTCTAAGCCCCTCACATCAGACCATCTCCAATACTTTTTATCGAACAGATTGTTGATGCCAGCCAAGATGGTCAGTTGGGATATCGGCTTCCATTGGCTCTGCAGATTAATAACAGAATAGGAGGGAGCCACATATTGGCTAACCTGATTTCTAGTTTTTATATCTGTAACAGTTCCAACATCTTTGTCTTTTTTAGCCCACGTATGAGACCAATGCAGACTGTTTTGCCAATGAGCAGTTTGATAGATCAAACCAAGTGCCGCCCTCATCGGTTGAATCGTGTCTAATTCAGATTGAACGCCTTTTGCCGATTGTTTATAACCAGTTGAGGTCACCCACCCTGATGTCAGTCGCCAGTTCGAATCAATAGCACCTTCCATACGTAAATCCATACCTTGGATTTGTGCCTGCGTATGATTAACATATTGGTAAATAAGCGGATCGCCACGCCGCCCAGTGCCACCAATCACTTGGTGCTCAATAAAATCTTTGTATTCATTACGGTAAGCTGCTGCCTGGTATCGCCAAGCCCCCACTTTTCCCTTGAGACCAATTTCAATTCCTTGAGAAGTTTCTGACTTGAGATCTGGATTGCCTTTACTAGTGTAACCATGTCTTAAATTAGAAAACCCATTGTTAATTTGGTCTTGAGTTGGTGCTTTAAACCCTTTTGCCAGATTGATATAAGGATGCGCAAAAGGTTGATATTTCCAAATGGCGGCAAGACTTGGGGACCATGCACTGTCGGTCAAATTGACTGTAGGGAGCGAATACCCGAACTGCTCCGATTGATAGGCATATTTATCAAAACGAAGCGCCGGTATAAAACCATAAGCCAGGCCATCTAGTTCAAGCTGAGTAAATAGTCCTGCTTGCTCTTTTATAGAGTCGGGGTGATATTTGATCTGATCACTGTAATCACCTGATCTTTGAACTGATTGTTTAACTTCAGATCGCTGTATATCAAAGCCATAGGTCCACTTTTGCGAACTTACACCCTCGATATAGTGTGTTAATTGAGTTTTAAGGCCTGTAGATTGATCTTTTGTTTGATTATTTCTTTGTCGGTCAACCAATCTATCTTCAATGGTTAATTGGTGAACTTGAGATTGCTGCATCCACAACTTAATATTCAACTCATCTTCAAAACCTAATATTGGATTTTTGGAGTTGAAATCTATTGAAAATCTTTGTCGTTGAATTCGATCTTGCGCATCCAGGTCAAATACCTTAGCAGATCTACCGCTATATAACTCGGTATCTCTTTGCTTATCCAGATCCTCAACTGTGACTAAGATACTTTGAGATGTTGAAAATTTTCTTCTTAATTTCGCCAGCAAATAATTTTGTTGATTTTTCTCAGGGTTTGAAACCGTTCTGAGATCATTAAGGCTGCCATTTGAACCTTGATTTTTTAGTTCAGAACCATAGGCATTAGACGAAAGCAGCATGACATCCCATTCATTACCTCGTTCTGCTAGGGCTATAGCGCCCATGCTGGATTGATTAACGGTTCGACCAACCCCCTTGATATATCCACCTTTATTATTTCCTGCTTGAAGAACATCATCCATGGTTAATGTTTGAAAATGAATGGCACCTGCAAGACCATCACTGCCATATTGGGTAGCCGTAGGCCCCCTTAGCACCTCCACCAATGAAATACCTTCCATTTCAAGGTAATCTACTCTTCCTGTAGAAGCAGCCCCATAGTTAAATGCTTGGGCAACTGGAATACCATCTACCATCAATAAAACTTGATTACCTTCTAAACCACGAATATTGATACTCTCTTGACCCGATCTTCCTGTGCCTGCAGCAATACCAAAACGTGCCCCTTGCGAACGAACCTCCACATCTAACTCTTCCTCAAATAGATCTTTGATGTCTTTGCTATTTTTTCTTTTAATGTCCTCATAATCAAACACACTAACCGAGCTAGGCGTTTCCAATATGTGACGCTCACCTTTGGTTGCAATAACTGCAATGGGCTCCAAATGAGTGATGCTTGCATAGTCTCTGTTACTTGCGTAAGCAGTTACGGATGGAGCAATCAGCAGACTAGCTAGCAGCTTGATAGCAGAATGGGGTGAAGTTTGATGTATCACGTTAGCCTCTCCAATAAAACACTGGCTGGCTAACAAAGGGCTGCTGGCTTGTGTAAAAAAAGTGCTTAATTGAGCACTCTTAAAAACTTTATCACAGATGAGAACTATTCTTATTAACGTGGTTATTTTTCCCCATTTGTAGGAAATTTCCTACAAAATAATCAGCCACCAAGAAGGGGATTATTCTTAGCTTTCTCATGGAAATGCATCATGGTTTGCTATAGTCACTCTCATATCAATCGATCTAGAAAGTATTCATGGATTCCTGGCTTAATAATTGGCCCTGGTGGACACAACTTGCACTAGTTGCGTTACTTTTAATTTTTTCTGCTTTTTTCTCTATTGCAGAGACCAGCATGATGGCAGCCAACCGCCATAGAATCCGACATCTCGCTCACAGAGGAAATAAAGGAGCTAAGAATACGCTCGAGTTAGTTGGCAAAACAGAACAACTGCTATCCGTCATTTTGATCTGCAATAACGTTGTGAATACTATTGTTCCTGTTTTACTAACCGGTATTGCGTTACATGCTTTTGGTAATAGCGGCTCTGTTTTATCAATCAGTACCGGTGTAGCAGCAATCTTAATTATTATTTTCTGTGAAATTACGCCCAAGGTAATTGGCGCCACTTACCCCGAGCGAATTGCTATGGGCGCAAGCTGGATTATCAAGCCCTTGATTGTGATTCTCAAACCCGCCATGTGGTTGATTAATGTATTCGTTACCGGGTTACTAAAAATTCTTAGGGTCGATACAGCAGCCAATAAAAATTCCCAAATGAGTCCCGAAGAATTACGCTCTGTTGTTTTAGAGTCAACACATTTCATCCCGAATAAGCATCGTAGTATTTTGGTGAATCTATTCAACTTAGAAACCATTCAAGTGGATGATGTGATGACGCCACGCGCCCGCATGGAAGTTTTGGATTTTTCAAAGCCGATTGAAGATGTGATTCACCAGTTAGAAACTTGCTATCACAACAAATTACCCGTTTGCGGTGAAGATACCGATAAGGTGATTGGCATCTTGGCCGTTCGAAAGGCGCTGAGCTTATTAGGTGATCAAAATTTAGAGCACCATCACTTTAAAGAACTATTAAGCGAACCCTACTTCATTCCAAGTGGCACACCTGTTTTACAGCAACTCCAGTTCTTCCAAGAGAACCAAGAGCGAGTGGGCCTTGTCGTGGATGAATATGGCGTGTTACAAGGCTTGGTTACGATTGAGGACATCTTAGAAGAATTAATCGGTGAATTCACAACCTCTTTGCCAGATTTATCTGCAAAAACAAAATGGTTGCCTGATGGTACTTACTTGGCCGATGGAACAGCGAGCTTAAGAGATTTAAACCGGTTGTTGGGTTTAAATTTACCAACGGATGGTCCTAAAACATTAAATGGTTTGTTAATTGAAACTCTCGAAGACATCCCAGATAACAACGTCAGCGTCAAGTTAGATAAAGTGGTGATGGAAATTATTCAGGTAGATGAGCAAATCATTAAAACCATTCGCATCTATAAGCCGAATGTCTGAAGATGATGCAGTTATTCATTTCTGGCAAAACATCATTGATCAAGCTCTCCTTAAAAAAGCGAGCGACATCCATATTGAGCCGGAAAGTGGGCTTAGCCATATTCGACTGAGAGTCGACGGTCATCTCAGCCATTTAGCAACTTCACCAGCCCAATGGCACGAAAGAATTGCAAGTCGCATCAAAATTCTTGCAAGATTAGATATCTCGGAAAAACGTTTGCCCCAAGACGGGCAAATGCTAGTTCACTCGCATCAAAACCATACGATCGATTGCCGCGTCTCAACGCTACCAACTTTGCATGGTGAAAAAATTGTTTGCCGACTACTTAATCGAGATGATGAAAGTTTATGTCTTGATCGACTTGGATTACAAGATCATCAACTAAAACAATTAGAGAATGCTTTAAATCAACCCCAAGGATTTATTTTAGTCACCGGTCCAACTGGTAGCGGTAAAACACAAACTCTATATTCTTGCCTGAAATATCTTCTTGATGGTAGTAAAAACATTAGCAGCATTGAAGACCCCATTGAAATTCAATTAAAAGGCATCAATCAAGTACAGGTCAGCGAAAAAACAGGGCTTCGTTTTGATGTGGCATTGAGAGCTCTGATGAGACAGGATCCTGATGTCATCATGTTGGGTGAGATTAGGGATAGTGAAACTGCCAAAATTGCATTTCAAGCAGCTCAAACTGGACACTTAGTATTAGCGACGCTTCATGCAAATGATGCGCCATCAGCACTATGGCGACTTAAGCACTTGGGCGTTAGCCATAACGACCTATCCAATGATTTGCTTTGCATCACAGCGCAAAGATTAGTTCGTTTAATTTGCCACCAATGCGGCGGAAAAAATAAGCCCTGTGATGTTTGCCAAGATACTGGTTTCAAAGGTAGAACAGCCGTTCATCAAGTTATGCCCATGACGCCATCCATCCGCTCTCTTGTCGATCACAATGCCTCTTTATTGGATATCCAGATGCAATGCAAAAATGAAAACATCCTATCCCTGAAAGAGAGTGCGCAGTTATTGCTCGAAAAAAGCATCACAACCTTGCATGAAATTCAATCTCAAATAGCATGAAAGATTTAGAACAACTTCAAATCAGCAGGCAACTCAGCATACTGATTGCTTCTGGAATACCTTTATTAGACGCTATCAAGTTGATGGAGATTGCCCCTATTGAGAAATATCTTAATCAAGGACAAAGTCTGTCATTTGCTCTTAATCAATTAGGCTTTCATTCATTTTGCATAGGTCTAATTAAAACCGGAGAAGCCAGTGGTAGCCTCCATGAAAGCCTTAAACAAACAACTGTCTTTCTTGATAAGAAAATCAAACTCAAGAAAAAAATTAACAAGGCCTTACATTACCCTGCGACAGTTTTATTCATCTCCTTACTTGTCCTATTCGCGATGTTTCAGTGGGTCATACCCAGCTTTGAGAGTATGTTCAAAAATTTTCAAGCCGAGTTACCTATTCCAACACAACTACTTATTCATGCATCACACTGGGTTAATCATTATTTTTTCTATGGCTTGATAGGGTTATTTTTAATTTATTTAGTGATTTATAAGATCTGGCAGTCAAATGTGGCATTTCAAAAATGGTTAGATCAACTAATTTTGATCATTCCTATATATGGAAAAATCAGAAAAGCCACCATCGTTACCCAATTAACTAGAAATATAGGCATTCTTTATGGAAATGGCATCCCCATATTAGAAGCCCTTCGTTCAACAGCCCTTAATTCTAATGATTGGGTTACCCTGTCCTTATGCTCAAAAGTTAAATTATTGCTTTCTCAAGGCCGGTCATTTTCAGACGCTCTAAAAATAGTGGACCATCATCACTCTTTAGTGAGAAAAGAATATTGGCAATTAATTAAAATGAGTGAATGTTCTGGTGATCTTGGAAAAACACTTTTATCAATTGCTCAACAAGAAGAGGAAAAGCTAGACCACCTCGTTGATCAATTAACTCAAAGCCTTGAGCCATTGTTGATGCTATTCATGGGTATTTTAATTGGTGGATTGGTAATTTCTTTGTACTTGCCAATTTTTGAAATGGGGCAAATCTTGTGATTGATTTAATTTTTGCTGGGATAGTGATTAGCGTTCTTTTAGTTTTATCGTGGATTGATTTCAGAACATTCTTACTGCCCGATTATTTAACCCTTCCTTTAATAGCTTTGGGTTTAATTGCCAACTATGCTGGGTGGATTCAGTGGACTACTCCCTCATCCGCACTAATTGGCGCGGCAATAGGCTGGGGCTCTATCTACACTCTCAATTGGGTTTATAGAAAGCTTAAGGGTATCGACGGTATTGGCATGGGAGATGCCAAGCTTTTAGCTGCATTGGGAGCCTTTTTAGGCTGGGAGGCCCTACCCTATATTTTGATTGTTGCCTCATGTTCGGGCCTTGTTGGTGGATATATCTGGCTCAAAGCGCATCATGAAGGATATTCCCAAGCTTTTCCATTTGGTCCATTTATTGCATTTGGTGGCATCATATTTCTTTCATACCGCCTCTTTGTGCTAAATTCATAACAAATGGGAATATACGAATTGGAAAATATGAAAAAAGTCCTTTTTAGCCTTTTTTTAATTGGCTTTTCAAGCTGCGCACTTGCAAAGTGGACTGCCATTAATGAGTCTAAAAGCTATTTTTATGATCCCAGTACTTTTAGCTCTCAAGGTAAATACGCAAAAGTTTGGGGCATTATCAATTACGAAGATCCTGTACCAAATGGGTATCCAAAGTCTAAAAAGTTTTTACTGGAAAGTGACTGCCTAGAGGAACAAGTTAAAACATTGATGTTTATTTTTACAGCTGATCAGATGGGTAAAGGCGAGGTGATGGCTGAAAGTAATCAACCCTACTCTTCCTGGAGAAAATTTCAGCCTAACTCTATCGAGGCTGCTCTTTTTAACATTAGCTGCAGGTCAAAAATATCTAATGAATCCGCCAACACCACCTCTGAATCAGCATCAGATAATGAAGAGAC
Source organism: Polynucleobacter sp. 30F-ANTBAC (assembly GCF_018882385.1). GTDB lineage: Bacteria > Pseudomonadota > Gammaproteobacteria > Burkholderiales > Burkholderiaceae > Polynucleobacter. The sequence continues at coordinate 931,724 of NZ_JACVON010000001.1, forward strand.
ATTAGATGAAGATGAGGAAATTGTTGGGGAAATTGCTGGAGAAACTGCTGAAGAAAAAGCAGCTAATTAGTTCTTTCTTGCCTTCAACTTATCCCCATCCAAGTCTGGAAGCTCACCAATCTCAGGCAGATCTTTATTTGGATCAATACCCTCTTTGATCTCATAAGCCCAGGCTAACACCTTAGCAACGGCCTCAAACAATTGAATTGGAACAGGCTGACCAATATCCAATCTAGCATGCATCAAACGAGCTAAAGGAGGGATACGAGCAATAGGCACCTGATGCTCCTTTGCTAATTCCTGAATCCGTAAGGCAATATCATCCATACCTTTAGCCACCACAATTGGTGCCGCCATCTTATCTTGGTCATAGCGCAATGCAACGGAGTAGTGATCAGGGTTGGCTAAGATAACATCTGCCTTTTCAATTGCCTGCATCATCCGTGACGTAGCAATTTGTCGTTGCTTTTGTCGAATTTTGGCACGCAATTCAGGTGAGCCTTCAGACTCTTTGATTTCTTGGCGCATTTCTTCTTGAGTCATGCGCATTCTTTTTTGGAAGTTAAACCATTGAAAAAATGTATCTCCAAAAGCAATGAATGCCATCGGAATTAACAAAAACATAAAGCCATACATAACTAGGCTATAGGACTGTGACAGTGCCACGCTTAAATCTTGATTAACCAACAAACTCAAACTACCCAATAAACCCACTAAATAAAGTAGGCCAACACCTAGCAATAATGAAGCTTTAAAAATATTCTTAATCAACTCAGCCAATGTATTCACTGAAAACATTCGCCCCAATCCTGCAATTGGATCAAGACGAGAAGGATTAAATTTAAATGCAAAGATGGGTTTAAAAGACACAAGGGAAAGTGGTGAGAGCGCTGAAATGATCCATAACGGAACCATAATCATCGCCAAAATACCGCATAAACCAAGAAATGATCCAAATGCCCACTGATTTAGATGATCCATCCAACGATCTGGAGTAGTAAAAGTCAATCCATCCTTTACCAAGGAAATCATTTGACTCATAAAGATAGGGCCAAGTAAAAAAACAAAGATAGGAAGTGCTAATAAAACTGCAAAAGTAGACAAGTCTTTTGACTGAGGTAATTGACCTTCCTCGCGAGCTTTTTGTATTCGCCGTTCCGAGGGCTCTAACGACCGCTCTTCCTGATTTTCATTATCATCAGCCAAACTTAATCCTTATATTTTTCTTAATTACCAAATCATACCTTTTTGTTTGGCAACTAAGAAAAAAGCCCTCAATTGAGGGCTTTAGTTATGCTCAAAAAAGATTCTGAAGTGAGCTGATTAAGGCTTAGGTCCAGGCAAAACCACTGCTGGATTTCGCGGAGTACCTACCGGAGCAGCATTGCCAGCTGGTGGCGTTGTTCTCACAGCAGGTGTAGGACTAGCTATTGGCTTCCCCTCATCCTTAAACTTGGTGTTCATATGAGAAAAGGCAGTGATTGAAATTCGTCTATTGAGTGGATTGTTTGGTTCTCCAGGAATTAGATGAACCGTATCTGCATAGCCTGATACCTGTGCAATTTTCTCAGCACCCAAACCACCCGCCATTAACTCTCTTCGAGCTGAATTAGCACGCTCTGTTGAAAGCTCCCAATTGGTATAAGCGCTACCCGTTTTGTATTGCAAATTATCAGTATGTCCTTCAACTTTAATTTGAAATTTTGAAGCGGATAACGCTGGTGCCAACTTACGTAAGACAGCTCTGGTGCTCTCTTCCATTGAGTTACTACCAATATTAAACATTGGTTTTTTAGTCTCAGATAGAATGATCTTTAATCCTTCGACGGTTTCCTCTACAAACATTTGATTGTTTGCATTAATAAGGCCTGCGTTTTCAGCAATTAATCTCTCAATTTCTTTTTTAAGTTCTGCCATACGCTGCATATCAGCTTTTGCTGAATTAGCCTCGGACATTGTTGACTGCCCTTTGCTCATACCCTCATCAGGCTTATCTTCTTTACCGTCTTTAATGCTCTTGCTGTCGCCCTGCCCTTTTAACTCAGGGTTGGCACCAATTTCGTTTAACTGATTTTCACCTTTGGTGACGGTTCCTCGAAGCGGCTCTTTAAAATAATCTGCAACGCCTTCTCTTTGTTTTTGTGGAAGCATATTAATGATCCACATAATCATGAAGAAAGCCATCATGGCAGTCACAAAATCGCCATAAGCAAGCTTCCAAGCACCCCCATGGAAAGACTTCTTTACCCTTTTACGAGGGCGGCGAATCACAAGCGTCGCGTTGGAATTATTGAAAGCCATAAATAGTCGCTAATTATTTAGCTCTAACCACTTCTCTAGTTCCTTCTTCTAACTCTTCGAATGAAGGACGTTGATCTGAGAAAAGAACTTTTCTACCAAACTCAACAGCGGCAGAAGGTGGGAAGTTATTTAAATGTGCCAACAAAATAGCTTTGACCGCTGAATATGGACGAATCTCAACTTCCGCATTGTGCTCAAGAACTTTGGCAACTGGAGATACGATAGCGTAAGACAACAACACACCCAAAAAGGTACCAACCATCGCAGCAGCAATTTTTTCACCAACAGAAGGGTCGTTAATATATTGCATAGAAATCACAACACCCATAATGGCCGCAACAATACCAAATGCCGGCAAACCATCTGCCATGGTGTGCACAGCTACAGCAGGTGTTGATGCTTCATCATGTAACACATCAATCTCTTGCTCCATCAAACTTTCAAACTGCACCAAGTCCATAGAACCAGCCAGCATCATACGTAAATAGTCAGTGATAAAGTCGATCATTTTCTGATCATCTCTCACCGTTGGATATCGATTAAAAATAGGGCTTGTCTGAGGCTCTTCAATATCTGACTCCAGAGACATCAGGCCATTGCGCTTGATTTTTTGAGTTAGTTCAAACATCAAGCATAACAACTCAACATTTGATTCTTTGTTGATTTTATTCGGCTTAAAAATATTACGAACAGCAAGCCAGATTTTAGATAGCACGCGTTTTTTATTAGAGGCAATCATTGCACCAAAAGAAGCACCAATAATAATCAGATACTCAAAAGGTTGCCACAAATGGAAAAGAGAATTTCCAACCGCATAAAAACTTATAGGCTCAGTTGATCCATGAAGGCTGACACCTACATAGCCACCTATCACGCTAAATATAGCAATAATCCAACCTATTGTTAAGTTCATGGTTCTACTCTTTCAACTAAATTGATCACAACTTATCAAACAAACTTGACGTTTGAAGTTTGGAAAAAATATTTTGGGCGGCCTGCAATAATGTTTGTGAACGACTTAAATTAGCAGATGCTTCTGCAATATCGGTATCCAACATGACTGCACGAGCATTTTCAAGATTACCCATCTTTGTTTCAACTGCATCCTGCGAGCCTTCAATTTGCTTACTTAGAAGACCTGATTTAACCTGAGCCGCTCTTACCTGAGTCACAGCAATATCAAGGTTTGCCGCGACTTCGGTCGAAGGGACAGTAGGAGGATTACCAGTCAACGCACTAACAACACTATTAGCAATTGCAATGACGTCCACATATGCGCCACCAACTGGAGCGCCAGCAGAGCTGTTATAGCGCCCCATTGATTCAGAAAGACTAATGCCTTCTGGTATGAAAACATTTGGTTCAATTTCAACATTACCAACTGAGTCAGTACCTACAGGCAATGGCTTTAGAATTGGGCGACCACTTGAGTCTTTTGCATCGGTCAATTGAATAATTAAATCACGTAATGATGCTGCTTTCTGCCCAAGCGCCGATAGGTCCGATTGACCTGAAGCTCCATTTGACTGGGCAACCACCTGCTTTAAAGATGACATCGCTGTATAAATGCTACCTAATTGCGCCTCAATCACATTGGTGCGATCAATCATTAATTTTTGATTATTTTGAAACATTTCAAACTGGGCTTTATCAAAGGCGTATTTCATACCCAAACCAATATCTGCAGGGCTATCTGAAACATTTTGATATTTTTTACCGGATGAAATCTGAGTTTGATACTTCATAGTATCGCCGGCATGATCCTGAATCGATTTCACACCCGCATCAAACATTTGTTGGCTACTAATTCTCATAAGTTACCCCTTAAGCATTCATAGCTGAAAGTAATGTCATAAACATTTGATTAGCTGTTTGCATAACCTTACTTGCAGCGCCATACAACTGCTGAAACTTAATCATATTGGCAGCTTCCTCATCTAGATTAACTCCAGATATCGACTCTTTACGATTATTAAGCTGACTTTCAATAGAAGTATTGGCTTTATCAAGATTCTTCCAGTTAGCAATTGCACTGCCCACTTGAGATGTCATGATGGTCAATGGTTGACTAAAGTTATCACGAAGAGCCTCAATATCATTGGCCGCCTTGGCATCGAGCACTGGGGAAACAGTTGTGTCAAATGGTATGTTAGAAGTAAATAAGCTTGGATCATAAGTATGACCGGCTGAACCATTAACAATAGATGCAATAGTTGTATTGTAAGAAGGTGACTTAGGGTCAGACATTCTCATAATGTCTGTTGCTGTTAACAACCTAGCAGTAGAACTAGAACTCTTAGTAAATACGTGAGTAGCTGGGTCTTCAACCCACTTATCTGAAAAATCACTAGGCAACGCCGTAACCACACTACCGCCTGAGGTCGTTGACTTAAAACCAAAAACTGAAGTTATAGAGGCGCCACTGACTGTTTTAACAGCATTAACATCTCTCGCTAATGTAATGGCGAAGGAAGTCAGTTGCTGCTTAAGTTTAGGTACAAAATTACTTAAAATTTCAAAAGCAGCACCGGCTTGGCCAAGTTGAAATGATGTTTTAGTTTGTAGCTGCGATAATTCTGATGAAAAACCAGGACTTAATGTAAGACCTGAACCAACACCTGTAATTGCAGAAGTTTCATAGGGCCCGGACTTTGTGTAGCTGTATTTACCAATATCAATTGGTGATAACTTTGTGACGGCACCAGTACCATCAACTTCCATTACCCTAAAACTTGCTGGATTTGCTCCTGCGATTGGCATTGAAACAACATCATTAACTGCGTAGCCGCTTCCTCTGTTAGCAAAGAATGATGGAGCATCAATAAAATCTCCAACAGCCGTAGATAAAGAGTATGAAATTGGAAGCTGAGTAAATTGTGTATTCAATGGAGATAAATTTCTCTTAAGACCATCTCCAGTCTGAATCTTTATTTCATAAATACTTGTAGAGGTATTGGTATTAACAAACTTATTAGCTGTTTGACGATCAACTAAAAAGACGCCGCCTACTTGAAAACTTGCGGTGCCATCTTCATGCATCAAAGTTGACCCGCCTAAGAGGTCTTGCAATCTCATGGTAATTCGATCACGCTCATCTAATATGTCTGCAGATGGCGTTGTATTGCCCATTGATGTTCCTGCCAATACTTCTAAATTAATCCTGGCAAGCTCTGGCGCTATAGCATTAGCCTCTTCCAAAACCGCAGTTAATTTTGCTTGAGTACTCGTTTCAAGCTGAGAAATAACCTCTGAAAAACTGCTCACCCTTGAAGCAACTTGCGTTGCTGTGGCAGCAAAGTTCTGAATATTTGTAATATTGCCTGCATCAGATGCCAAGGTACCTGCTGCATTGAAGAACTTTGACACAGCCTCGGAAATTGAATTGGAAGGATCCATCATCAAAGAATCCAAACCAGCAACAGTCTCTAATAAAGTAGCTGTATAACTGGACTTACTTCTTTGCTGAAGCATTTGTTTATTCAGTAATGCATCCGTAAAACGAGTGAAACCCTCAACGGAGAATGCAGTACCTGTAATTGCTCTTGAGTTAGGAGCCATCACATTCACGATTGTTGTTGAACGACGACGGCTATACCCTTCAACTGATGCACCAGCAACGTTCTGCGATGTCACCGTTAAGCCTGATTGGGCAGACTCTAATGCGGAATAGGCAGCGTTAATGATGGACAAGTTGCTCACAAATTTCTCTCTATTTAGTTATTGACTGCAATAAATACGTAACCACACAGACTATTACGGATTTTTTCCAGAATTGATTAGTTTTGCCATATCACTCTGTCTTAACATTTGCTCAGTCATTTTCTGAGAAAAACCTAGGCCTTTGCCCTGGGTCAATAAGCCAGCCATCTGATCGTCAACCATTTCTAGGTAGCCGTTACTAATATCCTGCTTTTCAGAAAACGATGATTTACGCACTTCACGAAGCATTTGTCGGACCAATATGGTTTCAAAGCCACGCGCAGCCTCTTCCACTTGCTTTGCTTGAGCCTGATTCTTAAAGTCAGCGTTATTCGCGCCACCTACAGAACCAAGACTCCAAGGAGAAGAGTTAATCGAAGTCATTTAGATAACTTCCAAATCTGCTTTAAGAGCACCAGAGGCCTTCATGGCTTGTAAAATTGCAATGAGGTCTTGAGGGCTTGCACCCAACATATTGGGAGCTTTAACAACATTCTCAAGGGATGCGCTTCCAGCTGAATAACTTAAACCACCCTTGCCTTGATCGATAGTGATTGTGTCATTAGACGTAACGGCTGTTCTGCCACCGCTAAATGGCCCAGGCTGACTAACGCTAGGTGCTTGATTCACTCTAATTGATAGGTTCCCGTGAGCAACCGCAAATGGTGCCAACTTAACGGATTGATTCATAACCACAGAACCCGTTCTTGAATTCAGAACAACCTTGGCTGCGTCAGGCACTGTTCGCACATCCAATTCTTGCAACTCAGCCATGAAAGATATTCTGCTCATTGGATCTGTCGGTACTCGTACATTCAATGAACGCGCATCCAAGGGCATAACAGTCCCACGTCCAAAACGACGAACAATAGCGTCAGCAGTTCTCTGCATCAAAGTAAAGTCACTATTTTTCAAGTCAATTTGAACAAACTCACTTGGAGCAGCTGTTGGTGTCGAGCGCTCAATAAGAGCTCCTGATGGTATTCTTCCAGCAGATAAATGATTGATACTTACTCGAGCGTTTTGAGTTGATGCACCTGCTCCAGAAACAACCATTGAGCCTTGCGCTTGCGCATAAACTTGGCCATCTGCAGCGCGTAAAGGCGTCATTAATAATGTGCCACCCTTTAGGCTTCTAGAGTTACCCATCGCTGAAACCGTTACATCAATTTGCTGACCTGGACGACCCAAAGCTGGCAACTCAGCGGTAACCATCACAGCAGCCACATTACGTAATTGAGTTTGGCTCTGTCCTGGCGGAATAGTCACACCCAAAGAAGATAACATCGCTGTAACACTCTGCAATGTAAATGGTGTTTGAGTCGTTAAATCACCAGTACCATCCAAACCAACTACTAAGCCATAACCTACTAATTGGTTAGGTCTTTGACCAGCAATATTGGAAATATCTTTAATTCTGTCAGCTGAAGCAGTTGGCGAAACAGCAAACTGTGATGCCAATACAAGTAAAGTCACCAGAGATTTAATTAATTTTGAATTTTTCATTTTTTAGGCCTTAATTTAGCTCTTAAAGAGGTGAAATCTTCATTAATGCTCTAGTGAACCAACCGGCTTGTTGTACGTCATCCGTTGCACCTCTGCCACGATACTCAATGCGGGTATCCGCTACTTGGGCTGATGAAACTGTGTTGTTGATCAAGTTTGTTGGGTTAACAACACCACCAAAACGAATCACTTCTTCTTCAGAACTCACGCCTAACTGTTTTTCACCAGCAACGACTAAATTTCCGTTAGCCAAAACCTCTAAAACAGTCACAGTGATGGTTCCATTAAATGTATTAGCAGCAGCACTGTTACCAGTACCCTCGTGCTTAACGCCACCACCCGCTGTAAGATTTAATTTATTCAAGTCAACATTACCTGGAATACCTTTGCCAGCTTCAATTCCAATATCAGCACTTGATTTACGCTCTGCTAATGAACCGCTTCTCTTAGTTGCACTAGTTGTTTCATTAAGCAAAATGATTAATGTGTCACCCACTGAGCGCGCACGATAATCTTCAAAAAGTGGTCGATAGCTTGCTGAAGCAGTTGTTGCAAGAGGAAATAAACTTCCCTGGCTCATCGCTTGTGAACTTGCTGCGATAGGTTTAGCCGTTGTTGGCGTTAAAACCAATGATGGGCGATCGGCAGTTGCACAACCAAATAAAAATGAGCAAGCAAAAGTTACTGCTAATAAACGAAATGATTTAATCATCATAGCTGTCCTATTTTTTGCAACATTTGGTCAGAAGCGGTAATCGCACGAGCATTAATCTCGTATGCACGTTGTGCTGCAATCATATTGACCAACTCTTCTGCAACGTTGACGTTGGATTGCTCAATATTCCCTTGCACCAAAACTCCTAAACCATTCGTGCCTGGTAAATTTTGTTGTGGTGTTCCTGACGTTGGGGTTTCTAAAAATAAATTTCTACCAATTGAAGCCAATCCTGATGGATTAATAAAATTAACAAGATTGATACTTCCAGCTGTCACTACCCTTGTAATGTCCTGCTGGGTGTACTGAACTCGACCATCAGCGGTAATTGTGACTGAAGTCGTATCTGAAGGAAGCGTAATTCCAGGAGCGACGAGATCACCAGAAATCGTTACCATTTGACCTGATGAATTTTTTGTAAAATTACCATCGCGCGTGTAGGCAAAAGAGCCATCTGGGGTTTGAATCTGGAAATACCCATTACCCTGAATAGCCACATCAAGCGAATTACCTGTACTTACTAAGCCACCTTGAGTGTTTAATCTTTCAGTTGCCGCAACGCGTGAACCTGCACCGATTTGCAAACCAGTTGCAAGAACGTTTTGAGCTTCGGTATTTGCTCCAGGAGCTCTAATAGTTTGATATAACAAATCCTCAAACATAGGGCGAACACTTTTAAAACCAGCTGTGTTGGCGTTAGCTAAGTTATTGGAAATCGCGTCCAAATTGGTTTGCTGGGCATCAAGTCCAGTCTTTGCAATCCATAGTGAGCGAATCATATTAAATTTCCTGTTTTAAATATTACTTTTAACCACGTGACATGGTCATAAGGGTGTTGGCTGCTTTAGCATTTTGGTCAGCGGTTTGAATGAAACGAATATTTAAATCAAACATTCTGTTCTGTTCAATCATCTGAACCATTGCATTGGTCGGGTTAACGTTACTTAACTCTAACGCGCCCTGCTGTACTCGAATATCTCTGTCTAACTCTGGCTCTTCAACACCAACAGCTTCAAATAAGCCATCAGCACCACGCACTAAATTTTTTGGATCAATATTGACCAAACGTAAACGATCGATCTGATCAAACGCATTGGAGGCTGAGTTGAATCCATAAATAATGCCGTCATTGGCAATTTCTACTCGGCTGACATCAGTTGGCACAGTAATTTCACTACCAGCTTCTCCAACCACTGAGTTTTGACCGGCTCTAAAAACACCTAAGTCATCTAATGTGAATTTTCCGGCACGCGTATACGCTTCACTTCCATCAGGACGACGAACAGCGAAGAAACCTTCGTTATTCTTAATCGCCACGTCAAAAGGATTTCCAGTTGTCTGAATGGGACCCGGTGTAAATACTGAACCCGGGGTGCTATCAACGACAAAAGCGCGAGAATCCGCACGTTCACCATTCAATGACACAGATCGGAAAGACGCCACCATCTCACGAAAACCCGGGGTTTGGGCATTCGCAAGATTGTTGGTTGTATTCGCTAACTGGCCCATTGTGTGCTTGGCACCAGTCATCGCTACATATGCAAACCGATCTAACATCTTCTTACCTTATCTTTAATAACTAATTATTAAGAAGTCATACGGATGGTGTCTTGCAATGTCTGATCGAATGCACGCATACTTTGAGAGTTCGCAGAGTATGAACGTTGCAAGATCATCAATTTCACCAACTCATTTGACAAATCAACGTTAGATTGTTCAACCGCATTTTGTTTCAATGCGCCAAATGAACCTTCACCAGGACGACCAACTGTTACACCGACGTCACCCTCGGTACCAGACATATAGCTTGGAGCAAACGAGTTACCACCTGTTGGCACTAATTGTTGTGAAGCATCAAAGTGAGTTAAAGCCACTTGACCAGCAAAAATCTTACGGCCGTTACCATAGATACCAACGATATTGCCACCGTCATCAATCGAAACGCTAGCCAACTCTGAGCGTGGCTCACCGTCTTGAACGCTAGCTGTTACCTGGAATGAAGACGCCTGTAATTGAGTATTTGACAAATCTAAGTCATAGATCAATGGGATAGTTGTGCTCTGCTGAGAACCGTTGCTCACTTTAGTCGTTAAAGTAACTTTAGTGCTAAACAATGGCTTACCAGTACCAAAATCAGTGACCAATGAGTCAATATTGCGACCAGCAACTAAGCCAATACGAGCAACTGCACCATAACCACCGGCACCAGGAACATCTTCCGTAATTTCTCTATTGCCATACGTGTTTGTTGGATCTGTATGGTTATAAAACTTGCCATCAATCGATGCATACACTTCAACGTTTGACTGAACAGCATTCAAAATTGTGTTGGAAGCTTGCTTATTCGTTGTTCCTTGAACCACTAAATTAGTAGCATCTGGGGCAATCAAAGTCATATCTAATGACTGCTTGAATACCAATGAAGTCGATGCAAGAGCTGCTCCAGATTTCACAGAGCTTGGTAAAGGACCATCCAAAGTAACGGTGCCAGTACCAATTGCAGCGATATTCACGCCACTATCAATTCCATTTACAAACAATCTTTGTCCAACTGACAAACCAGCGGTTGGTGTGTTAATGATTGACCAAGCCTTACCATCCGTTGTTGCACTTAATGTCGTGTCAGTTGCAGTTGCAGCAACGTCTGCTTTGTAAAATGTAAATGAGGCATTAGATGGAATATCAATTGTTGGCGTACCAGCAACAGTAATAGTTGAAACTGATGATCCAGAAGTAACTGCTGTTGCAACTGTTAAGCCAGTATCAACACCATTCATATAAACTTTATCGCCTACAGCCAACGCAGCACCAGCAACTGTTGTACCACTCAAATTAATCGTTGCATTACCAGTTCCAACTGCAGTCTTACCAGTTGCAGAGCCCAATAATGTCGTAATTGGCGCTGTTTGAACTGTCATTACAGATGTCTTAGGAATTGTTACTGACGTTGTTGACAATGTATTTGGTGAAGATGCTTCACCTGGTGAATAGGTATAACCACCAGCACCAGAAGTAATCTGCAACTGACTGTCAGTTACACGACGGTAGTAGGTCTCTAAAGTATGAGATGTACCATTTGAGTCATAAATAATTTGAGTTGTTTTGCTGTTAAATGTATTTTGCGCTGGATCGAATGCCACACCGCTACCTTTAACAAACGCATTTTCTCTAGAATCCAAAACAACATCAATTCTTGAAGTATCTGTTTGCTCACCATTAGCATAGTCATCAGGCATCTTTAATGTACCCAATGTGTCAGTAACAGATGAACCGTCAGCACTTGGCTGGTAACCAGTCAAGTACATGCCATTTTCATTGACGATAAAACCATCTTTTGCAACAGCAAATTGGCCGTTACGTGTGTAGTTCAAAGATTTAGGATCGTTCTTGTCAGAAAGAATACGGAACCAGCCATCACCACCGATAGCCATATCCAAAGGATTTTGAGAATTATTGATCGTGCCGTATGTTAGAGCGCGACGAACGGATAGTCGCTGAGCACCTAAACCAACACGATTAGGATCTGATGGGTTAACAGCCTGAAAATATTGATCAGCAAATACATACTCGCCGGCCTTATAACCAACAGTGTTTGCGTTAGCAATATTGTTACTTGTCGTATCAATTGCTAATGATGTGTTTTGCAAACCTGATAACGCTATTGTGTAGTTACTCATTTTTCAAACTCCTTTTGACAATTTTTTATCTATTAGATTAATTAAGCGACCCACTGAGCAATTTCAGATGGAGTCAATGTTCTTCCGTCAGCCAAGTTAACTTCAATAGCTGTGCCGTTTTTACCGATCGTTGCAACACGTGAACTAACATAAGCCGTTGGCTTCTCTTCTTTACCGTCAGTAGTTGTAGATGCAATTAATAACTTATACATACCCGCTGCAACTGGATTGCCAGCAGCATCTGAGCCATCCCAAGAGAAATTAACAACGCCTTCATTAGCGGCGCCCAAATCAACCTCAAGAATTTTTTGACCTAATTCATTCGTAATCGTTGCGGATACGTTTGACGCATCGCTTGCAAGTTTTGCAGCCAAATTAACCGGGGTTGAACCGTCATAATTAATATTTGAACTTGGTGCCATTGCGTATTTGCCAACCGTTGTAGACATGTTGATAAAGTCGCTTGATTGAATCTGGCTTAACAAAGAACCCATGGATGTATTCATCTTATTGATGCCATCAACCATATTCAACTGCGCTAACTGCGTTGTCATGCTAGCTGTATCAGTTGGGTTCATAGGATCTTGATTCTGCAACTGAACTGTCAACATCTTCAAAAAGTTTTGCGTTAAATCTTTTGTAGATGTGACATCCTGTGCAGCTTTAGCAGTTGCAGCAGGATCGTATTGTTTGATTGCAGAAATATTAGAAGTAATAGCCACTGAGGTTTCCTTTATTAACGACCTAAATCAAGCGTTTTCAACATGAGCTGACGAGTGGTATTCATCATCTCGATATTCATCTGGTAAGAACGTGAAGCAGAAATCATGTTGACCATTTCTTCAACAGGATTCACATTCGGCATTTGTACGTAACCATTGGCATTAGCCATTGGGTGGCCAGGCTTGTACTCTTGGCGCAATGGAGCATCGCTCTCCACAATATTTGAGACCTCAACACCAACACCTTGAGCATTAGGAACTTCTGTTGAGCGGAACAACACATGACGAGCACGATAAGTACGCCCATCTGGCCCCGCTACGCTTTCGGCATTAGCCACGTTCGATGATGTCACGTTTAAACGCATAGCCTGAGCCACCAAACCAGTTGAACCAATATTAAATGTGCTCATTAAGCTCATGATGGCTGCCCTGAAATAGCTGACAAGCGTGAACGAATGGAAGAACTTAAGAAATTCAAAGTTGCTTCAGTCATAAATGAATTTTTAGCAAATTCAGTTCTTTCAACATCCGGATCAACTGTATTACCGTCAAGAGCAGGCTGAACTGCTTGACGAAATTGAACTGCCGTATCAAAAGAATGGCTTGCTTGAAGGTGCTTGTTGCTTGTAACAGAGAGTGCTAAGCCAGACTTCATGGAAGTTGCTGACATTTGTTGACGCAACACATCACCAAAGGCAATATCTTTTGCCTTATATCCTGGTGTGTCGGCATTCACAAGATTTGAAGCAATCAACTCTTGGCGATAGCTGCGTAGTTTTAACGCTGCCTCTCCAAAAGCTATTGAGTCATATTGTGGAACGATCGTCATTTGCTAAACCCTGTTTTTACTAGAACCCATTGTCCTAGTCACGGTTTAATAAGAGCAAATGTCATGCCAGATTGGATTGATCATTAAATATTCAATATATTCAATGACTTATAACTAATTTCCCATGAGGAAAGGATTAGTTTTGAGGTGTATTAGAGTCGGGGCGGCAATTTTTGCAGTAAAGATTTTTATTTCTCGGAAATAAATGCCTACAAAGTTAACCGAATGACCGCCTCCATTAATTAACGACGGGGTTCAGGCCTTTTCTAACAAAATCAACTGGGGTCTCTAGAATTCTAGAAACCAGGCCTGGCATATCAGGTAATAAGATAATCAATAAGACAAATGCAATCGGTACGCTAACCGCAAATCCAACTGAGAATAAATTTAACTGTGGGCTAGTTCTACCCAAAATAGCTTGTGTCATATTAAATATCAGATAAACAATAATCGTTGGCATACTCAAGATCATCCCAAACTGAAATGCTTTGACGATGATGGAGATAATGCCCTTCATATCCCAAGCACTGGGCCATGTTCCAAAAGGAATCGCCTTAAAGCTATCTAAAAGAATTTCTATTAAAACCAAATGAATATTTAAGGCAAATGCCAAAGCAATGGCCGTTAATAGCAAGAACTCGCCCAATAAACCGGGTGATAGCGTGGGATCTCTGCCAAAAGTTGCTGCAAAACTAAAACCTGCCAACATGGATAGGGTTTCAGCTAAAACATCAAAAGCCATTAATCCTAAACGAATCACATAACCAGCAATCGCACCAATGGCTAACTCCATGGCAGCTGCAACAAAAGTGGTTGGGGTACCCATCAGAATAGTGGGGTCTGGCTGAATCATGGGGGCCACAGCCAAACCAATCACTAATGCTGTCAGAACCCTTAACCTCATTGGCAGAGCTCGAAACGCAAACATCGGTGCTGTTAAAAATAACCCGAATACTCTAAATGACACCAACATGATGATGGCGACAATCTGGGGTATTAAATCGCCATTAAATGTCAACATGCTAAATAATCATCGATGGAATACGCATAATAATTTCGCGCACATAATCAATAAAAATAGCCAAACTAACAGGCCAAGCCAAAAGCAGCACAATTGCAACGACAAATAACTTTGGCACAAAAGTAACTGAGCTCTCGTTAACTGAAGTTGCCGCTTGCAAGATTCCTAAAATAAGACCCACAATCAATAGAGCCAAAAGAGTTGGCCCAGCCAACACAAAGGTCATTCGCATGGCTTGGAATGCTAATTCAATAACTGTACCGGTATCCATTAGAAGACCTTATAGCTTTCTACAAGAGAGGCTGCCAACAATGCCCAGCCATCAGCCAAAGCAAAGATAACTAGCTTCAATGGCAATGAAAACATCATGGGTGAAATCATCACCATACCTAGAGACGTCAAAATGCTCGCCACCGCAAAGTCAATAGCAATAAAGGGGAGATAAATCATGAAGCCAATTAAAAATCCCGTTTTAATCTCTGAAATAGCAAATGCTGGAATCAAGACAGTCATCGGCACATCTTCTTTTGAAGCAATTGGCTTGTTATACAGCTTGGCAAAAACATTTAAATCATCTTGCCTTGTTTGCTTCAACATAAAAGCCTTAATAGGCTTAGTACCCTCTTCCACGGCTTTATCAAAACTCATTTTTCCTTGGGTATAAGGGAGATAAGCATCTTTATAAATCGGCTCAAAAACCGGATTCATAATAAATAGCGTTAAAAAGAAAGATAAACCGATCAACACCATATTGGGCGGCATACTCTGCAGACCCAAAGCCTGACGAAGCAGCGAAAAAACAATCAGAATTCTTGTGAAGCTAGTCATTAGCATTAAGGCGGCAGGTAAAAAGCTAAGCGCTGTTAAAGCAATAACCGTTTGAACTGGGATAGAGTAAACCGTCCCGCCCTTACCGCCAGAGGTTGTCACCATCGGAAGGGCCTGGGCAAGAACTACACCAGAACCAAGCGCCAAAAAGCCAATCAAACTCCAACGAAACCATTTCTGAGAAATCAAATGCTTCATGATTTGATTCCTTTGCGAAGCAAGTCAGATAATTTTTTTGCAAAATCAGGGACATGCTTATTTGTCTTAGGTAAGGTTGCTACCTCAGCCGCATCTAATTCAGTAATAACGCTAATTTGAGTTGGCGTATGACTTAAAACAAAAACTCTGCCAACTATTTGAGCAATAACAATACGCTCACGTGGGCCAATCGTTTGAGAACTCAGCACTTTAATAGTGGAATTAGGTACGTCAATTTGTAGATTGCGCTTAACAAACCAGGCAATTAAAGAAACTAGGACAGCAGCTAAAACTAGAGTAACGAGGGTGAGCCATATGAAACTACCCCCACCTGCACTTTGATAGGTCTGAGAGCTTGTGTAGCTAGTTTTGGCAGCATCTTGTGCCCAAACTGGAAAAGCAAAAAACAAACTACAGGCTATACCTGTAGTTTGACTTATTGGACTACCGAAAAATCGGCCCATCGAAACACCTCAGCGATTAATTTTTCTTAAACGCTCTGCCGGGGTCACAATGTCTGTTAAACGAATACCATAACGGTCATTAACAATGACAACCTCGCCTTGAGCGACTAAGCAACCGTTAACAACCACTTCCAATGGCTCACCTGCCAAAATATCCAACTCAATGACAGATCCATAAGTAAGTGCTAACAAGTTACGTATCTGCATTTTAGCTCTACCTAGCTCAACTGTAACCTGAACTGGCACATCCATCACTAAATCAATGTCATTTCCACTCATTGCATTGGCTGATGACCCGTCTAAATTATCAAAATTAGCTCGTCTTACAGCCGCTTCATTACCTGTCAAGGCTGTAGCAATATCATCACCACCAAGGGTATTTTTGTTATCCATCATGTTTATTCACCTTTATTTTTAGAGGGGGCAATCGACTCAACTTCCTTGGCCAAAGCTGCCATTCGGTCATCAAATTGCTCATATAGCTCACCACGCTCAGTACTGCGCATCAGACTTGGCCCCAAACGTGCATTATCGAGAGGGCTTTTTAAAAATTCTTCAGGGTGCTGGATCGACTCGAGTTTGACAGCATATCGACCATTTTTAACACCATATTTACCTCGAATCATAGGTAATCCATCGACAAACATGGTCACAGGGTCCTGAATCTCAATGGGTATGATTTCCCCGACAGACATACTTAATATATCGCCGATAGTCATTTCTTTTCTTGCTAAAACGGCTACAGCAGTTACCAAAGCACCTTGTACCTGGCTTTCTAAAGCAGTGGTCCAAAGCAAATCATTTTCACGCTTAACTTTGACATCATTGCTACAGATTTTCTCTTTGAACGGCTCGAAAACCCAATATGGAATACAGAAATCTATCTGCCCTTCAACGCCATGAATTTCAATCTTGAACTTACAATGCAAGACCATTTCATCCAGAGCCGTGACTCTGACAGCATTAAAGCTTGTTTCATGACGTACAAAATCAAATTTAATCTCTGCAACTGGCTTCCAGGCCTTTTCGTACTCTCGCATCAAAAGATCAAGAATACGTCGAATAATTCTCAACTCAGTGACTGAAAATCTCTTTTGCTCAAACTTAAGAGGGATATGACCATTGCCACCGAAAATATTATCAATTGCCAAATGAAGAATCTTTGGATCAATAACCCAGCATCCAACACCTCTTAATGCCCGAATATTAACGATATTAATATTTGATCGCTCAGGCATTTCATTTAAGAAGTCCTGATAACTTTTCAAAGCTGGGGCAAGTGAATTAACTTCAATTGAAGTACCCACCATATTTGTAAAAACTGAACGCAAACTTCTGGCAAAAGTATCATTCACAATCTCTAATGCAGGCATTCTCCTGCGGACCATGACATTCCACTTATCAAATACAGACGTCTGTTTATCTACACTTCTTGAATTCATAATTTTTTACTATTAAGCGTAGAGGTGAACTCTGCCATCCGAGTTAATTTGGTTAGGGACAATGACGCCTGCCTCATTACGAGAACCTGAATCATTGCTTGAATTTTTATGGTTACTAAAGCCATCTGAAGAAGAAGCGAATCTAAATTGCCCCTCTGAATCTGACTTCTGACGCATATTAAGACTCAACTGCAAGCCCATATCTGCTAATTGCTGGCGCAATTCAGCGCTACCTTGCTCTAGTCGAGCTCTTGTTGAATCGCTCGCCCCATCAACAACCAAAATAGCTTTACCCTGATTATCTAAACGTAAATCAAGCTGTAAAGTACCTTGATCTGGAGGAGTTACCTCCATGATGACGCGACCACCGCCCTCTTTTAAAACTCTCATAACCTCAATATTTAAAGGTCCTGTAGCTAATGAAACATTATGAGGCTCTAATTTCACTGGAGCTGACTGAGATAATTTCAATTCTTGATCAGCATTAACTAAAAAAGTGCTTCTATGAATGTCAGACATCGGGATGCCGCTGCTAACAGTATCAACCTTGATCATGTCTTTCATATCAGTCGCTGCAAATGCATCAACTTGAACACCAGAATCAACTTTAGCTAATTTGGCATTTTCAGAACGGATCTCTAAAATTTCTTCTGATTGAGCTAAGCTGTCACGACTCACTTGAATTTGCTCACCATCCACCACAAATTCAGATTGAGTGGCAACTTGTTCCACTTTGATGCTCGTGTCGAGAGTTGCGCCCTCATCTGCCATGTTGACGACTAAATTTTGATTTGCAATTACCTGGGCTGAAGTTTTATTTGTATCAACATTAGCCACTTTACTATCGCCTGCAACATCTAAGCCATTGGCTTTAACTAAATCAATACTGTTATCCGCTTGATGAACAGAAACACTCGCTGGACCAGTTTCAGGCTGAGAACTCTCAACGATTAAATTAGCAACTGTTGGCGCTTGAGTGTCACTTGAGACAGATGGATCCGTGGCAGTTGCTGATGAAATTTGGTTGCTAACAACAGATGCACTATTGGTTGGTGCGCCAGCTGCAACAAAATCAGCCGCTGTTTTTTTATCAACTGTCAACGTGGTATCAGCTTGTTCGAGCATGGTTGAGGACGCTACTTGAGAAGCTTGATTGAGATCAAGTAATTTTCCTGAATTGACAGCGTTCACCGCCTGAGGTGTTGATGAGTCACTTACTTCAACTGAACTACCGGTGTTATTTGAATTGGCAACAAGCTGATTAACTGATTGGTTACTAACGCTGACGACCTGAGATAAGTTATCTGCCAATACAGTCTCTTGAGAAACCGCATCCACTTTAGTTTCAGCGACATTCACTGCTTTAGCAGCAGATGGTAATGTGCTTAAATCAATTTTATTCGCTGCATCCGTTACAACTTCCTCTACCGTCACTTCATTGCCAACAACATTTGGCGCAAGAATTTGGGGGGTGACTGCAGCAAGATCTTGTTTAGCATTTACCGCAAGATTTTGATTTGCAAGAAGGGTCTGCGCATCTTGATCACTGGCCGATAGAGCCGCTGGTGTTGCAATAACTTGAGGCAATACCGGCAAATTGAGCATTGCATCAGAATTAGCAGATACCTCGGAAACAAGCTCATTAGCCACCATTTCATTTGGCAAGGCGCTTTGTGCGTTGATCGCCATCAACTGAAGCTGCTCTGCAGTGAGTGCCTCTGGGGAAGAGCCTTCTAATGGCGTAACAACCTGGATAACAGCGGCAATATTTGCAGTATTGGTTAAGTTAACAGCGGCTGTTAGCGGCAAATTTTGCAAATCAACATTTTCAATTGTTTCCGGTTTTGAGTCTGATGAGTTGGCACCAGTAGAGGCATTTTGACTTTGGCCTTTTGCCGCCTCAAGCTCATCTGGAAAACTTGTAAATGATTGATCTATATTGGATTCTTGAGAATCCCCATTGATAGATTGATTAGAGTTGAAAGCCCTTACAGGCTGATTCATCTGGATCGAATTAAGGTTTGCCATAGTCATTTCCCTTTTAGAGTACAACTAACTATGCATCTTTCGTGCCAGATCCTCCTTTATGCCTTGCAGAGTAGCTATCATCAAGCTCTGAGCGCTCAATAGCTAGCTGTCTTGCTACAACTTCAGCCTGCTTCCTTGCCAGAACCTTTTGGATACCCTGAGCTCTTAATTTAGCCTCCATGGCCTGCTGTTTGGCCTGCTGGGTGGCGTAACTAAGACCGTCAATTTGCTGTTGCTGCTCTTGTGCGCCAGCAGTCAACTTATTTCTAAAGGATGTTGAGTCTTGTAAATAGGCAACCGATGTGCCTTTTTTTGCCGTTTCAACCATCTGCTGCTCATATTCTTGAACATAATTGCTAATTTGCTGATTAAAGTCCTCAGCCTGTCGCAACTGAGCGTTATGTTTTTTAAACTGGCTCACAGTTTGTTCTTCACGAATTTTTGCAATTCGATGCAATAACTTTAAAGCATTACTCATTGAGATTCTCCAGCTATCTCAAGCAGTAATCTTGCTGATTCTTCAAAGTTAAATACGTTTCCAGCGTCTTGCTGTAAAAAAGCTTGAATTTTGGGCCATAACCTAATCGCAACATCAAAGTCAGGATCAGTGCCAGGCGCATAAGCACCCATTGTCAAAAGATCTCGCCCACGCATATAGCGGCTATAAAGCTGCTTCACTCGTCTTGCCGCCTGCAAATGCTTTTCATCAACGACACGGGGCATCACCCTGGATATTGATTTTTCAATGTCAATGGCAGGATAGTGACCGCTATCAGCTAATTCTCTGGATAAGAAAAAATGGCCATCCAAAATACCCCTTGCGGTATCCGCAACGGGATCATTAATATCATCGGCCTCTAACAAAACTGTATAAAAGGCTGTTATTGATCCGTCAGGATTTGCCCCATTTCCAACCTTTTCCACCAGTTCTGGCATCTTTGCAAAAACACTGGGTGGATAACCTCTTGAAACTGGCGACTCCCCCAAGCTCAAACCTATCTCACGCTGCGCCATAGCAAAGCGAGTCAAGGAGTCCACAATTAAGACCACATGTTTACCTTGATCCCTGAACCAAGTGGCAATGTCAGTGGCATACCAAGCGCCCTTTGAGCGAGCTAAAGGAGATGAGTCAGCTGGAGCAGCTACCACCACAGCTCGCTTGAGCGCCTCTTCGCCTAGGATATCGTCGACAAACTCTCGAACCTCTCGACCACGCTCACCAACCAAGCCAATCACAATAACGTCTGCGACGCAATTACGAGATAACATCCCCAGCATCACGCTTTTACCTACACCTGAGCCTGCAAAAATACCTAATCGCTGGCCTCGCCCGACCGTTAACATTGCATTAACAGAACGTATTCCTGAATCTAGTGGTTCATGGATAGGCGTTCTTAAAAGGGGATTGATACTTTTAGTTGGGGAGTTTGTGGCTTTTGTTTCCCCGCCACCTTTTCCATCCAAAGGTCGCCCAAAACCATCAACAATTCGCCCCAATAATTCCTCACCAATTGCCAAGGGCTCAATGGATGATCGGACGACATAACCATTTGAAGTTTTATAGGGTGTATTGGCTGGATAAACGAGAGCGCCAGGCGTTACTCCATCCATGGAATCAATGGCCATCAAATAGGTAGTGCCACCATTAAACCCAATGCACTCCGCATCAATGATGGTTGAGCTTGATCCTGAAATAATGCACGCTCCCGCACCTAACGGCAATGGCAAACCTTCCACTTCCAAAACCAAACCTGAAACCCTCTTCAAGCGTCCTTCTCGAATGGATTTTGGAACAGTTTGTAAATGATTTCTAACGCTCTGCAATCTAGCATTAACTTGAGCTGGAAGAATGGTCATCGTCACACCTCAGTTATCTTCAGCTACTTTTCTATCTTGAGAAAGGCCCAATGCAGTTCTAATAATTGCTAAACGTGCTTCATAACCAATATCAATCTTAGCGCCACCCAACTCTACGTAGGCATGACCACTAGGAACCTCTGAGTCCAACAAAATAGTACAAACAAAAGGTAACCCAGGATCCTCAACCATTTTCTTCCAAACCTGAACCTCTTCCGCGCGAATTCTTAAGAAAAGGTTTTCTCCAGGACGAGGTAAGCGCATGAGAGCTTCTTGAACGGCAGCAACAAATGGCCCACGCTCCATTGACTCTTTACCGGCAATACGAATTGCTATGTCATAGGCGAGCTCATTCAAAGGTGCTGAAATAGCTTCAGGCATTCCTTTAAGTGCAGATAAAATTTCGTTTAACGCTGTACTAAGAGACTTAATTTCTTGAGAAGCGTCGTCATAAGCCTGCTGATAACCAGCCCGCGCTCCAGCCTCAGTTCCTTGCTGGCGCCCTGACTCCAAACCCTTAGACAAACCTTCCTGGTACCCCTTCTCATGAGCTTCTTGGTAGGCAGCATTCCGAATAGCCTCAATTTCTTCAACCGAGGGTAGCGGCACTACTGGGGTTTTGAGCTCAGCCGGGGATAGCGATACATCAGCCGATGAAGAAAAGGCTGGCTTAGGATCAAACGATGGAGGCTCCCATTTAATAACCATGAGAAATCTTTACGACAAACTTCCGAATTGATTAACTCGCTCTAGAACAATTTTTTGATCGCTAGCCATTTTTCTAGCCAATTTAATCATTTCTTTTTGCTGTAACTCGACGTCAATCACCTTGACCGGTGGCATGACATCCAGTTCATCGCGAATGCGTTCAGCATTTCGACGCGTCATGTTTTTAAATATCTTTTCACGCAACTTAGGACTTGCGCCCTTTAATGAAATGATGATGACATCTTGTGGGATTTCTTGGAGAAGTAGCTGCATTGAGCGATCATCAACTCCTAAGAAGTCTTCAAAGATAAACATCTTTTCAGCGATGGAGTCTGCTAGCTCACTATCGTAAGTACGAATACCGTCAAGCGCTCTCTGATCCATTTGACCAGTCATTAAATTAAGAATTTCTGCTGTAGGAACAATGCCACCCAAACCTGAATTTACATTCTTAGACTCAGGCCCAACAGATTGCTGCATGACTTCATTTAACTCTTGTAAAGCTGATGGATCAACTTTATCCAATAAGGCCACGCGAAGCATTAACTCATTACGCTGATCTTCTGGGAAGAGAGCTGCCAAAGCTGACGCCTGACCCGGCTCGAGAAATGTCAATAAGGTCGCAATAATTTGTGGGTGCTCATCTTTAATGATGTCATAGATCGTCTGAGGTTGTACTAAAGAAAGCGCTTCAATACCGTCCAAATTAACGGATGAACCTAAGCGACCCAACAAATCAGCAGCACCACCAGCACCAAGAACACGCTTCAGCATGTTTTGCATAAACGCTTCGGTATCCAATGAAATTTGTGCATGATTGAAAGTTAAATCTTTAAATTCACGCAAAACATTGATAACCACATCTCTATCAAGAGCTCTGATAGATGCCATCTTAGCGGACAGATGTTGAACTTCAAATGGTGTTAACTGGCGCAAAACTTCAGCGGCAATTTCAGGACCAACAGTCAACAGAATAGTTGCGACCTTAGCAGAGCCATCAACCTCTTTTACACCCATGATTGCCGAAACCTTGGATGCATCTGATTCCTTCATCCCTTGCTTAACGGCATCGCTCAACGAAATTTTTTCAGCGGGATTAATGCTTGCGCTATAGGTTTCATCCATTGGCAACTCCATTAGACACCCCCTCTTGTTACCGCATCATCTAAATCATCAGGAAACTTTTTCTCTTGCTCTTTAAGAGATACCCAATTTTTAAATAACAAGGCTACGACCTGCGGATCATTTTTAACAAAGTTAGTGGTGTATGCCATTAACTCCTCATACTCTTGACGAATAGATTCTTCTCGACGAATTTTTTCTTCTTCAACAAATTTTCTTTCATCCTCTTCGCGCATCCGTTCTTCTTGTTGCGCCAACATTCTATTTTCTCGTTCACGCTGTATTTCAAGCATTCTTTGATCACGAACGCTAGGATCAAGAGCAGCCATCTCGGCCTTTACCTTTTCATCAAACTCATCGGCAATATTCACACGCGGAGGAATTGGCTCGGCTGCCTTTTTTGGAGAAATTAAAGTTCTAACAATCGTTAAGTAAACCATTATTAGAGCTGCTGCTAGCAAACCAAATTTTGTTAACTCTTTTATCAGATCAATAACGCCAGCTTCCTTATAAAAAGGAACGACTTCAACTGGCTCAGATGAAAACGGTATGTTGGCAACGCTAACGGTATCACCTCGGCGCTCCACATAACCCACCGCATCCTTGACTAAACTATTGATCTGTTGAAGCTCTTCTGCGGTATATGCAACCGGAGGAGTCATTTGCCCATCTTTGACGATGCCTGGCTTGTAATTAACAACGACCGCTGCCGAAACTCTTCTTAATTGACCCTTATTGGCCTTGAGATACTCAATCGCTTTATCAACCTCGTAATTAACAGTACTCTCACGACGATTAGAACTATTTTCTGCCGTACTCTTTCCGGGTGAAGCTAACTGACGAGCATCATTATCATTTGCCAATGGTCCACCAAGAGGTGCCAAGGGTTGAGCTGGGGGCTGATTTGTTAACGCACCTGGTACCGCTCCATTTGCAACCTGCTGCCCGGAAGACTCTAGATTTTGCTGACTTCTAACGGATGATTGGTTAGGCGCTGAATTTTTACCATAGATCTCTTCTGTACGAGTGCGCTCGTCAAAATTCATATCTATTGTTACTTGCGCACGAATATTTTCTCGTCCCGCTACTGGCTCAAGTATGGTTGCCACTCTCTTAGATAAAGCACTTTCAAGCTCAGCAACATATTTAAGTTGTGACGAATCCAACCCCGCATTGCGTTGAGGATTCGGTGCCAACATATTGCCTTCTTGGTCAACAATTGTGACATCTTGGGCTGACATTTTTGGCACAGAGGAACTAATTAAATGCGTGATCGCAATGACTTGTTGAGGATCCATAAAGCGACCGGGATACATCGTCAATACAACTGATGCAGTTGGCTTCTCTTGCTCTCTAACAAAAGCTGATTGCTTTGGAACTGCTAAATGTACTCTGGCAGTTTTTACTTGAGCAACAGAGCTAATACTTTTAGCTAACTCACCCTCTAAGCCTCGCTGGTAATTGACTTGCTCAACAAATTGACTTGTTCCTAACTTTTGATTTTCCAAAAGTTCAAAGCCAACAAATCCAGATTTAGGTAAGCCTTGACCAGCCAACTTTAAACGTGTTTCATGAACAACACGTTCAGGCACCATCAAAGCACCGCCGCCCTCCGTAAATTTATAGGGCACATTCATTTGCTGCAGGGAAGCAACAATGGCAGAACCGTCTCGGTCATTTAGATTTGAAAATAAAACTTTGTAATCGTTTTTATTTTCGCCAGAGGAGGCTAAACCAACTACCACCGCAAGGAGAAATAAAACTGCTGCACCGAGGCCTAATTTTTGACGTAAATTTAGGGCCTCAAATCTTGATTTAATTTGAGTAAAAGGACTATCAGAATTATTTGTATTTTTTTGATTTGTCATAGCTGAGGTGGCCCCATTTTGAGGACTAGAAGATCCTATTTTTAGAAAAGCGGCATCCTTTTCTGGATCTGGTAACTTGGGCTCTATTTTGTCGCTCAACTTTTACTTTTCTTATCTCTAATTATTTGAGTTAAATGCTGTTTCTTACAAAAAAGATATATATATCTTTAATATGAAATATGATATTACTTTCTTGCACATGATTGTATATAGTTTTTATACAAAACTTTCCTTTTAAATCAATCAATAATGTCAACCGGCTCTTCCCAAACACCCAATATTGCTATTGCCCAAGACTTGGAAGCAGCCTTTGCTCTCTTTGTTGACGCCTCAAAAGCTCTTGAAGAACAACAATTAGCATTACAGAGTCAAATTAGCCAATTAAGCCAAGAATTAGTTGAAGTTAATGGGCGTTTAAGTAGCCTTCTAAACGCCTTACCAGCAGGAGTAATTCTTGTTGAAAATCAGATAGTTATAGATTTTAACCCTGCAGCTATTCAATTGATCCCAGATCTTAAAAAAGGTTCTTTTTGGAATATTCCCAAAAGTTGGAAAAGCTCGACCACAGTAGGTGAATACCATCAAAAACATGGTCAAACTGAGCAAATCTTGCAAGTTCATCAAATTGATAGCAGTGTCCGTAGCGTCATTCAAATCCAAGACATCACCGCATCCATTTCAAGTCATGCTGAACGAGAACGTGTCAATCGTTTAGCCGCCATGGGCAAAATGAGCGCTGGAATTGCACACCAATTAAGAACTCCTCTCTCTACCGCATTACTTTATGCATCTCACTTATCAGATGAAAAGGTCGGAGATGATCAAAAACGGCTTTTTGCTGATCGCTTAAAAAAACAGCTAATGAATCTGGAAAAGTTAGCGGGCAACATGCTGCTTTTCTTACGCCAACGCCCTCAACAAATGACCAATTCTCCTTTGGACGACCTTATTGATGAGGCCTGCCAAGCGATTCAAGCCATTTGTGATGAGCGTCAAATCGGTCTAAATCTTAGCCTTCAAAGCTCTGGCAGTGTTGTCAATGTAGAAAAACAGTCTATTGTTAGCGCTTTAATTGCCATATTAGAAAATGCCTTACAAGTAACCCAATCTGGTCAAAGTATTGCTGTAACAACCATCGCCCTTCAAGGCAGAGTGCAAATCATGATTGATGATCAAGGTCCAGGGATTGCTGCAGACATGATGGATACTTTGTTTGAACCATTCTCTACCAGCCGTATAACCGGGACAGGATTGGGCTTATCGATTGCAAGAAATGCCATTGATAGTCATCGCGGTGAAATCTTAGTCAGCAACCGTGAGGGTGGCGGAGCTAGATTTACGATTATCTTACCTTCACTGATTGAGCTATAAATCTCTGTCACCCATTAAAAGATCTCAAGAAACCTATGTCTAAAAATCCTGTTCTACTTGTTGAAGATGATGATGACCTTCGTGAGGCCATCAGCATTACTTTATCCCTAAAAGGGATTGACTACAGGATCTATGAGCGTGCTGAGCTAGCCCTTGCCCAGATACATCCAGGTTATGAAGGGGTCTTAATCACGGACTTTAGGCTGCCAGGTATGAATGGCATCGAACTTCTTAAAGAGACATTAAAAATTTGCCCTGACATGCCTGTTGTTGTTATGACCGCTTATGCCGATGCAAAGCTTGCAGTTGAGGCATTGAAATCGGGTGCCAGAGATTTTTTAATAAAACCATTCGTACCAGAGCAGTTAGTTGAGGTCATTGCTCGCTATCAAAAACAAGAAGTTACAGGGCAAGGGGCAAAATCCAATAATGTGGCGGAAATTATTGCCGCCGACCCGGCAACACTTGCCGTTATGGCCCGTTGTGAAAGAGTTGGAAAAACCGACACCACAGCGCTACTGACAGGAGAATCAGGCGTCGGTAAAGATGTATTTGCTAGAAGAATCCATGATTTATCAAAACGAGCTGGCAAGCCCTATATTGCACTTAACTGTGCAGCCATTCCAGAAACTCTGCTGGAATCAACGCTATTTGGTCATGAAAAAGGCGCATTTACAGGTGCAACCAAGGCGCAACCAGGTAAATTTGAAATAGCCAATGGCGGCACACTATTTTTAGATGAAATTGGTGAAATGCCTCTAGAGCTCCAAGCCAAGCTACTCAGGGTTCTTCAAGACCATGTTGTTGAAAGGCTTGGCAGTAGAGAGTCGCTATCCTGTGATGTCAGAATCGTCGCCGCTACCAACCAAGATCTTCAAGCCAGGGTTGCTGAAGGTCGATTCCGTGAAGATCTTTACTTCCGCTTGGCCGTTTTCCCAATCAAAATACCAAGTCTTAAGGAAAGAACCCAGGATATTTTGCCTTTAGCCGAAGCCTTTTTAAGGCGTTACAGCCATACGATGGGGCGCAGCGGGGTTGTTTTGAGCCCGGCAACCCAACAGGCGCTTCAAATATACCAATGGCCAGGAAACGTTCGAGAACTTGAGAATGCCATCCAGAGAGCTCTCCTTCTCTCAGATGATGATTTGATTGAACCAGAGCATGTAGAGCTCGATTTACCAATAAATCAAGAATCTGGCACGAAATTTGCATATATTCAACAGCCTAGCCCTTCTTTGGCAACAGATACTCATGGCGATATCAACTCTTTAGAGAGAGAACATATCCTAAAAGTTCTGGCGCAAGTGGGGGGTAATCGCAAACAAGCTGTCGCAATCTTAGGGATTTCTGAAAGAGCCCTTCGATATAAGTTAAAAGCTTATCGCGAAGCGGGTTTTGAATTTATTTAAATTTGGAATATGATTAAGTTATGAACATTGAAAAGATGAACGCCTTACTTGCCCAGATGCAAGCAATGCAACAAGCGACTTCGGGTCAGCCTGTTAGCAATTTGCCTTCTGTAGCAAGTGACTCCAATGGCGTTGACTTCAAAACTATTCTTAAAAATGCTGTTCAAGATGTGAGCAATGCTCAAAACTCAGCACAAGCAAAGGTGCAGGCTTTCTCAACTGGTGACTCCAATATGAGCCTTGAAGAAGTCATGGTTTCATTACAGAAAGCAAACATTTCATTTCAAGGCATGTTAGCTGTTCGTAACCGTCTTGTTGACGCCTACAAAGAAGTTACCAACCTACAAGTTTAATAAGCTGGTGCTGCATCAGCAGCATCAAAAAATACATCCCAAAAAAAGCGCTTACAAGAGCGCTTTTTTATTTTTAACTATTGTTAATATCGTATTTGTCAGACAACTTTTCATCCACTTGATGAGCCCACGCCAAGACTTCTGCAACAGCAGCATACAGCTGAGGGGGTATCAATTCATTGAGTTTTAATTGCATCAAAAATTCAACTAACTCTGGCTCAACTCGAGTTGGAATACCAAGCTCTGCGGCTTTAGCCAATATAGCCTCGGCCACATAACCCTCACCTTGGCCAACAATACGAGGGGCTAAAGCAGATTTTTCATAGGCAAGCGCCACTGCTTTTATTGGCTTACCCTGATTCATATCATCATGACTCATGATTGCCTTGTGCAATATCACTTAAAACATAATTAACAGGTATGGCGATTTGCTCTTTGAATCGGTCATCTAATTCGCTTAAAGACTTCTGAAAAATAGATTTCTCTTTCTCAGCAGTTTCAATTCTTAAACGCAATACATCTCCAAACTGAACACCAATAACTTTAAAAACACCGGCTCTTGGCAGATTAACTTCTAAACTTATTTTGCTACCTTTCATTAACTGCCCTTCATGATCAGGATCATTTTCCCAAGCATCTTCTCGGGTTAACTTCCCCTTAACCCCAGGCATTAACTCACCTTGCCAGAATAATTGACCATGCAATAAAAGTCGGGCAGCTTCTTTGGCAGAAGCTGAATCAGATGACAGATTTTCCAAAACCTTGGTGGTCTCCTCCATCAAAGAGGCATCATCCAAACCGGAAGGATGGAGTAACTTTGGCCCTAAGGTATCGGCCAAGTGACGAGCAGCAAATAGCGATGAACTCGCTAAGTTCATCAATAAATTTTGCATGGCCTGTTTAGGAGGAACAACTTCACCACTCAAACCTCGCCACGATTTACTCTCAGTACCGGGCCAATCAACACCCGCAGCATCCTCTGTACCAACGCCACCCAATAACGCCAATAATTTACCTAAGTCTGCCGATTGAGGTTTCAGAGTACCTTGCAACATGGAAGCATGTAAAGCCATGCCCTCAAGCAGCACTGCTTGCCCTGGATGAAGTGATCCAGCAACCAAACCAGGGTGTGACAATGAATTTCTTGCTTGAGATCCTGATTGCATCAACGCTACTGGATCAGGCAACTTAACTGCCGTTCTTGCATCAACACTAACTTGGTCATTGAGAACTACAGGCGCAATCTTATTAACTGCTTCAACCTTAATTTTTGAACTTGAAGGTGTTGAAGTGTCAGGTAAATTGATGGGAGGTATTGGGAAGACCATGGCTCGTCCCCAGGCAGCTAAAAGCTACTCTGCGTGAAAATTATTTTATTAAATAGCTCTTTCACTCACCACACCCTGCCATGCTTCATAAATAGGCAGGAGAACTTCCCTTACCTCTTTAATCATATTGGCATCTTTATTAATTCTGGCTTTCAGTAAATGTCGAATCGACCAGTCATAGAGAGAAGCTAAGTTTCTAGCAATATCACCACCTTTTTCAAAATCTAAGGCAGGTATCAATCCAATTTTAAATATATCAAGTGCTTTATCTAAAGGTTCCACCGCTAACTCACCAGCTTGCATTTGATTTTCAGCTGATAACAAATGATCTAAAAGCTTTTCAAAAACCAACAAAATTAAGTTTTCAGGCCGAGCGATGCCAACTGATGTCTGGGCAAAAATATTTTTATATCCGGCAACGGCTTTATTTGTCATACAAACCGATTAGTTACTCTTACTGTTATTGAGAACATTGAAGGTCGTCGTTAAAGAACTGTTTGTAGCTTGCAGTTGATATAACAAAGCATCTAATGCCGCGTATTGAGCAGCATATTTAGCCATTTTTTCTGCTTTACGAGTTTGCATATCCTTCACTCTTGACTGCAAAGTTGTATTTTCGCTCTTAATGCCATCAATATTGGTTGCGATACTACCTGTCATGCCACTTAAACCAATAGCTGCATTGATTGAGGCATAAGTCGGCGCTGAAAAACCGGCAGCTAACTTGTCAAATACACCATTACTGACTGAGTTGTTATACATCGTGCTATTGAACTGTAGTGTTCCATCTAACTGTAGCTCAAGACCCAATGTAATTAAGCTGATAGCTCTACCATTTTTATCAAGCAATGGCGTTGACCCTGCGGCGTCTTTAAAGCCATTCATTAGGGAGTTGGTGATAGAGTCAATCACAAAAGATAAATTACTTTCACCATACAAAGAACCTCTTTTAGAGGGATCAGGATCATACTTGCTCAACTCTGTATAGGAAGAAATCAAACTGTTGTAGTTATCAATAATCTGAGTTAATACTGTTTGTGCATTTTGTGCTGAGGCAGATGTCACTGACAATAAAGAGCTACCTATCTTACCTAGCTGCAAGGTTAGACCAGGCACAGCATTTAAAACGCTATTCGATGGTCTGATAAATGATTGACCATTAATCGTAAACTTTGCATCAACTCCAGCAGAGCTCACAGTAGAAGCCAAGTTAGCCCCTAAACTATCTTTTAAAACTAAGTTGTTAGCCGCCCCACCATTCATAGCGGTTAAAGTTAGACTGTATCCGTTACCTGTATCGACAACTGAAGCACGCACAGAGGTTGATAACGAATTAATCCTATCGCGAACGGCATTGAGGCTCGTAAATTGAGTTAAATCGACCGATACACCTGGAATATCGCCTGTTGCACCAACAGTGATGATGTTTGAAGCAGTTGGGCTAACACTAAAAAAACTTCTTAAAGTTGCTGTATCGGATGTCGCAGGATCAGTGATTGTTGTTGGCCAAGCAACATTATTAGCATCCAACCCACCAAATCCGGCAAAGGCTGATGCAGCTAGTGCAGTGACATTGATATTGTAATTTCCAGCAATTGCTGCGGAACCTGTACTAACAGCAGCATCTACAACCGTATAGTCACTGCTATTAACTAATTTATTGGAATAAATATTGGAGTCAGAGAAAGACTGAAAATCAGTTTGCAAAGCGGCAATTTTTGCCTTAATCGTGCCCATGTCACTGATAGCAACGTTATTCCTATCAATATCTTTAGCGACCTTATCAATTGGTGCTTGCTCAACGACCTCTAGCTTTGAAACAATCGAGTTAACGTCGATAACAGTACCGTTACCAAGGCTTCCATTGGATCCCGCTAAAGATGATGTGCTACCTGAGGTTGAGCTAACGGCCATGATTTGCTTTTTGAAATGTTTTTAATGCTTAAAAACATGCAAGTTACATGCCATCTTGCATGCACTGCATGCGACTAATAACCTATGCAACGTTATTAACGAATAACCCTTGTAAACTTTCCATATTGTGAGCCACTCGAACTGCAGCTTCGGAAGGTAAATGCATA
This sequence comes from Polynucleobacter sp. 30F-ANTBAC, assembly GCF_018882385.1. Classification (GTDB taxonomy): domain Bacteria; phylum Pseudomonadota; class Gammaproteobacteria; order Burkholderiales; family Burkholderiaceae; genus Polynucleobacter. Next base: position 963,251 of record NZ_JACVON010000001.1, read on the forward strand.
ACCAGATTACCGCTTGCATCTGTGACTTGAATCACATGGTAACCGGTTGTATGGTCAACGCTAACACTTAGATTAGAGCCTTTTGACTGAATAAAGTCTTGAATGGCAGCAGCAGCAGCCTGCACAACTTTTTCAATTGGCTGGGCAAATTCACGAACGCTTGCAGCAGACGTACCTGTCGTATCAAGCGCAATCACCACCTCTTTTTTAGGAGTGATTTCAGGCGCTTTGAATGCTGGCACAACTGGCGCAGAATCACCTTTACCAGCAGAGACATTTCGTGGCTCTTGCTGGGTAATAGCAACTGGTACTGCGGTACTCGAACTAATAGGATTCATGTTGAAACCTCGTTTATTAATGCATTACCCTAACAACACATGTTATTAGGGTAATGTTATTTCCATAATATTTCAATACTTCAAATTACTTCAAAAGTGTCAAGATCACATTTGGCATTTGGTTAGCTTGAGCCAACATAGATGTTGCAGCTTGTTGCAAGATCTGACCACGTGTCAACTTAGCGGTTTCTGAAGCATAGTCTGTGTCGATAATACGACTCTGGGCATCAGCCAAGTTGTTTGACAATGTTTGCATGTTGTCAACGATGAAGTTCAAGCGAGTTTGCCATGTGCCTAAGTTTGCACGGTTATCAATATTTTTCTGAACAGCAGTCATAACAACACTTGCTTTTAAATATTGGACGTCAGCAGCAACCAATGTTCCTGCAGTGGCGTCAGCAGCATCTGCAAAGTCAATTTTGCCAGCCGTTGCTTTTGCTGTAGCATCTGCACCAGCTGAAGCGCTAACCAAACCTAAATTACTTGTTGTTGACGTTGCGTCTAGTAATGATAAATCTGCAATTGAAATAGTGGTTGTAGAGTTATCACCTGTTGAAAATTTCAACATATCAGGTATGTCAGTGCCTGACTCCGTAACTCCAACAGCGCCAACTCGACCAAAAATTGATTCTCCAGCACCTTGGAATTTTGTTCTCTTCTTAATCTCTGCAGTTTCATTCAATAAACTTGCAATTTCATTATTGATTGAAGTTTTTTGGCTATCCGTCAAAGAACCATTTTCTTTTTGAGTTGTAAGCGTCAATACGCGCTGTAAAATCTTACCCATAACATCCAATGCGCCTTCTGCAGTTTGAACTAAAGAGATGGCGTCTTGTGTATTTTGGATTGATTGATCAGTTACGTTCTTTGTTGCTTTAACAGCTTCAGCAACAGCGTAACCAGCTGCATCATCTTTAGCGCTGTTAATACGCTTACCAGAAGATAACTTCTGAACTGAACTTGCTAAGTCTGCTTGGGCAGTACTCAAGTTCTTTTGAGCGTACAAAGAAGCCATATTTGTATTTAGGATTGCTGGCATTTAAATCTCCGATTTAATTTTTTAATTAATTTGAATTACTTCAAAAGTGTCAAGATCACGTTTGGCATTTGGTTAGCTTGAGCCAACATAGATGTGGCAGCTTGTTGCAAAATCTGACCACGTGTCAACTTAGCAGTTTCTGAAGCATAGTCAGTGTCTACAATACGACTCTGGGCATCAGCCAAGTTGTTTGACAATGTTTGCATGTTGTCAACGATGTAATTAAGGCGAGTCTGCCATGTGCCTAGTGCAGCACGGTTTGCAATATTATTTTGAACTGCAGACATCACAGCCTTAGAAGTAAAGTCTGCACTAGCAATGCTGTCAGTAGCAGTAAGAATATTTGCATCTGTTGATGTGGTTTGTGAAGTAACGGCCTGGAATAAATTCACATCCGCAGAACCAGTTGCATTTTTTACACCTGTAAATAATGCCTTCAAAGATAAATCTGCAATTGAAATAGTGGTTGTAGAGTTATCACCTGTTGAAAATTTCAACATATCAGGTATGTCAGTGCCTGACTCCGTAACTCCAACAGCGCCAACTCGACCAAAAATTGATTCTCCAGCACCTTGGAATTTTGTTCTATTCTTAATCTCAGCTACTTCTTTAAATAAACTAACAATTTCATTGTTAATTGAATTTAACTGTGGTGTAGTCAATGAGCCATTTTCTTTTTGGGTTACCAAAGTCAATACACGTTGCAAAATCTTACCTACAACATCCAATGCGCCTTCTGCAGTTTGAACTAAAGAGATGGCGTCTTGTGTATTTTGGATTGATTGATCAGTTACGTTCTTTGTTGCTTTAACAGCTTCAGCAACAGCGTAACCAGCTGCATCATCTTTAGCGCTGTTAATACGCTTACCAGAAGATAACTTCTGAACTGAACTTGCTAAGTCTGCTTGGGCAGTACTCAAGTTCTTTTGAGCGTACAAAGAAGCCATATTTGTATTTAGGATTGCTGGCATTTAAATCTCCTAGTGCTTTAAGCTGGTTAAGTTGTTACTTTAAAAATTAGTTTTCTTCGTAATCTATTACGGTCGCCACCTATTTTTTGTTTAGCCAATTCACAATTAAATATATAAGTCATTGTTTTAGAAGATATTTATTTTTTAATTTCCCGGTAATAACTTATGAAAATCACAAGCAAATAGCCCTTTAGCTAATAAAAGTGGGATTTATATGGCAGAAATGCTCAAAACAGGCTGATTAGCCCTATTTTTCATAAGAAATTTGCCTAAGATCAGTTAGAATTGGTCTTATTAATCAATGGTAATTTTTATTATTACTGTCATTTTTGGCATTAATAATTAGTAATTATTTTTTAGGTCTATCTAGGCGCTTTAATTTATGGCTTTTTTTGGTATTTCTTTACAGCGCTTACCGACACCCTCGGCCTCCGCAGCGATACCCATATTAGTTTTACTTGTTCTAGTAATGATGCTGGTTCCACTACCAGCACTTTTGCTTGATATATTGTTCACCTTCAATATTGCGGTGGCTATCATGGTTTTGATATTGGCCATCAATATCAAAAGCTTTAAGGATTTTGTTGCTTTTCCAACCGTTCTCTTACTAACAACCCTTTTAAGACTCTCTTTAAACGTTGCGTCTACTCGTGTCGTCTTAATTGAGGGACACACCGGTCCCGGTGCTGCCGGTAAAGTCATTGAAGCTTTTGGTCAGTTTCTGATTGGCGGCAACTTTACTGTTGGTATTGTGATTTTTATCGTAATTACCATCATTAACTTTGTGGTGATTACAAAAGGTTCAGGGCGAGTGGCCGAAGTTTCCGCACGTTTTGCCTTAGATTCCATGCCTGGCAAACAAATGGCCATTGATGCCGATCTTAACGCCGGCATCATTAAACAAGATGAAGCCCGTGAAAGACGAAATGACGTCGCCCAAGAAGCTGATTTTTATGGCTCCATGGATGGTGCATCAAAGTTCGTTCGTGGTGATGCTGTTGCTGGAATCATGATTTTGCTAATCAACTTGATTGGTGGCGTCATTGTTGGTGTTCTGCAATACAACCTGGATTTTGGTACTGCATTTAAAACATTTGCAGCACTATCCGTTGGTGATGGACTGGTAGCGCAAGTTCCAGCCCTGATCATTTCAACAGCTGCAGGTATCTTGGTAACGCGAGTTGCAACAGAAGATACTTTCTCGGAACAAGTTGGTAAACAGTTCGGCACCAACAGCACAAGCTTGGCAGTTGCTGCCGTGATTTTGGGTGTGCTCGGTATCGTGCCTGGAATGCCACATGCTGTATTTTTGACATTTGCCGTGGTATTTGGTGGATTAGCATGGGTTATCAAAACAAAAATTGCTAAAAAATCTGCAACAGCTGCAGCTGTTGCAGCAACACCATCCATCCGCGAAGAACTTGATTGGAAAGATGTTCCAGTTATTGAGCCACTTTGCCTAGAATTACCTTACCGCCTTATTTCTTTAGTTGAAAAAGGTGATGACAGTGATCTAATCAAACGTATTCGAGCCATTCGTAAAAAATTTATCGGCGATGTAGGCTTCCTTACTCCCTCTGTTCATATTCGAGATAACCTTCAGCTCCAAGCTGAGACTTATCGTTTTTTACTATATGGCGCTGAGATAGGTCGAGGTCAATGTTTACCGGATAAGTTACTAGCCATTCAACCGGCTGGTGCAGAAGATATTTCTGGCATTAAAGTGACTGACCCAACATTTGGAATGCCTGCTATTTGGATCAACCGCACTCAACGAGATGAAGCCATTACCAAAGGCTATACAGTGGTTGAGCCAGCCGTAGTTCTTGCCACGCACCTAGATCATCTTGTACACAAACATGCTCATGAATTACTCGGTCGTCAAGAAACTCAAGATTTGCTAGAACACTTTAAGAATAGTTACCCCAAGTTAGTGGAAGACGTTATTCCAAAAGTTGTGACGGTTGCTAACCTACAAAGACTCCTTCAATTATTACTAGAAGAAGGTGTCCCCATTAAAGACTTAAGAACTATTCTTGAGATTGCTGGGGAAGTTGCTCCGAAATTACCTGAGCCACAAGATATGCTTCAGCATATTCGTTTCGCTCTTAGAAGAACTATTGTTCAAGAAACATTTGGCGACTCAATCAATTATTCCGTATTGGGTATACAACCAGAGTTTGAAAGACTGATTGACCAAGCCATTGGCAATAACTCAGTAGCGCCTGACGGTGTTATTGAACCAGGCTTAGCCAGACTATTTGGTGAAGAAGTTATTCGCGGAGTAGACGCACTTGAAAGTCTTAACTTGCCACCGGTGATCGTTTGCAGCACCAGATGCCGTTTGACCTTCTCAAGGTTGGCTAAAAGAGTGCGGCCTCAAGTTATTGTTTTAGGTATGGGTGAACTACCACCAACCTCTAATTTATCTTACTATCAAGTACTGTGCTCACAAGCTGCGCCTAACACTAATCGAGGTTAACGAATCATTATGGGACCGCAAAAATTTGTTGCCGCCAACTCAGCTGAAGCTCTAAGAATGGTTAGAGAAAAGATGGGGTCTGATGCGATGGTGCTTTCAACTAAAGATGTTCCAGAAGGGGTTGAAATTGTTGCTATCTCACCGGATGCACTATCTTATCTAGCCAATCAGAAAACTACTTTTCCATCAACTCAGGCTAAGACTTTTACTTCAGAGCCACCCCTTGAAAAGAAGCCAGGCTCTATTCCTAACCTAGGTGGTTTAGTCATTGCAGATGTTCTGCAAAACAGCTCAAGGGCAAGAGGTTTAGATCGCAGCCCAGTCATTCAACCCAATAACCTTCAGCCAACCAATCATTCTGACAATTCAAAATTAGCGGGTCACTCACCCAGCCCTAATGAGTCCCCAAGAGTTGAACGCTTAATTGCTGAAGTAGAAGAAGTTAAAAAAATGCTGCAGTCGCATCTAGCGACGAACTACTGGGGCAACATGCAACAGCAAGCAGTTAACCAAGCCGAAGTTACAAAAGCTTTATTGAGTGCTGGTTTTTCACCTAAGTTGTGCGCACAATTGGTTCAAGATTTAACTGAAGAAGGTGACGTAAAGAAACTACTTCATCAAGCTCAACTCAAACTTGAGGGCATGATTAAATTAGTCGACCCAATTACCGCTTTTGATCAGGGTGGTGTTTTTGCTTTTATTGGCCCAACTGGGGTGGGTAAAACTACAACGGTTGCAAAAGTTGCTGCTCGATGTGTTCTTCGATATGGACGAAATCAAGTTGCCTTGTTAACGACTGATACTTACCGTATTGGAGCTCAAGAACAGTTAAAGGTTTTTGCAAAAATTCTTGGTCTACCAGTTGTCTCTCTTCGAGATAGTGAAGATTTGGCATCAAAAATTGATGAGCTATCACAAAGAAAAATTATCCTCCTTGATACTGCAGGTGTGAATCAACGCGACGTTCTCATGATCGAACAATCACAACTTCTCAAAGAAGGTTCACGTCATGCCCACCGCATCTTGGTCATGAGTTCTACGACAGACTTAAGAACTCAAGAAGACGTCATCATGCTCCACAATCAAGCATCCAAGGAAGGTGATCAATCTAGTATTCTAGGTGCCATCATTACTAAAACTGATGAAGCAGCCCAACTAGCCCCTGTATTAGATTGCCTCATTCGACATCAGCTACCCCTGCTATTCTTATCTAATGGGCAACGAGTTCCCGAAGATTTAAGTCAAGCGAATATCCCTTACCTTGCGCATAGAGCCATGCATCCACGACATTTAGGCAATAATTTAAATGTCAATGATGATCAAGTACCGGCACTCATGGCAGACCATCTTAACGACTGGACTAAAAAGAACTTCTCATGAACCCAGATAGCCCAGCAAGTATTAGCGCCACAGACCAAGCGGAAGGCTTAAGAAACATTTTTGGCCAACCTTATGCCAAGGCTTATGTGTTGGCAAGTGCTTTAGATGCTGATAGCACTGTTGCGATTGGCTTAGGCACCGCACACTCACTTCGTAAAGCGGATCATAAAGTCCTATTGATTGATGAAGTACCTCTTAACCAACGTCAAGGGTTAGCGGGATTTTCCTATCCTGTGCAATATGACTTAGGACAGGCTTTTTCAAATCTAATTGGAATTGAAAAATGCATACGCGAGGTCGATGAAAATCTTTGGTTTGCAAGTAGTGCCAGAATTCATCAGTACTTTAAAACTAAAAAAACAAGAGGCCCTGCTCTTGATATTCGTCTGCATCAACTAGGGATGAATATTGATTATTTTGTCATAGCAACAACTGACCCATTTAATCCGGTTCTTTCGCTTTACAGCAAAGAAATTAATTACATTGTCATAGCCTCTGTGAATAGCGACTCTTTGGTTAAAACCTTGGGACTTATTAAGGAGCTCACATTAACTGGAACAGAAAAACCAATTCCAGTCATGATGGTTGGCGGCCTTGATCGAAAAGAAGGTGAGCAAGCCTTTGAAAGACTAAAGACTGCAGCAACACAATACCTTGAACAGCCCATTGAACTGCTCTGCTGGGTAGGTGCAACATCCCTAGGTGAATTATCCACCCAAGAAACTGATACAACTGTGAAAAAGAAAGACCTCCTCTTGCCAGCTGGCCTTTTCAAACAGATGGCTAACAAAATAGCAAGTTAAGTCTTAGTATGCGTCCTCGCTCGGCCAACCCGTACAACAGCCATAATCTTGATGAGGCGATTAAGACTCACACCCCTCTTGTCAAAAAGATCGCTCACCACATTGCATCACGTCTTTCTGCTAACGTCGAAGTAGATGATCTTATTCAAGAGGGTATGACTGGCTTATTAGATGCCTTACAACGTTATGAACCGCAACCCAATCTCAGTTTTGAAGTGTATGCAAAAACTAGAATTAGAGGTGCTATTTATGATTCTTGTAGAAAAAATGACATTCTTCCAAGACATCAAAGAGATCAAGTCACATCCTTAGAAAAAGTAACTCGTTCACTCGAGCAGAAATTGGGGCGACCAGCAGATGATTTAGAAATAGCAGAAGCAGCAGGTCTTAGCTTAGATGACTATTTTGCAGTGATTGGCAGCATGGTTAATTTGATGCCATTAGATGACTTGCCAGAAGACATGCTGCCATCAGATCACGCCAATGATCCAATGCGCTTAATCTCGATGAAGCAAATTGCTAGTCAGATGGAGGCCACTCTTAAAAATTTGCCTGAAAAAGAGCAATTAATCATGGCCTTACACTATCAAGAAGAGCTATCGTATCGCGAGATTGCGGTTGTGATGCAGTTGACTCCCGGAAGGATCAGCCAGCTTCACACACAGGCAATGATTCGCATCCGCTCAGATCTTAAGAAAGATTTGAGTTAATTAAATAGCGCACTAATTTCAAGTGTCAAAACCGATCCCGGTGGGTGAAGCTTTTTAATATTATTATTTTTATGTGCGGCTTTACATTCTTCGAATGAGTTAAACACCTTCAAGAACCCATCGGATTCGACAGCCACATGGTCACTAAAAAACATGAGATACAACACTTCTTCTTCCTGCTTAACTGAGAAGAACTTATTCTTCACCAACTCCTGAATGCTTAATGCTTTGTAATCAAAAGCATTATCTGGCAATCTTGCAGCTAACAATTGCCCCCTAAAATAATTTTGATATTTTTTATCTTCTACTATCTCACCTTTAACTTCCGAATCGATTGAGATCTCTGTTTGTGTTGTTTTTTTCTCTTCTATTGCTAATTTTTTTAATTTTGAAAAGATACTTTCAAGTTGCTCACCTTGAATATCAACCAATCTATACGATGAAACATAAGCTCCTGCAAAGCAAACAAATGCGATAAATAAGTAAAAAGTAACGGTGTTTTCAGAGACTGATTGGATGTTTTCTTGGTTAAACATCTTAATGACTGCTGCAGAAAAAATAATCGCTGAAATACTAGCTATATGGCGCCCTATTTTAGCGATGCCTCTATTGGTGGCTGTTTTAATGAAGATAATTCCAAGGGCATAAAAGAATAGTACGCCAGGCGCCTGCATGGGCATTAAATAGGTCAATAAATAAATCAGGGCCTCAGAAAAATTATTATTCATGTTGTATCTTTTTCAATACCTTTAAATAACTTTGCTTCGCTAATTTTTATTTTATTGGGAACTAGCTCCCCTTACCTGATACTTTTGATGCCCCTACACCTTACGAGACAATACGCCACCCGTTAGATTTGGAATACTGCCGGAACTTGAGTAGGTTGCAGAGTCTGATTGTTGAGCCATAAATGCCTGAAGAGCTGCATTTTTTTGCATCGCCAATTTGATCAACTCACCGTTAATCTGATGATCCACTCCAGCCTTCTGCAACTTCTCTTCTATTTCTGTTTTCAAGTGTTCATCAAGTAAAGAGATATCCTTCTTTAACTGTTCAACGCCACCTGGATATGAGTTCATCTGATCAAGTGCTGCTTGAGCTTTTGCTAGCGCATCGGCTAGATCATCCATTCGATCTTCTTCAAGAACTGCTCTCAAAAAAGATACGGCTTGAGCTACTTGATTAACTTGTGTTTGAATTGCACTAGACACTCGAATCGGTCTTTAATTGTTTTTTGATCGATCAATAGCAGAGACAGCGTCTTTGAGCATTTGCTCTGCTATCTTAGGGAAATCCATTTTGAATTCACCTTTTTCAATTAATTCACGAATTTTAGATAAGGCTTCAGTTTCTGAAATTTGATGAGCTAATGTACTTGCTGGTGCGTTAGTTGTTTGAGCAACTGACGAATTAATCCCGATATTGACCGCGGGTGTTGCTGAAGGTCCAGCGGATTCACCACTGCTGACATTTGACTTTTTTGAATCAACAGGAGATCCGACGCCTTTTTTAGCATCAGTTGTTGTTACTAGAGGTCTGCTGTCATTAATCTTCAAACTTAACTCTTCTCTTATTAATTCACATTAATTTCTACTGCCCCGGGTGAGCTGATTGTCCCTTGGAGAACCTGACCATCCGGTAATTTAACTTTTATTATCTCATTAATTGAACCGGATGATTGAGCAATTCCCTCACCTGTTGCTTGAAAACCGGCCCCAATCACCTGGACTCTGACTCGATCTCCTACCTTTATTACGGATGGTTCCTTTAAATTGTTTAGCGAAATATAGGACCCCGCCTGAATAGCCCTAACAGCTTGCCTACCCGTTGCCTCATTAATAGAGCGAACCACATCATCTGGAAGCGAACTCAAATCTCCTTCGATTATGCGGACGTCAGCAGGTGATATTCTATATCCAGAATTGATAAACTTGGTAGTGAGTACATACTCACCAAATACTAAAACTTTGATGGGTAATGATATAAACCAACCTTTTCCAGTCTGACAGCGCAGCTGTAAGTTAACCCGCCCCCAAGGTCTTACCCGGGCGGGCAAAGCAACATCAATTGGGCCAGCACAGTTTGGCAGCTTGATTTTTGAGTCAATATACTCAATATCCACCTTTAATCCAGCCATTGTTGGGTGTTTTGATACAAATTGACGTATTGATTTATCCAAGGAAAGTGGAATTTGCGTTTGGGCATACCCCAAAGTACCAAAAGTAAGCCCTAAGCTCATGAATAAGCTCATAAAAAAAGCTTTTCTAAAGCTTAGAAACCTTATTGAAAAACGTTGAGCCATCACTTCTCTAACCTTCCTCATGCGGTCCTTTTTAAGGAGATCCAAGAGTATGGACGATTAGCGTGATCTATGGCAACACCGCGCAACCATTCTGGTCCGGTTAATAAACTAGGCAAGGCAAATACATTCATATTCGAAACTGGCAATAATTCCTCGGCATACAAAGTACAGCTTTGCAGGCCGCACATGAGAGTGATTTCTTTAGGACAACCCTCCGCACCCCCCAAGGCATCATATGTGCCTACTGTGTTGAGAACATTGCCGACGGAAACCAACTGCGCCCAGCTAACAACAAATTGATCAGCCCCTCTCATAAACGAGATTAGCCGCATTCTTTTTAAACTACTTGGAATAATTAATCGAACAGATTGATTAACAAATTCTAGACGTCCTGAAAGATTGGCTACCAATTGACCTGCATTTTCTAACTCTAAAGGGCTTGGAGAGACATTTTGCAAATCAATGAATAAAGTTAAAGCTTGCTTTGAGACTCTTAATAGTGAAGCCTTAGGCAGTATGCTTAAAATCGTAGAAAGAGCTTCCAACACATCAGCATCGGCCAAAATCATAGCCGCATCTACTTGCTCTGCTATTCCATCAAGATAATTAGCAAGATTTAATTGACCAAACTCTAAAAGAGCATCTTGGTGCTCACCTAACAAACTATCCACATCTTTTGGAGATGCTTGCTCAAAGACCAATCTGCGAATCCTTTGAACTGTATTAAGCGCATGCCTTCTTTGGGCCAGCAGAATTGCCCCAGAATATAAACTGGAAACTTGAGATGGCTTTGTCGGGCTGGGTTGCTGCGAATCTACTGCATTTATTTGCCATGATTTTGATGTCGCAGGCATGACATCAGAATTAGGATTGAGATTAAATTGATTTTTAAGTGGTTCATTTAATTGAGACAAATCCAACATGCTATTAGCTAACTTTTGAATTTCGTCAATTTGATCAGGAATAATCACCACGTCATCTGTTGCAGCCAAGACATCAAGAGCTTTTTTTAGAAGCTCTACCAACTGGTACGTCACAGGTAAAACTGATTGTTGCTCTTGAGATAGTTGCCTAGCGATATCAGCAGTAATAGCGCTAAGCTGCAATAAACCAACGCTACTCAGGGCATCTGCCAGATCTCTTGCATGCAATGCTGCTTGCAACAAGTCTGGCCGATCTCTTTCAATAGAAAGAATTAAACCATCAAATGAGCGATTAATATCAGTAACGAAAAGTGTTAAAAAGTCGTTAGCCACAACTAAGCATCCAATCTAAAAGATGAGGTGCTCCTAGGTTCAGACTCAAAATTTTCCCCATGAATAGCATGTTCAAGCGCGTCACTCATTTCTTCTAAAACGCCATCCATACGTTCAATTTGCCTCTCCCATTGAGTGAGCGCCAAAATAAGACCCTCAGACTCTCGGCTAATCTTATGCAAATCATTTTTCTCCATACCTTGCTTGTATGCAAAGGCTTGTTTGATTGACGTATCAACTTGCACTAGATTTTGCTCTAAGTTATCAACTATGGCACTTATCCTGATGCATTGATCTGCCACATTGCCACCCGATGAGATACCGGAGTTAGATAAAGACATTTGTATCGTTTGTTCACGTAAAGCTACAATTTCTTGACGCATTCTTAATAATTCCGTCTCAACAAGATTCATCGGCTTAAGAGCATCCACACGATCTCTTTGACCAGATAAACTCGCTTCAGTAAGAACCCCATGAAAACGTTTTAACGCTTTTAAAACCTTACCCCCAAGATCAGAAACCTGGTTCACAGCAATTTGGGTGTACGGCAAAATATCTTGTGTTTCTCGCAAGAAACTCACTTTTTTAGAATGCCCGATATCTTGAATATCGATATCGCTGTAACTCTTACGCCTATCACCAACAACAATAACGATTAACGCTCCCACGATTGAAATAATGGTCAAGAGGTGAGTCATATCAAGAAATACTTGAGCATCACCACTGCTGACACTCGACTCCAGCGAACTTGCAATGGCATCATAAATATCTTTATCTTTTGTGAGATCCAAAACCTTATCTCGAGAAACCGTGAATTTCTCAAGCGCATCTGCATACTCTGCAGACCTGACCCATACTGGGGTCTTTTTCAAAACCTTATAAATATTCTCTTGAGCAGCATTAAATTTATTATCTTTATTCAAAGCCTCTAATATTGGCTTCTGATCAGCAGCCAATAGTAAAGATGATTGAAGCTGCTTTGTAGACTCAACATCACCGACATTATTAGTCCAATTTTGCAAAGCGATTGAAAGCGACGACATAGCTTCAGCTGTTTTTCTGAATGGAGAATCCGTACGTATACGATTAATATCAAGCAAAGACTTCTTAGATACATGGCTTATAGCTTGAGCAGCCTCCAACCCAGAACTTAGAGCAATAATACTTTTCTCAGTTGAAACCAAATTCTTCATAGCATCTCGAAGAAGAAAGATTCGAGCCTTAACGTGTTGATCGGATACTGGCTTTTCTAGAAGTAATTTTTCCAAAATTGGATCTATTTTTTCGGGACCAACAAGCTTTTCCAATTGCTTTTGCGCTCGATTAACTCTACTAAAGTAATCACTTCCAAGAGATTGAGATACCTCTACAACTTGCCTTGATAAATTAATTTTTTCAACATAAATTTTCACCTGTTCACTTTTTTGCAAAGCCTCGGCTGCTGAGGTATTTTTATGTCGCTCGATCATAATGGAAACACCAAATGAAGTTAGCGCACAAATTAGCAAAAATACTAAAAGTAACTTTCTACCAAAATCTTTTTTAGACAGCATTTCACTTAAAATTTTAAAAAAGTTAGTCATGCGTATTCTCCAGTAGACTCACCACATCAAGAACTTGATCCAAATAATGAATTTGATTTTCAAGATTGATGACGGCGTGAAACGGTCCAATTGTTTTCTGAACCCTAAAACCAATATCGGCATCTTCATTAGACTTTAAAACTATCACCCACGATGAAGGCTCTGATTCATTTTCCAGGGTCTTTAACTCAACTCCAAAAAGCTCGGCAGGTGACAGGAGAAAGACAGGTACTCCTTCATGCACTTCAAGGCCAAATGGCTTGGCCGGCGTCTTAAGCAAAACACTATAAAAAGCAGATGCAACAGCGCTCAATGGCAACGCCAACTTACGCTGATTAATTTCAAAACCCAACCATTGCTGTTGCTCTAACATCAATTAGCTTTCTAAATTTTGGTTAGACAAGAAACGTAAACGAATCACAAAAGCTGAAATACATAAAATGAACGCAGCAGCAAATCCAAGCAAAGCCTGTTGAAATGCTTTCATAACAGTCTCTTGATTGGAGATGTTGGATCGCAACTTACCATGGAACGCATCCATTTGATTTAAATACTTTTCATGATGCCAAGTTAGCATTCCAGTCGTATTTATTTTTTCATACTTATCTAAATCAAAGTTTTGATTGAACCCCATTGACATAAGACCGGAGATAAAAGTATTCAAACTAGATACGTAGTCTTTTTTAAGGCTTTCGCCTACAACCTTGACAAATTGCTCGTCAAATTGATTCGCTAAACTTACCCCATCCGATTTTGAGATGTAACTTAAACCATCAGGAATAACAAATAAGATCCCAATCTGATTAACTGAAAAATTTTCTTTTCCATCTGTTGAGGTAATTTGTAGTTGTTTTTTTCCGCGCGCGATAGAAAAAGAAAGCTGTTGAGTTGTTGTTGTATCAACTAATTGGTAAAAATCCCAGACCGAATTAATTGGTTCAACTCCAATCATTTTAATTTGATCGCCTGACTTGAAGCCCCAACCCTCAGCCAACGAACCTTTTTGGACGTGTGCAACTATTGGATTTATTTTTCTTAAAATAGTTTCAGCACGCTTATTCTCAAAACCCCTTAAATTGGAAAATATTTTTAGCAGGGTTTCTTCAGACGATTCCTGAATATTTAAATTAGATTTTTCAGTTTGAATTAATTTTTCTTTAGCTGCAGCAATGGGGTTACCAAGAGGTATTGTTTTGGGTAACTCATTATTCGCAACAGGATTTGTTGGGATTACTTTAGTTGAATGCTCAACACCCAATTCAAGAAGATAGTCTGTAAATAATGGATTCTTAATGGCAATTGATGCGTTCTCTTTTGTAAAGTCTAAGGTCTGTTGACCCAAGTAACCCATCCAAGCAGTAGCTAAAGCCAATATCAATAACGACAAGGCAAAAAACCAATAACTTAAACCTTTAATTTTTTTTATTTTTTTATTCTTGCTATACATTCTCATGGCTTTCTAGGTCATTCTATACAAATTGCTTTTTTAGTCTTTCGACGTCTTGGTGCTTAGCTCTCAAAACTAACTCCGCCTCTCTAACATCCATGAGCATGCGACAAGTTAATAAGTCCCGTAACCACGCTCCGGATTTCATTGCTATAACAGCTTCCTCAAGCAATATTTTTGACTCCGATTCCTCGGGCCTGACTCTAACAATCAAACAGGCGTCTTTATTACCATCCAACAGAGTGAGCTCCAAAAACTTCACTTGCGAATACTCGTGCCACTTTGAGCTAAGCACATAATCTCTGCTAAACAACTTAAATGCGACCCTGAGGCCAACATCCACAATTAATTGATCAACAAATAAATCGGTTAGTCCTATTTGCTTATGCCACTTTAGATCTTCAGCTTTAGCATCTGATTGCTTTTTAGGGTATGACCGAGTCTCTTCATATATCCTAAATAACGTTAATGGCAGTTGTTTTTTGGTAGCTAATTTTTTAGCTAATTCTGCATTGGCAGTGACCTGATAACGCTCTTGAGCTAAATTTTTCTGCAACATTTCAAAATCTCTATCTAAACTACCTTGAATGAGATTAATTTCTTCAAGCGCCTTTTTCCATAACGGGTCTTGCTCTGCAACTTGTTTTTCCAGCATTAACTCTGAGGATAAATTCTCTTCGCTCTTATTTTTAGAGTTTTTGTAAGCCCAAAGGCCAATAAAAAGGAGAGTTATGAAAATGCACAAACCGACTATGACATAGCCTAGATTATTAATTGGGTAAAAATCTTGCATTTAACTCTTTTATTATGATTAATATATACAAAGTATATTAAAAACAAAGGGAATCGGGGCGAAATGTGCCTCTAAAATAGGTAATTCAATGAATATATCAACCACTTTACCCTCCATAAAGGCTAAGCCCACCATTTTTCGGGTTGGATTAACTGGCGGCATTGGTAGTGGTAAAAGTGCAGCGGCCCACTGTTTAGAAAAATTGGGAGCCAAAATCATTGATTTTGACAAAATCGCCCATGAAATCACGGGGCCTAACGGTCAAGCCATGCCAAAAATTGCTGAAGTCTTTGGCTCAAGCTTTATTTTGCCTAATGGGGCTCTCAATAGAGAAAAAATGAGGCATGAAATTTTTCATAATTCTGGCGCCAAAGCTAGATTAGAAGAGATCACCCACCCCTTGATTAACCAAATATCAGATGACACCCTTGAAAAGGTTAGCTCACAAGCTAATTCTCCCTATGTTGTTTTTGTTGTGCCACTATTTTTTGAATCAGGCACTTGGTACCAGCAAGAGCCCCCAAGAATAGACCTGGTCGTTGTGGTTGATTGCCCAGAGGAGCTCCAACTATCTAGAGTTCAAGAGAGAAGTCATTTAGATAAAGCAACGGTACTTCAAATTATGGGTCATCAAATTAAGAGAGCCGACAGATTAAAGAAAGCCCAATTTATTATTGAAAATGATAAGGGTTTAGATCATCTAGAAATGCAGTGCCTAAATTTACACAATAAAATTCTTCAAAAAACTTCATAAAAACAGTTATTTCAAGGCTTTTTCAGTCTAGAATCGCTCCATATGATCATTTATGAGTATCCTTTCAATGAGCTAGTTCGAAGCTTGCTTCGACTAGAGTACTTATTTGATCGGTTCCATTACCATGTTGAAAAAGATGATGCGCGAGATATGCATCAAGCCATTTCGATTATTTTTGATTTAGGCGAAATTACAGCAAGAGCAGATTTGAAATCAAGTTTAATGAAAGAGCTTGACCGTCAAAAGCATAGCCTTGAGTCTCTTAAAAATCAAAAAGGTGTTGATCAAGCTATTCTTGATAAAACGCTTAATGAAATGAATGTCATTTGGAACAAAATTAATAACACCATTGGCAAACCCAATTCATTAATTACGGATAGCGAATGGTTGAACACAATTCGCACTCGCTTAAGTGTTCCAGGCGGTACAAGTCCTGTTGACTTGCCCTCCTATCATGCATGGCAATTTATCGATGCCCCCACAAGAAGGGACTCACTAAAATCCTATATGGCTCCACTGGAACCCTGGAGTGAAGCGAGTAGCATGTTCTTGAAATTGCTTAGAGAATCAAGTCAAGCGAGTAGCATGATTGCTACTAACGGGGCGTATCAACAAATGCTCTCTGGTAAAACTTATCAGTTAATGCGCATATCCATTAAAGATCCAAGCATCATCCCAGAAATTAGCGCTAACAAATACATGCTTTGGATTCGATTCATGGAGTGTGATGGTATTAGCAAACCTAAACCATTACCTAAAGATTATGAATTTAAAATGTCTTTGTGTAACTTTTAATCAAACTGTTACATCAAACTCAACTTATAAAATAGATTGAAGCTTTTTCAGAATAGGTAATGTTGCCGGCAAAATTGGTTGCAACTCTGAAGCTTCAATATGAGGAATGTCGGTTAAAGGCAACCAAGCAATTGCCTGATTTTCAAGACCCCTCAGTTCACCTTCCCAGTTACGAATTAAACAAACGTGTAAACGGACATAGGCGTGGGGATAATCATGCTCAATCGTTAAAAACTCTTTGGCATCCAAAATGCGAATGTTGATTTCTTCAGTTAACTCACGCTGAAGAGCTTCAAACAGGGATTCACCTGCTTCAATTTTTCCACCAGGAAACTCCCAATAGCCCGCGTAAGGCTTACCTTCTGGCCGCTGCCCCAATAAAACAGCGTCATCTTTTTTAAGCAAAACACCAACGGCTACCTCCACAATAGGTCGCCCTAATGAAGTATCTGCCATTAATCGTCCTGTTGACCTGCCCAGTGCCGTGCGAATTGCCATGCAACACGACCTGATCTAGAACCTCGCTCCAACGCCCAAATTAATGCCTCTGGTCTGGCTGCTTCGATCTGGGACTGATTTAAACCAAAGTGATTTAACCAATGTCCTACGATATCTAAATACTCATCTTGTTTGGGTGGGTAAAAAGAAATCCACAATCCAAAACGCTCTGATAAAGAAATTTTTTCCTCAACCACCTCACCCGGATGAATCTCACCATCCGATGTATGTCGATATGACTCATTATCAGTCATATATTCCGGCAAGAGATGGCGGCGATTAGATGTTGCATAAATCAAAATATTTTCAACTTGCGCAGCTACAGAACCATCTAATGCAGATTTAAGTGATTTATAACCTGACTCTCCATCTTCAAAAGATAGATCATCACAAAAGATAATAAATTTCTCAGGTCGTACTGCCAATAATTCAGTCAAGTCACCCAAGTCAGTGAGGTGCTCTTTATCAACCTCAACCAACCTCAAACCTTTAGCAGCAAACTCATTCAAACAAGCTTTGATAAGCGAAGACTTACCAGTCCCTCGAGCACCAGTGAGCAAAACATTGTTCGCTGGTTTACCAGCGACAAAATGCTTGGTGTTACTAAATATTTGATCCTTTTGACGATCAATATGCTGAAGATCTGCAAAGGAAATATCGGAGGTATGTTTAACAGCCTGAAGATAGCCTAACTTACCTAACAAAGTATCTTTACGGCGCCAACGAAATGCAACCGCCGAATTCCAATCAGCCTCAGATAACTCTTGAGGCATCCAGGCATCTAGTTTGGCTAATAAGCGATCTAATTTATCTGACATAAATAATAAGGTGAGTCACTAAACCAAGACTTCAGAGTTAAGAGCGATAGTCTGCATTGATTGAGACATACTCATGAGATAGGTCACAAGTCCAAATGGTTTGTGAGGCTTTCCCGCGTCCCAAATCAGCCTTTACTTGAATTTCAGACTTCTTCATTACGCGCTGACCATCCTCTTCTTTATAGTCGGGATGGCGGCCACCGTTTTTAGCAACCCAAACATCATCTAACCAGAGTTGAACACCGTTAACATCTAAATCAGCAATGCCTGCATATCCAATGGCAGCCAAAATACGGCCTAAATTAGGGTCGCTTGCAAAAAAAGCAGTCTTCACTAAAGGAGAATGTGCAATGGCTTCAGCAACCTGCTTACATTCTTCTTTATTCCTGCCACCATCAATTTGAATCGTGATGAACTTGGTTGCACCCTCACCATCACGCACAATCATTTGAGCAAGTTTTTGGCTAATCTCAGTAAGTGCTTTTTTAAATGCTTCATAAGCAACGCCAGAACTTGGAATCTCAAGACCAGACGCACCGGTCGCCATCACCACAAATGAATCATTGGTTGACGTATCACCATCAATCGTAATCGCATTAAAAGATACGTCTGCCACTTCCGTTGTTAATTTTTGCAATAAATCTTGTGCAATCTTGGCATCTGTAGCGACATATCCCAACATGGTAGCCATATTGGGATGAATCATCCCAGCACCTTTACTAATACCTGTTAGAGTGATCTGTTGACCATTGACCTCTATTTTTGTGGAGCAGGCCTTAGGCTGTGTATCCGTCGTCATAATGGATTCCGCAGCATTCAACCAGTTATCAGCCTTTAGCCCACTGATCGCTTGAGGCATACCGGCAATGACTTTATCAACTGGCAAAGGCTCAAGAATGACCCCTGTCGAAAAAGGCAAGACTTGCTCACGACGTATGCCTAAGAGCTTGGCTAATTCATCACAGGTTTTAATGGCATTCTGATACCCAGGCTCACCAGTACCAGCATTTGCATTACCCGTGTTAACTAAAAGTGCGCGGATTTGTAAATTTTCTTTTTGACTGACATTTAAGTGCTCACGACAAATTTGTACCGGTGCCGCACAAAAGCGATTTTTGGTAAATACACCAGCAACACTTGTACCTTCAGCCAATTCAAAAACCAAAACATCCTTACGTCCCGGCTTTTTAATTCCTGCTTCCGCAAAACCTAAACGTAAGCCCTCAACAGGATTTAAATCACTTGCAATGGGTAAAGGTGAATTAACTGACATGTGCACACTCTTTAATAAAGCAAAAAAATAAATAACTCGGCTAGCTACATTAAAAAATTAGCTGAGTTGACCATGACATTGTTTGTACTTCTTACCACTGCCACATGGGCATGGGTCATTACGTCCTACTTTAGATCCATTTTGAATAGGCATTGATGTTTCTGAAGATTCATCTTCTTCTGACTCAGAGTTGGCATGCTGATACTGCACGCCCTTCAAGTCACTCAATTCTTCTTGCATGGATTCGGATGCTTGAGCCAACTCTTCTGGAGTTTGAATCTTCACCAACATAATGGTTTTAGTCACATCCAGCTTCACAACATCTAATAGACGAGCAAACAATTCAAATGATTCTCTTCGATACTCTTGCTTAGGATCTTTTTGAGCATACCCTCTTAAGTGAATGCCTTGACGCAAGTGATCTAGGGCTGCTAAATGCTCACGCCAATTTGTATCAAGACTGTGCAAAGTGACTGAACGCTCAAAATTTGCAAATGAATCTCGGCCAACCATCTCAACCTTAGCTTGGTAAGCAGCCTCAGCAGCCTCAAGAACCTTAGTCAATAATTCTTCCGAATCTATTGATTCATCAGCATCAATTAAAGCCTGAAGGTTGATTGTTAGACCCCATTCATTGGCCAATAATTGCTGTAAACCAGGAATATCCCACTGCTCAATGACGGATTCTTGAGGGATATATTCAGCAAATAAATCAGAGAAGCAAGATTCGCGTAAATTAGCAATTAACTCGCCCACATCGCCTGTTTCTAGCACTTCATTTCTTAAGCGATAGATTTCTTTACGCTGATCGTTGGCGACGTCGTCATACTGCAATAGCTGTTTGCGTATATCAAAGTTTCGCGCCTCAACTTTGCGTTGAGCAGACTCAATAGAACGCGTCACCATGCCAGCCTCAATTGGCTCGCCTTCTGGCATCTTCAATCGATCCATGATTGATTTCAAGCGCTCACCAGCAAAAATTCTTAGCAGCGCATCATCCAATGACAAATAGAACCTAGATGAGCCTGGATCCCCTTGACGAGCTGCTCGACCTCTTAATTGGTTATCAACGCGGCGACTTTCATGACGCTCCGTACCGATAATGTGCAAACCACCTGCTTGCATCACCACATCATGCAAACCTTGCCATTCATCATGCAACTTTTGAATGCGTGTCTTTTTATCTTGATCCGATAATGTGTCATCCGCCTCAATCAATGAAGCCTGTTTTTCAACGTTACCGCCTAAAACAATATCCGTTCCACGACCCGCCATATTCGTGGCGATCGTAATCATTTTGGGACGACCTGCTTGAGCAATAATTTCAGCTTCTTTGGCATGCTGTTTCGCATTAAGAACCTGATGAGGCAATTGTGCCTTGTCTAAAAGAGATGAAATCAACTCTGAATTTTCAATAGAGGTTGTTCCAACTAAAACTGGCTGACCACGTTCGTAACAAGAAACAACATCTTTAACAACAGCGTTATAACGCTCCATCGAAGACTTATAAATTTGATCTTGCTTATCAATACGTGCATTGATTCGATTGGGCGGAATAATGACCGTCTCTAGACCATAAATCTCTTGGAACTCATAAGCTTCTGTATCAGCCGTTCCAGTCATACCACCCAACTTACCGTACATACGGAAGTAATTCTGGAAAGTAATGGTTGCTAAGGTGCGATTTTCATTTTGAATAGCAACACCTTCTTTAGCTTCAACGGCTTGATGCAAACCATCTGACCAACGACGACCATTCATTAAACGGCCGGTGAATTCATCAACAATAATGACTTCACCGTTTTGAACCACATAATGCTGATCTTTATTGAACAGCGTATGCGCTCTTAATGCAGCATAGACGTGATGCATCAATGTAATATTTTGAGGTGCGTATAAAGACTCACCTTCTTTAATTAAACCTAATTTAGTTAAAGCGTTTTCTGCTTTTTCGTGACCAGACTCCGTCAAGAAGACTTGGTGAGATTTTTCATCAACGATGTAATCACCTGGCGTAATGACGCCCGTACCATCTGCTTTTTCTTCGCCAAATTGTCTTGTCAAATATTGTGGCAAGGCATTCATGGTGACATAGACATCGGTGTGATCTTCTGCCTGACCAGAAATAATTAACGGTGTTCGTGCTTCGTCAATCAGAATCGAGTCAACTTCGTCAACAATGGCATAGGCCAAGCCACGTTGTACACGCTGGCCAACATCTTGCACCATGTTATCGCGGAGGTAGTCGAACCCAAATTCGTTATTTGTGCCATATGTAATGTCTGACTTATAGGCACTTTGCTTGGCATCATGTTCCATATTTGACAAATTAACGCCAACTGTCAAACCTAAGAAGTTATATAACTTAGCCATCCACTCAGCATCACGCTGCGCCAAGTAATCATTGACTGTTACAACATGCACACCTTGACCAGCAAGAGCATTTAGGTAAACAGGTAGGGTCGCCGTCAGTGTTTTACCCTCGCCCGTGCGCATTTCTGCAATTTTGCCTTGATGCAACGCCAAACCACCCACCATTTGGACATCGAAATGGCGCATGCCCATCACCCGCTTACTGGCCTCTCGAACGACCGCGAATGCTTCGGGCAGGATCTCATCCAAACGATGCCCAGAAGCCAGTTTTGCCTTAAATTCAGCTGTTTTTGCCTGCAATGCGGCATCGTCCAAAGATGCCATACTCTGCTCGAGAGCATTAATCTGAGCGACAATGCGCTTATATTGTTTTATGAGCCGATCATTTCGGCTGCCGAATATTTTCTTGAGAAGACCAGTAACCATGACTTTTATGAGGAAATTTAAGCCTCAAAGTTTAGCACCCAGACGGCCATCTGCGAATGCCCGTCAAGCTTTAGCTTGCGTTGAAGAAAATAGTCCCCTCAGCAACCTGCTTCAACAGGTTGAAAATAATCAGCATTTACAAAGAGCTTTAGCCTTGAGCCTCAATAAGAATGGGCTTGAGATGGCTATTCCTTATATTAAGCTAGGTGGTTTTACTGAAGATTCAGGGGAGTTAAAACTATTTGCCGTGAATGCTGCTGTGGCAACGCGATTACAACAAAAACTACCATCCATCCTATTTAATCTTCAAGAACAGGGTTGGCCAGCTCAAAATATCACCATTAAACAGTCCCCAGGAGGGGTTGGAATCAGCCCAGAAAAGGTGGTTTTACCCCCTGAATCTCGTCCTATTTTTAGTGAAAAAGCTCAAAACTCCTGGGCAAAGCTACTTCCAACACTAGAAGATGGGTCTCCACTGAGGCTTGCCGTAGAAAAACTATTGAAAAATGGGCAATAACCCATCAAAAGGGGTATTTGCCTAATTTTTAGGCAAATAATGGCTTATCTGTTTGTGAATAAGCCTTAGGTGCACTTTCTTCAGTGAAAGTTTTAATTTCAAAGGAGCTAGGATCAGCAAACATACTTCTTAAAAGCGCATTATTCATAGCATGACCCGATTTTTCAGCAATATAAGCACCAACAATAGGGTGACCCGCTAAATACAAGTCACCAATGGCATCTAATATTTTATGGCGGACAAACTCATCGTCATAACGTAATTCTTCGTTATTCAGGATTCGGTGCTCATCCAAAACAATCGCATTATCTAAGCTACCACCGCGCGCCAAACCCATTTCTCGCAAAGCTTCCACCTCATGAGCAAAGCCAAATGTTCTTGCTCTACCAATCTCACGAGCATAAGTACTGTCAGCAAAATCAATCACATGTCTTTGACCGGTCTTATCAACAGCAGGGTGTTTGAAATCAATTGTGAAATCTAACTTGTATCCATTGAATGGTTCTAAACGCGCTAACTTTCCAGCCTCTCTAACTTCAATCGCTTTTTTAATGACGATGAATTTTCTAGGGGCATCCTGTTCCTCTAAACCAGCAGATTCGATTAAGAAAAGGAAAGAAGCAGCACTACCATCCATGATCGGAATTTCTTCGCAATCTAATTCGATAATTAGATTATCAATACCCAAACCTGCACAACCTGATAACAAATGTTCCACGGTCGATACACGGGTGTCGCCATTTTGCAGAACTGTCGCCAATCTTGTATCTGTGACAGCATGAGCATCAGCCTTGATGTCTTTTGATTCAGTTAAATCAGTTCTTCGAAAAATAATGCCCGTATCAACTGGGGCAGGAAGGAGTTTCAGCGACACCTTGCGCCCAGTGTGTAAACCAATACCAACTGTTTTAACTGGGGCTGCAATGGTGCGCTGTTTCAACATATCAATTTATATTTTCGAATAAGCTTATTTAATGAGTTTGCTAGATTTAAAGAGCTTTAAGTGCTGAAGCAGCATCACTCACTTCAAACTGGCCTGGGCCTTCAACTGCTAAATGCTTAACAACACCATTATCAACAATCATCATGTAGCGATTTGAACGAACACCCATGCCGCGGGCAATTAAATCAAGCTCTAAACCCAACTTCTTGGTAAGCTCACCTGATCCATCAGCCATCATGCGAACAGTGCCATTCACTTTTTGATCTTTACCCCAAGCACCCATCACGAAAGCATCATTGACAGATACGCACCAAACTTCATCGACACCCTTGGCTTTTAACTCAGCAGCGTGAGCAACATAGCCCGGTACATGTTTTGCTGAACAAGTTGGCGTGTAGGCACCAGGTAAACCAAAAATAACAATTTTCTTACCTGCAGTTAATTTGCTGACTTCAAAAGCATTAGGACCGATTGCACAACCCTCTGTAGCAACGTCTAAATATTCATGAATAGTAGCGTTTGGTAATTGTTGTCCCACTGTAATCATTTTTATCTCCATCATTTTTAATTAATCAGTCATAACGAATATAAGCATTTTCTTGCTTAATGCTGATGGTATCGCATGCGTCGTCATTTCGCAGGAGGCGCGCCACCATCAGCATCGTTATGCCGTTGTTTTATATAGATATTCTTAATTACAGCTGATTTTAGTCAGCTTGCTTTCGTAAAAAAGCCGGAATATCGTAGTAATCAGCACCTTTATCCATCATCGCTTTTGCTTCAGGTGAGCTATTAGCGCCAAAACGCGTCTCAACTGATGAATCACGATTACTTCTAAATACCTTAGGTACGTCATACTGACTGTAATCAGTTGCCGAACTAGCTGGTGCTAGCGCTGCTGCTGGAGCTGCTGCAACACTGGCCATCGCCATAGTTGCAGAAGGACTCTGTGGTGCAAAAGCACTGAGGTCAGCAATCGTAGAAACAGCGTCATAAGTTCCAGTTGCCTGTGTATTACGCCAAATAACTTCAGGCTGTTGCTCTTTACGCTTACCACCGTTCAAGCCTGTAGCCACTACTGTTACACGCAAAGCATCGCCTAGAGTTTCATCGTAAACAGTACCAAAAATAACAGTAGCATCTTCTGCAGCATAACCACGAATAGCACCCATTACTTCACGTGTTTCTGATAACTTGAGTGAACGGCTAGCTGTAATATTAACCAACACACCACGAGCACCCGATAGATCAACACCTTCAAGCAATGGTGATGCAACTGCTGCCTCAGCTGCTAAGCGTGCACGATCCATACCAGATACAGTTGCAGTACCCATCATGGCTTTACCTTGCTCACTCATGACTGTTTTAACGTCCTCAAAGTCAACGTTAATTAGACCCTGCTCATTAATAATTTCCGCAATACCTGCAACAGCGTTATGCAATACATCATCTGCACAACCAAATGCCTTATCCATCTCAGCATCTTCACCCATGACTTCAAATAGTTTTTCATTAAGAACAACAATTAATGAATCCACATAGTTTTCAAGCTGATGAGCACCTGCTTCAGCAACTTTGCCACGCTTAGCACCTTCAAAATCAAATGGCTTGCTAATCACACCAACCGTTAAGATGCCCATTTCTTTTGCAACTTGGGCAACAATTGGGCCAGCGCCAGTACCTGTACCGCCGCCCATACCAGCAGTAATGAATACCATATGAGCACCTTGCAATGCATCTGCGATACGAGCTTTTGCTTCTTCAGCAGCAGCAGCCCCCACCTCAGGTTTAGCACCAGCACCAAGGCCTGTGGCACCCAATTGGATATTGAGACTTGCTTTAGAACGTTGAAGAGCACCTGCATCTGTATTCATGCAAATGAACTCAACACCTTGAACACCACGGCGAATCATGTGTTGCACAGCGTTACCGCCAGCACCACCAACACCAACCACTTTAATAATGGTTTTACCCGCTGGTTCTGCATCTAACATTTCAAATTCCATAACACCTCCTATTAACTACAGTTGACGACGACAAAAAGAAAACTAAAAACTAAATTAAAAATTACCCATAAACCATTCACGCATGCGCGCCACAATGTTTTGCAATGTTCCTGACTGCGCAATACGACGACCACGCACTAATTGCACGCGACCCTCCATTAACAAACCAAGTCCCGTTGAATAACGTGGGCTTCTTAAAATTTCACTTAAATGACCGCGGTATTCAGGCACACCTACTCTGGCTGGCTTAGCAAAAACTTCCTCAGCGATCTCAACGACTCCTGGCATCAAAGCCGTACCACCAGTTAAAACAACGCCTGATGAAACCAAATGCTCCATACCTGATTCCCGTACCACTTCACGAACCAAACTTAATAGCTCTTCAACACGAGGTTCAATGACTGCTGCAAGAGCTTGGCGAGACATAGAGCGAGACTCACGATCCCCCACTCCCGGCACTTCAATATTTTCATTAGGGCTTGCCATATCTTGGCGAGCAATACCGAAGTGAATTTTCAAATCCTCTGCTTCGATCGTAGGTGTGCGCAACGCCATTGCAATATCGTTCGTAATTTGATCACCAGCGATTGGAATAATTGCTGTATGACGGATAGCGCCTTGACTAAAAATAGCAATATCCGTTGTGCCGCCACCGATATCTACCAATACAACACCAAGTTCTTTTTCGTCTTCCGTTAATACCGCAACACTCGATGCAATCGGCTGCAAAATAAGATCGTTAACTTCTAGACCGCAGCGACGGACACACTTCACAATATTTTGTGCAGCACTAACAGCACCAGTCACGATATGCACTTTGACTTCAAGACGAATACCACTCATGCCGATAGGCTCACGCACATCTTCTTGTCTATCAATAATGAAGTCTTGCGTCAAAATATGAATAATTTGCTGATCTGTTGGGATATTGATGGCCTTTGCCGTCTCAATCACACGATCAACATCCCCTTGCGTAACCTCTTTATCTCTAATAGCCACCATGCCAGTAGAGTTAAAACTATGAATATGGTTACCAGCAATCCCAGCAAATACCTGAGCAATTCGGCGATCCGCCATAACCTCAGCTTCTTCTAAAGCTTTTTGAATTGACTGAACGGTTGCTTCAATATTGACAACAACGCCTTTCTTTAAACCTTTCGATGCAACCTGCCCCAAACCAATAACGTTAAATTGGCCATCTGGATTAAGCTCAGCCACCAACGCAACCACTCTGGATGTGCCAATATCTAATCCAACAATCAAATCTTTAGAGTCTTTACTAATTACGCTCACAATTTTTTCCCTATATGTATGGCATATCCGTTGGCATATCTCAAATCAATTGAGTCAATACGTTGTCCCCACTTTTCTTCAACCTGCGGCCAAGTTTTCATCAATCGCTCAACGCTTAATTCAATTTGCTTACTATCTCTGTCGTCTAATTCACGGCCCAAATCAATATTTAAACCATTACCTAACTTCGCCTTCCACGCATAACGTGAGGACAATTCCAACTTTTGCACCGTTGTATTCCATGGAGCAATCGAAGCATTTAACTTTTTTAATTTAGCAAAGACTTCTTTGTTGCTACCTTCAGGTCCAGAAACCTTCAGCAAAGATGCGCTATCTTCTGCTTCAGCCATATTGGCAATAAACAACTCCCCGTAGGTATTCATTAATTTCGGTATATCTGATCCTTGCCATACAGCAAAGGCTTGATGCTCTTCTATAGCCACCACAATTCCATTAGGCCAATCTCTTCGAACACTAGCCCTACGGACCCACGGCATAGACTCAAATGCTTGACGCGTTTGATCTAGCCGAATCGTGAAGAAATTACCTTGAACTTGATCAATCGCGCGTGATCGAATCGTTGGTAAATTGACATGCTTTAACTCACGACCATCCAATGACTCAACAGTTAAATGCTCCAAAGAAAAGACTGGTCTTTGACCAAGCCAAAATAAAAACCATGAACAGGTGGCCAATATGGCAATAACAAATAAAAAGTTCGATAACACTTTTAAAACGCGTGGTTGATTCCATATCGGGCTAAAAGCAACGCCCAAAATAGAAGCTAACATGCTAAAAGTGTGACCTAGCCATTTCATGAATGCAGCCCTGCCTTACTTAGCAACCACATGACTAAATCAGCGTAGTCGACACCAGCAGCTTTTGCTGCCATAGGCACTAAAGAATGCCCTGTCATGCCGGGTGCCGTATTCATCTCCAGCAAATATGGCTGGTTAGTTTTATTGTCAATCATGACATCAGCACGACCCCAACCTTTACAACCCAAAGCTCTGTATGCATCCAAGGCCAGTGCTTGGACTGTTTCTTCTAACTGCAGATCTAACCCTGTTGGACATAAGTATCTTGTGTCATCAGAGAAGTATTTATTGTGATAGTCATAATTAGAATCTGGAGCAACAATCCGAATAACCGGTAGAGCTCGAGCATGGATGCCATCACCAACAATCGGGCAGGTTAATTCTTCACCAATAATGCATTGTTCAGCCATAACGTCACGATCGAGTTTTGCTGCCAACTCATATGCTGCTGGCAATTCGGCAACACTGGTAACCTTACTTAAACCCAAAGATGAACCTTCTCGCGCCGGCTTCACAATAATTGGTAGACCTAAATATTTGGCAACCTCATCCCACTGACTATCTTTACTTAGCATCACAAACTTAGGTGTAGCTAAATTAAAGCCAGCCCATAAACGTTTGGTTGCTTGCTTATCGATTGCCAATGCTGATGCTAAAACACCACTGCCTGTATAAGGAATACCTAATTGCTCAAGCGTTCCTTGCATAGTTCCATCTTCACCATAACGGCCATGCAATGCAATAAACACACGATCAAATTTTTGTGCAACTAATTCAGCGACGGTTTTCTCACCCGTGTCAAATGCATGAGCATTAACACCTTTAGATTGCAATGCTTCTAAAACACCCTGACCAGACATCAGAGAAATCTCGCGCTCACCTGATTTGCCACCCAACAAAACTCCCACCTTACCTAAAGCTTGAGAATTAGTTAGTGCTAAATCTTTTTGTACTTGCTCACTCCATAGAGACTTGATTAATTTATCCATGAGTTAACTCCACAAGTTTTCCTGGCACACTAGATATTGATCCAGCACCCATTGTGATAATCACATCGCCATCACGCGCCATACTCAACAATAATTTTGGCAAATCATTCACGTCCTTAACAAATTGAGTAGCTTGACTATCTAACAACCGACCAACATCTTTTGCTTTTGCTAAAGCATTGATCAAACTTTCGCCATCAGCACCTGGAATGCGTGCTTCGCCTGCTGGATATACGTCAGTTAATGCCAAGGCATCAACCCCCTGAATAACTTTGACAAAGTCACCAAAACAGTCACGTGTTCTTGTAAAGCGGTGTGGTTGAAATGCTAGCAAAAGACGGCGACCTGGAAATGCGCCTCGCGTCGCAGATAATGTTGCAGCCATTTCAACAGGGTGATGACCATAATCATCAATTACCGTACATGAACCACCTTGCGGTAACTTCACATCACCATATTTTTGGAATCGGCGACCCACCCCATGAAATTCTGCCAAAGCTTTAATAATGGCCTCATCAGAAACACCCAGTTCTGTTGCTATGGCAATAGCAGCCAAAGCATTACGAACGTTATGCAACCCAGGAAGATTTAAAGTAACCTTGAGAGGACCTGGTTTTTCACCATGACGACGCACAGTGTGCCGTATGGCAACAAAATGCATTTTTGGCCCATCCGCCACAACATCAATTGCTCTTACATCAGCATCATCAGATAAGCCATAACGCAACATTGGACGAGAAACAAAAGGCAGGATATCTCTGACATTTTGATCATCCACACAAAGCACAGCAACACCATAGAAAGGCATACGCTGAGTAAATTGAACAAATGCCTGCTTCAATTTAGCCATATCGTGTTGATACGTATCCATGTGATCCGCATCAATATTAGTAATCACTTCAATAGCAGGTAGCAGATTCAAAAATGATGCATCGGACTCATCCGCTTCAGCAACAATAAAGTCACCAGTACCTAAGCGAGCATTTGCCCCAGCAGAATTTAATTTACCGCCAATCACAAAAGTTGGATCCAAACCGCCTTCAGCCAGAATTGAAGCCAATAAGCTTGTTGTTGTTGTTTTTCCATGAGTACCAGCAATAGCAATACCTTGCTTTAAGCGCATCAACTCACCCAACATAACAGCCCTTGGCACAATTGGAATTCTCGATGCTCTAGCGGCTAAAACCTCTGGGTTATCGCCAGTTACCGCTGTTGAAATAACAACTGCTTCCGCGCTACCCACATTTTTCTCATCGTGACCAATATGAATTTCAGCACCACACTCGCGCAGACGCTTGGTCGTTGCACTTTCAGCCATATCTGAACCACTGACTTTGTATCCTAAATTCAATAGGACCTCAGCAATGCCACTCATTCCAGCGCCACCAATACCTACAAAATGAATTTGATGAAGAATGTGCTTCATGCCGGAGTCCCATCTTTACAAAATTGTTTGCAAACTAGGGCCACATCTTGGGTTGCCATAGGCTTTGCTAAAGTCAACGATTGCTCTGCCATTTTTTGCAATTCTTTTCTATCTAGCTTCAATAAATAGTGAGCTAATTTTTCAGAATCGAAATTTGCTTGAGGCATCAAAATAGCCCCACCAGCATCAGCTAAAAATTTGGCATTAAAAGTTTGATGATCATCAACCGCATGCGGGAATGGCACCAAATAGGAAGCAACGCCTACAGCGGATAGCTCAGCCACAGTCATAGCACCTGCTCGGCAAATCACCAAATCTGCTTTAGCGTATGCATCTGTCATATCCTCAATAAATGGGACAACATTGGCAGTAACACCAAGATCTTGATACGTCTTCTGAAGAGACACCAAATGCTTTTCACCTGATTGATGAGTGACATGAGGACGCTGCTCTTCAGCTATTAATGAAAGTGCCTTAGGGATGGTTGTATTTAAAGCCGCAGCCCCCAAACTACCACCAACAACTAAAATTCTGAGAACCCCTGACCTAGATTGATACCTGGCAGCAGGAGATTCAACTTCACTCATCCCAGCTCTTAGTGGATTACCAACCCAATCAGCTCCAGACAAAGCATTAGGAAATGCACATAATGTTTTGTCTGCTAACTTTGCAAGTACTTTATTGGCTAAACCAGCAATTGAATTTTGCTCATGCAAAACTAATGGCTTACCCAATAAGACACTCATCATTCCACCAGGAAATGTCACATAACCACCCATACCTAAAACAACATTAGGCTGCACGCGACGCAAGACCTGAATGCTTTGCCAAAATGCACGTAATAAATTAAAAGGTAAAAGCACTATCGTTTTAAGCCCTTTACCTCTGAGTCCGCCAAACTGAATTCCTTCAAAATTAAATCCACGCCCGGTTACCAAGCGATACTCCATCCCTTGCGGGTTACCCAACCACGCAACATGCCATCCGTCAGACCGCAAGTATTCAGCAACAGCCAATCCCGGGAAGATGTGTCCACCTGTTCCACCAGCCATCACCAATAGCGTTGGAAATTTTTGTGTTGACGGATGCTTGGTCATACTTTTCCACCTCGCATCATCACTCTGTTTTCAAAATCAACTTTTAGCAATACAGCGATGGCTATTGCATTCATCAGTAGACCTGAGCCACCGAAGCTCACAAACGGTAATGTCAAACCTTTAGTAGGAAGTATTCCTAAATTAACACCCATATTGATAAATGCTTGCCAACCAATCCAAATAGCTATGCCTTTGGCTACTAAGCCTGCAAAACTTCGATCAAGCTGAAGTGCTGTTCTACCAATTAAGAATGCTCTTCTCACAATCCAATAAAAAATACCAATAACAACTGTGACACCCACAAAACCTAACTCTTCACCAATCACAGCCAAAATAAAGTCGGTATGCGCTTCAGGAAGGTAATGAAGCTTTTCAACACTACCGCCCAATCCAACTCCAAACCATTCGCCTCGACCAAATGCCATAAGAGAATGTGTTAATTGATAGGCTTTTCCTGCAGCGAACTCCGTATCCCAAGGGTCCAAATAAGCAAAAATACGCTCTCGGCGGAATGGAGAAAGAATAATAATTGTGGCAAAGCTACCCACAGCAAGCCCCACTAAGGCGCCGAATAATTTTCCACTAATACCGCCCAAGAAAAGAAGACCCATGGCAATCATGGCAATAACCATGAATGCACCCATATCAGGTTGCAACAATAGCAAAATGCCAACTGCAATAACGGCAGCACCCATAGGTGCAAGCCCTTTAACTAGATGATGCAAGTAGTCTTGTCTCTGAACGGTATACCAGGCCGCAAATAAAACGACAGCGAACTTCATTAACTCAGATGACTGAAAATTCATTATGCCCAAAGGAATCCAGCGACGAGCTCCGTTAACACCCTTACCTACACCAGGAATCAAAACAATGATTAGCAAGATGAAAGCTAAAATGAAAATAGCTGGGGCTAATTTATCCCACACTCTTAATGGCACTTTAAAGGCTAAGATGCCTGCCCCAAATGCAATCACCATAGCGATCGCGTGGCGTATTAGAAAGTGACTACTACTATATTTTGCATATTTAGGACCATCAGGCAATGCAATGGATGCGGAATACACCATCACCAAACCAAGCGTCACCAATAACAATACAGCCCATAACAATGGCTGATCATATTCCATCATGCGTGATCGGGTTGGCTTAACAACAGTTGTGGCATCCCTTAAGCCCAGCCGGAAATCTTCAAATCCAACTTTAATACTATCTTTAATTCCACCCTTAAAGCCGTTAACACCGCCAGCACTTAAACGTTTAAAAAAGTTCATCATGCGCTCACCTGCCCACGAGAAATTGCCAGCTCATTAACAGCACCCACAAAAACTTCGGCACGATGAGCATAATCTTTAAACATATCAAAGCTTGCGCAAGCGGGTGATAACAGAACTATATCGCCAGAATGAGCGAGTTCAGATGCCTGCAATACTGCAGCTTCTAAGGTGCTTACTTCAAATAAATTAACACCCGAGCTTGCTAATGCATTTTTGATCAAAGGTGTATCGCGACCAATCAATATGACTGATTTAGCAAATCTTGCTACCGGATCAAGCAATGGCTGGAAATCTTGCCCTTTACCTTCACCACCGGCAATTAAAATAATCTTTGCTTGCTGACCAGCTGACTCACTCAACCCGACTAGCGCAGCAATGGTTGCCCCTACGTTGGTGCCTTTAGAGTCATCAATGTACTCAACACCATCAATGATCGCCACACTTTGGACTCTGTGTGGCTCACCTTGGTATTCACGTAACCCATGTAAAAGAGGACCCATAGGTAAACCAATGGCACTTGCCATAGCTATTGCAGCCAGTGCGTTACTAGCGTTATGACGTCCTTTAATTCGCAATGCATCAGCAGGCATTAAGCGTTTTAACCGTAAGGGCTCATCATCCTCAACTGATTTTTTACGGCGGCGTTTTAATTTAAGCTCATTAGCCTCTTCATCTGGCTCAGCCCAAACCAACCAATCAATACCGCCTGCAGCGGTGTCATGGAAAATTCCAAAGGCATCTTCTTCCGTTGGTGATCCATGCCCAAAAGTGATGACCCGAGAAGCGGATAGGCTTTCCGCCAAACCAATCACCAACTCATCATCACGATTTAAAACCGCAGTCGTTTTATCGCCAAAAATTTTTGCTTTAGCCATCACATAGTGATTCATATCACCATGCCAATCAAAATGATCTTGGCTAATATTCAGAATAGTTGCTGCATCCGCATTCAAACTATAAGTATGCTGTAACTGAAAGCTCGACAACTCCAAAACCCACACATGAGGTAAGTCTTCAATGTCCAATAACTTATCTAGCGCTGCGGGGCTTATATTGCCAGCCACGGCGACGGCCATACCCGCACGCTCACATAGCAAACCTGTTAATGCAGTTGTTGTTGTTTTGCCATTAGTACCAGTAATAGCAATAATTTTTGTTTGATAATTTTGCTCAACTCGTAAAGCCTCAATGGCTTGCGCAAAAAACTCAATCTCGCTCCAAACTGGAATACCTTTTTCAGAAGCCAGCTGTAAAAATGATTGAACTGGTTCAGCTATAGGTGAAAGACCTGGGCTAATTGCGACGATATCAATATCATTTAATAAATCTAAAGATAATTGCCCAAAGTGAATCTCGCTAATACCGATTTCGCGAGTGGTTTTTTCGTATTGCAGAGCCAACTCCGACAATTGACTCTTTTCTCTTGTGTCAGCAACAACAACGTGAGCACCCTGAGTCTTACACCAGCGCACCATAGCGGCACCTGACTCACCGATACCCAGCACCAATACACGGACTTGCTCCGTATATTGTTTGCCAAATGGGTGCTGTAGTTGATTCACTCTGCTCACCTATCGTAATTTCAGACTAGATAAACCAATCAACACCAATAAAATAGTGATGATCCAGAATCGGACAACAACCTGAGTTTCTTTCCAGCCACTCAATTCAAAGTGATGGTGAAGTGGTGCCATTTTAAAAATTCGTCGACCTTCACCATACATCTTCTTGCTCACCTTGAACCAAGTGACTTGCAAAATGACTGAAACGGTTTCAGCAACAAAAATACCGCCCATTACAAATAGAACAATTTCTTGACGAACAATCACAGCAACCGTTCCTAATGCAGCGCCTAATGAAAGAGCTCCCACATCACCCATGAATACTTGAGCTGGATGAGTGTTAAACCATAAAAAAGCCAATCCTGCTCCACTCATAGCACCACAGAAAATCATTAACTCGCCAGCACCTGGTATGAATGGGAATAAAAGATACTTTGTATAAATCGCATTACCCATCACATAAGCAAATACACCCAAAGCTGCACCAACCAATATCACTGGCATGATGACTAAACCATCTAATCCATCCGTCAAATTAACTGCATTTGAACTTCCAACGATCACCAAATAAGTTAAGACAATGAAGCCGAGAACACCCAATGGGTAACTAACCTCTTTAAAGAAAGGAACGTATAAATTTGATTTAGCCGGTAAATTAATTGAGAAACCACTTTGAACCCAGCTTAAGAAAAGTTCAAGAACCTTTAAATTGTTGACCTCTGAAACTGAAAAGGCTAAATAAATAGCAGCAAAGATGCCAATAAGTGATTGCCAAAAATATTTCTCACCTGAAGACATACCCTTTGGATCTCGGTAAACTACTTTTCGATAATCATCTACCCATCCAATTGCACCAAAACCTAAAGTAACAATTAAAACAATCCAGATAAAACGATTACTTAAATCAGCCCACAACAAGGTAGAGACGGCAATGCCTAATAAAATAAGTACCCCACCCATTGTTGGTGTACCTGTTTTAATTAGATGCGTTTGAGGTCCATCATGTCGCACAGCTTGACCAACTTTTAAAGCCGTTAATTTGCGAATAACCCATGGGCCCCAAAATAAACCAATTAAACCTGCCGTCAGTGTTGCCATCACAGCTCGGAATGTGATGTAGTTAATGACTCGCAAAAAGCCATAGTCATCTTGTAACCATTGCGCTAACCATAACAACATTAATGAATCTCCTCAGCTAAGGCTTTCACGGCTCTTTCCATACGCATAAAACGAGATCCTTTAATGAGCAAAGTTACCTGCTCTTTATCTGAGCTCTTTTGCAATAAACCCTTCAACTCAGAACATAAGTCGTCAAATTTCTCAAAGTGAGTCGCATGGATTGCACTCTCTTTTCCATCAGTTATTTTTTGGTTGTAAGCAAGAACTGCTTCTTTACTTAAGTCACCTGTCGCAAATAATTTTTTAATATCTTTTTCTTTAGCATACGTGCCAATTTCTGCATGAAATTGAGGACCCTGATCACCCACCTCACCCATATCGCCCAAAACAAGCCAAGCAGAATTTCCCATGGACGACAAAACATCAATAGCCGCTCGAACCGAATCCGGATTAGCGTTATAGGTGTCATCAATTAAGGTTGTGTTTTTATTTAGCTGGTGAATTTGCATGCGCCCATTCACAGGCTGAAAGTTAATTAAGCCTTTTTTAATGTCATCAAGAGCTAATCCTGCCGCCAAACCAACAGCCGTGGCAGCTAATGCATTGCATGCATTATGTTCACCCAAAATATTTAACTGCAGCTCCATTGAGCCCTGCGGGCAATGAATACTTATACGATTACTTGCCTGATCAATCCAAGTCCCAGTGACAGATGCTTGAGCATCTTTGCCCCATGCAAAATCTATAACTTCTCTTGCTCCTGATAACTCTCTCCAATAGCTGGAATATTTTGAGTCGGCCGGAAAGACAGCAACTCCATCACTGGGCAATGCAGAAATTGCTAGACCATGCTCTTGCGCAACAGCATCGACTGTTGCCATAAATTCTTGATGTTCTCGCTGTGCGTTATTAATCAGCGCAATATTCGCCTGAGCAATATCTGCCAATAGTTTTGTTTCACCAGGATGATTCATCCCCAACTCAATAACTGCCAACTGATGATCGGCCGTTAATCTCAATAAAGTTAATGGCAAACCAATTTCATTATTCAAATTACCTTGTGTTGCCAAGGCGTGCTGAATTCCTACTCCAGCTGAAAAAATACTTTCAATCATTCCTTTAACGGTTGTTTTGCCATTACTACCAGTCACAACCGCTAATTTTCTTAAATTCTGCCCGGCACAAACCTTCTTCCATGCTTGAGCCAAATCCTGAAGACCTTCAACTGTATCCCTTACCACTATTCCAGGTAAATTTTTGGGCAACTTCTCAACATCACTGATTAGAGCAATACTTGCTCCCTGGGCGTGAACATCATTCAAAAAGTCATGGGCATCAAATTTTTCACCGCGAATGGCTATAAAACAATCGCCAGGCAGAATGTCGCGGCTATTGCTAATGAATCGCTTAATTGGGAAATCATTAGCTGATGCATTCACCATTTGAGCACCAGGTAAAAATTTTTGTAATTGAGACTGCATCATCCAGAGTTGGCTCATATAGCAGCACCCCCCATAGCCAATTGAAGATGCAACTGATCTGAGAAAGCGTGCCGCTTTCCCAATATCTCTTGGACCTCTTCATGACCTTTGCCAGCAACCAGCACAACATCTTGCTGACGAGCTTGTCGAATCACCTGCAAAATAGCGGTTGCTCTATCAGAGTTTTTTTGTATTTTCTCTAATGTTTCGCACTCACTTAAAATATCAGCAATAATTTTTTCTGGGTCTTCACTTCTTGGGTTATCGCTGGTAACCATCACATGGTCAGCCCACCTCTGAGCGATTCGCCCCATTAGAGGACGCTTGGAGTTATCTCTATCACCACCACAACCAAACACACACCATAAATCACCTGCTCGTTTTTCCGCAATAGGCCTGAGAGCTTTAAGCGCTTGCTCCAATGCATCCGGTGTGTGTGCAAAATCAACCAGCGCCATAGGCGCATGAATTGCTTTACCTCGAACCAACTCCATTCGACCGGCAATTGGCTTTAATTCCTTAATGGTTTTAACAGCCTCTAATTCAGAGTAATTATTAGTGATTAATGTCGCTAAAACAGCTAAAGAGTTGCTGACATTAAATACACCAATTAATTGCGTCTGAAGATTGCCGAATGATTGACCATCAATTAATAAATCAAAGACCATGCCCTCTGTAGCTGCTTGAATATTCTCAGCCAATATTTTTTTTATTTTTCCAGATGAATAACAAGGCAAAGAGAGTAATTTTTCTGCTTGAGTGGCGTATGCCCATACACTCACTTCTGGACTTATTTTTTTACCTAACTCTTGTAAACATAACTGACCAAAATCATCGTCAGCATTAATAATGAAATTATTTACACTAGGTACATCTAATATTTTCTTTTTAGCTTCGGCATATTCAGCCATATTACCGTGATAGTCCAGGTGATCTTGTGTCAGATTGGTCACAATCACCGTATCGAATTCAACACCATTTACCCTAGCTTGATCTAAGGCATGAGATGAAACCTCCATTGCCACCAACTCAGCCCCTTGCAATTGAATACTCTTGAGAAGGGCTTGAGTTCTAGAAGCGTCAGGAGTTGTAAAACCTGTACTTTCCAACTGGCCAAGTAAGCCAGCCCCTAAAGTACCCATCACAGCCGTTTTCTTAAACTTAGACTCAAGAGCTTGCGCGATCCATTGCGTGACAGTTGTTTTGCCATTTGTTCCCGTTACACCAATCATTTTCATAGATTGGCTAGGGTGGCTATTCCAATATGCTGCAAGATAGCCCGATTCTTCGGCAAGGTTCTCAAACGCGATACACCTAGGATCATGAAGAACTTGTTCCAGTTCAGCTTTATTGAGGATTTTTTCTAAGTTATTAGGCTCATATAAAACCAGTGCTGCACCCAACTTTAATCCAGCTGTTATGTACTGACGGTTATCACTCCACTGCCGCTCATTACCAACTGGATAAGCGAGCATGACATCACCTACACGCACCTCACGTGAATCACTTGTCATTTTTCCTCCATCCTTCATAAAAGGCTGGAGAAAACTATAGGGCGAGAGGGCTGTGATTGGTAACATGGCGTTCATCTGCTGAGCGATACCTTTTGCGCAGCATTGCCGAAAGGCAACTGCGTTTCTTTATTAACCATTTGCTTAATCGCAGCATCTGGTAACACACTCATACCTCGCAATGTGCCAGCAACAATATTTGAAAAAGCTGGAGCAGCAACAACACCACCGTAGTAACCACCAGAGCTTGGTTCATCAACCATGACCGCCACAACGATGCGAGGCGCGCTCATTGGCGCCAAGCCTACAAAAAATCCACGGTACTTATTAGTTGCGTACCCCTTACCTTCAACCTTATGCGCCGTTCCAGTTTTTCCACCAACACGATACCCAAGAGTTTGAGCATTGATCGCTGTTCCACCAGTTTGAGTAACTGTCTCTAGCATTTCTCGCATTTGAATTGCGGTCTTTGCGGAAATAACCTGCGTACCCTTTGGTCTAACATCGCTTTTATAAATAGTTGCCGGTACCAACTCACCATCTCTTGCAAAGATCGTATAGGCTCTGGCAATTTGAAATAATGAAGCAGACAATCCATAACCATAAGACATGGTTGCCTGATCAATTGGCACCCAGCTTTTATGGGGGCGCAATCGACCAGCTACTGCCCCGGGGAAATCAATATTGGGGACCTGACCCAAGCCAACAGCTTGAAACATTTCCCACATATCTTGCGCCTGTAATTGCATCGCAATTTTGGCAGTTCCAACGTTGCTTGATTTTTGAATAATTTCAGCAACTGTCAAAGAGTCATAAGGGTGTGTATCTGTAATTGCTTTCTTACCTACAACTAATTTTTTACCAATTTGCATTTGGGTATTCGGCTGGAATAAACCTTTCTCAAGCCCAATTGCTACAGAAAATGGTTTGACTGTAGAGCCCGGCTCAAAAGTATCGGTTAATACGCGGTTTCTTAACTTTTCACCAGTTAGCCCAACACGTGTATTGGGGTTATAGGTTGGCCAATTAGCCAGTGCCAAAATCTCACCAGTCTGAACATCTAAAACAACAACACCTGCTGCTTTGGCATTGTGTTTTTCCACAATCGCTTTAATTTCATTAAATGCTAGAGATTGAACTTTGCTATCAATTGATAATTGCAAATCAGTGCCATCTTTTGGCGGATTGATAATTCCGAGTCCTTCAACATAACGTCCCAATCGATCTTGGATCACACGACGACGACCTGGCTGACCAGCCAAATCTTTTTCTCTGGCGTACTCCATACCTTCTTGCCCGCGATCCTCCACATTTGTAAAGCCAACGACATGCGCCATCGCCTCACCTTCTGGGTAAAGGCGCTTGTATTCGCTATTTTGAGCAATCCCTGGAATACCTAAATCTTTAATCTTTTTTGCAACATCCAGATCAACTTGTCGCTTCAGAAATACTTGATTTCTTTCGGACGTAAATTTTTTCCTTATTTCAGCTTCACTCACTTCTAATAAGCGAGCTAACTCTGTAATTTTTTCTTTAGGAACATTGTCTGGCACAGCGTCTGGGAAAACGATAATGGCTTTAGCCAACAAACTTGTTGCTAAAACTTCTCCATTTCGATCCAGAATTTTTCCTCGACTTGCAGGCATTTCAATAGATCGTAAAGTCGCTTTATTCCCTTTTTCTTCATAAAAGGAATTGTCAAAACCCTGAACCCAAATGGCCCTTAATAACAGCGCAATAAAACCAATAAAGATTAAAAATAAAACTAGTCTTGATCTCCACATAGGGAGGCGCAAGATTAGATTAGGTGTTGATGAATAAGAAATACGTGGCATTAATCTACCACCACGTATTGTGTTCGGCCTGGATGAATCGGCTGCATCAGCAACTGCTTACGAGCAATATCTGTGATGCGAGATGACTTAGATAAATTACGCTGCTCATACTCAAGTCTTAGCCAATCTTGATTTAATCGGCGCTCTTCCGTTTGCGCTCGTTCAAGTGCCACATATAGAGAGCGCGTTTTTTGCTGAGCGGCAACCAAAGATAATGCACACAACATCAAGATTATTAAGAGAATGATCGTGGAGCGATTCATGACAAATGCCCACCATGCTGACTTTTAATTTTTCTCATCACGCGCAAAATGGCAGAACGTGATCTAGGGTTTTCTTTTACTTCTTCTGTACTAGGTTTTATTCTGCCTAATAGTTCTGCAAATGGTTTTGGCATCTGCTCTTCAGTTAGAGGTAGCCCCCTTGGCACTTCAATATGTGCCAAACCTTGCATGAACTGCTTCACAATTCGATCTTCCAAAGAGTGGAAGCTGATGATCGCCAATAAACCACCCGGCTTGAGGCAATTGAATGCTGCTCTCAATCCATTCTCCAAGTCGGTAAGTTCTTGGTTGATATAAATCCGTATAGCTTGAAAGGTGCGCGTGGCCGGATCTTGGCCCGCTTCGCGGGTGCGGACGACACTAGCCACGAGCGCCGCGAGCTCTCCTGTCCGAGTGAGGGACTCGCCTTGCTCTCTGCGAGTAATAATCGCCTTTGCAATCTGTACAGCAAACCGTTCTTCCCCATAGTCTTTAATGACCCTCGCTATTTCGTTTTGTTCGGCTGTTGCCAACCATTCCGCCGCACTGATTCCACGTGTGGTATCCATTCGCATATCCAACGGACCGTCTTGACGAAATGAAAATCCACGACCTGGGTCGTCGATTTGTGGTGAGCTGATCCCTAGATCCAATAAAATGCCATCGACTGTCTCGGCTTGAATCTCTTCTGCCATCGAAGCAAAGCTCTGATGAATAATTTGAAATCGTGGATCTTGAATTTTTTCTGACTCTGCAATCGCCTGTAAGTCCTTGTCGAAGGCAATTAATTGGGATTGAGAGCTGAGCTTTTCCAATATCAAGCGACTGTGACCGCCCCGACCAAAAGTTCCATCGATAATTTTTTTCGGCGAACTGACTTTCTCGCTTAGATCCGAGCAACCCAATACCGAGGTGACTGCCTCGGCCAGCAATACTGGGCGATGGGTGTATGTCATGTTCGACCCACATCAGAAGGTAAATTGCTTGAGAGCATCGGGCATGCCTTGTGCAATTGCTACCTGCTCTTTTTGTGCATATGTAGCGGCATCCCACAACTCAAAATGACTGCCCATGCCTAAGAGCATGACATCTCTATCAACATTGGCAGCGGCTCTTAGCTCCGGACTAACGAGAATACGCCCCGAACCATCCATATCAACGTCAAATGCATTACCCAAAAATATTCTGCGCCACCAATGAGCATCCATTGGTAATTGTGCAATGCGCGTTCTGAATGCTTCCCACTCGGAACGGGGGAACAGCAAAAGACATCCGTCAGGGTGTTTCGTGAGCGTGACTCTGCCTTCACCCTGTAATTGCAGGGCGTCACGATGCCTTGACGGGATCGACATGCGACCCTTGGCATCGAGAGTTAATGCAGAAGCACCTTGAAACACGTAATTTTCCCCACTTTTTCACACTTTTCCCCACTTTAGAGGATGCCCCATTGATGGTCAAGTGTTTTGGGTACTTTTTTTACATTTTCTTTAAGTAGAACAAGTACTTAGAAGGACATGCTGATGGTATTTTAAGGCTAAATTTCCAATAAAAACATAGCCATGGAAAGTACTCTTAAGAAGTTAGCTTAGGGTTATAGACGGTAGGCAGTCAAGGTCATTACTTTAGCCATGGTCTTCATCAATGATTGGACTGCTTGAGGTAGTTCAATTCCACCCTCTTTAATGGCCATTTGGCCATGTTCTATCTCATCTGCACGCATTTGAGCC
The DNA here is from genome assembly GCF_018882385.1 of Polynucleobacter sp. 30F-ANTBAC. Classification (GTDB taxonomy): domain Bacteria; phylum Pseudomonadota; class Gammaproteobacteria; order Burkholderiales; family Burkholderiaceae; genus Polynucleobacter. The sequence continues at coordinate 1,005,153 of NZ_JACVON010000001.1, forward strand.
ACTATAGCCCTCGAAACGGTGTCATTTGTAGGTAAATCATTTAAATGGCCATCTAAGTGATGTTCTACTTGTTTTTCCGTTTCCGCAACAAATCCTAAGCTGACCTTATCACCCGCTAAGCCGGCGATAGAGCCCAATAGAAATGACCCTCCATACCAGATGGGGTTAAGCAAGCTAGGTCGCGCATCCAGCTGCTCTAAACGACTCTCACACCAAGCCAAATGGTCCTCTTCCTCAATCGCTGCATGCTCCAGCTTGGCTTTTAATGCATCACTTTTTGCGTGTAATTTTTGTGATTGATACAACGCTTGCGCACAAACCTCACCCACATGATTGATTCGCATAAGACCTGCTGAGTGTTTCTTCTCACTCACCGTTAGCTCTGCTGTTGCAGGCTCTGTTGCTATTGGCACTGGTCTTCTCATGGGAGTTGCGCCAACGATCGAACGTAAGGCCCGATCAAACTCAACGATCAAATCATCTACAGGGCTCATTTTTTGTTTTGTGCTCATAGCAACATCTTAAACCCTTGCTATTCAGGCAGGTTGGGGGACAACTAAATAATTTGTTGCTTTATTACAACAAATTCTAAGAAATTTACCGATATTTAAGGTTAATTACTGTCTTAAATTTACTTTATTGATATCTTATAGCTTGGTTTCTTTGCAAACCATGCAAAAAAACATCACTTTTGTTGTTTTTTTGCATCAACCTTTATCGGAGAACTCATGAAAAAAACGCTTATCAGCGTAGCGGTGCTATCCCTTTTCACAGCACCACTGGTCACCACAAGTGTCCAGGCACAAACTAGCAGCCCATCAATTTATGGAACTATCGATAGCGGCATGCGATACAGCAATAAAGTTGGGCATGATCACTTAGGCAATTCAAAAGGTAATCGCCTTTCTGCAAACTCTGGTGGGCTATCAGGCTCACATCTTGGTTTTAGGGGTCATGAAGATTTAGGTCAAGGTAGCGCCATATTATTCAACCTTGAAGCTGGCATCAATATAGGAACTGGAGAGTCAAACTCTTCGAGCGATACCAAGGTGTATGGGAAGAAGAGTGAAAATAGAAGTTTGTTTGGTCGCCAAGCTTATTTAGGTATTGGTGATCAACAATTTGGTCGGCTCACCATGGGAAGGCAATATACCGTTAGTTATGACGTGATCAAAGAATTTGATCCAACCAATAACATGAGTCAACACCAAACGATTCACCACCTAAGTGGTTACGCAGATTTAAAAAATAATCACAACCGCTCCGATAACACCATCAAGTACAGCCAACGACTGGCGAAGGTTATGACACTAGCTAGTTATAAATCTGGCAACCAAGTGGGTTCTATGACAAACGGAAGTGAAATGGCAGTCGGCATGATCTACAGAAATTCTCTTTGGGGTATCGGTGCTTCGTATACGGAAATTGGTGTAACAAAAATCCAAGACACTGCTGCAGCAAGTTCACAAGCACTTGGTAAAACACAAATCTATAACCTAGCTGGAGAATACAAACTGGATCGTTTGAAATTGAAAGCTGGAATTTCACAAACTAAGCTACCTGAATTGAAATCGGGTGCCATTCTGAAACACCCTCAGTTGACAATTCCTAATAAGGATCAAGTAGGATCAACTGTATTTGTCAGCGCTTGGGGTGTGCAATACGATCTCAATCCTAAAGTTGAATTAGGACTGGCGTTGTATACCAAACTACAACACCAATCTAAAACATATGCCCTATTGGATAAAGATAAGAGAACCGTTTTAAGCAGTATTTATAAGCTCTCAAAAAGAACTGACATTTATGGCGTGATGGACTGGCACTCTAATCGTGCAGGGGTATCTGAAACAAATAAATCTAAAAACCAGCAGAGCATCACCGCTGGCCTAAGACATCGTTTTTAAACCAGCACCTCAGCCTTACAAGCTGCTTTAGTTTTTAATCCTAATTCAGCTAAAAGCTCACGATCAGCATCCGCTTCTGGGTTGTTGGTTGTGAGCAATTTATCACCGTAGAAAATGGAGTTAGCACCAGCCATAAAGCACATAGCTTGAACAGCACGACCTAGCTCTTGACGACCGGCAGATAAACGCACCCGAGCCGTTGGCATCGTGATACGAGCAATCGCAATGGTTCGAACAAACTCCAATGGGTCAACGCCTTTTTGGTCAGCTAGAGGTGTTCCTGCTACAGGTACCAAATGGTTAATAGGGACTGATTCAGGATACGGATTTAAATTGGCCAACTTAGCGATGAATGCTGCTCGCTGTGCACGAGTTTCACCCATTCCAATAATGCCGCCACAACAGACGGACATGCCAGCACTGCGAACACTTTTCAAAGTATCTAAACGATCTTGATAGTCACGTGTATTAATCACTGAGCTGTAGAAATCTTCACTGGTATCTAAGTTGTGATTATAGAAATCCAAACCAGCATCACCTAAAGCTTTTGCTTGCTCAGGCGCCAACATACCTAAGGTTGCACAAGTCTCCAAACCTAAATCTTTCACACCCTTAATCATGGCAACTACTTTTTCAATATCTCGATCTTTAGGTTCTCGCCATGCTGCGCCCATACAAAAACGATTAGATCCCGCTTCTTTTGCAGCTCGAGCAGCCTCTAAAACTTCCTCAACATCCATCATTTTGGTAGCTTTAACATCCGTGTGATAACGAGCAGCTTGTGGGCAATAGCCACAATCCTCGGGGCAGCCGCCAGTTTTAATGGACAACAAAGTTGCCAACTCAATATCACCATCAGGAAAATTTTCACGATGAACAGAAGCGGCACGGGCCATCAAGTCGTTCATTGGCAATTCGTATAGTTCAAGAACTTGAGCAACAGTAGTAGACATAAGCTTAATAGGGGAATTTTTGATAATAATTGTCAATGATACAGGTTGAAGTGTTCAAATAGAGCCTATGCATTACATCCTAACTTTTGTTTCTTTATGTATCCTGACTCAAACTGCAATCGCAGAGAGTTCTTGGCCTAAGCAAAGTACTCAGCCCGTGAGGATTATTGTGACATTCACGCCCGGCGGAGCCCCTGATATCCTGGCTAGAGTTTTAGCCGAACACTGGCAAAAAGATCATAATAATCAAGTAATTGTAGAAAATAAACCGGGGGCGGGTGGCAATATTGGCACCGAATTAGCGACCAAAGCAACCCCAAATGGTCACACGCTCTTAATTGGAACAGTCGGCACGCTCACGATTAATCCCTATTTATATAAAAATCTCTCTTATGATGCCCATAGAGATTTAGAGCCGATTACTTTTTTAGCAAGCACCCCTAACGTCTTAGTTTTAAATAAAGAAGTGCCAGCTCATGATGCCCGCACGTTGGTTGCCCTAGCTCAATCTAAACCCCATGAAATGAGCTACTCTTCATCGGGCATAGGTACATCCATTCATTTGTCTGGTGAATTGTTTCAGCAACTTACTAACACTCAAATCAAACACATTCCCTATAAAGGCCGAGCACAGGCTATCCCTGACCTACTCGGTGGACGAGTACAAATGAGTTTTGATAATTTAAGTTCTGCGATGCCATTAATTAAATCGGGCGACCTCAAAGCTATCGGAGTAACAAGCCTTCAAAGATCCGCTTATGCTCCAGAGATTCCAACGCTAAGTGAATCAGGTGTTCCAGCTTTACAAAACTTTCAAGTGACATCTTGGTTTTCTCTGATGGGGCCTGCCGGCATGAAAAAAGAAGATGTACGAAAAATTGCCGCAGAAACCAAAAGAATATTATCGTTACCCGAGGTGAAACAACGTTTGTTAGCCATGGGCCTTGAACCAAATCCTCAAGGTCCCGATGCTCTTAACCGATTGATCCAATCTGACTCAAAGCGCTGGTCAAAATTAATTCAAGAAACAGGCATCCAAGCAGAATGAACTCCGAACGACCCTCTTCACTTTCAGAGCAATGGATTGAGCGTAGCCTAAAAGCCGTATGGCACCCGTGTACGCAGATGAAACATCACGAACGCTTTCCACTCATCGCGTTATCTCATGCAAAAGGAAGTTGGCTCTACGATCAAGATGGTCATCGGTATTTGGATGCAGTGAGCTCATGGTGGGTTAATTTATTTGGGCACTCAAACCCTTACATTAATACCGCACTAAAAAAACAATTAGACCAGCTAGAACATGCCATGTTGGCTGGTTTCACACACCCACCCGTCGTAGAGCTATCAGAAAGGTTAAGCGCCTTAACATCTCATCATTTAGGTCATACCTTTTTCGCATCAGACGGTGCCTCTGCGATAGAAATTGCACTCAAAATGAGTTTTCATTATTGGCGAAATTTAGGACTGCCCAATAAAAAAGAATTTATCTGCTTAAAAAATAGTTACCACGGTGAAACACTTGGCGCCTTAGCTGTGACGGATGTCGCCCTCTTTAAAGATGCTTATGGTCCATTAATTGGTCAAGCTCATATCGTTGCCAGCCCTGACTTCAGACTGGCACAAGAAGATCAAACAGCCCATGATGTTGCTACTATTGCACTTCAAGATCTGGAAAGCACCCTACAAAAAAATGAAGGCAAAATTGCCGCCCTTATTCTGGAGCCTCTAGTTCAGTGTGCTACAGGGATGGCTATGTACGATTCAAGTTACTTAGTTGGCGCACGTCAACTATGCGATAAATATCAAATACATTTAATAGCTGATGAAATCGCTGTGGGCTGCGGAAGAACTGGGACATTTTTTGCCGTTGAACAGGCCGGCGAATCCGGTATTTGGCCAGATTTTCTAGCCTTATCAAAAGGTATTAGCGGCGGCTATTTACCTTTATCACTTGTCATGACTACCGAAAAAATCTATCAAGCTTTTTATGATGAAGATATCGGTCGAGGATTTCTCCACTCTCATTCCTATACGGGCAATCCTCTGGCATGCACAGCCGCATTAGCCACATTAGATATATTTAAAAACGATGATGTCATTAGTAAAAATAAAGTACTAGCATCATCCATGCAAAAAGCATTTGAATGGGGGAAGAATGATGAGCGCATTGAACATTTAAGACAAAAGGGCATGATCTTGGCATTCGATATTAAAGCGAGCGCAGCGCCCATTAACTTCTCTAAAGAATTTTTTAAAACAGCCTTATCTAAAGAAATTTTGGTCCGACCAATTGGTAGAACCATCTACGTGATGCCACCTTACACGCTTAGCGGTGACGAGCTAAATATTCTGGCCAAGGGTATTCAAGAAACGCTTCACCTGGTCATGAAAAACAAGGTCTAGAATTCAGAGATGAGCCATTCTTATATTCAGCACTACCGCGATCTTCTTCAACACCTGGATCAGCAATCTCTTCGAAGAAAATTAAAAATTAGTGAGAGCGCCAGCGCCCCAGAAATGGTCATCAATGGTCGGTCAATGCTCACATTTTGCAGCAATGATTATTTAGGTCTTGCCAATCACGCCGAGCTAACCGGTGCCCTGATAGAAGGTGCTCAACTGTATGGCGCAGGAAGTGGTGCATCACACATGATTAGCGGTCACAATCAAGCCCACGAGCAACTTGAAAAAAAATTAGCTGACACTCAAGCCTCTTTTATCCCACAAGTAAAAGCTCTCTTCTTTAGCACGGGATACATGGCCAACTTAGCAGCTATCACTGGCTTGTGCTCACTTGGAAATCAAAACGCTACGCTACGCATGACCATTTTTTCAGAAGAGCTCAACCATGCCTCTTTGATTGATGGTGTACGCCTTGCTAGCAAGCAAAATAATGCTCAAGTTAAAGTCTATCCACACCACGATTTAAAACAGCTCGAAAAACTTTTGAGCGAAGATCCCAATCCTTTTAAGTTGATTGTGACTGATGCTGTATTTAGCATGGATGGTGATATTGCCCCCATCGATCAATTACTGGAATTAGCTGAAAAATTTAATGCTTTGATTTTGATTGATGATGCTCATGGTTTTGGATTACTTGGGCAGCAAGGCCTGGGCGCATTGGATATGTTTAACATTCGTTCGAATAACCCAAACTCAGCCAGAATTATCTACATGGGCACTTTGGGTAAAGCCGCAGGACTCAGTGGTGCGTTTATCGCCGCTGAGGAAAATCTCGTCGAATGGATCATGCAAAAAGGTCGGACTTACATTTACACAACAGCAAGTCCACCCCTGGTAGCGCACGGCCTATTAAAAAGCTTGGAGTTAATGGCTCAACCCCATCATCGCCAACAGCTTTACAACAATATTCAATACTGGCAAAAGAATCTCCAGCTAAAAAAGTGGCAGTTAATGCCTTCCTCTACAGCTATTCAACCCATTGTGATTGGCAGCAATGCAGATGCTCTTAAAGTTGCTCAGCTTTTGGATCATCAAAACATCTGGGTCCCAGCGATTCGTCCCCCTACAGTAGCCGAGGGCACAGCAAGACTGCGAGTGACACTGTCAGCTACGCATACAGAATCACAAATTAACCAGCTCATTGAAGCCTTGCACGCGATTGAAAATGACTTCTAAGAAACCCCCCATAGGATTTTTTGTCACAGGAACTGATACAGAAGTGGGTAAAACACTCGTCTCCGCAGCCCTGTTACTTAAGTTACAAAAACATCACACTTCTGTCATCGGGTACAAGCCGGTTGTAGCAGGCATCAGACTGATCGATGGTCAGTTGCAAAATGAAGATCTGCTGACCTTGGCCTTAGCATCCAACCATCCAGCAGCTAAAGAAATAGAAAACATCTGCCCTTACGTTTTAAAAACTGCATCTGCACCGCATCTTGTAGCAGAAAAAGAGCAGCTTGAACTTGATTACACAACCATGTTGCAAGGCTACCAAAATCTTCAAAAACAAACTGATGCGATTGTTGTAGAAGGTGTAGGAGGATTTAAAGTACCCTTCCATCAAAATAAAGATAGCGCTGATTTTGCACAGGATCTTGGTTTACCTGTCATCTTGGTTATTGGCATGCGCTTGGGTTGCATTAATCATGCCCTGCTAACTGTCGAAGCGATTTTAAGCAGAGGTTTAACAATCGCTGGCTGGGTTGCCAATACAGTTGGACCCATGAACCTCATCGATGAAAATATTCAATCCTTGCGTCAACTCATCAAGGCCCCATTACTGGGCATCATTCCTCAGATCGATCCAGAACTAGCCTCAACACCTTACACCCTATCAGCACTCCAAATAGCAGCCAGCCACCTTCGACTACCTGAAGCTGATTCAGCCAACTCTTAATTCACGTCGTAATATTTTTCCGACATTTGTTTTAGGCAACTGTTCTCTAAACTCAACGTACTTGGGTCTTTTGTAATTTGTTAATTGGGCTTTGCAGTGATTTAGAACTTCCTCTTCGCTTAATTGAGGATCTTTTTTAACAATGTAAGCCTTAACTGCTTCGCCAGTGACTGGGTCAGGAACACCAACTACACCGCATTCCAAAACCCCTGACAACATGGCAATAACCTCTTCTACCTCACTCGGATAAACATTAAACCCGGAGACGAGCACCATATCTTTTTTGCGATCAATAATCTTCACATAACCATCCTTAGACATAAAACCAATGTCACCGGTTTTAAAAAAGCCATCATCAGTCATTGACTGCGTGGTTTCATGAGGGCGATTCCAGTAACCCGCCATTAACTGTGGTCCACGAATACAAATTTCACCTAATTCTCCATAGGACAAATTAGCCCCATCGTCTGCTCGAATACTGACATCGGTGCCTGGCAAAGGTAGGCCAATGTGCCCCGAAAATTCAGTAATCAATGGCGTGTTACAGCAAGCCACAGGAGAGGTTTCTGAAAGGCCATAACCCTCGGCAATTGGTTTTCCAGTTAAAGACAACCATCGATCTGCTGTGGCTTTTTGAACTGCCATACCACCACCAATTGCTACAAGTAAATTTGAAAAATTAATTTTGGTAAATGAAGGGTGATTCATTAAAGCATTGAATAATGTATTCACAGCCGGAAAAATATGAAACTTTTTGAGACCTTTTAATAACTTCACAAACCCAGAAATATCTTTTGGGTTGGTGACCAAAATATTGAGACCCCCACTGCGAATACCAAACATACAGCAAGCTGTTAAAGCAAAGACATGATAAAGAGGCAAGGCACAGATAAAAACCATCTGATCAATGGACTTACCTCTTAAACCAGGCTCCAACCACGCCTCAATTTGACAAACATTTGCCATGATATGTCGGTGCTGAAGAATGGCACCTTTGGATAAACCCGTTGTTCCTCCCGTGTATTGCAAGAAGGCGATATCGTTTGAATAGACTTTGGGTGATTGATAAGAAGTTTGATGCCCCCTAACAAGAGCCTCTTTAAAACTAATGCTTTCGGGCAACTGCCAAACTGGCACTAATTTTTTTAGATTTCTAACAACCCAATTAACCATCCATCCTTTAACACCCATGAGTTCACCCATGCTCGTTACGACCACATGCTTGATCGCAATCTGACTTTTTACCTTCTCATAAACGTGTGCAAAATTCTCCAAAATAATAAGTACTTCAGCCCCCGAGTCATTCAATTGGTACTCAAGTTCTCTCGAGGTATAAAGAGGGTTGACGTTCACAACAACACACCCCGCCCTTAAAGTACCTAAGAGCGCAACAGGGTATTGCAACAGGTTGGGCATCATTAATGCAACGCGAGCCCCTTTTGTTAAACCCAAAGACTGTAAATAACCAGCAAAATCTTTCGATGCCTCATTCAATTGGTCAAAAGTCATGGACTTACCCATGCAATTAAATGCATCACGCTGCGAGTACTTCGAAAAAGCAGTTTCCATCATCTGCACCAAGGATTGGCACTCATGAGGCTCTATCTGGTGAGGAACACCAGTAGGATAACTATCCAACCAAGGCTTATCGTGACTCATGCTGTTTTCTTTATTCGATGTTTTTATTTTTAACGGAATCTGCTTATTATTGTGGAATACTGCACTAAAGTAGCATGATTACCAAGCCCTAAGCGTATCAACTTAAGAAACGATATGATTAGGGCAGAGATAAAAAATTAAATCTATGAAACTATTACCAGAAGTTCTTGAATCAGTTGATCTTATTAAGGCTATTCGCCGAGATATACACGCACATCCGGAGCTTTGCTTCCAAGAAAACCGTACTGCTGACAAGGTTGCTCAGCAACTTGAATCATGGGGCATTCAGATTCATCGTGGGTTAGGAAAAACAGGTGTAGTTGGCACGATTACAGGAACACAAGGAGCAGGAAAATCACTTGGTTTGCGTGCAGACATGGACGCCTTACCTCTTCAAGAACACAACCAATTTGAACATGCTTCAAAACATGATGGAAAAATGCACGCCTGCGGACATGATGGTCACGTTGCCATGTTGTTAGGAGCCGCAGAATACCTATCTAAGCATCGTGATTTCAAAGGCACTGTTCATTTCATCTTTCAACCAGCAGAAGAAGGTGGTGGTGGCGCACGAGAAATGATCAAAGATGGCTTGTTTCAATTATTTCCTTGTGATGCCGTATTTGGTATGCACAACTGGCCAGGCATGAGTGTTGGCGAATTTGGCGTTACCCCTGGACCGATGATGGCCTCAAGCAATGAGTTTGTTATCACAGTCAAAGGTAAAGGCGGTCATGCAGCATTGCCTCACAACAGTGCAGATCCAGTTTTTTCTGCCACTCAAATTGCAAGCTCACTACAAAGCATCATCACTCGAAACAAGCGTCCAATTGATGCGGCAGTTCTTTCCATTACTCAATTTCACGCTGGTGACGCCAGCAACATCATTCCTGATAGCGCATGGCTAGGCGGCACCGTTAGAACATTCACGCATGAAGTATTGGATTTGATCGAGACTCGCTTACGTCATATTGCTACCACCGTTGCGCAAGGTTTTGATTGCGAGGCTGATGTTGAGTTCTTAAGGAACTACCCACCCACAATTAACCATCCAAAAGAAACTGAATTTGCGATTGAAGTTATGAAAAATTTGGTTGGCGAAGCGCATGTGAACCCACGCATTGACCCCACCATGGGTGCAGAAGACTTTGCATTCATGTTGCAAGAAAAACCTGGCTGCTATGTTTTTATTGGCAATGGTGATGGCGATCACCGTTCTCAGGGTCATGGCTTAGGACCTTGCCAGCTGCATAACCCTTGCTACGATTTTAATGATGCCCTTTTACCATTAGGTAGTAGTTATTGGGTCAATCTCACTCAACAATACTTATCTGCAAAATAAAGCCTACTTAACAAGCTCTATATCACCGTAAATAGCTCTTACCTGAGTACGCGTGTTATCTGTATCCGTTAACAATCCCAATCCAATGATTTTCCCTGGAGCTTCCGAAAAAGCGGCCTCATAATCTTTCACTAAATCTCGGTGATGATTCTGCCATTGGCCGAGCTGCTTTCCCCCAGTGTTCACAACAATCATTTTGATACGGGATGTTCGAGGGCTAGTGATGATCGTTTCCAGGGGGCTTTTGGCTGCCCAGACATACATCAAAGTTGCGTAGGGCATGTCGTGGCCGCTGACAATTTTGGCCATCTCAAAAACCATTTGGTCTCGTACGGGTAATTTGCCCTTATCACCATCAAAGGCTACTAAAACTCTCAGCGGTGCATCATCCCGAGATGACTCATCATTATTGGCATTGGGGATATAGTCCAAAGCCTTCCATTGCCAATTTAAAAATAAACCTTCTGCATCCCTTGGCTTTAAAGGTAAAACCAAACCCGATGCAGCAGCATCCGCATTAGCTTGTAAAACTGTCTTACCCTCATACTGCTCCAGCGAATAAACAGTCTTGTTTTTTTGCGGTGTAATGCGCCATACCTGCCAAGCCTTAGGAAGCCGACCACCTTGGTTAAGATCAGAAAATTTAACAACCTTTTCTGCAGGCGGCGCCTGCACATCACCAAGCTCTAAAGTCGCACAAGCACTCAAACTCAGAATAAAGATGATGGATAGGGTCTTAACAAAGCCTTTTTGACTGAGCAACATACTTAATTTCTTCTTGGGCAACTTGGAAGCATTATTGATTTTTAAATTTCGCTGGCCGCTTTTCAATAAATGCTGTCATGCCCTCTTTTTGATCTTCTGTTGCAAATGCTGCGTGGAATAAACGTCGCTCTAAGTGGATACCTTCACTTAATGAGGCTTCATAAGCCGTATTCACACTTTCTTTAACCATCATCAAAATAGGTAATGACATTTCAGAAATGGTCTTAGCTGCGGACATAGTTTCACTCATCAACTGCTCAGCCGGTACCACTCTAGAAACGAGGCCGGCACGCTCTGCTTCGATTGCATCCATCATCCTGGCTGTTAAGCACATGTCCATCGCCTTAGCTTTTGAAACGGCTCTTGGTAAACGTTGCGTACCACCTGAACCCGGTGGAATACCTAGCTTAATTTCAGGCTGACCAAATTTTGCATTATCAGCAGCAATAATGAAATCGCACATCATCGCCAACTCACAACCACCACCCAAGGCATAACCAGCAACTGCAGCAATCACTGGTTTACGAATACGTCTAATCGTTTCCCAATTCCGAGTGATGTAATCGCCTTTATAAACATCAGTAAATGAGTATTGCGCCATCATGCCAATGTCAGCACCTGCGGCAAATGCCTTTTCGCTACCAGTAATCACCATACAAGAAATGGACTCATCGCCATCAAACGCCAACAATGCAGCGCCCAACTCATCCATTAATTGATCATTTAAAGCATTTAATGCTTTAGGACGATTTAGCGTAATAACAGCAACACGACCTTCAATGGAAGTGACAATAGTTTCATAACTCATTTTTTCTCTTTTCAATTAATTAATGGAACTAACTGCAATTTAATAGGGCCCCATAAGAGCATATGTCCTATATCTTAAACAAGATGCTAGTATTTAGGTAATCAATTCACATATAAGAAAAAATGAATCAAGCAGAACTAACAGAGATCATTTATGAGACCACCGATCGGGTTGCTCAAATTACCTTGAATCGCCCTGATAAGCTCAACAGCCTTACTGCAAAAATGCACGAGGAATTTCGTTTAGCATTAGATTGCATAGACCAAGACCCTCGTATTCAAATCCTCATCATCAAAGGGGCTGGGAAAGGTTTTTGCGCTGGCCAAGACTTAAGTGACCCTGACTTAAAACTCAATCATTTAGGGGAAACACTTGAAATTAACTATAACCCTCTGATTTATCGCCTCACCACCATGAAGCAAATCGTCATTGCTTCTGTTCATGGCGTTGCTGCTGGCGCAGGCTGTAACTTAGCTCTTGCTGCTGATTTGACGATTGCCAGCAAAAGTGCATCTTTTATACAAGCATTCATTAAAATCGGTCTCATGCCTGATGCTGGAGGAACCTGGTTCCTTCCCAAAAGAATTGGTCTTCAAAAGGCCATGGGGCTAGCCTTGACGGGTGAGAAAATAACGGGCGAACAAGCGGATCAAATGGGGCTCATCTGGAAATCATTTGATGAAGAAATCTTGATTTCTGAAACTGCTCAGTTAGCCAACCAGCTAGCGAAAATGCCAGGATTAGCTTTGACAGAAATTAAAAAAGCGATGCAATCAAGTTTCAACCGAACACTAGTTGAGCAGTTAGCTGTTGAATGTGAAGCCCAAGATCGGTTAGGGAAAACCAATGACTTTCACGAAGGAGTTAGTGCTTTCTTAGAAAAGCGCCCAGCTCGATTTAACAATAGTTAAATTCCATTTAGGCGATTATTTGGGCAGCAAAACCCACATCCGGCCTTGTTGCTTCATTCTTCCAGCATACGAGCCAGCCTGATCACCGGTACCCCAGTAAAAGTCAGCGCGCACAGCTCCAATAATAGCGCTACCGGTATCTTGCGCCATCATCAAACGTTGAATAGGTTTTTTACTCAATGGATAAGTAGTATCAAGAAAAACTGGCGCCCCTAAAGGTAATGCCTTGGTATCAACAGCAATGCTACGCTCCGCAGTTAAAGGCACACCTAGAGCACCAATAGGCCCAATACTTGCATCATGACTGGCGGGTAACTCTCTAAAAAATACATAACGTGGATTAGCATTAAGCATTTCTTGCACACGTTTAGGATTTTTTTCGGCCCAAGCCTGAATACCCTGCATGGTTGCTGTTGCACGAGTAATTTCTTTTCGATCCAATAACCACTGAGCAAACGATTTAAATGGTTGATCATTCGTTCCTGCAAAACCAACTCGAATCACTTTTCCATCATTCATCCGAATACGTCCTGAACCTTGCACATGCATAAATGCAGCGGCAACCGCATCATCGACCCAGACAATTTCTTGACCATTCAATTGCCCGCTAGATAATAATTCAGCCCTTGGAGGCAGTGAGCTTGGCTTTTTCTTACGCCAGGCTTCTGGATATTGATGAATGGGTGTCTGGTAGACCCCCCCTTTTTTTCTTGAGCCATTCAGGTAGGGTTCGTAATAACCAGTTACTAAACCATGAACTCCTCCAGTAGAAGATCCGGATTGATGCCGAATTTCCATCACCTTCATATAACTTTGAAAGTAACGTCGAATTGAATCACTGCTAGTGGCATCCACTTTGCCCATAGCACCACAAGCAGGCTTCCAATTCAGGTCACTTGGATTTCGCTTCAATAAACCCTGGCAACTTCTTTTCCAGGCGGGCCATGCTGCAGTCAAATCATCCTCTTGCCAACCTGGCAAGTCCCCCCAAGATACTGGCATAAACTCAGCAATGCGATTGGAATAGCTACTTTCCTTTGACACCTCTTTCGTGGACCGAGGCGAATACTCAGGAGTTGTTGAGCACGCTGACAAAAAGAATGAAAGAACAAAGAACCATGTGCTTTTTTTTAAAGTCTTTTTCAGGGGAAGGTTATTCATAGTTGGATGGGCTATTTAATCTATTAGGCTTATGATGCCACTTATCAGAAAAGTGACATTTTCACTTTCAAGGAGAAACTAAATTGAGTGATTTATTTGATGAATTTCCAATGCTTTTATTTATTTTAGAAGCAGGTGTTGCCTTAGTAATTTTCATCATTATTGTTGTTTGGACCATGATGGGCAGAAAAGACCGTCAAGATCGTTAAGATCCTTAAATCTAGAATTAAACCCAATTCTCTAATGCAAGGTGTGGCACTCTTTTAAATTCTTTTAAATTATTGGTGACTAAAGTGAGCCCTTGGCTAATGGCGTGTGCAGCAATATGTATATCGTTCTCACCAATAATTTGCCCTTTTTTCTCTAATTTAGCCTTGATTTGGCCGTAATGCTGTGAGGCTTTAGCGTCATAAGATAAAACTTCAAGATGACTAACGAATTCCTCTACAGCCTCTAAATTTTTATCAACCTGCTGACTTTTTTCTGCCCCGTACATCAACTCGGATAGGGTAATGCTAGATATCGCCATTCGGCTGGCATTTTTATTGAAGACTTCTAATACTTTTATGGGTCTTCTTTTAAGCACGTAAATAACTATATTGGTATCAAGTAAGTATCTCAGCATCACAAACGTTCTCTTTCAGCGCTTCTCTGCTCGCCACGCTCATTCATAAAATCATCACTGACAACCGGACCACTTAAAAAGAAACTATCCCAGGTGTTATCAAGAGGCGTAATAATCCTATCGCGACCACGAATTCGCACAACAACTTTTTTCACTTCTTCGGGTAATCTAACTTCCGCTGGCAATCTAATGGCCTGAGTACGGTTATTAATAAAAACGGTTGCAGTTGTTATTGACATGAAGCACCTTTACCTAGCTTGTATATAGCATAAGTATATAGCATTCACAATCGATCGGCCACATCCAACAAATCGGGCTGATTAATGCAGTGTTCTTGGCATGACAAGCGCAAACTCTGGAATAGGGGTTTGAAAAAACTGAGCATCTTCACTGCAACAGAAGAATTCACCTCTCATGGTTCCCATAGGGGTCGGTAAAGTTGCCCAACTGGTGTACTCAAACTGCTCTCCAGGGCGTAAAAGTGGCTGTTGCCCTACCACTCCTAAGCCGCGAACCTCTTGAACCTCGTTATCACCATCTGTAATGATCCAATGACGGGCAATCAGCTGAGCTGGAAGTTGCCCTATATTTCTAATCGTAATGGTGTAAGCGAAGGCAAACTGCCTATTTTCGGCATCTGACTCGTCAGGGAGGTAGCTGACTTTGACCTGAACATTGAATTGGTGTTGTTCCATAGCAAGATTCTCCGCTATAGAAGACGCTACTGCAAGCCAGACCGAGCTAAAATGACTTATGGCTAATACAAATACCCCACAAACCTACTTAATTGCCCCCTCCATTCTCTCGGCTGACTTTGCTCGCCTAGGTGAAGAAGTCAGATCAGTACTGGCTGCGGGGGCTGATTGGATCCACTTTGATGTAATGGACAACCATTACGTACCCAATTTAACGATAGGCCCTTTGGTTTGTGAGGCTATTCGTTCTTACGCAGTCAAGGACGGTCAGCCAGCCTGCATTGATGTGCACTTAATGGTTGAACCAGTCGATCGCATCGTGCCGGACTTTGCCAAAGCAGGTGCTAATTTAATTAGCTTCCACCCAGAAGCCAGTTCTCACATTGATAGAACTTTAGGCTTGATCAAAGATAACGGCTGCCAAGCAGGCTTGGTCTTTAACCCAGCCACACCACTGCACTACCTAGACCATGTTTTGGATAAGTTAGACTTGGTTCTTCTCATGTCGGTCAACCCCGGCTTTGGCGGACAATCTTTTATTCCAGGAACTTTGGATAAATTGCGTGAAACCAAAGCCAAGTTGAATGCTTATGAAGCTAAATCTGGACGAAAAATTCGTTTAGAGGTTGATGGAGGTGTAAAAGCCGACAATATTCGCGAAATCGCTGCTGCTGGCGCTGATACTTTTGTGGCTGGATCTGCCATCTTTGGCAAACCTGATTACAAAACCATCATTGATACGATGCGTGGAGAATTAGGAAAAGTTTGATGCAACGTAAAGACTTCAACGCCTTGGCAAAACAAGGCTATAACCGTATTGCTTTAGTTTCCGAAGCTTTAGCAGATTTAGAGACGCCTTTATCTCTTTATCTAAAACTCACCCAAGAGCACGGTTCAAAAAATACCTTCCTATTAGAGTCTGTCGTGGGCGGTGAACGCTTTGGACGTTATTCGATTATTGGCTTGCAAGCCAAAACCTTAATTAAAGTGAGTGGTGGTCCTAAAAACACGTTGACCCAAGTGATAACAGATGGTCAGGTTGTTGAAACTGATCATGGCAACCCTTTAGACTTCATTGCGGATTATCACAAGCGCTTCAAAGTAGCGTTACAGCCAGGTTTACCTCGTTTTTGCGGTGGTCTAGCTGGTTATTTTGGTTATGACACCATTCGTTATATTGAGCCTCGCTTGGCTGAGCAAAAATTACCAGACGAAATGAATTTGCCAGATATTCAGTTGATGCTGACGGAAGAGTTGGCAGTCATTGATAACCTAGCTGGTAAGTTATATCTAATTGTTTATGCCAATCCACAAGTGGCCGATTCTTACGAGCAAGCACAAAGCCGACTTCACGATTTACGCCAAGGTTTGACTGCAGCGGTTAAGAATCCGAGCACGGCTCCCACTCAGAAAACAGAAGCGATCCGTAAATTTGCTAAAGCTGATTTCATCGATGCTGTTAAACGGACAAAAGAATATGTCTTGGCAGGCGATTGCATGCAAGTAGTGATTGGTCAAAGAATCAGCCAACCCTACACCGATTCACCCCTGTCTCTTTATAGAGCTTTGCGATCCTTAAATCCTTCGCCCTATATGTACCTTTATGACTTTGGTGATCATCAAGTAGTTGGCTCATCCCCAGAAATCTTAGTTCGCCAAGAAACAAAAAATGTAGCTGGCGAGCAAAAGCGTTATGTCACTGTTCGCCCGATTGCTGGAACACGCCCAAGAGGCACCAATCCAGAACACGATGAGCAGTTAGCCAAGGAACTATTGGCAGACCCCAAAGAAATTGCCGAACATGTGATGTTGATTGATTTAGCGCGCAACGATGTCGGCAGAATTGCTAAAAATGGTAGCGTTAAAGTGACTGATCGCATGGTGATCGAAAAGTATTCTCACGTTCAACACATTGTGAGCTCGGTTGAAGGTGAACTCTTAGATAGCGCTACCAATATGGATGTTTTAAAAGCCACTTTCCCAGCAGGCACCTTATCTGGCGCTCCAAAAATTCGCGCTATGGAAATCATTGATGAGATGGAGATTGTGAAACGTGGCATTTATGGTGGTGCTGCCGGCTACCTATCTTTCTCAGGCGACATGGATGTGGCGATTGTGATTCGAACAGGCATCATCAAGGATGGCCATGTTCATTCTCAAGCAGGTGCGGGTGTGGTCGCTGACTCAGATCCAGAATCTGAATGGAAAGAAACGGAAGCCAAAGCACGCGCTGTACTACGCGCTGCTGAAATGGTTCAAGGAGGTCTCGATGCTAGTAATGATTGATAACTATGACTCCTTTACTTATAACTTGGTTCAGTATTTTGGTGAATTAGGTGCAGAGGTAAAAGTTTTTAGGAATGATGAAATCACCATCCCTGAGATTGAGGCGTTGAAGCCTGATCACATTTGTATTTCTCCAGGACCGTGTAG
Source organism: Polynucleobacter sp. 30F-ANTBAC (assembly GCF_018882385.1). GTDB lineage: Bacteria > Pseudomonadota > Gammaproteobacteria > Burkholderiales > Burkholderiaceae > Polynucleobacter. Next base: position 1,022,775 of record NZ_JACVON010000001.1, read on the forward strand.
CCCTAAAGAGGCTGGCATCTCGGTTGCCGCCTTGCAACACTTTGCCGGCAAAGTGCCTCTGTTAGGTGTTTGCCTAGGTCATCAAGCCATTGGTGAAGCTTTTGGCGGGAGAGTCATTCGCGCCAAACGTGTCATGCATGGCAAAACAGATACAGTTCATACCACTCAGCAAGGCGTCTTCAGAGATTTACCAAAAGAATTCACGGTCACTCGTTACCACTCTCTTGCTATCGAAAAAGAAAGCTTGCCAGTTGATTTAGAAATTACAGCCTGGACTGATGATGGTGAAATCATGGGTGTACGCCATAAGAAATTTGCAATTGAAGGCGTTCAGTTTCATCCAGAATCCATTTTGTCAGAATACGGTCACGAGTTATTAAATAACTTTTTAAAGACTCAAAGCCCTGTTATTAAAGCTTAAGACTGAAGGTTTAATTATGTCCATTACGCCACAAGAAGCCTTACAGAGCTGCATTGAACATCGTGAACTAGCTCATGACGACATGTTACAGATCATGCGTGCCATCATGTCAGGCGAACTATCGCCAACAATGACTGCATCTATCTTGACAGCTTTGCGCTCGAAAAAAGAAACGATTGGTGAAATCTCAGCAGCGGCCATGGTGATGCGTGAGTTTGCGACACCAGTCACTGTTGCGGATAACAGTCACTTCGTCGACATCGTTGGCACAGGTGGAGATGGCGCTCACACATTTAATATTTCAACCACGGCCATGTTTGTAGCAGCTGGGGCTGGGGCAAAAGTTGCCAAGCATGGTAATCGCAGCGTCAGTAGCAAATCTGGCACTGCTGATGTTTTAGAGGCTTTAGGTGTATGTATCACCTTGCAAGCACCCCAAGTTGCCAAATCTCTAGATAGTTGTGGCATGGGGTTTATGTTTGCTCCTAACCACCACCCAGCCATGAAGAATGTGGCTGCCGTTCGAAAAGAAATGGGGGTTCGGACTATTTTTAACATCCTAGGACCACTCACTAACCCAGCAAATGCACCGCACATGTTGATGGGTGTTTTCCACCCTGACTTAGTTGGCATCCAAGCTAGAGCTCTTCAAAAATTAGGTCTTCAGCACGCCTTAGTTGTGTACGGCAAAGATGGCTTAGATGAGGTATCTCTTGAGGGACCCACGATGATCGGTGAGCTCATTCATGGTGAAATTAAGGAATATGAAATCTCACCCCAAGATTTTGGTTTAAAGACATGCTCCACATCGCACTTTAAAGTAGCCAGCCCTGAAGAATCTATGAAGATAGTTTTGGGTGTTTTGAATGGTGAAACGGGTCCCGCTCAAGATATTGTTTGTCTAAATGCTGGCGCTGCACTTTACGCTGCTGATCTTGCCAAAGACATTGGTGAGGGACTTATCATGGCCCAAGCAGCTATTCAAAATGGTCAAGCTAAAGCCAAATTAGATGAGTTCATTGCAACAACTCAAAGACTAGCAACATCTCAATAAAAATATCAAGAATATAAAAAATTACATCATGAGCGACATTCTAAAACGTATATTGGCCACTAAGTTTGATGAAGTCTCTAAAGCATCTGCTCAAATTCCAATGCATACCGTACGATCTGATGCTGAAGCTAGTTTGAATGACTCGCATCAAAAACCACGCGGTTTCATTGCAAACATTGAAAATAAAATATCACTTGGTCAGGCCGGCGTCATTGCTGAAATTAAAAAAGCCAGCCCAAGTAAAGGTGTCTTTAGAGATGATTTCAATCCTGCCAAAATTGCAGAGTCTTATGAAAGTAATGGTGCCGCTTGCTTATCAGTATTAACCGATAAAGACTATTTTCAAGGTTCTGCCCAATACCTGAGAGAAGCTCGCAACCACTGCCATATTCCTGTTCTGAGAAAAGATTTCTTGGTGGATGCTTATCAAGTGTATGAAGCACGAGCCATGGGTGCGGATGCGATTCTATTAATTGCAGCAGCTTTAGATGATTCTCAAATGAAAGACTTTGAGAGTATTGCCCATGAATTGCAAATGGACGTACTCGTTGAGGTTCACGATGGCGCTGAGCTTGACCGTGCTCTCAAACTAAAAACACCTTTACTTGGCATTAATAATCGCAACCTCAGAACATTTGAGGTGAGCCTAGATGTCACACTGTCATTATTGCAATACATTCCAAAAGAAAAGCGCGTTGTCACAGAAAGTGGCATTCTCAATCAAGAGGATGTTCATAAAATGCGCGCTGCTGACGTTCATGCCTTCTTAGTCGGCGAGGCCTTTATGCGTCAAGATGATCCTGGATTAGGCTTAAAACAATTATTTTTTAAATAAAATCAGCAACCCTTATTTCAAGTCACCACCCAATGCTCGCGCCTTGATTTCAGAGGCACGCATCAGACTTGCGGGTTGACCACCAATTGCCCAATATTGCGGGGGTATGGGCCAACATCCCCCGCGAATCCAAGACCTATCGACTTTCAATACGTCTACCACAAGGTCTGTAAAACCTGTCAATAGTTGATGACATTGCTCTATGGGTCTCCCTTCCAGAACAAGAAAGTGAAAGTACGGTGCTTCAACACCTCCTTCACTCAACAACTCACCTGCAACAGCCATATGTCTCTTTTGATAAAAATTAACAAAAACTCTGACTCTATCCAGAGGACAAGCTAAAACTTCAGCATATAGATGACTCGATGACACTAATAACTCTTTTATTTGTGAATCTGAGTAGCAATTGTCTGCTAAGTGATATTCCAAGATGGGCATGATTTATCTTTCAAAATATTTTTTTATCATAGCCTCAAATTAGTATAAACGCTAATAGAAAAAATGATACCGATTGGTATCATTCAATACAAATATAACTTTCATCATTTCAATGACTAGTTTCTTATCCCTAAAAGATAGAATTTTATCTTCCGCAGCAGAGCTCTTTTATCACAACGGTATCAGAGCTGTTGGCGTTGAAGAGGTGGCCAAACACGCAGCTACCACCAAGGCTGGTATTTATAGAAACTTTGAATCGAAGGATCATTTGATTGCTGAATGGCTTCAACAACAAAATGATCAACATCGTGATTGGTGGTTAAGTATTTATATTCAGTACCCTAATGATCCACTTACACAACTCAAAGAAATTATTCGTGGCGTTGGTCAAGCACTACTTCTTAGCTCACGTGGCTGTCCATTAACCAACTCATCTGTTGAGTTAACTGATGATGATCACATCGCTAGATCTGTGGTGCTTGAACATAAGGCTTGGATTAGGAATGAACTAAAGTCTTTATGTAAACAAGCCAAACTTCCATCGCACACTTCCTTAGCAGAAATGCTTTTTCTTTTGATAGAAGGCGCGAAAATCAGTACCAATTCATTTGAATCAAAAAGCCCCGCAAAGAATCTTGCTAGCTCAGCTAATTCATTGATATTGGCTTATCAAACATCTATTAAATAAATCCACATACATCTATTTTTATTCAAGGAAACTCATGAATCATCCTCACTTTAAAAAAGTAGCTTTTATACAACTAGCTACTTTTTTGCTGGCAACATCAACTATGACATCAGCCCAATCTCAGGCAGATACATCTAAGAATACAAGTAGCCCATTCTTATTAGAAGAGACCTCAGTAGGTAAAGCCATTAAAGAAACCACTGGCGCTACAGTCTTTGGATTATTGCAAGCAGGCTATTCATATAACGACGTCACCAGCTCTGGAGACAAAAAGAAGTCACGCTCAAATACTATTGCCGGGCCATCTGATGAAGGTCCTCAATTTAATGGCATGATTCTTTCAATTGAAAAATTACCAGAAGCGAACTTTATCCCCAGAATCACACCTTTACCTGGCCCTATGTCAGAGAAGTATTCATGGGGATTTAGAGCAGACTTGCACTATGGTCGTGATAGTTTGATGTCTGCCGCCAATGGCATTGAAAACACTTGGCATCGTAATCAAGGAGCCCCAGGAATTCCACCTAACGCGAACCAGATGAATTACCTATCATTTCCAATGGTTTATGCACAAGCTTATGCCCCACTTGGTCTTGGCACTGCTATTACAACCGGTCGCTTTGGTGTTAATCTAGGATATGAAATTCCACCATCATGGCGCCAAGCGCCTAACTTCTTTTACTCAAGAACTTACGCCTTAGTTTCACAAATTGACCAAATTATTGGCACTCAAATTTCAACTAATCTGGTTCGCAATCAATACGGCATGGTTCTTGGTGAGTTTGGTTTCGGTAAAGGCTATCAATTAGGTAAAGACAATAACAACAGTAATAACGTTTTTGGTGTTTTGCGCTGGAGAAGTAATGACATGTCTAAGTTCATCAACTACAGCTTCATTGCTGGGGATGAACAGACTGATTCAACTCGTTCAAACGAAGCGATGACTTGGTACCCTAATCATCCTATAGTTGCATCAACAGGTCAAAGAAGAGAGCAGCATTCGCTTGTGGCTGGCTTTGCACCCCATACTCAATGGAAGATTGCGGGCGAACTTCTTTATGGCAAACAAGAGGGCTCTGGTGATGCCTGCTATATCGTGAACCCGGCTACATGCACGCCATTTACTGGTGCCGCGTATAAAGGCTTCAATGGTCACTTAACATTCAAAGTATCCGAAACAATTCGCTATGGCTTGCGCTATGAAATATTTAAAGACCCGCAAGGTTTTGCTTTGACACCATTAGGCACTCCTGGAGCAACGGTCCAAGCATTGACCCTTGGTGCTAATATTGATCTAAACAAAAATATAGTTTTAAGGCCAGAGCTAAGGCATGATTGGGCAAAGACCACGAATAGTGGAACTAAATTTTTTGGCAATGTACCACATGCAGGCCCATCAACTGCAACAGATAACAAACAAACAACTATCTCTGCAGATTTATTGTTTTACTTCTGATTGAGCCTGTAGTTGAGTTCAACCGGTTTTAGCAACAGCTATCACCGGTTTTTTATTTCTTATCTATATCCAACGGATAACCACGACCTTCGTAGTCAAAACCGCCAATTCGGTGTTCAACGACTCCTGTGTGTGTGGGGCTAGCATAGTAGGCCCTGATCTCCTGAATCTTTCCATCAGGTGTGAATTGATACCATTCGTCACCGCGTAACACCTGACCTATTTTTTTCTTAAAGTGAGTCCATTCAATGACGGCTTTACCCGTTTCAGGGTCACCCACAAAATTATCCACCGTCCAAAAAGAACCCAACTCAGCAACACATTTAGCCCAACAATCGCCAATAGCAACAGAACCACTTAAAACACCAAAGGGACTTCCCTCTGGGAAATAATGTGTTCCTTCCTTAGTAAAAAAATTTTGAACTGCTTCTGAGCTACCCCTGTTGCAAGCATCAAAATAGTCGCGGATGGTTTTTTCCATTGATTCTTTAGTGAGCATTTTGTTTTCTTTGTTGAACTGAAACAACTTTAAATAGAGTCTAAAAAACCGTCATCACTTAAGAAAAATAGGCTTTGACATACCCTAGACCACCAAATTCCGCTAAAAACGTTTGTTTGGTTTTAGCGGGGTGAGCTTTCGTTAAACCACCCGTCATAATGATAGATCCGGCAGGGATACTTAATTCCTGTTGAGCTAAAAAATTAGCCAACCATGCAATCGATGCCAAAGGATCGCCCATGGAATTAGCACCTATCCCGGTATCCAAACAAGCACCCTCGGACCAAAGTAGAACGCCACTTAATCGAAGATCATCGACCTGAGATAGTTTCTTAGGCGCACCTAATACCACTCGAGCACCAGAACTATTGTCGGAAATATTATCGACCAAAGAAAATTTATATTCTTTGTAACGCGTATCCACAATCTCCAAAGCAGGCATCACTGCTTCAACATGACTCTGAATGGTATGGCGAGTTTGCCCAGCCCCCGAGATCTCTTGATTAATGAGGATAGCTATTTCCGGCTCAACCAATGGATGGATAAGCTCCTCAAATGGAATATAGCCATCTAAAGCACCTTCTCGATGATCCAGTAAATGATCTTTTGTTAAAACACCATAATTAGGCTCTGCTATATTCATTTGTGCACGCATGGCCGCACTGGTGTAGCCCAACTTGAATCCCACCATTGGGCTTGAGCGATGTCTCAATGTCGCAGCTTGAATCGCGTAGGCATCATCATGTGTTAACTCGGGATGAAGAGATGTCAGGGTATCAATTGGAGTTTGAGTTTGCTCAGCTATCCAAAGGTTAGAGGAAAGCTTCTCAATTAAATCTTTAGATGCCATCACCGTTCTCTCATCAATAAGTTTTAGAAAATACGTTATGAAGCGGCTTTGGCTCGAGCCTCTATTTCAGCTTTTCGCAAAATAGCAGCAGCCACACCACCAATACCCCAATTATCAGGCTTGCAATTGGCAATATGAACCCGGATACGATTTTTTTCAGTACCTAAATGCTGGGCCAATACATTCGTGACACCTGCAATCACCTGATGGTGTTGTTCTGCTGAACGACCTTCCATCAATACCATCTCAACATAGGGCATCTCAACCTGGCCCCGTGGTTTAACTTTTAAAACTTCACTGGCTGGCTGCCCTTCAATCCCCCAAAGGTCAGGATCAATTTCTGTCACCCACACCTCTAGTCGATCTTTAGGTGCTGCCAATACGTCAATCATGACTTGAGAAACATCACGAATAACGTTTTTTAAAGTTTCCTTAGAATGCCCCTGCAAAATATTGATATGTGCTACTGGCATATATATTCCTTTAGATAATTAATTTTATAATTAAGGTAAGCCACGACGACGCCCTGAATCCAACATCAATGATGAACCTGCCATCGCATCAGCCTCAGGTGCTAACAACAAGCAAATACCCCACGCCACCTGTTGCGGTGTTGTAAACGCATGAATCGCAGATTCCTCTTTTAATTCATCAAATACTTCTTCAACAGAAATACCGCGTTGAGCAGCACGGGTATTGGCTACATTGCGTAAACGTTCTGTATCTGCCGGACCTGGAGCCACTAGATGAGCAGTAATGCCTCGGGCACCTAAGGCCCAACTAAATTGACGCATCAAATTTGTTAAACCTGCATTGGCAACACCAGCTGTTGCTGCATAGGCTGTCGGTTCAAAGCCATAATGCCCACCAACGGCCACTAAACGTGAACCACGCACCAAATGTGCATCCACAGCACGCTGTAAACGCATCATGCCGCCAGCTTTAATATTGATTGCTTGTGAAAGTGCCAACGGGTTAGCCTCTAAAACACCCCCTGCAACTGGAACACCAGCTGCATGAACCACCATACGAACGGTGCGATTCATTTTAGTCACAACTGCTTTAATTTTCTCTATAGCAGAATCATCACCAATATCAGCAATGCAATAACTCATATGCTCTGAGCTACTCACCAACTTTTTTAAATCATCCTCTGATCGCCCAACTGCAATGAGATGCAATCCAGATTCCACTAAGCGCCTTGCAACTGTTTCACCTAATGCCCCAGTTGCACCAACCATGACCACTAATTCACGCTCTTGACTGGAAGTTGTCATTTTTAACCTCTAAAAAAATGGTCACTTAGTAAGCAACTAAGTGACCGATCTGACCATTAAATAAACAAAACTTAACTAACGATGGTCAAGAACGATTCATGCAACTTGCCAGTCGTATGATCTAAACCATAACCAAACTCATCAAATGTCCACTTAATTGGCTCCCAATCTGGATATGGCTCATAACTTCCGCAGAATGTTTCAAAGCGATTGCCTGATGGATCCCATGCATAAATGGTTGTGCCACGGGTAACGCCATGACGCGTTGGACTGATATCAACAGGGACTTTGTTCATGCCAATAATGTCTGCAGCACGTAAAACTTTTTCCCATGACTCTAGACGGTAAGAGATATGGTGCAATTTACCTGGCTCTGGGTGCTCAACAAAGGCGATATCGTGAGCCTTATGAGAGCAACTCATGAAGAAAGCGGCTGTATGCTCGCCATCTGGTGCCATCACATATTCAACCACTCTAAAACCTAGAACCTTGGTGAATAATTCTTTATTGCCCTGAATATTCGGACCATACAGCAAGCAATGATCCATACGGATTGGTGCAATACCATGTTCAGCCGTTTTAGGATTCCATGGTCCTGGATTCACCAAACCTGATCCATTACCAATTTGTTTCTTTTCAGCATAAAGTTCAAAGAAGTGACCTGATGGCGCTTGAAAACGAACACGCTCACCAGTTTCTAATAACTCACCTGCTGGAATACGCTCGGTTTTAACACCGTAAGCATTTAAATCTTTTTCTAATTGATTGAGCGTTGGTACATCTAAAACTTTAAAGCCAAAAAAATCAATGCCCGCACGATCCGCTTGACGAATGATCACGCTACTATGATCGCGCTCATCCCAAGCTTTGAAGTAATAACGACCTGTGGCATCCTTACCAGTCTCGACCAAACCCAAAACATTTCTATAAAAATGTAATGCCTCTTCTAAATCTAACACGCGAATTTGTGCGTGACCCGGTCTTAATACGCCTGTCATTGCCATCTAACTTCTCCTTGCTGTTAGTTGAAAGAAACATATCCTTCAACACTGATTAAATGTTTTTTTACTTTAATGATTGTGATACTTAAAAACTGGTAAATCAATCAGAATTTTCCCTAGAATAAAAAATATATATTGAGGCTGAAACCCTTTGCTGACAATGTCATCAGAGCGACTAAGTTAAATCTCAGAGACCTTTTTTAATCTAAAGAAAGAATTAATAAATTAAATTTATTAGAAATGAAAAAGGCGCACGAGGCGCCTTTTTCATTATCAACATCACATACAGTGTTTAGAAACAAATTCCAAATAGGCCATCTAGTCCTGGTGTTTGGAAACGCAAACAGTCTTTGTGACCAATGCCATTATCAGCCAATGATTTTTCATAATCAGGTTGAAATGGTTTGTTGTCTTTTAACCAAGTCACCTTTGACCAATCAATTTTGGCAAAGTCAGGATGCGCTCCATAAGACTGCGCCAAAGGCCCACCGAATAGATCGCTGAACTTCATCACAGGTGGCAATGGGAAAGCTGCTGTGCCATAAAACATCAAATGCTTATCCCATCCCACGTACAACAACTGATTGCCATGGAACTTATCCGCGGCATCCTTTGAAGGGAACTTATATTCTGAAATTGCTGCAACTGCCATAAATCCCCCTATTAGTTTTTAGTTGCTTGATCACGCCATTGAGCGAAATTTTTCTGATCTTCTGAACCTTGGAATGGACCATTCTCACGCCCCCAATCCAAGTCATAGTATTCAGCCACTGCTCTTACAGGATCAAAGCCTTCAACTGTTGGGTTAGTACCCTCTACAAAGTTTGTTCCCTGGAAAATTTGATGCACAGGCAACCAAGATTGAACATATTTCTCTGGCTCGTCATCAAAAATCTTATGGCAATGTGTTGAACAGAATTGGAACTTCTCACCCATATAAGTGCCTTCTTCATACGCCAATTGAGTCGGATCATCTGGCTCTGTATAGAACACAGGAATCTGACAAACTTGGCATAAACGCGGTAAACCTTTTGAGAAGAATGGCTTACCTTCATCTTCCAACTTCTGGAAATACTCAAAACGAGGACGATAGTATTTAGGGAATGTGTCTGGATACTTTGCATCCAACCAATCCAACTCTTCCTTATTTGGAATCCAAGTATGGAAGTTAGTTAAGTAGTTAGCACTGTTAAATGTTAACCAAGCTTGATGAGTAATATGACCTTTTTCTTTACGCACTTGCTCTACACACTCTGGCACCTTGATACCATAACGCGCCAAGTCGTTGAACAAGGCCATGCCGTTACCTTCAAAGTAGATCTCCCAAGCTTCTTTCCAGCTCATTACCCGCTTAGGTAACATATAGTCTTGCATCATGCCTACAAGCGTTAAGAGACGCACACCTCTCCAGCACCACTTATCAATCCACTTCTGAACGATAGGCACGTTTTGTGGATCTTGCTCTAACATGAACTTGATCACTTCAAGACCTAAAGTCATATGACGTGATTCATCAGACTGTGCTGAGAAACCAAATGTCATGGCAGCCATGTCACCGTTGTAGGCCGCACCTGATACAAATGGCACAAACAACAAGTTTGTTAATACATACTCAAATGAGAATGAAATCGCTGTAATAAATTCAAATGGGCCAGCTGATAAAGCATCTTCAAAGAATGACTTTGGTACGGAGTAGTACCACATGCGGTCAGCTTTGTGATGCCAGTCATCTAAACCGTTGTAGAAACGGTTGTAGTTAGACATCGCGTGAATCTGTGTTTGTGCATGACGTAATTCGTCAATTGATTGCATTTGGCAAGCAACTGATGCGCCAACACCTTTGAATTCACGGCCTAAACGCGCATAACCTTTGTGTGCTTCATATTCCAAAGGCGTAATACCGTTTAACCATAGTTTCAACGCATTAACATAACGCGCATCAGTCACTGTTAGATGACCATTGTTTTGAGAGAACGCATCAATAATGGCATATAGCTTGCGCTCTTTTTCTGCTTGGTATTTCCAGTAAGCATCCACTGTTAAACGGAATGGGTCTTCCCATTTATCCCAATCGTGAATCTTGATACCTTCATAAGCCAATTGAGGATAAATATCCTCTTCTTTTTGATAAGTCGCATCCCAAGCTAAATCGCGCGTCATTAAGTGATAACGCTCTTTTAAACCTAACTTCTTCTTTACATTCATATCCATGATTTATATCTCCGTCTCTAATTATTGGAAATTCAACTCAATACCGATTTTTTTAGCACGCTCTTGCAATGCCAAAGAAACGTCTGCTAATGCTGCATCTGCCTCAACACCTAAAGCAATCTTTGCTACTGGTACCAATGCATCTCTTGATTTCTTAGCCCAAGCACTGGCCCACTCACTTAACAATTCTTTGTTTTCTGGTGATTCAGCTGCAGCAGCTTTTAGAACAGCATCAACCCACTTTGCTGTTTCAGCTTGCCAGTCAGCCATAAACACCGTCATCATGCCGATCGTTGGACCTGATTTAACTGCCCAAACACCATCAACAGCTTCTTTGTAAATCAATGGATAAAGTAAGCCGTCCAATGCAAAGTTTTGCGCCACAAATAACTCCATCACATCACGAGTCACTAAAGTCTCTTCAATGTATTGGCGCAATGGCTGCCAATCAGCATCTTTTTCCCAAGCCGCTTTACCAGCTTTTAGATCATCAACGTCACCTAAAGCCAAACCTAGACGAGTTAAATATTGAGCAATACCTAAATGGTCAAAACTTGCATAAGTACAAGCTTGATTAAGTGCAGTACCGTAAGCATAAGCAGCCATACAGTTATTGTTCATATTGGCGCCCCAAGCCACATGGCGAAGAGGCATCAATGTTTTAAGAGCAATCGCTTTAACTTCAGCATTAAGAGAGGTCTCTAAGCCACGCTCTTCAATAAAGTCAAAACTCTTTTCAATTGCATCTTGCTGACGAGCGCGCGCTTGAGTGTAAGTACCATAGTAGAACTGACGTGGATCTTTTAAAACATACCAATCTTTTAAAACAATCTTCGTACGACGCACATCATGGATCTCACGCTCTGGATCCCATGTTGGTCTGTAATGAAAGTTATCGGTAGGCTGAAGATCATAAGTAGCTTCTTGATAACGGGTTGCTACCTTGTCGCCAAAACGCTTTTCAAGATGCTTAAAGGTATTTCTAAGCGGCTTTAAAGCAATCGTCTGTAAATCAACTTGCATATTTTTGCTCCATAAAGGTGAAGGCTTGCACTAAAATTGTTTATTACTCCTTTGTAATAATGCAAAGATCGTGCCAAACCCTATCTAGCTCAATGTTTATAGGCGTTGCAGGCGACTGATTCAGGGAAAACCACTAAGGTTTAGGGTGTTCAAAAAGTTACAATTTTGTAAAGCGTGTAACTTCGATGTTACAAATTTGTAACTTGGATGACTTTTACTCTTTAGATCCGTTTAAATGAGTTACTTCTTGTCTTCTTTTTCAAGGCAATAAGCCACTTGGCGTCTCGTAACACCTAGTAACTCTGCTGCTTTGGCTATATTGCCCCCGGTTTTCTTTAAAGCAGCCTCCATCAGCATTAATTCACAGTTTTCCAAAGAAATACCATCCTTGATCATTTCCTCAATCAAGTTATTTATTGAGGATTTGCTCTGTGTATTAACTCTGCCTTGAGGGCTTAACTCAACTTCATCTGGGAGAAGATCGGCTACCCCAGCAAATAAATGCTTTAGTTCTATCATTTCATCAGAAGCAGTTAATAAAACACCGCGCTCCATCATATTTTCTAGCTCACGGATATTTCCAGGCCAGGTATAAGTCATGAGCATCTTCATGGCCTTATCTGTCACACCTGCAATTCTCTTGTTATGCAATAAAGCATATTTCTTGATGAACGCTTCCAAGAGCAAAGGTATATCTGCTTTTCTATCTCGCAAGGGCGGAATGTTCACTGGGTAGGCATTTAAGCGGTAGTACAAATCAGCTCTAAATTTGCCATCTTTAACAGCTTGCTGCAAATTCACATTGGTGGCGGCGATTAACCGAACATTCACTTTGCGCGTCTTGATATCTCCCAAGCGCTCCAATTCACCACTCTCCAGCACACGTAACAACTTCACTTGAGCTGCCGGTGTTAAATCACCCACCTCATCTAAAAATAACGTGCCATTATTGGCTCTTTCAAACCTACCTGGACGTGCTTGTTGCGCACCTGTAAACGCGCCCTTTTCAACACCGAATAATTCAGACTCTAAAAGATCATTCGGTATAGCAGCGCAATTTAAGGCCACAAATGGCTGAGTAGCACGATCACTGTTGTCATGGATCCAATGCGCAAATACTTCTTTACCAACACCGGTCTCGCCTAATAATAAAACGGTAATGGGTTTTGCAGCAGCAGTGGATGCTAAATCCAAAGCTTCTTTAAATGTTTCAGATTCACCAATAACACTCGCTGGAAGTGCTGTTTTATTCAGCGATGCTCTTAAGCTCACAACCTCTTCTTGAAGATCAATCAAGCGCCCAGCAATATTTTCTGGTTTGTAATACTTTAAGTAATCTTCGGAGTCTTCCCAATGCTCTAGGAGGCGAGCTTCGATATAACAATGATGATCGCCTTTACACACACATTGAGTTTCTTTGAATATCACAGGACGACCAACAAAAGTTGATACATAACCGGATGCATAACCTACCTGCGTCCAACACTCAGCGTCTGTGCCTACGCCAAACTCTTGTAAATGCGTTTGAGCTTCCCACGAGTTCTCCCATACGAACTCACCGGCAAACTTACCATTTGGGATGTCCATTTCTAGCTTACGTTTCTCAACGCGGACCATGCCCTTAAATGAATGCAACATGGGTCCCAACATGATGCCCGCTTCAGGGCAATCATTGCTAGGCAAGCTCTTAGCTAATTCAGCGTCACGCACACCTGAGGCATAACCCAAGCGGACCAATAAGCCTCGTGCACGCTCTAAACCCAATGATTGAATGATTTCATTGCGAAAAGCACCCATAGCAGCTACGTGCATGAGCATCATGCGATTTTCACCTAACCAAATTTCCCCTGTTTCAAAAGAAAATTTCAGCTTAGAGCGCAAATCAATGAGTTCTGGTTCCAGAACCTTTTTCAACGTTGTCTCCCATCATTAATTGATATTTAACAACTCTATTTTCGTCTATTTTTACAATTTTGTAACAAGAAAAAACCCTTAAGAACCGAAGCCCTTAAGGGTTTGAATATTTAGGTTGGTCACCCAACCTAAATTCACACAGAAACTAAATTAGTCACCGCCGCGCATGAACTGAACTTGGAACATACGTGGTGGGTTCAACTTAGGATCAACCTGACCTTTGAATTGACCTGTTGTGCAATGCTTAGCTTGCAAGTCAACCATTGAGAATGAATCGTCGATCGGAATACCTGAACCTTTGTTCACAGGTAAATGTGAGTCTGGATGTGACTTACCAATTGTGAATGTCTTCCAGATTTCACCTTTCTTATCGTAGATCACGCTACGGTTAATCGTGTTTGCTTGTGCGTCGATGTAAAGTAAACGCTTGCTGATTGGGCTTGGATCAACTGGTGAACCTTCCACAACAAACACTTTACGTAACTGCCAAGTGATGTTTTGGAAACACTTACCTTGACCACCAAAATCAACATACTTGAAGCCGTCTTTTTCAACAGGCATATCTTCTGCTAATTTCAATTGGTTATGGTAGTAGTAAGGCATCAACACGTTCTTAGTTGCTATAAACTTCCACTTGTATGCTGATAAGCGATCGTTGTAACCCTCAAAGTCTTGAATCATCAAGTCAGCACCCAAGAATGAGTCAGTTACTTGACCAGTTGCCAAACGACGTACACGACGTTGGAAACCTAAATACAAATATGCATCATCTGCTTTTGTATCGTCTTCGTAACGTTGAATCAATAACTGAGTACCCTTCAAATCTTGTGGCTCCATGATGTTCATGTAAATACCACGGAACAACTTAGATGGGTTTGGAGTTACTTCTGGTTTTGGCTCATGTTCAATACGATGTGTAAAGTTCAAGAAGTGAAGATTTAACTTCAATGTCTTCTCAAGCTGACCTGTTGTCATGTTGCGATATTTCCAGTAGAAAGGATAAATCGCAGCGTTATCACCCCAGTTCACGCCGTACTTGTAGTTCCACATAACCTTTTCACCGGCACGTGGATCTGCAGCTGATGGCTCTTCCAAGAATGGACGACCTGCAACAAAGCCTTCGATTTCACCTGGTTTTGCACCAAGCTTCGTCTTATTCATGTTGGCACGTGATGCCTCAACATAAGCCTTGTTCATATCGAAAGAAGTTGTTTTAGCAACAGGCACTTCCAACCAACCGCGTTTGATCATGTCAAACAAAGCTGGGTCGATCGCATCTTTGAACTGATCAACGTTCTTAGCACTAACAACAGTACCTTCAGTCAAACCAGCAACTGTTGGAACACCACTCTTATATGGGAAGAATGATTTTTCTAAATCGGCTTCTGTTGCTGCTGTTGCCATACCAACCGCACCAGCGGTTAGTAGAGCAACAAATATTGCGGAAAATTTTGTTTTCATTATTAATTAACTCCTAAATTAAAACTTGTAACGCATTGTTGCGAAGATCTCGTTCTGACCAAACGCTGTACCAATCGGACCAGCACGGAAGCGGCCTAGAGGCTCTGAGTTGCTTAAGCCTGTTGTTTGACCAACGCCTTGACCAATTGATGTGTATGGGTCAAATGGGTTGGCATTTCTTGCATCATCAAACTGATGTTGCTGTTGGCTTGGGCCAAACTTGTAGTTTGCACCAAACTTGAACTTCAAGTTATCCGTTGCTGACCACTCAACTGCAGGAGCAGCTACGTTTGCACCAGCACGGAAGTCACGAGCAAAAATGATTTCTGGGCTCAAACGGTCGTTCATCAAGAAAGCCTTCATCAAGAGAGTTGCAATGACGTTGTCTTTCCAGTCAGGCATACCATATTGTCCATATAAACCTTGATACAGCTGATGATCGAAAATATGCTGATAGAACATTTGCCCTGAGAACAACACAGTTCGCTCTGTACTAATGAACGGAACGAATGTTGGACGGTCAAAACCAATCACAGAACGCCATACATTGTTTTTAGAGTACAACTCTGGACGAGAGGTATTAGCAAACTCTTCACCACTTGTATAAGCACCCTCTAAGCGCATTGCGGCACCAAGAGACTCAACTTGGAAGTCCATAGAACCGCCCAGCAAGTTAACACGAGGATAAACCACATCAAATGCAATCAAGTAAGGATTGCTTGCTTGATAAGCACCTGTAAACGCATTGGTTGCACCCTTGCCACCACGCAATGACGGCAACTGTGAACGATAGGTTAATGCGTTCAAAGAGAAACTCAAACCATCTTGGGTAACACCTTCAAACTTCATACCCAATTGTGTGTTGTCCAAACTCCAGTTAGGCAAATCTACGTTACGAATACCAATCACACCTGGGCCAAAGTTAGTTGCTAAACCACCGTAGCCTTGTCCAAGAGGACCCCCTGCACCCATTGTGCCCATTCCAGTTAATGGATTGTTACCTGTTGTAAAACCAGCAGCTGCAAAGTTAGCTACAGTACAACCGTTATCCCAACAGTTTGACATGGCGCGGAAGAAATTGCCGGCATCCAAAATGCTATTCGGTGTACCACCTTGACCTAAATTATTTGGACGGAATTTATCAAAGTTCCATACAACTGATAAGTTACGGTCTTGCATGGATTCACTGCCGCCCATGCGGTATTCCGCTTGAGCGATCCACATTGGAATACGGATATCTTGCAACTCGTCATAGATGTTATTACGAGAGTAATCAACTGGGTTGATCACATCAAGAACACGGAACAAGTCAGTACGACCCCAAACAACTTGTTGTTTACCAACTTTCAAGAAAGTACTTTGGCCAGCATCCATGCCAAATGTTTTTGTAACATAAGCTTCACGGATGAAGTCGAGACGATCATTGAACTCTGGCATGGCCAATTCAGATTTCTTCTTGTCGCCATAGCCACCAAAGTCTTTACAACCACGAGAATCATAATCACAAGGGCGAACTGGAACTGCTAAGCCAACACCACCAGTTTGATTAGAGTTATTCCAACCAGCACCAAGAATTTGAAGACCGGAATTTTGATTCCATGGTGCGTATGAAGTTCCTCCTGGTATTACACCATTATTTACAAAAGTATTGGTGGGTTGGGCTCCAGCGAGAGCCTGTGCCAGCGTTGAACCTATGCCGCCGCCATAAGGGACCATTGCAGTTGCGTATGGGCCTAAACCTGGAGCACCCAAAACATTTGTTAGTACATAGTCAGCGCCAGGTCCAGAGGCATTACCCATCTGAACAGCGCCACCAGCATTCTTACCGAATTCTTTATCGTTGATGTCATAAACACCATCATATGTGCCGCGCAAGATACCGCGGAATCTCCAACCGTCATTGAGGTTCTTTGACATCTCTGATTGAAGAGTATTACGGAATTTGGATACGCCAACGCTTTCACGTTTCGCTGTGTGATTCTCATAGAACAGGTCAGCCTGCCATGGATCACCACTTGTAATGCCCATATCTGGCAAATTTTGTGCAACAGCACTTGCGCTAGATACCACTAATACAGCAGCAAGGGCTATCGCCTTTGGCTGAATAGCTTTGCGCCATTTTTGGTTATTCATAAACTCTCTCCTTAACGAACTTGCTATCACTTTTAATCAAAAAAACCTGTACTTATTACCGTTAAAATACTGCATTCTCGAGATTTTTTATCTAGGAACTTTCCCGATTAGTAAAACCCCTAATAAAATCTCGAGATATTGTTAAGAATTCTGTAAGATTCCGTCCTGATCACGATGTGCACCTGTGATGAACTTCGGTTTAAATGCCATCACCCAAGCAGGTACCAAAAGTACTGCAGCAACAGCATTCAAGGCCAACATCACTGTTAATAGAAGTGCCGCGTCTGATTGGAAGCGAAGATCAGAGAAGATCACCCACATAATCACACCAGCAATCAACGTTGCAGCCGTAAAGCCCACTGCCAAACCAGTTGTGCTTAACGCACGTAAAACTGATTCACGAAGATCACGAGTCTCCTCGTACTCTTCACGGATACGGTCCATGATGTAAACGGCATAGTCGATACCAACCCCGACGCCCACAGCAATCACAGGAATCGTGTTCACGCTAATACCAATGTTCATGAAACCCATGTAACCGTAAGTCAAAATCGTTGCATACAACATTGGCAACACCATCAACCAACCGGCGTGAAGTGACTCGTAATAGAACATCACGAAAATGAAGGCCATGATCATCACAACCGGCGTAATGATCATCGTATCAACGAAGTTCTCTTCGTCGATCGCAGCGCTCACACCGATAATGCCGCCACCTAACAAAAGCTCAAAGTTTTCAACTGTGCCATTAATCTCTTTAACCAATTGCTTAGAGTTCGTCACAATGCGCTCAAGTGTTGTTGCTTGGTGATCTTTATAGAAGAATGCTAAAACAGCATCGGTACCTTGTGGGTTCATAAACTCTTTCATAGCACCTGGAATCGGGCTAGAGAGTTCATAAGCGGACATCAAACCTGCCACCTCAATTTGAGTATCAGGAATTTGTGCCCAACGAGGATCACCACTGTGTGTCAACATATTGACCTGACGGATCAAACCAGGAATAGCTTTATAGCCACCCAACTCTGGATCTTTCACCATCATCTTGTCACCAAACTGCTCCATTGCATGAACCACTTCTGGACGTGAAATACCTTTCTCATCCTTCGTTCGAGCCACCACAAACAACTCCTCAGACCCTGGGAAATGTTCATTGATAGATTTAGCAGAAATGTTGTAATCGTGAGTACGATTCAAAATCGGAGAGCCTGGCTCTGATTCACCAAACTTCACTTGCGCTACGAAGAATGATGCAACCACCACAGCAAGGGCTGTACCAATCAAACCAATTTTAACGTTCAATGGATTCACCAATACTTTGGCAAAGTTATAGAGAACAGTTGTTGTGCCTGAACGATTGTTCTGAGTCTTCTTAGGAGCTGGCAAAACAGTCAAGAACAATGGCACCATAAAGTGAACCGTGAAGATCACTGAGAAACCCCAGAAACCAGCGTAATAACCTAACTTAATATTGATAGGCGCTGCACCCAATGCAATAACAAAAATACCAATCGCATCAATCGTGATCGCTAAAGAACCTGGTCTAAATAAAGCATCCAATGAATTACGAGCTGCTTTTTTACCGTCTTTAGTAATCTCTAATTCATAGTAATAACGCTCTACTAACTGAACACCATGAGAAGTTGCACGGGCAGCAATTAGGAATGGAATAGTCATTGAGAGTGGGTCAAGTGTGTAACCCAAAATCGTCATGAATCCCAAACCCCAAGCAGACGATAAACAAATACCCAATAAAGGCAATGCCACACCATAGAAGCGGCGGAAATAAACCACCAACAAAGCAAAAATTAATACAGATGTGTAAAGCAAAATCTGCAAAATCTGATTGAGGTATGTATAAACCCAACCTGTCAAAACTGGTAAACCAGTTGCATGAATTAGAGCGTGCTCTGTTGCGTACTTAGCACGTAACTCTGTTAATTCAGTGAATGTTTTTTGATAATCAATGTCACCACCCTCATTCATCTGGCCTCTAATGATGGCCGACTTGAGATCTGGTGAAACCATTAATCCATAAACCCTTGGGTTCGACATCACATCACGTCTCATTTGATCTAATTCAGCTTGAGATAATTTCTCAGCAGTAGGATCAAAATACAAAGTTGATCGGATGTTACCCGTCTCATCAAGAGTCACTTTACGAGTTAAACGGTGAGTCAAACTGCTAACCAAGTTATGGTTAACGCCTGACAAACTATCAACGCCTTGCGTCAAGTTCTCAATTAACTGCAAAGTCTCATTCGTAAAAATATCGCCTTCTTTAACTTCTACGCTAACAACAACAGCACTAGCGCCACCAAAGTCATCTTTGATCTCGTTGTGCAATTGAATGAAAGGATGACTTTGCGGCAACAAGTCTTCAAAGTCTGTGCCCATACGCACGTTAGGAATCAAGGATGCAAAACCTAAACTGATTGCAAAAATAATTCCAAGAACAATTTTAGGATTGGCAAATAGCCACTCTTCACCGGTGTGAAGGATATGAGTTAGTTTCTTTTTCACTTTTTATTCCTAGTTCTTTGCAGTTACTACTTTCCATGCGCCGTTACCGCCAGCAACAAGGAAGCTTCCTTGACCAATTGCCGCCACGCCTTTGAGATAAGGCGCCCCAAAATTTTCGATCTTCACTGGTGTCCACTGATTGCCGTTAAAGCTGAGCACAGTTCCACCTAAACCAACGCTGTAAACACGACCACCAACATTGACTAAGCCAAACTGAGATAAGCCTGTTGGATTTTTTGTTGCTGACCATGTGGCACCACCATCTTTGGTATGCATGATGATTCCGGTCAAACTAGTAACAAAACCTTCTTTAACTGAAGTAAATAAGGCTGTATAGGGGTAGAACTCTGGGCCAATAGAAAGTGTTGACCAAGTCTTACCGCCGTCAGAACTCTTTTTAAATGTGCCGTACTCACCAGTAACTACGGCATTTTGTGCATCAATAAACTGAATCGTATTGAACATTGAATCTTCATTATTGGTGTTCACACTCCATGAGCCACCGCGATTGCTACTGTTAGCAATGCTTGAATTGCTACCAACGACCCAATAAGTATTGGCTGGACCACAAGCAAGACCAAGAGGTCTCATTGAATCAGGCGTTACTTTAGATTCCCATGATTGGCCGTTGTCGGTAGATGTCCAAACCTTCTTATAAAAGTCGAGCGCAACAAAACTTCCATCTGAACAAGTTGCCACATCAATCAATGACACAATGCCTTTTAGGTCAACTCTAGTTGGCTTGCCACCATCATGAGGCACAACAGCAACGACATTCTTACCAACAATCACTGCAACCTTCTGATTCGAGGCCACACCTTGAAATTGGTCAACGCGAGTTGCTAAAGCTTCAGGCGTTACTGATACAGCTGTCGACTCAGATTTACTACAAGCTGTTAGCATGGCGCTAATCGCTAAAAGTACACCCGCACTCTTCAAATATTTAAAGTTCATAAAAATTCCGACTAAGTAAAGTAATCTCGAGATTATTTTTCTCTTGAATCAGCTTATGGGCAATGCGTACATACCCTAATCCGGCTGACTTTATTTTTTCTTAATCCTTATTTTTTAAGGATTTTTTCAGCTTAGTGTCAGAAAATTTTTGCAATAAAAAAGGAGTTCGTCATGAACTCCTTTTTCTTTAAGCTAGGTTTTTTAAAGTTTTAAGCTTAAACAGACTCTTCAAACTGAATACCGCGCTCTTTGGCCATGGTCATAGCCGTATCAAGAATCATATCTTCTTGACCACCAATCATCTTTTTACGGCCTAACTCAACCAAAATATCTCTGGCTGGCACACCAAAACGCTTACTTGCTCGCTCAGCATGCAATAGGAATGTGGAGTAAACACCAGCAAAGCCTAGTGTTAATGATGAACGATCTACACGCACCATATGATCCATCATTGGCGTGATGAGCTCTTCTGCAATGTCCATCAGCTTGAATAAATCACAACCGGTCTCAATACCCATGCGTTCACAAACTGCTGCAAACACTTCGAGCGGTGTGTTACCCGCACCAGCACCTAAGCCAGCTATCGAGCCATCGATACGTGTCGCACCTTCTTCAATAGCTGCGATTGAATTAGCAATACCCATACCCAGATTGTGATGACCATGGAAACCAATTTCTGTTTCTGGCTTTAACACTTGACGCAAAGCATGAACACGCGCTTTCACTTCATTAGGCAACATATAGCCAGCCGAGTCCGTGATGTAAACAGTTTGTGCACCATACGACTCCATTAACTTACCTTGCTGAGCCAAACCTTCAACGCTGTTCAAGTGAGCCATCATCAAGAAGCCGGTTGTATCCATCCCCAACTTACGTGCATAAGCAATATGCTGTGGTGAAGTATCCGCTTCCGTACAATGAGTTGCAATGTGAACGCTGCGCGCGCCACAATCATAAGCAGACTGTAACTCTCTCATCGTTCCCAAACCAGGAATCAACAAAACAGATACTTTTGCTTTTTTCATTTTTGATGCCACTGAAGAGATGTACTCTTCATTGGTATGCAATGCAAATCCATGTTGTAAAGAATTACCGCCCAAACCAGCACCGTGAGTCACTTGGATATAAGGAACACCCGCATCATCCATCGCGGTTGCCACACTAACCATTTGATCTACAGAAATTTGCTCACGCTTGGCATGCATGCCATCACGCAAACACATATCGTGAAGAATAACTTTTTTACCTTTAAGATGATTGTTATCAAACATAATTAAGCCTCCACTGCTTGAGTTGGTTTGATTGCTTTTAAAGTCACTTTGCCAGACATAATGTTCTGCGCAAAAAGTTCAGCAGTTCTAGTAGCTGCTGCAGTCATGATGTCGAGGTTGCCTGCATATTTAGGTAGGTAATCACCCAAGCCAGCCACTTCCATAAAGACAGAAACTTTTTTACCATCAAAAACAGGACCGTTCACTAACTTATAGCCTGGAACATACTTTTGCACTTCCTCAATCATGCGCAAAATAGACGCCTTGATTTCATCTTTCTTAGGCTCATCTTCTGTTAAACAGTAAATCGTATTGCGCATGATCATTGGAGGATCAGCTGGGTTAATGATGGCTAAAGCTTTACCTTTTACTGAACCACCCACTTTACAAACAGCATCTGATGTTGTGTAAGTAAATTCATCTAGATTGGCACGCGTTCCAGGGCCAATTGATTTAGATGCCAAACTCGCCACAATCTCAGCGTAAGGAACTGCTTGCACACGAGAAACCGCATGAACGATTGGAATAGTTGCCTGACCCGCACATGAAATCATATTCACGTTCATTTCACCACTGGCCGC
This sequence comes from Polynucleobacter sp. 30F-ANTBAC, assembly GCF_018882385.1. Taxonomy (GTDB): domain Bacteria; phylum Pseudomonadota; class Gammaproteobacteria; order Burkholderiales; family Burkholderiaceae; genus Polynucleobacter. The sequence continues at coordinate 1,045,365 of NZ_JACVON010000001.1, forward strand.
ATGTTGGTCTAAGTTAACTGTTGGGCAGCATAAAGGACCAATCGCCGCAGGCGTTAAGTCAATCATCAACACACCTAACTCATTCAACTTGCGTGAGTTTTCAGCATGCACATAAGCAGAGGTTGCATCAAATGCAATTTGGATGCCATCACTTAGTACATGAGGCAATAAACCATCCACACCTTCTGCTGTGGTTTTCAATCCCATATCACGAGCTCTTGCCAAACCTTCAGACTCAGGGTCGATACCCACCATCCAAACAGGTTCCAAAAACTCAGAACGTTTTAACTTATAAATAAGATCTGTACCAATATTTCCAGACCCTATTAATGCGCATTTAATCTTTGCCATCTTGATTCACCCTTTGTAGACCATCTATAGAACCAAACTCTAACTTTAAATGCCATTCTTATATGTCATTTAAACGACAAATGTCATAGATACATGGCCTAAATGCTGAAATTCTGCGGTAATGGCATCCCCCGCTTGAACTGGGATTGCCTCAGTAATACCACCGCTCATTACGAAACTTCCAGCAGGGAGCATTTCATCTTGTTCAGCCAAAATGTTGACCAACATCGCAATGGCTTCTGCAGGATGGCCTAAAACAGCAGAAGATTCGCCTGCAGCAACTTCTTGACCATTTTTTTTCATGACGACACCGACTTTAGTCAAATCAATATCTGAAGGATTCAATCTGACTTGACCTGTCACATATCTTGCGGAAGAACCGTTATCAGCAACAACACTGGCTAAATCAAATTTAAATCCAGAAAATCGAGAATCAATAATTTCAACAGCAGGTAAAACATAATCCGTTGCATCCAATACATCTTGTAACGTGCAATCAGGACCTTGAAGATCTTTCTTCGTCACAAATGCTACTTCACATTCAACCCGCGGATGAACCATCTCAGAAGTTTTAATGCCAACATTTTCTGTACGAGCCATCTTATCGGTTAAAAAACCAATGGATGGAACGTGCACACCCATTTGCTCCATCTTAGCTTTTGAAGTCAAGCCTGCCTTCCAACCTGCCAACTGATGACCTTTAGCTAAATAACGTTTTCTTAATTCCGCTTGCACCGCATAACCATCATTGATGGTCATTTTGGGATAGTCATCTGTCAACTTATGAATCGCATAAGCACCCTCTTGGGCACCTTCTACACGATCACATAAAATCTGGATATCGTCTTGATTAATGGTTAACTCTAAAGCCATTCAAATACCTTTTATAGTGATGGTGCGATGTATTAAAGCTTGATACAGATATTGCGAGTTTCGGTATAGAACTCAAGAGAGTGCACTCCACCTTCACGACCAATACCAGATTGTTTAGATCCACCAAATGCGGTTCTTAAATCTCTTAAGAACCAGCTATTGACCCATGTAATACCCACATCAATTTTGGCAGCGACTGTATGAGCTCTGGCCAAGTTTGTTGTCCAAATGGTGGTTGATAAACCATATTGGGTGTCATTGGCCAACTTGATCACTTCTTCATCTGTATCAAATGGGCGAATATGGCAGCATGGTCCAAAAATTTCTTCTTGAACAACCGATGCGGTTTCAGGTAAACCTGTCCAGATAGTCGGTTGAATCCAGTGCCCATTTTTTAAGTCATCCGGCATAGTGGGCACGCCACCACCTGTAACAACCGTAGCACCCTCATCAACAGCTTTCTTGTAATAAGACATGACTTTTTGTTTGTGTTCAGCCGAAATCAATGGACCGTAATCTGACCCATGATCTTCCGGACGTCCATATTTAACAGCCTCAGCTTTAGCTTTAAGTGCCGCAACAAATTTATCAAAAATTGGACGCTCTACATAAACGCGCTCTGTGCCCAAACAAACCTGTCCTGAGTTCAAAAATGCTGAACGGAAAATTCCGTTCACCGCTTCATCAAAGTTCGCATCAGCAAATACCACGCCCGCGTTCTTGCCACCTAGCTCAAACGAAATATCGCGCATACCTTCTGCTGCCGCTTTCATAATCGCCGTTCCTGTGCGCGTCTCACCTGTAAAAGTAATCGCATCAACCATTGGGTGCTGAGTTAAAAACTCACCAGCAGAATCAGGACCAAAGCCATTCACAACGTTAAAGACACCCTTAGGCATACCCACTGCATTCATCACCTCACCCAATAATGCTGTAGTCATTGGCGTTTCTTCAGATGGTTTTATAACGACAGTATTACCGCAAGCCAAAGCCGGACCAACTTTCCATGTCATTAATAAAAATGGTGCATTCCATGGCGAAATCACACCAACGACGCCTTTAGGGTTGCGAACAGCATAATTAACTGCACCACGACCATCGGGCGTTGACATCGTAAATGACTCCGTTGGGACGTTTTTAACAACATCAGCAAATACTTTAAAGTTAGCAGCGCCGCGTGGAATAAACACCTGACGCATCACATGGTTAGGCTGACCGGTGTCTGCCATTTCAGCAGCAACAAAATCTTCAAAGCGACGTGTAATCTCATCCGCAACGGCGTATAAGATTTCGACACGTTGATCAACGGTCATCCTTCCCCACTCACCATTCAATGCCTCGTGAGCAGCTTTGACTGCAGCATCCACATCACTCTGACTGGCTTCAGCAATTTGAGCAATCACTTGATTGTCAACGGGTGAGCGCTTGTCAAAAAATTTGTTATGACTTCCGACTACAAACTCGCCATTAATAAAGTTTTTAATTTGTTTCATTTTTTCCCTCGTGATTTTGTTTTTTTGATTTGTAGATTTATGCTATTTCTAAAGATTCTTTTCCAGAAAAAACATCTTCTGGTAACTTCTCAAATAGCTCATACGTAATACCGATGTGCTCTGCAAGGATGCTTGAACACAATGAAATATTTCTTTCTAATGCCGCATCTTTCAATGCTTCATGCTCTGCATGTAAATCGCGTTTTAAATTGGTCCCGTATTGGATACCTAGTGATCGGTATCTCTCGGATTGTTGGTACAAAATGCCAATAAATTGCAATAGCCATTTTGACTCGCATGCTGATACCAAAGCCGCATGAAATTCTGCGTTACGCTCTTCCCATAGTGAAAACTGGGCATTACGTTGCTCAATATCCTCCAGCGCTAATTTTCTTTCTGCGAGTGATAGGCGATGAAATGACGCCATGACATCTGCCTCCCACTTGTCATCGCCATTTTGGATCGATTGCTTAAGCGCCTGTAATTCCAACATAACGCGTAACTGGGTGATTTCTTTAAAGTCTTTGATTGACATCGGTGAAACAAAAAAACCTTTTTGTCCTTCTGCATAAACCAAGCTATCGGCAACCAAAAGTGCCAGAGCCTCTCTTAATGTTCCACCGCTGACCTGATAGATCTCTTTTAAATGCTCTACCTTGAGCTTGCTGGATGGCGTATAAATTCCTTTGATGATGTCACTTCTCAATGCAAGATAAGCGCCTTCAACCAATGTTTTTGGCACCAAATGATCTTCACCAAAAAATGCATTTGAAACTATTTTCATTTATGACCTTCTGCCAAACTTTGGCTATTCCTTATCAACATCGACTTCATTCTTGTATTAATGGATTTAGTTCACCAAATACAAGTTATTTATATTAAGATTGTACATAAATATCGAGATTTATAGTTAATATTGATAAAAATGGGTTCAATTTTTACTTGTAACGACTAAATCTTTGCGGAAATAAACCTGATTTTTAAATTGATAAGAGAGTCCATTGTGAAAAAAATACGCAGCATACTCATCGCCAATCGATCCGAAATTGCTATTCGTGTCATGCGTGCTTCTAACGAATTGGGCATTAGAACGGTTGGTATTTATGCCAATGAAGATCGTTTTGCCCTGCATCGCTTCAAAGCCGATGAAAGTTATTTAGTTGGTGAGGGTAAAAAACCCATTTCCGCTTATTTGGATATTGAAGATATCTTACGTATTGCCAAAAAAGCCAATGTTGATGCGATTCACCCTGGTTATGGTTTTTTGTCAGAGAATCCTGACTTTGCAGAAGCATGTCGTAAAAATGACATTATCTTTATAGGCCCTGATCCTAGCGTGATGCGCACACTGGGTAATAAAGTCGATGCCCGTAACGCCGCAGTTGCTGCAGGCGTCTCTGTCATGCCAGCCACCAAACCTTTGCCGCAAGATTTTAATGAAGCCAAAAAATTAGCTTTAGCAGTTGGGTACCCATTGATGCTGAAAGCAAGTTGGGGTGGCGGTGGACGAGGGATGCGCGTCATTGAGGATGAAAAATCTTTAGAAGCCGAGTTACCTATTGCAAGACGCGAAGCGTTAGCAGCATTTGGTAACGATGAAGTTTATTTAGAAAAACTTGTGAGAAATGCCCGACATGTTGAAGTCCAAATTATCGGCGATAAGCATGGCAACGTGGTTCATCTCTTTGAACGTGACTGCTCTGTTCAGCGCAGAAATCAAAAAGTCGTTGAACGAGCTCCAGCTCCTTACTTGAATGAGGTGCAAAGAAAATCACTATGTGACTCTGCTATTCGCTTGATGCAAGCGGTCCATTACACGCATGCGGGTACTGTTGAATTTTTGATGGATGGCGATTCAGGTGAGTTTTATTTCATTGAAGTGAATCCACGCATTCAGGTAGAGCATACCGTGACAGAACAAGTGACTGGGATTGATATTGTTAAAGCACAAATTCATATCAGTGAAGGCGCCAAAATTGGTACTCCTGAATCAGGTATTCCTTCTCAAGAAAATATCAAATTGAACGGCCACGCTTTGCAATGTCGCGTAACCACTGAAGATCCTGAGAATGGATTCTCACCTGACTATGGAAAGATTTCAACTTACAGAAGTGCTGCGGGCTTTGGGATTCGCTTAGACGCTGGTACCGCCTATGCTGGTGCAGTCATTACCCCATTCTATGACTCATTATTAGTTAAAGTGACAGCCTCCGCACCAACTTCTAAAGAAGCAATTGCTCGTATGGATCGCGCACTCCGAGAATTCAGAGTTCGCGGTCTCAGCACGAATCTGCAGTTCTTAGAAAATGTCATTAATCACCCGTTATTTATTTCTGGCGAATGTTCAACTCGATTTATTGATAACACGCCCGAACTTTATAAATTCCCAAAACGTCGAGATCGCGCAACACGCCTCTTGAACTTCATCAGTGGCGTCATTGTGAATGGCAATCCAGAAGTTGCTGGCAGAACACTACCAGCATTACCATTAAGCAAACCTTTGATTCCTAAAATAGATCCTAATCAAGTGCTAGATGTGGGAACCAAGGATCGATTAACTGCCATGGGGCCTAAAAAATTCAGTGAGTGGATGCGAAATGAAAAGCGAATCCTCTTAACCGATACAACGATGCGTGATGCCCATCAATCGCTCTTTGCAACTCGCATGAGAACAGATGATATGGTCAAAATTGCGCCATATTACGCGCAAAATTTATCTCAACTATTCTCATTAGAATGTTGGGGTGGTGCCACTTTTGATGTGTCGATGAGATTTTTAAACGAAGATCCATGGGATCGTTTAAAGAAGATTAGGTCAGCTGCTCCTAATATTTTGTTACAAATGTTACTGCGCTCATCGAATGCCGTTGGTTACACCAACTATCCCGACAATGTGGTGCGCTACTTCATTGAACAAGCCGCTCAAAATGGCATTGATCTATTCCGCGTTTTTGACTCACTCAACTGGGTTGAAAATATGCGTGTATCAATGGATGCCGTATTAGAAAATAATGCTCTATGTGAAGCAACCATCTGCTACACCGGTGATATTTTTAATCCCAACCGCGCCAAGTACAACTTAAATTACTACGTCAATATGGCGAAACAGCTTGAAAAAGCTGGTGCTCATATTATTGGCATTAAAGATATGGCTGGCGTTTGTAGACCTCTTGCAATTACCGCTTTAGTTAAAGCGATTAAAGAGGAAGTGGGCTTACCAGTTCACTTCCATACCCACGACACCAGTGGCGCTTCCATTGCATCCGTATTAGCAGCCATTGAGGCTGGAGTTGATGCAGTGGATGGTGCTATGGATGCCATGAGTGGCCTCACATCGCAGCCAAGCTTAGGGGGAATCATCGCATCAACTGAAGGAACCTCACGTGACTCGGGCATTGCCCTGAATCAAATTAGACCTGTTTCAGCGTACTGGGAAGGTGTACGTAAATTTTACTCACCATTTGAAGCGGATATCCGCTCAGGCACCTCAGACGTCTACCTTCATGAAATGCCAGGCGGTCAATACACCAACTTAAGAGAGCAAGCCAGATCATTAGGCATTGATCAACGCTGGTCTGAGGTTGCTCAAGCCTATGCGGATGTCAATCAACTATTTGGTGATATTGTTAAAGTTACTCCAAGCTCCAAAGTAGTTGGTGACATGGCTCTTTATATGGTTACCAATGATTTAACACCTGAGCAAGTACTCGATCCAGCTAAAGAAATCAATTTCCCTGAATCAGTTATTTCTCTTTTCCGTGGAGAAATGGGTTATCCAGCAGATGGGTTCCCTAAAGAATTAGGCAAGAAAATTCTTAAAGATAAAGTGGCTATTGATGGTCGAGCAGGCGCTCATCTTGAATCAACAGATTTAGTAAAAACTAAAAAACAAGCTGAAGAAAAAATTAATCGTCATATTAGCGATACCGAACTAGCTTCTTACTTAATGTATCCGAAAGTATTTACTACTTATGCGGATCATCATAAACACAATGGTGATGTTTCCCTATTACCAACACCCGTGTTTTTCTACGGCTTAAATTCTGGCGAAGAAATGGCGATTGAAATTGACCCAGGAAAAACTTTAGTCATTCGACTTCAAGGCACAACACCTGTCGATGAAGAAGGAGTTGTTCGAGTATTTTTTGAATTGAATGGTCAACCTCGAACAGTTAAAGTCAAGAAGTTAGGTGCCACAGCCACTAAAGTCGGTCGCATCAAAGCTGAAATTGATAACCCAAAACATATTGCTGCGCCATTACCGGGAATGATTTCAACCATTGCAGTCAAAGAAGGTCAAAAGATTCAAAAAGGCAATCCCCTTGTATCAATTGAAGCCATGAAAATGGAAACCATGATTACAGCCAATGAAGATGGTGTGATCAAGAAAATTCATGTAAGCTCAGGCAATCAAGTCGATGCAAAAGACTTATTAATTGAATTTATCTAAGCTGCCAGGATAACAAATGTTGAGCAATAGTTTTATGAATAATGTTCCTTGGTTGGAATGTTTAGACCCTGATGAACTTGCAAGAGTTCATCAGGAGTTAACCATTAAGCAAATTGCCAAAAATGAATATGTTTGTCGTAAAGGTGAAATACCAGATTACTGGTATGGCGTTATCTCAGGCCTAATTAAAGCCAACAATGTTTCTCATGGGGGTAAATCCATTACCTATATGGCCATCCCTTCTGGAAGTTGGTTTGGTGAAAGCCCCTTAATGAGAAAAGAGGTGGTTCGCTCTTACGATGCCATTGCTATGCGTGACTCTGTTTTAATTTGCCTACCCAAAGAAACATTTCATTGGATATTGAGTAAGAACATTGAATTCAATCAATACATCATTCAGCAAATTAATGAACGACTTTTTCATTTCATTTCAATGATTGAATCTGAAAGATTTTTAGATACTAATTCTCGAGTTGCAAAAATCATTGCTGGGTTATTTAACCAACACCTTTACCCAGGTCAGAGCACTGCTCTGAAGTTATCCCAAGAAGAAGTTGGCTTTTTAACAGGCCTTTCACGACAAAGAACTAATATGGCATTAAAGAAATTAGAAAGCTTGGGGTACATCAAAATTAGTTATGGTGAAGTTGAAGTTACTGATTTAGAGAATTTAAGAAAAATGGGCAATGAAACCTATGAGTAATCCTCACACCTCGATCCAAAAGCCCTTTTTAAAGTAATTATGAAAATATTTATTGTTCATGCGCATCCAGAACCACAATCTTTTTGTACGGCTATGAAAGATACGGCGGTTGAAACATTTCAAAGCTTAGGTCACGAGGTACAAGTATCTGATTTACACCAAATGAATTGGAATCCTGTAGCTAGTAGTAATGACTTTGAGGTTAGAAGTCAGCCTGATTATTTGGTCTATGCGCTTGAACAGCGCGAAGCCTATAAAAGTGGAAAAATTTCACCTGATATTCAGGCTGAAATTGATAAATTGAAATGGTGCGATGTTCTGATATTTAATTTCCCCATGTATTGGTTTTCTGTCCCAGCTATTCTTAAAGGTTGGATTGATCGCGTTTTTATATCTGGTTTTTGCTATGGTGGCAAACGTTTCTATGATCAAGGTGGATTAAAAGGGAAAAAAGGCCTCATGGCGTTTACCTTGGGTGGACGCGAACATATGTTTGGCGAAGATAAGATTCACGGTGACATGAGCACCATGCTACGTCCATTGCTGAGAGGGTCTATGGCTTATGTCGGCTTATCCGTACTTCCCCCATTTATTGGCTGGCACGTTCCTTATATTACGGATGAGGACCGCCAAATTCTTTTAAAACAATATCGCGAATATCTTACCAATCTAGATCAACTAGAACCTTTGAGCTTCCCTAGCTTGGCAAACTTTGATGACCGCATGATGCCAAAAATTTAATGCTTTCTTCCTTTGAATCTTTAGAAATCACCACATAAAAAGAAACCCCTCAACTGAGGGGTTTCTTTTTAATAAGACCAAGGAAACTTGATATCACTGAACCATCAATCAAAACTTGGCACAGTCGATATGAGAATTTCATCTGCTGTTTTCTTTTGACTATCGCTCATGCTTTCGTAGAGCTTCTTTGCTGAATCATGAATTTGCTCCATGCCAGCATATCTATTCTGAGTGACACCTAACACTTGACCAATTTGCTGAACGGCTGTTGCGCCACCTAAACGTGCTTTTGCTCTTTTTATATCTGTAAACAAAGCTACTAAACTTTTCTCATATTCAGACCATAATGCCTGTTGCTCTTTGGTGATATTTAATTTTTTCTTGGTCGCATCCAAGCGCTCCATGTAGTAATCAAATGATCCAATAGGGCTACGATCAATTTCATAGCGTTTGCCGCCGATGCCTCGGTTTTTAAATTCCTGGTTCATTTCCTCACGCGCCGTTGGCTTAGCATCTGCCAAGGCTGTCAATGAAAAACAGGCCCCGATGATAAGAATCAAAGATGATTGAATAAGTTTATTAGCGCTCAATTGAGTCCTCACTGATCTATGCTTAAAAAATTTTAAGCTCTAGCTTCCAAAAAGAAATTCAATAATAGCTGATTAAATCTAGCTGAGTGCTCAATTTGCGTCCAATGGCCACATTCTCCAAAGACATGTAACTGCGACTTTGAAATTAACTCATGCAAACGCAAACTGGCCGATAAAGGAATAATGGCATCATCGCGTCCATGAATAATCATGGTTTCATGGGTTAATGTCTTGATTTTCCCTTCATCGCTAGCCAATGCATCCACCCAACGCTGGCGTGGCGCTGGGAACATGGCTGAGAATGCTTCTTGGAATCCCGGGCGAATACTTGCCTCATAACGTAACTTAGCAAGATCATCACTGACTAAATTTTTATTAAAGGCAAATAAGTTAACAAGCTCTTTCATATGCTCAAGGGTGCCTTTGTACCCCCAAACGGCATCCAAGCCCTCAGTCAATTCAAACTTAGTACCTGCCGCACCCATCAAAACTAAACGATTGACACGATCAGGCGCTCTTAAAGCCAAGGCTAGCGCTAGACCTCCACCAAATGAATTACCTACTAAATGAGCTTTTTCAATTTTCAATGCGTCCATCAAGCTCAGGGCATGTGAGACCCACATATCCATGCTGTACTGCACATTAGCGGGCCTTTCTGTAAATCCAAAACCCACCATGTCTGGCGCAACCACTCTAAATTTTTCTGCAAGGACTGGCATTGTTAAACGCCAGTTAGCATATGCTGTCACACCAGGACCAGAACCATGAATCAAGAAGATCGGATCCCCTTGACCATGATCTTGATAATTCGTTTTGATGCCTCCAGCAACAATGGATTGACCGATTTCAGGATTTGTTGAAACTGTAGACATCATGACCCTTTAATTTATCGACCCAAATCTTTTGCTGTTACCCCAGCAATACCCCAGTTTTCTTTTGGCATATCGTGGATCCAAACTCTTACATTTTCCTTGGGCGCACCAACAGCCTCATGAAGTGCCTGTGTCACTTTTTCAATCACAGCGCGCTTTTGGTCTTCAGTGCGGCCTTCCATCAAATAAATTTGTGCAAATGGCATTTGAGTATCCTTTATGAATTAGATGAAACGTAAACTGGTGCTACCCATTCCCTGAATCTTTAATGTCACGTTATCACCAGCTGCTACTGCAACGGCTTCAGTTACACCACCCGATAAAATTAAAGTGCCAGCAGGAATTTCTTCACCACGTGCGCCTAAGTGATTCGCCATCATGGCAATAGCAGCTGCAGGATGACCCAATACCGCAGCACCAGCACCAAAGGCTACTGGCTCACCATTTTTTTCAAGCACGATACCAACTGTTCTCAAATCAACATCACCCACATACACAGGATTGCCACCGATCACGAAGCGAGCTGCTGAGGTGTTATCTGCAATCACGCTCTTTAAGTCAAATTTGAAATCGCGATAACGTGAGTCAATCACCTCAATGCCGGGCAATACGAAGTCTGTCGCAGCCAATACTGAACCAATGTGGCAGCCTGGCCCTTTAAGTGCTTTCTTTAATACGAAAGCAATTTCTGGCTCCACTTTTGGATGGATTAATTCTGATACTTTGCACTCGCCGCCATCGGGCAATGCATAGTAATCAGCCATGAAACCAAAACATGGTGTCTCAACACCCATTTGCTTCATCTTGGCGTGTGAAGTCAAGCCAGCTTTAAGGCCTGCAATTTTATGACCTCTAGCGATTTTTCGACGCTTGATTTCATCTTGAATGGCGTAAGCATCATCCCAATCCATCTCAGGATGATCATCCGTGATCTTTGGAGTATCTTTTGCATTTAATTCACAGTTCTCAAGATGCTCTGCTAATTTTTTAATGGTTGCTTGATCTAACTTCATATTCTTTCCTTTAACCTCAATAAGGTTTCTATTAAATAAGTCCACGCGCTTTTGCAAGCGTCATCGCTGTATCTTCAATCATGTCTTCTTGGCCACCAACCATGCCTTTACGACCCAACTCAACCAAAAGTTCACGAGCAGAAATGCCATATTTCTTTTCAGCACGTTTTGCAAACAATAAGAATGATGAGTAAACGCCGGCATAACCTAAAGTTAATGAATCTCTATCAATTCGAATCACGTGATCCATGATAGGTACTACTAGATCTTCAGCAACGTCTTGAATCTTGAATACATCAACACCCGTTTCAATCCCCATGCGATCACATACCGCAATAAATACTTCCATCGGCGTGTTACCAGCACCAGCGCCCAAACCAGCAGCTGCCGCATCAATACGATTTGCACCACATTCAACCGCAGCCAATGAGTTGGCAATACCCATTGCCATATTATGGTGACCATGGAAACCTAACTCAGTCTTTGGATCTAATGCTTGACGAACAGCTGTTAAACGTTCTTTCACATCATCTGGCAACATATAACCAGCAGAGTCAGTCACATAAACGCAATTAGCGCCATAGGATTCCATTAATTTAGCTTGCTCAACCAATTTCTCTGGAGATGCTTTATGAGCCATCATCAAGAAGCCAACGGTATCCATTCCTAATTTACGACCCATACCAATATGCTGCTCTGATACGTCAGCCTCGGTACAGTGTGTTGCAACACGAATACAGTGCACACCTAATTCGTGAGCCATTTTTAAATGATCAACCGTACCCATGCCTGGTAAAAGCAATGCTGATACTTTGGCATTTTTCATCTTTGGAATGACGGCAGACAAATATTCTTCGTCCGTATGTGCCGGGAAACCATAGTTAACAGATGACCCGCCTAAACCGTCACCATGGGTGACTTCAATCAATGGCACACCAGCATCATCTAAACCACAGGCAATTGTTTCCATCTGCTCCAATGTCATTTGATGACGCTTTGGGTGCATACCATCACGCAATGTCATGTCATGAACGGTGATTTTTTTACCTTTTAAGCTGCTCATATTCTTAATCCTTTATTTCTAAATTCTTTTAATTGGTTAATTAATAAACCAACTTGCCAGACAACATTTCTTCTGCAAACATCTCAGCAGTTCTTGCAGCAGCTGCAGTCATGATGTCTAAGTTACCAGCGTATTTAGGCAAGTAATCACCTAAACCTTCAACTTCCATAAATACAGATACGCGATTGCCATCAAATACTGGACCGTTCACCAATCGATAGCCTGGAACGTACTTTTGCACTTCCTTGATCATGTCATGAATCGAAGCCGTAATTTTGGCTTGATCTGGCTCACCTTCGACCAAACAGTGAATCGTGTCACGCATCATCAATGGAGGTTCTGCTGGATTAACGATAATGATGGCTTTACCTTTTTCTGCGCCACCTACTTTTTCAACAGCACCCGCTGTTGTTCGTGTGAACTCATCAATATTCTTACGTGTTCCAGGACCAATTGAACGGCTAGATACTGTCGCAACAATTTCACCATAAAGTACTTTTTGCACACGTGAAACTGCCGCCACCATTGGAATAGTTGCCTGACCGCCACATGTCACCATGTTCACGTTCATTTCTTTTTTACCCAAGTGCTCTTTCAAGTTCACCGGTGGAATGCAATAAGGACCAATCGCCGCAGGCGTTAAGTCAATCATTAACACACCCAATTCATTTAATTTACGTGAGTTCTCAGCATGAACATAAGCAGAAGTTGCATCAAACGCAATTTGAACCCCGTCAGCTTTAACGTGTGGCAACAAACCATCAACGCCATCTGAAGTTGTCTTGATACCCATCTCACGAGCACGCTTTAAACCATCAGACTCAGGATCAATACCCACCATCCATACTGGCTCCAATACTGGGCTTCTTTGTAATTTCGCTAATAGATCAGTACCAATATTTCCAGGACCAATCAATGCACATTTAATTTTTTTCATTTAAGAACACCTTATTTATCAAATTCAATAATTATTTAAACAATGCTACGAATCACACCACCATCAACATGCAAAGCTGCGCCAGTTGTTCCGGCTGATAATGGGCTACTGATATAGGCCACCATAGAAGCAACTTCCTCTGGTGAAACAAATCGCTTGATTAAAGATGTTGGACGGCCTTCAGCAAAGAATTTACGCTCCATCTCCTCAATCGTAATACCTTGATCTTTTGCCATAGAGGCAAAGAAGTTAGCCGCGCCTTCTGTTTTAGTCGGCCCAGGTAGAACTGAGTTAACCGTTACCCCAGTACCTGCAGCCACTTCAGCTAAACCTCGAGAAACAGATAACTGGGCAGTCTTTGTCATCCCGTAATGAACCATATCCCCAGGGGGACAAATACCAGACTCACTTGAGATAAAAATAATGCGACCCCAATTTTTCTTAAGCATGAGCGGTAAATAGTGGCGCGATAATCGCACACCACTCATCACATTCACCTCAAAAAATCTCATCCACTCTGCATCACTAATTTCAGCAAATGGCACAATGCCAAAAATACCTAAATTGTTAATTAAGATATCCACATCACTGTGAGCACCCAAGAGTTTCTCTACACCGGCAGCACTTGATAAGTCTGCAGCACAGCCTTGCAACAAGTTAGATGGCACGCGTTCGGAGAGTTTGGCAATAGCTTGATCAACAGATGCTTGGGTTCTGCCATTCACAATCACTCGCGCGCCATTTTCTGCCAATGTTTTAGCAATTGCAAAACCAATACCGGCTGTTGAGCCGGTAATTAAAGCGGTTTTACCTGCAATCTTTAGGTCCATAGTGATTAACTAAAACGAACAGAACAGCTGCCCAAACCACCTATCGTTGCTCTGAAGTTATCACCCTTAGCAATTGGCGCCATAGCCGCTAATGCACCAGACAAAACAACTTCACCGGCTTTTAAACCAACGCCTAAGCTACCTAATGTATTGGCCAACCATGTAATTGAATTCACTGGAGAGCCTAACGCTGCAGCGCCTGCACCTGTTGCAAAAATATCGCCATTTCTTTCTAAAATCATGCCGCAAGTATTTAAGTCAATTTTCTTTGGATCAACTGCGTTGTCACCCAAGACAAAAACACCACAAGAAGCGTTATCAGCAACGGTATCTTGAATCTTGATTTTCCAATCACGAATTCTTGAATCCACAATTTCAAAACAAGGCATCACGCATTCAGTAGCGGCCAAAATATCAGCATTACTTAAACCAGGGCCCATTAAGTCTTTTTTCAAGATGAAGGCAATCTCACCTTCAGCCTTAGGTTGAATCATGCTATCAAATTCAATTGATTCACCCTCGTTGTAAATCATGCCGTCTAATAAATAACCAAAATCTGGACGATAAACACCCAACATATTCATGACTACTTTTGAAGTAACACCAATTTTTTTACCCACAATGCGCTCACCTGCTTCGATACGACGAGCAATCATGCGCTCTTGAACTGAATACGCATCTTCAACTGTCATATCAGGATATCTGCTACTAAGCGGATCAATCACATGACGATTTTTTAATGCGTTGTAAAGTTCATCACCCAAATCAGTGATAATTTTTTTATCCATAGCCATTTTTATCTCTTCATTTCTCTAGAAATTTGCTTATTAAAGTTTGACGCAAACGTTGCGTAGCTCAGTATAAAACTCTAATGAGTGAACGCCACCTTCACGTCCAATACCTGAACCTTTTGCTCCACCAAAAGGTGTACGCAAATCACGCAAAAACCAGCTATTAATCCAACATAAGCCCACTTCAATGGCTTCAGCCATGCGATGCGCCCGGCCCAAATTCTCTGTCCAAACAGATGTTGCCAAACCATATGTTGTGTTATTTGCCAATTCAATCGCTTCTTCTTCGGTATCAAATGGTGCAATATGACAGCATGGCCCAAAAATTTCTTCACGAATCACTGAAGCAGTTTCTGGTAACCCTGTCCAAATAGTTGGCTGAACCCAATGACCATCTTTAAACTCATCAGCCATCTTGGGTGTTCCACCACCTGTAACAACTGTTGCACCCTCAGCAACAGCTTTGGCATAGTAGGATGTGACTTTTTCTTTATGTTCAGCAGAGATCAATGGCCCCAAACCGACGCCTGGCTCATTGGATGGTCCAACTTTAAGACCCTCAGCTTTTACTTTAAGAGCCGCAACAAATTTATCAAAAATAGGTCTTTGAACATAAACGCGCTCAGTACCTAAACATACTTGACCACAATTCTCAAATGCTGAACGTGTAACGCCTGCAATAGCTTTGTCGAAATCGCAATCTTCAAAAACAATCGCTGCATTCTTGCCACCCAACTCAAATGAAACTGGACGAACACCTTTTGCAGCTGCTGCCATGATAGCTTCACCCGTTCTGGTTTCACCAGTAAAGGTAATGCCATTCACGCCTTGATGCTTCGTTAAAAATTCGCCAGCAGAATTAGGGCCAAAACCATGCACCACGTTATAAACACCTTTAGGCACGCCAACCTTATCAAACACTTCCCCTAATAGTGTGGCAGTTCCTGGAGTTTCTTCTGAAGGCTTGATGACAACTGTATTGCCGCAAGCTAATGCTGGGCCAACTTTCCATGTCATCAATAACAATGGCAAGTTCCAAGGGCAAACAACACCAATCACACCTAAAGGTTTACGGATAGCGTAATTAATTGCCTTACCACCATCTGGCGTGTCCATTTGGAATGTTTCGTTTGGTACATTTTTAATAATGTCCGCAAATACTTTAAAGTTGGCCGCACCGCGTGGAATATCAATATGAGATGCCAAAGATCTTGGTTTACCAGTATCGGCAATTTCAGCTTCTAAAAAATCATCAAAACGGCGATTAATCTCATCTGCAACGGCATACAACATTTCAACGCGCTTGACCGTTGTTAGTTTTCCCCAATCCCCTTTTAGCGCCTCTCTTGCAGCTGTTACTGCCTGATCCACTTCAGATAGTCCCGCCTCGTGAACCATACCAATCACCTGATTACTAACAGGGGCGCGTTTTTCAAATGTTTTATCGGTGGCAACAAACTCACCGTTAATGAAGTTTAGAAATTGTTTCATGTTGTTTTCTATTCGTTTTATTAATTATTTAATCTTTGAAATTCCTGCTAGCGCACAAATTTCATCTTCTTCTGCAGAACCACCAGAGACGCCAACCCCACCGATTAATTCACCATCAATTTGTATGGGGACACCACCACCAAAAATGACCAAACGCTCTCGCTGCACAATACCTTCCCTTAACGCCGGATCATCCTGAATGATGCTCATCCACTGACTGGTTGGAAAACCAAAACTTGCAGCGGTATAGGCTTTATCGATAGCAATATCGATTGAGTGTAAAAATGCTCCCGGCATTCTCAAAAAAGCCATCAGGACTCCACTCGAGTCCGTGACAGCCACATTAATTTTGATGCCTAACTCATTGGCTTTTTCAATGGCGCCTTGAGTTATTTTTGCAGCAGCATCAGAACTAACGATTTTTTGAGATACAAAATGACTCATTAGGTCACCACGGCCAAGAAAGCTTCATTCAATTTACGATCGTGATAGAAAATTGCACGGCCCACTTCTTCGATTGGCCAAGTAATCTCATGCATGTCTGGATACCACTCATAGCCACCACAGAAAGTTTCTAAACGATTGCCTGATGGGTCAAAGAAGTAAATGGTTGCGCCACGTGTAATACCGTGACGTGTAGGACCGATATCAATTGAGACACGATTCATACTCATGATGTCAGCAGCACGAAGCACTTGCTCCCAAGAATCTAGCAAGAATGAAACATGATGCAATTTGTCATCTTCACCATGGCGAACCAAAGCCAAATCATGAGCCTTCGTTGAACAAGTAATAAACGCTGCTAAATCAGTCGTTTTGTCCTCTAACTTCACACGCTCAGTCACGCGGAAACCGAATACATCTTCAAATAATTTTCTTGTGCCATCGATGTCTTTACCGTAAAGCAACGCATGGTCCATACGCACTGGAGAAATACCTTTTTGATCAGGGTTCCAAGCTTCTGGAGCTACATCACCCAAGCCATTACCCACATGATTTTTTTCAGCATAGAGTTCAAATGTATGTCCTGTTGGCGCCTTAAATCTGACACGCTCACCGGTCTCCATTAATTCACCTGCTGGCATACGCTCTGTTGTTACTCCATACGCTTTTAAAGCCTTGTCTAAATTCTCAAGGACTTCTTTGCTTTCAACTTTGAAACCAAAGAAATCCATGCCAGCACGATCGGCTTGACGCAAAATCACACTGTTGTGATCACGCTCATCCCAAGTCTTGAAGTACACACGGCCGGATTTATCGCGACCTGTTTCTTTTAAACCCAACACATTGGTATAAAAATGTACGGATTCATCCATATCTAGAACGCGAATTTGTGCGTGGCCTGGACGCAAAACACCTGTCATTGGCATGCTTTTCTCCTGTTAAATCTACTAAAAATTAGTGTTAATAAGTTACTTCTCTATTGTTTCTGTAATGCCTCTTACAACATTCTTTTTCATCTTTCCAACGACTCTTAATCGGATATCCGATTGCGGCTTCACTCGACAAGCCAAGACGCAACCTCTAGCCTCTTCTTCAACTGTTACGTGATCTCGACTCATCACACGCTTGGTATATTCACCGCTGGTAATTTCTATCTTGCAAACACCACAACCGCCACCGCGACAACCTACCGGTATTCCTTTACGACCAAGCGCCTCCATACCAGCTAATAAATGCTGGTCTTCACGACAGCTATACTCTTCTTGAGTATCTTCAATGAATACCTTATGAGACATCTGCTTTCTCGATTGTACCTATTAATCTCGAGATTATTTTGAAATACCTGATGATTTATCACAATGAGTGTTTTCCCTAAAAGCCTCGTTTTTTTTACTCAAACCATTCAAGACACGGCAAAATATCGATAATTCATAAAAAATAAGATATTCCATAAAAATCATGCATTTAGTTCCTCAGTCTTCATTTGTACCTAAAACGCCAGTGCCCAAAACACTGGTTGAAGGTGCCTACTTAGCGCTAAGACGCGACATTATTAATGGCGTTCATTCCCCGTCGACTAAATTACGAGTTGAACACTTAAAAGATAGATATAACGTTGGCGCAGGGACCCTGCGTGAGGCTTTAGCACTCTTGGTTGCTGATAGCTTAGTTTTTACTCAAGGACAAAAAGGCTTTACGGTTAGCCCCATGTCTTTGGCTGACTTTTTAGACATTACTGAAATGAGAGTCATGCTAGAAATGGAAGCACTTTCCCAATCGATGACTTACGGCAACGACAAATGGGAAGCGGATGTGATTGCAGCCTATCACCGCCTGACGCTGGCAGAGAAGAAGTTGGGTAAAACAGCAGACGGTCAAGAGGATAGTTTCTTTCATGAATGGGAGCAAAGAAATGAAGAGTTTCACTCCGCTTTAGTTTCAGCCTGCCCATCAAAATGGTTGCTGCAATTTATTGGGATTCTTTATCACCACTCAGAACGCTATAGACGAATAGCTATGCGTTTTAGAAAAGATAACGCGCGAGATGTACATGCAGAGCATGAGGCACTTAAATCTGCTGCCTTAAATAGAGACATCAAGCTTTGTACCAGGCTGCTCGGTCAGCATATTAAGCTGACCTATTCCTTGGTATCAAAGCTTCCCGAAGGGATATTTAATCAACAAGCCGATTAAATATTTTTGAAGAGTGGACTACGAACCGTATTAGTAGAGTCCACGGCTGAAATAAACTTCTCAGCATAGATATCTCGTTCATATAAACGACCCTGCATCAACGTTGTGATGGCGGCCTCAATCATCGGCGGCGGACCACATAAGTAGGCTTTACGTCCACTAAAGTCATTGTTAAAGTGAGCTTTAGCAGCTTCATGAACAAAACCTCTAGGTCCCGTCCATCCAGAGTCAGCGGGCTCATCAGATAATGCAGCTATGTAAGTAAAGTTAGGATGCTTAGCAGCCAAAGCTTTAAATTCTTGATCATAATAAAGTTCTGTTTGCGATCTTGCACCATACATCAACGTCATTGGCAATTCACATCCTTCATTGAGCAAATCCAAAATCATGCTCTTAGGGCTTGATAAGCCAGATCCACCTGCAATAAATAACATTGGTGTATTGGTTGATTTCTTAACAAAGAAACGCCCATAGGGGCCGCTTAACTTCAGCTTGTCACCAACTTTTAGTTGCTCATGAATATAGGTTGTCACCAAACCACCAGGAACAATACGAATATTTAACTCAACTTCACCATCGTGCGGCGCATTAGCTAATGAAAATGCACGACTCTGATTCAATGCTGGGATTTCTAAATTGACATACTGCCCTGCCTGAAAGTCGACTTTTTTATCGCCATCAAGCTTTAACCAAATGCCTTTAATTGTTGGCGTTAAATTTTCGATACGAGAAACAACGCCTTCATAGTCAACCACCGGAATGACTCTAGCATCTGGATCCTCATCAATGTCAGCTTCAATCGTCACGTCACTTTGCAAAGTAGCGCAACAAGCCAAACACTTTTGCTCTTCTCGCTCAAAATCCATTAAAGCAAAAGTTGATGCTTCACCATGCTCCACTTCACCATCAACCACCTGCACCTTACAAGTGGCACAAAGACCATGACAACAGGCGTGTGGCAAATAAATACCTGCTCTAAGAGCAGCATCAAGAATTGTCTGACCTTCTTCAACTTCGATTGTTTGACCAAGCGGTTCAATGGTTAATTCATATGACATAAAAACTCACAAATAATAGCTATATAAAAGGTATGCCAAATGCAACTGATGCAGTGGCTTAGTAATACTATATGTCTTGTTAAGACTTCCACTCTAAAACAAACTGCTCATCATCTTCGTCAACGTTGCCTGATAGAGTAATCAAGTGCATATGCATTTCTTGCAACTCAAAATCTCGCCCCATTTTTTCTTCAATGGTTGCACGTTTAATAACCATTTTATTCGGCACATCAATTTTGACCATCGCTGGCTGCTCGTCAACCACAGCACCTGGATTGTCTTCAAGAATTGCCTCAACAATATAACGACTTTCTGGATTGGTTTGGAATGCAATAAATACGTTTGCCATTTTCTATTTTCCCTAATTTTAAAAATATCTCTATTAATTTAATTAATTCTTAAATTACTTATCCAATCTTTTTTGAGTGGCATCACGCAAGCGCCATTCAAAATCATCCGATTTATCGATGGGATTGGAATCTTCGTCAATCATCACCACACCTTGTTCTTTGCAGAAGATTTCATAATCTTCTGCTTTTAGAATCATTTCGGCAAAAATTTCAGGTTCGCCAACAGCGAACTCAAACTCAACAAAACCATCATCACGTTTCTCTATGAACCTGACAAATCTTTTTTCAGGGTTGAACTCTTCTGCCATTTCGTCACCTATACCTTTAAAAAACTCTAATAGATAAGTCTTCTATTTAACCATCGAATAATAATTGAATATTCCCGAAATATTATAGTATTCTCGAGATTTAAGGGTAAGCCCTAAGAATCTTATAAATAGATTGCGCTTAGCAACTCAGACGAACTACCCATGTTTACCCTTATTTACTAGATATGGGTCAAAAACTTTCGTTTTAATCACCGCCTCTTAAGTTTTGAACTTGAAAAAGTGAGGTTGGATTAGCTTTGTGATCAACTTTTGTCTTAAATTGCCCAGTTGTGCAATGCTTAGTTTGAACATCGACTGCCGAAAAGATATCGTCTACTGGAGATCCCAAATTTTTATTCTCTGGTAAATGTGCATCTGGATGAGTCTTACCCAAAGTACCCACCTTCCACAATTGTCCTTTGCGATCGTAGATTAAGGTTCTAACGATATGCATTGATTGCGCATCTAAATAAAACATTCTTTTACTAATAGGATGTTTAGGATCAAGTGGCTCAACTTCTAAGATAAAGGTTTTGCGCAATTGCCATGTGACATCAGGGAAACAGCCGCCTTGTCCATTCACATCAATAAATTGGTAGCCATCCTTTTCAATCGGCAAATCTGTTGCTAATTTCATCTCACGATGGTTGAACATGGGTAACAAAAGATTCTGAGCCCCTTTGTAATGCCATTTCATATCAGAGATTCTTCCATTAAATCCCTCAAAATCTTCAATCATCACATCAGAGCCTAAAAATGCATCGGTGTATTGACCGGGTGCCATACGGCGCACACGACGTTGAAACCCCAAATACATATAAGCATCTTGTGGTTTGTGATCATTATCAGCATGCAAAATTAATAGCTGGGTATTTTTAAGGTCTTGCGGTTCAAAAACTTTGGCATAAATAGCCACCGCTAAATCAGCAGAATTAGGCTTAATCTCCGGAGCTGGCTCTTCAACACGATGCTTAAATTTAAGAATATTGAAAGAAAACTTCACTGTCTTCTCAATCTTGCCGCTCATTAGATCTCGATAACGCCAATAGAATGGATAGATCACCCCACTATCACCGACACCCGCACCAGCCCTGAAATTCCAAGCTAATTTTTCACCGGCGCGTGGATCTTTTAAGTCAGGTTCTTCAATGAATGGACGCCCAGAGATATAGTGATTGATATCTCCAACCTTTTCACCAAGTTGAGCCTTATTAAGATTCTGCCTACTGGCCTCAATAAATTTTTGATTGATCTGAAATTGAGTACTTGGCCCTACTTTGATTTGGTGCCAATCATTTTGAATAACGTACTGCAAACCAGGATCTAAGATAGCTTTGAATTGCTCTAGGTTGGTTTTATCAATTACTAAACCAGGCTTTAACTCTTTAAATTGAGGAAAGCCTTTTACATACGGATCAAAACTATTTTGAAGATCTTGCTCACTCGCTGCATAGACAGAGACATTAAAAAATACTGTGCTCAGTAAAGCAGCAAGAGAGGCAAGTTGTTTTTTCATCAAAATTGATAATTACTTAATCAAACCTTCAGCCTTCATCGCAGCTTGAACAGCTGGACGTGCCGCTACTTTAGCGACCAACGCCTGAATATTTGGATAAGCATCTGTTGGCATAGCTAAGAAACCCATCCAACCGATCACGGTAAACAAATAAGCATCAGCAATAGTGAATTGATCCCCTACTAAATATTGCTTTCCTGCTAACTCTTGATTCACATAAGTTAATCGCTTCGCAATATTGGTTTTAGCTTGTGATTTCACATCATCTGTATTCGGGTGGAAAAGAGGTGTAAAAGATTTATGTAACTCTGTGCCGATGAAAGTTAACCATGACTGCAGGCGTACTCGATCTAAAGTTCCATTGGCTGGCGCTAATTTTTTCTCAGGAACTAAATCTGCTAAATATTGATTAATTGCTGGTCCCTCAGTGAGTAACTCACCACTATCTAACTGAAGCGCGGGGATATACCCTTTCGCATTAATTGCGGTGAAATCAGCACCACCGGCTGTCTTCTTTGTTCCCAAATCGACTGATTCTTTTTCGAATGGCAAACCAGTCTCACAAAGGACGATGTGAACTGCTAAAGAACAAGCACCTGAAGCGTAATAGAGTTTCATGAATATCTCCGTATAGGTAAAAAGAATATCCTAAACCAAATATTTCCGAAATAATCAATATTTCTCGAGATTTAGAGTAAACCCCTAGTTGCTCTAAAGCCCAACATCCCTAACTCAACCAGCTTTTAAAAACCTGAACGAGACGTGGCATTAATAAATAGGTCATGACGATAACAACCAAGCCTGTCACTATTGCCGTTCGAAGTAAATAAGGCAAAGGCTCTATATATGGAGTTAAGAAATATAAGAAAAAGGATGCTGTTGGCCAAATGCCCAACCAAGTGATCAAAGCCATCTTATTTCGAGGTGGCTTTTTACCAACAGGAACCTCTGGCAGAGAAAACCAAGCTTCTAAACCAGTCAATAGATGGTACTCAGGATCGGCGGCCAAGAGTGGTCGAAAACGCGCATGCCACATTTGTCTTTTTTGTGAACTATCCCAAAGATCTAAATCTTTTTGTGATGAGAATTTGACGATCACCTGATATTCATCCGCACCAGATAATGGTGGCAGAAGCTCAGAGCCGAGAAATCCGGGGAAATGCCTCATTGACTCAAACATCCCCAAAATCAAAGCCTCATAGGCTGCGTGACAACCTTCCTTGGTTCGACTATGAACAACTCGAATGACTGGGCTAGTCATCTGCTTATGGACCTCTTATTAGTAATTAAACGTTAAACAAGAAGTTCAGAACATCACCATCTTTAACAACATACTCTTTGCCCTCTGCTCTCATCTTGCCAGCTTCTTTAGCGCCTGATTCACCTTTGAAGGTGATGAAGTCATCATAAGAAATAGTTTGCGCACGAATAAAACCACGCTCAAAATCCGTGTGGATCACGCCCGCAGCTTGAGGTGCCGTATCTCCCACATGAATTGTCCAAGCTCTAACTTCTTTCACGCCTGCCGTGAAATAAGTTTGTAAGCCCAGCAAACCAAACCCAGCACGAATCACACGATCAAGACCTGGTTCATCCATTCCCATATCGCCTAAGAATGCCTTTTTATCTTCATCCTCTAATTCAGCAATTTCAGCTTCGATAGCAGCACAAACAGCTACTACCGGCGCTTTCTCTTTAGCAGCATGCGCTTTAACTACATCCAAATGAGGGTTATTTTCAAAACCATCATCTTTCACGTTGGCAACATACATTACAGGCTTTGCTGTAATCAAACAAAATGGCTTCAATAACGCCAAATCCTCATCACTTAAACCCATCGCACGCACGGGTAAGGCTTGATTTAACTGTGCCTGAACCTTTGCTAACAGGGGAGCTAAAGCATTAGCTTCTTTGTCATTACCTGATTTAGCAGCTTTTGAATAACGGGCAAATGCTTTATCAACTGTTGTGAGATCCGCTAGCGCTAACTCTGTGTCAATAACGCCAATATCTGAAAGTGGATCAACTTTGCCAGCCACGTGAATCACGTTACCATCTTCAAAACAGCGCACCACATGGGTAATGGCATCTGTTTCACGAATATTGGCTAAAAACTGGTTTCCTAAGCCCTCGCCCTTGGATGCGCCAGCCACTAAGCCCGCAATATCAACAAATTCAACCACTGCAGGTAAAACTCGTTCAGGCTTCACAATCTCAGCCAGCTTGGCTAAACGAGGATCAGGAACCTCCACAACGCCTACGTTAGGCTCGATCGTGCAGAAAGGGTAATTTTCTGCTGCAATACCCGCTTTGGTAAGAGCATTAAACAAAGTTGATTTGCCAACGTTAGGTAGGCCGACGATACCGCATTTCAATGACATAGCGAGTTATTATTCCAATATGAACAGTTACGATCTTATTATTGTTGGTGCTGGTATTGCCGGAAAGGCAACTGCACTTCGATTAGCCCGTTTAGGCTTAAAGATAGTGCACATAGCACCCAATTTCGATCCAGGCATCCATTGTAATGATGATTTGACTTGGGATAGCCGAATTTATGCCTTATCGTCGAGTAGCCAACAATTACTCTCGGATATGAATGTCTGGGCAGCGATGGATCATGGGCGCACTCAAATCGTCAGTGACATGCGAATTTTTGGTGACAGCGGGCAAGCCCAGGATGAGCTCCACTTCTCGGCCTATAGCGCTACCGTACCGCAATTAGCCTGGATTGTAGAAGCCAGTCATATTGAAAGAACCTTGGATGCGGCCTCTCAATTTCAAGGCAATATTCAGCGCATTACCGACAAAATATCCGACTTCATCTCAACAAAAGATGCTGTGACGGTTCATACCGAATCAGGCCAAAGCTTTACTGCAAAACTCCTCATAGCAGCGGATGGGGCTCGATCACCGATTCGAGAAAAGCTTCAAATTGAAACCCCTATTAATGATTATGGCCAAACAGCAGTAGTTGCTAATTTTGAATGTGAGCTCGATCATCAAGGGACAGCCTGCCAATGGTTTTTAGAAAATGGTGAAATACTGGCACTCTTGCCACTTCCCAATAAAAAACTCTCTATGGTTTGGTCTGCGCAAGCAGCGCATGCTGAACAGCTTCAACAATGCAATCCTGAGACCCTCTCCTCTGCAGTGATGGCTGCAGCTTTTGGCTCTGTGCGTCAGCGCTTTGGAACACTGAAAGTCATCACCAATCCTAAGAACTTTCCTTTACGCAGAATGAAAGCGCAACGCATCATTGCACCAGACCAACATCCTCGAATCATTTTGATCGGTGACGCTGCTCACGTGATGCATCCCTTAGCAGGCCAGGGTCTTAATCTAGGCTTAAGAGATGTCGCTACTCTCGGACAACTGATAGAAACTAAAGAAGCTTTTAGAAGCATTGATGACCCTGTTCTTTTAAGGCGTTATGAACGCTCCCGTCATGGCGACACAGACGCATTACTTTTTACAACAGACCAATTACAGAAATTATTTGCCAGCCCAAGTGGTTTATTGAAAACAGTTAGAAACATGGGCATGGGTCTAGTGAACCGTAGCCGTTTTTTAAAACGACAACTTATTAAAAAAGCACTTTCTTAATCAAAGTAACTCCATTTATTCAATAAGGTATTTATGACTTCATTTTCAAAAATGCATTTTCAAGCACTGGCACTTGCTCTAGTAGCAGCTGTAAGTGGCACAACTGCGCATGCACAAAATGCCGCAGAGCAAAAAATAAAAACAGAGCTTCAAAAACAGTTAGGTGAGCGCGCAAAAATCACAGCAGTTCGCGGCACACCTGTTTCCGGCTTATATGAAGTCGCCATTGGTAATGATGTGGTGTACGCTGACGCCAGCGCACGCTACCTTGTTCAAGGTGAATTGATCGACCTTAAAACAGGCATCAATCTAACGGAACAACGCAGTAACGATTTGAATCGTATTAAATGGTCAGACTTGCCTCTCAATGACGCTATCAAAGTTGTACGCGGAAATGGCACACGCCAACTTGCGGTTTTTGCAGACCCTAACTGTGGTTTTTGCAAAAAATTAGAAAAGTCATTCCAACAACTGGATAACGTGACCATTTATACATTCCTAGTACCTTTGCTATCAGCGGACTCCGCAACAAAATCCAAACAAATTTGGTGTGCATCCGATCGCAACAAGGCATGGAATGCCTGGATGCTTGAGAATCAAACTCCAAGCGGTAATGGTGAGTGCGCGACGCCACTTGACCGCAACACATCTCTAGCCAAGAAATTAGGCGTCACTGGAACACCGGCCATGTTCTTTACAGATGGCTCCCGTATTGCTGGTGCAGTTCCTTTAGCGCAAATTGAGAAGAAATTAAAATAAGATGAGTCGGATTCGTTACGTTGTTGAACTAAAAGATTGTCATGGGCACCGCTTTGAGGTGACCCTTCAAATTCCGAGTCGCATCCTAAAAGATCAGGGTGTTCAAGTTCAGCTTCCGGCATGGATCCCGGGCAGCTATATGTTGCGTGACTTTTCCAAACACTTGGAAACCATCACAGCTAAAAATGCAGTCACCAAAAAAAGTATTGCTCTAGAAAAGATCGATAGCAACACATGGTATGTGAGCCCATCGAATCAAGATGTCACACTAACGTATCAAGTCTATGCATTTGATACCTCTGTTAGAGCGGCATATATTGACTCAACTCGTGCGTTCTTCAACCCCACCAGCTTGTGTTTGCAGGTTCTTGATTACGCCGATGAAGTCCATGAGCTTGAGATTCTCAAACCGGCTTCAACTCACCCATCGTGGCGTATTGAAACAACTTTACCGGTTAAAAAGGTGGATGCATCACGCTTTGGTATTTATCAAGCCCATTCTTATGATGCACTGATTGATCACCCTGTGGCGATCGGAGAGTTTCAAACAATCACGTGGCAATCTTGTGGCACCCCACACCGCATGGTGATTCAAGGGGCCATCAAAGAGGTTGATACTCAGCAGTTAGCCAAAGATTTAAAAGCTATTTGCGATGCACATATACAATTTTTTGAGCCCAAGTCTCATCGAGCCCCATTTCAGCAATACAGTTTCATCGTTAATACAGTCGGTGATGGCTACGGTGGCTTAGAGCATCGCGATAGCACAGTCCTTTTGTGCAAAAGAGATGACCTTCCCTACCCACATCAGAACCTAAGCAAGCACGAAGCCTATGAGGATTTTTTAGGCCTCTGCAGTCACGAGTACTTTCACGCTTGGATGGTCAAGCGCATCAAACCAAAAGCATTTGATCCTTACATCTTGGATCAAAAAAATCACACCCGATTGCTTTGGTTGTTTGAAGGGTTCACCAGCTACTACGATGATCTTCAACTATTCAGAAGTAAGCGTATTGATTTATCAGCTTACTTGAAGCGCTTAGAAAAAACCTGGAACATGGTGCTGCGTCAGCCAGGTCGACATAAACAAAGCGTGGCTGAAAGTTCATTTGATGCTTGGACAAAGTATTATCAGATGGACGAGAACACACCCAATGCCGTGGTCAGCTATTACGCCAAAGGTTCTCTAATTGCTTTGGCCCTGGATATCACGATCCGACAACACACACGCAACCAACAATCATTGGATGATGTGATGAGACATCTCTGGCAGATGTATCAATTGACGCAACAGGGCATGGCCGAAAATGATTTTGACAGTGCGATTGAATTCATCATCGGGCCAAGCTTCCAAACCATCTGGAAATCCTTCAAGTCGGATTACATAGAGGGTACTAAAGACTTGCCTTTGATGAAATTACTTATATCGGCAAATATTCAAGTAACTTCAAAAGTTAAAAAAGCTTCAGATCATGCAGAAAGTGCTAAACAGTTATTAGGCATCAGAACTTCCGTTAACAACGGTTGGATCAAGCTCACTCATGTTTTAGATGGTGGCCTCGCTCAAAGAGCAGGCTTATCAGCTGGGGATTACTTATCAGGCATCGGGCAGGAGCGCGTTACTCCTGCTAGGTTAGATCAGCTGTTGATGCAACTGATTCTCGATTTAGAGAATGCTAAAAAGATTAGCATCCTTGCCTATCGACATGAAACAGAGTTTTCTGCCACTTTATCTAGTAACGCTAAAGAGATAGCTAGCCTCCAACCTCAGCAATTTTCATTAGCCACTTATTAATTGATTAATCCTCATTCGCCATTTAAGTGACTAACTCTCTTTTTTCTATACGCACACTCATGCCCAGCGATTGGGCGGAGTTGATTCATGAAGAATTGGATTCAGAAGAGTTTTCTCAGCTGGAAAAGAATCTCTCAGCAGCCTATGAAGAATTAGGTGAATTAATACAACCTGCTCCTGACAATGTTTTTAAAGCCTTAAGAGAAACATCAGTTGAACAAGTTAGAGTTGTTTTATTGGGTCAAGATCCCTACCAAACTCCCGGTCTTGCCCAAGGTTTGGCTTTCTCAATCCCAGCGACTATCAAACCAGGATGGCGCAGTTTTCCTAGCTCACTTAGAAACATCAGCAAGGCGATTGCCTTAGATGGTTACTCAGGATTGCAACATGGCGATCTCAGTCACTGGGCGAAACAAGGCGTCTTACTGCTCAATGCCACACTAACTGTGCAGCTTGAAATAGCTGGCTCTCACGCCAACTTCGGTTGGCAAAAGTTAACCGACTGTTTACTGTATCGCTTAGCACTTAAAAAGCCTGAATTGATTTGGCTGCTCTGGGGCGCTCATGCTCAGAAGAAAAAAGCACTCATTGAGCAAGCGTCACAAACTATCAATACCCCAAATTCTGCTATCAGCGCCACCATCTTGACTGCATCGCATCCTTCCGGTTTGAGTGTGTACCGGACCCATGAACCATTTTTATTGCCGGGAGATACCGGTAGTTGCCAGCACTTTAAAAAAGTGAATGAACTGCTTGAAAAGCGTGGTGAGCAGCCTATTACCTGGTCTTGATTAATGCAAAAAGCATCACCTGGTTATTTTTTAGCGAAAGCTCTTAAGCAAGCAACGAGTAAAACCGTTACAACGAGCGCCCCCAACCATTCCAAAATCTGGCCAGAACTGAATAATCCAAAGGTTTGACCAAAAAACGAAACCAAGAAGCTAATCACGATCCCAGCGAGGCTATAAGGCAGCAAATCTTTGAGTTTTAGTCGTTTTTTAGGGTAAAAGTGGGCGCTAATTAAGCCTACAGAACCCCCAAATATTAAAAATGCTAGAAAACTCATCTTAACCCCATGAAAAACTTATAATTTCGTTATGCAGATTTTGACATTAGGCATCAATCACCACACCGCACCGATATCGATGCGGGAGCAGGTTGCATTCACGCCTGAGATGATTCAACCTGCCTTGCACCATCTGAAAGATCATCTCTCTCAAATCTCATCATCCCAACTACCAGAAGCTACCATCTTATCAACCTGCAATCGTACGGAGTTGTATTGTGCAGCGAATGATGGTCAATCTTCAAGCGATAAAACATTATTTAAGAACAGTACCATTGAATGGTTAGCTAAAACACGTGGTATTGATAGTGAAGCGCTACTACCCCATGTGTATGTTTTGCCTCAATCTCTAGCAGTTAGGCATGCGTTTAGAGTTGCCTGCGGATTAGATTCAATGGTGGTGGGTGAAACTCAAATCTTAGGCCAATTAAAAAATGCTGTGCGAACTGCAGATGAGGCAGGTTCTCTAGGCACGTATCTCAACCAACTTTTTCAAAAAACTTTTCAAGTAGCGAAAGAAGTGCGTGGCACCACAGAAATTGGTAGCCATTCGATTTCAATGGCCGCTGCTGCGGTACGCTTATCAGAAAGAATTTTTGAAAGTGTTGGAGATCAAAAAGTTCTTTTTATTGGTGCTGGCGAAATGATCAGCCTATGTGCTACCCATTTCGCAGCGCGTAAACCCAAGTTAGTAGCCGTTGCTAATCGAACTTTGGAGCGCGGCGAAGAATTAGCCGATCATTTAGCAGAGCAAGGTTTGGTAACAGAATCATTAAGACTGTCAGATCTACCAACACGTCTGCATGAGTTTGACATCATTGTTTCATGCACAGCTAGCACTCTTCCTATCATTGGTTTAGGCATGGTTGAAAGTGCGATCAAATCTCGCAAGCATCGCCCCATCGTTATGATTGACCTAGCGGTGCCCCGCGATATTGAAACTGAGGTGAGCCGTTTAAATGACGTTTACTTGTACACGGTGGATGATCTAGGCGATTTTGTTCAAACAGGAACAGATTCTAGACAAGCGGCTGTGGGTCAAGCAGAAGCGATTATTGAAACACGCGTATCCAACTTTATGCATTGGTTAGAAGGTCGTGGCACAGTGCCATTGATTCAAGACCTTCGTCAACGGGGCGATGACTTACGAGCATTTGAAGTGGAGCGGGCCAGAAAGCTTCTTGCCAAAGGTGAAGATCCCCAAGCAGTTTTAGATGCTTTGGCTCAAGGTTTAACGAATAAATTCTTGCATGGCTCTCTCCATGCGTTGCAACATGCCCAGGGTGAAGAACGTGAAGCCCTGATGAAAATCCTGCCCGGTTTATTCCGCGCACACCACTCCGATAAATAGATGAAACCAAGTATGAAAGCTAAGCTCGAGCAGTTAGATGCTCGACTAGCAGAACTAAACTCTTTATTGGTCCAAGAAGAAATCACCAAGGACATGGATCAGTACCGCAAGCTCAATCGTGAGCATGCGGAGATCTCGCCTGTAGTTGAGCAATTTCAGCTATTTCTTCAAGCGGAAGCCGATGAAAAAGCTGCTCAGGAGATGCAAAACGATCCCGAGATGAAAGATTTTGCAGAAGAAGAAATCAAAGATGCCCGCATCCGTATGGAAAACATGCAGGCTGACTTGCAACGCCTTCTTCTACCTAAAGACCCTAATGATGATAAAAATATCTTTTTGGAAATTAGAGCTGGCACGGGCGGCGATGAGAGCGCTTTATTTGCAGCAGATCTTTTTAGAATGTATACCCGCTATGCCGAACGTCAACGCTGGCAAATAGAAATCGTTAGCGCTTCAGAATCGGATCTCGGTGGCTACAAAGAGGTCATCCTTCGTGTGGTCGGTCAGGGCGCATTCTCAAAGCTGAAATTTGAATCAGGCGGTCATCGCGTACAACGAGTTCCACAAACTGAAACTCAGGGGCGTATCCACACATCCGCTTGCACCGTTGCAGTGATGCCAGAAGCGGATGCCATCAGTGACATTGAAATTAATCCAGCAGATTTAAGAATTGATACTTTTAGAGCTTCTGGTGCTGGCGGCCAACACATTAATAAAACCGACTCCGCTGTTCGTATCACCCACTTACCAACAGGCACCGTCGTAGAGTGCCAGGATGATCGAAGCCAACACCGTAACCGCGAACAAGCCATGAAAGTCTTGGTATCACGCATCATGGATGCCAAACGACGTGCCGCCCATGACAAAGAAGCTGAGACACGTAAAAGTTTGGTTGGCTCCGGCGATCGCAGCGACCGCATTAGAACCTATAACTTCCCACAAGGCAGAATTACAGACCATCGCATTAACGTAACGCTTTACAAGATTGATGCCATGATGGATGGTGATATTCAGGAACTCTTAGGTGCCCTTGCAGCTGAGCATCAGGCAGAGCTACTAGCAGCATTGGGTGATATTTAGAGAAAAATTGGTGTAGAATGTTCACAAGGACTGGGGATTCTCGGTCGACAAAAGACTCCTGTTGTTTGGGAGTCTTTTGTTTTATGGATACACATGAACCTGTCCTCCAACTAAAGAACCACTTTCGTTAAGAAGCATTTTTTTGGCAATATCTACAGCCCTATTTTTTTGATCTGGCTTAAATACAGACATGCCCAGTGGTCTTGCAAATAAATCTGCCAGCTGTAAACCTATCGTATTAGTTTTCTTATCAGAAAAAATAGGCTTGTAATTTAAGCTTAGGTTTTTTCTGTCACATAACTGCTTGAAAGATTTTTCCAAACTAACATCTTCAGAGCGCCCTCTTTTCTCAAAAACAATATGAGCTAATGAGTCTCTTTCAGAAGAGTTTTCACTTAATTGGAAAAACTCATCGATCTTTTTAAATCCTATATCTAAAGCCAAGTTATAAAGATTTTTATTATCTTTATCTTGAATTAATAGTTTATTTTTATCTAAAACTACGCACACTATTTGACCATCAATTTTTTCAATGATATTTGTTAAATCATTAATAAAAACATCTTTTACTTTCTTTGTTTTTAGGAATGAAAAGCTCCCAAGATCTTTTCTAATATCCCTTTCGTGCAAAACGACTTCAGAATGTCCAAAATAATTAAATTTAAATTGATTTATCTTCGGACATATCTCAAATACATATGTCTCTTTCTTGCATATAAAGAAACATAGAACAAAAAGTGGGTATAGAGGGTCAACATTACAAGTATTGGATGAGCCACTTTCATCAACAAAAACAATGTGATTACTAAATTTTTCAATCATCTTCGGCCAAAAAGCGGTTTATTATCCTCGCTTGAATAACCCTTCCAACGTATGATGTTTATCATGACAAGTATTAAAGAACTCCTCAACAGCACACCACTGGATAAAGTGGATGCTAGAGTTTTATTAGCCCATTTGGTTGGAGTTCATTTGAGTTGGCCGAAGAGTGCTCTGATTAGCAGAGATACAGATGTTCTTCCTGATAGCGTGACACAAGCATGGCAAGACTACGAATCTCGACGCTTGGATGGTGAGCCCGTTGCTTATATCTTAGGCTTGAAGGATTTTTATAATATTCAACTTCAAGTAGCGCCAGGTGTTTTAATACCGCGCCCTGAAACTGAGCTTCTGGTTGAGTTGGCTTTAAACCACGTTCAAAAAAGTAATAAAAATTCTACAGTTGAGATACGCCCTACCAAGATCTTGGATCTTGGGACAGGTAGTGGTGCGATTGCCTTGGCTTTAGCTCACAACCTTCCTAGCGCTCATGTCACAGCCGTCGACATGAGCCAGGATGCCCTTGAGATTGCTCAAGCTAACGCGCGCACCCTTGATCTTCTAGATCGTACTGAATTTGTTCAGGGTAGCTGGTTGGAGCCTATTCATGCATTGATGCAGTTTGATGTGATTGTGAGCAATCCCCCTTATATCCGAGCAGGAGATCCGCATCTACAGGAAGGAGATCTGCGCTTTGAACCGGCGGATGCCCTGACAGATCATGAGGATGGTCTCAGCCCTTATAAGATCATCTTTAATCAAGCCAAGGCTCATTTGGCACCAAACGGTTTATTGCTGGTAGAGCACGGTTACGATCAATCCGATGCCTTAAAGCAGCTATTAGAAACAGAGGGCTATCAGGAGATACAAGTCCACTTTGATCTAGCGGGTATTTCTAGAGCACTAAGTGCTAAGCTTCGTTAAAATAAGTACTTATTCAAAAGGAAGCATCATGGACGTTCAAACACAAATCAAAGAAATCGTTGAAGGCCACCCAGTGGTTTTATTCATGAAGGGTAACGCTAAGTTCCCACAATGCGGCTTTTCTGGAAGAGCGATTCAAATTTTGCAGGCTTGTGGCGTTACAGCCCCGCACACTGTGAATGTATTAGAAGATGAAGGTATCCGCCAGGGTATTAAAGAGTTCTCAAACTGGCCGACAATTCCTCAGCTATACGTTAAAGGTGAATTTATTGGTGGCTCTGACATCATGACCGAGATGTACCAAAGCGGTGAACTTCAACAAGCGCTCAAAGCTTAACGACTCACTTTATAAATAATTGATGCTGGCTCATCCAAAGAGCCAGCATTGGTTTAGCATAGCGGTATGGATACTTCTATTGCTTTTCTTCTATTAGGCCTTTTCTGCCTTATCTCTATTGCTAGTCTTTTTTATGCCTGGAATCAGAGCCAAGCACGTGTTCGTGCCGAGTCTGAATTAGATGCTGAACGCAGAGTCAGTGCTGAAAAATTAGCGGGCATGCTTCAATCTGCTCAAGATGCTAAAACAACCCTATCTGATCAGTTTAAAAATCTTGCCAATGAAATACTAGAAGAAAAATCGAAACGCTTTGCAGAACAGAATCAGCAAAACCTAGATACTCTTTTAAAGCCCCTCCAAGAAAAACTCACCGACTTCAGAAAGCAAGTAGACTACACCTATCAATCAGAAGCCAGAGAACGTTTTGCCCTTAAGCAAGAAGTAGAAAAATTAGCTGGTCTCAACGTCAAAATGACGGATGAAACTAGAGCACTCACCAATGCCTTAAAAGGCGAGTCGAAAACACAAGGTGATTGGGGTGAATTGGTTCTTGAAACCATTTTAGAAAATTCTGGCTTGCGTAAAGGGGAAGAATACCTTGTTCAAGATAGCCATACCATCGATGATGGATCACGGTTACAACCAGACGTCGTCATCCGCCTTCCTGAATCCAAACACTTGGTGATTGATAGTAAAGTCTCCATCACTGCTTACACAAGATATATGCAAGCGGATGATGACGCTATAAAAACCGCCGAATTAAATAGCCATGTGCTGTCGATCAAGCAACACATTCAAGGCTTATCTGCAAAAAACTACCAGGATCTTTATGGTGTGGGATCCATTGACTTTGTATTAATGTTTATTCCAGTTGAGCCTGCATTTTTAGCTGCTATGCGCCATGCTCCAGATATCTATCAAGAGGCTCTGAAGAAAAATATTGTGATGGTGTGCCCAAGTACATTGCTGGCAACCGTTAGAACAGTTGCACACCTGTGGCGCCAAGAACATCAAAATAGAAATGCCCAAGAAATTGCCCGCCAATGTGCCATGCTTTATGACAAATTTGTTGGTTTTGTTGAGGACTTAGATAAAGTAGGACAGCGCTTAGAACAAGCTCAATCGAGCTACAGTGACGCTGTTGGCAAACTGAAAACAGGTCGCGGCAATTTAATTCGTACCGCTGAGAATGTTAAAAAATTGGGCGTGAAACCTAATAAAACACTGCCATCAAAACTCACTGATGTGGCTGATGAGGAACTAGATTAACGCTTAAATTGATAAGGGCTAATTGGGTCTTTTTTTAAACCCAGCCAATAAAAAACCCGCATCATTTGCATGAAGCGGGTTTTTTGTTTCATCAGCCGAAACTGATGAAGGTATGGCTTTTAATTACTTACGGCCACGGCGTACTGTCTTTTTAACAGCTGCTTTACGAACTGCTGTAGCACGTGTTGCTGGCTTAACAGCAGCTGACTTAGCTTGCTTAGCTAAACCTTGAATAGCTTCAACAGCTTGTTCAGCATTTGCTTCTGCAACAGCAGCAGCTTCTTTAGCAGCAGCTTGGAACTGTTCAAAACCTTGTAATGATGTTGTTACAGATGTTTTCAATGCATTAACAAATACATCTGAACCAGCAGGTGCATTAGCGGCAAATGTATTTACCCAGTTTTGGATACCAGCTTGGAATTGCTCTAATTGAGCTTCAGCAACTTCTGCCAACTCAACTTGACCTTCGCGAACAATCTTAGCAACAGCGCGCTGATGTGCAGCTAATTTGTTACCGATTGGTGCTAATGCATCGCTTTGTACGAAAGATGCAAATGCTTGTGGATCTTTAACTGTTAAAGCTTGCTCTAAACCATCTTGAGCTTCTTCAATCACTGATTTAGTAGCTGAAAAATTGATGTCAGCTAATTCTTGAGCACGCTCTAATGCTTTTGTGCTCAATACAAATGCTGTATTTAGGCTTTCACCTTGGAATTCTGCGAATTTTGCTGTGATCTGGTCTTGGTTCATGGTCTACTCCAAATAGGTTGGTTAATATTATTGCAGTGCATATATTGCACCGCACAAACTCTATTTTAGGGTAAGCAAAGGACATTTCAAGCTATTTTTGCTGCATTGCGTCAAAAATAGCTTATTTCTCATAATGAGAAATTCTTTAACTGATTTACTTGGGATTTTATTTTAGATGCTCAATTAAGAAAGAGCTTGAAAATAGGCTTTAGGACTGGATTTTGGTGCCCCCTGACAGAATCGAACTGCCAATCCATGATTACAAGTCAAGTGTTATACCATTTAACTAAGGGGGCTACTTTTAGTGCTACTAAGCCCAATATTCTAACTTATTTCACTAGCTTTAGGCTAGGTCTTCCTTTAGAAATTGGTGTATTTATTGTTGAATCTGTTTCTGTAGGTGGTGGTTCAATTTTTTCTACTGGAAACGACATGCCCTGCCCATTCTCTTTAGCGTAGATGGCCATCACATTAGCCACTGGTACATGAATGTCTCTTGGAACTCCAGCAAAACGCGCCTGAAGGCTGATCCAATCATTATCTAAAGAGAGACTTTGGCAAGCATCCGGACTGATGTTTAAAACAATTTCATTGTTATTCACATAGTCCATCGGAACTTGAACTTTCTCGGTTACAAATACCGCAATGTAAGGCGTCAAACCATAATCCACACACCACTGATGCAGTGCGCGGATTAGGTAAGGTTTATTGCTAGGAGCCTCGCTCATGAAGTCCACGGGTGTAGGTCGCTATTAGCGACGCATCACCTTTTCTGAAGGCGTTAATGCCTCAATATACGCAGGACGGCTGAAAATACGCTCGGCGTATTTCATGAGAGGCGCAGCATTACGAGATAAATCAATGCCGTAATGCTCTAAACGCCATAGCAATGGGGCAATGGCCACATCAAGCATTGAGAAGTCATCACCCAACATGTATTTATTTTTAATAAAAATAGGAGCTAGCTGAGTCAAACGATCACGAATCGCTAAACGCGCTTTTTCATGGTTCTTCTCTGCTGCCTTGCCTTTTTCATTTTCTAAAGTCGATACGTGAATGAAAAGCTCTTTTTCAAAATTGAATAAGAACAAACGTGCACGTGCGCGAGCTACTGGATCAGGCGGCATCAATTGTGGATGAGGAAAACGCTCATCAATATATTCATTGATGATGTTTGACTCATAAAGAATCAAATCACGTTCAACCAAAATAGGTACTTGGCCATAAGGATTCATCACTGAAATATCTTCTGGCTTATTAAAGAGATCCACATCACGGATCTCAAAGTCCATACCTTTTTCAAATAGAACCAAACGGCAACGCTGCGAGAACGGACAGTTCGTGCCCGAATATAAAACCATCATAGGGTCAATCTCCTAATTATTTTTAGTGGATGTCTTTCCAGTAAGACTTATTCAAACCCCAAGCCAATACCGTAAATACTGCTAAGAACATCAAAACCCAAACGCCTAAACGCTTACGATCCAACTGCGCCGGCTCACCCATCCACTGGAGATAAGCAACCAAATCACCCATAGCATCATCAAACTCTTGCGGTTTTAATTTGCCGGGTGTAACTTGTTCAAAACCCTTGAACACATGAATTGTTTTCGTCGCATCATGTGGATCTTTTTCGTCAACATACTTCGCTGTACGGATACCTTGTAACTCCCACATCACGTGAGGCATACCAACGCTTGGGAAAGCCAAGTTATTCCAACCTGTTGCTTTGGTATCGTCTTTGTAGAATGTACGTAAATAGGTGTAAAGATAATCAGGACCTTTGGCACGGGCAATCACTGATAAATCAGGAGGCATCGCACCAAACCATGCTTTAGCATCTTTTGGTGAAATTGATACATTCATCAAATCACCAATTTTTTCGCCGCTGAACAATAAGTTCTGTTTGATCTGCTCATCCGTTAAACCAATATCGCGTAAACGGTTGTAACGCATGCTCACAGCACCGTGACAGTTCAAGCAATAGTTCACAAACAACTTAGCACCATGCTGAAGTGCCGCTTCACTGTTCACGCGATTCGGGGCAGAATCTAAAGGATGACCGCCACCTGCAGCTTGAACTGAACCCATCGTAGCCACAAGCGCCAAGCTACCAAGAAGTTTCCATAATAATTTTTTCATTTTCTTATTTCCTTAATGGGTCTCGGCATTAATGCGCTACAAAATTAACGCGACTTGGAGGTTGCTTGAATTGACCCATCTTGCTCCACCAAGGCATCGCCAAGAAGAAACCAAAATAAATCAAAGTACCTAGCTGAGACACCTTCTCACCAATTGGTGATGGTGCCTGAATACCCAAGTAACCCAAAATAACGAATGTCACAACAAATACACCATAGATGTATTTGTGAGACTGAGGACGATAACGAATTGATTTAACTGGTGAGTTATCTAACCATGGCAAGAAGAAGAAAATTACCACTGAACCACCCATCACCATCACACCCCAGAACTTCGCATCAAACAAGAAGAAACCGGCCGCTAAAGCTACCAAGATACCAATGCAGATACCTTGCAACTTCTTATCTTGTGTCCCACGAATCACCAAGCCCAACAGCACTGCAGCGAATAACCACATTGGGATTAAGAACTCGGATGTCACTGCGCGCAACATTGAGTAGAACGGTGTGAAGTACCAAACTGGCGCAATGTGCGGTGGCGTCTTCAATGGATCTGCTGGAATAAAGTTATTGAACTCGAGGAAGTAACCATTCATCTCAGGTGCAAAAAACACAATGAATGCAAAGATCATCAAGAACACACCAACACCCATGATGTCATGGACTGAGTAGTAAGGATGGAATGGAATACCGTCAAGAGGAATACCATTAGCATCCAAGTTCTCTTTGATTTCAATACCATCTGGATTGTTAGAGCCCACTTCGTGTAAAGCAACGATGTGCGCAGCAACTAAACCGATTAACACCAAAGGTACGGCAATCACGTGGAATGAGAAGAAACGATTAAGAGTTGCATCACCCACCACATAGTCACCACGGATCCATAAAGATAGATCTGGGCCAACCAAAGGAATCGCAGCGAACAAGTTCACAATCACTTGAGCACCCCAATAAGACATCTGACCCCATGGCAATAAATAACCCATGAAAGCTTCAGCCATCAGGCACAAGAAAATAGCGCAACCGAAAATCCAAACGAGTTCGCGAGGCTTACGGTAGGAACCGTAGATCAAACCACGGAACATATGCAAATAAACCACCACGAAGAACATCGATGCACCTGTTGAGTGGAGGTAACGAACCAACCAACCCCAAGGTACTTCGCGCATGATGTATTCAACAGACTGGAACGCTTTTTCAGCATCAGGCTTGTAATGCATCACCAAGAAAATTCCTGTGATGATTTGAAGCGCTAAAACCAAAATAGCTAATGAACCAAAAAAGTACCAAAAGTTAAAGTTCTTTGGTGCGTAGTACTTGGTTAAGTGACCTTCGATTGTTGCTGTTAGTGGAAAACGTGAATCCACCCAAGCCAATAATTTTGTTCCGCGTGATGCGTTTGCAGGAACTTCTTTTTCATGAAATGCCATGTCTGAACCCCTTACGCTTTCTTATCTTCACCGATGATTAACTTTGTGTCACTCAAATACATGTGAGGTGGCACTTCTAAGTTATCAGGCGCAGGTTTGTTTTTAAATACACGGCCAGCCAAGTCAAATGTTGAACCATGGCATGGGCATAAGAAACCACCTGTCCAGTTATCTGGCAAGGATGGCTGAGCGCCGGTTTCAAATTTAGTAATTGGAGAACAACCTAAGTGAGAGCAAATACCAACTGCGACAAGGTACTCAGGTTTGATGGAACGGTGTTGATTTTGCGCATACTCAGGCGTCAAATCTTTGGGATTGCGCTCTGATTTAGGATCGGCTAACTCGCCTTCCACCGCAGCTAAAGAAGCCAACATTTCAGGCGTTCGACGAACCACCCAAACTGGTTTACCGCGCCACTCAACCGTACGCATCTCGCCAGGTTGCATGCCTGCAATATCCATTTCAACGGGTGCGCCTGCTGCTTTGGCTTTTTCGGATGGGGCAAATGTGCTTACTAATGGTAAAGCGACTGCTGCTGTACCAACACCACCTGCGACTGAAGTTGCGATAAGCCATTTACGACGGCTTTTATCCATGCATTGATCACTCATTACTGATTTTCCTCTAGAAAGGCTATTTTTCACGTCAACAAGCGATTATAGCGAAAGCGACCCCATGAATTAAACCCCATTGGATCAAAAAAACAGCTAAATCTATAAAAAAGAGCTGGACTTACATGGTCTTACTAAAATAAGTCTTAAGAGAATGGGGGTTACAGGTCTAAATAGGGTTGGGGATATCGATAAACTGGTGACTAAGACCCCATTTTTTAGCTATATGTTGTCCTAGCGCCTGAATACCGTAGCGCTCAGTTGCATGATGCCCTGCTGCAATATAGGCCACCCCCATCTCCTCGGCCGCATGGAAGGTTGGCTCAGATGCCTCACCACTGATGTAAGCGTCCACTTTCATTGAAATAGCTTCATTTATATAGCCCTGGGCTGCTCCGGTACACCAAGCGATCTTTTTAATTGGCTTATTGAGATCGCCGATGACCAAAGGATCTCGCCCTAAACGGCTGGCTACACTTCTTGCCAACTGCCCTAGAGTCTTCTGGGTGCCACTGGTTTTACCTTGCCACACCAACCCATCCATTGCTCCCAAATCACTTCCTACAGCTGGTTGAGCATCGACCCAGCCCATCACTTGAGCTAATTGAGCGTTGTTACCTAACTTAGGATGCAAATCCAAGGGCAAGTGATAA
This sequence comes from Polynucleobacter sp. 30F-ANTBAC, assembly GCF_018882385.1. Lineage (GTDB taxonomy): Bacteria > Pseudomonadota > Gammaproteobacteria > Burkholderiales > Burkholderiaceae > Polynucleobacter. The sequence goes on from NZ_JACVON010000001.1 coordinate 1,086,023, forward strand.
CCAAACAAATTGATCTCATGAGCCATTAATAACTTAAGACGAGCGTGAAGCTGTCCGACCACCCGCACATCATCACTCTTCCAAAACCAGCCATGATGCACCAAGATCGCATCCGCCTTCTCTTCAATTGCCGCCTCTATCAAAGCTAAACTGGCTGTGACACCTGTCACAATTTTCTTGATCGAACTTTTTCCCTGTACTTGTAACCCGTTGGGGCAATAATCTTTAACACGATTCACTTGTAACAAATCTGTTAAATAAACAGATAGCTGATCACGATCGATACACTGGGTTGCTTTGGCTTTAGGCTTGGCTGTCATCTCTTATCAGGCTCTTTCAATATTTCTCTGAATTTTTCTCAACATTCCATTAATCTAACAGCATGTTGAAACATCTTTGGTTACTCTTTGCACAAATCATCACCGCCCTTCTTGCGGTGCTGTTCATTATCAGCACATTCAAACCACAATGGTTAGATAGTAGCGGTTTTAGTCTTTTTAGTCAGTGGGGAAGTACCAGTACGATCACCATCAAAGAATCCCATGTTGATCCCAGCACGCCCAACCCAGGATCGCACCATGAAGCAGCCAAAAAATCGATGGCTTCTGTGGTGAATATATTCACCTCTACGAACACACCAAAACCAAAAAAGAAAAGTAAGTCCGATCCGCATCAAGAAGATCCTCTCTTTAAATTCTTCTTTGGGGATCCTGCTGATAACCAAGCAGATAGCAACCCAAACTTAGGCTCTGGCGTGATCGTTAGTTCAGAAGGATTGATCCTAACCAACCAACACGTGATTGAAGGTGCCGATCAAATTGAAGTTGCCTTGTCCGATGGCAGAAAAGCAAAAGCAACTGTCATAGGTAGCGACCCCGATACAGATATTGCTGTTTTAAAAATACAAATTCCCAATCTTCCAAACTCCATTACGTTTGGAAAAATTGAGTCAGTCAAAGTAGGTGATGTCGTTTTAGCGATTGGCAATCCGTTTGGTGTTGGACAAACTGTGACCTCTGGCATCGTCTCAGCATTAGGTCGAGATCACCTAGGTATCAATACCTTTGAAAATTTTATTCAAACTGATGCAGCGATCAATCCAGGAAACTCAGGTGGCGCACTGGTTGACACCCGAGGTCATCTCATTGGCATCAACACTGCCATTTATTCTCGAAACGGTGGCTCCATGGGGATTGGATTTGCAATCCCTGTCAGCACGGCTAAAGAAGTCATGGAAGCCATTGTTAAGAATGGTGGCGTTATACGAGGCTGGATTGGAGTGGAGCCACAAAACATCAGCACTGAGATAGCTCAAGCTCTCAACATCAATAAAGGTGGCGTTTTAATTAACGGAACCCTTAAGGGTGGTCCTGCGGATAGAGCGGGCATCAAACCAGGAGATGTACTAAAGAGTATTGATGGCAAAAATGTCAACGACATTACGGAATTACTTCACAAGATTGCACAGATCACGCCAGGCAATAAAGTCAAAGCGATCATCCATCGTAAAAGTAAAGACTTAGAAGTGGAGATCCAAGTTGGCAAGAGGCCAGGGCCTAAGAGTCGAGCAACAAAGTAGGTTGATTTAAGTTAATCCATAAAAAATGAAGGAGCCAATGGCTCCTTCATCTATTTCAGAGCTAAGTTTTAATTAAAACTTATATGTCACACCAACTGAAGTAGCAATTGGACTTAAATCTAATTGTCCTAAAGAAGCGTTTGCTGAATTTAAAACTACATCTGTTTTAATCTGGATATATTTAACATCTAAATTGATACCCCAGTTTTTAGTCAACATATAGTCAGCACCTACCTGAGCGGCATAACCAAAACTAGACTGTTCCACAGAAACTAAATTTCCAGCACCTAAATCACGGCTACCAAAGCGTGTGTAATTAATACCTGCACCCACGTAAGGCTTCAACGGTCCAAATTGCGTAAAGTGGTATTGGGCCAATAGTGTTGGCGGAAGTGCTGTTACAGATCCTAGAGTATCTTGACCCGCTCTTACTTCAACACGTTGAGGGTAGCTCAGAACTAATTCAGCAGCGATATTCTTGGTAAAGAAATAAGTAACGTCTACTTCAGGGATTGTTTGGTTTTTCGCGTTAACATCTGCCCCCACTGCATTACTTAATTGAGAATCATTTTTATTATCCCAATTCAAATGAGTGGCACGCGCACGAACCATCCAAGGGTTCTCATCAGCCATTGCATTAAATGACAAAGCAGCCAAAAGACCTAAAGCTAATTTACTAATTGTTGTTTTTTTCATTTTCTCTTCCTTATTAAGTAACACTAACAAGGAGAGATTAAATACATTCAATCAAGGCCAATTTGATACAAGTCAAATCGGCTAGGCTTTAAATTGCTCAGTGATTGATCTATTGATTTAGATCAATAAAAGGCTTATTGGTGTTTTAATGCGCCAAAATCTTAGATAAGAAATCTTTCGCTCTTGGGCTTCTATCTTCTGGCTTGTTAAAGAAATCATCCCTAGCGCAATCTTCAACAATTTTGCCTTGATCCATAAAAATAACGCGATGACTCACTTTGCGTGCAAAACCCATTTCGTGAGTGACGCACATCATGGTCATGCCTTCTTGGGCTAGCTTAACCATGACATCCAAAACCTCTCCCACCATTTCTGGATCCAAGGCTGAAGTCGGCTCATCAAATAGCATCACGATCGGGTCCATACTTAATGCTCTTGCAATAGCCACACGCTGCTGCTGACCACCGGATAACTGACCTGGAAATTTATCTTTATGCGCTGAAAGACCAACGCGCTCTAAATACTTGAGGCCATGGGCAATCGCTTCTTCTTTACTGCGGCCCAAAACCTTGATCTGAGCCAAGGTTAAGTTTTCAGTAACAGATAAGTGAGGAAATAACTCAAAGTGTTGGAAAACCATCCCCACGCGTGAGCGTAGTTTGGGTAAATTGGTTTTAGGATCGTGAACAGCAATACCATCTACTGTAATTTGACCTTGCTGAAATGGCTCTAAGGCATTGATGGTTTTAATCAAGGTTGATTTGCCAGAACCTGATGGTCCACAAACCACCACCACCTCACCTTTTTTGATATCGGTGGTGCAGTCTGTGAGAACTTGGAAATTACCATACCACTTGGAGACGTTTTTCATTTCAATCATGGTGATCTCTTATATATTTATTTTGTATTGTATTTTTGCTATTAACGAATAATCGCGACACGTTGCTGCAATACTCTGACCAACTTAGATAAGCTAAAGCAAATCAAGAAATAGATTACTGCCGCTGCTAAATAAGTCTCAATCGGACGACCAAAGTTTTTACCTGCCACCTCAAAACCTTTGAGCATGTCATATGCACCGATGGCATAAACCAAGGATGTATCTTGGAACAAGATAATGGTTTGAGTGAGCAGCACAGGAATCATGTTGCGGAAAGCTTGAGGCAATATGATTAAACGCATATTTTGCGAATAAGTCATACCCATTGCTTGGCCTGCATGAACTTGACCTCTTGATATTGACTGAATGCCTGAGCGCATGATCTCGCAAAAGAAGGCTGCTTCAAATGCAATAAACGTAATAATCGCTGAAGCTTCGGCGCCAATTGGTCGACCCAAAATTGTTGGCATCAATAGGAAGAACCATAGGATCACCATGACCAAGGGGATCGAGCGCATCATGTTCACGTAAGCTGCAGCAGGAATAGCTAAAAATGGTTTACCTGATAAACGCATCAGCGCTAAAAGCGTGCCAAAGAAAATGCCGCCGACTGTAGCAATAACAGTTAGCTGAACACTAAAAATAAAACCGCTAAGAACGTAACTACTAATCAGTTCCCAGCTATAAAAAGAAAGATCGATATTCATAGGCTCATCTTCCTTTTAGTGTCCGCCGCTACTGGCGGTCACGATAAAGCCTGGAACTCTTGTCTTTGACTCAATCAAAGCCATGACACGGTTCACCGTAAGTGCTGACACAACGTAGAGTGCTGTCACACCCAAATAAATTTCAATACCTCGAGAGGTCTCTTCTTGCGCTTGCATCGCAAATAGCGTGAGCTCGGCAACAGAAACAGCAAATGCTACAGAAGAGTTTTTAATGATATTCATCGACTCTGACGTCAATGGCGGAATCACAATCCGCAATGCCATCGGCAAAATCACATAACGATACGATTGCACTGTACTCAAACCCATGGCCATGGCAGCAAAACGCTGCCCTCGTGGCAAAGCCCCAATACCGGCTCTGACCTGTTCAGCAATACGAGATGAGGTAAAGAAGCCCAAAGCAAGGCTAACCAAGATAAATGAAGAGAAGCCTTTCATCACCGGGAAAAATGCTGGCAAGACGTGGTACCAAAGAAACACCTGGACCAGTACAGGAATGTTTCTGAATAACTCTACCCATGCGTTGCCAAGAGTGGCCAAAGCGCGAGTTAATAAAGTGTCTGGCGGCAAGGTTCGGAGGGTGCCCATCAGGATACCTAGAACCATCGCAACAACTAAACCTAAAGCTGAAACCGAAATGGTCCAACCCCAAGCTGACAACATCCAATCTAGATAAGTGATTTCTCCACCTGTACCAAAACATACAGGGGAGAAATCTTCTTCTAAAGTGCTTTTACAAAATACTTCCCAATTCCAAGACATCTAATAATTTTCTTTCATACGACTTAGTTAGGGAATTATTTCACTTTTTATTACTTTTACTACTTTTATTTCTTTGCGTACTCTTCAGCAGGCTTGTCATTTGGATTAGCCCAAGCTTCTTTAGTACTTGCAGACAACGCTAAACCAACTTTGTTACCTTTTGGTGGAATTGGTTGTAAGAACCACTTATCCCACAACTTAGCTAAAGTACCGTCTTTCATCATCTTCTTGATGCTGTCATCAACAGATTTCTTGAAAGCTGGGTCATCTTTACGGATCATGATGGCGATTGGCTCAACTGCAATCACTTCACCAACAATCTTGAAATCTGCTGGGTTTTTAGCGTTAGCAATGTTACCGGCCAAAATAGAACCGTCCATCACAAATGCATCAGCACGGCCAGACTCTAACAACAAGAAGCTGTCAGCGTGATCTTTACCAAATACTTCTTCAAAGTTCACATTGTTAGCACGCTCGTGCTTACGTAGCAACTGAACAGATGTTGTACCTGTTGTTGTAGCAACTTTCTTACCAGCTAACTGAGCCAAAGAAGTAATGCCAGAGTTAGCTTTAGTAGCAATACGTACTTCTTCAACATATGTTGTTACCGCAAATGCCACGTCTTTTTGACGAGTAGCATTGTTTGTTGTTGAGCCACACTCGATATCCACTGTGCCGTTAACAACCAATGGCAAACGGTTTTGTGACGTTACAGCTTGATACTTGATATCAAGCTTGTTTAACTTTAATTGCTTTTGAACATCGCCCAACACACGTTGGCAGATCTCTACATGGTAACCAGCGTACTTGCCGTCACCTACTGTGTATGACAAAGCGCCTGAAGACTCACGCACACCCATTGTTACAGCACTTGATGACTTAATCTTAGCCAATGTATCTGCTTGTGCAGAGGCAATTACACCCAAACCTAGCAATGCTGCTACTAATAAATTCTTTTTCATGAATACTCCTTCATTGTTATTAAAAACCCAGCAAAACACCCTTAATCAGGCAGAAAGCTAGATTTATCCTTTTTAGCAGATTTCAGGTAATAAAAGTAGATGGGTATGCCCTAGATTGGGGAAAAAGCCACGACCCTAATCAAATACTGAATAAATAAAGAAAAAGATAAAAGTAAAATCGCAAATGAAAAAACCCACTCCGAAGAGTGGGTTTCAACACTATCTATTTAAAACTGGCTAGGCCAGCGTTAAATTAGAATGAGTGACGTACACCAATCATAGTTACATCTGACTCACCAGTTGTAGCTTGCTTGTACTCTGTCTTACCGTATAGAGCGTAAGCAGTAGTACGGCCGCTTAGAGCGTAACGAACTTGAGCTTGGTAACCAGTTACATCAGTTGTTGCACCAGCTGCAGTTGTCATTTCGCCATCACCAACAGATGCTAACAATGTTGTTTTACCCATTGTGTATGTAGCACCGATGTCATAGCCTTTGTTTTCAGCTTCTGCTGTTGTAACAGTAGCTTTGTACTTAACTGTGTTGTACAAACCGAACACTTTGAAACCGCCCATTGTGTAAGTTGCACCAAACTGGTCAAGTTTTGTCTCTGATTTAGAAGCTGCAACAGCTGCTGAACCCAATGAACCACCAACTGCTGTTGATGTATTTGCGACTGCAGCTACAGCTTCAACTTCTGTATCTAAATCAGAACGTGTGTAAGCAGCTGTGAAGCCGTTACCAGCATATGCCAACTGGAATGCAGTACCACTTGATGATGTCTCACCAGCTTTAGCAGCAGCGTCTGAGTCAACTGACTTAGCAACTAACTGAGCTGAAAGAGTTACACCACCAAAGCTTGGAGAAACATAAGTAGCTTGGTTTGAAGCACGGTCAACAATACCGTTAGTCTTTGTTGCAGTTGCATCAGCCAAAGCCTTACCACGAGTTACTTCAAATGCAACAGCACCTTGCTCAAATGAAGCACCACCACCGAAAGCTGAGAAGCCATCGTTATGGTTCTTACCTAGTGTGTTACCACGACCGAAATTCAAAGAACCAACACTCTTAGAAGCCAATGAAACTAAAGCTTGACGTGTTGAGTGAGCAGTTGTTGCGTTTTCTGCTGTAATTCCTAACTCGTAAACGAAACCAGCTGTCAAGCCACCACCTAGGTCTTCAGTACCCTTGAAACCTAAACGTGAAGATGACAAACCAGAACCAGCGTTGATACCTTTTGTATCTGTTGTTGCACCAACTGCTGCACCAGCAGCTGAAGCAGCTGTTGTTGAAAGATCAGAGTAACCGATATCCAAGATACCGTAAGCAGTTACTGATGACTGAGCTTGTGCTGTACCAGCTACCATTGCTAATGCTGCTGTTGCGATTAATAATTTTTTCATTCGTAAATCTCCAAATAATGTGAAATAAACGTACCTAGTTCTTCTAGGGACCTAGGCATATTGCTCCTTGTGTATGGCACTTATTAAGTGCTTGTGGGTCTACACCCCTTTAGTTCTGTCGATTTTTAGAAGTTTTAGAACTAGTGTTGCATCTGCGCAACAAACTAAATTCTTTTACCTGTATTTCAAGGGAAATTAGGTGTTAAATACATATTAACCCTAATAAATATGGTGGATTTGTCATATGGCAAGTAGAGATTTCCTGAAAATTATGAAAGCAGCCCGATCAGGTGATGCTTTTGCGCAACAGAAATTAGGTGAAATTTACCTACTTGGAAGCGATGGAGTGCCTAAAAACACCCAAAATGCTTTGTTATGGCTTGAGAAAGCTTCCCTAAGTATCGGATTTATTGAAGATATTTCTAAATTATTGGCGGATCATCTCGATCTATCAGCCAGCCTCTCGCCAGAGCATGCGCCCTTTGCTTGGAAGTGCCTATTACATGCTTCACATGCCGGTCATAGTCGCGCTAGATGGCTGGTTGCCCAGGTGGTGGCGCACTTTAGCTTGAGTAAACAACGCATTTCTTCAAACCCCATCACTGCCATGGCATTTGCACAGATGACCGATAAGCATTGGGCGGATGCTGGCGGCATGGAAAGTTTTAAAGTCCATGCCCAACGCTATCTTGAAGAACTAGCCGATCTATCTTCATTTGAAGACCAAAGTGCTGCACAGATAGTACTGTCGCATTGTTTGCAAGATGGGCGCTTGGGGGTTCTAGATGTAGCTCGGTCTAAAAAGATCATGATTGGTTTAGCGATACAAGCAAATAGCGTTGGCTTATCCAGCCTCACCTCTTTTGCCAATAACATCGATGCGGATTTAGTACCGGCTCTTAAAGTGCATTTGCCGCAATTATTAACATCCAAGAAACCTCTTGCTGAGCATACCTTGCTGTATTGGGCTGCATGGCAACACCTTGGCGATACGGATGCTTTAGAAATTGCTGCAGAGTTAGCCTACACCCCCGCTCAATTGGCATTGGGTCTTCGCTTAGCTAAACTAAATCTAAAAGACGTGGCAACTGTTGTAGCTGCTGACACTGATACTCGATCTACTCAGCCTGATGAACTCTCTAGCTCTGACTCTTCAGGAGCCTCTACTCCTGATGCGTTATCAAGTGGTAATGCACGACTTAAGCGAGCGGTTTATTGGTTAAAGCAAGCAGCCAATAAAGGTGAACGCGATGCATGGTATGCCTTGGGGCTTATTAATCGTATGCCGCAATACTCCGGCTACAGTGCGGAAGATAGTGATCAATACTTTGATAAAGCAGCAGACTTAGGTCATCCAGATGCCCAGTATCGTAAAGGTGCCGCCCTATGGCGCAAGCGCAGCCAGATTGATGAAGACATTGAGGGGATGCAAGCTTCGTATTGGATTTGGCATGCAGCACAACAAGGTGTTGTTGCTGCACAAGAACTGCTATCTAAAGTGATGATCAGTTGCCCTCATGCGGATAAGAATCGTTGGAGCAGCATCGCACTGGCAAGCAACAAAGCCCTATCTGAAGGTACGCATCGTTTTACAGGCGATATGTTATTAATCTGTCATCGGGTGATCGTTGCAAATCAACTCAATCTATCCAAAGCCGAACTTCTTTTAACGGATATCGCTAGCGTTCAACATGAACATGGTGCCGTCATTGATATCAGAGCACATCTACCGCGCTCCGTACCTAAACTCATCCTGATTGAAACCCTAGAACAGCGCAAAGCATTGATGATGGCAAGCAAAGCATTTGCAAATGTCTTTAGCAATCACATCATTGATGAGGGCAATTTAAGGCAGCGTCGCTATCGCTTAGAAAAACTCATGCAGACACTCGATGTATCGATGGAGGAGTTAGATGATCAAGACGATGATGCCGAGGACTTGAAGACTTAGTTAGCTAACTAGTCAACAATTAAGCTTTATTCGCTTCGGCAGCCTCAGCAGCTTCATCTTCTGGATCGAGCTTGGCTTCGTAGAATCTGGCAACAATAATACCTAGCTCATACAGTATGCAAAGAGGAACCGCCAACAAAAGTTGAGAAAGAACATCTGGAGGCGTCACAACAGCAGCAATCACAAAGGCGCCCACAATAATGTAAGGACGGATCTCTTTGAGCTTTTTAATTCTGACCATCCCCAGCTTCACCAATACAACCACGACCACTGGCACTTCAAAAGTTAAACCAAAAGCCAAAAAGGTTGTCATTGCAAAGCTTAAATATTTATCAATATCCGTTGCCATATCAGCACCCAATGGTGCGTTGTAATGCGCCATGAACTGAAAGACTGTTGGAAATACTAAAAAGTAGGCAAATGCCATACCTGAAATAAACAACACATAACTACTGGTCACAATGGGAATAATCAAGCGACGCTCGTGGCTATATAAACCAGGCGCAATGAAAGACCAGATTTGATACATGATGAAGGGTAAGGCACCTAAGAAAGCAACCAACATGGTTACTTTCATGGGTACAAAGAAAGAACCTGTGACATCCGTCACAATCATTCTGCCGCCATTAGGTAATGCATCTAAAAGTGGCTTAGAAAAAAGATGGAAGATATCTGGCGCCCAATATACCAAGCACAAGAAAACAAATAACAAAGCACCTACTGCTTTAATTAAACGATCGCGTAACTCAAACAAATGAGAAAGAAAGGTTTCTTGAATACCATCATCCTTCTCAGGATCAGTATTTTTAGAATCTTGACTGGCGTTCTGCGTCATCTTTTAAATTATTTCTATTTGTACGTCGAATTTAGAAAAAAGACTTGGGTGTGCGCTGTTGAGCCGCTGCTCGTCTAAAACGCTTGACTCGTGCAGCACCCGATTGAACTCTGGTCTTAACACCAGCGCTGCGCTTGTACCACTGTGGCATCGCTGCTTTTTTGACACCCCAACTGCTACGGCCTTGACGAACATTTGTCTTAGGCTCACGAATGCCGTAGTCGTTATAGCCAAAATCTTCAAAGCTTTGATCGGAAACTGCATCATTGATATTTCTACCAATATCCGATAATCCTGACTCCACTTGATTCACACTCGACTGCACATCTTTCATGGCCGAGGTAGCAGCTTCCTGCATTTTCTTCAACTCATCTAACTCGACTTGACGATTGACCTCGGACTTCACTTCAGCCATGTAGCGTTGCGCACGACCCAGCAAATTACCAGCCATGCGCGCCACCTTGGGTAGACGCTCAGGACCAATCACCACCAATGCAACTACCGCAATGAGGGCGAGCTTGGAAACACCAAGATCGATCATGTCAAATGAACTTTATATGTGATGGAAGTGATAGCCATCAGGTGCCTGATGGCTAAAGGCTTACGCCTTATTCACATCCTTGGCTTGCACATCAACTGTTTTGCCATCAGCAGCAGCTTGGTTTGCAATAGCTGTGTCGGCAGGCTTCTCTTCGCCATTCTTCATACCATCTTTGAAACCCTTCACTGCACCACCAAGGTCTGAACCGATGTTACGTAATTTCTTAGTACCGAATACCAAGAGAACGATCACCAAAACAATAATCCAATGCCAAACGCTAAATGAACCCATGAGACTGCTCCTAATTAGTTTTTATTCCATGGACGGGGGCCACCCATCACATGTATATGCAGATGGTAAACCTCTTGGCCACCATCTACTCCATTATTGACCATCACACGAAAGCCCCCGGTGTCGCCAGGGCGGCATCCTTGCTCAGAAGCAAGGCGCGGTGCAATTGCCATCATTCTACCCAGTAATGCCTCATCTGCGCTAGATGCATCCATTAAATTTGCAAAATGTCGCTTAGGAATCATTAAAAAATGGACCGGAGCTGAAGGATTAATGTCATGGAAGGCATACATTTCCTCATCCTCGTAGACTTTTTTACTCGGAATCTGACCTGCCACAATCTTACAAAAGATGCAGTTCTCTGAATGGTTTTGGCTCATGGCTTTAAAAAATGCTGTTAATGGATTATGGTTTTCTGGCAGCTTTTTCAGCAATCCCCGAAACACCCTCACGACGCTCTAATTCAGCAATTACATCCTCGGGTCTTAAATTGAATTGCGATAAAGCCACAAAACAATGGAACCAAAGATCGGCAATCTCACCCACTAGTTTGGATTGAAGTTCAGGAGCCATTTGGCCAAAACGGCTATCTTTTGCCGCCATCACTGTTTCAGCAGCTTCTTCACCAATCTTTTTCAGAATGGCGTCATCACCCTTACTGAATAACTTAGCAATATAAGAAACTTCTGGATCAGCCTTACCCGCCAAAAAATCTGCTTTACGAGCATCAACAACATCTGCCAAGCGTTGAATCGCATCCATGGAGTTTCCCTTAGCTTCGTTGATTGGATCAGTCATTGTTCGGTCTTTATTTAAATAATTAAGAAACTCTAAACTACTTCTTCCAGACAGGTCCTGTCGGTGTTTTTTCTAAATCTAGAAAGAAACAACTGTGAGCGCCGGTATGGCAAGCAATACGATCCCTTTGATCAACCTTGATCAAAATCGTATCGCCATCGCAATCCAAGTGAATACTTTTCACGATCTGCACGTGACCAGACTCTTCACCTTTATGCCAAATCTTTTTTCTAGAGCGCGACCAATAAACTGCCTCACCTTTTTCTAGAGTTAATTGCAAAGACTCGCGGTTCATCCATGCCATCATCAACACATCACCTGTATCGGCTTCTTGTGCAATCACGGCCACCAAGCCTTGATCATTCCAAGTCACTTGCGACAACCAATCTGAATTATTCGGTGAGCTCATTTGTTTTATTCTGCTTTTCTATTTGTTCGGCTTGTTCTATTTGGTCTGTTTTTATAAGCGAACAGGAATGCCTTGCTCTGCCATAAGTTGCTTAGCCTGCCCCACCGTATATTCACCAAAATGGAAAATGCTCGCAGCTAAAACAGCATCGGCATGACCTTGCGTGATGCCATCCACTAAATGCTGCAAATTACCAACACCACCGGATGCAATCACGGGTACGGATACGGCATCACTCACAGCGCGAGTCAGCTCCAAATCAAATCCATTTTTAGTGCCATCACGGTCCATACTGGTTAATAGTATTTCACCAGCACCGCGCTTGGCCACCTCCATCGCCCAAGCTATGGCGTTAATCCCGGTATTTTTCCGACCGCCATGCGTGAAGACTTCCCATAAACCAGGCTGAGTCTGCTTTGCATCAATGGCCACCACAATGCATTGAGAACCATACTTAGCAGCGGCATCCGAAACTAGATCTGGATTGGCCACAGCAGCAGAGTTCATCCCAACTTTATCAGCGCCGGCATTTAACAAGCGGCGCACATCTGCTACTTCTCTAACACCACCACCCACGGTCAAAGGAATAAATACTTGAGAGGCGACATCTTCAATGATGTGCAGAATTAAATCTCGCTCATCGGAAGTCGCAGTGATATCCAAAAATGTAATCTCATCGGCGCCCTGATCGTCATACCGCTTGGCAATTTCAACCGGATCACCCGCATCTCTTAATTCAACAAAATTAACCCCCTTCACAACTCGACCGGCTGTGACATCTAAACAGGGAATAATTCTTTTAGAGAGCATTGGTTAATTACTTTTCTTTAAGTTTCTTTTAATTACTTTTATTTTTTACTTAGCGCTTTTTTGATCCGCATATTTTTGCGCTTCTGCTAATTTCAAATCACCTGTGTAAATAGCACGGCCTGCAATCACACCCATCACACCTTCAGGCTCAGCAGCACATAAAGCATCAATATCGTTCATATTCGTCAGACCACCACTGGCAATGATCGGAATGTTAACGGCTTGAGCTAACTTAACCGTGGCATCCATATTGATACCTTGCAACATACCATCGCGACCAATGTCGGTATAGATAATGGCTTCAACACCATAGTCTTCGTATTTCTTAGCCAAGTCAGTGACTTCATGCCCTGTTAACTTACTCCAGCCATCGGTAGCAACTTTGCCCTCTTTGGCATCCAAACCAACGATGATGTGCCCTGGGAATGCGACGCATGCATCTTGCAAGAAGCCTGGATTTTTAACGGCCGCTGTGCCAATAATCACATACGTGATGCCGTCATCCAATAAACGCTCAATTGTTTCAAGATCACGAATACCACCGCCCAATTGCACGGGTATATCGCTACCAACCGCTTTCAAAATAGATTTGATCGCTGATTCATTTTTAGGCTTACCTGCAAACGCCCCATCAAGATCCACCAAGTGCAAACGTCGTGCACCTTGATCAACCCAATGTTTTGCCATGGCACCTGGATCTTCAGAGAAGGTTGTTACTTTATCCATATCACCTTGCTCTAAGCGAACACAGTGCCCTTGTTTAAGATCAATAGCTGGAATTAACAACATGATGAATTAGATAAGTAATAAATAAAGGTTGATTAAAAGATTTCTACTTAAGGCTGCCAACGTGTGAAGTTCTGATACAAACGTAAGCCCAATTGTGCGCTTTTTTCTGGGTGAAACTGCGTTGCAAAAATATTCTCTTTAGCCACTGCACAAGTAAATAAAGTACCGTAATCAGTTGCACCTACAGTATGTGCTGAATTGTCAGGCACTGCATAGTAGCTATGCACAAAATAAAAGCTGCTGTTATCCGGAATGCCGTCCCAAAGCGGATGGGCTTTAACTTGCTGAACCTGATTCCAGCCCATATGGGGCACCTTGAAGTGTGAACCGTCTGCTTGATTTTTACCAGCCAAATCAAAACGAATCACTTTGCCAGGCAATAACCCCAAACCAGGAGTTAAATCGGTGCCAGCAGGTGCATCGAAACGAACTTCCGTACTGCTGTCAAAGAGCATTTGTTCGCCCACACAAACACCCAACATAGGTTTGGTTTTCACAGCGTCTAAAACAGCCTCCAATAAACCAGACTCTCTTAAATGCGTCATGCAATCCGGCATTGCCCCTTGGCCAGGCAGAACTACTTTATCCGCAGATTTAATTTGGTCGGCATTGGATGCAATCACAATCTTTGCCTCTGGGGCAGCATGCATTAAAGCCTGAGCGACAGACCGCAAATTACCCATGCCGTAATCAACAATAGCAATACTCGGTGAATTTTTAGACAAGATATGCTTTGATTACAAAAGATAATTAAAGTGAGTGGCTTACAAGCTGCCTTTGGTTGATGGCACAACACCGCTCGCACGTGGATCCAACTCTAGAGCCATGCGTAAAGCACGACCGAAGGCTTTAAAAACCGTCTCCACTTGATGGTGAGCATTGATGCCACGCAAATTATCAATGTGCAAAGTGACGCCAGCGTGATTCACAAATCCGCGGAAAAATTCAATCGTGAGATCCACATCAAAATCTCCCACACGAGCACGCGTGAAAGGCACATGGAACTCTAAACCTGGACGACCTGAAAAATCGACAACCACTCGCGACAAGGTTTCATCCAATGGCACATAAGAATGGCCATAACGGGTGATACCCTTTTTATCGCCCACTGCTTTAGCGATAGCTTGACCTAGCGTAATGCCGACATCTTCAACCGTGTGGTGATCATCAATATGGGTATCTCCTTTTGCAGTCACTGCCAAATCAATCATCCCGTGTCGGGCGATCTGATCGAGCATATGATCTAGGAAAGGAACCCCAGAATTAAGTTGAGCTTGACCCGTGCCATCTAAATTGAGGGCAATCTGAATTTGAGTCTCGGACGTGTTTCTTGTGACATCTACTTGGCGCATATCGTCATAATATCACCGTCCTCATGAAATTCCACCCCGTGGTAATCTCTTGAACACGCTGATTCTTAAAGAAATTAGCTAAAAACCATCGAAAAAACATTCAGAAAACAAGGTAAGACATCAAGATGAGCCGATTTTGGAGCAAAACTGTTAAAAATTTGACCCCTTACGTACCCGGGGAACAGCCCAAATTAAGCCAATTGATCAAGCTCAACACCAATGAGAGCCCTTATGGACCGTCTCCAAAAGTACTCATGGCCATTGCCGCTGCCAATAATGATGCGCTTCGCCTGTATCCAGACCCAAATTCAGATGCTTTAAAACAATCGATTGCCAAAATCCATAACCTTCAAGCCAATCAAGTATTTGTTGGCAATGGCTCCGATGAAGTATTGGCCCACGCTTTTCTAGGGCTACTCAAACAAGACCACCCTATTCTTTTTCCGGATATCACCTACAGCTTTTACCCGGTTTATTGCAATCTGTACGACATCGCCTTTGAAACGATTCCTTTAACCGAAAACTTCTCAATTGATATAACCGACTACATTCAGAAAAATAATGGCAAAAATGGGGGCATTATTTTCCCCAACCCGAATGCTCCAACTGGCAAAGCATTGGCATTGGGACAAATTAAAGCGCTACTTCAAGCCAATACTGAAAGTGTCATCGTCATTGATCAAGCCTATGTTGATTACGGCACAGAATCAGCCGTTGATTTGGTGAATGAGTTCCCGAATTTATTAATCACTCACACCCTCTCAAAATCTTATGCATTAGCTGGACTGCGAGTGGGGTATGCCGTGGGTCACCCTGATCTCATTGAAGCACTAGAACGGGTTAAAAATAGTTTTAACTCTTACCCGATTGATAAGCTAGCGATGGCAGGCGCCATCGCCGCTATTGATGACCAAGACTACCTCAAGAGAATTAGCAAAGCGGTTGTTCAGACCCGAGAAACTCTCATCGAGGATCTCAGCCAACTCGGTTTTCAAACCATTCCATCACACGCTAATTTTGTTTTCACGAAACATCCTGAAAAAGATGCCGCAGAAATTGCTGCGGTCTTGCGTGAAAAACACATCATTGTTCGCCATTTCAAAATGGCACGCATTGATCAGTATTTAAGAATCACGATTGGTACGGATGAGCAGTGCGCCATGTTAGTGAAAAACTTAAAGGACTTTTTAAAGTAAAGTCATTCCTGAGAGCTTGCTAGCTTTCTTGTCAAATGTAAATGTTTCCGTGCAGCCGTCATTGCTTGATATCACGGAAATTAAACAATCAGAGTAATCAACATTTGTTTCTTTGAATAATTGAAGCGCTCGCCAGAGTAACTCTGAGTTTTCCTTTTTAATTTCTCGCGCTTTTAATAGTCCCTCAATCACTCTAATGACATCTTGCTTGTTGAGTTCATAACAGGACTCTAGAACCCAAACGACCTCAGCCATAGTGATATTTGAAAAATACCCTAGTCTATCCCCTCTGAGGCTTTCGATTAATAATGATGCTTTTTTTGACTGGGCTACATCATCTTGCATGATGTAGCGAATTAGAACATTTGTATCTAGGCCGATCATACTTTTAAGGCTGCCTTTTTAATGACAGCGTCTCTCATTTCATCAAGGCTAATTTTTCTCTTTGGTTTTTCAAAAATCCCTTTAATGTCTGAAATCCGAGCATTTGCTGCAACGACCTCATAACGACCATCTCCAACCTTTATAAACTCTACGCTATCCCCTACGTCAAGTTGCAAATCGTGCCTTACTTGTATTGGAATAGTTATTTGCCCCTTGCTAGTTATTTTTGCCTCAGGCATGATTAACTCCTTACTTATACGTATATTCCTTATATTAAAGTAAGGTGTCAAATTTGACAACAAAGCCATATTCGTCATGTTTCCCTTTATTTAAAACCTATTGTTAATCATTGAAATAATAAATATGGCTACACCCAATACGCCAGCCTTGATAGTCATACGCTGCTCCAAACATTTCATTTCATAATGAATTTCATAACGCATTTCTTTAAGATCGCCCTTAGTAGCAATATCTGAATGTCTTCTTGATTCACTGATAACTGCTGTTATAACTTCAGCATAATTTTCAGGAATACCCGCAGTCTCCATTCGTTTGATAGTCTTATACGTATCCATTAATTAAATACCCTTAATAATGAATACCACGGCACTAAAACCAATCGACATGCATGCCACGATCAAGCCACCGAGGCGGTTAAATAATTTGCTTGTCAAAACATCCGCCATGCAATTTATTTTTTCCTCTAAATGTGTGACCTTACTATTTAAAAAATTAAACTTATCATCAATTTTTTGATTAAGCTGATCCCTCACTTCGTATAACTCTTTCTTTGTTGCAAAATCTTGCATGGCATGATGAGTCGTTCCCACACCTTCTGTAATGGCTTCTGCCTGGGATTCCGTAAAGCCAACTGCCTGCAATGATTTTGCATATTGAAGATTACTCAATACAGGGCTATTCATTTTGATCTCCTCTTAAAGCAACATTTTATAGTTTTTATAAGTAATAAATCAAATCACCAAAAGTAATGCCACACGTGTTGTGTGCCATTACTTTTGTTTAATTTAGAGATTTGGTTTCTTGCTTGTCGCTTGTCGGTTATCGATTACGATTACCATTCATTACTACTTGAGTCGTAACTCTGCAGCCCGCGCATGTGCTTGCAAGCCTTCACCATGAGCGAGGGTACTAGCAATCTGTCCTAGCTTTTGAGCACCAGCAGCACTCACCTCAATCATGCTAGAACGTTTAATGAAATCATAAACGCCTAAAGGTGACGAGAAACGAGCTGTTCTCATTGTGGGTAAAACGTGATTAGGACCTGCGCAATAATCACCTAAAGACTCGCTAGTGAATGGCCCCATAAAGATAGCGCCAGCATGACGAATCAACTCTGCCCATTGACGAGGGTTCTCAGCAGAAATTTCTAAATGTTCTGCAGCAATTGAGTTGGCAATCTCACACGCTTCAGCCATATCTTTCACCAAAATCATGGCACCACGATCTTGTAGTGATTGGCGAATGACAGCTTGCCTTGGCATTTCTGGTAAAAACTTTTGGATGCTAGCTTGCACTTGATCTATAAAACTTTGATCAGGACATAGCAAAATCGATTGAGCTAATTCATCATGCTCTGCTTGAGAAAACAAATCCATCGCGACCCAATCTGGATTTGTTTTGCCATCACACAAAACTAAAATCTCAGAAGGTCCTGCAATCATATCAATGCCAACCGTACCAAATACTCGACGCTTTGCTGCCGCCACATATGCATTACCTGGACCAACAATCTTATCGACCGCTGGGATAGTTTCTGTACCGTAAGCCAAAGCACCAACAGCTTGCGCACCACCAATCGTGAACGCGCGATCCACACCTGCCACAGCAGCTGCGGCAAGCACCAAAGGATTGCGCACGCCATCAGGTGTAGGAACCACCATGATCACTTCACCAACACCAGCCACTTTGGCAGGAATCGCATTCATCAAAACAGAAGATGGATAGGCCGCTTTACCACCTGGCACATATAAACCTGCTCGATCCAGAGGCGTTACTTTTTGCCCCAAGCGCGTGCCATCTTCATCGGCGTAATCCCAGCTGTGGCAACCCGACTCTAATTTCTGTCGCTCATGGTAACTTTTAACTCGAGCTGCAGCTGCTTCAAGAGCATCTCTTTGATCTTTGGGCAAGCCATTAAGGGCAGCGAGTAAATCTTCTTTTGAAATTTCTAATGCTTTAACGGAGCTCGCCTGATTGGCATTTATGCGATCAAACTTTTGGGTGTACTCCAATACAGCAGCGTCACCTCTGTTGCGGACATCCGCCAAAATTTTTGCAGCCGCCGAATCAATAGCCGCATCATCCTCTGCTGAAAATGCCATAAGATTTTTCAAATCTTTTGCAAAGTTGGCATCTTGGCTATTGAGTTGGCGGACTGTGAATTTTGTCATCTTGATTGGCTTATTTAAACTTTAGCAAAAGCATCCAATAAAGGTTGTAATTCATCACGGCGGCGCTTAAACGCTGCTTGATTTACAACCAAGCGTGAACTAATTTCACCGATGACTTCAACTTCTTTCAACTGATTTGCTTTAAGCGTATTGCCCGTCGACACCAAATCAACGATCGCATCGGCTAAACCTACTAAAGGTCCCAATTCCATAGAACCATACAGTTTGATCAAATCAACGTGAACGCCTTTATTTGCAAAATGCTCACGTGCTTGCTGAACATACTTTGTAACCACTCTCAACCGTGCACCTTGGCGGACTGCACTAGCGTAGTCAAAACCTTCACGTACTGCAACCGATAAACGGCATTTTGCAATACCCAGATCAATAGGCGCGTATAGACCATCCATGCCATGCTCGGCTAAAACGTCATAGCCAGCAACGCCAATATCTGCAGCTCCATATTGCACATACGTCGGCACATCTGACGCACGCACAATGATCACACGAAGATTGGGGCTAGATGTTGGTAGGATCAATTTACGAGAAGACTCAGGGTCTTCCGATACAGTAATGCCCGCCTTGGCCAACATTGGCAAGGTTTCATCAAAAATACGGCCCTTTGAGAGCGCTAAGGTAATCATATTAGACATGGCTCTATTATTTCACGCGCGCAATATTTGCGCCTACTGCTGCTAATTTCCGTTCCATACGGTCGTAACCTCGGTCCAAATGATAAATTCGATCAACGATCGTTTCACCTTTTGCGGCCAACCCAGCAATCACTAAACTAGCTGAAGCTCGCAAGTCGGTTGCCATCACAATGGCACCAGACAACGTACCCACACCCTCGGTGGTGGCAGTATGACCCTCAATCACAATATTAGCGCCCAAGCGATTCAACTCTTGCACATGCATGAAACGATTTTCAAAAATAGTTTCCGTCACACGGGAAGTGCCTTGCGCTATCGCATTCATAGCCATAAACTGCGCCTGCATATCTGTTGGAAATGCCGGGTACTCAGATGTTTTAAAACTGACCGCTTTCGGGCGCTGATTCATCTTGACATGGATCCAATCAGGACCAACCTCAA
This sequence comes from Polynucleobacter sp. 30F-ANTBAC, assembly GCF_018882385.1. Classification (GTDB taxonomy): domain Bacteria; phylum Pseudomonadota; class Gammaproteobacteria; order Burkholderiales; family Burkholderiaceae; genus Polynucleobacter. Next base: position 1,105,893 of record NZ_JACVON010000001.1, read on the forward strand.
TCTGAAGTCCTGCTTCACGTAACTTATCAATCACCACATCCAAGGTATCGGGGCGGGCGTTTTTAATCATTAAATCTGCGCCCAGCTCACCCATTGCCCCAGCTGCGCATAAGAAAGTACCTGTTTCAATACGGTCCGGAATAATGCTGTGCTCAGCAGCATGGAGTTTTTTAACCCCCTGAATGATCAAACGATCCGTACCTAAACCGCTAATCTTGGCACCCATCTTAATCAGCAACTCAGCCAAATCAGTTACCTCTGGCTCACGAGCTGCATTTTCTAAAATCGTTTCACCCTCAGCTAAAACGGCAGCCATTAAGAGATTCTCAGTACCGGTGACAGTAATCATGTCTGTCAATATTTTGGCGCCGGTTAAGGCGTTTGGATTTTTACCAAATTTCGCCTCAATATAACCATGCTCAATACGAATCTCAGCTCCCATAGCTTTAAGACCTTTGATGTGCTGATCAACTGGGCGTGCACCGATTGCGCAACCACCTGGTAAAGAAACTTTCGCGCGACCAAAGCGAGCGAGTAACGGGCCTAATACCAAAATAGAGGCACGCATTGTTTTAACTAGATCGTATGAAGCCTCTGGCGTATGAATATCAGCCCCATCCAAAACAACCACGGAGCGATCTTCAGGATTTGGGAAAGTCACCTTCAAACCCATTTGAGCCAAAATTTTCAAAATCGTTCTGACATCTTGAAGATCAGGCAAATTACGTAGGGTAATAGGCTCAGAACTCAAAAGTGCTGCACATAGAATTGGTAATGCTGCATTTTTAGCACCGGTGATGATAATTTCACCTTTTAATGGCTGCCCACCTTGAATAGCTAACTTTTCCACTGTTGATCTCAAAAACTTTCTTAAAGGGGTGGCAGCTCATTCTCCCACCAGTTTTACTAATTGCGATGAATCTTATTGCGCTTGATGTTCTGCAGGCGTCAATGCTTTAAAGGATAAAGCATGAATCTCGGCTTTCATCCGGTCACCCAAAGCCGCATAAACTTTTTGATGGCGCTGCACCAATCTCAAACCCGCGAACTCATCGCTAACAATCGTCGCAAAAAAATGTTGTCCATCACCTTCAACAGTAATGAACTGGCATGTAATGCCTTGCTCGATATAAGATTTAACTAGCTCAGGGGTCGGTAGCATCTTGACTCACTTAGTTGATTAATGACGTAATTTATAGCCCGATGCTAGCATGCGCAAAGCAATCAGCCCAACAATAACTAAAAAAGCGCCAATGATTATGAGACTCATCCAAGGCGAAACATCCGATGCGCCAAAAAAACCAAATCTAAATCCATCAATCATATAAAAAAATGGGTTGAAATGAGAAATGGTCTGCCACACTGCAGGCAAGGTATGGATCGAATAAAACACACCTGACAACATGGTTGCTGGCATGATAAAAAAGTTTTGGAAGGCCGCTAATTGATCAAACTTTTCAGCCCAAATACCGCCAATTAAACCTAATGCACCCAGCACCGCAGAACTAAGTAAACCAAAAGTAACGATCCATAGAGGGTATTCAAAATGAATATCAGTAAACCAGCAAGTTGCCAATAAAACACCCAACCCCACCACTAAACCACGAACCATTGCCGCTAGAACATAAGCAGCGAAAAACTCAAAGTGTGACAAAGGTGCTAATAAAACAAAAATTAAATTGCCGGTAATTTTTGATTGAATAATTGACGAGGAGGTATTCGCAAAAGAATTCTGCAAAAGACTCATCATCACTAAACCTGGAATTAAAAATGACGTGTAGTTGATCGCCCCATAAACTTTGACATGATCTTCCAGGACATGGCCAAAAATCATGAGGTACAAAATGGCGGTTAAAACAGGTGCAGCGACCGTCTGAAAACTCACTCGCCAAAAGCGTTTAACTTCTTTATAAAAAAGAGCGAAAAAACCACTGGTTGCATTGTGATTAGAGGTAAATGAAGTCTGAGGAATCACGATGCGCTCTCCTCATTCATGATTTGCATAAAGACATCTTCAAGATCGCCATCACGAGTATCTTTATTCTTAACCCGGCCCAATAAATTGGCTGTTGTATCTAGAGCAACAATTTGCCCTTTCTTAAGCATGGCAATCCGCCCACATAACTGCTCAGCCTCTTCAAGGTAATGAGTGGTTAGAACTATTGTGTGCCCCTCTTGATTTAAGCGACTTACAAACTTCCATAAGGACTGACGCAGTTCCACATCGACGCCCGCAGTTGGCTCATCCAACACAATCACAGGTGGGCGGTGGACTAATGCTTGAGCAACCAATACACGTCGCTTCATACCACCCGACAAGGCGCGCATATTTTGATTGGCCTTATCAGTAAGGCCTAAGTGATGCATGATTTCATCAATCCAATCAGCATTATTCTTAATCCCAAAATAGCCCGACTGAAATTCTAAAGTTTCACGAACATTAAAGAATGGATCAAAAACCAACTCTTGTGGCACGATGCCTAAAAGACGTCTTGCCATCCTAAAATCAGCTTGAACATCATGCCCCATGACTCGAGCATGACCTGAACTTGGACGACACAGTCCCGCCAAAATAGATATCAAGGTTGTTTTGCCAGCACCGTTTGGGCCTAACAAACCAAAAAATTCACCTTCTTGAATTTCTAAATTAATGTGGTCAAGTGCCTTCAGTGAACCGTAGTTTTTACTAAGGTCTTCAAACGCAATAGCACTCATGACAAAACAATATCTGCTAAGTCATAAACTTTAGCCAAGCTAGCCAGCTTTTCAGGAACATTATTCAAATGAATAGCGACTGATGATTTTTCAGCTCTGCGCTTGATAGATAAGATCAAACTTAATGCAGTAGAGTCAAACGACTTCAACTCTTGGCAATTTATTGTTAAGGAGTCACTAGAAGGTAATGCCTTTAGAATTTTTTCAATAGCCAATAAAACATCTTCAACATTCTCATGTGAAATGATTGCTGGCAATTGATAGATTTGGCTCATTACGGTCATGCTTTATTTGTTGGTTGATAAAGCAGTATTGCGGTCTTGAAGAAATTTAATCAAACCTTCAATACCACCCTTACTCACTTGATCATTAAATTGATTTCTATAAGACTCAACCAACCAGGCCCCTAGGATATTGATATCGTAGACCTTCCAACCAGTAGCACCTTTTTCCAAACGGTAATCCAACTGGATCGGCTCGCCCTTACCAACAACCGCAGTTCGAACGACTACATCCGTATCATCAGCCGAGCCTCTAAAGGGTTTGTATTGAACTTTTTGATCTTTAACTTGAGCCAATGCTCCACCGTAAATACGAATTAAAAGTACTTTAAATTCTTGCGTAATCTGTGCCTGCTGAGCAGGGCTAGCTTTAGACCAATTCCGACCCATTGACATTCGGGTTGTTTTTTGAAAATCGCTATAAGGCAAAATCTTTTGATCCACTAGCGCGTTGATTTTTCTTAAATCACCTGACTGAATGGCTTTGTCATTTTTAATGGTTGTCATGACATCATCAACCACAAACTTCACTAAGCCATCGGGTGTAGATGCAACTGCCTTCACGTCTTGCGCTTGAGCGCCCCCCATCACCAATACTAGAAATAGTGCTTGTATTGAAAAAATAATTTTATTTAATAATGAACGCATATATTAATTTGTCTTTTGTAATGTAAATATGAAAATTATTCTTCTTTGAGTGGTGGCGGCTCACCATCGTAAATCTGACTGCGACGACGCTGCAAGTAACCATCTCTCAAAAAGCTATATTTATCAAAAGCTGCATCTTCCAACAATTGACCCGCATCCAATAAATCAGCGCGACGATTAATAATTCTTAAGCCGTTGATCGCAATTTTTTCATCGGAATTTAACTTGTTTGTATTGATCATGAAATCTGTTTCCACATCAACCACAAAACCAACGGTATCTCTCACGTTACTAGGGCCAAAGAAAGGTAAAACCACATAAGGACCATCACCAATACCCCACACACCCAGAGTTTGACCAAAATCCTCGCGATTTTTATCTAAGCCCATATCGGTGGCCACATCAAATAAACCCAAAACACCAATGGTGGAGTTAACAAAGAAACGGCCGATATCACTTGCCGCATTACCTGGCTTACCTTGCAATAAATTATTAGCAGCAATGAGTACGTCATTAATATTGCTAAAGAAGTTAGTCACGCCTGTTCTTACAAACTCAGGCAGAATAAACTGATACCCTTCAGCTATTGGCTTAATAACATACTGATCCGCTGTTTCATTAAAAGAAAAAACAGCGCGGTTAACTCGCTCAAATGGATCAATTTGCGCAACACGTTCTGTTTGCTGAATCGACGCGCATGCAGTTAAGGCAAGAACACACGCCATTAAAATACTTTTTAAAAACTGATGACTTAACTGATGACTTAGTCGACCCATGATGTTGTTTATTCTTTTATCTTATTAAATATGATTGAAATAACTAATGCTTTATAAATTATTTCTTGTCCGCAGGCGCTGAGTCTGATGCTTTGTTGTACAAAAATTGACTAATTAAGTTTTCTAAAACAATTGCTGACTGTGTTTGAACTAATTTGCCACCTTGACTGATCATTGCTTCATCTCCACCAGCTTCAATACCAATATATTGCTCACCCAATAATCCGGATGTCAAAATTTTTGCAGAGCTATCTTTAGGGAACTGATAGCGCGTTTCAAAATTCATCACGACGGTTGCTTGATAGCTTTGATCATCAAAACGAATTTCAGCCACTCGACCTACTACGACACCCGCACTTTTAACAGGAGCTCTTGGCTTTAAGCCGCCAATGTTGTCAAACTTGGCACTTACTTGATAAGTAGGCTCAAACGTAAATGCACTCATATTGCCCGCTTTTAGCGCCAAAAATAGCAAAGCTAAAAGCCCTAGAGCAACAAATAACCCTACCCAAATGTCTAATGATTGTTTTTTCATATTTTTCTAAATTTTATAAGACTTTATCAGCTTGAGAACATCACTGCAGTTAATAAGAAATCTAAAGCTAAGACCGCTAAGGAAGCAATCACCACGGTTCTGGTAGTGGCTCTTGCAACACCCTCTGGTGTTGGCTTAGCTTCATAACCTTGGAAAAGGGCTATGAAAGTGACCGCCACACCAAAAACCATACTTTTAATCACACCGTTACCGATATCTTGAGCAACATCGACACCCGCTTGCATCTGAGCCCAGAAAGCCCCCTCATCCACCCCAATCAGAGGAACGCCAACCAAATACCCGCCCATAATGCCAACCGCACTAAAAATAGCAGCCAAAATAGGCATTGCAATAATGCCGGCCCATAATCTCGGAGCAACCACTCTTGTTAATGGGTCAACCGCCATCATTTCCATAGCACTTAACTGCTCACCGGCTTTCATTAATCCAATCTCTGCGGTTAAAGAAGTACCTGCACGACCAGCAAATAAGAGTGCTGTGACAACCGGGCCTAATTCGCGAGTTAAAGAAAGTGCCACCAATAGACCTAAAGCTTGCTCAGATCCATATCTATTTAAGGTGTAGTAGCCCTGCAAGCCCAGTACAAAGCCTACAAATAAACCTGAGACCGCAATAATCACAAATGAATAATTACCAACAAAATGAATTTGATCGGTCACCAAGCGAGGTCGCTTCAGAAGAAATACGGAACGACGCATAATCGTCAAAAACATCCTGGTGGCATAACCTAAGCCATACAGGTTTTCTCTGACAAATGAACCTAGGCCACCTAACGTATTCAAAATAGCATTCATACCGAGGCTCCAAAGTCTTCCGCCAGAGTTTTTCCAGGGTAATGAAAAGGTACTGGACCATCAGGCTCTGCAGAAACAAATTGCTTAACAAATGGATCTTCTGATGCTCTCAAGTCATCCGGCGTTCCCTCTGCAGCAATCCCACCGTTTGCAATGAAATAAACATAATCTGCAATTTCAAATGTTTCAGGAATGTCGTGCGTTACCAAAATACTCGTTGCGCCAAGTGCCGCATTCATATTTTTAATTAAGCGGGCTGTGATTCCTAAGGAGATAGGATCTAAACCTGCAAATGGCTCATCGTACATAATCAACGGCGGATCCAGAGCGATTGCTCTTGCCAAGGCAACGCGCCTAGCCATACCGCCGGAAATTTGTGAGGGCATTAAATCGCGAGCACCGCGCAAACCCACCGCATTTAATTTCATCAGAACTAAATCGCGCAAGGTTTCTTCACTAATGGGGGTGTGCTCTCTCAATGGAAAGGCCACGTTTTCAAAAACACTCATGTCTGTAAAGAGAGCGCCAAACTGAAATAGCATCCCCATACGACGGCGCACACTCATTAACTGAGACGTATTCATGAGACCCACATCTTGACCCTCAAAAAGAACCTGGCCTTTTTGAGCATTCACTTGACCGCCAATGAGTCTCAACACAGTGGTTTTGCCACAACCGGACCCGCCCATGACAGCAATTACTTTGCCACGAGGAAACTCCATGTTTAAACCGGAAAGAATAGTTCTTTCTCCCGGCGCATAGGAGAAATCAACCCCCTTCAACGAAACGATTGATTGAGTGCTTGCCATGTTTTTATGTGACTCTGCCACTATGCTTCCTAATTGGGTCATAGTGGCAGTGTATCAATATCAACTGAAGTGGAGAAGATTAACGAGGTAATACGCTACTTCCCATCAAGAACTCATCAACGGCACGAGCACATTGACGACCTTCACGAATTGCCCAAACGACTAAAGATTGTCCGCGACGCATATCACCAGCCGCAAACACTTTAGGAACGTTGGTGTAATAAGCTTTTTCACCTTCGGTATTTGCCTTGGCATTGCCACGGGCATCCTTCTCTACACCAAATGCATCGAGTACTTGTTGCGCAGGAGAAACAAAGCCCATTGCTAAAAATACCAAATCAGCTTTCATTTCAAACTCACTGCCAGCGATTTCTTGCATCTTGCCATCTTTCCACTCTAGACGGACACCGATCAGCTTTTCAACTTTGCCATTTTTTCCTTCAAAGCGCTTCGTTGCTACCGACCAATCACGATCACAACCTTCATCATGAGAAGAAGACGTGCGCAATTTCGTTGGCCAATACGGCCAAACCAAAGGCTTATTCTCTTCTGCTGGTGGTTGAGGCAATAACTCAAACTGAGAAATAGATGCGGCACCATGGCGGTTCGATGTACCCACACAATCTGAACCTGTATCACCGCCACCAATCACAATCACGTGCTGACCATCGGCACGGATTTCATTTTTGTTATCTCCAGCAACTTCTTTGTTTTGTGGAATCAAAAACTCTAATGCGTAATGGATGCCAGATAATTCACGACCAGGAACCGGTAAATCACGAGGCTGCTCTGCACCACCCGTAATAATCACCGCATCAAAGTCTTTTTCAAGCTGCGCTGGAGAAACTACTTTTTTGGAATAATTCTTAACCTCTTGACCAAGCGCTTCTTTACCAACAAAAGTACCTGTTTCAAATTTAACGCCTTCGGCTTTCATTTGCTCAACGCGACGATCAATTAAACCTTTCTCCATTTTGAAGTCAGGGATACCGTAACGAAGCAAACCGCCTACACGATCATTTTTCTCGTACAAAGTCACATCATGACCCGCACGGGCTAACTGCTGTGCTGCTGCCATACCTGCAGGACCAGAGCCAACAATGGCGACCTTCTTACCGGTCTTTTGCTTCGGCGGCTGTGGCTTCACCCAATCACTGGCCCAAGCTTTATCAATGATGGCATGTTCAATAGACTTAATACCAACTGGAGCCTCGTGAATACCTAATGTACATGCCGCCTCACATGGTGCTGGACAAATACGACCCGTGAATTCAGGGAAGTTATTGGTTGAGTGCAACACATCAATCGCTTGCTTCCAATCCTGCTGATAAACCAAATCATTGAAATCAGGGATGATGTTGTTAACAGGGCAACCGCTATTACAAAATGGAATGCCGCAATCCATGCAGCGCGCACCCTGAGTTTTTGCTTCGTCATCCGTTAACGCTAATACAAATTCTTTGTAATGCTTAACGCGTTTCTTAGGCTCCTCATAATGCTCACTGAGGCGCTCGTATTCCATGAATCCAGTAACCTTACCCATCACTAATCCTTTATCTCTTGACCTAATTAACTTAAACAGAAGCTGCTTTTTTAGTAGCTTGAGATTTCTCCCAGAGCTCGCCTAAAGCACGCTTATATTCAGTTGGGAATACTTTGACAAAACGTGCTCGTGACTTTTCCCAGTCAGCCAAAATTTCTTTGGCACGCTCTGAACCTGTGTGTTTGAAATGACGCTCAATTAAGTTCTTCAAGATAACCTCGTCCGTTAGACGCTCGCCACCTTCTTTAACATTAACAGGCGCATGCCACTCTGATTTTGGTAATTTGGCTTCTTGCTCTGCAGAAGTTAATACTGACTCAAGAGTCGCCATACTTGTATTGCAACGTTTACCAAATAAACCATCTTCGTCATAAACGTAAGCAATACCGCCACTCATACCAGCAGCAAAGTTTCTACCTGTTAAGCCAAGAGCAACCACTGTGCCACCTGTCATGTATTCGCATCCATGGTCACCAGTGCCTTCAACCACTGCAATAGCACCGGAATTACGAACTGCAAAACGCTCACCAGCAACACCGTTGAAGAATGCTTCACCAGCTACAGCGCCGTAAAGAACTGTATTACCAACGATGATGTTTTGTGATGTTTGACCACGGAACTCATGAGGTGCACGAACGATCACGCGACCACCTGATAATCCCTTACCAACATAGTCGTTACCATCGCCAACCAAATCAACTGTGACACCGTGCGCCAAGAAAGCGGCAAAACTTTGACCAGCAGTTCCGTTTAGTTGAATATGAATCGTGTCATCAGGCAATCCTTCGTGACCATAACGCTTAGCCACTTCACCAGACAACATGGCGCCCGCCGTACGATTCACGTTCTTAATCGGCTGAATGAAAGATACACGCTCGCCTTTTTCTAAAGCCGCTTTTGATTTTTCGATCAACACATGATCAAGAGCCGTTGATAAACCATGATCCTGGGTTTCAACTTGCAAACGTGGCACGCTAGCGTCCACATTTGGAGCCTGGAAAATCTTCGTGAAATCTAAACCGCGAGCTTTCCAATGCTCAATACTCTTCTTAGTATCTAAATATTCTGTATGACCAATTAAGTCATCGAACTTACGAATACCTAACTGAGCCATAATCTCACGAGCCTCTTCCGCGATAAAGAAGAAGAAGTTCACCACGTGCTCAGGCTTGCCTGAGAATTTTTTACGTAACTCAGGATCTTGAGTCGCCACACCCACTGGGCAAGTATTGAGGTGACACTTACGCATCATGATGCAACCCTCAACGACGAGCGGTGCTGTTGCGAAACCGAATTCATCAGCTCCCAATAGAGCGCCAATCACCACGTCACGACCAGTTTTCATTTGGCCATCTGCTTGAACACGAATACGACTGCGTAAACCATTCAAAACTAAAGTTTGCTGTGTTTCAGCTAAACCTAATTCCCATGGGCTACCAGCATGCTTAATTGAAGATAGCGGTGAAGCACCTGTACCGCCGTCATGTCCGGCAATCACTACGTGATCTGCTTTAGCTTTTGCGACACCCGCTGCTACAGTACCGACACCCACTTCAGACACCAACTTCACTGAAATGTCCGCTTTGCTATTCACATTCTTCAAGTCGTGAATGAGCTGCGCTAAATCTTCAATGGAATAAATATCATGGTGCGGAGGAGGTGAAATCAAACCTACACCTGGTACAGAGTAACGTAACTTACCAATGTAATCCGATACTTTAGAACCGGGCAGTTGACCGCCTTCGCCTGGCTTTGCACCTTGCGCCATTTTGATTTGGATCTGATCTGCAGAAGTTAAATATTCAGCAGTGACACCAAATCGGCCTGAAGCCACTTGTTTGATCTTAGAGCGTAATGAATCACCTGCACTCAATGGAATGTTGGCTTCAATGACATCATCACCCAAAATACTTGCAAGAGTTTCACCCTGCTTAACAGGAATTCCTTTTAGTTCGTTGCGATAACGTTTGTTATCTTCACCACCTTCACCGGTATTGGATTTGCCACCAATACGGTTCATCGCAATAGCTAAAGTTGCATGCGCCTCTGTTGAAATCGAACCCAATGACATCGCACCGGTTGCAAAACGTTTAACGATTTCTTTTGCAGACTCAACTTCATCCAAAGGAATAGCTTTACTTGGATCAATCTTGAACTCAAACAAACCACGCAATGTCATATGACGCTTGGTCTGGTCATTGATGATGTTCGCGTACTCTTTGTATGTTTGGTAGCCGCCTTTTTCAGGACCTTGACGTGTGGAGTGCTGAAGCTTAGCAATCGAATCAGGTGTCCACATGTGATCTTCACCACGAACTCGGAATGCATACTCACCACCAGCATCCAACATATTTGTTAATGTGGGATCTGCACCAAAGGCCAAGCTGTGCATCTTGATCGCTTCTTCAGCGACATCAAATACACCAATACCACCTACGTTTGACGCTGTACCTTTGAAGTACTTATCAATCAACTCTTTATTCAAACCAATAGCTTCAAAAATCTGCGCACCGGTATAAGACATGTAAGTTGAGATACCCATCTTAGACATGACTTTTTGTAAACCTTTACCAACAGCTTTTGTAAAGTTCTTAACTACCTTGTCAGCAGATAGATCACCCTTCAAGCCCTTAGCCATATCCACCAATGTTTCCATTGCCAAGTACGGGTGAACTGCTTCAGCACCATAACCTGCTAACAATGCAAAGTGATGTGTTTCACGCGCACTACCGGTCTCAACCACTAAACCAGTGCTTGTGCGTAAACCTTTTTCAACCAAATGTTGATGAATCGCTGAAGTTGCCAAAAGTGCTGGAATAGCTACGTGATCAGCGGCCACCTGACGGTCACTGATAATCATGATGTTGTAACCTGAATTCACAGCATCAACAGCTTCTGCACATAAAGAAGCCAAGCGAGCTTCCACACCTTCTTTACCCCATGCAGATGGATAGCAAATATCTAACTCATAGGAACGGAACTTGCCGCCGGTGTAGTGCTCAATGTGACGAATCTTCGCGATATCATCAAAATCCAAAACTGGTTGCGATACTTCTAAACGCATTGGAGGATTGATGTTGTTCGTATCTAATAAGTTAGGCTTTGGCCCAACAAATGACACCAATGACATCACCATGTTTTCACGGATTGGGTCGATTGGTGGATTAGTTACCTGAGCAAATAATTGCTTAAAGTAGTTATAGAGAGGTTTGTTCTTATTAGATAAAACAGCCAATGGACTGTCATTACCCATGGATCCGATCGCTTCTTCTCCTGAAGATGCCATTGGCGCCATCAAAAACTTGAGGTCTTCTTGGGTGTAGCCAAATGCTTGCTGACGATCCAATAGACTTGCTGCCGGACGAATTTTTTCAGCATCATCATTGATGTCGGCTTGCGTTGCATCAATCTCATCCAATTTAATACGAACAGCATCAATCCAGCTCTTATATGGCTTGGCTTTTGCTAAGGCATCTTTTAACTCAACGTCATCAATGATGCGACCCTGCTCCATATCAATTAGGAACATCTTGCCTGGCTGCAAGCGCCACTTTTTAACAATCTTGTTTTCTGGGAACGTTAAGACGCCCGCTTCTGAAGCCATGATGACCAAGTCATCATCTGTGACGTAATAACGTGCTGGACGTAAACCATTACGATCCAATGTCGCGCCAATTTGTCTACCATCTGTAAATGCAATTGCTGCAGGACCATCCCACGGTTCCATCATGGCGGCGTGGTATTCATAAAAAGCACGGCGGTTGTCATCCATCAATGTATGCTGTTCCCACGCTTCTGGGATCATCATCATCATGGCATGTGCCATTGGATAACCAGCCATCACCAATAACTCTAAACAGTTATCAAAGCTTGCCGTGTCTGATTGACCTGGATAAATTAACGGCCATAATTTTTGTAGATCATCGCCCAATACTGGAGAGCTAATGGCACCTGTGCGGGCATTGATCCAGTTCACGTTACCTTTAACGGTATTGATTTCACCATTATGCGCAATCATGCGGTATGGGTGAGCTAACTCCCATGCTGGGAACGTGTTGGTAGAGAAACGTTGATGAACCAACGCTAAGGCTGAAACAACTCGTGAATCTTTTAAATCTTTGTAATAGGCGCCCACTTGGTTAGCCAACAATAGACCTTTGTAAACAATGGTTCTAGCTGACATTGAGGTAACAAAATACTCTTTACCGTGTTGCAACTGCAGTGCTTGAATGGCGTGGCTACCTGTTTTACGAATCACATACAACTTACGCTCTAGCGCATCCGTTGTCATAATGTCTCGGCCACGGCCTATGAAAATTTGGCGAATAATTGGCTCTGTTTTGCGCACAGTTGGCGACATCGGCATATCAGCATCTACGGGTACATCTCTCCAGCCCAATACAACTTGTCCCTCATTGCGTACTGTTCTTTCTAACTCTTGCTCACATGCTAATCTGGAAGCGCTTTCTTTTGGCATGAAAACCATACCAACGCCGTACTCACCGAATGGAGGCAATGCCACCCCCTGTTTAGCCATTTCTTCACGGTAAAACTGATCAGGGATCTGAATCAAAATACCCGCGCCGTCACCCATTAAAGGATCAGCACCGACCGCTCCACGGTGATCAATGTTCTCAAGAATCTTTAGACCCTGAGTTACGATCTCGTGGCTTTTATGACCCTTGATATGAGCTACAAAACCAACGCCACATGCGTCGTGTTCATTAACTGGGTCATAGAGACCTTGCGCTTCAGGGCGCAATGAAGTTGAATTAGTCACGGAATATTCCTTCGGTAAGTAAATGCTGCCGCCTAGTGGAGACAGGAACACCCCAATAGCGGGGTTTTGGGTAACTATAGGGGAATACCCGCGTCCTTGCAATAGAAAATAATTAGTGTCTGTCACCAATTATTTCAAGGTCATTTTGCGTTTCTTATAAATAAGGGACAGAGTTAATCTTTTTGGTCTTTTATTTCCCAATGTTGGTGCAAAATTCAAATAACGGGCTTGATGATTTTAGGTCTACCGGCTCGTCTTGGCACTAAAGGCCGGGTTGTCTTGAGCGCCAGCTTCTCATGTCCAGAACTTGTCATCATAGGCCAACCATAATTTAAGTGATTACTCACTTTAATTACATCATTATTAGTTAATGGCTCACTCATTAACTTTTGCCAAGAGAGCTGTCTCTCAAAAGGGGTATTACCCAAACCCCAATAAAGTGAATGATCGGCTATCCAAGGCATTGTTTCAGCACCCACGTGGTGCCGATAACTTGACCAATGCCATTTTTCAGGCGTTTGTACCAGCCCTGACCTGACTGGATTTTGTTCAATATATTTCTGGCAAAGCAATAGATAAGCTTCGGGCTCAATCAATGAAGATTTAAATCTTCCCTCCCAAACTGTTCCTGTTCGCTGATGATTGTGATTAAACATTTGTGCATAACGGCGACTCACTGACTGCATCACACGGGACGCGCTCAGAGGTGTTTTGGGGGTGGCCAAAATATGTATATGACTGGGCATCAAAACAAAAGAATGAATGGCTAACTCATACTCTCTTGCTGCATCTCTTAACCACTCTAAGTAGGCCCTTCTTTCGTCATCTGAAAAAAATATGTCTTGAGCGTTGTGGCCCTTCACCATAATGTGTAAGGGGTAGCCTGCCAAAACAATTCTAGGTAGTCTGGCCATAGCTATTAAGGGACCAATTTCTGAAATTCTTTATTGGCATACCGATCTGTCATGCCGGCAATGTAGTGAGATATTCTGCGATATATCTCATCGTTTGGGCGAAAATCAATTGGTAAATCTTTGGGATGCTTTTCATAATGATGAAAAAGGCTAACAATCATTTCACTAGCTTTCTTTGTCATCGCATTAACTTGAGGATGGCGATATAAATTTTTAAATAAAAATCGCTTCATCTCTGTTGCCTGCTCCCGCATGTGATCTGAAAACGCTACCAATGGTTTTTGTTTCCTGACATCATCAACTGATAAAGGATTAAATAGTTGTATCCGTCTTTGCGTCTCTTTAACTAAATCATCAACCAAAACATGAATGATATGGCGAACAACTTCATAGACTAACCTGCGGTCGCTCAAACCTGGAAATGCATTTTCAACTTTTTCCTTTTGATCGCGCCACAAACCAACTTCACTCATTTGATCAATGGTTAATAAACCCGAACGAATGCCATCATCAATATCATGGTTGTTATAGGCAATTTCATCTGCAAGATTAGCTAATTGGGCCTCTAGGCTCGGTTGAGTTCCTTGAATAAATCTTTCACCTAAAAGACCTAAGGCTTGCGCATTCTTATGAGAGCAGTGCTTTAAGATCCCTTCGCGCGTTTCAAAAGATAAATTCAAGCCATCCCAACGGGCATAGCGCTCTTCTAAAAAATCAACAACCCATAAGCTCTGTAAATTATGTTCAAAACCACCGTAGGGTTTCATGCATTCATTGAGTGCATCTTGCCCAGCATGGCCAAATGGTGTGTGACCTAAATCATGTGCCAGAGAAATTGCTTCAACCAAATCCTCATTCAACTTTAAGCGCCTTGCAACAGCACGACCAATCTGAGCGACCTCAAGACTGTGGGTCAAGCGATTACGAAAATGATCGCCTTCATGATTTAGAAAAACTTGTGTTTTATATTCAAGTCGACGAAACGCTGTCGAATGAATAATTCGATCGCGGTCTCTTTGAAAAGGGCTTCTACCAGATTGAGTGGGCTCAATAGGCTCAGCATGAACTCGACCTATCGATGCGTTTTCTTGAACGGCATAGCTAGCCAAATTCATTAGATTTAAGCAGCCCCAGTAGCTTCTAAGGTTTGAATGACTAAATTGTCATCGACCGTTTTAATCGTGGATTGGCCAATACCTTCTAATAAGATGTAACGAACCTCACCACCCTCTGCTTTTTTATCAACACTCATTAATTCCATATAACGCGCCACGCCGAATTTAGGCGGAATGGAAGGTAGTTTTAATGAGGCTACCAAGTTCTTAATTCTCTGCTGATCAACTTCTAATAGGCGCCCCGTACGGACGGATAGATCAGCAGCCAAGACCATGCCACAACCAACGGCCTCACCATGCAACCATTCGCCGTAACCCATTCCTGCCTCGATAGCATGACCAAATGTATGACCAAAATTCAACGTAGCACGGATGCCACCTTCCTTTTCATCAAGAGCAACAACTTGAGACTTGATTTCACAGGATCTCAATACAGCATGCTCCATAGCCTTTGGATCGCAAGCATTTAATGGTTCAATATTTTTTTCCATCCATGAAAAGAAATCAGCATCAGCAATAGCGCCATGTTTAATGACCTCTGCCAAACCGGCAGCCAACTCTTTAGGCGGTAATGTTTTTAAGGTATCAAGATCCGCAATAACTGCTTGAGGTTGGTAAAAAGCACCAATCATGTTTTTACCCAGCGGGTGATTAATCCCTGTTTTCCCACCAACGGAAGAATCAACTTGCGATAGCAGAGTGGTTGGCACTTGAATAAAACGAATGCCACGCATGTAACTCGCAGCAGCAAAACCGGTCATATCACCAATTACACCACCACCCAAAGCCACTAAAGTGCTTTTTCTATCTGCGCCACTCTCTAATAAAGCATCAAATATTTTTTGAAGGGTTTCCCATGTTTTATAAACCTCACCATCCGGTAACACTACCAAGCGAACTTTTTGCCCCAGACTCTCAAGTGTTTTTACAACCCTATCGGCGTAAAGTGGCGCAACAGTCTCATTAGTCACTACAGCGCTAAAAGAACCCTTGAGATGCTTCTTATAAAGATCGGCTTGATCAATTAATTGTGACCCAATGTGGATTGGGTAACTGCGCTCACCGAGCTCAAGTTCAAGTGTTTTCATTTTGACAATTCAAATTGCATTATTAATGTATTGACCAGCTGAGAAACGCTGGGCTTACCCGTATCAATAGTATGGTGAGCAGCATCCTGATAGAGAGGGTCTCTTTGTTCATATAGCTTCTCTAAAGTTAGTCTTGCATCCCCCTGATTCAGCAATGGACGCCCCTTATCATTTTTGGTACGCAACCATAGCTCATGGGGATTGGCTCTCAAATAGAAAACCATGCCGCGATTATGAAGGTTAGCCCTGTTTTCAGGTAAGAGAACAGCCCCACCACCGGTGGCTAGAACCAAATTCTTTTCTTGAGTTAACTCATCAATGACTTGCGCTTCACGCTTTCTAAAGCCAGCCTCACCTTCCATTTCAAAAATGGTTGGTATCTTGACACCGCAACGGGCCTCAATCTCATGATCCGTGTCTATAAAACGGCGCCCCAATCTCTTAGCCAAAAGGCGACCTACGGTTGTTTTACCCGCACCCATTAAACCGACTAAGAAGATATTTTCAACAATTGCATTCACAAGTGAGATTCTACTGAGGCTTTTGACCAGAAACCAAGGTTGGTGTTAAAAAAATTAATAACTCTGTTTTATCAACAGTTTTAGATTCTTGCCTAAATAAAGCCCCGATAAGTGGAATAGCACTTAAAAAAGGAGTGCTAGCCTTATCTTTTCTTTCCATATCCTGGAAAATGCCACCCAAAATCACCGTACCACCACTCTCTACCAATACCTGAGTTTTGACATGCTTGGTATCAATGGCAAATCCTTGCTCTGTTTTAAGACCCACGCTATCTTTATTGATATCGACATCTAAAACAATCATCTGATTCTTTTGGATTCGAGGCCGCACCTCTAATCTAAGATTAGCCTTCCTAAACTGCACCTTGGTTGCCCCTTGCCCAGCGGATGATTGATAAGGCAACTCTGTACCTTGCTCAATCAGTGCTTGAGAATTCTCGGCAGCTAATACTCTTGGATTTGAAATGATGTTCCCCATGCCACTTGACTCCAAAGCAGACAATTCAATTTGCAATGCCTGACCAGCTTGCTTACCTAGCAGACTAATGGCCGCGACACCAGGCTCAAACCCATGCAAACCAGCTGCGGGTAAAGAATGACCTCCGGATAAGTGCCCTGTTTGGGATTGATAGGCCAACTTGGCACCCAGATTTCTTGCAAACCTTCTTTCAGCCTCCACAATTCTTGCCTCAATCATGATTTGGCGAAGCTCTGTTTGATTTTGTTGAGATTTATTTTCTTGCTGCGAGCGATCTAATTGCTTTTTCTCAAATGAAACCACTTCTTCATAAGGCGCTACCCATAAGATATTTCGATCATATCGATGACCTAAAGACCTACTGGCTAGAACAGCATCAAATACAGCCTGCCATGATGCCTCTTTCATTTGAATACTCATCTGCCCAGTCACTTTTTCACTGAGCACTAAGTTAAGATCTCGAGCATCAGCAAGCATTTGCAGTAACTCTCGCACATCAATAGAGGGAAAATTTAAGCTCACTGTCTTCGTTGACTGAGAAGAACCGCCAACGGTTTCAGACTTGGATTGAACCGAAAATGGAATGCTCGCATATACCCCTCCTACAACAAGACAAGCCAGCATTTTTCTTCTATTTATCATGAGCCAGACTCCTCACGCATAACTTTGACAACGGCACCAGCTTCGGACTTACTGATCAAATGGTCATCCACTATCTCTGCAATGTGCCAGCTTGAATCTATTGACTGCCCCACCATAACCAATTGGCGACTGTTATTGATTTCAACCAACGCTTTTGTGACACCCTTGACCTTAATTGTTCCCCAGTAAACTATATGTGGATAAGACTCCACCTCTGACAACTCGTCATGTGTTTTTCTTAGCCCCTCAGTTTTTAGTTCTTCTTGTACTGAATTGGTTTGGATGACTAGAAGCTCGTAACTTCTAGTCATCCTTTCAATTTGAGCTTTGAATTCAAAATAGAATGCCCCTAATAAGAAAGAGATCGTAAGAACCACAGCGCTAAAGAACAGCGCCCCATAAATCAATACGGGATTTTGGTCTTTCAATAAAGAAGTTAATGGCGCGGTCATTTCGTTTTTTTCGAGTGAGACAGCATCAAAGGCATCAGAGCTTAGGTTTCGTTTAAACATCTGGCTATTCTGAATTCTTTAACAATTACAAAAAATCAGCTATTTCTGATTTTTTTGTAGGAAAAGGATGATTTCTAAGTAAAAGCCCCACCATGCTTTTTTAATTAAATAACCCAGCTTTATCTATAATCAGAACATGAGTTCAACACGCACCCCAGTTCGACCACCCTCAAGGCTAGGTAATGGGAAAAAGCCGAGAAATCCCAGCAGGAATTGGCAACAATTTCTGATTCGATGGGGTGTTTTTCTTGCTAGCTCAGGATTGATCTTAGTAGGCTTGGTTGCTGCTTATGCACTCATTATTGCTAAGCCGAATCTTCCAGATCTCGACACAATTACGGACTACAAACCTAAGGTCCCTCTACGAATTTATACAGCCGATAACGCATTGATCGGCGAGTTTGGCGAAGAACGTCGTAGCGTCATGTCTATTGATGAAATTCCAAGCTATCTTAAAAATGCTGTTGTTGCTATTGAAGATGAGCGTTTTTATGAACATGGTGGCGTTGACTATTGGGGCGTACTCAGAGCGACCCTAGCGAATCTTCGTGGCAGCTTAGCTCAAGGCGCCTCCACTATCACGATGCAAGTTGCTAGAAACTTTTTCCTAACCAATGAAAAATCGTTCAGCAGAAAACTTTATGAGGTTTTATTAGCTTGGAAAATTGAAGCCAATTTATCTAAAGAAAATATTCTTGAGCTTTACATGAACCAAATTTATCTTGGCCAAAGATCTTATGGTTTTGCTAGTGCAGCCCAAATTTATTTCGGCAAGGATGTTCGGCAAATTTCAATTGCTGAGGCGGCAATGTTGGCAGGGCTACCCAAGGCCCCTTCGGCATATAACCCTGTTGTTAATTATCGTCGCGCCAAAATTAGACAGGAATATATTCTTCAAAGAATGCGTGATCTCAAGATGATCACCGAGAGCCAATACCAATCAGCCCTTTCAGAAACATTGCATGTTCGTGGCATTGGAAGAGAGTTTGTGACAAAAGCCGATTACGTCGCAGAAATGGCGCGTCAGCTTCTAATTAGCGAATATGGAGATAGCATCTACACACAGGGGATGACCGTCATCACAACGATTCGACGAGCCGAACAAGATGCAGCCTATTCAGCAGTTCGCAAAGGCATCATGGACTATGAGCTACGCCATAAATACCGAGGTCCGGAAGGCTACATCAATTTGCCACCTGATGAAGTGCCAAGGCAAAGAGCAATTGATGATGCGCTCAGCGATCACCCAAGTAGCGATGATTTATTAGCGGGCGTAGTGACCCAAGCTGATATCAAAGAAATAAGTGTGGTCATTGCAACAGGAGACACCATAAAAATTAAGGGTGATGACCTGAAGCTTGGGAGCATTGCCTTATCTCCCAAGGCGCAACCAAAGCAACAAATTAAACCAGGCGCCATCATTCGCGTGTTGCCATTTGAGGGGCGCTGGATACTTGCTCAAATGCCTCAGGTTGAGGCAGCATTTGTAGCTGTAGATACGCATGATGGGGCTATTCGAGCATTAGTTGGTGGATTTGACCATAATAGAAATAAATACAATCACGTCTCCCAAGCTCAAAGACAACCAGGCTCTTCATTTAAGCCATTTGTATATGCGGCCGGCATTGAAAAAGGCATCATGCCCAACACGATTGCCAATGATGCTCCTCTTTCTATTAGCAGTTTAGAAACAGGCGGGCAGATGTGGGAGCCTAAAAACTACGATGGTAAGTTTGAAGGTCGCATGACGATTCGTACGGCATTAGCGAAATCTAAAAATTTAGTTTCTGTGCGTGTTATCCGAAAAATTGGCGCCCGCTATACGCAAGACTATGTTCAAAGATTTGGTTTTGAACCAGAAAAGCACCCGCCTTATTTAACTATGTCTTTGGGTGCAGGCTCTGTTACCCCGCTTCAATTAGCAACCGGTTACGGTGTTTTTGCAAATGGCGGCTACCGTGTTGAACCCTATCTCATTAGTAAAGTTTTAGATGCTAAAGGTCATGTTCTTTTTGAAGCTTCACCTCAAAAAGCTGGGGAAAGCCAAATTAGAGCACTTGATGCAAGAACTGCTTTTGTGATGGATAGCTTGCTTCAAGAGGTTACCAAAACAGGCACTGCTGCCAGTTCGCGCCCGGCTTTAGGAAGAAATGATATCGCCGGCAAGACTGGTACAACCAATGAATCAATGGATGCTTGGTTTGCAGGTTATCACCCAAGTGTCGTTGCAGTTGCATGGCTAGGCTTTGATAAACCGAAGAGCCTAGGTGACCGTGAAACAGGGGGTGGTTTAGCACTACCGATCTGGACTCGCTATATGAAAACTGCTCTTAACGGCGTTCCTGAGTCCCCTAGAGTGCCTCCTCCTGGTGTTACCCAACAAGATGGTGACTGGGTAATTCCTGAATTTTTACCATTCTTTGGAAGAGCAACGATTCTTGAGTAATCAATCAACCCCTCACTTAAGGGGTTGATCTAGAAACTTACTTTTAGGGTAGTTTTAGCCTGTTGACTTGCTAACCTACTCAATTCGGAAAAAAGCTCAGCACCGGTTTTAGTATCCAACCATAAAGGTGTCTCTAGCGTTCCTGCCCAACGATAATGAAAGCCACCTTCTTTTGCTGCAACCCAAATTTCTTGCAAAGGGGCCTGGGTGTTTACAACAATGACACTTTTATCTTCGAACTGAATATTGACCACATTACCCCCCTGACGAGAGATATCAAGATCCAAATCACTTGCTTGAAATGCTTCTTCTAACGACATTTCTATCGCTTTAAGGGTCTTCTCAGCAACAACATAAAAAGAAGAATCCGTTAAAGCCTCTACTATTGGTGAATTATTGTTCATAGTTTCTTTATCGACCATGCTATAGTCAGTGATCATTTTTAATCTTAATGTATATGCGTTTGATTGTATCTAGGACTTGGCTTCTTTGTGTAGCAATATCCCTGCTGGGATGCGGGATACGTGGGCCACTGACACACCCGAATATCCCCAATTTGCCGATCCCTCCGGAAAAAGCCGAACCCATGGGTAAGCAATGGCCGCCTGCAGCAACGGAGGCTAAATGAGCCTTATTCCCCAATTAAATGGCTTTTCCATTAAAAACAATAACTGGCATGCTGAAGATGTTTCATTAGCAAACATCGCTCAAGAATTTGGCACTCCCACTTATGTATACAGCAGAAAAGCTCTGACGGATGCTTTTAATGCTTATGAAGCTGCCTGCCTTAGACCTAATGGAGACAGACGTGCTCGCGTGCATTACGCCATGAAGGCTAATAGCAATCTAGCCATCTTGAATGTATTTGCAAAATTAGGAGCTGGTTTTGATATTGTGAGTGCAGGTGAACTCGCCAGAGTTCTTGCTGCAGGAGGGTCGCCAGACAAAGTCGTGTTTTCCGGTGTAGGTAAAAGCAAGGCTGAAATGGTTGCAGCCCTTCAGGCCGGCGTGAAGTGTTTCAATTTGGAGTCAATTCCTGAGTTAACTCGATTGAATGAGGTTGCTGGAAGCTTGGGCATCAAAGCTCGCATTTCTCTTCGCGTTAATCCGGATGTTGACCCAAAAACTCATCCTTATATTTCTACTGGTTTAAAAGGTAATAAGTTTGGTATTGCCTATGATGATGTGATTGCCACCTACCAAGCTGCGGCGAAGATGCCCTTTTGTGAAATTGTTGGCATTGACTGCCACATTGGCTCACAAATTACAGAAATTAGTCCCTACTTGGATGCTTTAGATCGTGTCTTACACCTGATCACAGCCTTAAATGGTGTTGGCATCAAAATTCGACACCTGGATATTGGTGGTGGACTTGGCATTAGTTATACCAATGAAACGCCGCCAGCAATTACTGATTTTGCTAACACTCTTCTCAACCATATTGAAGCCAAAGGTTACGGTCACTTAGAGGTGTTATTCGAACCGGGTCGTTCATTAGTTGGTAACGCTGGTTTGCTATTAACAACCATTGAATATCTAAAACCCGGTGAAACAAAAAACTTTTGCATCGTGGATGCGGCCATGAATGATTTGATGCGTCCTGCGATGTACGAGGCTTATCATGCTATCGTTTCAATCAATGATAAGAGTGCATCGCCTGAAGTAACGTATGACATTGTTGGTCCTATATGTGAATCAGGCGACTGGCTGGGTCGAGATCGACCATTAAAAGTTGCGCAAGGTGATCAGTTAGCCATTCTTTCTGCAGGCGCATACGGCTTTACCATGAGCTCCAATTACAACACTCGAGGACGTGCAGCAGAAGTGATGGTGGATGGTTCAACAGTTCACTTAATTCGTGAACGCGAATCTATCGAGAGTCTTTTTGCTAATGAGAAAATTCTACCTGCCTAGTCTCTCTTAATAGACCAAGCAGGTAGCTAAATACTTCTTACAAGCTGCCGTAGCTATGCAAACCTGATAAGAACATATTCACGCCAATGAAAGCAAAGGTGGTTACAAATAAACCAACTAATGCCCACCAAGCAGCGACAATACCTCTTAAGCCCTTCATGAGGCGCATGTGCAACCAAGCGGCGTAATTCAGCCAAACAATTAGAGCCCAAGTTTCCTTAGGATCCCAACTCCAGTAACCACCCCAAGCCTCAGCAGCCCAAAGCGCGCCTAAGATGGTCGCGATGGTGAAGAATGCAAAACCAACAGCAATTGATTTATACATCACATCATCTAAAAGCTCTAAGCTTGGCAAACGATCAGCCAAATAATTTTTAGACTTTAAAATGTACGCTATAGCCACCATAGCCGCTAATGCAAAAGTACCATAACCAATAAAGTTTGCTGGCACATGGATTTTCATCCACCAGCTTTGTAAAGCAGGTACTAGCGGTTGAATTTGATGTGCATCTCGAGTCACGCTATACCAAAGGATAAAAGCAACAGCAGCCAAAATAATCCAAAGAACAAAAGCACCTAAAGCTACAGACTTATAACGAGCCTCGTAATACAAGTGATATATGGCTGTAATTAAACAGAAAAGAATGAAAACTTCATAAAGATTTGAGATAGGAATATGGCCAATATCAATTCCCATTAAATAGGACTCATACCAACGTACAAGCATGCCAGCCAAACCAAAATAAACTGCTGCCCATGAAAGCTTTGACGCTGCAGGCCCCATGGTATTTGATCGAAGAGCCAGTCCCAATGTATAGAAGAAGGTGCTCAATGCAAAAAATACACTCATCCACAGAATCGCAGATTGACTTGAAAGCATGTACTTCAGGAAGAAAGCTTGTTCAGCTCTTGCTAACGAACCACCTTCAGGCGTCTGATAGAAATAGATCGCTATAAAAGTTAAGATGGTTGAGCCAATCATTAAATTTCGTAATGGCGACCATGCCCAGCCAAGAAATGCTAAAACAGGTACCGAGCAAAACAAAATAATTTCTTCGTAGCTATCCATATAGGCAGAAAATTTCATTTCAGCAAAAATAGCTCCCGCAGCCAGAGCCAGGGCGAATACATAATCACCCCACTTTAATGACTTTAAGCCATCAGTAATGCTCTGTAGCAAAGACTGAACCAAACCGCCTTTGACTGAACTGACATATTTAGTTTCCATGATTTAAATCTTCCTGATACTTGTTGAATTCTTTTTCAAAATCGAGTGTCTTGCGCGAGGTTGACATGGCAAAAAGATTTTTACCATTACCCAAGCTTCTGACCCAAATTCGGCGCTCAGGCAAATAAAACATTGCAAAGATACCTAATACCAATAATAAACAACCAAAGTAAACCATGTTCTTACCAGGGGATCTGGTTACCTGAAAGACACTGGCCTTAACCTCTTCAAATGAGTCTAACTGAAACGTTAACGGCGCCGGATAAAAATTAGCATCCGACAAAGCTGATGTTGCAGCCTGAATAAACCTCTGACTCTTTTCATCTTGTTTAGCTGCAGGTAAATTTAATTGAGCTCGGGCTTCTTGCCATAACTCCCAAACAACACCATTGAGCACTTTCAAAATAACTTCTGCTGCTTTTTCACGCTCAACTTCAGGGACAGCGCGATCAATGAAAGAACCAAGCGCTACAAAACCGCCTGGTGACACGCCGGTTTCTTCAGCCTGTTTAATTGCAAACTCACTAGCCCCTGCAAATAATTCAATGGATCGAATTGCGCTCTCTCTTAATTGAGAAACAGCTTGAGGAGAAGATCCAAAACCTGTTTGCTGACTCAGCACTTGTGTAAAACGTTGAACCGCTCTCTGTCGTGCGCCTTGGTCTTGTAAAAGAGTTCTAAGGGTTAACCACTCATTCAAACTGAAGTTGTCATCTGCAGGAATGCGGAGGTATTTAAATTCTTCTGCGGCACTTTCTCTTACGCCCAGCATAAACATAGGCATACCATTTAAGAAAAGTGGCTGCATATAGTTACTAAACTCACGCGCCTGGCCTGATGCATCACGAAGCTTATATTGGACTGAGGGGCCCACGTTCTTTAAATCAGCGGTCTTGCTTGTTTTAGCGCCCGAACCTAAACGGTTATTAAATGCTTGTGCTAGGCCAGCATCCGCTTTCTGTGTTGCAACCCCTCTGACATCAACCTCTCCAGATGCGTTGGCAATGTTCTCCACATTGGTTGGTCTAAACCCAACAAACTCAAGTGAATAACTGGTGCCATTATTAGATTTCAGAGCAGTACTTTGGCCAACTTCGCCACTGACAATGAAACTCGATTTAACAGAGTCTATTGACCCTTGAATCGGATAAGCCCTTAGCTTTAGTTTTGAACCGCCATCTTCAAAGCTAGATTGATAGATAGCAACGCCACGGTGAATCAGCGGTTCATTAACCTTAATCTTGGCCTCAACTTCTTTCCCCGTGTCTAAATCTTTGATTAAGACTTCGCTCATGAAGAGTTTGGGCATACCTGTACTGTAGTACTCAACATGGAATTTTTTAAGTGATACAGAAAAGGGCAACTCTTGAATAATGCTACCACTCGTTGCGCTTAATAGTGCAGTAGCACTCGTTGCACCTTCTGGTACAAAAATATTCGCACGATAACTTGGATTGCTGGCGCTTAACTTGTGCTCACTAGGAATATCTGAAATCAACATCCCTTGAGTATTCGCTGGCAAGATACTCTTACCACCAAACCAAATTTGTCCTCTGGTGAAAAGGTCGCCATCTAACAAGCCACCTAAGCAAATAAAAACAATGGCGCTATGAGCGAATATATATCCCCACTTACTAGCGGCTCCTTTTTTGGCCATCACTTTGGAATGGTCATCGGCTATTAAAGTTTTTACAGAATAACCATCTTTAACTAATCGATCGGCAATAACCGATGCGGCAGCAGGGTGATCCAGCTTTGTTGAATACTCAAAATGGTGATGGAGCGCTCTTAATCCGCCCTCTTGAACATGTTCTTTCCATGCGCGAACATCTGCCAACATTTTGGGCGCATTGCGCACCACACAAAATGAAACTGATACCACTAAAAACGCTAAGATTAATAAAAACCACCATGCAGTGTAGACAGCGAACAATCCCAAGCCATTAAAAATTTCAGCCCAAAATGGTCCAAATTGATTGACGTAATTCGCATAGGGTTCACTCTGCTTAATGACTGTGCCAATCATGCTGGCAATTGAAATTATCGTCAGTAATGCGATGGCAAATCGCATCGATGATAAGAGCTCGACGCTTGCTCGTGTAAAACGCTGAAATACGCTGCTATCTGATGTAAAAATGCTCATACCCTCATCTAAAAAAATAAAGCCCACAAACTAAGTTCATGGGCCCTTCTTTTAGAAAAAACTTAAAGAAGTTTTATTAACGCAAGCCGGCGATATAGTCTGCTACTGCTTTGATTTCAACATCAGACATTCTAGATGCAATCGCACTCATCTGCACGCTGTTCTTCCGCTCACCTGAACGGTATGCAATTAACTGTGCCTCTGTGTATTCTGGCCACTGACCAGAGATCCGTGGGTACTGTGCTGGAATACCTGAGCCATTAGGGCTATGACACCCTGCGCACGCTGCTACAGACTTTGATGCGATACCACCACGGTATATTTTTTGACCCAACTCAATAGTTGCTTTGTTCTTAGCAGTACCAACGCCAGGCGTTTGTTTTTCTAAATAAGCGCCAAGGTCGGCCATGTCTTCATCACTGAGAAGGGCCGCAAATGCACCCATAATGGCGTTAGGACGATCTTTTGCACCCTTGTAGTCTTTTAACTGTTTCACTATGTAACTGGCATGCTGACCAGCCAACTTCGGATAGGCTGCTGCGCCACTATTACCACCGGAACCGTGGCAACT
The DNA here is from genome assembly GCF_018882385.1 of Polynucleobacter sp. 30F-ANTBAC. GTDB lineage: Bacteria > Pseudomonadota > Gammaproteobacteria > Burkholderiales > Burkholderiaceae > Polynucleobacter. Next base: position 1,132,367 of record NZ_JACVON010000001.1, read on the forward strand.
CACACAAGCAACCACACCTCTCTTGGCATCACCGCTGTTATATAGAGCTTCACCCTTAGCAGCATCAGGGGCTGCCTTAGTCGGCGCCTTAGCTGGCGGCTCAGCTGCAAAGCTAGCAACCGCAAAAGATAGGCCTAAAGTAATCAATAAAGTCTTTAATGTGACTGAAATTGTTTGACGCATGTGCATTCACCTTATGTATATGATGCAAAAGATTAAAAATCTTTATTTTTAATTAAACAACTAATTATCAACGAGAGATTTTACAATAGGTCTAACCTTTTAAACACCTATGTCTACCTTACACCAAGCACAATTTCTAATTACGATTAACCATTTGGTTGATCTTCCTACCTGGGATATCCCGGAAGTAGCCTTTGCTGGGCGCTCCAATGCGGGTAAATCAACGGCTATTAATGTCCTTTGCCAGCAAAATAGGCTCGCATTTGCCAGCAAAACTCCAGGAAGAACGCAACATATCAACTTTTTCGGCATTTTAACGAAAGATAAGACCAATTTAGCCAATTTAGTCGACTTACCTGGATATGGCTACGCTCAGGTTGACCTTAAAACAAAAGCTCACTGGAATAATTTACTCTCAACGTATCTACAAACCCGCCCAAACCTAAAGGGCATGGTTTTGATCATGGATTCCAGAAGAGGCATGACTGACCTTGATCAACAAATGATTGAGTGGTTTACTCCAACTGGCAGACCAATTCATGTTTTGTTAACTAAATGTGACAAGCTCAATCAGTCTGAAGGTCGCTTGGCTCTGAAAAAATTACAGAATAAGCTCAAAGAACTCAATCCTCACGGCCCTTATACCGCTCAACTATTTTCAAGCACCAAACGCATTGGCTTAGTTGAAGCTGATTCAATAGTGGCTGAATGGTTGGGCATTGAAGCGTCACTGGCTCATACCAGCAATGAAAATCGTATCTCCAAAAACCTAAAACCCCAACTTTCTTCATAAGGTTTTATATGCAACTATTCCATCGTCCTCGCAGATTACGTAAAACTGATTGGTCACGTCGACTCGTTCAAGAAAATAATTTAAGCAGTAATGATTTTATTTATCCGGTTTTTTTACTTGAAGGAAAAGGTCGCAAGGAAGAAGTGGCATCAATGCCTGGAGTAAGTCGCGTTTCACTGGATTTGTTATTGCCGATTGCAGAGGAGTGCGTTCAATTAGGCATTCCTGTCATGGCTTTATTTCCAGTCATTAGTGGTGACCTTAAGACTGCAGATGGCAAGGAAGCATTTAATGCCAACGGCTTAATTCCTAATGCTGTAAAAGAATTAAAAAAACGTTTTCCAAACTTAGGCATCATGACAGACATTGCACTTGATCCTTATACAAGTCACGGTCAAGACGGCATTATTGATAATGATGGCTATGTGATCAATGATGTCACTGTTGATGCACTCGTTAAACAAGCCTTAACTCACGCTCAGGCTGGCGTCGATATGGTTGCCCCTTCAGATATGATGGATGGACGAATTGCTGCGATACGTGATGCTCTTGAAGCACACGGCTTTATTCATACTCAAATCATGGCGTACTCAGCAAAATATGCGTCCGCCTTCTACGGCCCGTTTAGAGATGCAGTCGGCTCGGCCGGCAATCTTGGCAAAGGCAATAAAAAAACTTATCAAATGGATCCAGCCAACTCCAATGAGGCGATTCGTGAAGTGGCTTTAGATATTGAAGAGGGGGCGGATATGGTGATGGTGAAGCCAGGCATGCCTTACCTTGACATTGTTAAGCGCGTAAAAGACGAGCTGGGTCACCCTACTTTTGCGTACCAAGTTAGCGGTGAATATGCCATGATCAAAGCGGCGGCCATCAACGGCTGGATTGATGGTGATGCTGTCATGATGGAATCTCTACTGGCATTCAAGCGTGCTGGTGCGGATGGCATTTTGACGTATTTCGCTAGAGATGCCGCACGCATACTCAATCAGTAAGGGCTCACAGCCTTTGTAGGCCTTACTCTAATCGTTCTATAAAACGCTCTGGCTTCATAAAGCCTATAACTCTCTTTGAAATCAGCTCTTGGCCTTGTTGATCAAAGAATAGAATCGCTGGCGGTCCAAATAGACCATAGTGTTTAAGTATGACTTGTTGATCCGCGGTGTTCTTTGTCATATCCACTTGAATTAATTGGTAAGACCTTAACTTCTTTGATACGGTAGCATCATTGAATGTCAAAACTTCCATCTCTTTACAGGTCACACACCAGTCCGCATAAAAATCCAACATAACCGTTTGATTATTTTCTTTTGCTAATTTCAAGGCCGTATCTAATTCACGACTAGTTTTCACGACATTAAAAACCAAGCCTGATGAAAGTTGGTGAGTTGCGTCGTTCCTTGGCACAGAGCCATTTAAGAATACTGGCGAAACAACCCATACCGCCAATAAAACCAAAAGCACACCAAATATCTTTTGCACCATCAACATCCATGAGCCAGCCTTGGGTAATAAACCTTTTGCACCGACCGCAAATAACATCAATGGGAAGCCCATTCCTAACGCCATGACAAACAATAAGAGTCCGCCCAATGGAACAGAGCCAGTATGCGCAATAAAAGCTAAGACTCCTGCAAGTGGCGCAGTCACACAAGGGCTCGCAATGAGTGTTGATATGGCACCAAGTAAAAATGCACCAAGCAGGCTTCCACCCTCTTGCTTGCCAGCAACCTTATCAATCTTATTGTGGAGTGACTGAGGTAAGCGCAGCTCATAAAAACCAAATAAACTCGCCGCGAGAGCTAACAACATGAATGCAAATGCACCAAGTACCCATGGATTTTGTAGGTACGATTGAATATTGGAACCCAATGCAGCGGTGGCCATTCCAGCCAAGCTATACATCAGAGCCATGCCTAAGACATAGATTGCTGCGAGTGATGTTGCTCGAACTTTTGAAATATTTTGGTGCTGATTATTTTTTGAACCAAATACAACGCTCGACATAATTGGCAACATTGGCAAAACGCATGGTGTTAATGCCATAGCCAATCCCAGAATAAAAAATGCTCCAATTAAAACGAATGGTGAAATACTCATCAAAAGTTTTGATAGCTCTCCAACATCATCTCTAGCTGCCCATAAATCACTCAAGCCACCTGACTGAACAGCAAGCTCTGAAAAATCTTCGGGAGGTACTCCCTCAACGACAACATTGGGAGCAGAGAGCGTGAAATTTAACTGCATGGGTGGATAACAAATTCCCTTGTCCGCGCAACCTTGCAACTCGATTTGCAATAAAAAACCCGTGCTCATTTGCTCGCGATCGATTGGCAAAGTGATTTGGAAAGGATGGGGGTATGTTTCTAATTCTTTGCCAAAGTTCTCATCAAATTTAACTTTTCCTTTTGGAAGCAAAGGTTGACCTAGAGCAGTGTCTATTTTCGGCCTAAGCAATTTAAATTTAATTGATTCCTTGTAAACGTAATAACCATTCTCTGGTTTCACTGTTACTAACACGCTCGCATCTTCTTGTGTTTGAGCAACAACCTTGAATGCCTTTTCTGGGGGAAGAAAGTCCACTGCTATAGCTATGCTACTCATTGCGAACAAATTCGCTAACCCAATCAACCCTACTAGAAATATTTTTTTAATGGTTCTCATGAGGATGCTCCACATGCTTGACTTGCAATCCATTGCGCATATGTTTCGGATGTATCGTCTAGCTTAATTGCCACGATCTCAGGAACCTCATATGAATGGCTTACTTTAATAAATGTCTTGAGTGCTTCTTTTTTGGCTTCAACTGTTTTAATGTGAACTGGAAATTCTGTTGTAGTCTCGAGCACGCCTTTCCATTCGTATATTGATGTGCATGACTCTTGAATCTGTACGCAAGCTCCCAATTGATTCTCAATAATTCTGCTGGCCATATCAATGGCTTCTTCCCTCGTCGGGAACGTCGTTATTACCAGGTAAATTGACTCCATAACTGATTATCCACCAAACAAAAAAGCCTGGCATAACCAGGCTTTTTTATAAGTCTTTCTGAGATTACTCTGCAGAAGGAGCTTCTGTTACTTCTGGACGATCTAAAAGCTCAACTAAAGCCATAGGCGCATTGTCACCAACGCGGAAGCCAAACTTAAGAATACGTAAGTAGCCGCCTGGGCGAGTAGCAAAACGTGGTCCTAGTTCTGTAAATAATTTAGTAACCATTTCGCGATCGCGTAAACGATCAAATGCTAAACGGCGGTTAGCTAAATTATCTTTTTTACCTAAAGTAATGAGCGGCTCAACTACACGACGCAACTCTTTAGCCTTAGGCAAAGTTGTTTTAATAACCTCATGTTGCAACAATGAATTAGACATGTTGCGCAACATCGCTAAACGATGTGAGGATGTACGATTTAATTTACGAAGTCCGTTTCCGTGACGCATGGTGGCTCTTCCTTTCTATTATTTCTCAAGACCTGCAGGAGGCCAGTTATCTAGCTTCATGCCCAAGGTCAGACCGCGAGCGGCCAAGACATCTTTAATTTCATTCAATGATTTACGGCCAAGATTTGGAGTCTTTAACAACTCGTTTTCTGTGCGCTGAATGAGATCGCCGATGTAGTAAATGTTTTCAGCTTTCAAGCAATTTGCTGAACGAACTGTTAACTCTAAATCATCCACTGGACGCATTAACATTGGATCAACAGCTGGTGAGCGGCTTGGAGCTGCATCGCCAGTAGCTTGTGTGCCTTCGAGTTGTGCAAACACAACCAATTGATCAACCAAGATGCTGGCTGATTGACGAATTGCTTCTTCAGGAGTTAACACACCATTAGTTTCAATTGTCATTACCAAACGGTCTAAGTCTGTACGTTGTTCAACACGAGCTGACTCAACAGCATAACTAACGCGACGTACCGGGCTAAATGATGCATCTAGAACAATACTACCGATAGTCTTTGAAGACTCGTCTTGGTACTTACGTACATTACCTGGCACATATCCGCGACCTTTTTCAACTTTGATCTGGATATCCAATTTACCGTTAGCGGATAAATTAGCAATCACGTGATCTGGGTTGATAATTTCAACGTCATGTGACAATTCAATATCTTTTGCTGTAACAACGCCAGCACCTTCTTTACGTAATGTTAAAAGTACTTCATCACGCTGTTGTAGTTTAAAAACAATACCTTTGAGGTTCAAAAGTAGGTTAACAACGTCTTCTTGAACGCCGTCAATTGTTGAATACTCATGAACAACGCCAGCAATGCTGACTTCTGTTGGAGCACAACCTACCATGGACGACAAAAGCACACGACGCAAGGCATTACCCAAGGTATGGCCGTAACCGCGTTCAAACGGCTCCATAACAACTTTCGCTTGGTTCTCTGCAAGCACTTCGACAGAAATAATTTTCGGCTTCAGTAGTGTGTTTTGCATATATTTATTCCTTAAGAGGGCGACACATTAACGTGAGTAAAGTTCGACGATCAAGCTTTCATTGATATCACCACCGATATCATCACGATCGGGAGCTTGCTTGAATGTGCCTTCTAATTTAGCAGCGTCTACTGAAACCCAGCTGATATCACCAGACTGAGCAACTAGACCTAAAGACTCTTGAATACGAGTTTGTTTTTTAGCTTTTTCACGAATTGCAATAACGTCTCCAGGACGAACTTGCATTGAAGGAATGTTTGCAACATTACCATTCAACAAAATTGCTTTGTGAGAAACTAACTGACGAGCTTCAGCACGTGTTGAGCCAAAACCCATACGATAAACAACGTTATCTAAACGAGATTCCAATAAAGACAAAAGGTTTTCACCAGTATTGCCTTTACGACGCTCTGCTTCAGCAAAATAGCGACGGAATTGACGCTCTAAAACGCCATAGATACGTTTAACCTTTTGCTTTTCACGCAATTGGTTACCGTAGTCAGATGTACGCGAACCTGATGTGCGTCCATGTTGACCAGGCTTAGTATCAAGCTTGCATTTATCAGATAAAGAGCGACGTGTGCTCTTTAAGAATAGATCGGTACCTTCCCGACGAGATAGTTTGGCCTTAGGGCCTATGTAACGTGCCACGTTTGCTTCCTTTCTTTGCCTTCAGTTCGAAAACCGATGGTGAGTCCACCCTATACGAGCGATGGACGGTGGTCTTGATTAAAAAATTAGATACGACGACGCTTTGGAGGACGGCAGCCGTTATGCGGAACTGGAGTCACATCCTGAATCTCAGTGATCTTGATGCCTAAAGCATTCAAAGCTCGCACTGCTGATTCACGACCAGGGCCTGGGCCTTTGATCTCAACAGATAAGTTCTTAATTCCACACTCAATCGCTGCACGGCCAGCAACTTCTGCTGCTACCTGTGCTGCAAATGGTGTCGATTTACGAGAACCTTTAAAACCTTGGCCACCTGAAGTCGCCCATGACAACGCATTGCCTTGGCGATCCGTGATAGTCACGATCGTGTTATTGAATGATGCATGAACGTGTGCAATACCGTCAGCAATATTCTTTTTAACTTTTTTACGGGCGCGAGCCGCGTTGTTTTGTTGTGGTTTTGCCATTGTCAGCTCTTCCTAATTATTTCTTAAGTGCAATACCGGCCTTACGAGGGCCTTTGCGTGTACGAGCATTAGTACGTGTGCGTTGACCGCGCATTGGCAAGCCTTTGCGATGACGAAGACCACGATAGCAACCTAAATCCATTAGGCGCTTAATGTTCATCGTCACTTCACGACGCAAATCACCTTCTACAGTGAATCTGCCAACTTCTTCACGAAGTTTTTCTAAATCTGCATCACTAAGATCTTTTACTTTCTTATCAATAGCAACACCAGAAGCATCGCAAATCTTGCGAGCCAATGAGTTACCAATGCCAAAAATAGCAGTTAGACCGATGACGGTATGTTGGTGGTTGGGGATATTGACCCCGGCGATACGTGCCATGTAACTTTCCTCTTTTTTGAGACGGCTGCTTTATTAACCCTGACGCTGCTTGTGACGAGCATCTGATGAACAGATAACTCTTACCACGCGCTTGCGCTTAATGATCTTACAGTTGCGGCAGATACACTTAACAGATGCCAAAACTTTCATAATTAACCTCTTCTATACAATTAGTTACTACTTCGCGCGGAAAACAATACGCGCTTTTGACAAGTCATAGGGTGTGAGCTCCACTGTGACTTTGTCACCAGGAAGAATGCGAATATAGTGCATACGCATTTTTCCTGAGATATGTCCCAATACCACATGACCGTTTTCTAACTTCACACGGAACATGGCATTCGGTAAATTTTCTACAATCTCACCAGCCATTTGAATGACATCATCTTTTGCCATATAGCTTATGAGTTACCCATTTTGAAGTTGGCTTTCTTCAATAGTGAATCATATTGTTGTTGCATCATGTAAGACTGAACTTGAGCCATGAAGTCCATAGTTACAACCACAATAATTAATAGGGATGTACCACCAAAGTAGAACGGAACATTCCAACGTAAAACTAAGAACTCAGGCAACAAGCACACCAAAACCATGTACGCTGCACCCATCAAAGTTAAACGAGTCAAAATCTTATCAATGTAGCGAGCTGTTTGGTCACCAGGACGAATTCCAGGAACAAAGGCACCACTCTTCTTTAAGTTATCAGCTGTCTCTCTACTATTGAATACCATCGCTGTGTAGAAGAAACAGAAGAAAATAATTGCTAACATGTACATCAAGATGTAAACGGGTTGACCCGGGGCCAAAGTCGCTGCTAAATCTTTAACAAACAAAGTTACTGGGTTTGTAGTTTCGCCGGCTGTAAACCATCCTGCAATTGTTGCGGGAAATAAAATAATTGATGAGGCAAAAATTGGAGGAATAACACCAGCCATATTTAACTTCAACGGTAGATGGGAAGATTGACCACCATAAACCTTGTTGCCTACTTGGCGCTTGGCGTAGTTCACCAAAACACGACGCTGACCACGCTCAACAAACACCACAAAATACGTCACTGCCGCAACAATCACAACAATTAACATTGCTGATAATGTGCTCATTGATCCAGTGCGAACCAATTCAAATAAACCACCTAAAGCGCTTGGCAATCCCGCAGCAATACCACCGAAAATAATAATTGAAATGCCATTACCTAAACCACGCTCTGTAATTTGTTCACCAAGCCACATCAAGAACATTGTTCCTGTTACCAATGTAACAACAGTGTTCAATCTAAATAAGAAACTTGGGTCAATTACTAAACCTGGTTGGGCCTCTAACGCAATGGCAATACCAAAAGCTTGGAATGTGGCAAGTACCAATGTGCCATAGCGAGTGTATTGCGTTATTTTTCTTTGACCAGCTTGACCATCTTTTTTAATTGCTTCTAAAGTTGGTACAACAATCGTCATTAATTGCATGATGATTGAAGCTGAAATGTAAGGCATGATACCCAAAGCAAAGACAGAAAATCTTGATAACGCCCCACCTGAAAACAGGTTAAACATTCCTAAAATACCGCCACTTTGACTATCGAACAATTGTGCTAACTGGTCTGGATCAATTCCTGGAACAGGAATATGCGTACCAATGCGATATACCACCAAAGCCAGAACCAAAAAGATCAAGCGGCGACGTAAGTCGCCAAACTTGCTTCCTGACTTCAAGCTAGATAGGTTGGTAGATGCGTTGGCCATATTTCTTTAGCTAAACCTTAAGCAGCTTCAACAAATTTGCCGCCAGCAGCTTCAATAGCAGCTTTCGCGCCAGCAGTTGCTAACAAACCACGAACTGTAATAGCTGTTGTTAGCTCACCAGTTTTAATGATCTTGACGCACTTAATCAAGCCAGAAATTAATCCGCTTTTCTTTAATGCAACCAAATCAACTTCTGCCAAGCCAAGCTTTTGTAGATCTGTCAAAGTTACTTGACCATCGAACTGTTTGCTAAGTGACACGAAGCCACGCTTTGGCAAACGACGATACAAAGGCATTTGACCGCCCTCGAAACCAACTTTGTGGAAGCCACCAGAACGAGATTTCTGACCCTTGTGACCACGACCTGCAGTTTTACCTAAACCTGAACCAATGCCGCGACCTACGCGACGCTTAGCATGCTTAGCACCTTCTGCTGGTTTAATTTTATTGAGTTCCATAATCTATCCCTAAGTATTACTTGATTACTTTAACCAAGTAAGAGACTTTATTAATCATGCCGCGAACTGCTGGCGTGTCTTGCAATTCAGAAACAGAGTTCACGCGACGTAAGCCTAAGCCACGAACAGTTGCGCGATGATCTTCACGAGTTGCGATTAAGCTTCGTACTAATTGAATTTTTACTGTGCTCATATTTATTTTCCTGGCGATTAACCTAGGATCTCCTCTACAGACTTACCGCGCTTCGCTGCGATTTCTGAAGGTGTGCTCATCTTGCGTAAGCCATCCAAAGTTGCACGAACCATGTTGTAAGGGTTTGTTGAACCAAGAGATTTTGCAACCACGTTAGTTACGCCCATTACATCAAAAACAGCACGCATTGGGCCGCCAGCAATCACGCCAGTACCTTCTTTTGCCGGAGAGATCAAAACGCGTGATGCGCCATGCTCACCAACAACTGTATGCTGCAATGTGCCGCTACGTAATGAAACCTTGAACATCTTGCGACGTGCTTCGTCCATTGCTTTTTGTACGGCAACTGGCACTTCTTTTGACTTGCCCTTACCCATACCGATACCGCCATCACCGTCACCAACTACTGTTAGTGCAGCAAAACCGAGAATACGACCACCTTTAACAACTTTGGTCACTCGGTTAACAGCGATCATCTTTTCACGTAGACCATCATCACGCTCTTCAGATTGAATTTTATTTTGCATCTTTGCCATAATATTTCCTTGAGCCTCTGCGATCAGAACTTAAGACCGGCTTCACGCGCAGCCTCTGCCAACGCTTTCACGCGGCCATGGTATCGGAAACCAGCACGGTCAAATGCTACTTCAGTAACACCTGCCTTGATGGCGCGTTCAGCGATTGTTTTACCAATTTGCTGAGCTGCAGCACTGTTGCCACCATTGCCATTCAATGCTTTTTTAATATCCACTTCCATAGTAGAAGCTGAAGCAAGAACTTTGGTGCCACATGGGCTGAAAAGCTGAGCAAAAATATGCTGATTCGAGCGATAAATCGTCAAGCGATGAGCCAACTGTTCCGCAATTCTGATGCGGGTTTGGCGTGCGCGGCGAACTCGTGTTTCGTTTTTGTTCATATCTAACCCCGATTACTTCTTCTTGGTTTCTTTGAGGCGAACTACTTCATCTACATAGCGAACACCCTTGCCTTTATAAGGCTCTGGTGGACGGTATGCGCGAACTTCAGCAGCTACCTGGCCAACTTGCTGCTTGTTGGCACCCTTAATAATGATCTCAGTTTGTGATGGAGTTTCTGCCTTAACACCTTCTGGCAAATCATGAATCACATCATGTGAGAAACCTAATTGCAACTTTAATGCGTTACCTTGAACAGATGCACGATAACCAACGCCAACCAAGCTAAGCTTGCGCTCAAAGCCAGTTGTAACGCCTTTAACCATGTTACTTACCAATGCACGTGTTGTACCTGATAAAGCATTTGATTCTGCAGACTCATCTTTACACACAACCTGCAAAACACCTTCGTTTTGCTGCAATCCAACCAATGGATGCAATGTGTGTGACAAGCTACCCAAAGGACCCTTAATGGTTACTTGGTTTGCAGCGATTTGTACATCAGCACCTTTTGGTAACTCAATAGGGCTTTTACCGACTCTAGACATCTTCGTTCCCCCTATTAAGCTACGTAGCAGATGACTTCGCCACCCACGCCAATGGCGCGAGCTTTACGATCTGTCATCACGCCTTGTGGCGTTGAAATAATTGCAACACCTAGACCATCCAAAACCTTTGGAATGTCATGGCGACCTTTGTAAATACGAAGGCCTGGTGTTGAAACGCGTTGAATGCGCTCAATAACTGGACGGCCTGCGTAGTACTTAAGGCTGATATTTAATACAGGTTTAGCCGCTTCTCCAGCAATTTCAAAGCTATCGATATAACCTTCGTCTTTTAAGACGTTAGCAATCGCTACTTTGAGCTTAGATGAAGGCATGACAACGTTAGTCTTCTGCACCGCTTGCGCGTTACGAATTCTCGTCAGCATGTCGGCGATTGGATCGCTGATACTCATGTGTTCTCCTAATCTTTCGCCGCTTACCAGCTGGCCTTGGTTACACCAGGGATCTCGCCACGGAAGGCGATTTCACGGATTTTGCTACGGGCCAAGCCGAACTTGCGGAACGTGCCGCGTGGACGGCCAGTTAATGCACAGCGATTACGCTGGCGAGTTGGACTTGCGTTACGTGGAAGCTGCTGTAATTTCAAACGAGCTTCATAACGTTCTTCATCGCTCTTAGAGACGTCATCAATAATCGCCTTTAACTCTGCACGCTTAGCAGCGTACTTTGCGACAGTCTTGGTGCGCTTCTTTTCGCGTTCAATCAATGCTAATTTAGCCACGATGACCTCTTAATTGCGGAATGGGAATTTAAACGCTGCTAACAAAGCTTTAGCTTCATCATCAGTTTTAGCGGTAGTGGTAATGCTGATATTTAAACCACGAAGTGAATCGATCTTGTCGTATTCAATTTCAGGGAAAATAATCTGCTCTTTAACACCAATATTGTAGTTTCCACGACCGTCGAAAGCCTTACCAGAAATACCGCGGAAGTCGCGTACACGTGGCAATGCAACCGTAATAAAACGATCTAAGAATTCATACATAACTTGACCACGCAATGTGACCATTGCACCAATTGGGTAGCCTTGACGGATTTTGAAACCCGCAATAGCTTTACGCGCTTTGGTTACAACAGGCTTTTGACCAGCAATCTTTGTTAGATCACCAACCGCATGCTCAATAACTTTTTTATCATTAACCGCTTCACCCAAACCCATATTTAATGTGATTTTTGTGATGCGCGGCACTTCCATAACAGACTTGTAGCCGAACTGCTTCATTAGATCAGCTGCAACTTTGTCTTTGTAGAAGCTTTGTAAACGTGTTGACATATTTAGTTATCCTCGTCTTAGGCTGCTACGATAGCGCCAGTTGTCTTGAGGTAGCGAACCTTTTTGCCGTCAGCTTCTTTGATGCCAACGCGTGAAGGTTTGCCGTTTGCGTCAACCAAAGCAACGTTTGATACAGCGATAGGCATTGTCTTATCAACAACGCCGCCTGTTGTACCAGCAGCTGGGTTTGGTTTAACGTTCTTCTTGTATACGTTAACGCCTTCAACGAGTAATTTACCCTCGAGAATTTGCGTCACAGTACCTTTTTTACCTTTGTCACGACCAGTAGTTACTACCACTTGATCGCCTTTACGAATCTTGTTCATATCGACCCTTTAAATAACTTCTGGCGCGAGAGAAACGATTTTCATGAAGCGTTCAGTACGCAATTCGCGTGTTACTGGCCCGAAAATACGTGTACCAATTGGCTCTAATTTTGCGTTAAGCAAAACGGCTGCATTGGAATCAAATTTAATAAGTGAGCCGTCAGGACGGCGAACACCCTTGGCAGTACGAACTACCACGGCGTTATATATGTCACCTTTTTTAACACGTCCACGCGGAGCGGCGTCTTTAACCGTCACTTTAATAATGTCACCAATGCTGGCGTAACGGCGTTTTGAACCGCCGAGCACCTTGATGCACAATACTTCGCGGGCACCGGTGTTATCGGCAACCTCTAGTCTGCTTTCAGTTTGAATCATCTTTTTATCCCCAACTTGAGCGCCATAGGCAATCAGTCTTGGTTCCGTTGAGGGACCTCATCTTGCGACTTTAGCCCCGGATTTATACTACTGAATCAATTTCTTTCCACACACGATCCTGGAAAGCCCTCTACTATAACAGGCTCGCAATTTGTTTGCAAGCCTGTTTTCTTAGTTTTTTAGATGCCTTTAGAAGCTTCTACTAAACGTGTTACTACCCAAGACTTGCTTCTTGAAATTGGCTTTGATTCTGCAATTTCAACTGTATCGCCGTCTTTGAATTGGTTAGCTTCATCGTGAGCATGGTATTTCTTTGATTTAGCAACATATTTGCCGTACAAAGGATGCTTAACGCGACGCTCAACCAACACTGTTACCGTTTTTTGCATCTTGTCGCTAACAACACGACCGATCAATGTGCGGCGTAATGGTTTTTTTGTAGTTTCAGTCATTATTTTTGGCTCGCTTTCTGGGCAATAACAGTTTTCACACGAGCAATATCGCGCTTTACTTTGCCAAGTTGGCTAGTATCTGAAAGTTGCTGTGTACCCTTTTGCATACGCAATTTAAATTGGGCTTTGAGCAATTCAGATAACTCATTATTTAAAGAGTTAACGTCTTTAGCGTTTAAATCGGAAGCTTTCATTTTGTCCCGTCCAGATTAGGCGCCAATTTGGCGCACAACAAATGTAGTTTGAATAGGCAACTTAGCAGCAGCAAGTCTAAAAGCCTCGCGCGCCAATACTTCGTCAACACCATCCATCTCGTATAACACTTTACCTGGCTGGATTTCAGCTACGTAGTACTCTGGGTTACCTTTACCGTTACCCATACGAACTTCTGCAGGTTTTTGTGAAATTGGCTTATCTGGGAAAATACGGATCCAGATACGACCGCCACGTTTAATATGACGAGTCATTGCACGACGAGCAGCTTCAATTTGGCGTGCAGTCAAACGACCACGACCAACTGCTTTTAAACCAAAGTCACCAAAAGACACGCTGCTTCCACGAGTGGCAACACCTGTGTTGCGGCCTTTTTGTTCCTTACGGTACTTACGACGTTTTGGTTGCAACATAATTATTCTCCAGCCTTCTCAGCAGGCTTAGTTACTTTGCGCACGCGTTTTACGGCTGGCTTAGCATCACCTGCTGGCTTATCTCCATCTTCCTTGGCTTTACGTGGTGCACGTGTGCCTGGACGACGAGCTTTTTTCTCTTGGTCTGCTTCTGGTGAAGCAGGCGCCACTGCGTTTACATCTGTGCGACCCAATGTGTCACCTTTGTAAACCCAAACTTTTACACCGATAATGCCGTATGTTGTTTCAGCCTCTGAAGTAGCGTAATCAATATCAGCCTTCAATGTATGAAGAGGTACTCGACCTTCACGATACCATTCAGTACGAGCAATTTCAGCACCATTCAAGCGACCTGCACTCATAATCTTGATACCTTGAGCACCAAGACGCATAGCACTTTGCATTGCACGCTTCATAGCACGACGGAACATGATACGTTTTTCAAGCTGCTGTGTAATTGAGTCAGCGATTAACTGAGCATCAACTTCTGGCTTACGAATTTCTTCGATATTAACGTGAACTGGAACACCCATGCGCTTTTGCAACTCTTTGCGCAATACTTCAATGTCTTCACCTTTTTTACCAATCACAACACCTGGACGTGAGCTATAAATAGTGATTTTTGCGTTCTTAGCAGGACGCTCAATAATTACTTTGCTCACTGATGCGTTTTTCAATTTCTTCTTAAGGTAGCTACGTACTTCAACGTCTTCTTGCAACATTTTTGCAAAGTCGTTGCTGTTGGCATACCAGCGTGAAGTCCAGTTACGGCTTACCGAGAGACGAAATCCGGTTGGATGTATTTTCTGACCCATGTCTCTTCCTTAGTTGCTCAAAGTCACAGTAATGTGACAAGTTTGCTTTTCAATTTTGTTGCCACGACCCTTAGCACGAGCAGTAAAACGCTTGAGCGAAGTTGCCTTATCTACTGTGACAGCCTTTACCTTGAGCTCATCAATGTCAGCACCTGAGTTGTGCTCCGCGTTAGCGACAGCAGACTCAACTACTTTCTTCATAATGAACGCAGCCTTTTTAGGGCTAAATGCTAGGATGTTCAAAGCGCGCGCAATTGGCAATCCACGAATTTGGTCAGCAACCAAACGTGTTTTTTGCGCTGAAATGCGGGCGCTGCGGTGAATAGCTTTAGATTCCATATCGTCCTCTTACTTCTTCGCTTTTTTATCGGCCGCATGACCTTTAAACGTGCGCGTTAGCGCAAACTCACCAAGCTTATGTCCAACCATGTTCTCAGTAATGTACACAGGTACATGCTGACGACCATTATGAACGGCGATTGTGAGACCAATGAAGTCAGGGAGAATGGTCGAACGGCGTGACCATGTCTTGATAGGCTTCTTATCTTTGTTGGCAACTGCTGTTTCAACCTTTTTAACAAGGCTGACTTCGCAGAATGGACCTTTTTTAGCTGAGCGCGTCATGTCTATTTCCTTATTCTATTAGCGCTTTTGACGACGTTGAGCAATCATGCTTGTCGTACGCTTATTGCGGCGTGTTCTGTAACCCTTAGTTGGTGTGCCCCATGGAGATACTGGAACGCGACCTTCACCTGTACGACCTTCACCACCACCATGTGGGTGATCGACTGGGTTCATTGCAACACCACGAACTGTTGGACGAATACCGCGCCAGCGATTTGCACCAGCTTTACCGATTTGACGTAGGCTATGCTCTTCATTGCCTACTTCACCAATCGTTGCACGACATTCAATATGTACACGACGAACTTCACCAGAGCGCAAACGCACCTGACCGTATACACCTTCACGAGCTAGAAGCACTGCTGAACCGCCAGCAGTACGAACCATTTGAGCACCTTTACCTGGCAACATTTCCACACAGTGAATCGTGCTACCAACTGGGATATTTCTCAATGGCAAGTTGTTTCCAACTTTAATAGGAGCCTCAGAACCGCTCATGATGGCCTGACCAACTACTGCACCTTTAGGAGCAATAATGTAGCGACGCTCACCATCTGCAAATAGCAATAGAGCCAAGTTTGCAGTACGGTTTGGATCGTATTCTAGGCGTTCAATTTTCGCTGGAATACCATCTTTATCATTACGCTTAAAGTCAACAACACGGTAGTGATGCTTATGACCACCACCCTTATGGCGTGTAGTGATATGACCGTTGTTGTTACGACCTGATTTTTGGTGTTGTGGCTCTAACAAACCAGCAAAAGGTTTACCCTTGTGCAGGTCTGGATTGACCACTTTCACCATTGAACGACGTCCTGGTGACGTCGGTTTGGTTTTCATTAGCGGCATAATTAATTTGCCTCCGCTTCAAAGTTGATTTCTTGACCAGGCTTCAAACAAACATAAGCCTTCTTCGTGTGGTTGCGGCGACCCTCAAAACGGCCAAAGCGCTTTGCTTTACCTTTTTGATTTACAACCTGCACTGATTCAACCTGCACTTTGAATAACAATTCAACAGCAGCTTTGATTTCTAACTTGTTAGCATCGCGCATAACTTGGAAAACCACTTGCTCATTCTTTTCAGCAACCATTGTTGCTTTTTCTGAAATCACTGGGCCAACCAAAACCTGCATTAAACGATGGTCATTTTTACGTGTAGCGATCATTTGAGCATCTCCTCAATTTGAGCAACAGCTGACTTAAGGATCAACACTTTTTGGAAGTGAATCAATGAAAGCGGATCTGCATGCTGCGCTTCAACCACACCAACTTTATGCAAGTTACGTGAAGCCAAATATAGATTCTCATCAACCTTATCAGCAATGATAAGAACTGATTCCAAACCCATTGCTTTAACTTTTTCAGCTAACAACTTTGTTTTTGGAGCGTCAACTGTGAAGCTCTCAACGATGTTAAGACGACCCTCACGAGCCAACTGAGACAATATAGAACGCATACCTGCGCGATACATTTTCTTGTTAACTTTTTGTGAAAAATTCTCTTCAGGTGAGTTAGGGAATATACGACCACCCCCGCGCCACAATGGTGAAGATGACATACCAGCACGAGCACGGCCCGTACCTTTTTGACGCCAAGGTTTCTTGGTTGTATGTTTAACTTGTTCACGGTCTTTTTGAGCACGGTTACCGCTACGAGCGTTGGCTTGATAAGCAACAACGATCTGGTGAACCAATGCTTCGTTATATTCACGCTCGAAAACTTCTGGAGAAGCAGTTACGCCTGCACCCAGTTTTCCGTCAGCTTGTAGGAGCTTTAATTCCATGTGCGCGCTCCTTATTTAGCAGCAGCAGTTTTAACTGCTGGAGTGATGATGACTTTGCCGCCGCGAGAACCTGGAATTGCGCCTTTGATCAAGAGCAATTTGCGTTCTGCGTCAATACGAGCAACTTCAAGATTTTGAACGGTACGAGTCACGTCACCTAAGTGACCTGTCATACGCTTACCTGGGAAAACACGACCCGGATCCTGAGCCATACCAATAGAGCCAGGAACGTTATGAGAACGTGAGTTACCGTGCGATGCACGACCAGATGAAAAGTGGTAACGCTTGATGGTACCGGCGTAACCTTTACCAATCGTTGTACCTTGCACGTCAACCTTTTGACCAACTGCAAATGTATCAAGACCAATAATGTCGCCAACCTTAAGCTCACCAGCTTTAGCTGCGTCAATGCGGAATTCGTTAAGAGCGTTACCTGCTAATACACCTGCTTTTGCAAAGTGACCAGCTTGTGGTTTTACAACGCGTGAAGCACGGCGAGTTCCGAATGCTAACTGAACAGCTGTATAGCCATCAGTTTCCTCAGTTTTAACTTGCGCAATGCGGTTATCGCTTACATCGATAACTGTGACCGGTACAGCATCACCCTCTTCTGTGAAGAGGCGGGTCATGCCGACCTTACGGCCGATCAAGCCTAGGCTCATATTAATACTCCAATGCTGACTACGATTGGCCAGCGGAAATTTATAAATAGTACTTTTTTAACTACTTTTCCCAGATATTTCTGGGAAGCCTGCTATTGTAGCGCCTTTTTTTTAGCCCTGCAATAGCAGTTTTTACAATTATTGAAGCTTAATTTCGACATCCACACCAGCTGGAAGATCTAATTTCATCAATGCATCAACAGTTTTTTCTGTTGGATCAACAATATCCATCAAACGCAAATGCGTGCGGATCTCTAATTGATCACGAGAAGTCTTGTTAACGTGTGGTGAACGTAGAATGTCAAAACGCTCAATACGTGTTGGCAAAGGTACTGGACCCTTAACAACAGCACCTGTACGTTTTGCTGTGTCTACGATTTCAGCAGCTGACTGGTCGATCAAACGATAGTCAAAAGCTTTTAATCTAATACGAATTTTCTGATTTTGCATTTTTTATCCTAAAGAGCAGTGCGATGTTGTCGCGATATAACTAAAGAGCGCGGTGGCACGCAACATTCGCGCCACCGTTTTCTGCAAAACTAATTATTCTAAAACTTTAGCAACAACACCAGCACCAACAGTACGACCGCCTTCACGGATCGCAAAACGGAGACCTTCTTCCATCGCAATCGGAGCAATCAACTTCACTGTAATAGTCACGTTATCACCAGGCATCACCATCTCTTTGTCTTTCGGCAATTCGATTGAACCTGTTACGTCCGTTGTACGGAAGTAAAACTGTGGACGGTAGTTGTTGAAGAATGGTGTGTGACGACCACCTTCGTCTTTGCTCAACACATACACTTCAGCTGTGAAGTGTGTATGTGGCGTAATAGAACCTGGCTTAGCCAATACTTGACCACGCTCAACCTCTTCACGCTTTGTACCGCGCAACAAGATACCCACGTTGTCACCAGCTTGACCTTGGTCTAACAACTTACGGAACATCTCTACGCCAGTACATGTTGTCTTCAATGTTGGCTTGATACCGATAATTTCGATCTCTTCACCAACCTTAACGATACCGCGCTCAATACGACCAGTCACAACAGTACCGCGACCAGAGATTGAGAACACGTCTTCAACAGGCATCAAGAACGCGCCATCAACTGCACGCTCTGGTGTTGGGATGTATGTGTCAAGAGCTTCAGCCAATTGCATGATCGCTTCTTCACCCAAAGCACCTTTGTCGCCTTCAAGCGCCAACTTTGCTGAACCTTTAACGATTGGTGTGTCATCACCAGGGAAGTCGTACTTAGA